>NZ_FXEH01000005.1 GCF_900176565.1 Thalassobacillus devorans
GATCTCTCAAAACTAAACGAACGCAACCAATACGTTTCCGTAATATTCCTTAGAAAGGAGGTGATCCAGCCGCACCTTCCGATACGGCTACCTTGTTACGACTTCACCCCAATCATTGGCCCCACCTTCGGCGGCTGGCTCCATAAAGGTTACCTCACCGACTTCGGGTGTTGCCAACTCTCGTGGTGTGACGGGCGGTGTGTACAAGGCCCGGGAACGTATTCACCGCGGCATGCTGATCCGCGATTACTAGCGATTCCGGCTTCATGCAGGCGAGTTGCAGCCTGCAATCCGAACTGAGAATGGTTTTATGGGATTTGCTACACCTCGCGGCTTCGCTGCCCTTTGTACCATCCATTGTAGCACGTGTGTAGCCCAGGTCATAAGGGGCATGATGATTTGACGTCATCCCCGCCTTCCTCCGGTTTGTCACCGGCAGTCACCTTAGAGTGCCCAACTGAATGCTGGCAACTAAGGTCAGGGGTTGCGCTCGTTGCGGGACTTAACCCAACATCTCACGACACGAGCTGACGACAACCATGCACCACCTGTCATTCGGTCCCCGAAGGGAACGCCCTGTCTCCAGGGTTGTCCGAAGATGTCAAGACCTGGTAAGGTTCTTCGCGTTGCTTCGAATTAAACCACATGCTCCACCGCTTGTGCGGGCCCCCGTCAATTCCTTTGAGTTTCAGCCTTGCGGCCGTACTCCCCAGGCGGAGTGCTTAATGCGTTAACTTCAGCACTAAGGGGTGGAAGCCCCCTAACACCTAGCACTCATCGTTTACGGCGTGGACTACCAGGGTATCTAATCCTGTTTGCTCCCCACGCTTTCGCGCCTCAGCGTCAGTTACAGACCAGAGAGTCGCCTTCGCCACTGGTGTTCCTCCACATATCTACGCATTTCACCGCTACACGTGGAATTCCACTCTCCTCTTCTGCACTCAAGTTCCCCAGTTTCCAATGACCCTCCACGGTTGAGCCGTGGGCTTTCACATCAGACTTAAGGAACCGCCTGCGCGCGCTTTACGCCCAATAATTCCGGACAACGCTTGCCCCCTACGTATTACCGCGGCTGCTGGCACGTAGTTAGCCGGGGCTTCCTCGTCAGGTACCGTCAAGGTGCCGCTCTATTCGCACGGCACTTGTTCTTCCCTGACAACAGAACTTTACGATCCGAAGACCTTCATCGTTCACGCGGCGTTGCTCCGTCAGACTTTCGTCCATTGCGGAAGATTCCCTACTGCTGCCTCCCGTAGGAGTCTGGGCCGTGTCTCAGTCCCAGTGTGGCCGATCACCCTCTCAGGTCGGCTACGCATCGTCGCCTTGGTGAGCCGTTACCTCACCAACTAGCTAATGCGCCGCGGGCCCATCTGTAAGTGATAGCGAGAAGCCATCTTTCAACCCGACTCCATGTGGAGTCCGGTGTTATCCGGTATTAGCCCCGGTTTCCCGGGGTTATCCCAGTCTTACAGGCAGGTTGCCCACGTGTTACTCACCCGTCCGCCGCTCGTTCCACAAGCGTCACCCCCGAAGGGGATCCGCTTGCTTCCCGCGCTCGACTTGCATGTATTAGGCACGCCGCCAGCGTTCGTCCTGAGCCAGGATCAAACTCTCCATAAAAGTTAGTTTGAATAGCTCATGTTTGCACTGCTAAAGTGCGTTGTTCATTTCCTCATATAATGAAGAAATTATATTGACGTACTGGTTGGTTCGTTCAGTTTTCAAAGATCAAAATTGTGCTCCTGTCTTTATCGACAGTAATAGAATTTTAGCATAATATCAAAGAAAATGTCAATAGTGAAAATGATATTTTCTTAGAATGCTTGTTTCGTTAATCGCCTGCTCAAGAAGCGACAAAAACTATAATACACACTTTTAAATTGATTGTCAACAAAATATTTAAGATTTATTGTTTTGCTATGTAAATAAAAGAGCTATCCCGCCATCATGCGAAATAACTCTTTTGTATTATTAAGCAGCAGTTACATAATAAATGTTTTTCTTCCTTTTTTTTCGAAAAAGATTTGCTGCAATTCTAGCTCCTCGAATATCATCACTTACCACCAGCACTTCTTTTTGACAATCGAATTGTTCCTTGAGTGCCCGTGGCAGATAACTAAGCGGAATATTTTCAGCTCCAGGAAAAGGAGATCGGTGAGCAGAAATATAATCACGGATATCTATTACGCAAAAACGTTCATCGAGAACAATTTGCTGATCGATTTCTTTCAGTTTCCATCTTGGAATTGCAAATCGTGTAACAGCGAGTATCCCTAAACTGGCTGTTATCGCAAACAATAACTCCACTTTTCATAACCCCTTCTATTTATTTAGGTTGAGTTTCGCCGTCCCAGTTCATCATTCCGCCTTCTAAGTTACGTACTTTGAATCCTTGCTGATCCAAGTATTGGGCAGCATTCATGCTACGGCCGCCAGAACGGCAAACCATGATATACTCTTGATCTTTATCCAAATCTTTTGCTGCTTCTGGAATCTCTCCTAATGGAATGTGTTTCGCTTGAGGAATCATTCCTTGAGCAACCTCATCATCTTCACGTACATCAATGATTTTTACATCTTTATTTTCTTTCAACATATTTTGAACTTCTTCAGGTTTATATTCATGAATAGCCATTTGACATTCCTCCTTAAAAACTGTAACCTTCACTAATTTTAAGCAAATTTATCATATTGTCAAGGGATAGGTGCCGGGGTATGAAAAGTTTGTACAGTTATACTATATCTCATTTGTATCAAACTTAAACAAAGAAAGCCGAGGCAGCCTTTTCAGACTGCTCCGCTTTCTATCAGTTCGCAACTATATTGACAAGTTTTCCAGGGATAGCAATTACTTTTCGTACCGTCTTTCCTTCCAGCCATTCCTGAATTTTTTCATGCTCGATTGCTTCTTTTTCAAGGTCTTCTTTTGAAGCATCTTTGGAAACTGTCATCTTAGCACGGACTTTACCCATTACTTGAATGACAATTTCCACTTCATCTTCCACTAATTTCGATTCATCGAAGGCAGGCCATGACTGATAAGCAATCGAATCTTGGTTCCCTAGTTTTTCCCATAATTCTTCTGCAAGGTGTGGAGCTACTGGAGAGAGGAGTTTTACAAACCCTTCCATATATTCTTTAGGTAAAACTTCTGCTTTATACCCTTCGTTCACGAACACCATCATTTGAGAAATTCCTGTATTGAATCGTAGTTCTTCAAAGTTTTCTGTTACTTTCTTGACCGTTTCGTGATAAACCTTCTCTAATGTTTGATCATCATTACTTTGTTGAACTTTATCCGACAGTTCTTCTCCTTCTGTTACAATCAATCGGTATACGCGGTCCAGGAAGCGCCGTGCCCCATCCAGGCCATTCGTCGACCATGCAACCGAAGCATCCAGCGGTCCCATGAACATTTCATACAGACGGAGTGTATCAGCACCATGAGAATCGACGATATCATCAGGGTTGACGACATTTCCTTTCGACTTACTCATTTTTTCATTATTCTCCCCAAGAATCATCCCCTGGTTGAATAATTTCTGGAATGGTTCCTTAGTTGGAACAACACCAGCATCATATAAAACTTTATGCCAGAAACGAGCATACAAAAGATGCAATACCGCATGCTCTGCGCCACCAATATAAATATCAACCGGAAGCCACTTTTTCAACTTGTCATAGTCGGCAAGCTTCTCGTCATTATCAGGATCAATATAGCGAAGATAATACCAGCAGCTGCCGGCCCACTGCGGCATCGTGTTAGTTTCCCGACGTCCTTTCATTCCCGTTTCCGGATCGGTGACGTGTACCCAGTCATCAATGTTGGCCAATGGAGACTCACCCGTTCCGGATGGCTTGATTTCGGTCGTTTTTGGCAGGACAAGTGGCAGCTCTTCTTCTGCTACTGGCGACATAGAACCGTCCTCCCAATGAATCATCGGAATTGGTTCACCCCAGTATCGCTGACGGCTGAACAGCCAGTCACGAAGACGATACGTTGTTTTCTTCTCGCCTTTTCCGTTCTCTACAAGCCAATCGATAGATTTCTGGATTGCTTCTTCTTTATCCAGGCCATTTAATATACCAGAGTTGATGTGTTTCCCATCCCCCGTGTAAGCTTCCTGCTCGATATCTCCGCCTTCCACTACAGCAATAATCGGCAAGTCATATTTTTTGGCGAATTCGTAATCACGTTCATCATGGGCTGGAACCGCCATAATTGCACCGCTGCCATAGGTCATAAGCACATAATCTGCTACCCAGATCGGTAATTTATTGCCATTAATCGGGTTGATGGCATAAGTTCCCGTAAATACTCCTGTTTTATCTTTAGCGAGATCGGTCCGCTCCAGGTCACTTTTCGCTTTTGCTATTTGAAGGTATTGTTCAACTTCAGACTTTTGCTCCTCTGTTACAATTTTTTCAACCAATGGATGCTCTGGAGCCAACACCGCGTAAGTAGCACCATAAAGGGTATCTGGACGGGTAGTGAAAACATCGAAGCTTTCGTCAAAGCCGTCAATATCGAAAACTACTTCCGCTCCTTCTGATTTACCGATCCAATTACGCTGCATATCTTTAATGCTTTCCGGCCAATCCAGTTCTTCCAAGTCTTCCAGCAGACGATCAGCATACTCGGTAATTTTCAACATCCATTGCTTCATCGGGCGTCTTTCTACCGGATGGTCGCCACGTTCGCTCTTCCCATCGATTACTTCTTCATTTGCTAATACCGTACCAAGGGCCGGACACCAGTTGACAGGCACTTCATCAACATAAGCGAGCCCTTTTTCGTAAAGCTTAAGGAAAATCCATTGCGTCCATTTGTAATAGTTCGGATCTGTCGTATTGACTTCGCGATCCCAGTCATAAGAAAAACCCAAGGATTTTATTTGACGACGGAAGTTATCGATATTCTGTTTTGTAAATTCCGCCGGGTCATTTCCCGTATCAAGCGCATATTGTTCCGCAGGAAGACCGAATGCATCCCAGCCGATCGGGTGAAGTACTTCATAGCCTTGCATTCTTTTCATCCGCGAAACAATATCAGTCGCTGTATAACCTTCCGGATGACCTACGTGGAGACCGGCCCCTGAGGGATATGGAAACATGTCCAGTGCATAGAATTTCTCCTTATCAGAAGAAGCATCTGTCTGGAACGTTTTATTGCTATACCAATAATCTTGCCATTTCTGCTCAATCTTTTTGTGCTTAAAAGCCATCGCTTTTCCTCCATTCTTATTTGGTTCTCAGAGATGGTGATTTTCTTATATCAACATCAACGTTGAAATATTAGAAAAAACCGGCTTGTCGCCAAACACTTATGGCGAAAGCATCCGTAATTTCTTATAGTTTAAACCTTTAACAAAGTTATACTTTTTTAAAGTATAAAAAAGCCCCTCATCCCAACACTGGGACGAGAAGCTTACATTCCCGCGGTACCACCCAAATTGACGTCTTATACGTCCTCTTCAGCATCGGTAACGGCGATGGGCCGATAGAAGCTACTCTGATTCACTTCTATAACATCCGAGGCGAGTTCATCAGTTACAAGGCCAGCTTCCACCCGCCGCTGACTCTCTGAATTTCTTGCAGTCTGATTACTATTCCTCTTCTACGTCTTTATGAATATATCTATCCGTATCTTAATGAAACGTGAGGGCTTTGTCAAGCAATGGTAAGTGCTTTCACGTCGCAATGTCTCTTTTAGTAAACGATAGATGACTGATGGTAAGAAAAATCACCAGATAAATGATCAATACAACAATAGAGAATTGCGGTGTAATCCCCTCAACCAATGTTCTTGGCTGCAAATATTGCGTCAAGTCTGCATGGGTGAAAAGATAATATCTCATAATGGTATATTCCTGGAGTAAGAACACCATTTGCTGACCGGTAAACATAAGAAAAATGGACAAGCCGATAGCCAGAGCATTGGAGCGGGATAACGTTCCAACCATGAAAGCAAATGAGGTCATGATGAACAAATTAACAAATGACAAGCCATAAAGTTTCAAAGACTCCACCCAGATGGATTGCTTTATAACCTCCCCATTCTCAACAGTCAATAAAACTCCTTCTCCCGTATCAAAGAAAATCCATCCACTTATTATTGAGGTGACGTAAGCAATGATCACGATGGTAAAAGAAAATAAGAGAACAGCTCCATACTTAGCCCATAAAATCTTCCCTCTTTTTACTGGACGGATCGTCAATAACTTAATCGTTCCCCATGTGAACTCTGAAGCGACTATTCCAGACGCAATGATGACTGTAAACAATGTGGCAAATGCTAAGTTACTTTTAGAATCCACGAGAAATTGTCCAAAGCTTCCCCGTTCCAGTGGAGGGATGTTTTCTTCCAGTCGATGTTCAGAAATCACTTGCTGTTCTTCATAATAAGTTAGTTCCTTATCTGTAGCTTCTGGATTAGCAGCTTGTTGTTCGTACATCATTAACTGCTGCTGTACCTCTTCCTTCCAAGGGACATTTTCCTGCTGACTATTCCCCCAGCTGTTCACAAAAGCGAATAATAAGACCGAGCCAACCAAAATCGCAATTAAAATTATAGTGCTGTTTCGCCTAAAAATCTTCATCCATTCATTTTGCAGGAGGCGGATCATTTCAGCCAATCTGCTCACCTCCAGTCATTTCCAAAAATTCATCTTCCAATGTTTTTCGTAACTTAGTTATTTCATAAACAGCTATCCCATTTTCCACAAAGATACGGTTAAGTTCTGCTGCCTGCTCCTTATTAATGGTCAGTTGCAAATAACCCTTTTTCTCTTCCGCCTTTTTTATCTCCTGATGATCTTCTATCAGTTTCAATGCCTTTGCAGGATGAGAAACTTCAAATAGAAACGTATTATTTTGGTTCTGGTCATTATCTTCTACCGAACGGATGGTAATTAATTTGCCCTCCTGGATGACAGCAATGCGATCACACATTAGCTCGATTTCTGAAAGCAAATGACTGGAGACTAATACCGACACACCATCCTCAGCTGCAATTTTCCGTAAATACATTCGGAACTCCCGTATACCGGCAGGGTCTAATCCATTTGTCGGTTCATCTAAAATCAAAAATTTCGGCTTATGCAGGATAGCCTGCGCTAACCCCAATCGCTGCCGCATACCTAAGGAATAGGTCTGGACTTTATCATGGATCCTTTTTTCCAAACCAACCTGCTTTACGACCTCTTTGATACGTTGCTTTGTTATATTCCCTTGCAGCCGGGCGAAATGAATTAAGTTCTGGTAACCCGACAAAAATTTATACATTTCCGGATTTTCCACAATCGCCCCCACTTGTGAGATACTTTTCGTATAATCTTGACTTAACCGATGCCCGTCTATCATCACTTCTCCAGATGTAGGCTTTATCAAGCCGACCATCATCCGGATGGTGGTTGTTTTACCGGCACCATTAGGTCCAAGGAACCCGGTAACCTGGCCAGGATACAAATCAAGACTCAAGTTATCGATGATCGTTTTTCTCCCCATTTTTTTCGTTAAGTGTTTCAGCTGGACAACTGGCTGCTGACTCATGTTAACTTCTCTCCTTCATATAACCGCTTCATCCAATCTACAAGATTCAATTGATGTTTGCTCCGAATTTCATCAATATTTCCTTGAGCTAGAACTGTTCCTTCTTTTAATACCACTACTTCGTCAAGGAGGGGTTCGATTTCATTTATTTCGTGTGTAGTGATGATGAGGGTTTGCCTCTCTAAATCAAGGAACTGAATTAAACCTTGGACTAGGGAACTTCTAACCATCGGGTCCAGACCGGAAAATGGTTCATCCAAAAGGATATATGGTGCATTTCTTGCCAATGTCACTGCCATTTTCACCCGTCCTCTGTTACCTTTTGACAAGTGTTTTATTTTCTCGTCACCGTCCACCTCCATAAAAGAAAGGATATCTATTGCCTTTTGTCTGTCAAAGTCTAAAAACTGACTTTCATAGTAGTCAATCAGCTGAGCTGCATTAAAAAAGGGGTAGAATTGATCTATATCAGACATGTAGGCAACCGTTGCACTTACCTTTCGATCAGCAATTTTTTCACCAACACGTACTTCCCCTTTCGTAGGCTTCAGTAATCCGGCTATCAGTTTGAACATCGTTGATTTACCGCTGCCATTCTCTCCGATGACGCCTACAATTTTCCCCTTAGAAAAGCGAACATCCATGTTATGCACAGCTTTTTTCCATAAAAATTTTTTCGAAACGTTATTCAGTGTAATCATTTTTTCCCTCTCTTTCTCCTTGGTAATGCACAAGACCATCTACCATTTCATCTAGAGTGAAGCCAAGTTCGCTCATATCTTGAACAAATGCTTCGATATACAATTGCTTCATTTCCGTGCGCAGTTTTTGGAGCCGTTCGAGATCTTCTGTAACAAAAGTTCCTTGTCCTCGTTTTGTTTCCACGATCCCCTGCTGCTCCATTTCTCGGTAGACACGTTGCATCGTATTGGCATTCACCCCGGTTTCTACTGCAAACTCCCTGACAGAAGGCAATTTGTCTCCAGCATTACGTTCTCCCCGAATGATTTCACTTGAGACTTTATCGATCAGCTGCTGATATATCGGTTTATCCGGCTTGAAGTCCATTACCATCCCTTATACCTCTACCTTTCGATCCAATACCACAACACTGCCCCCATATAGCAGGCCGACCGTCAGCGCCCATGCTGCCACTTCACCTAATACGATAGGAATTCCTCCCGTTACGCCTCCATGAACAGTCACTCCAAAGACATTCAAAAAGTCGCCTGTCAAACCATCAATGTTAATCTGAACGGTTCCCCACCCTGCTATTTGTTCATATAAAGCTGAAGAACGTATTTTTGAGGTCATAATTGATATTGCAAGAAATGAAATAATAGAAATGATAATACTGAGACCGCCGAGGTAAGTTTTCAATACTTGATGGAGTACCCATAAAAACAATAGAAATACCGCCAATAAGATTGCCTGGCCAAGTATAAGAAGGGTTGCAATGAAAATAACCATTGCTGAGTCTCCTAAAGACAAGGTGACCCATTCCCTTGCTGTAAGTATTGTGATTAAACCGAACACCGTCATGGAAATAAGCATAAATGTGACTAATTGAAGAAACTTCACTCCGACAATCATTAATGAAGACTGTGGATTGTGCAGGAATAGCTCCAGCTGATCAGCTTCCCGATTCAGGCTGTACATGAGTAAAGCAGCTAAAACAAACATATGGAGTACGAGCACTACACCTGTAATAAGGAAGATTCGTGCTTCTTCAATGGTTCCAGACATCACTACTGAGAAGCCCAGTCCCGTTATTAAAATTACTAAATAGTAAATTCTCATTAATGCCCATTCTTTTTTCCATAATCCAATAAAAGCATTTCTTTTCATGTATGCCACCCTCTTGTATTAGTGTACTAGTTAGATAGTACACTAATACAAGATAAGAAGCAATAGATTTTTTCTTCATAAAAAAAACGGCCATAGCGGCCGTTCTCACCTTACCGATGCTCCAGATCATTTTCGTCCAATATCATATCATTCAAACATTGACTTACTTGGAGATGGAGCCGATGCAATTGATCTTTTTGCTGATGGTTTGCACTGTGCATTAATTTATCAATTTCCATCTCTGTTTGTTCCAGCCCCTGCTGTGCTTCTGTATAACTTGCTGTGATTGGATATCCATTTTGATTAGCAAGGGACAACTCATATTTCGCTTGCTCCAACCGTTGCTTCGTCTCCTGGATCATTGTTTCAATCGACTCTCTGGTCGCCATAGCTATCACCTCACCCATTAGCTTGGTTAAATCTGATTTTTTCATACACGAATATTGGTATCACAATCGTTCCATGCTAAAATTATTTCACAACTATATAGAGAAAGAGGAATCTATATGACATTGAGTACGGTACTGGCTTTTGCGCATCAGGTGATGAAAGCAGCCATCAAGGAAGGTGATACCGCAGTAGATGCTACCTGTGGTAACGGCCATGATACACAATTTCTAAGTAATCTGGTCGGCGAAACTGGCCATGTATATGGATTTGATATCCAGGACTCGGCTATCGCTTCTACTAAAGCAAAATTGACAGAGCAGCAATCCAATCGAGTAACCTTAATACAAGATAGTCATGAGGAAGTCCGCAGGTATATAAAACAAGAACATACGCGTTTACTTAAAGGGGCCATTTTCAATCTTGGTTATTTGCCAGGCAGTGATAAAACAGTTGTAACAACCCCCGCCTCCACGTTAACTGCTCTCGAACACTTACTCGAGCTGCTCCAGCCCGGGGGTGTGGTAGTATTAGTCGTTTATCACGGTCATGCTGGCGGCGATGAAGAAAAAGACCAGTTATTGGGGTATGTACAAACCCTGAACCAGCGATCTTTTCATGTCTTACAGTACGCTTTTATTAACCAAAAAAATACTCCGCCTTTTGTAATTGCTATCGAAAAAAGAAAATAAACCCGGCTGTCGGTTAAAGCGACTTGCCGGGTTTCAATTTATGATAGACTTTCGTTTGAAAATGAAAAAACTTCGCTTTTCTCCCGCTTGCATTTAATAATTCCCTGACAAAGACCTTTGCATTTTCAAGCCTGCTAACTTTTCGATCAGCAAGGTACATACCGACGAGCCCCTCCTGAATCATTTGGTGAAAGTGAGCATCAGGAAGTGTTTTGGTGCGTGCCTTTGTCTCTTCCACAAAATAAACGAAACGCTTCCGCATCTCTTGTTCATTTTCATAATAGGAACAGAAGTTGAGATCACCTTCCTCCTTATCCTCCTGCTGGTCAATGTAATAATCCAACAAGATATGAAGTCCTTGTAAAAAAGGGAAGTAGCTTTCCGCAACTTTTTTTGCAAGTCTTTCGTTCATCGTTCCGCCTAAGGTATATGAAACCAGACAGAAAATTCCGAGAGTCGAACCGGTACAGGCAGAGAATTCATACCATTTCAACCCTTTAACTGTTTTCTGTTCGGAAAACCATGTTTGCAGCCTGGGAATGCGTTCTTCTTCGACCACATGTTTGTGGACCTGTAAGTCATTATACAAATCACCTAACTGAGTTACGTAAGGATGGACAATTGAATAATCCGGCTGTCCTTCCAACACTTCCTGACAGGTAATAACCAGAGCTTCCAGGTAACCCCCGTCATTTCGCTCTTCACGGTATTGATAGTAGTCATGCATAGGGTTCCCAGGAGTCAAGGCATCCGTCATTGACTGATGAAGCATTCGGAAATCCTGGGGATCCAGGGAGGTACTACGGTCACATAAATTATCTAAATAGTCACTGATTGTTTGATAAGCAACGATGAATTTTACCGCTTCTTTCCAACGGCTGCCCGCCAGCATGCTATAGATAGAACCACCTTCGCAGTGAAAAGTCTTGCCCTCTATGCTTGCCAGCGCCTGCTTACGTAATTCTTCATTCGGTATTTTTTGCGCCATGCTGATCCAGCCGTTCAGCTCCTTATGTACTTGCGGGAAAACATGACGATAAACATTTCTCATCATTGTCCAACCGTTTGAAGGTATTCGCAAAACCAATGTTTCACTCCTCTTCGTGCGCGGATTGTTCCACTTTTTGCTTCATAAAATCCACAATATGCCGTACCACTGAATCGCGCTCCGGCTCATTCAGAATTTCATGATATAAGTTTGCCCATTCTTTATAACTTTTTTCACTGATGTCCAGCTGGTTGAACCATTTTTTAGTTTGGGTAATGTCGACCATTAAATCTTCACCAGCCTGGACAACTAATGTTGGCACATCCGGGTAGTCGTTAATTTTTTTAAAAGCCTGGTGAATCGATCGGACGAATTCCCAATACCAGCGTACGGACACTTTTTCCAATATAAGCGAATCAGCTTCGTCGGATTCGATAACATGCTTATTCCGTGTCACTTTTTCTGTAAGGATCGGCGCTTCCACCTTATATTTAGGATAGACAGCATCCAATACACGGGAAACCAGCTTCACTGATTTAGTTGGTTCATCTAAAATACCAAGTCCAGGAGAAGATAGAATGACACCGTTGACATCCGGTCTTTTCTCCTGCATGGTACGAATAGTAATCAAACCACCCATGCTATGACCTAAAAGAAAGACAGGAAGCTGGAATTTGGCTGCTTCATCCAGCCAATTCGTTACCGCCTCGATATATTGATCAAAACGGTCAATATGCCCGCGTCTTCTTGTCGATTTTCCCTGTCCAGGCAAGTCTCCGTAGACAACATGAAACCCTTGTTGGCGAAGAAGGGAAGCAATCTCATCATACCTGCCCGCATGTTCAAACGCACCATGAACAATCACTACTACTCCTGCAGGGTCATCTGCAAGTATCTTTTTCATCGGTTATTCCCCTTTTTCAGCGCTCGAATTTGCTATACTTGTAATAACTATATTATAAGGGGGATATCGATGATTTGCGAATATAAAGGAAAGCACCCGAAGATTGCATCCTCCGCTTACATAGCAGAGGATGCGGTAGTGACAGGGGATGTAACGATTGGAGAGAATGTCAGTATCTGGTTCAAAACAGTAATTCGTGGCGATGTAGCGCCTACTTATATTGCTGATAATGTCAACATACAGGACTTGAGTATGCTCCACCAAAGTCCGAATAATCCGCTGATCCTTGAGGAAGGAGTAACGATAGGACACCAGGTCACCCTGCACTCAGCTGTAATTAGGAAAAATGCATTAATCGGGATGGGGTCGCTTGTACTGGATGGGGCCGAAATAGGAGAAGAAGCCTTTTTAGGCGCTGGAAGCCTCGTTCCTCCCGGTAAAAAAATCCCGCCACGAACATTAGCCCTAGGGCGTCCAGCCAAAGTTGTCCGTGAACTGACAGAAGACGATTTTGCCGAAATGAATCGCATTAGAAGAGAATACGTGGAAAAAGGGCAATATTACAAAGAACTGCGTAATGACTAAAATTAAAAGACACAAAAATACCCTTCCGCTGACTTGGAAGGGTATTTTATTTCTCCTATTTCACACTTTATTCATTCTAAATGATTAAACAAAAGTCAATTTGCTTTCTGGTTTATCTTCGTTGATTAAGTCTTCGATTGGATGACGACGTTCGACAAAGACCTGATGCCATAGCATAAACATCAATACGGTCCATATCTTCCGGCTGTAGTCACCTTTCTCCTGACAGTGGGCATCTAACAAATGAAGTACATAGTCTTTATGCAAGTACTGATCCGTTTCACTTTCAAGGATCAGCATTTTCGCCCAATCATATAGCTCATTTTTCAACCAGTGACGAATTGGAACCGGAAAGCCTAGTTTCTTGCGGTCTAATACATGGTCAGGCACAATTCCGCGGGACGCTTCCCTTAAAATACTTTTCGTCGTTCCATTGGCTATTTTCAAATCGACCGGAATACTTTTTGCTACATTAAAAACTTCTTTATCAAGAAATGGCACACGTAACTCCAGTGAATTTGCCATTGTCATTTTATCAGCTTTTAATAAAATGTCACCACGCAGCCATGTATGAATATCTACGTATTGCATCTGATTTACAAGATCATAATTTTTTGCTGTGTCGAATAACAGCTCTGTCACTTTTTGATAAGGAATATTCAGATGGTTGCAAAGCAGTTTATTTTTTTCCTCTACTTCAAACATTTTTGCGTTACCAATATAACGGTCTCTTAATGGAGTAGTGCCCCGTTCAAGAAAACTCTTCCCTTTAACCCCTTCCGGTAAGATATCAGCTACCCTCCCCAGCAGGTGTTTGGCTGGATCAGGAATAGATTGAAAGACTTTCAAGGATTCCGGCTCACGATAGATGTTATATCCTCCAAATAATTCATCCGCACCCTCGCCCGAGAGGACTACAGTGACATGTTTCCGAGCTTCTCTGGCTACGAAGTATAGCGGAACACATGCAGGATCTGCCAATGGATCATCCATGTGATACATGATTTTAGGAAGCTTAGCGACATATTCCTCCGGCGAGATAATATATGATATATTCTCCACCCCAAGTTTATCAGCTGTTTCTTTCGCTACATCAACTTCAGAATATCCCTCTCGCTCAAATCCAACGGAAAAAGTTTTGATTCCTGGATGATATTCTTTCGCCATCGCTACTATTAAACTGGAATCAATACCGCCGGATAAAAACGAACCAACTCCCACATCACTGCGCATATGCTTGGCTACGGAATCATACATGACACCCTGAATACGTCCGATCCAATGCTTTTTATCCATAAGGATGGGCTCAAAAGTGGCATGCCAATAACGTTCGAAATTTATTTCTTGTCCCGGTTTTTGAGTAAAATAATGTCCTGCGGGTACTTTCTGGATATCTTCTGTCATCGTCCATGGCTCTGGTACATACTGAAAGCTTAAGTAATGGTTTAAGGCTTCAGCGTCAACCTGCTCTGAATCTTTCACCAAAGTCAAACTCTTCTTTTCAGAAGCAAAATATGTACCTTGATCTTCTACTGCAAAAAATAACGGCTTGATACCAAACGGATCTCTCGCCCCGTAGAGCTGTTGTTCCTGCTTATCCCAAATCAGGATAGCAAACATCCCCCGTAATTCATCGAAAGCCTTTTCACGTTTGTCATGAAATAAAGCCGCAATAACCTCTGTATCCGACTCTGTATGAAAAGTAAATCCTTTTGTCACTAATTTCTCTCTTAGTTCAATGTAATTATATATCTCTCCATTAAAAACCATCCAATACCGTTGGTCCTCATAGCTTAACGGCTGTTGTCCGCTGTCTATATCAATGATACTGAGGCGGCGGAAACCAAACGATATATACTCATCATGATAGAACCCTTCTTCGTCCGGTCCCCGGTGGGTAATATAATCATTTTGCCTTCGAAATGTATGAAGCTTGTCTTCAGTCATCTGTTCCGGGTCATTTCTAATCACACCGATGAATCCACACATAATAAGCCCCCCTCTTTCTCTTTACAAAATCTTCATACTTACTTATGAAGTATAACATACAAAAAAAGTAAATCCCCCCTCCTTTTTTCATATATTTCCACCATATTGCAAAAAAAACGGACCAACCTTTTTTAAGATTGGATCCGCTTCTTGGCATTTATTCGTTTAACAACTTTTTCAATTCTTTTGCTTTATCTGTTTTTTCCCATGGGAACTTGATGTCAGTACGGCCAAAATGACCATAAGCTGCTGTGTCACGATAAATTGGACGTCTAAGGTCGAGCATTTTAATGATTCCTGCTGGACGAAGATCGAACAATGCACGTACCTCTTCAACCAGTCGTTCTTCGCTCACTTTTCCTGTGCCGAAAGTATTGATAGCGATAGAAACCGGCTGGGCAACACCAATAGCATATGCCAATTGGACTTCACACGATTCAGCAAGTCCGGCAGCTACGATATTTTTAGCAACATAACGCGCTGCATAGGCAGCCGACCGGTCAACCTTAGTGGCATCTTTTCCACTGAAGGCTCCTCCACCGTGACGGGCATATCCACCATAGGTGTCTACGATGATCTTCCTCCCCGTCAAACCAGCATCCCCTTGTGGGCCGCCAATGACAAACCGCCCGGTCGGGTTAAGGAAATACTTGGTTTGCTCATCCATCAATTCTCGCGGCACCACAGGTTCAATCACATGCTGCTTCAAATCTTCCTGGATTTGCTCCAGCGTAATATCTTCCGCGTGTTGGGTAGAAATTACGATCGTATCGATTCGCAACGGACGATCATTTTCGTCATATTCGATCGTTACCTGTGTCTTTCCGTCAGGGCGCAAGTAGTCGAGTGTACCATCTTTTCTTACATCACTTAACCGCTTGGAAATCTTGTGGGCAAGAGAGATTGGGAGTGGCATGAATTCTTCCGTCTCGTTATTAGCATAGCCGAACATCAATCCCTGATCGCCAGCCCCGATTGCTTCAATTTCACTGTCACTCATACGACCTTCACGGCTCTCCAGAGCGACATCAACTCCACCGGCAATATCCGGGGACTGTTCATCGAT
Organism: Thalassobacillus devorans; assembly: GCF_900176565.1. Classification (GTDB taxonomy): domain Bacteria; phylum Bacillota; class Bacilli; order Bacillales; family Halobacillaceae; genus Thalassobacillus; species Thalassobacillus devorans_A. The sequence continues at coordinate 16,011 of NZ_FXEH01000005.1, forward strand.
TGCAGTTAGTACTGCACATGTTTCAGCATCAAAACCAAATTTAGCTCGTGTATATCCAATCTCTTTAATCGTCTTTCGAACGATACTTGGAATATCCACATATGTACTGGTAGTGATTTCTCCAGAAACCAGTACAAGACCCGTAGTTACAGTTGTTTCACAGGCGACACGGGCGTTAGGATCATTTTTTAAAATTTCATCTAAAATAGCATCGGAAATCTGGTCACAAATTTTATCCGGGTGACCTTCTGTTACAGATTCCGAAGTGAATAACCGGCGATTCGCAGCCATGCTGATAAATTCCTCCTTTAGTTGTACACAAATATTAGACGGAACTCTTATCCCAGTACGAATGGGAAACCAACCATCTCATCTATTTCTATTTTAATTCTCCCCGTTAGGGATAGCATGATATTTGATCTCATTAGAGAAACCTGGTTTGCCGCCAAGTCGTTTTGGCGATAGCCTTCATATTTCTTATACTTTAATCATGTAAAAAAGCTAACTTTATTAAAGTATAAAAAAGAAAAACCTTTCCTTTTAATGAGGAAAGGGGGCTGCTTCCTTTCGCTCTTATCGTTCAAGGATCAATCCTTGCTACAGGTTAGCACCTTTTCACTTCCGTGATGGTTGCTGAGGTTTCATCGGGCCTGTCCCCTCCGCCGACTCTGGATAAGAGAGTATCCGTTCGCACTATATCGTAACCAAATCGGTGGCGCTTGTCAATCAACTCAATCCTGTTAGAATAAGGATGGGAAGTTAGTTATACCCTACTATAAATAGGAATACTCCTATCGTATAATAAGGATAAAATAAATCTAAGCTTTTCATATGTTTGAGATCCTATCTTATTCTCAAATTAGCTTATATATATAATAGAATAAATATTTGAAAAAAATATGACAGTAACAAAAATAGTATGGACTAATACAATGAATGTGTTATACTAATAATCAATTAAAATACTCCCCACTTAAAATGTGGGTTGAATCTTTACGTAAAGGCGGGTTTACGCGATGACGACGATAAATCAAATGTCCCAACTCTCTGACTTGCTGTCTCAAGAGAATGTTTTAAAAAACCTTTCTGTAGCCCAATTAGTGGAAAAAACTTTAAGCCGAAATGAAGGCGTTCTCACATCGACAGGAGCGGTACGTGCTACTACTGGCACATACACCGGACGCTCGCCTAAAGATAAATTTATAGTCCAGGATGAGATTTCCAAGGATACTGTAGCCTGGGGACCAGTCAACAAACCGATTGATGAAGATGTGTTTACTCGTTTATATCATAAAGTACTTGATTACTTACGCGCAAAAAATGAAGTATTCATATTTGATGGATATGCAGGGGCCGATGAAAATTATCGTCTTCCCATCCAGGTGATCAATGAATTAGCCTGGCATAACCTGTTTGCACGACAAATGTTTATACGTCCAAAAGAAGAGGAATTAGCTGGTCATGAAGCAGAATTCACCGTCATTTCTGCCCCGAACTTCAAAGCGGATCCCGCAATTGACGGTACAAATTCAGAGGCATTCATCTTCATTTCTTTCAAGCATCGCGTAGTTTTAATCGGTGGTACAGAGTATGCCGGGGAGATTAAAAAATCCATTTTCTCTGTCATGAACTATATGCTTCCCCGAAATAATGTCCTATCGATGCACTGCTCCGCCAACGTTGGGCAGGAAGGCGATGTCGCCCTTTTCTTCGGACTCTCTGGTACAGGAAAGACGACATTATCAGCCGACCCGTACCGTCGTTTGATTGGTGATGATGAGCATGCATGGTCAGCCAAGGGCGTTTTCAATATTGAAGGTGGCTGTTATGCAAAAACCATTAATTTATCAAAAGAAAAAGAACCCCAGATCTATGACGCCATCCGATTCGGTTCCGTGCTGGAAAATGTCATCTTAGATGATGATTCAAGGAACCCTGATTATGATGATACGTCATTAACAGAGAACACACGAGCAGCTTATCCAATCGATAATATTGATAACATCGTGTTACCAAGTGTCGCCGGCCATCCCAACACCATTATCTTTTTGACAGCTGATGCTTTCGGCGTTCTACCGCCAATCAGTAAGCTATCAAAAGAACAGGCTATGTACCATTTTCTTAGTGGATATACAAGTAAGCTTGCCGGTACAGAAAGGGGAGTCACTTCTCCTGAGGCAACTTTCTCTGCTTGTTTTGGATCACCATTCCTTCCACTTGCTCCTGCAACATATGCAGAAATGCTAGGAGAAAAAATAGATCAATATAATACCAATGTATTTCTTGTAAATACCGGGTGGACCGGCGGAGCATATGGGGAAGGAAATCGCATGAAGCTTTCTTACACTCGTGCCATGATTCATGCGGCCCTGGAAGGTGAATTGAATTCCATTGAAACTCACCGGGATGAAATCTTTGGTCTCGAAGCTCCAATGCAAGTACCGGGAGTCCCTGATGAAGTGCTTATCCCAAGACAAACCTGGAATGACCAGAAGGCTTACGATCGAAAAGCTAAAGAGCTTGCGATGAAATTCCATGAGAATTTTGAGAAGTTTACACATGCAAGTGAAGCTATTGCACAAGCCGGCCCGACATATAGAGGCTAGCCTGAACTTTGTTTCCTCATCTCCTCATATATATAAAGAAACGGATACGTCCAGAGCGTATCCGTTTCTTTTATGTTTGTTTCAGCCATGCACACAGCTTCTCGACTGTCTCCCGATTGATTTTTGGTGGAAAATAGTGATCTGTATCAGAATATATCCAGCTTTCATATCGTTTATTATACACCTTCATGGCTTCTTGTAGACGATAGGCATGCTGAACGTCGACATTTTCATCTTTCTCACCATGAATCACCAACAAATCCGCTTCCATCTGATTGAGTTTATGGAGTGGGGTCCTGGCAAGGTAGCGCTCCGGATATTTTTTAGGTGTACCACCAGTCACCCGTTTCATCATGCGCCGAAGGTCTTCTCGTTCCCAGTAAGTAAGGGTAACATCGCTTACTCCTCCCCACACCACCACTTTTTTCACTTGAGGAATCTCAATTGCCGTCCATAATGCCATCACTCCTCCACGTGAAAAACCGAAGACACAAATATCCTCCTTCACTTTGGGATGATTCTCCAGCACACGAACACCTGAGTATGCATCATGTCGGTCATTTAAGGCGAAATCTTCGCTTCCTTCACCGCCCATATTCCCCCGGTAAGTTGGTGCGAATACAATAAATCCCTGGGCTGCAAATTGAATAATTCTCCCTATCCGCACCTTTCCAACGTTCTTAATTCCCCCTCGCAAGTAGAGAAATCCAGGGTAGGAACGATCCTCCTTAGGCTCCACCAAAAAACCCTTCACTTTCAACCCCTGGCTCATATAGGTTACAAGGTAAATATCAAAGCCAGGGTGAGGAGAAGGAAATTTCAGCTTGTCCACCACGGATCCATTCATTGTCATTTTCCCTCCTATGCCAATAAAGCTGTTCTGGTATATAGGCATTCACACATTTTTTCACTTTCACATAAACTACATTAGTTATTCTAACCAACATCATACAGGAGGAGCTTTCCGAATGAAAAAAATCCGTTTAGTGGGAATCTTCATGATGGCAATTCTGCTGACTATCGCTGCAGCAGCATGTGGCCAGCAGCAAACCACCAGCTTGAAGGTAGCAGAAGTCACTCGTTCGATCTTCTATGCCCCACAATATGTCGCATTGGAAAAAGGATTCTTTGAAGAAGAAGGATTAGAGGTCGAACTGAATACGACCTGGGGTGGTGATAAAACGATGACCGCTCTTTTATCAGATGGTACCGATATCGCTCTTGTAGGGTCGGAAACATCCATCTATGTGCACGCACGAGGGGCAAATGATCCAGCTGTGAACTTTGCCCAGCTTACCCAAACAGATGGGACATTCTTAGTTGCCAGGGAAGAAGTGAAGGATTTTCAATGGGAAGACCTGAATGACAGTACCTTTTTAGGACAAAGAAAAGGCGGTATGCCGCAAATGGTCGGTGAATTTGTATTGAAGAAGCACGGGATCGACCCGCAAAAGAATTTAAACCTGATACAAAATGTAGATTATGCTAATATTCCTAACGCTTTTGCTTCCGGTACTGGAGATTATGTCCAGTTATTTGAGCCGACAGCGAGTATCTTTGAGCAAGAAGGTATTGGCCATATCGTTGCTTCATTCGGTGAAGAGTCAGGGCACGTCCCATATACAGTTTTTATGGCAAAAGAAAGCTTCATCAAGGAAAACGAAGAAGCAATCAAAAAATTTACCAAAGCCATATACAAAGCACAACAATGGGTGGAAGCTCAGCCTGCGATGGAAACAGCAAAAGTCATCCAGCCCTACTTTGAGGATTCCGAACTTGATTTGATTGCCACCGTGGTAGATCGCTATAAGAGCCAGGGATCATTTGCTACGGATCCAATTTTAGATGAAGAAGAATGGAACAACTTGAAAGTGATTATGGAAGAAGCCGGTGAACTCCCAGAAGATGTTGATCATTCTACTTTAGTAAACACAAGTATTGCAGAAGAAATAATCAGCGAATAGGAGGATCCCTCATGCCATTGTTGTCCGTCAATCAAGTCTCTCACCACTATTATTCCAAAAAAGATTATACCAAAGCTCTGGAGAATATCTCGTTTACATTGGAACAGGGGGAATTCATATCAATACTGGGACCAAGTGGCTGCGGGAAAACGACATTACTATCCATCGTTGCCGGTTTAATTAAGCCGACAATGGGAGAAATCATACTTGGTGAAGACTCTGCTTCAGAACCTGGCAATAAGGCACATATGGGTTATATGCTGCAGCAGGATTATCTTTTCCCTTGGAAGACGATAAAAGAAAACATTATGCTTGGTCCAAAAATCAACAAAACACTAGATAACTCGATTAAAGAACAGGCAGATCAGATGCTGGAAGAGGTAGGCCTGCAAGGAATCGGGGATTCTTATCCGGATGAACTTTCTGGCGGGATGCGACAACGTGCCGCCCTGGCACGGACATTAATAACCGAACCGAAACTCTTATTATTAGATGAACCCTTTTCGGCACTGGATTTTCAAACAAAGCTCCGGTTAGAAGATTTCGTTTCTCAATTGCTAAAACAATATAACAAAGCGGCATTGCTCGTTACCCACGACATCAGCGAAGCGATTGTTATGAGCGACCGTATTATCTTATTAAAACCACGGCCAGGAGAGATTAAACAAATTTTCCGGATGCCTCCTGAGTTGAGAAAAATCTCTCCTTTCCAGGCACGTCAGCACCCTTCATTCCAGGCTATCTTCGATGAAGTGTGGAAGGAGATGAGTGCGCTTGAAAAATACTGAAGCTGCTAATCGCGAACTCCACCAGGCCTATGTGAGGAAACTAAAGATAGAACAACGCTGGATCTGGTTTTGGCAGATTTCGATCTTTCTTATATTTTTCAGTATTTGGGAGCTGGCCAGTAGATTAAAATGGATCGATCCGCTTCTGTTCAGTTCCCCAAGCAAAATCTACAAGTTATTCATTGCCAAAGCAAGCGACGGTTCCTTGTGGATGCATATTAACGTCACCTTATTTGAAACGGTTGCGGGTTTCATTATCGGCACCTTTGCAGGAATACTGTTAGCGGCCATGCTATGGTGGTCAACTCGCTTTTCAAAGATCATCGATCCTTACCTTGTCATCCTGAATGCTATGCCGAAAGTGGCACTTGGCCCCATTATCATCGTTGCCCTTGGCCCAGGATATATTTCGATCATCGCCATGGGAGCGATTATTTCTATCATCATTACAACTCTGGTTGTCTATAATGCTTTTCAGGAAATCGACAGTAACTATATCAAGGTATTACAGAGTCTGGGAGCATCAAAACGTGTATGTTTTAAGGAAGCGATATTCCCCGCCTCCTTCCCGACAATGATTTCCTCCCTTAAAGTAAATGTCGGTCTTTCATGGGTCGGTGTGATTGTCGGAGAATTTCTCGTTTCAAAACAGGGGTTAGGTTATTTAATCATCTATGGGTTTCAGGTATTTGACTTTACATTAGTATTATTTTCTTTATTGATCATCGCTATCTTTGCAGCTATCATGTACCAGCTGGTAGAGAAACTGGAAAAGAAACTGATCAAGCATTAATGTTAAGACTCTGTTATAACGTTTTGATGATTTATCATTAGATGCTTATTCAACAACCGAAAAGTCGAAGACTTGATTTCGAGATATCAGTGGTTCTTTACTATAATTGAGTCAGGGGCGGCTGGGAAATTGCGAGACTCCAATGGGAGAATAGTACATGGTGAGATCCCGCAGGGCTTTAGCCCGAGGAAGCTCACCGTACGCCCATGGAAAGCGAGTAATTTCCCGGACCTCCAACCCATTACTATCGTAATGGAAACAACATATCTTGAAACTGAGCTTCCATTAAAGGGAGCTTTAACTGAATGGAATGCCAAAAAGTCGTTCAACCGGGAGCAGCGGGTTGAACGACTTTTTTTACATTAATACATCTTTTTCTATTTGCTTCATATGGTAGAAATAGCTTTTTTTATCCATTAATTCTTTATACGTACCTGCTTCGATCATCTTCCCTTGTTCCATGATAATAATTTGATCCATTTTTTCAAGCCCTGTCAAGCGGTGGCTGATTAAGACGAGCGTATCGTTTTGTGCCTGGTGTAACAGATGGGCATAAATATATTTCTCTGTGAGCGCATCAATCGATGAAGCAGGTTCGTCTAACAGCCATAAACGCTCTCCTTTTAACATTGCTCTTGCAATGGCCAGGCGCTGCTTTTCACCACCGGAAAAGTTCTCCGCTTTTTCTAATACCTGATCATCTAAAGAAAACTGCTGTAATTCCACTTTATTCAGTACTGAATTCATCGTTTCGTCAGTCAAACTGTTATCTGCAATCAGTAAATTTTCCCGGATCGTACCATAAAAGAAATGGTTTTCCTGCAGGACCACATTCGTTTTGCTCCACAAATCTTCTTTAGAGATATGAATAATTTCGCTGTCTCCTACATAGATCTCTCCCTTATCTGGGTCAGAAATTCCCAGAAGCAGTTGCAGCAGGGTGGACTTTCCTGAACCACTGGGACCAACGATCGCCGTTTTTGAGCCAGCAGGCAAATGAAATGATACATCCTGTATTGCCGGGTGTCTTTCTTCCGGAAATGTATAGGATACCTTTTCAAACTCGATTGCCAGTGCCTGTTTGTTCGGAATCTTTTTGGATGAAGATGAACCAGTTTCTGCTTCAGACTCTTCCACAACAGAATAAAGGCGCTCTGCTGCTCTGCGATTATCTTCTAAATGATCTGGCAGCACAGCCATCGGTGTGGCATTTTCGAACATGGTTAACGAAATCATGACAAGCATAGCCAGAAAGACACCATCAAGCTGACCTTCCGTTACCAAAAAAGCGCCCACTGTCAGCACTAGCCAGGAAACCGTGAAAGATGCCATGGAATTAATAGCATGATTAAACATCGCTGTTTTCCCTTCAAGTTCCTGTTCGAAAATATAAGCCTCCGATGCATTCGTTAGTTGTGCCTCTTTCCCCTTAAGCTTTTGATAGATTTTCAAATCCAAAAATCCATAAAGTAACTCGGTCGCCTCCGTGGAAAGCTCAGCCCTTGCTTCTCTGATTCGACTCTCCATTTTTTTCTGCCTGATTGTAAACCAGGCTGGGATAATCAGCCCTGTTAAAATCAAACCGATAAATAAAAGAACAGCAATCCACCACGAATAGAAAACCACAAAAAATATTGTGCTTAAAAATACCAAAATTAATAGGATCGGGGGATAAAGCACGCGTAAAAAAAAGTTTTGCAGGCTTTCCACATCTCCGACAATCCGTGCAAGTAAATCCCCACTTCGATACTTTTGAAATATACGGGGAGCCAAGGGTTCAAGTTTCTGAAAAAAAGAGGCACGGATATTACTAAGCATGGTAAAGGTGGCACGATGGGAAAAATAACGCTCGCCATAGCGACTCAGGGCTCGAAAAAAACCCATCAGTTTCACACCTGCTATCAAAAATGCGAGTGTATATAATGGCGGAGCCAATGCCGCTTTCGAGACTAAGTACCCGCTTGCCCCAAACAGCACAATCGCTGTCATGCCGGCGAGATATCCGAAAAGAACAGACAGGAAAATATCTTTTTTTTCCGTCACTATTTCCTTTAGAACATATTTCAAGTGAATCATTACGCTCCACCCCCTTGTTGTGCTGTCACCATCTCACGATAGGCAGGTGTATTAATCAGTAATTCCTGGTGAGATCCTTGAGCAATCAATCTACCTTTATCCAGGAAAAGAATTTTATCCGCGTTTTTAATTGTATGAAGCCGGTGTGCGACTGTAATAACCGTAGAATTCTTAGCAAGTTCTTCGATGGAGTGCTGTAATATACGCTCTGTCTCCAAATCCAGCCCTGTTGTAGGTTCATCAAACAAAATGATCGAAGGGTTTTTCAAAAAAGCGCGAGCAAGTGCAACCCTTTGCATCTCCCCGCCAGAAAGTCCCCGGCCCGCTTCACCGATTGCAGTATCCAATCCTTGTTCAAGAGAGTGGAGAAGCCCTGAAATTCCTGCTTGTTCCGCAGCCCTCTCCACGTCTGTTCTTGTAACCTCTTTTTCGACACCAATAGCGATATTATCTGCAATTGTACCTGCAAATAAATAGGGGTGTTGTGATATATAACTTAATTGCTGAAACCATGCCGCTTCCACGTAATCATATAGGTGCTTATCCTCTACTTTTATTCTTCCTTTTTCAGGAGGGATCAATCCGGCTATCAAATAAAGTAGTGTTGTCTTTCCTGAACCGCTTCTACCTACGACCGCTATTTGTTGATTAGCGGGAAGCTCAACAGTGATATCCTCCAGAGAAAAACCATTCTCCTGATACCGAAAACTAATATCCTTCAAGCTAATAGAAGGTGGTTCACTCATTGAAAAATCTTGTTCTCCCCACTCTACTGTGTTTTCTTTTTCTTCTAATTCCTTTGTTATCTTGTCGGCCGCTCCCATACTTCCTCGTCCAGTATGGAAAGCACTACCTAAATCTTTAAGTGCCGTATAAAATTCAGGGGCAAGCACAAGCACAAAGAAAGCTGTAAAGAAACTGATGTTTTCAAATACAATCAAACGCAGCCCTACCTCAAGAGCGATAATCCCAATACTCAACATGGAAATGAATTCTAAGGTCAATGAAGAAACGAAAGCCAGCTTCAGCACTTCCATGGTGGCATCCCTGAATCTGATACTGCTTGTTCTTATTTTTTCCTGTTGCCGTCCAGCCTCTCCAAATAATTTAAGTGTTGTCAAACCTTGTAATATATCCAGAAATTTTCCTGAGAATGCCGCCATTTCTTCCATTTTTTCTTCAGATTTATCCTTCGTTTTCATGCCAATGATAGCCATAAAAACCGGTATAAAGGGAGCAGTAATCAACATGATGACTCCAGTTGGTGTATGGAAATAAAACGCTGTTCCGATGATCATCAATGGAACAATGGAACTCTGGATCACTTGCGGCACATATTGACTGAAATAGCTATCTATTTCATCCACTGCATCCAGCATCACACTGACTTTCTGCCCTGATTGTCCTTTAAATGAAGCCTGTATCGGGTTTCTGGTAAATTTCCGTAATAAAGACCTGCGAAAATCAGCTTTTACTTTAGCAGCCATTTTAACCCCAGTCCGGCCACTCCAGTACGTTAACGCAGCCCTTACAATCATTACTACTAACAAGCCGGCTAAACTCGGCAGCACATCAGAGAATGATAGCCCCTGCAAAAAAATGCTATCGACCACAGAAACAAACAGATAGGCCTGTCCTATAACCATAGTCCCTGTCAGTACAGCGATAATGGCCAGCATTACTCGTTCTATTTTTTGTTGCTTTGCAATAGCTTTTAAGTCAGTCATAAGTATTTCAGTCTCCCGTAAGGATATCGTGAATATTTTCACATATTTATTATATATCAAATCGCCTGTTCAAATAAATTCAAAAGACTTAATATAAAAAAACGTTGCCTGCTTACGTTATTTACAGCCAGGAAGGGGATCGCCTTCTTTAGTTTACATAAGTAAAGCTTAGAGCCACTTGGGTACTCTAAGCTTTTTTGTCCTCTTAAGGTTATTATGTGTCTTTTTCTTGTAGTAATTGCATTTTTTCGATGTATTGTAAACTACTGGGTAAAACTCCATCTTTCATCATAAAACTGAAACGCTTATTCTTTTTAATGTTTGCTGGCAAAGAATCAAAAAGTACAGGGCCTTCTGTTTCAAAATAATGCTCCTGTTTTTCGATGGATTCGATTCTTGCGAAATAGATATTTTTTATAATCGTCCCCCCTTTGCCATCCACATGATATTGCCCAAGGTATAGCAATTCTTTAATATCTGCACCTGTCTCTTCTTTTACTTCCCGAAAGGCTGCTTCGTCTGCTGTTTCACCTGCTTCGACTTTCCCCCCTGGAAATTCAATACCACGATCCTTATGCTGGGTGAGCAGCCATTTATCTTTGTATCTGCATATCACCCACACATGCTTAGGGTTTTTAGAAAAAGGTTGATTATCAAATGATAATTTCACTTCGTTATTATAGTAATCATAAAATGTCTTCATCGCCGCTTCAACTGCCTTTGACTGCTTCGTTAATTACTCATGTTCTATCTCCTGAATTCGCCACTTTCCGTCATATATAAAGGTAATGGCAATTGTATAGTCACCGTAGAGTTCATCATTATTCTTTTGGACGACCTTCTTATGGTTCTTATCTATATCGATGGTATCATAAGGTTGGCCATTTACAAACCAAGGCGGCGTTTCTGTAGGAAGAATATAAAGACCTGATTGCTTTTCTTTATAATAAAAATCAACATATTCTTTTGCGGCCTGCCCTGTCGCTATCGACTCGAACCCTTCCAGCAATGCTTCTTTGCTGTCATAATTTAAAACTTTATAATTTTCGTCTGTCTTCTGAACCAACTGATCCATAAACTGGTCCGTCCGTTCTTCAATCGTCGCTTTATCCAGGCTCTCTTTATTTTCACTCTCCGTGCTGGTGGCCTTTTTTTCTTCCGGATCCGTTACGGATTCCTGGTGCATGTTAACTTGTTTAGGTTCTTCCGCGTTCAGGGATACTCCGGTCTGAACAAAAAGCGCTAACGGAACAGCTATCACAATCGATTTGGCCAATTTTGCTGTTGAAGTTTTTCTCATTGTTGTCCACCCCTTGATGTCCTTGTTTTATATAATCAGTATTCCTGTTCCAAATCTTCCATAAACCCTTTTTGCTAGCAGATATTTAAAAATAAAATCGAAAAAACCGTAAACATTATAAATGTCTACGGCCTTCGGTAGAATCCTGATCCTCAAGAATTCCCATACTTCCAATATGCTCTTTTGTCTTTTCGTCTCCTAACTCATATACCCTGCGGAATACCATCCTTATGCCATCATCAAATTCGGCATTGGATTCATCATTATGGTAGTGACGAAAGGGAATATGAGCCCTCCAGAAAGTACGCTCATCTGCGTTGTGTATTTCATCAAAAAAGGCGCGAAGTTCCACTACTTCTTCTTCAGTCGCGTAAATTGTGAAAATATCATTATTCCCATCATGGTTGACTGAAATTTCCTGGGAACCAATATTTACGTAATATTTGTTTCTTTCCATGATAGCCCTCCTCATCTTACCAATAGTTTTTACAAACAAGAGGAGAATTATCATGATTTTTCTACTTATAAGCTAATGAAATGAAAAACGCTGCATCAGCAACGATGAGGACAAACTTTGCAATATCCACTGTCCTCATGCAATTTATAGCTTAAACAGCAGCATTTCCTTTCCCGAGCTCCGTTTGGCAGCTTTGGCTGATAGCTGAAATAATGGAACGGGTTCTTCTCTTCTCCAAAACTGGAGCCATCCAATTCATGTACAATGAAATGAAAATCATCACGGATTTGTGCCATCCGTTCTTCATCAAAGTGATTCTCAGCATAGCGTTCATAAAACCAGTAGAGATATATAGCGAAGTTTTCCCATAATACGTTCATAGATAGCCTGGTCAATTGGTTGATCTGAAGAAATAAAGGCCGGACATGTTCCGAGAATAATTCGGTCAATTGTTCACGTAACCTAGTATGACGGTTAACAGCAATAAGTTCCTCGACGTCCTTAGAAACAAATGTAAGCTTCGGAAACCATTTTTTATCCTCATCAAGACGTACGAGCCTTATATTTTCCGGTCGATGATCCGGACATTTGTCGAATGCCGATATCATCGCCAAAACGCCTGTCACTATATAATAACTGTAACGTTTTGAAAAGATAGATGCTGTAGTCAAATAAAAATCGGATTCCATAAAAACATGGATTTCGTCTAATTTTTTCTGCAGTGTCTGTTTATCCAATAGCTCGGAAGCATGGATTATCTCATAAGGTTCGCTATCCCTCTGTATTCGTGAAACATACCGGAAGTGATCTTCCATAAAGGTTTCTTCTCTTTCACTCAGTCGAGTCATTGTAATCACCTCAATGCACTGTCCATTCCATATAGTATAAGTTCTTTTTTTGCTGATATTCCAATTATAAGTCTATGGGGCTCCGTAAACTGTGTCAATGAATTTGATAATCATTTTCATTCAAGGAGTTTTCAAAGAGATATGAAAATTTTGCGTCGTGTGATATGCCCCCATCTATATCAAGAAATTATAAATTCAGCTCTTATGTAGTTCCTTGGAAAAATAGTTTCATTAAAAAACGAGTATGAAACCATGAAACCACAAAGTTACATACTCGTTTTCCCTTTAAAAATCATATTCTTGCAATATTTTTTTGGTAATCAACTGATATCCCTCTTCTGTCGGATGAAGCTCATCACTGAAATACTTATCCGACTTCTTATCGAACAGTCCATTCGTTTCAATGAATTTTGTTCTACTGTAATCATTAACAACTTGCTGACTATGGTTGTTCCAATCTCGCACCACTTGTTCTAATTCTTCAGAAGAAGGAAAGGGGTTATAGAGACCTAAAAATAATATTGGAGCATCAGCATTCCTGTCCCGTATTATCGTCAATATTTCCCTTACGTTATTTTCATAGTCTTTTTTTCCTTGTTCGATACGGTTATCATAAACCTTCGCAAGATCCCCGCCATTACTATTAATTAAATCATTGGTTCCGATAAAGATGATAAAGTAATCGGCATCTTCTATATTCTTTAACACATTCTCTTTATCCAACTGCTGCAGTAAGCCATCGGACTGCTGGCCGGGAATGCCATAATTATGGACCGTCACCGGGCCTTCGTGATTTTTACTTAATAAGGTTTGCAAGTCGCCTACATAACCGTTTCCAGTTTTATCCCCTACTCCATAGGTGAGCGAATCTCCTAAGGCGACTAATTCCTCCTGCTCTTCCGCTTTTTGTTTCTGATTTTGTCCAAGAAAATAAGTAACCGCTGCGATGATGACTAAAATGATTGTGATTGTTATCAGTAGTTTTTTCATAGGCCCCTCCTAGAAACTGTGAAATACCCTTCCCTTTATGAGGATAAACCTCTCCCCAAAAATTGGAATGACTTTCATTAAGTTTCTAAGATATTTAAAACTCAGCTTTTTCAGGTTGGAAGATATAAGTGTCTTGGGTGACAAACTGCAAGTACTCTTCATCCACTTTAAAGCCTATCCCTGGGCCCAATGGGACTTTTATTCTTCCTTGTTGGACCTCAACCTCCGGGATGATCAAATCCCTTTCCCAAAAACGGGAAGAAGCAGATATATCCCCAGGTATGGTGAATCCATCAAGGGACGCCAGCGCAATATTGTGAGCTTTGGATATACCAGACTCCACCATCCCCCCGCACCAGACAGGGATATTATTTTTTCTACTCCATTCATGGATTGCAAGTGCTTCCGTCATTCCTCCCACACGGCTGATTTTGATGTTGATTATTTGGCAGCTCCCCATCCGAACTGCCTGTTTGGCATCCGCCAGCGAGGTTACACTTTCATCCAGGCAGAGAGGGGTCTCCAGCTGATGTTGCAACTGTTGATGAAGATAGAAATCCCCGGGCCGAAAAGGTTGTTCGATCATCATCAAACCATGGGAATCCAATGATTGTAAATAAGGGAAATCCTTTTCTTTATAGATCCCATTGGCATCAATCATCACAGGAAGAGAGGGAGCATAAGTTTTGATTTCTTCAATCATCTGACCTTCGTTATACTTTTCAACTTTCAACTTATAGCGCCTGTAGCCTTCTTCCTGATAGTTAGCGATCACATCATCAAGCTTATCCGAGAGGCTCAGTACAACACCTGATTCGACATACGACCGACTTCCACCGATCAACATACTAAGACTTTTGTTTACTTGTTTTGCACACAAATCCCATAATGCTGCTTCTAACCCGGCTTTTGCCATTTGATTGCCTTGCCAGATTGACAATTGGCTGGCCATGTTGGATGGATGGGCAAGCTGGTGCCATTTAACAGCAGGAAGGAATATTCGTCTTAATACCGACCAGGCAGATTCGATTGTTTCTGACGTATAAAAGGGTGTAGAAAAGGCTGTCACTTCTCCAAACCCCTTCCTTCCTTCATTATCCATTATTTCTATAATAATCAGCTCCCGGTCATTGACCTGGCCGGCATGTGTCTGAAAAGGGTACCTCAGTGGCATCTCAATTTTACGCATGCGAACCTCTGCTATATTCATCCTTTGTCACCATCAACTTTCCGTAAACATAAGAGTTCCCGCCTCATCAGCTTATTTGAGGCATTACGAGGAAGCTGGTCTACAAAATGAATCTCCTTGGGGCATTTATATTTTGCCAGTTCACTATTACAAAATTGAAGCACATCCTCTTCGCGGATTGCACCATTAGTATCAGCAACTATAAAAGCGACAGGTACTTGTCCCCAATTTTCATCCTTTATGCCTGTCACACCAGCCTCCCTAACACCTTCCATCCCCGCCAGTACGCTTTCTATCTCAGCAGGATAAATATTTTCCCCGCCGGAAATAATCAAGTCTTTTCTTCTATCGACCACAAAAAGAAACCCTTCTTCATCCAGATAGCCAAGGTCCCCGGTTGCAAGCCATCCATCTTCTGACATAACCTCTTCAGTTGCTTCCTCCCGTTTAAAGTACCCAGTAGTCACCATGGGACCTTTCACTATGATTTCGCCCACTTCCCCCACGGCTGCATCGATTTTAAGGCTTGCTGTACTTAAAGGTTTTCCCGCGGATCCGAGTTTCCTCAGAGCATCTTTTGGGTTTAATGTAACTATTTGTGATGCCGTCTCCGTCATTCCATAGGTTTGGAAAGCCGGGATCTTTTTTTCTTTTGCTTTTTCTAAAAGCGGCTTTGGCGCTGGCCCACCTCCCAGTAGTACCCCTCGGAAATGGTGCGGAAGCTGTTCCCCTCCTAATTCTCCTATCATCCGCTGCAGCATGACGGAGACTGCCGATAACATGGTAACACCAGTTTGACGGATGGCTTTAATGACCGCTTTTTCTTCAAAACGCTGCATTAAGAAAATCGGCATGCCATAAACAACATTTTTAATCAATGCAGAGAATCCACTGACATGGAACATCGGTAAACAGACCAGCCATTTTTCAAAAGGGGACAGACCGAGATTAAGAGCGGAACTTACTGCACTTGCCCAATGGTTTCCATAAGTCAACTGTACCCCTTTAGGATTACCGGTTGTCCCTGATGTGTACATGATTGTGAAAAGATCCCCTAAATTTATTTCTGTCTGCATATATGTTGGTCGAACCTCTTCTGGTTGAATTTCCTGATATTCTACAATCTTATCCTGGCTAAGGCCGGCTCTATGTGCTGCTTCGCCAGCTACGGAATTGAAGTCCGGTTCTGTAACCATAAGCGTGATTTCCGCATCTTGCAGTTGAAAAGTAAGTTCTTTAGCTGTAAGACGTGTATTCAGCAACACAATGACTGCACCGATATAACTAAGTGAGTGGATAACGACGGGCATTTCTATCCGATTAGAAGAAAGAACCGCTACATGGTCCCCTTTTTTAACGCCCGATTTTTCAAAATAAGCAGCGTATCGCAGACTTTCTTTGTGAAGTTCCTGATAAGAAAGAGTGATACCATCGTCCATTTCGATAGCTGTTTCTTCTGGATTTAATTCTGCCTGTTTCAGCAGCCAGTGAGGGATTGTCGTTACCATGCCATAAAACCTCCTTAAGATCTTAAAAATAGGCCAATTACTTATTTGTTATGTAAAAAGAGAAGAAAGCATCAGCTTCCATGCGTGTGCACGAACTGATGCTTTCCCCATTGTTTGTCCTGACTTGTTCCTGTTCCGATCAAGGGAAACGCGGGAACTGTTTGAAATCAGGCTTTCTTTTCTCTTTAAAGGCGTCACGGCCTTCTTTTGCCTCATCGGTAGTGTAATAAAGTAATGTTGCATCTCCACCCATTTGCTGAAGGCCAGCAAGGCCATCTGTATCTGCATTAAAGGACGCTTTTAGGAAACGTAAGGCAGTCGGTGACTTTTCAAGCATTTCCTGACACCATTGTACGGTTTCTTTTTCCAATTCTTCCACTGGCACAACCGTATTGACCAAGCCCATGTCCAATGCTTCCTGTGCATCATATTGACGGCACAGGTACCAGATTTCGCGCGCTTTCTTATGGCCGACAATACGAGCAAGCAGCCCTGCGCCATACCCGGCATCAAAGCTTCCTACTTTAGGGCCAGTCTGACCAAAAATGGCGTTGTCAGCCGCAATGGTCAAATCACAAACTACATGCAGCACATGCCCGCCACCAATTGCATAGCCAGAGACCATTGCAACGACAGGCTTTGGAATGACACGGATTAAGCGCTGCAAGTCCAGTACATTCAGGCGAGGGATTTCATCTTCTCCTACATAACCGCCATGCCCACGTACGGATTGGTCGCCACCGGAACAAAACGCTTTATCTCCAGCTCCTGCCAATACGATGACACCTATTTTGGAATCATCTCTTGCATAAGTAAAAGCATCCAGCAGTTCATTAACCGTTTGTGGACGGAAAGCATTGCGAACTTCCGGACGGTTGATGGTGATTTTTGCAATACCATCATATGTTTCATAAAGAATATCTTCGTAATTTCTTTCGTTTACCCATTCAATTGTCATGGAAACTCCTCCTTTAAAACGCTTTCCGTTTCTTATTCTAGCACGAATTCGCTGACAATTTCAGCAAAAAACTCCGGTTGTTCGACATGAACCGCATGCCCAGCCTCCCGAATCACGTACAGCGAGCTATCTGATAGCTTTCTTTTCATACGTTCATTGATAGATACAAACTTCTTGTCCCACTCGCCAACAATCAGTTGGACTGGCAATTCCAGATGCACTAACTGTTCCCACCATGAGGGCTGGACACCAGTTCCCATGCCGCGGAGTGACAGTGCTAAACCAGCTGCAGACTGGCTCAATCTTTCTTCCCGAATTTTTCTTTTCACTTTTTCCGGGAGTCTTCGTTGGGAATCAAATAGGGGAAGGTTTTCCCAAAAATCGACAAATGATAGGATCCCTTCAACTTCTAACTTTTTGGCCAGTCTTTCATCCTTACTAATCCTTGCATGCTGATCCTCACTCGATTCCAACCCGGGAGAGGCACTTTCTAAAATAAGTTGTGCCACATAATCCGGATATAAAGCAGCAAAGGAAAGGGCCGTTCTCCCACCCATGGAATATCCTGCCAGGGTAAGAGAAGAAAGGTTTAATTTATCTATTAAGTGTTTCAAGTCATGACAAACCCGTTCCATCGATAACCTGTAATCCGTGTTATAAATGGTTTTCCCATGCCCGGGCAGGTCAATCGTTATCACTTGTAACCCTTTATTTATTAGCACCCCAGCTACGTCATCCCACGTCCGAGTGCTTCCGGTAAAACCGTGCAGCAACATCATAGGAGGGCCTTGGCCATTAATTTCCACCCAGTATTTTGTGCCATCAATTGTATGATACATAACGATCAACCCTTTAACTGTTTACCAATAGCTTCTTTGACGCTTTCCCATTTTGCCCTATGGTAAGGAACATTTTCTTCCCGTCTCGTCTGGACCTCTATCACCGATAAACCTGATGAAGCATAACTTTCAGCCAATGCATTTGTATAGTCCTCCCACGATTCTGCCAGGCAATAAGAGCCGCCATAAGCTTCCACAAATGGTTGAAATTCAATGCCCATGGGAGTGCCGAACAACTCCTCATAATGTTCAGGATGGCTGGCTTGCGGCAAGTAGGAAAATATCCCGCCCCCATCATTATTTATCAGAACAATTGTGATGTTAAGGTTCTTTTGTTTAGCAATCAACAACCCGTTCATGTCATGGAAAAAGGATAAATCTCCAATCAGCAATGTTACCGGTTTACCATTGGCACCTGTACCCAAGGCAGCAGACACGACACCATCAATGCCGTTCGCGCCCCGGTTAGCCATGATATCGACTGCTTTTGGCGTAGTCATGAAGAAAGTATCGACATCACGGATTGGCATGCTATTGCCGACATATAAAATAGACTGGTCAGGTATCACTTCGGCAAGCTTGACTACTGCATGACCTTCATTCATACCTTCTTCAGGTGATTCCGCAAGCAGCAGGTCTTTCGCAATCCGATTCATACTTTTCCAGGTATCAAGCCAGCTATATTCCACAATAGGCTCATCCAGCCGTTCAGCTAACTGCTCAGAGAAAATAACAGGATCGGCATAGATGGCTGCAGTCTCGACACCTGCTGGTTCACGGTATCCTGCCTCCGGTTCCACTATGAAGTGAAGCGGGGCATTCAGGGAAGTCAGCCATTGTAAGTAAGGCTTGGAAACCGGCATCGCTCCGAAACGGATAATAAACTCCGGCTGCAGTGCCTGTTTAATTTCATCATGCTTTAAAATCGCATCGTACGTCTCAATGATATTATTCTTTTCATACTTATTTGCTCTAAGCTGGGACAGTGGATCTGCCAATACAGGAGCACCGATGCGCTTAGCCAAATAGGCGAGCGCTTCACCAAGCTCAGGGTCCATCTGCGGTCCGCAAACTATGACGCCTTTGGAAAACCCTTTGAGTTTTTCAATCAGACTATCCAGATGTTCACGATCCAATCCCCGCTTGCCAATGACCGGGCTCTGTTCTTTTGTTGACCTGTCAGTTTCCCATAAACCTGGTAAAGTAAAGTCAGGGATCAAAGGTTCCCGTAACGGCAGGTTGATTTGGACAGGACCAGCATTCCCAAGAATTGCTTCCTGAACAGCACGACCAGCGGTAGTATTCGCATAACGGAGCATTTTTTCGCTCCCTTCTGGCAATGCAAGATCATGGAACCACTTTACGTACTCCCCGTACAAGTTCAGTTGTTCTATTGCCTGGGGAGCCCCAACATCCCGAAGTTCATGAGGCCGGTCTGCAGTGAGTACAATTAAAGGAATCCTGCTGTAGAAAGCTTCAATCACAGCAGGAAAATAATTGGCAGCAGCGGTGCCGGAAGTACATACCAGCGCTACAGGCCTTCTTCGTTCTTTTGCCATGCCAAGAGCAAAGAAGGCAGCCGAGCGCTCATCCAGGTTAACCCAATGATTAATTTCATCGTATTCAGCACAGGTCATGGCGATTGGAGTAGAACGAGAGCCAGGCGAGATGACAACATCCCGTACCCCCGCCTCCACTAATCCTTGCACAAACTTGGCCATGTACCTGGTCAGTGTCTCGGTGTGTTCCATCATGCTCCTCCTAGTACGGCTAACATCGGTGTAAACTTAATTGCTGTTTCTTCATATTCCATTTCGGGATCCGAATCTTTTACTACGCCACAGCCCGAAAATAAGGATGCCCTATTCTGTTCAATCAATGCAGATCTTATGGCGACGGCGAATTCCCCATTTTGATTCGAGTCGAACCATCCTACCGGACCGGCATACCAGCCTCGATCAAGGGGTTCAAACTCCCGGATATATTCAATCGCTTCCTCTTGTGGCAATCCTCCCAACGCCGGTGTCGGGTGCAGACGGGAAACGACATCCAGTAATGTATGCTCCTGCTTTAATCTTGCCCTTACTGGTGTATAAAGGTGTTGAAGATTCTTTAATGGATAAAGTACAGGCGAGGCTGGAATATCGACGTTTTCACTGCAGGCTTCGATCGCCTCACGTATCATCCGGACAACGAACTGGTGCTCCTCCAGGTTCTTTTCGTCCATCAGGAGTTCCTGCCCCAGCTTTTCATCCTGTTCGGCTGTCTCCCCTCGAGGGATTGTCCCCGCAAGACAGGTAGACAATAAGTTTTGATTTTCCACTTTAACCAGGCGTTCCGGGGTAGCCCCGACAAATTGGGCACCATTACTTTCAAATGCGAAAATATAACTGTTCGTCTGGGTGTCATCCAGATGCTGAAGTACTTGAGCTATGTCAACATTTTCATCAAACTTCAACCGCATCTCCCGTGCCAGCACTACTTTATCCACCACTCCGGCTTCAATATCTTCCGTTGCTTTCTTAACCAACTGTTTCCATGCTTCCGGTTCGATTTCGGTTTGTTCCAAAATTTCCGGAGTACTAAAAGAACGGTTAGTACATTGCAACAATAACGCCTTAGCTTCTTCCCATTGAAATTTCAATTGTTCTTTATGGTCATCCGGGTAAATGATGGCATTAATGGTAAGATAATGGTCACTCCCCACTTTCGTCAGTAAATAGCCCGGAATTTCCAGCTGACTGTTTTCAAAAGAAGCCCATAATTCGGTACTTACTTTGAAAGGATCAAAGCTGAAACCTCCCATGGCTACTGGACCGGTTCCCTTTTGCTCATAGCGATCGAACCTGTAGGCGTGCTCCATCAGCTTCTTCCATTGAAATTGTATATCCTGAAAACGGTCGTTTTTTGGTGAAGCTAAACGTACAGCCGCACCAACTCCTGCCATTACAAAGTCTTCATCGGCACTTTTCCAAAAAAGTCGGGTATCACCCATCACCGATGCTCCCACATAAAACAAAATCGGGTCAATTGGTTCTATATAATCAACGAAACTTACCAGCTGCTCTTTATTGGTCTGTTTCGCTTTATTCAATGCCTGATCTATGACTTCATCCAGTGTCGCTGCTTCTGTATGAATCATACGTGTCCCCCCTGAGTACCAGGAATGATAGTCTTAGAGAATACTAAGACTAAGCCCTATATAAGTCACCCTGCTCACGAACGGGTGTATTACTTCCATCCTGTTTTTCACTTCCTTTTCTATTTTATTCTCTTTTTGGACAGGACTCAAGGAATCCCTACTTATATCCAATAGTTTCTTACATAGATTGACACTTTCTCCTTGATTCCATAAACTTAAGATTGATTGTAATAATTTGATAGAAATAAAGGGAGAGAACAACTATGAATCCTGTGCAAGGTCAAGATATAAAGGCTTCCTTGAATGAAAAGGGAGGTTTTCAAGTTTGGTGGCGGCTGCTTCGTCCCCATACGTTGACAGCAGCATTCGTGCCAGTATTCATCGGAACGATGCTGGGCGTACTGGATGGGGGGTTTCATGCAGGGCTGTTTCTTGCTATGCTGACAGCTTCCATATTGATACAAATCGCAACCAATATGTTCAACGAGTATTATGATTATGTAAGAGGGCTGGATAATGAAAACTCTGTCGGTATCGGTGGTACAATCGTCAGGGATGGTATTTCCCCTAAAACGGTATTAACGTTGGCGCTTTCTTTATTCGGCGTTGCTATCCTGCTTGGTATTTATATTTCAGTAACAACCAGCTGGTGGGTTGCTGCTATCGGTGCTATTTCCATGTTATTCGGTTATTTGTATACCGGTGGCCCTTATCCAATCGCTTATACTCCATTTGGCGAATTGGCAGCAGGATTCTTCATGGGCACCATCATTATCGGCATCAGTTATTTTATCCAAACCCTTACAATCCATGGAGGAGTCCTTTGGATTTCCATACCAGTCGCCATTTTTGTTGGCGCCATCTTACTTGCCAATAATATCCGGGATTTAGATGGAGATAAAGAAAACGGACGGAAGACAATTGCCATCCTGTTAGGAAAACAAGGCGCTATCCGCTTCCTTGGAGCATTATTCCTCACATCCTATCTATTAACATTGATTTATATCATCCTTGGCCTACTGCCATTATGGTGCTTCCTTGCGTTTTTGAGCATAAAGAAAGCAGTTCCGGCAGTGAAAGGATTCGTTGGTAAATCACAGCCAATTGAAATGATGCCGGCTATGAAGGCAACTGCTCAAACCAATACAATCTATGGTTTCTTATTAGGTGTCTCTTTGTTACTACAAATCTATGTACCTATTTAACATCAAGCGGCAAAGGTTTTTGCCGCTTCTTTTTACATCCTGTGATGTTTTATTGAAGGTTTTACGGGAAATACTTACAAAGGAATGAGTGTAATGGAATTACAATTCGACAATACGATGATGGAAGCGTTAGGGATGGAAGTAAAAGAACTGGAGAAAGACAAGGTGGTCATGACGATGCCGGTACATGCTGCGACTCACCAGCCACTTGGATTTCTTCATGGGGGAGCTAGTGTCGCCCTTGCAGAATCAGCAGCAAGTATAGGTGCATTTCATAATATCAATCCGGAAACACACCGCGTATTTGGAGTTGAAATCAACGCTAACCATATCAAAAGTAAACGTGACGGCGCCGTCACAGCCACCGCTGTACCTTTCCACATTGGCAGGAACACGATGGTTTGGGAAATTAAAATCACCGATGAAGCCGAAAAGCTTATTTCCATCTCTCGCTGTACGATTGGTGTAGTTCCTCTATAACGATACTAGTGTTTCGAAAGGAGACGAAGCCATGCTTAATGATAAACAAATCCAGGAATTCAAAGAACGATTATTGGAAATGAAAAAGGAAACAGAACAGGATCTCGAAAAATATAGCGACTCTCTGGGAAATCAAGACTCCTCTGCGGAAAGCCATCAGGAATTGTCTGATATGCCTGATCACCCAGGCAACCATGGGACAGAACAGTTTGAGCGTTCCAAGGATCAGACATTTTACGAAAAAGCACGGGAACGTATGATGGAGATTGAAGATGCCCTGCAACGAATCGAAGACGGAAAATACGGACTTAGTGAAAAATCAGGCGATCCAATCCCTGTCGAACGGTTGGAAATCGAACCTACCGCTCGCTATACAGTAGAAGAGAGTCAGGAGATAGAAGGACGGTAATACACCGTTCTTCTTTTTTAGCCTGTGTCTCTGTTAAAACTCCATGCTTATGTTAAAGATAAGCTCCCTTTTCTTGAAGGCTCAGTTTCGAGATAGTTTGTTTCCGTTACGGTAGTAACGGTGTGGAGGTCCGGGAAATTACTCGCTTTCCGTGGGCATGTGGTGAGCTTCCTCAGGCTTCGCCTTGCGGGATCTCACCGCTCATGTTCATCCCACTGGAGTCTCGCAATTTCCCGGACCTCTTTGCGTTTATGAGAGAAACGGAAACATCAGTATATCGTTCTTCGAACCAAGAGTGAGCTATACATGAAATATGAACTTAAAGCCGCATCTTTATTCAATTATCCATTAAAAGTAGAAGACATCTGCAATATAAGAGGGGTTCTTTTCTCCCATCCTTCGGATTGGGTGGTTGAGAAACTGCGAGACTCCCGGGGTAGAAGGATCTAGGCGAGATCCCACAGGGCGGTAGCCCGAGGAATCTTTTATGGTAAAGAACCGCAGATACCTCGAAATCAAGCCTTCGACTTTTCGCCCGTTTTGTTGAATAATTTTATAACAAGATTGCAAAAGGAGAGAGAACTATCGGTAAATTAATTAAATTTATAGCTGTTTTTATCCTTATATATGCGGCTTTTTCACTAGCTGGATTTTTGTTTCCTGTTGATCGTCCATGGTATGACGGACTGGATAAACCATCCTGGACACCAAGCGGAAGTACTATCGGAATAATTTGGGCAATATTATATGGCTTCATCGCCTTTTCTGTTACTTACGCCGGTTTTAAAAATGGTTTCAAACAATTAGGAGTATGGTTCTGGAGCACCTTTATAATCAACTATATAACGAACCAGTTATTCAGCTTCTTTCAATTTGATTTAAAAGACTTGTTATTAGCCGCTGTAGATACTTCTTTAGTGGCTTTAAGCAGTTTACTGTTAGTAATTCTGCTCTTCAGGTGGGAAAAGCTAAGCGCATTATTACTTATTCCTTATTTCCTTTGGAGTTTATTTGCCACGTTCCTGGCCTTTACCTTTTTTCAGATGAATCCCGATCAAACCTTCTTTTCATGGATGTAAAAAGCCTTGCCTGATTCACAGGCAAGGCTTCTAGACTTGGAATTTATGTCAGGTTGAGATTTTTATTGCGGCAAATCATGGCTATAGCAATATATTTATCTTGAATTAAGCGCCCTTTTTGTTTCGAGCAGGAGCTGCTGATAAGATATTTGCTTTTTTAAACCTCCTTACGTGGCGTCGTATATAACAGAAGGCAAGTATTTCTTCCTCATTTATCCGAAGGACTCTAACAACCCGATGGGTAAAATCATTGCCTTTACTGAGATAGATCAACTCTATTGTTTTGCCACTTTCCTTCGCTCGACTTAAGATGTTATCTATGTGCCTCATTTTCCCACCCCCAAAACGAACATTTGTTCTTATTATACCCTTATCATATTCGGCAGTACACATGAAAATTCATCCATCATTCCAAAATAATATAACTGTCTTCCTATATTGGGGCTAATAAAAAAGAGAGCTGGAACCCTCTTCTCCTGCCACAGGAAAAATATTAAGCTTTATCGCAGCATTCGCCCCGTTCAGCTCACTATTTTCCCGATGGAGATCTGAGAAACTTCCCAACTCTCTAATGCCAAATCTGGCCACATTCATTGTTCTTAATCCTCCAATGGATTTAGGCTTTCTTTTCCTGTCATGTTAGCAATCATTTCCACCAGTAAATCAATTTCTTCGTCGATATCTTTGATGCTGGCCGTTTCTACTGGAGAGTGCATATATCGAAGCGGAAGAGAAACCAGGCTTACCGGAACCCCTTTTCCTGTCAGCCTCATTCTGTCGGCATCTGTCCCCGTAGCTCTTGGAGTCAGTTCATATTGCACCTCCATTTCAAGCGATTTTGCCGTTTTTTCAAGGAGTTGATTGATCTTCCGGTTGATCGGTGCTCCTTTTGCCAGTACAGGTCCACCTTCTAAACGGACATCTCCATATTTGTTAGTATTGACACCTGGATAATCGGTTGCAAAGGTGACATCACAGGCAATCGCCATCGTTGGTTCAATTCCAGCTGCTGCAAAATAGGCTCCTCCCATATTTGTCTCTTCATTGACAGTGGAAGCGGCATAGACACCCACTTTCAATTTTTTCTTTGAGAGTCTACGCACTACTTCTCCCACAATGAAAGCACCTGTACGATTATCAAGCCCTCTTCCAGCTACATAGCGGTCCATCATCACTTCCGGTTCCCGCTTATAGACCGCCAAATCACCTATTTGCACCAGTTCTTCCATGTCCTCTTTTGATTTAGCTCCACAATCAATAAACAGATCTTCCAGACCAAAGTCATCCTTAATCCCACCATGATGCTGGGCGTTAACCCCAATGACTCCTGTCACTGTTTTTTGATAGCCAAGTACTTGTACCTTCATACCGATTGCAGCTTTGGGGTTAATTCCTCCCATTTTGTCAAAATGCAGGTAGCCTTTCTCATCAATCCGATTGATGACCAATGCGATTTCATCACAATGTCCAGCTAAAAGTATTTTGAAATCAGCTTTGGGATTGAGAACAGCAATTGCATTGCCTGCATTATCGGTGAGCAATTTATCAGCATAAGGGCTAAATTCTTTCATCCATTTCTTTTGGATCTCCATTTCCATACTGGAGGGGGATGCTGTGTTTAATAATTCCAATAAAAAGTCCCTGCGTTGTTGTTCCATATTTGTTCCTCCTTCTACCACTGCTTTCTCCATCATACCAAAAAATCAAATCGCAGATGAGAATGTTTTTTAAGAAGATGTTTTATGTTACACAAGCTTCTTTTACACTTTGATAACTTATTAAAAATGTGTGCATGATTCATTACAAATCGGGGAATGGATTCTTGATATGTTCATTATTACGAGGAGGAGCTAACATGAATCTGGAAGAATGGTTTGAAAAAGGAATAACTGCACAAGAATATGTAGAATCAATGGGTAAATACCAAAAAGATTTTATTCATATATATGAGAACTTCCATATCCCTACGGATGATCAGCCCTTTTTTGAGTATTTGCAAAAACAGAATTTACGAGTAATCGTTTTAACAGAAGATTGGTGCGGAGATGCCATGCTTAACATACCTATTTTGTTAAAGTTCGCCGAGGCAGGTCACATGAATGTTCATTTGTTAGCACGTGATGAAAACCCTGAATTAATGGATGACTATCTGACAGGAGATGCCAGGTCTATTCCTATTTTCATTTTTATTGATCCAGAAGGAAATGAAGTCACCCATTGGGGGCCGAGAGCAGAGGCTATTCAACAATTTATCGAAAAATCCAGAAACGGTCTGCCTAAAAAAGATCCAAAAGATTACCAACTGAAAGAAAAGCAAATGTTTCAATTCATAACGAAAGCTTACCGTGATAACCAGGACTTTTGGAGTGAAGTATATGACAGTTTAAAACAGTCACTCGGACAGTTGGAATCAAGCCTGCCATAACACGGCAGGCTTTTTTAAATTGTATTATCGAAGGAAAGGTTGTCTATACTTAATGTTAGAAAAGCTTGTTTTGTCTTTTTTTGCTAATACTAATAATTATCTACTTTAAATGCTAGAAAGGAGGCGTACCTGTATGTATGGTTTTGTTCAGTTTTATTTCCGTTTACCTATATTCGTACGCCTTCTTCTCACGGTCATCATCTTCATGGTGTTTTTTGGAAGTGTCATCCATTTGCTTGAGCCCAGTCATTTTCCCACACTTTTTGATGGCGTATGGTGGGCATTCGTTACAGGATCGACTGTAGGTTACGGAGATTATGTACCGTTAAGCACTTCAGGAAGGATTGTTGCTATTTTACTGATTCTAGCAGGTGGAGGCCTTCTGACTTTTTATATGGCAACTATATCTGCAGGAACGATTAAGTATGAACGTGATTTATCAAGTGGAAAAGTCGCCTTTAAAGGAGAAAATCATATTATCGTGGTGGGCTGGAATGAACGCACAAGACAACTGATTGATATCATGCAAAAACAAAAAGACCCGGAAAAAGTAGTGGTCATTGATAAAACAATGAACATGCTCCCCTACCGGCAATATCCGGTTCATTTTATACGTGGTGATTTTTACGAAGATAAAATCTTATTTATGGCAAATATAACCAAAGCTCGTAAAGCTCTGATAACCGCTGACCCTTCGCAATCGGAAGATAAGGCAGATCAGGCAGTTATATTAGGTATTGTTGCGATGAAAGGCTGTAACCCTGACCTTAATATAACAGCTGAAATTCTTACCGACAAACAGGTCATCAATGCAGAGCGGGCAGGA
The DNA here is from genome assembly GCF_900176565.1 of Thalassobacillus devorans. Classification (GTDB taxonomy): domain Bacteria; phylum Bacillota; class Bacilli; order Bacillales; family Halobacillaceae; genus Thalassobacillus; species Thalassobacillus devorans_A. The sequence continues at coordinate 43,620 of NZ_FXEH01000005.1, forward strand.
GCGAAAGACATCATCCGATCCAACGATTTTATGAGTTCTTTATTTTACCATGAACTTTATCGGAACGACCCTGTCCAGCCATTTAAATTGTTATTGAAAATCCTGACGGAGGAACAGTTTTATGAACTCACCCCACCCACCCATTTAATTGACGCAAACTTTTCAACAGGGGCAGCTTACTACGCTGAAAAAACTTCCATTCTCATTGGATTGCTAAGACAAAATTCCTTGCTGATTAATGTCGATCCACAAGAATCAATACGTGAGGACGACCGACTGGTTTTATTGTCACCGAAGTAAATGAGCTTCCAGCTCTCTTACTAGTTCTCTGCCGATTTCAACATATTTATCCGGAACCGAAGCATCGGGGTCAACGGGTTCAGAAAATTGGTCAATGGAAGCTTTACCGACACCAACATGTACGTGATCGTCCATCCCTCGCTGATATTTATGGGAAAGTAGAAAAGGCTCACCTAATTCAACTATTACATGGTAGTCGTCTAAGGACCCTTGTTTTGCTTGAAATGGGACACGCAGAAACTGGTAACCTCCCTCGTCAGCAATCTTATAATCAAAATAACCATGGTCATAATCCCAGTTGCCACCTATTTGATAACCTAGAGGTTTCAAGGTCTGTTCTAATTCGCTCAAAGTGAAAGCTTCACCTGTCAGTTTTGAAGTTACAGGAATCACAATCATCACTCCTTTCTTGTTACCATCCCCAAAATCATTGAAGTTTATGAATCGAGTAGGAGGAGGTGACTAACCTCCGTCCTCTCACACCACCGTACGTACGGACCCGTATACGGCGGTTTCTTTAAGATTGACGTAAGAAAATATATCTTTGATACAAACTGCGAAGCCCTAAACGACTCCAGTAGGAGTTGTTTAGGGTTTTGCTTAGTATAGGACTCTCCGCAATCCGCCAGTATCCTTTTCTGGTGTTCGCCCATTCGTGGGCTTTCCACTTTGGAACACCTAAGCTAATCAGTTTCCTCTTGCGAGTCTTCGGAAGTTTCCATTCTTTCCAAAGACACATCCTCATTCGGCGACGAATCCATTTGTCCAAGCTGGAGAAAATGCTTTTCGTATCTGCTAACGCAAAGTACCCACACCATCCAATGAGGTATTGATTCAGTTTCTTGATACGATAGTCCATGCTCCAACCTTTTGACCGGGAGGTTAATTCCCGAATTTTCTTCTTCAGACGTTGTACACTTTTCTTATCCACGCGTACCTTCGGTTCGCGATGAGACGTGAAACTGAACCCCAAGAACTTTCTTCTCCATGGTCGGTCGACAGCTGATTTCTCCCGGTTCACTTTTAAGTGGAGTTTCTTCTCGATGAATGCGGTAATCAAGTTCATCACCCGATAACCTGCCTTCCGGGAAGAAACGTAGATATGAAAGTCATCGGCGTACCGAACAAAGTTGTGTCCTCTCTTTTCGAGTTCTTTGTCTAATTCATTAAGAACAATGTTGGCTAAGAGCGGGCTTAACGGACCACCTTGCGGAGTTCCTTCCTTCGATCGAACACAAACGCCATTCATGAGTATCCCCGATTTCACATATCGTTTGATAATCCGGAGAAGTCTGCTGTCTTTGATGGGGCTGTCCCATAAGTCCTCTTTAAAATGGAAAAACCACGAAGAAATTGATTTTTCTTCGTGGTTTTTTCGTTGTGAGCTTATTTCCCCGGTGAAACAGGCGGTTCCACTCCGCCTGTTTCAGGAAGTTGTGGGCGATGGCGACCAGCCCAAACTCTATATTCACTTTATCGATGCCCCGGAGAGAAAACCTCCGGAACGACCGATTGCCTTTGATATGACCGAACACACTTTCCACCTCAACTTTTCGTTTGGCGTAGATTTGTGCTCCTTCGTCACACCAAAGGCTTTCCCTTGCTTCCTTCTTCAGTTGTTCATATGCCGGGTTATAGTAAACACGCCGGTTTCCTTTTGCTTTCGTGCATTTTTCTTTTATAGGGCACCCGGTACACGCTTCACATTCATAGACCTTGAAGGCTCGCGTGTATCCGTACCTATCGGTACGGTGAGAATGGAATTGAAAAGGGACCTTTCGTCCATTCGGACAAATATAATAATCCCCTTCTTCCTTGTACTCCCAGTTCATAACCTGGCTTGGGTCTTTCTTGAACGAACGAGACTGCTCTTTTCGCATCGTGTTATATGGAATGAGTGTATCAAACCCTTCCTTCTTTGCGTATTTGTAATTGGTTTCTCCGCCATAACCTCCATCAGCGACAATTGTGTTGGGGAACGGAAGATCTGCAGCCTGCAGCTTTTGAAAATGCGGTTCAAAACAACGGGTATCTGTTGGACGCTGATGGATCGAGTAGCCGATGATGAATTGATTCTCTGTTCCTGCCTGCACATTATAACCCGGTTTCAGTTGCCCATTCTTCATATGATCCTCTTTCATTCGCATAAAGGTGGCATCCGTGTCTGTCTTAGAATAACTGTTCCGGTCACCGAAGGTGGCCAGCTGGTTTTCATACTTTTTTAAACGAGGAAGGTAGTCCTGGCTCAACGTTTTATAGATACGTCGTTTGGCGCGGAATACTTCCTTTTTTTCTTTCTTCTTTACCTTATCAGCTTCCTCTTCGACCGCCTTTTCCGCCTGTTCCACCTGAGCTTCTACCTGCTCGACAACTTTTTCAAATTGCCGGAAGTTACTCGCTTGGCAGGAGATTCCTCATTAGTAAGTATGTTTTCGTCTAACTCAATAGCTTCTTCAATATCCGCGAAAGTTTGATCCAACTTTTCCTGTAAGTTTTTTTCGTAACGTTGGACGGATTTTTTCCACACAAATGTATACTTATTGGCATTTGCCTCTATTTTTGTTCCATCAAGGAAATAATTGTCCATGGATATGTACTCTTGATCGATCAGAAGCTTAATCAACTCAGTAAATAAAGGTTCAATAATTGCTTTCATCCGTTCTGAACGGAACCGGTTGATGGTTCGGAAATCTGGTGACTGTTGGCCGGCCAGCCACATCATCGGCAGATGTTCTCGAAGAGCTTTGGCGATTTCGCGGCAGGAATAGATTTTTTGCGTGTAGGCGTATAAGATAACTTTTGTCATCATTTTGGGATGATAGGAGCTCCGACCGCCGCCTTGATATTGAGAGAAAAAGATGTCATCGTTGACCTGTTCCACCATGGCATGAATGACACGGACCACATGGTCCTCAGGAATTAAATCACTGAAGTCCATTGGTAGAACCAATTGCCCCATGTTATAATCAATGAAAGTAGCTGAAGAGTTACTCATAAAAAAAGAAGGTTTTTGTATTGTTGATTGCCAATTTGGGCAGGGAAACGATGAGACTCCTACGGGAGAGGCAAGACTGACGAGGCCCCGCAGGGCGAAGCCTGAGGAGACTTGTCGTCTTCCCCGTGGAAAGGGAATCGTTTCCCAGCCCCACTTTTCCAGTATCAACAATAATGAAAAAAGGCTGCCCCTATAAGTCTCTTATAGACTTATGGGACAGCCCCCATTAGCTTGTCATGATTGACTTTGTCGAAGAACTTTTCTAAATCCATATCTACGACCCAGCGGTTACCTTCTCGAATGTACGCTTTCGCCTTGCGTACCGCCTGATGGGCGTTTCGCTTCGGGCGAAAACCATAACTGTGTTCAGAGAAGGTGGGGTCGAACACCTTGGTTAGTTCTTGGGCTATGGCTTGTTGGATGAAACGGTCCACCACGGTAGGGATACCCAACAACCGTACTCCACCGTCTGGTTTCGGGATTTCGACTCGACGTACGGGAGAAGGTTGGTAGGTTCCCTTCTCAAACTCTGAACGCAAGGTAGACCAGTGCTCGGTTACATGCCTTCGCAGGTTTTGTACGGGCATGTTGTCGACCCCATGGCTCCCTTTATTACGTTCCACGCGTTTCAACGCTTGTGTGAGATTTTCCCGTGATAGGATGCGTTCCATCATTAGATATCTCTCCTACGCGAGCGATGTTCTTTCTTCGTTTCACCTTCTGTTCCACCCTCTCAAAGTCCCCCATGGACTTCACCACTTCCTCCTTTGAGTAGACTCCTGCGGAGTTGGCTGTGTCTTCACAGAGAAGTGCATCCGAAAGGATCGCTCTTGCTTAAAGATTCAGTCCTTCCCTTCCTACCTCGAGTTAGGAAGGTACTATGACCTCGGCTGACTTCTGCAGGATCAGCTGTCCATCACTGAACAGGTTGCGAAGGGTACCTCGCGTATCCGACAGACCTCCCCGGGTAAGTGCGCAAACTTCCTCTCCATGTACCCGCCTCATTTACTGCCAATTCTCTTTGGTCATTCGGGCTTTGGTGTGTTGTGCCACCTCATCCTAGAATGACAGCCTTCTATGAGATTCGTGTTCCTCGGGTCGGAGATTTGCCTCCAGCTTCCTTCAGATTCCAGGTCGTCCCAGACACCCTTGCCTTCAGCTAACGGTTACAATGACCTTCACCGCTCGGGACTTGAACCCTAAAGCGTGCGCACATGCCGGGCACACACATAAAAAAAACCCCGCTTCCCGCGGGGCTTTGCTATTTTTACTTACAACCGTTTTTCCAGCTCTTCTTTTTCTTTTTCGAATCCTGGTTTACCAAGCAAGGCGAACATATTCTTCTTATACGCCTCGACTCCCGGCTGATCGAAAGGATTGACACCTAATAAATATCCGCTGATGGCACATGCTTTTTCAAAGAAATAAACCAAATAGCCAAATGTATAGGCGTTCAACTTAGGAACATGAACAGTCAGATTTGGAACCTGACCATCTGTGTGTGCAAGCAAAGTACCTTCATAGGCCTTTTCATTAACTTCATCTACTGTCTTACCTGCAAGATAATTCAAGCCATCCAGGTTCTGTTCGTCTTCTTCAAGCGTAATATCTGATTTTGGTTTCTCTACTTTCAATACCGTTTCAAACAGGTCTCGCCGGCCATCCTGAACATATTGACCAAGGGAATGAAGATCTGTCGAGAAGTTTGCAGATGCAGGGAAGATTCCTTTCTGGTCTTTCCCTTCACTTTCTCCAAACAACTGTTTCCACCATTCCGCAAAGTATTGTAAGGCTGGTTCGTAATTAATAAGCATTTCAATCGACTTGCCTTTATTGTAGAAAATATTCCGTACAGCAGCATATTGGTATGCAGGATTTTCGCTCAGTTTAGAACCATTTAATTCATCCATTCCTGCTTTCGCGCCTTCCATCATGCTGTCGATATCAATACCACTGACCGCTATCGGCAACAGCCCTACCGCTGTTAATACAGAGAAACGGCCACCAACGTCATCCGGTACTACAAAGCTCTCATAGCCTTCTTCATCAGCTAATGTTTTCAGAGCGCCCTTTTGCTTATCTGTGGTCGCATAGATACGCTTACGAGCTTCTTCTCTTCCATATTTCTCTTCCAGAAACTTACGGAACAATCGGAATGCGATGGCAGGTTCCGTTGTCGTGCCGCTTTTGGAAATGACATTGATGGATACATCTTTATCTTTCAATACATCAAACAGTTCATTCATATATGGCGCGCTAATACTATTACCAACAAAAAATACCTGTGGTGTTTTTCGCTGTTCACCACTCAATTCATTGTAAAAGCTATGGTTTAGCATTTCTAATGCTGCACGAGCTCCTAAATATGACCCGCCAATACCGATAACCACCAGAACGTCACTATCTGACTGTATTTTCTCTGCTGATTTCTTGATACGGCTGAATTCTTCTTTATCATAAGTTTCAGGAAGATCAAGCCATCCTAAAAAATCATTGCCAGCTCCTGTCTTTTCATGTAAGGCATGATGCGCGAGCTTGACTGCATCTTCCATATAGTCCAATTCGTGCGTTTCGAAAAAAGGTAAAGCTTTTTCATAATCAAAGCGAATATGTGTCACTTTTATCCCTCCAGTTTTTCTGAATAAAACCAATCCAATTTCACTTTAGCGGAACACACCGTGCAATTCAAGCGCGTCCCAGGATGAAAGCGGATACAAGTGAAATTTATTTTTAAAAGCCGTCTGGCTGCCTGCCAGACGGCTTTTTTCTCATTATTTGGACATTTCTAGAATAGTTGCTACATCATCGTTCTCCAACTTATTAAAGTTACCGAAAGAACCACGTTTCATTGCTCTATCCACAATCAGCTCAAATTTCGAATCATCGATATCATAATCCCGCAAAGTTTCAGGAGCACCGAGTGATGACCAGAACTTACGCAATTCTTCAATCCCTTGCAATCCAGCTTCACGGTCTGATTTACCTTCTGCATTGACGCCGAACACCTGGACAGCCAATCGCTTGAAACGGGCAGGGTCCTGATCAAGGTTGTGCTTCATCCAATTCGGGAAGAGGATTGCCAAACCTCCCGCATGAGGAATATCATAAACTGCCGAGACAGCATGTTCGATGTTATGCGTGGCCCAATCACCACGATAACCCATCTGGAGCATGCCATTTAACGCAATTGTACCCGCATATAAAATGGTTTCCCGGTGCTCATACGACTCCAGGTCACCCAGCAGCTTCGGCGCTGTTTCGATGACAGCCCTTAAGACCCCTTCACACATTTCATCCTGTACAGGTGATTTCGTGGGATTATGGAAATATTGCTCTAGAATATGGGACATCATATCTACAATGCCATAAATCGTCTGATCACGAGGTACAGAAATAGTATGAGCTGGGTCAAGTATAGAGAATGAAGGATACGTATATGGAGGATAGCCCCAACCATATTTTTCGTTTGTCTCCCAGTTAGTGATTACTGCACCTCCGTTCATTTCAGAACCGGTCGCCGCCAGAGTGAGCACTGTACCGAATGGTAAAGCTCCTTCCGGGACAGCTTGTTTTGTTACAAGATCCCATGCGTCTCCTTCGTATTTTGCACCAGCCGCAATCGTCTTCGTACAATCGATTACGCTTCCTCCGCCGACCGCTAAAAGAAAATCAATATCCTCCTGCTTGCATATTTCCACACCTTTTCGGACGGTAGCAAGCCTTGGGTTCGGTTCTACTCCAGACAATTCAAATACTTCCGCACCAAATGTTTTTAATTTATCCAGCACTTTATCATATATGCCATTTTTCTTGATGCTACCTCCACCATATACCATAAGAACTTTTTTCGTTCCTTGTGGAAGCTCATCAGGAAGCTTTTCCAGCTGGTCTTTTCCAAAAATCAACTTCGTTGGATTATGAAATTGAAATGCATCCATTTTTATCAAAACTCCTTTCTTTCCCAATTAATTATGACGAACTTATCCAAATTTCTCAAAACATAAGCAATATGCATATTATATGGATTTCGAGAAAACCTAACAGAGAACCTATTCTTAACTAATTGGAGGGAAAAACATGGATACAATTAAACGGATAGCATTAATACTAACAGTTATAGGAGCAATTAACTGGGGATTGATTGGATTGTTCCAATTTGACCTGGTTGCTGCCATCTTCGGCGGTGGTGAACAAAGTGGTGCATTTGCCCGTATCATCTACACGCTAGTCGGTATCAGTGGTATTATTGCGCTATCTTATTTGTTCCGTCCAGAACTGGAAACTGCTGATCGGACAGAACCGAATACTACTCGATAAAAACAACAAGGCAGTCACGATGAGTTCGTGACTGCCTTCTTCATATCTTCCTGGTCAGGAATAGTATTAGTTGTTTTTGTTATAGGTCTTAGAGCGATCTTCCGATTGCTCAATCCACTCTTGCAACTTGTCTTTCAACGTGTTGAACCCTGCTGAATTATCTTGAGTTTGTGCTTGTGCAGGCTGGGAATTACGTGGACGACGAGGTTGTTTCTTAGGTGCTTCCTGAGTAGCACGGATAGAAAGAGAGTACTTGTTCTTCTCTTCGTCGATATTCAGAATTTTAACCTTTACTTCATCGCCTTCGGATAGATGTTCATTAATATCCTTTACATAACCGTGTGTCACTTCAGAAATATGAACCAAGCCTTGGACTTGATCGTCAAGGGCAACGAATGCACCGTATGGTTGAATTCCAGTAACTTTACCTTCTAATACTTGACCTGTTTCGAACTTCTCTGACATGCTATACAACTCCTGATTTATATATTATTATACTTTTACGCAATTATTGATTCTATCACATTAATCAGCTGCTGGCAAAGAATACTCGCAAATTGCAACAAAAGTTCTAAAAAACAGGAGCTACGCTTAATGTTACTAATCGAATACTTTAATTTATCGAAATGAAACATCCTATTCCAAAAAAATCAATGAATCTATGAAAAAATTATTAAAAACAGGTTTAAACAATGTTTAATCTGGTAATAATGAGTAACGTAAGACTTTCTCGTATTCCCCCTGTATAAGCAAAGCGGTAACCGCTTTGCTTTTTTTTATTTGTTAGACAAGTTTTTCGTGCAATGTAAGAATTTCAGGAAAGAGGTTTTCCTCTTCCCGGATAAAATGAGCAGTTACTGCCTCCAGCGCAAAACGGAGGCTGATTAACACATTAGCCTTTTTTATTTCTACTGTCCTTTCGTGATAACGCTCAGCCATGAATAAGAACTGTTTGATGTATTGTTTTATTTGTTTATGTTCTAAATCAAAGGTGAAATAAAGATAACCATGTTCTTCCGTTTCATTTAACAATAAAGGAAAGAGCTCCTTCTCTTCTGAAAGCAAATGGGCTTCCAATTGTTCATAGAAATGCTTGACTGGCAAAACAAGTTCCTTCATATCCTCATAAGAAATCTGCACAGACCGCTCAAGGTTAGTCAAACAGTCATCAATGATCTTCATTTCTGACTGCAGGGACTGGTGATCCTTCAGGAACTGATCTAATAGTAATGGGAGCCCGCCGTCATTATGCAACATTTCTATCACCTCCTGTTATTCTCTTACAATATAGCTCATATTGCGGCTTAGAAACATGATGTTTGTCACAATCAGTTATTTATTTTAATAAAAACAGCTTATTTCTCATTTCTAACAGTTTTGGTTAAGATGAAAAGGTGAAGGAAATTAAAAGGAGTGATAAGAAATGAGCCGATTTTATGAAGTGAAAGACCGAATGGGTACACGCTCTGTGAAATGGGATATGGCGGAAAAGTTATTCAAATCCAAAGAAGTGCTTCCTATGTGGGTGGCAGACATGGATTTTCAAGCCCCGCAAGGCGTGATCGATGCCTTAAGGGAAAGAGCAGCGCATGGCATTTTTGGATATACGTTAACAGACGAGTTAATTGGAGGAACGATATACGACTGGGTAAAATCACGGTATAATTGGACAATTGATACAAACTGGATCACCTATAGTCCAGGAGTCGTCCCCAGCCTACATATGATGGTGCAGGCCCTTACAGAAAAAGGAGATAACCTTTTGATTCAGACTCCTGTCTATCCCCCATTCTATAAAGTAGTCGAACAACATGAGCGCAATATTATCAAGAATGAACTGATCTACAGAGAGAACCGTTACGAAATTGACTTCGATGATTTCGAAAATAAAATAAAAGAGAATGATGTAAAAGCATTCATTCTATGTAACCCTCATAACCCTGTGGGGAGGGTATGGACAGAAGAAGAGCTGAAGAAAATGGCAGACATCTGTTTAAAACATAATGTCCTCATATTTTCCGATGAAATTCATGCAGACCTTGTCCTTCCTGGATATAACCATACACCGATCGCTTCTTTGTCAGAGGATATCAACCAAAAAACGATCACCTGTCTATCACCTACCAAGACTTTCAATTTAGCAGGACTACAGGCATCGTATGTAATCACTGCCGATAAGAAATTGAAGAAAAAAGTGGATGATAAGTTCCTTGCTCAGGGAATGAACATGCTGAACACAATGGGGATTACAGCTTTAGAAGCTGCTTATCAACATGGTACAGAATGGTTAGAAGAACTCATTGGAATCATAGAGGAAAACAAAAATTATGCGCTGAAACATTTGAATGCGACAGGAAAAATAGAAGTCGTAGAACCAGAAGGAACTTACCTCTTATGGCTCGATTGTAAAAAAACCGGTCTTGCGCATGAAGATTTGAAGACTTTTATGCAGGAGACCGCAAAAGTAGGACTTAATGACGGCGCCTCTTTTGGTAAAGAAGGCGAAGGATTTATGCGCATGAACATTGCCTGCCCTAAAGCGACACTCGAAGAGGGCGTAGACCGCATCGTACAAGCGGTGAAAGAACTTTAATATGAAAAAAGACGGGCTTATAAAGCGCCCGTCTTTTCTCATTCCTCTTTTTTATTCTTTTGGTCCATCGGATCGGTTGGCATCTCCCCGTCATCGTTTAATTGTATCTTTCCACAGGCTACACGTTCTCCCGCATCTCCCGCAGGCTGCGAAAAGCCATCGTCGATTGCTTCATGGATGACTAATGAAGTGCCTTCCCCTTTCATCAATGAATTTTTCCCATCCAGTAAGGTCGCCTCCGGAAGCATCACTTCCGCTTCCACTACCATCCCAGATTCATCTGCTTCTAAGTTAGGCATATCGCCTACATGAGGACCTTCCGTATTCATCAGCCCATGCATTTTTCCCGTAGGGTTATAGTGGTTGCCGGCACTTGTAAAATCAGGTCCTTCACACACCGGAAATTCGTGTACGTGAAAACCATGGGGACCAGGTTCTAAACCTTCCACATTTACCAGTACCTGGACTCCTTCCGACCGCTCTGTCAGTTTAGCTGTACCAATCATATCCCCATCCTGGTTATACATTCCGATCGTAGCATTTGATCTGCTGCTGCTTTGACACCCTATCAAACCTAAAGCAAGAAGACCTATAATAAATAACTTTCTATACTCCATGAGAAACGCCCTTTCCCTTGTTTCCCATAGCTTAACCAAATATTTATTCCTTTACACAAGCATTTGAAAAGAAGCGGCCATTAAGTCTTACTTAAATATAGCTTGTTGCTGATTTACCCATAAAGCCTTATTCAATAAAAGGTCCGAAAAGTCGAAGACTTGATTTCGAGATACTTTGAGGTCCGTTGCCGAACCAGAAGTAAGGGCGGCTGGGAAACGGGTCGCTTTCCTGTGGGGGGAGCCGCCGACCAAGGTACCTTTAAGTGTGATGAGGCATAAAGCTCGCTTTTTACTCATTTTATAGTCTTCCGTGCTGACCTGTTTCCGTTACACATAAAAACGCAAGGAGGGCCGGGAAATTGCGAGACTCCGATGGGAGAATAGTACATGGTGAGATCCCGCAGGGCTTTAGCCCGAGGAAGCTCACCGTACGGCCATGGAAAGCGAGTGATTTCCCGGCCCTCCTCTCCTAACCGTTACTAACGTAACGGAAACAAACTATCTTGAAACTGAGTCTTCAATTAAAGGGAGCTTAAATGGAAAAAGCCAGGGGCTCCCCTGGCTCATTTGTTAAGATAGTGCTTGTGCTCTTCTTCGTTTTTGAATCGTTCTTCTGTACGTTCTTCTTGTTTCTTTGATACTCTAATGATCAAATACATAGTAAGTACTGCAAGAGCAATAAATACAGACAAAGATAATACAGCAGGAATGTATTCCGTTTTATCCTCTGGAAAATATAAAAAATCCATCATAAATGGCATCACTTCCTTATCAAATTACACGCCTAGTATATCAGATTTTCCAATCTCTATAAATAAAAAAAGAAGGATATATTTGTTACAATGAAACAAAGGAGGTTTGATTATGTCAGAGCTTAATATCGGAGACTCCGTAATCGCGCATTATAAATCAGGCAGTTATATCGGAAAAATCATCGAGGATCGAGACCGTTTTTATTTAGTTGAAGTATTAGCTGTAGAAAAACACCCGATGCAAGGAGATCTACATAACCCGGGGAAAACGGAAGATGTATTCTTCCACGAACGAAAAGCGCTGAGCCACCATGAAAAAGCGAATATTGCAAAATCCGCCGTAAAGGCCTATGATGGTGAGATACCTGATTACGAACAGTCGCTAAGAAATGCGGTGAACAGGTTGAGAGAGCGCCTGGAAAGAAAAGATTCTGCTTTCAATCAAAAAGCGCTGGATCAGGTAACTTCATTAGAAAAATCTTATTTTGGATAAAAAGAGGAGCTGCACTGGGAAACCATGCAGCTCCTTTCAACTTCCAGGCACTTTTAAATCCCGTTTCTTTTTTTCCGGTTTACCATAAATAGCATTTGTTAACTTCGGGGCTAAGTCAAATAATAGCATGCCAAGAAATGCGGTGATAATAATATAAATTCCACTGAATATTTTGATGTTTCCACTGGCAATACTTGCGATAACAACGAGAAAATTCTCCTCTCGCGCATAATGAAAACCCCGCGCGTAGTGATGATCGCTTTGAAAGCCCAAACAATTTCCCTCCGATTATACCTACTAATAACTTTGCGATAACTGACCATAGGACCAATACAAGCAGTAATAACGGAAAAGGAACCCCGTCTCCAAATTCAATGGAAGTACCGAAGTAAACAAAGAAGGTTGGAAGCATCAAATCCCTGACAGGTACCACTGTTTGTTGGACACGATCGATATTACCGATTTCAGCTAGCATCATTCCTGCTAAAAATGCTCCCAGAACTTCTGAGAGTCCTAAGTATAAAGCCATCCCTCCATACGCTAAAGCAATCCCTATCAAAAGGGCTATCTTGAAATCCTCATCATCAATCTTATCCAGGAATTGACCGAAGCGTTTGAAGAGTGTCTTACCAAGTACAATTGCGTCTGCTGTCAGTCCGATAATCTTTCCGACTAAAATAATCGAATCCACCATGGTAAAGCTATCTCCAGAACTGATACCTATCAGCACTGCGATCGCAATTGGCGCCACTAGATCTTCGAAAATCAACAAAGCCAAAATGAATTCTGTTTCTGTATTTGCCATTCGGCCTTTATCATCTAACAGTTTTGCAGTTATAGAGGAACTTGTAGCATATGTAACAGCCCCGATCAGAAAGGCATGGAACAAATCCATTCCAAAGGCCATGGCCAGTATCATAGCGACTCCCATACTGAGAAAAACATCCAGGAAACCCGCGGGCCAAATTTTCTTGGCAATACCACCGAGCCTGTTTACACTGAATTCCAGTCCCAATAAAAAGAACAGTAGAACAATACCTATTTCACTTGCAAAGTGAAGCAATTCATTACCGCTGACAACATCGGCCAATACAATACCCAGCAGGATATAGAGAATGACATTGGGAAATTTTATTTTAAGGCTTAAGTAACCTAACCTTAGCTACGGGCTTTTCTGTTTCTTTTTAGGCTTTGATTCGCCTGAGTGGCGAAAATCAAAGCGTCCAATTGTTCTAATTTCATATTTTGTTCTTCTGTAGGTAAATGATTTACACCTTCACTCATATCATGTAACAGGGCTTGCTTCTCCGCTTCTAAACCATCCAGCCATCCTTGGATATTTGCCACAGAATTATTTTGCATCACAACCCCCTCCTTATACTTTTATTTTACTCTTTTTCATGCACAAAAATATCGACAAAAGAATGAATAATATGAAAGTTATGTGAATGAATGTATATTCATAATTATGGCAAATCATTGTCATATCAGTAAATGAAGGCGCTATATTTGTTTTTGATTTTTCACTGTGATAACTTGTAACTGTAGTAAACAATGTAAATAATGGAGGTTATACAATGAGTGTACATATTGGCGCTAAGCAAGGGGATATAGCGGAGACGATTCTACTTCCCGGTGATCCTTTACGCGCAAAGTATATAGCAGAAAACTTTTTAGAAGACGCCGTATGCTATAACGAAGTCAGAGGAATGTATGGGTATACGGGTACTTATAAAGGAGAACGCATCTCCGTACAGGGGACAGGAATGGGAGTACCTTCCATTTCTATCTATATCAACGAATTGATGGAAAGTTATGGCGTTAAAAAACTGATTCGCGTTGGAACTTGTGGAGCATTGCAAAAAGACGTCAAGGTACGGGATGTCATTCTGGCATCTACTTCTTCTACGGATTCTCAAATGAATCGAATGGTATTCGGTGGCATCGATTATGCTCCGACCGCTGATTTTGCACTTTTAAAAAATGCTTATGATACTGGTGAAGAAAAAGGCTTAAAGCTTCGTGTCGGTAATGTTTTCACAAGTGACAGTTTCTACCGTGACAATGCGATGGACCTTTTTAACCAATTGGCTGACTATAATGTGCTTGGGGTTGAAATGGAAACTACAGCCCTTTACACACTGGCAGCTAAGTATAATCGCCAGGCATTGTCCGTGTTGACTGTTAGCGACCACATCCTAACCGGAGAAGAAACTTCCGCAGAAGAAAGACAAACCACCTTCAACGATATGATTGAAGTAGCTCTTGAAGCTGCTATTAAGTCTTAAAAGAAAAAGATTGGTTCCATGACCGGAACCAATCTTTTTTTATGCCTTTAAAATATAATTTGCCAGTGTTCTAGCCATAACGCCGGTTGGCCCTTTTGGTCCTAAGTCATGATCGGACTCCGCCACGGATGTCCCGGCGATATCAATATGCACCCACGGAGTATCTTCCGCAAACTCTGCCACGAAAGCACCGCCCATGATTGGGTGAGCTTTTCTAGTTGGTGAGTTATTAAGATCAGCCACACTGCTTTTCCTGACTTGTGCTTGATAGTCTTTATTATAAGGGAGCAGCCACATAGGCTCGCCCACATCCTCCGAAGCTTTATTCAACTGGGCGAAAAAGCTTGGATCATTTGTCATTGCCCCTGTCATCCATTCACCGAGAGCCGTTACCATACCTCCAGTCAATGTGGCAACATCAATCAGTTTTTGGGCGCGGTGATGTTTGGCATAGGTAAGACCATCCGCTAAAGCCAAACGACCTTCTGCATCGGTATTCAATACTTCAATTGTTTTTCCACTTAAAGAAGTAATGACGTCATCTGGTTTGAACGCCCCGCCTGAAATCATATTATCTGTTGAGGGGATGACCGCCACTACATTTTGAGCAGGCTTCAGCCGCCCAATTATATCCATTGCCCCCAGGACAGCTGCTGCACCTCCCATATCACCCTTCATACCTGGCATACCTGTTTTCGATTTAATCGAATATCCTCCCGTATCATAAGTAATGCCCTTGCCTACCAGACCGATAACATCTGTCCACTCTGTACGTCCTTGATACTTTAGCACGATCATTTTAGGGGGTTCTTCAGAGCCTTGATTCACCGCAAGCAAAGCACCCATTCCGAGATTTTGCAAATCTTCTTTTTCCAGAATTTCTGCGTCAAATCCATGTTCTTCAGCTAATGTAAGGGAGAATTCAGCCATATCATTAGCTGTCAATAAGTTAGCCGGGAGATTGATCAAGTAACGTGATGTGTTGGCTCCTTTACCAAATGCTTCTCCAACAGTAAGCGATTGCAGCAGATCTTCTTCCTTTTCTTCCCTGGTGACCAACACTAAGTCATCGATTACCTTTTTTGGCTGGTAATTACTCGTTTTGTAATGAGGGAATTGATAGGTTGCCATAAGCATTGCTTCCGTTAATGCTTTTGCCGTCAGCTCCTCCTTTGTATCAGCAAATGAAAAGCTATCATAAGCAATCGCAGCTTGGGTCAGACCATCTTTTTGCAAATGTTGAAATAATTTCCCAAAAGCATGTTTTAGTTTCGTTTGTGTCAACTCTTTCTTCTTCCCAAGCCCTAGAAAATAAACGCGCTTAACCGGGATTTTTCCGTATGTAAGAATTTTAGATACAGATTTATAGTTGTTGGAAATATCTCCGCTTTTCACATAACTATCTAAGCTATCATCAAACTGTTCATTAAGTAATTGGTAGATCGGCTGCTGGTTTTTGTTTTCATGAAAAAGTCCTATGATTAGTGCTTCGTCTTGTTCTAACAGAGTCTTACGAATGGTATACAATATTTCCACCTCCATAGTTATTAAAAGATTTCTCCGTCTTCCCGGATGTTCAAATAAAGCCGAGGAAAATCGGGGAGTTCATCCCAGTCTTTGCAGTCATCCTCTGTTAAAAGTTGTGATATAATAGTCAAGCAATCATCTATATAGTCAACTACCTCAGAAACTGCTACCCCCCAATACACACCATCGTAATTCGACAGGTAGGTATGTGATGATAAGAGCATCGCGTGGGCACCTTTTACATTACCGTAACTGTAATGATATAATGCCACACTTAAATGAAGCAAACCTTTGATAAACAGATTTTGCCGATCTGTCAACCATATTTCCTCAAGCAGATCATGGCAGGTGTAAAAATCACCTTCATTGAAGGAAATGAAAAATTCATAATAAGACATTGGGTATAAGTTACACATCAGCAACCCCCGATGGAAGAATAGGATGTTACACCTATCATACCAAAGGGAAGTATAGAAATTATAGTCATACTAGCTGGAAAGGATGACAGGAAATCATGGAGTTATTGTATAACTTTCCATTGTGGTCTGCTATCATAGCGATTTTATTCGCTCAAGCAGTAAAAGTACCGATTCGAATGATTGCAACAAGAGATTTCAACCCCGGACTTGCTTTCAGCACTGGCGGCATGCCCAGCAGCCACTCCGCTGCAGTAACAGCCCTGGCGACAGCAGTAGGCTTGCAAGAGGGTTTTGATTCTTCTATGTTCGGCATTGCCACTGTGTTCAGTATCATTGTCATGTTCGATTCGACTGGTGTAAGGCGACAAAGCGGAGAACAAGCGATTGTTTTAAATTTATTGATCAATGATTTTCAGCGCTTTGTCGATGAAGCCAAACTTTGGAACAAGAAACAAGAATTTGAAAAGCGCGAGGAAATAAGAGAATTGCTTGGTCATCAACCGATTGAGGTGTTTTTCGGTGGTGTGACTGGAATTCTATTGAGCATTATTCTTTACTATGCGATTTTTTAAATCATCTATTAACAAAAATACCCGCCTGCATAAGATACAGGCGGGTATTTACATTAGTTCTTTATGATATCTTTCCGAAACACTTGTAAGGCTTCATCATTGTTCCACTCATGAAATTGCTCTTCCGTGAGCGTACCATTTCCTTCTTCGATTACGTAAACATCAACTGTTTGTTTACCCCATTCGTTATAAACATCATCTACAGTGTGGTAGTAAAGGTCGATCTTATTCCCTTTAATAGCAGACCCTATATCAGCCACTACCCCGTAACCATATCCCGGGATAAATAAAATGGTTCCAATCGGGAATACATCTAAATCTGCAGCAATCGTGGAATATAAATCTCTTTTTACTTCGATACCAGAATAAGTGATTCCATAGCCAGGATGCTCTGGCGTTTTTCCAGTTGACTCAGCACCTGCTGTATAACCGGTCGCTATAACAGTAGTAGTGGGATACTTTGTGACATCTATGGTTTCTTCTAATGTGGCTGCTGCCCCAGTCGAGGCATTACTGATATACTGCTGATCTGGCTGCTGCTCATTCAGGGATTTTTGATTTAATACTGTTTTTCTGATTTCCAGACTATTACTTTTCAATGATACCGCTTCATGATCCTCTGTTAACCATAATTTCAAGTCATTTGCAGAAACGTTGGATATGTTCGTTGCTGTTGTGTACAGTGCCCCCACAAACAATAGATTAAAAACAACGCGAAATATCCATTTTTTCCATTTCATTGTTAACACCTCTCTCGGTGTCAGCTTGTCCAAGGAGACCATGAATTATTCATTTCTGCATAAAATGTAGGGCAACATACAATTGATATACAAGAAAAAAACCACCTCAGCGCCCTTTTTTTGGCAAGAAGGTGGGTGAATATTAAAACATCTGATAACCACTTTTTCTTAACATACGTATGACGATTCCCGCAGCAATCGTACCGGCAAAGCCCCCGGATAAAATTAAAATATCAAAAAGCTTCAAGTCAGTAATCATACTGAACACCCTTGGGAAAGCCCAGGAGGGGTCAGTGAAATAGTTACCAAATGAAAAATCATCGACGATTAAGAATATGATCACTGGGTAGACAAAAGCCATAAACCAGGTCGACCTCAACAGCATATTCAAAAGAAAAGCAATGGAAAAAAACAGCACAAAATACAATAATATCCCTATCACTAGTTGAACAATATCCAACATGCTCCCCCTCTATGTATGTAAACTTGTTATACAAGAATTCCAAACTACATTTTATTATGAGTGTAAGAAAAGCGCAAGCGCCCTGAAACACACGACATGCATTAGCGATACGGCTGGAGAAAGGTGTTCTTCCCTTACGCAAAACGGATTGCTTATTTCACGAGTGTCTGGCCAATAAGAAAAAAAGCAAAGGCGGAATAACGCCTTTGCCTTGTATGATTAATGAAAAATATTGAATTTACCTTTTTTAAGCAGTAGTCCGATGCCGCCAAGCTTCAATAGATAACGATTATCAATCACTTTCTTCATAACGGAAGCAGACCATCCGAATAACTTTTTGCCATTGAAAACCACACCAATAGCATCATCATGCCCTAGAGAAGCAACCGTTCCCTGAATATTAGGCTCAAATGGTTCCAGTTCTTTTTCTCCTCTGGCTAATACTTTTACGTTATGAGCTACTGTATCAGCCTGTTGAATAGCCATTTGTGCGGTTGGCGGGTAGGGGCGATCTGTTTCTTCATTAATAATCAGCGCACAATCCCCTACAACGAATACGTCATCATAATCAGGGGTACGCATGTCTTCGCGTACTTTGACACGACCGCGCATAGCTTCAAAACCGGACTCTTCTACGATAGAGTTACCACGTACACCAGCAGCCCAAACGACCGTATTGGAAGGAATTTCGACTCGTTCTTCATCTTTTTCATAGACGAGCCCTTTTGGAGTAACTTCTTTAATCATAGCACCGATTTTAAATTCTACACCGCGTGATTCCAAGGAATTCATCGCATACTCTACTAGAGCAGGGTCAAAACCTGGAAGTGCTGTAGGTGCCGCTTCAACGTTAATGATTCTTACCTTTTCACGCGGAATGTCGTATTCCTTGCAAAGTTCTGGAACTCGGTTCGCTAATTCTCCAACAAACTCAATTCCAGTAAAGCCAGCTCCGCCTACTACGATGTTAAGCAGCTCTTCCCCTGGATCTTTGATATTATTGTATTTAGCAAAGTTGTATTCAATATGCTGACGGATCAAACGGGAACTGTTGATGTTACTGATTCCAAATGCATGCTCTTTCAATCCTGGAATTCCAAACGTCTCCGCTTCAAAACCTAGTCCAATAACCAGGTAGTCATAGTCCAGAGTTGTATTCTCAAGCGTAACCTTTTTCTCATCAGGCTGAATCGAGAGCACTGTATCCTGGATGAAGTCAACTTTGCTTGTATCGACCACATCTTTGATTTGGATACGCGTACGGTCATGATGCAATGTACCGGCAGCATTTTCATGAAGCCAAGTAGTCTGGTAATGATAGCTGTGCTTATTGACTAGCTTGATGTTTGCTTCATTTACACCTAAACTCTTTTGCAATTTGACTGCAGTCATAATCCCGCCATAACCGGCACCGAGAATGACAATATTAGGTTTCTTCATCATAATCACTTCCAATTAGTATTTTTCTGCATGTTTTCCTACGCTGCTTCATAGAGATATACAATGTATGTGACAGTTTTCACACATGATTCCATAAAAAAAGAGCAGAATCATCTGTTATTTTGTCACAAAATCGTAATAACTTTTTCTAGTCACCATCTTAGACTCTTTTAAAATAATTTTCAACCCTTTCTTTATTAATCCGAATGTTAAGAATTTTCCTTTTTGCGTAATTGGAATAATTCCACAAGAGCCCATAAGGTTTTGTTTTATGATAAAATGGAAAAGGCTGCACAATTTAGTTGGAATAGGGGGAAGAGTTATGAGTAAAAAAGTACATGACATTACGGTCATCGGGGGAGGACCGGTCGGCTTATTTACTGCATTTTATGGTGGAATGAGGCAAGCAAGTGTAAATATTATAGAAAGTCTGCCAGAACTTGGCGGACAATTGACTGCCTTATATCCGGAGAAGTATATCTATGATGTCGCAGGCTTTCCTAAGGTAAGAGCTCAGGAGCTTGTTGATAATCTAAAACAACAAGCGATGGCTTTCAATCCTACTGTTTCTCTGGATCAAGCTGTGGAGAAAATAGAAAGATTAGAGGATGAAACGTTCAAGCTGACTACGACAAAGGGAGAGCATTATTCCAGAACTATTATTATTACAGCTGGTAATGGCGCGTTCAGCCCGCGTAAACTGGAGCTTCCTAATTGTTCCGATTACGAAGGAGTAAACCTTCATTACCACGTGCCCGATATGAATAAATTCGCAGGGAAGAAAGTAATGGTTTGCGGGGGTGGAGATTCTGCTGTCGACTGGGCTTTAATGCTGGAACCCATTGCAGATGAAGTTACACTCGTACACCGGCGCGATAAATTCCGCGCTCATGAACATAGTGTGGAGAAATTGATGGCATCATCTGTCAATGTCAAGACACCATTTGCCCCGGAAGAAGTAATTGGCGAGGACTGCATCAGACAGGTTGTCCTTAAAGAGACGAAGGGTGACCGTGTGGAAACTACTGATGTTGATGACCTCATCATCAACTACGGATTCATATCTTCCTTAGGTCCGATTAAAGAATGGGATCTCGAAATAGAAAAAAACAGCATTGTCGTCAATTCAAAAATGGAAACGAACATCCCTGGCATTTATGCAGCGGGTGATATTTGTACCTACCCTGGCAAAGTAAAACTTATTGCCTCCGGCTTCGGTGAAGGTCCAACCGCTGTGAACAATGCAAAAGCATATATGGATCCTGACGCAAGAGTACAACCGAAACACTCAACCAGTATGTTCGGACAATAAATTGAAATGACAGAAGCCGCGATTCTTTGGAGTCGCGGCTTTATTATAAAGAAACACTCTTGGTTTATTTCGGTTATTTCAGCTCAATTTTGACCTTATGGCTACCATCTTCAGTGGAGTTTTCGTTTTCAGCTATACTTGATTTCCAATTTAACTCAATCCACTCTATATCAGCGGCTTTACCATTCTCAGGATAGAAAATAAGCTGCCCTTCTTTTTTCTCTTCTTCATGGAGATCTCCTCCTATATCATCAGAAAAAATCTCATCAGCCTCTACTTTTTCACCTGTTGAAGTGACTAAAATAGATTCATCTATATTTGTAGAATAGACGTTAGAGGCCGAATTGTTTTCCACCTTTATAGTCATACCCAGAACCGATGTGGACACTCGTTCTCCTTCATCATTAATCATAGGAGCATCATCGCTTACACCGATATCCTGAATCGTATAGCTTACCTCTTCAAATTCTTCGGATGCTCTTACCTCTTCATAGTAAGTCCATGTATCCCCTGGTGCCTCTTCTTTTGTTTCTTCACGATGACTATTTTCCTCCTGCGTATCTTCATTCATTTCCGTCGTTTTATTGTTATTATCATCTGTTTTATCTACTTTTTCGTCTATATTGCAGGCAGATAATATCAGCATAATAGCTAAAATATAAAATGTTTGAAAAAAGAGATTCATTCTTTAACTCCTTTAGTCTTGTTTTGATAAAGTAACACCTAACCCTATTTTAATAAAGGAGGCATTTACATAGTTACTATAAATTATTAAAACTGTTTTAATCCATAACAAAAGCCCCCTTACAATGAAGTTTATCACTCACTGTTAAGAGGGCCTTCAGGAAGAGCTGTTTTATATTGCCATGACCATATATCAATTAAAAAGGATTTTCCTCGATTACTTAAGTTCAGCAGTTTTCATCAGGGGTCCCGGCATTTGTGGCAGTTTTGAATGACGAACCACAGCCGCATGAAACGATAGCGTTCGGATTATCTATCGTAAAACCTCCGCCCATCATATTCTGCTTAAAATCGATGGTGGTACCTTCGATAATCGGCACATCTTGACGATGGATGACGACAGGAATGCCATTAGCATCTTCTAATACATCCAGCTCTTCGTTGATATCCTCTTCAAAACCCATCGCGTAGGATAACCCACTGCAGCCTCCACCTTTGACACCAAAGCGTAGACGAATATTTTCTGTTTCTTCTTCTTTCATCATTTCTTTAATCTGCGAGCTGGCAGCATCCGTAATATTGAGAATCATCCGTGTCTCCCCTTTCGTTTCGTTATAATCAGTATACTAAACAATTCCATCCACATTCAAATGTGCGGAATTAATAATGGTAAGTTCCTTCTGCGATGATTGCTGCCGGGCCAGTCATCCATACCCGGTCTTCTTCATCCCAGCGGATGACCAGATCGCCTCCACTTAGATGCACGAGGATCTCGGAATTTTTTTGCGCATAGCCATTCAGGACGGCTGCTACCCCGGCTGCACATGCCCCTGTACCACAGGCCTGAGTAACACCAGAACCTCTTTCCCATACACGGAAATGCATTTCCTGTTCTGAAACGACTTCAACAAATTCAACATTAACTCCTTCGGGAAAACGCTGGTCTTCCGTGATTATTGGTCCTAACTCATAAAGTGGTGCAGTTTGAATATCTTCAACAAAGAAAACAGCATGGGGATTTCCCATCGACACAGCTGTCAATTCGAGAGGGTGGTGACTGACTTCAAATTGTTCCGCTACTACTTGTTCCGTTTCTGGACCTGCCATTGGAATGAGGGAACGCTCTAGCATCGGTTTCCCCATATCGATAGTAATACCCGTAACTTCCTTAGCTTCCACCGAAACAGAAGCCTCTACAATCCCAGATCTTGCTTCAATTTTAAAAGAAGTTTCTTCGACCAGCCCATATTCATAAGCATATTTCGCCACACAACGAAGCCCGTTTCCACAATTTCTGCCTTCGGAGCCATCTTTATTGAAGATACGCATACCGACCTCTGCCTGGTCGCTCGGATGAATGAGAATAAGACCATCGGAGCCGAGGCCTGTATGGATATCCGAGACCTTTCTGGCCAGCGCCGGCAAAATATCTTCTTCTAAATTAAATTTAAATGTATCAATGAATATGTAGTTATTGCCCAACCCATGCATTTTAATAAATGGTATTTCCATCTCTGCCACATCCCTGATTCATTATGATGAGAAAGGCTCTGCTTGAGCCTTCCTTTTTATAGCGAAAAAACTTGTGTTAGAACAGTCAAACTCTCGATGAAGTAAAAAATAAGCCGTACAACTGGTGCACGGCTTTCCGCTGCTTTTCACCATGAGAACAGGCACTTAAAAAAGGGGATTCTCTTCTAGGTGCTGATAAATGTTTTCCACAAGCTCTTCAGCACTATCTGCCGTAACCCGTTCTCCATTGACTAAAGCAAACAAACTCTGGGCGCATAGCCCACAATGGCTTAAACAGCCATACTCTATAACATCAAGATCCGGATCCTTTTCCAGCTCTTCCATAGCCTTTTGGGAACCACTTGCTAAGTTGTTAATACAAAATTCAATAATCGGATTCATCTGCGTCACCTCTTCATCCTAGATGAATCCCCCACTAATCATCAATATTATCATATCCAGTTTTATTCGGACAACACTGATGTTTTAAGAAACAGGCTGAAAACCTTTTTCATCGAGTACCTGATAAATAGTTTTCAACCTGGGGTTCCCTTCCCCGACAATTTCCCCATCCAAAACCACCAATGGATAAAATAATTCATCATCCAGCAACTGCTGAATATAATGCTGGTGTTCTTCATTTTTAGGATTCGAATAAATATCAATATATTTATAATGAATGCCATCTTCGCCATACTTTCTTGAGATAGCCGCTTGCAGCCATTCATACGTTTCTTTTGAACCAGGTGAGTTGACACAACTGGCACACACCTGATCCGCCCCATACACAACAAGCTGTACAGAATCTTTCTTCATGTAACCGCCTCCACAATTGTTCTGAACCTATATTTCCATTTTACAAAATAACCAAAAAAAGATAAAATGAAAATAGTTCTCAATACACTCAAAAGCGGAGGCGACCGCTCAGCGGCGATTGGACTGGACTGAACCGTAGGAGATAAAGAAGACACAAAGAGCGTAGCGATTTGATGTCGCCTTATCGTACGGAGGTGAAGGAAGTACACGAGACGCTGGGAGCCGTAGCTAGATGCCATTATGTCAAAAGCGGAGGCGACCGCTCCGTGACAGTCGTGCCGTACACAAGAGAACATGGCTATAGAGATATTAAAACCAATAGATAGATTTTTATTTCTATCCGTTTTATAATGTGAATATGAGAAAGGGGAAGATTGCTTATGCAAACGCAGGTCCAAGAAGTACTGAATAAGCTACGTCCATTTTTACTTCGTGACGGTGGGGATGTGGAATTAGTGGATGTGGAAGAAGGAATTGTCCGTCTACGTCTAATGGGTGCATGCGGAAGCTGCCCAAGTTCTACCATCACATTGAAAGCTGGTATTGAACGCGCACTTGTCGAAGAAGTACCTGGTATCCGTGAGGTAGAACAGGTATTCTAAGCACATAATTTAAATACTCAGGGGCTGTCCCACAAGGATAGCCCCTTTCTTTTATGCTCATCTGCTTCACTTCTAAATAACCTCTATTATTA
This sequence comes from Thalassobacillus devorans, assembly GCF_900176565.1. Lineage (GTDB taxonomy): Bacteria > Bacillota > Bacilli > Bacillales > Halobacillaceae > Thalassobacillus > Thalassobacillus devorans_A. Next base: position 68,154 of record NZ_FXEH01000005.1, read on the forward strand.
CGAATCAGTTCACGGGCGTTTTTGGCATTTCGCCATTGAGAACCTTCCAGGTATTCTCCAGGCACAGTTCCATCATAGCTGTTCGAGTTTCCGTACTTGCCGATCCAATATGAGGAAGACACACCACTTGATCCAGCTCTAAAAGCGGATGATCCGCATCGATTGGCTCTTTTTCAAATACATCCAATCCCGCAGACTTCACTTCTCCACTAACCAGAGCTTCGTATAAGGCACGTTCATCCACTAGCGCTCCCCGGGAAGCATTAACAAAAATAGCACTGCTTTTCATTTTTTTAAAGGCTTCCTGATTAAACATGCCTCTTGTTTCTTCCGTCAATGGTGCCAAGCAAACCACATAATCAGCTTTCTCTAGTAAATCATCAAAGCTATGATAAGAAGCTCCAAGCTCTCTTTCCGCATCTTCTTTGCGGGAGCGGTTATGATAAAGAATTTCCATGCCGAAACCCTTAGCCCTGCGTGCTACTGCCTGGCCTATTCTCCCCATACCTACAATACCGATCGATTTATGATGGACATCGGTACCAGCCATAAATAACGGCGACCAGTTCTCCCATTTACCTTCTTTAATATGCTTGTTCGCTTCAACAATCCTGCGTGCGGACGCCATCAACAAGGCAAATGTCAAGTCGGCTGTTGTTTCCGTTAGAACATCAGGAGTATTGGTTATCTGAATTGCATGTTTATCAGCAGCCTGAATGTCTACATTGTCATATCCTACTGCCATATTGGCGATAATTTTCAGGTGTTTCCCCTGGTCCATCAACTCATCGTCAACTTGATCGGTGAGCATGGTAATCAGCCCATCACACTGCCCAGCCTCCTGTAAAAGCCTTGTCCGGTCTACTGGCTCCTCTTCACTGCCCCACATGGTTATCTCCATGTTTTCTCTGAACTTATCCACAACCTCGTCTGGCAGCTTGCGAGCTATAAACACCTTAGGTTTTTCCATTACTAATCCCCTTCCCTCATTTAAGAAAATCTTACCACTGATTTTAGCATAAGCTCCTCAGTAAAAGAAAAGACTTCCCATCATCCTAGGTGGATGTGGGAAGTTTTTACCAATCAAGCACAGGAATTTTCAATGGCGCCGGATTAATCCCTAACGAATGGAAGAAATGGCGGAGTTGTTTTTCATATCGCTTCTGCCGCTTGAAAAGGATCCTTGTTTCTTTTAATAACGCTTCATCAAAAGGATTCTGATAGACTTCATCAAACTTATCGAGGATATGAACCGGGAATAGCAGCCGGGCATATACTAATCGCAAACCAAATATGGAAAACGGAGACCTCGTGTGGTAATTGTAAAAAAATGAAGTTAAATGTTCAGGAGAACGTTCCCTCAGCATATAATTTCTCAATGCTTCCGCCAAATCCCGGGCCGGATGATCATATCTTAATTCATCAAACCATAATAGCTGCTTCTTATCAGATAGATATCTGTCAAAAGTAAATGTTGCCTGGTCCTTTCTTTGGTGGCGGGTTTCCTGTTCACTTTCTTGCACATACTGGATAGCATTTTCTCCTAAGCCAATAATATAAGGGGCAGTATCGACCCACAATCGATGCATTTCACCTACCGGCCTCTGTGCATGCCAATGACGGATTCCAGCTTCAAACTGGTCGATTCGGTTCCCCCATAATGTTTTCCATTGTCCATAGGTTGATATGCCAGGAAGATGATAAGGATAAGAAGAGCCGAGTTCATGAAAATCCGCTAACCTCTGGGCAGAAAACGGCAGCTGCCAGGAGGAATCAGGTTTAGCTTTAGCAATCACATAGTGACGTTGATTTTTGTTAATTTGATAACGGCTTTCCTCGATAGGAATTGGACTTACGATATTTTTAAACCCACCCTGCTGCAAAAACTCACAGGCATGCTGCAATTCTTGGTATATTCCTTCTCGGCCATGTGCTGGAATGACAAAATACACCTCCCCATTATGAAAATAACCGGGGGTCTGATCAAACTCCACAATGGCGGCGTTTGAGATGTCGATATAATCTGCTATAATTTCTTCCACAGCATATACACTCCTATCCATCATGCTATAATAGACCAATACACCTAGCACCATGTTTTAAATTTTACCGGTCAGGGAAGCTTATTTTATAAAAGGGAGGTCAATAGAGTATATATGAATGAGGTTAGAAAAATGAGTCAATTAGAAAAAAAAGCACGTGAATGGTTAGTCGAACGTGGCGTAACCATAAATGATATTTCAGAGCTTGTCTATTACCTACAATCCAAATACCATGAGGATCTTACCATTGATGAATGTCGCTATAATGTAGAAAAGGTGCTTACGAAACGAGAGGTACAAAACGCAATACTCACAGGGATTCAATTAGATGTATTAGCCGAAAAAAAACAACTGGAAGAACCGTTGCAAGGGACAATCGATAAAGATGAAGGCTTGTATGGTGTCGATGAGATCATAGCGCTATCCATTGTCAATGTATACGGATCTATTGGTTTTACCAATTATGGTTTTATCGATAAACAAAAACCAGGGATTCTCAAAAAGCTGAATGATAAATCTACTGGAGAATGTCATACTTTCCTGGATGATATTGTAGGGGCCATTGCTGCTGCAGCTTCAAGCCGCCTTGCGCATAGTGCAGTCGGTGAAGAAGAAGCAGAAGATGATGAATAATAGTCTTTCAAGAGGGCTTGACGCCTTACGATAGATCTTTGGTATTTTTATGCTATAACTGTTCAATACAGACAAAATGCCGTCTTTCCTTCTGGAATAGACGGCATTTTCATTTATAAATGAGAGAACCAATCCTCAAGAGAAGCAATAGTATAAGTCGGCTGTTCTTCATATGCTTCCAAATCTTCTTTTGATGTGACGCCAGTGAAAACCATCAAAGTATCCAGGCTTGCATTCATCCCGGCTTTAATATCCGTGTGATAATTATCCCCGACCATTAAAACTTCTTTTTTGTCATACCCTAATGTTTGCATCGCCTGCTCCATAATGATGGGCTCGGGTTTCCCAATAAATTTAGGCTCGACTCCAGTGCTAACCGTTATAACAGACGTCAATGATCCGTTTCCTGGCAGCATGCCTCGCTCTGTCGGAATCGCTACATCGCCATTTGTAGAAAGGAAGACAGCACCATTTCTCACATTCAAACAAGCGCTTGCCAATTTTTCATAAGTGATTCCTCGATCAATACCGATTACGACAAAATCGGCACCCTCATCCACTAGTTCCAGCCCTGATTCCTTTAATGCTGTCAATAATCCCTCTTCGCCAATTGCATATACTTTAGCACCTGGGTGCTGATCTTTGATATATTGAGCAGTAGCCATGCTCGTCGTGTATACTTGTTCTTTGGCAGCTGGTATATCCATGTGGTTCAGTTTATCTGCCACCTGCTCTGGTCTTCTTGATGAATTATTGGTTACAAAAAGATGAGGCAGCTTTTTTTCATTTAGTTTTTTAATAAAATCTGATGCAGCTTCAATTCGTTCTGTCCCCCGATACATGGTTCCATCCAAATCAATCAGATATGCTTGATATTTTTTCATACGTACACCTGCTTTCTATTGTTAACAGAAAAACTTCCCGCACCATACATGCGAGAAGCTGTCATTCACTCTTATGGATGATTTGAAAAGCACAGCAGGCTTCCCCGCTTAACATGCTCTTCTCAGCCACTACTTTACTGTCTTCCAAAAGATTTGAAAAAACTTTCACTTCCTGACCACACATACCTTTATAGTTACGAGCGATATTCCAAATCGGACAATTATATTGCTTTAACGTATAAGTATGATCGTTCTTTTTTTCCAACTCTACCATATAACCATTCTGTTCTTGTATATGAGCCAGCTTTTCCACCCGTTGATGAAAATCTTCCTCGGGCATTTGGGTTTGGAGTTCTTTTTCCATCCGTCCTGCCCGTTGTTTTAACAAATCGTACACCATAGATTTTCCATAGAGTGCTTCCATATCATTCAACAATTCCAATGAAAAGGATTCATAATGGCTTGTAAATGTATGCTGGCCTCTTTCGGTCAATTCATAATAATTCAACGGCCGGCCGACAGATTGTCGAACTTGTCTTGCCTGGACCAGTTTCTTTCTCTCAAGGTCATGAATATGCTTCCTTACAGCAATTTCAGAAATTCCAACTTCTTCGGCAAGCTCTGATATGGTAAGACTGTTATTCTTTTTTAATAAAAGTAACAGCGACTCTTTCGTAGAGGATTGCTTCATCACCCATCACCTCTTCTTTCTTTCATTATAAAGAAGAGAAAGAAGAGAGTAAATTTATAATCCCTATGTTATTAATATTGTCACAGTTTAGGAATTTGAAAATGCAGAGACAGGTCCTAGCTCTTCATCCAGGTATCTTCTGACGGACGACGGGAAGGTTTCAAGCACTTCCTGTGTGTTTTTCCAGCTCTTTTCGATGACTGGATGTTCGATTTCCAAATAATCCTGAATCAGCATCTTGCGTAACCGGATGAAATTTTTGAATGGCTCCTGGTGAGATTCTGGTATGACTTTTTCATCTGTAAGTATATCGATTATATCCTCATAGCTCCCTGGATCCCTCATAATAAACCCATCAATCATCATATTTCCGACATCAATCACCGCTTCAATCGTCATATGCGTAATCCGCTCCAGGCTTAACTTCTCTAATAAAGACTCAAAGTCATGATTTTGGTATTCCTGCATCAGACCTTCCATGTAAAGCAAGGTACTTTCAATTTTTTTTCGATCGACAAAATACATAACTCCACCTCCATACAATTGCATCATAACCTAATTCTTTCATCATGATATCACATTTACATGCATAACAGGAAAAGGATGCATATTTACGGATTTGTGTAAACTCTGCTATCATATATAAGAACTTCATTGTATCGGAGGAGAAATGATTGGATAGAGAACTCGCATTAGAACTTGTACGTGTAACAGAAGCAGCTGCTATTGCCTCAGCTCAATGGATGGGCCGTGGCGATAAAATAAATGCAGATGATGCAGCTACATCAGCCATGAGAGCAATGTTCGATTCGGTTGCTATGGAAGGTGTCGTGGTTATCGGTGAAGGTGAATTAGATGAAGCACCAATGCTTTATATCGGAGAGGAACTCGGTAACAAGACCGGGCCTGCTGTTGATATTGCTGTCGATCCATTAGAAGGAACGAACATCGTTGCAAAAGGTCATAATAATGCCATGGCTGTCATTGCAGCAGCAGAACGAGGCGCCTTGCTTCATGCTCCTGACATGTATATGGAAAAAATCGCAGTCGGTAAAAACGCCAAAGGGCTAATCCATCTGGATGATCCGATCGAACGAACGATCGACATTGTCGCTCGTGCCAACAATAAACGTGTAAGAGACCTGACTGTAATCATTCAGGAACGTGACCGCCACGAGGACCTTATCCAACGAGTCATCAAAAAAGGTGCCCGAGTAAAACTGTTTGGTGACGGAGATGTAGGAGCTTCCATCGCCACTTGTTTAAGTCACACTGGTGTCGATCTGTTTGTTGGTACTGGAGGCGCTCCTGAAGGTGTCATTTCAGCCGCAGCGATTAAGAGCCTTGAAGGGGATATGCAAGCCCGTCTGCTTCCACAAAATGAAGCAGAAGCTGAACGCTGTAAGTCCATGGGGTTGGATGACCCAAATCAATTGTTAACGATGGACGATTTAGTAAAAAGTGATGATGCTATTTTTGCTGCAACAGGAGTAACAGAGGGAGAACTGTTGAATGGAGTTAAATTTCTCGGGGGCGATTTAACCGAAACAGATTCGATTGTCATGCGGGCGAAAACGAAAACCGTACGATTTGTGAAAGCTCATCACCATCTTGCCCATAAACCTCATCTCGTAATGAATGAAGAATAAGGAGGTACTTAATATGGAAGAGGAACGTTTCTTTCTCTATGATGAAAAAGAAAAAAGCGACACCCGATTTGTAAGCTTCATGGGAGAAACCCACCGACATGATCTGGCTCTGGTGAAGACCAGTCGTTATTATGGCAAGACTTTAGTGCTTGACATCCAAGGCACTCGTTTTGCCATTATCGGCCACGATGATATCGAAGAACCTGGGTACCTGGAACATGCTTTTAATTTAAACGAGATAGATGCTGAGGAACTTAGGGAGTTCTTACGAGAAGCTATTTAAATCATAAAAAAGCAATCCTTCCCGATGATTTGGGAAGGATTGCTTTTTTTAATCAATTTTCTTCAATAAAAAATAGGCACAGCCAAAATTACAATACTCATATAAATAATCTTCTAAGGTACTGATTTTGGTATCAAAGGCAGCCTTAGGATTCTGATCATCGTAAAATCCCCGCAAGCGAAGCTGACCATACCCCCAGTCGCCCACAATATAATCATACTTGCTCAGAATATCACTAAACCGCTGCTCCAACGCTTCTGCTTGATACCCATTTCTATAATCTTTTACGATCTCATACTTCTTGCCAAACAATTCAATCATTACCATCACCTCTTACAGTAACTAAATTTTATCATACTTGACGGCAGGTAGTCACAAAATATTTATTTCGTATGTATTCTCCGGTTTCGACAAAAATAATGGAAAGGGGAGAATTGATATTAAGGAGGTATTTTAATGCGATATACGTTTGCAGCTTCTATCCTGATGAGTGGGATATTGTTAGCCGGGTGTACCGCTAAAGAAGAGGAAAGTACAATGGAACGTTACGGAGACCAGAACCAGGACCGTGGTGCTTTAAACGGAAATGCTATGGATAATTATCAGGATCCAATCGATCAGGATGGCGACGGGGATTTGAATGATCAATTAGGCTATGTGCGTTATGACAAGAGCCAGATAGACCCTGAAGGTGATTATCGTATCGAAATAAACCGGGAAGAAACCGCCGATATGATTACTAAAATGGTTCTCACCATGGATGCCATCAATGATGCAGGTACATTAGTTACCGATGATGAGGTTCTTGTAGCCTATAAGAAAGCCGACGATGCAGACAGGAACCAGGCGGCTGATATGGTGAAGAAAACAGTACTGTCACTGGTGCCGCGTTATTATGAAGTGTATGTTTCAGACCAGGAAAGTTCGTTTAAGGATATTCAAAGCTTAAGCAATACCAATATTTCGGATGAAAATTACGATAATGTACTTGAGAATGTGATTACCCGGATGCGGGAGGCCCCTCAAGGAGAAGACACGTACAATGATGAAACAAGATCAACCAAAGACCCACGTGACTCTACTGCTGAAGATATGAATCGATGACTATCTGACAGGAAAGTAACCTTACACTTTCCTGTCTTTTTTAAACTTTCACTAAATTTTCCATTAATAGTTGCGGCCTGCCTTTCATAAGCTAAGGTCATCAATTGGTTGGAGTGACGTATTATGAAACGAATTTGGATACTTCTCTTCCTCACACTTATACTAACAGGGGCAATTTTCCCTACTGTTACGTATGGAGCAGAGAAAAGTGAAGAAGAAATAAAAAAAGAAGAAAACCAGACCCGTATGGACTTATATAAAAAGACAGAAGCTACTACATTAATCCCGTGGTATTATTTAGCAGCGGTCGATCAGTTTGAACGCCAGATACATGAAGACTTTCCTGAGGAAAGAGTTACTGCTATTCAACCTGACCGGCTATTTTGGAACGGATTGGACAACCCGGATTCATCCGATCAGCAGTCCCCTTCTATAACAAAAATGTTTAATGGATGGGGAGATGATGGTAATGGAGATGAAGTAGCGGATAAGAACAATGATGAAGATGTACTTTACAGTATCGCTTCCTATCTCTCTTCATTTGGGCATAATCCAGACGATATCAAAATTGCATTATGGAAATATTATAAACGGGATCTTACCGTACAGACAATTATAAACAATGCGCGTGTATTTAAGCATTTTGGCACCATCCATCTGACAGACCGAGACTTCCCCCTCCCTCTTAGCGCAAATTATAGTTATAGAAGTACATGGGGGGATGCGAGAGGTTTTGGAGGAAGAAGAATTCATGAAGGAACAGATATATTCGCCAATTATGGTGTTCAGGTACGTTCCACCACTTACGGCGTGATTGAAATGAAAGGCTGGAACAGATATGGAGGATGGAGAATCGGGATCCGTGATATCTTCAACATATATCACTATTACGCTCATTTAAACGGGTTTGAAGATGGAGTAAAAGTTGGAGATGTGGTAAAACCCGGTGATGTCATAGGTTCGGTCGGTGCTACCGGTTATGGGCCACCAGGAACCTCCGGGAAATTCCCACCTCACTTACACTATGGCATGTACAAAGATAATGGATACAGTGAATGGTCTTTTGATCCGTACCCTTATTTAAGAAGATGGGAGCGAATGGCAAGAGATTAAAGATAAATTAAAAGCGTCGTACTGCTGAGAGTACGACGCTTACTCAATTATTGTTGTTTAGACTTCCGGACAGCATTCGTAATACTCGCTGTCAGACCTCCCCATATCACGACCATTCCAATAACCATCATGAAAATTGCACTTCCTGTCATATTAAATGACCTCCTCTTTGGAGTGTTTTTCTTCTGACAAAGCACTCGAATGCCAACGTTTAAAGGAGAGCAAGATGCCAATTACCAGGGCACCTGCCGCTACTGACCATCCACCAAATGTAATGAAGGCATCTGTATATCCTTCATAGTTTCCTGTTTCAGTATCAAACTCTTTTAAAATATTTTGCTTAAACAAATCAAACATCATATAACCGAGCACGATCGGTGTAATAATTCCTAAGCTAACTTTCCACCAGCTGCCTAGGCGGATATCTGATATAGCGTTCGCATGATCCTGAAAATCGGTAAGCTTGCGAAGGAACCATGCAATAATAACTACTTCAACCAACCCTACAAACGCTACACCAAATTGGTTGATGAAATAGTCTGCGGCATCGAGGAAGAATAATCCACCCTGGGTAGCAAACAGGATAGAAATAAGAGCCGCTAAGCCACCACCAATTCCTACAGCGGCAGTACGGGAAATTCCAAGTTTTTCTTTTAGCCCGGCAATATAAGTCTCTGAAATTGAAATTAATGAGGAGAGACCAGCCAAAACTAATGACAAGAAGAATAAGAAACCAAATAATCCATTGAGAGCAGGCAACTCGTTAATAATTTGTGGAAAGACTACAAATGCAAGACCTACGCCGCCACTTACTACTTCAGAGACACCAACTCCACTTTGCTGTGCCATGAAACCAAGTGCACCGAAGACACCAATACCTGCAAGCAATTCAAAACTTGAGTTACCAAATCCGGTAATGAAGGCATTATTCGTAATATCCGATTTCTTAGGCAGATAGCTCGAATACGTAATCATGATGGCAAAGGCAATCGATAAACTGAAGAAAATCTGCCCATACGCGGCTACCCATACACTACCATTTGTTATTGTTTCAAAGTTAGGCGCAAAGAATGTCTGCAGGCCTTCTGCTGCACCAGGAAGCGTGATTGCTCGTAGTACAATGATAAGGAATAAGACAATAAGGGTAGGAATGAAAATTTTGTTAGCCATTTCAATACCTTTCTTAACCCCTTTGAACAATACTCCAAGAGCAATCAGCCATACGATAAGAAGCGGGAAAAAGACTCCAGGTACAAGGCTTCCTGTTTGACCAGGATCTACGGATAAGTTCAAATAATCACTAAACAAGAAAGCCTCTGTATCTTGTCCCCAGCTTAAATTAAATGCGAAGAAACTGTAAGAAATAGCCCAGGCGATAATTACTGCGTAGTAGGTTGATATCACAAAGGATACCAGCACAGCCCACCAGCCAAGCCACTCTGTTTTCTTGTTCATTCGGAAAAATGAAAGCGGAGCTGAACCACGATATTTATGACCAATGGTAAATTCCATAATCAACAAAGGAATACCAGCGGTCAGTAAAGCAAATAAATAAGGAATAAAGAATGCTCCTCCACCATTCTCATAAGCTACTGCAGGGAATCGCCAAATATTACCCAATCCAATTGCAGAACCCATAGCTGCCAGAATAAAACCAGCCCGAGTTCCCCACTGTGAACGTTTTTCCATTTTTGCAAGACCTCCCTTTTGTTTTGATTCTCCCTCACTCTTCTATTATGCTTGTATCTAAGAGAGAATGTTATAAAAATTCACTTTTTTCAGATAATTCGCATTATCTGCTTGTATTATACCGTGACCAAAGAAGGGTGTCAAAGAAATATTATATTATTCAGATTTTCCTATCACAGGAAAATAAATGCAAAAGAAGCGCGTCATGACTTTGACGCGCTTCTTTCCTGTTATTGTTTATTTACTTTAAATGATGGTGAAATCAAATGAATCAAAAGACCTATGACAGCTACAATTACTAATGTCAAAATCAATGGAAGCAGAACTTGACCGCTGAATCCTAACACTAGATAACCAATACCTGCTGCGGAAGCAGCAATCAATGCATAAGGAAGCTGGGTGAGTACATGATCGATATGGTTAGAACCAGCACCGGTCGAGGATAATATGGTCGTGTCAGATATCGGAGAACAATGATCTCCAAATACAGCCCCTGCCAGCACTGCTGATAATGCTGGTAGTATCAGGCTTACATCTGATATTGCAGCAATTTCACCGGCTATTGGCAGCATGATTCCGAATGTTCCCCAGGAAGTACCAGTTCCAAGGGCCATGAAGCCCGATACCAAGAAAATCAAAAATGGCAGATATGCAGGACTTATGGAAGCTTTTTCCACAAGGCCAGCTAAATATTCACCTGTAGCCAATTGATCGATAACGGAACCGATGATCCAGGCAAAAACTAAAATATAAATAGCTGGAAGCATAGCTTTTGTCCCTTCCCAAAGCACATTACCCATGTGCGATTTCGGAGCCGGCTGAAGCCCATAGAAAATTGCCGCAGTAATGACTGACAGTAATCCTCCTGTGAATAATGAGATATTCACATTCGTATTTTCAAAAATGGCCAACAAGGTGGCCGTTCCCTCTGTATTTTGAATACCTGTAACTACCATGGCCCCTATGGTTCCGATAATCAACACAGCAATCGGAATTAATAAATGATATATTCTCCCGTTATTATGCGGCTTGAATTCATCATTCAGATCTCCCGGGATATCCCCGCGTGATGGGTCAGTTACTTCTCCTGTTTCCAATGCTCTTTTTTCATGTTTTCTCATCGGGCCAATATCAAGCTTCATATATGCTGCCATGAACACTAATAATAAAGCAGCAAATACGTAAAGGTTGGCAGGTATCATTTTAACGAAAGCTTCCAGAGGCTGAAAGTCAGATATTTCATTCGCCACGAGAATACTGCCGATTGTACCAATGATGTAAGCGCCCCAACTGGAAATGGGGGAGATAACTGTAACCGGAGCAGATGTAGAATCGATGAAATATGCAAGTTTGGCCCGTGATATTTTATACCGGTCCGTTAATGGACGAGCTACCTGTCCCACTGCCAAAGCATTGAAGTAGTCATCAATGAAAATGATGATTCCCAAATATGCCGGTACCGCCTGTGCACCCGTGCGAGTTTTAATACGATTGATGGCCCATTCACCAAATGCCTTGCTGCCCCCAGAGGCTGTCATGAAAGCAGTCGCCATCCCTAGCAGGATTAAGAATAAGAACAGATAAATATTGCCCATATTCCATCCTTCCAATGATAAAAGATTTGTTGTGCCGGCAATGAATATTTCATAGAACATCGTCCAAATTGCTGCCATCGTATCAATAACATTAAAATTATAAAGAAGCAAAGCACCTATAACGATTCCGATGCCCAGAGACAAGATAACCTTGCGTGTAACAATAACCAATATAAGCATTAAAATTGCAGGTATCAAAGAGTAGATTGTACCTTCCATGCTAGTTCCCCTCCATATCTGTGATTCTTAAGGTAGTCACATTCATTTGAATGTGGGGATGCCATGGGTATGTGGATATACTACTGGGGTAAATGAGGAATAAAAAAAGAACAATGAAAGAAAAATAATCCTTCATTGCTCTTTGACAGCAAGTTTGATTATCCTTCATTTCGATCAGTAGCGCACCATGCATCCATTTCCTTAGTATGCATGACAGTGCCTTTCCTATTAGGAAAAGCACCAGCATTTCCGTATTTGACCATACTTCATGCTTCGGCAGACAGCCCTTTCACCAACCATCATCGTTGTCATTCTCCAGTTGATTACTCATGCAGCCTGCGCCTCTACCTCACCGATCTGATAAGGTCACGCAATATTAAAATTTCCTAACGTATTGTATCAATTGTTCATGAGTTATGCAAGATATTTTTAATGATTACTGGGATGGATCAACTTGAAAGCCGTCCATAGGGACAGAGAATGACGGTGATTTTTCTCCACCGGAACCATTATAAAAATCAGGAACTGGTCCCATGATCGTACTGTGGGCAACCGGTATATCCGCTGTAACGGTAGAGGTCTTTGTAGAAAAAGGAATCACAATCCTTACTTCTGCCTTGATATGAATTACCAGTTCAAACAGCGCTGAATTAATCCCGTATTCAGTAATATTATTCTCTACATTGGACTCTACATAACCGATTACCTGGAATCTTACTGGAACTTTTGGACCTAGATTGGCAAGCAATGTATTTTTAGTTGCCTGGCCGATAGGGATTCGCACCAGGATAGGTGATTCTTCAATTTCATCTACATCATTCTCTTCATCTAATGGAACATCCAAAGGAGCTCCAGGATCAGGCAAATTGCCCTTTTCTATTTGTCTTAAGTAATTCTGTACACGGAAAGTAGTATTCCTTAATACACGATTGACCACGACTGAATTCCAACCCATATACACGATGTTGCCGTTATTATCCTTTTGAATATCCATTAAATCTTCATAGGTAAGATCATCAGCGATTCGTTTTCCAACAGCATCCACAATCGCATCTCTTCCAAACTGCTTTGTTCTGGTTTCAGCGATTTCAATCAGTGTAGGGGTAATGCCTTTGTTGATGATCCATAGACCAAGAATAGTGAAGAATATAAAGAATATGAAAGTAACTAAGAATATTTTTCCCATCGATGGAGGTGCATGATTTTTAGAATACTTGCTCACCTGATTCCCCCCTTGGGACATCATATGTATCTTTTTCATTAATTAGTATAAGCTTCTTGAAGCATCTGAAATATAACCTACAGGAAATGCAGTAATATCAGGATAGTAACTGGTCAGTTGATTTTGAACGAACGAAAGTTTGGCATAAATTCAAATAGCTATTCTCTTTTTACACATAAAATAAAGCCGTCAAAGATGACGGCTTCTTTGTATATTATCTTATTCTCTTGAAACAAGCTTTAGAAGGGCTTCTTTACCTGTCATTCCAGGAGACCACCCTTTTTCTTTACTTGCGTCAGTCACTTTCTCAAGAGGTGCGTCAAGCAGCTGTTCAATGGTACGGACACCGACAGCCCGACCGGCAATCACCTTACGATCTGCTAACTTTTCACTTAATAAATCTACATCGAGAGCAGCACACATGATATAGCCCTCATCATTAGATACAATCAGCAAGTTGGTTTTAGGAAGTGCCACACTAATAGCAGTAAAGGGGTATTCTTCTATGAAAATCGGTTTCACATCAATGATGGTCCCCACATCCTTTTTGTTTTACCCTATGAGGAAGGAGGTAAACGTGTGAAAAGAATATAAAAAAACTCTAACGTTTGTTCTAACGTTAGAGTTTATATTAATTTTCGCGTTTCAATGTCGCTACAAGCAAATCCCTCAACAGTTCAGGCATATAATATTTTTTCTTCTTTGCATACGCTACTTCAGGAAGCAGCCGCCCAAAGGTGAATGTATCTGCGGTAGCTACCTGATAAACAGCGTCATGCTCTAACGGTTCTCCTTTGAAAAGAACTTTTTCTACCCGTTCATTTCCATGGTCATCTTTTTTTGTATGGATTTTAATTCCGGAGAATACCATACGCCCAATGACCTCACCGCGAAAGCCAAACCCTTTCAACTTGATTTCAGTAAACTCTTTAGTATGTGCTGCCCGGATTACTTCAAGTAGCTCATCTCCAGTCAGTTCTACTTTACAAGGGTTCATCGGATGGGGGCAGATACGATGGACATCTTCATAACAAACTTCTCCGGCAGCCAAATGATCGAGTAATACGCCGGCATTAAGCATCGCGATATCCGCTTCCGTCCATTCTTGAAGCGTTTCTACAAGCTCTTTCATCAATTTTGTTTCATGAAACCAGCCTATTTCTTCAGTTGCAGGTAATTCCGTCACATGCTCTTTCAAATTAGCTATCGCTTCTTCCCTGATCGTTTGTAAAGTTTCGGCAGTGACCTGGTCTTTTGCCATATCCTCTGTAGGGATGGCATAGGCTTCTTTTCGTGTTAACTCCCCTGTCTCATGATCCCACTCCACCATAAGTTCTCCCAGGTGTGTACCATGTTTGCCTGCAGCAGTAAGTAACGTATTCCCAATAAACTCACCACTCCTGAACAAGTGGTGGGTATGACCTCCAATGATGATATCTATTTCTTTAAACCGGCGCGCGATTTCTTCATCATCATTGATGCCAAGATGGGACAGCAGCACGATGATATCTGTTTGCTCGGATAATGCCGACAGTTCTCGTTCTAAGGTTTCATACGGAGGTTCGACACTCCAGCCAAGCATGCTATAAAACAATTGGAAGGGAGCAGTCAAACCAATGACCCCGATTTTCACTCCTTGCTTGCTCTCGACCACTTTATGAGCTTTAAGCCATGTAGGCTGTGGTTCCTTCTCTCTTTTCAAATTGGCACATAACACTTCGAAGTCAGCGTCATTATACAATTCATACAATCCTTCACGCGATAAGGTAATGCCTTCATTATTTCCAAGGTTGGCAAAATGGTATCCTGCCTGATTCAATAGCTCCACATTGCCTTTTCCCATCAGTCCTTCAGCAATCGGATGGAACCTGTCTACATGATCCCCATTATCCAACAGCCAATAACTCTGCCCCTGTCTTTCCCGTTTAACTTTTTGTTGATTAAAATATCCAATGATTTGTGGCCAATTTTCAAAATGGCTGTGAAGATCATTTGTATAATATAAGAATATTTTTTCCTTCATCATCAAATCTCCTTATCCTATACCCTTCAAGATCAATCGAATCGCTACAATTATCAGCATCACTCTAAGAAACCATTCGACGTATTGTCCTTTCAACACTTTATTCACTTTTGCCCCTAACATGCCACCTAAATATGCTCCTGGAATAAACGCCAGTGTGTATAACCATTCTACATTACCTAATAGGATGTGGGTAACAGAATTGGATATGCTCATAAAGAAAATCATAAACATCGATGTAGCTGTTGCAACATGGGCTGGAAAACCAAATAATAAAATCATGGCCGGGACCATCAAGGACCCACCGCCGATTCCGAATAATCCGGACATCATCCCCACTGAAAATGCCAGCAAACCACCAGCAATCGAAGAATAAGCATACCGGTGTATCTCTCCATCGAGTTCCATTTCCCGTTGGATCCCACCCCGTTTTTTTTCTAACGGGGCCTTCTTACTTTTTCTTGGCAGGAAAAACACACCGAATACAAATAACATTAAAATCCCAAATAATAGCGAAAATTTTCCAGCAGAAAAAAACTGATTCAAAAAGGACCCCAGGATTCCTCCAGGAACACTTCCTATAAGAAAAATCCATCCGCTTTTAAAATCTACCCGGTTACTTTTCATATAGGATAAAGCGGAGGACATACCTGTGAAAATCATCGTAATTATAGATATTCCTACTATTTTTTGAGGCGTCGCCCAACTGAACGCCTCGAAAGTCTGGCTCAAGAACAACATGACAGGGACGAGAATAATTCCTCCGCCAAGACCGGCAATACTCCCAAAAAAAGCCGAAACCAATCCGATAAGTGCGGAGATGGTTAAAACGAATACCATTTATTTCACATCCATATTTACATTCTCATACTAACATATCATTGTTTATGTATAGCATGGAAGAGATTATAAACTCTTTTCCATACCCATACCCGTTAAAAAACAAGAAAAACCGTGCTGCTGATTCATATCAACAGCACGGTTCATTTCAAATTGAAAGTTATCGGGGATTAACCGATGGAACCTTCCATTTCGAATTTAATTAATTCACTTTTTCAAAGACTTTTTAAACCTTGCAAAAACCTTGGTATAACAAGGTTTTGCAAAATTGCCTTTTAAAACGCTTTTATGTTTTTCAAACTCAATCGGCACGAAATCGGCACGTCTATAAAACGAGATTCTATTAACGATTAGAGGTACAAGTACATACTAAAAATATCAGTAATAATAAAGAAAACCCAGGCTGAATTCCTCTCTTACTCTCAATGCATACCATGTAACAACTTCCCCCCGTCAAGGTGGCCAACGGAAGGAATGGTTGTGATGGCCTTAGATAAAAAATATTTTATACAATAGAGATAGGTTAGAATGGGATTGACTTGAAGGATTTTTATTAATTTGGGCAACAACTTGGCTACAATAGATTTTCACCATTTAACCCTATCCTCACAAATTTTTGTTCTCTTAATTTAAAGGATGAATATTTTATTAAAAAAGTAAGCTAAGATCTTTAATCGTTACTAGCACTATTTTTTGATGGAAGAACTCCTGTTAAAAATATATAGGAACAGCCAAAAATTCCAGCCGATAAAACAAGCACCACAGGCAAGTTTATTGATCTATCATCGTATAGTTAGCCATGCCTTCTAAGGGGTGCTAATTATTTAAAATTATTATATCATTATAAATATCTTTATCTTGGTAAGTCTCATAGAATATATTCTCTGCAACAGCACATATATTTTTGCAAAAATCTACTACACTGATTCTTATATAAATATCGGGATTCGTGCTTTTGTCTCCGTCACTCCACGCCTTACTATAACTAGTTATGCTATCTGATAATACAAACTTAAGACTTTGAGAATTTTTTACACCTAGTTCTTTCCGTATATCCTCTGTCGCATCTAGGGATCCCTCATGAAGTAATAAATTACGTAATGCATATACTATCTTCCCACTAATAGTTAATGAGTCTAAATCGTCTAGTCCAACTTTAGGCTTGTCATATTTATAAATATATTCATTATACCAACATTTATATCTTTTTCCAGACCCCTTCATATTAGGATATGAAATTTTTGCACATATATCTGGTAATGTTAGCGTTAATGCCAAAGCTGATAAATAATTTTTGTTTTCTAAATTACTTTTTATTTCATTTATAAGATGTTTCAGGAGCAATCTCCTCCTTTTACCCAGTTAAACTGCCCTTATATGGAACAAAGCTGCTGCTCAAAATATGAATAAATAAATCGAATATTCCTTTTAAGAGCGATTTATTTTCTTTTTATACCATTAATCGCTTAAATCAATAATTCTCATATTAGATACATAATTTCCCCTTGGGGCTGCCCAAGGATGATTAGGGTATAATTCTTTGAGCAAAAATTTAATTGCATCCTCCACTTCCATTACCTTGTTGTAGGCCTTTGTAAAAGAGATTTCTGTTTTCTTCGGATTATGAATAAGTTTATTTCTCATAGTAGCTATCTCCTGCATTGCATTAGCACGATATTTTTTTCCATGATATTTTTTGAGTATGGACCCATATAACTTACTTAGTGGAGGTGATGGAAGATCTTCCAATAATCCATCTAAATGAGGGTATTTCCTGCTTAAAAACTCTTTTATAGCTAATTCGGCAGCGATTGCAGCCTCAATAATCATATATCTCGGACTTGTTTCCTCTTTTGCTCGGTGTAAATGTTTTAAAGCCAGAAAAGGTTCTTCGTTATTATTTAAAAAATTCTGGATAACCACCGAACTTTCTTCATTTAAATTGGTACCTATAGAAAATTTTATATTAGTTTCACTAAAAGGTTCATAAGGAACCCACTGACTATTATTTATAGCCAAAAAAGCATTATTTAGAATTGTTCTGGGTTCTCCAAACTGTTGCCCTAGATTATATTGAATGTGCTCCATCAGCTTTTCTAATGCTTTATGCATTTCTAATGACTTTTCCATTATTATACTTTTATTTTCTTCAATTGATTCAAGGGTAATTTCCTCTTTAGTAGTGAAATTAGCTAGAGCGACTATGTCTTTCTCTAAAAGGTTTAACTTGAATAAATATGTACCATTGGGCATTGGAACATTAAATTCGAACAAGTGATTTCCACGATAAGCAATCTCTACTCTATACGTTTCTTTCAAATAAATTAAACTCATACACACCACTCCTTTTTAATTGAGTGTGATTCTCTTAATCATTAACTTTATCTTATCACCCATTACCATTTATTACTATAAGTGCACAAAATGTCATATTTGATATAAATAATAACTATCCAGATTGAACCAAAATAATTTTTTCCCCAATTTTCCCCCATTTATTCTGTACCAGTAAATTTACAAGCACCTGTCGTGTAACATAGAAAAAGCCCCTGACCGTTGCAGCATCAACAATCAGAGACTTTTAGAACTTAGTGATTCCGATTGAGCTCGAACCAGCGACCTCCACCCTGTCAAGGTAGACAACTGAATAGGAATTGTTGTGATGATATTAGATAAAAGCCTATTTTATCAGTTCTTTTTCCAATAGAGTTAGGTTTAAATAGGATTGATTTGCAGGTTTTTCAACCAATTTGGGCAACAACTTGGCAACAACAGGACTCTCACACAAATATACATCCTCTTAAGTTAAATGATGTATATTTCTCTATTAGTAATAAATATTTTTTTCAATCCTAGTACTTATTTTTGAATTCCATTACCTACATTTTTACTTATCAAATACAATTAAAAGAACACCAGCATACGAAATGCCGAAACATTCACTTTTAAAACGTTATTTTTTAATGATTCCGAGTATATTAAATTGTCATAAAAACGGAAGTAATAGACGAAACAAAAGCTATTGAAATTAGTAGTTTTTTTGACTCTTATTATAAGGTGGGATGTAGCGATGATAAGGCAAAAAAGTATCGTTCTATTACAGAAGAAGACACAACTAAGGAAACTACAGTTACAGGACCTTAAGAAGAGGAAATGGTCGCAATTGCACAAGAAGAGAAATTGAGTTATGCTGAATACATCCAGAGTTAACAAGAGGTCGTAGACACATTTAATTTACACCTTTTTGTATTGGCTTTTTACAATTGTTGACGCATATTCGTTTTAATGTTTCCGATATCGGCCTCTTTTTTGAGATCTTTGATCCTCTTAACGAATAACCATCTTCATCATACGTAACCATAAACAGGATCGTCTTTAAAGTTTAAAGCTAATCTATTAAACTCTGGGTTTTGTTATTGAGACATTTCTGAACGAACCATTCCTATACTCAAGAATAGTAGATGAAATATCATATTTACAAGCATAAATCATATCTTTCTCAAGCCCCATACTTACAAGTTGTTTGCCAACTTTTGAATCAGTGAGTATTCTCCTTAGGTTATCTTTTTGCCCTCTATAAAAGTTCAGTGCCGCAACTGCACTATCGGTCATCTTTACTCCACCACTAAAATAAGTAAGATAATGTTCTATAAATAAACCGGCTCCAATAAAGTCCTCCAAACAGAATTGGCCAGTATCCCCCGCACAGACCAGGGTTATATCAAATGTACCTGTATGCTGTTCCGCTATGTACTGGGCAACCGCTTTAGAATTAATTAAAGAAGCTGCATATAAATGTGAGGCCGCAACTGACCTATCAATAGCAACAGTTCCATTCGTTGAGGCCAGAATTACGCTTTTCCCCTTAACATTAACTTTCAAATGAAGAGGCCATGGATATTCGAACCCATCTATCGTATTGCCATCCAGTTCCCCCGCCATAATAAATGTACCGTCTTTCATTTTTGCTGATATTTTTTTTGCCATTTCAGCATCCTTAACAGCAATAACTTCCTCTGCTCCTTCATCCAATACAGCAGACAAAGTTGTAGTTGCTAAAAACACATCTAACACAACAACAATTTCACCTGCTAAATCTCCTGTTTGAACATCTTCTTTTTTTAATATAACATCAAGTTGATTAACCATACTGCTCCATCCTATCAGAAGAAAATAATATACAATTGTTTGAGGCTCGGATTCTGTCAGCTATAAGAAAAGACGCTTCCTTATCTGCAATAATCTTTACATTTGGATGTATCTGCAAAATTGTAGAAGGACAGTGCGTTTCCACTATACCCTTTACGGTCTGTGCAAGTGCCTTCGCCTTTTCCTTTCCCGAGGCTAGTAATAGTATTTCTTTCGCCTCCATAATTTTTCCCATTCCCATTGTAATTGCCTTTTTTGGCACTTCATCTTTATTCTCAAAAAACCGGGAGTTAGCCTTGATTGTCTCACTTTTCAGCTCCACTATGTGAGTAGAGACAGATAAGGATTCACCTGGTTCGTTGAAACCAATATGACCATTTGCCCCAATGCCCAGGACTTGAAGGTCAATACCACCAGCTTGAACAATTGCCTCCTCATAATCATCTATAACCTTTTGCTCGTTTGCAAAAATCCCAGGAGGTATATGGATATTTTCTTTCCTGATATTGATATGAGAAAAGAAGTGTTTCCACATATAATAAGAGTAGGAGTTTGGATTATAGGGGGATAACCCGATATATTCATCTAAGTTGAATGTCCTGGTATGTTCAAAATCTAAATTTCCGTTTGCATATTCTGTTACTAATTCCTTATACAAACCAACGGGGGTACTACCAGTTGCTAATCCTAAATTTAAAGGGATAGTATCTTTTATTCGTGATATGAGTAGTTTGGAGGCTTTTTTACTCATATCCTCATAATTATTGGCTATAATAAGTTGAATCATTGGATTACCCCCTTTACTTTAACGGCGCCCCCCGGAATTAAACACTCCAAGAATCTTCGGATTGCTCTCAAGGTTCTCTACAATCACCACTTGTGAATTTTTTACAAAGACCTGTGTTCTAAAAGAAAATAGTGCGGTATCTCCAACCTGCAAATCTGTCGATTGCAACGTTCCATAGTAATCAATATTTTCAGGGTTCGCTGGAATTACGTTTACTTTTGCCATTTCGGTAATTCTTTTCCCTACAAGTGCATGCTGAACATGTGATCGAGCATAAAAGCCACCACCAAATACATAGGAAAGATCGTTGAATTTATGAGAAACTTCAGATACATAAATCATCGCAGGTCTTTCAGGATGATGAGTTGAGATATGAAGCGGAGTAGTTCCGGTGAACGCGTGGCCTGGTTCCCCCTGGGTACCACCATTCTCTTTAATTAGTTGTAAGGTGTTGGTCGTACTTACGCTTGGAGCGTTCACTTCAACCCTCTCATACCCCTTATCTCTAAGAACGGCAGCCGCTTTATTTATGGTATGAAAATTTGGGGTTGGACTTACTTCTCCATCTTTAGCCAGAAGACAGGGAAAACTGGTTACTCCTCTTATGATAACCCCCGGAAGCTTTTCTATTTTCTCCACTTCATTTTCGAATTTTTCAAAGGGAATGCCTCCCTCCTGACCGGGATAGACAAAGTCATTCCTTCCAACAACACGCAGTATTATCGACTGTTTTCTGTTCCTTTTTAATGCCTTTTCTGAGATGAATTTAGCATTCTCATAACTGAAGACCGTAATTTGATCCGGATTCAAATCCAATATCTGATCAAGCATAACCGATGGGACTTGTACCAAATGGCCAACATGACCTATATCTATTCCACTTTCCGCAAGAGTGATTGCTTCCCAGGGGTCTACCGCCACCGCTTTAGAGATTCCTGCCTCCACAATAGCTTTTGAAACCAGAGGGTTTCTGCCGAATTGTTTTGTCATAAAATACAATTCCAGGTTTTGAGACTTAGCCTCTAAAGCCAAGCTTCTTGCATTGTTACGAACAGTATCCAAATCAATAACATAAGTGTTTGGCGCTATTAAACCTTTTTGGTGCAAATAAAGACCTGCTTCCAAAAGGTTTGGATTTCTTTGATTCGTTATATCCAAAAACATATAGTGTCCCCCTTAAACACGTAACCACTCACCTTAAAGAATCGATATGAGTTTACTTCCTAACTTCGGAGTAAAAACTCCTCCCGTTCTGAGGTGGGGCGAGCTCAAAAAAATCTGTTACCGTTGCAGCGATATCTGATAATGTTTTTCTTTCTTCTAAATTAATAGATGGTAACTCTTTCCCATAGCACAGCAAAAAGGTCTTCTCTCTTGTGTGCTGGCTCCTTCCAATAGTAGGGTCATTCCCATGATCAGCGCTTATAATCAACAAATCTTTCTCTGTCATGAGTTCAAGAATATTTGATAAATAATAATCAACAACGTTTATTCTATCTGCGTATAGGTTTACATCCTCCGCATGGCCAGCTATATCAGTTTCCTGAACAGTTGCAGAAATAAGACCTGATTTCATTTCATTTAATTCTTTAATCACCGATTCCATTACCTTCTCCGTTTCCACCGCCGGATAGAGCCTAGCTCCTTCACAAGTAATTACATCTTGCATCTTACCAATCAAGGCAACTTCTTTACCATTTTCCTTTAATATGGTGCTCGCTTGGGTGTTTGGATCGATCCCATAACCTAAATGTCTTACCTGGTATCCTTTTTTATAAACTTCGGACTTTGGAGAATTTACTCCGACCAGGCCATCCTCTCTTTTTTCCACTGATGCTAAAAGCTTTTCTAATGAGACACCTTCCCCACCTAAAGCTATGACGCGATTAACTTCAACATTTTCCCTCACCGTTTTACCAATCTCTAAAACCTCATCAAAAGTAATCTCGTCAAGTGGTGCTGTCACGTTATAAATTTGACCATAATCCGTCTCAATGTTATCTGCCACTACAACCAGGCCATTAATTAACAAGTAGGGATAATCAGAGTCAGGAATTTCTACTTCATATCCAGCCCTCTCCATGGCGTATTTAACATGGTCAATTACACTTGAAAATGGTCCAGTGTACGGTTTTTTTGGCTTCGTTCCCATAATCTCATTATGGCCAACAAAACTATCGGCACCATAATGTTCAAGATTTATAGCTCCATATGAGGCTAGTCCCGGTTGATTGGTCAATCTTGGATGCTCCACAATTTGGTTGATTCCCAGTTTCTCTAGGACTGGGATGTTTATCTCTTTTGCCTTATCAAGAATATGGTAAAAGGTATTTGCACCCACATCTTCAGGGCGAACTTCAGGAGTGTCATCCATATAACCGACCCCTAAACTGTCCAATATAAGTACAATTGCTCTTTTCCTCATCTGTACGCCCCCTCGTTTGTTGAAATGGCGATTGCTTGCTTTAAAATCTCAATTACTAACTCTGCCCCGGAACGCATGGGGTTTATTCTAATCCCAGTATGCTTTAACTCTGGTTTTTCATCCAAAAATGACCCCGATAAACGGTAGATCATTGGGAGGATTTCAAATTTCGATTCTGCTCCAACCGGATATACTGCTCCGCCAAATTTCTCACTGGCAGCGATAACCTGCTCTGCAATGGGCTTTTTCAATTCAATAATGACATTTTTGGACTGTGAGTTAGTTATATAAGACTTTTCTATTTCTGGTATGACTCCACTATTTAAAAGACTGTTAAGTTTTTCTGTTTGCTCATTTTGTACCGCAATCAGTATCGGGGCGGTAACTAACGAACGGAGTAAGTCCATTGCTTCATATCCCTGTACCTGCCCGCCACCGGAATAATTCCGTTGACGAAATTTATCAATTCCAGCTTGTTTACCCAAAATTATACCGATACCAACAGGCCCCAGTAACTTGAAGCCTGAAAAACAAGAATAGTGAGCACCTAATTCTGTTCCAATTTCATCCACTTTAAACACCGTGTAATTATCATCAACAACTATCGGCAAATCAGGCCGTACTTCCTTGACAAGGTTGATAACTGTTTCCAGATCATAGGTATCATCCGGCTTTTGCCTTGAATGCTGAACATAAAATAATTTACTGGATGGGTGTTCTGCCAATGCCCGTCTTAACTTCTTTAAGTCATTGTAATCTGTAAATATCGGTTGAAGCCCCAGAACACTCATTGATGCATTAGTAGTTTTATAAATTGGACTTGAGTGGACAAACAGAGAATCTCCAGCAGATAAGAGAGAAGCCAGTGTTTCCCTAATTGCTCCTGTACCAGCTCCACGAACTAACGCACAAGACTCTGCCTTAAAAAAGGAGGCTAACACTTTCTCAACTTTATCTGTCTGCACAGGACGTCCCAACTCCGGAAATACACCCAGGTCTCCCTGATTAAAAAAAGCATTGCCAGTAAATTCGCTTGCAATTGCGTTTACTAGGTCAAATTGTTTTTCCTTTGCTTTATCTATACTAATTGTTGGTAATATAGCAGATTCCATGAAACACCCCTCCTAATATGCAAGAAAACGCCTGGGATTATCGGTCGTCATTATATGAATTTCCTTTTCAGAGATTCCTTTTTCTTGTAACGAGGGGATGAAATTGTCCAACAGATACACATACCCAAACCCACCATTAACTCTTAAATATGATTTCTTCGTAACATCAGTAGAGAGCATTATTTGATTTAAATACCCTTTATCCAATAAAAATAATAAGTCTTCAATTCTTTCTTGTTCCGGTCGGTAATTATTTTTTCCGATGGTATCAAACTGAATATAAAGACCTGCCTCAAGCAATCGAACATATTCTTCCCGATTTCCGTTTAAGTCCTGGTGACCAATTGAGATTTTCGACAAGTCACTTCCCGCTTTAGCAAATAATTTTAATTGGGCCGTGCCCATAGTGCCTAATTCACAATGAGTACTTAGTGGAGCACCTGTTTGCTTCTGTGCTTGAATGGCAGCACGAAAAACTTTCTCCTCGGCTCTGGTAATTTCATTTAAGCTACTGCCAATTTCTGATATAATCCCAGCTTTAATTCCAGTGTCCTCAATTTCCTCTGTTAATTCTTTAAGGAAAAGATCCGTAATTTCCTCTTCACTCATTGTAAAGACTTCTGACGGATAGTATTCCTCCTTATAAAATCCGGTAGCAGCAACAATTGGTATATTATTCTTTTTGGAAACCGATAGCAGTGACAAAACGTCTCTCCCCATCCCACGATTGGTTACTTCAACGATTCCACCACAGCCTGCTTTTGCTAAATGACTCAATTCATTGTTTAACATCTCACTATCAGACAGGATAGGATCGCTATCCTGTCTGATATGAGAGAGGTCTAAAATGACATGTTCATGAATTAACGTTTGCCCTAAAACAGAAGGATCAACTTTCCCTGAAACCGTTTGAATCATTTTTGTCATACCTTACACCTCTTATCCAGCTATTGGAGTAAATAAATTAGCGAAATATAGTATGTTTAGCAAAATACCTGTTGCAATAGCTGCTAATGGTGCAGCTGCAAGACGAATAACAGGTCTACCTGTCCCTTCATTAATTAACCATAGTATTACAAAAATAGTAAACCCTGTGACACCACCCATTTTCAGTACAGCTAAGAATGAACCAATTAATAACGCAATTTCCATTACAGTACTAATGGAAGTCCGAATGTTATCAGAAGCCTCCCTTAAGGAAGGGAATTTCTCCAATACGCTTCCAAGTTTAGATAGAATTAATACCTCAATAATAAGAACGAGTGCACCACCAATGGCAGCCAAAATTGGATTAGGCATTAAATAACCAACCGGGAACACAAACGTTAGACCTACAACTCCATAAACCCCTGTGGTTAGAGCTGTGGTGGCAATCAATGGAATAAAACCAATTCCTCTCAAGAAGTCAGATAAAGCGGCCTGTTGAATAAGTGCTTGTGCCTCACTAGCACTTTCTGAGTTATAAGCTTCATTTAATGTAAAAATAGAAACTTCGGAGCCAGCAAAATATCCAAGGTTGGATATTAGTGCAACCAAAGCGCCAACCACAGCAAAGAATGGTAGCCCTTTATAAATCCGTCGAGTCCGCTCCTGGAAGATGGATTCCCCAGGTTCTATATCTGTTTCCACCGGATTCTTCTTATCATAAGATACAGCGAAAAAGATTAATAGAATAGTACCAACGAACAACTCTCCAGCTTCAGGTAAAAGAGAGATTTGTTCCGGTAAGAAACCTTGTTCAATAATTACTCGTGTTAAAAGAACAATAACAGCAGTAACTACCCCTTTTTTCCATCCAAATTGATAAAGAATAGCGAGAACCGGGAACAGTGCAAACCCGGCAAGTACCGGGGAACTAAGTTCTCCCAATGCCCCTATGAAATCAACAGGGAAAGCAGTTAATGCCGTCTGGACTGCACCCAGCCCAAGTACAACTGCCAGGCCCCACGCTGCCCCTAACACACCTGCCAGCAAAGCTGATCCAGCAAATACACCTAGAATATCAGTTGGTAAGAAGAGTAACCACGGATTTAACAGTCCGGTAGATAGTGTAAAAGAAATACCAACCGAAGCAATGAACCCAACACTCAACCCAAAAGCAACAGAAGACATTTCCGGACGGTTCATCCGTCCTTCAATGTATTCAGGCATGATTGGTCTTAATCCATCGTGAAAAACTGCTCGGCCGTAATAAGATAGCAAGGCTGTACCTGAGGTTAATAGCGTTACCAAAATTAACTTAGTAATAGAAAAATCCATTATTTATCCCCCTACCCTTTGTTTTCTAATAAACCCTCAACAATCATTGGGACTGCAGTATCAATGGATTCTACAGCCATTCCAAATGCGACCTTCCCTTCCTTTATCAACTTCTCAATATTATCCTTTTTGGGCCTTCCTCCCGCTTTGGCTACTGTCGCACAATTACCGTAACCTAGAATCCCAATAGGTACAGACAATGCAGCTCCACCTCCACTATTGCATGCACCGATATAGTAATCTGCCTTATTTGCTTTCACCAGTTTTGCAGCTTCAAAATCAGTTGATATCACCGCTTCAACCTGGACACCTCCTGCTGCCTCGACAGCCCTTTTGATTTGATCTTTCTGCAATCCTCCGATGACAATCTTAATCATTCAAATCATCCTCCTTAACAAATTTTAAAAAAGCAATTGCTGTTTCTATATAAAACTAATATCTCTCTTATTTTTGTTGAAACATTGCTAAATAAAGCGTAATGAAGCCGGTTTCAGCACGTGTGATCTCAGCTCCACTTTGCCAAATACAATCCTTTAATATCTGATTGGCTTTTTCATATAAATCAGGGTTCTGATTAATCAGTTCCTCTGTTTCTTTAGAAACATCCTTTAACGCTTCTTGTCTATTCACCCTTTCGACCGCAATAGCCAAATGGTTTGTAAAAGGACCACTACTGGGATGATCTGCATCTAACGTATGCGCTTTCAATAAATTTTCTAATTTTTCCTTTACAACAGCAAACGACTTTTCACTAATTTGGTTGCTATCCAATAGCAATTGAAGTCGGAAGACCATTTCTTCTGATAACATTATAAATCCCCCCCCTTTCGGTAAAATCTATTATTCAATATTCTGTATTTAGTATATTGATGGGTAGAAAACCTCTCTCTATTAATAGAGAGGAATACGGCTCCCTTCCTCTACCTTTTTTTGCTCCTTGGTAATAACGGAAATATCAATTGAATCGAGTTGTTCAAGAACTTCTGCTCTTGCTTCATCTATAACAATAACTGCTTCTGAGGTTAGCCTGGTCAGTTCCCTAGCTTTTTCCGACTGAAATCCAGCTGAGGAGAGCGTCTCAACTGATCTTATTTCATCTTGATTCCACACTGCTGCATCAATCTTGTTATCTTTTAATGTTTGGAAAAGCTGCATATAATTAAGGTTAATTAATTCTACTTTTTTCCCTTCACACTCCAAATTCGTGATTTTTAATTGGTCAGGGGAGGATTTGTCAATACCTACTCTCATCCCATCCTCAATTTTTGTAGCTTTTTTATCTGCAAAAAAGATTTTATGGCCTGTAACATAGGACTGCTCGCCTAATCTTTTCACAATCTTCAAACCCTTATGATACCTTAAACCCTCCAAAGCAGCTAAATGGGATACAATCGCGAAGTCATATCTTCTTGTTTTAAGCGCTTCCAAGCGATTGCTTGCACCTCTCATGTAAGTCATGCTTACTCTTTTATTCACTTTTTCAAAGGCTTCCACAATCCCAGTTGCCAATCCCTCATATTTAATGGAATAAGGAAGGGGCATGGCTCCCATTAAAGGTCCTATATCTGCGATTTCCATTAGCACACTAACATCTTTATTTTTTAGATAGGTCCCCATGTGCCCTTTAGATTCCAATTCAATAGCACCCAATTCTTCCAGTACTTTAATTGCACCCTGTACTGTGCCTCTTCCTAAGGATATCTTTTCACAAAAGTCAGAGATCCTTGGAATTCTCTCCCCCTCTTCTACCGATAACAGCTCCTTAGCAATATGTTTAGCTGCTAGTCCATTTTTAGAGTATAAATTTTCCCAAATTCGTGTCATAGGCAACTTTCCCTCTTCATTATTCAATATATTATATTCTGTATTTTAATGTTAACACTATTGAGAAAATTCAGCAAGTCCTTTAAATACTACATGCTTTTTTACATGTGGAAAATTTATGACAATGAAACTAGGTACTTAGAGTCGTCATACATGTATCGGGTTATTACACAACTAAAACCCCGAAAGTCGCTTTAACCTCTGGGGGTACATATCATTAAACTTTATGTCTCTCTTTGTAACTAACCCTTCACCCACTCCCAGGATTCTTCCTACTCATCCTTATCAAAATGCTTGGTCTCAAATCCTGGTAAATAGTAACCAAGGTATTCTGCCTTCTGGACTGACTTCTTATCAGTAATCACAGCAATTTTATTATATTGCTTCCAATGCTTGGCATCTGTCTTCATTCATGCCCTTAATCAATCAAATCTCAGAATTTGCTTCGCTTTTAGAATATGAGTAATTCTATATTTAAATCTTTTTGGGTTTGAAGGACTAACACCTTTCCCTTTTTATTGAACTAAACTGAGAGAGTTTAGGGGAGGTTATTACATCATGCCACCCGTTTCATCTAATTAAATAGGATTTAATATATACAGAAACACTTGCCGATTCAAGGTGATCCCAAGATCAACAACAAATTCTGGAATAATATTGCGTAACCATAAATGCATTAAAGTATGTCATCAAGTATGTCAATTACACTAAGTTTAACTTTTTCATAATTCTAAGCTGACTATTAGGTGCTTCAACATTTACTGAATAATCCTTTTGGACCCAAATCTGTATAAGTTGCAATTTTCCCAGTGATTTTTTTACTTTTTGAACTCTTTGTCTAATTCTAGATATATCCGGGTTAGCTTTTTCGACCTTCCTTTAATATCTCCCCGAATAGGTTCAAACTATAATCTTTCCATTCGCCTGTCACGGTGAGATTGGTTAGATAAAATGTTATGACCTTCATCACTCAGCAAATGGCATGTTTTATTAATAGACACTTGATCTGTTGTTTGTTTATGATTATCAAACATTAGGTTGGACTTATTTCGCCCAGCTATCCTGTAATAAACCTTAATACAAAAGGATTTGTGGAATCAAAAGATAAAAAGTACCAGTGTAAAGAGTGAACAAGGAATGGACATAAAAAAAGACCCTAACAGTTTAGGGTTAATATCTTTCATAATTGTTCACGAATAAATTCATAAACTCATCAGTAAAGTTCTTTACAAAGTCTCGGTCCAGTGCAGTTGCCCAAGTCTCATTATTGTTTGGTGCAGTATTACTCCAATTATAAGAACCATGCATTACATACTCTAAATCAATTATGCAGAATTTATTGTGAAGTCTGTTAAATCCTTTTTTCGGTACTTTTACGAGTTCAAAATTACGTTCAAAATCTGCTATTAAAGTTTGATTTGTTGGTTCATCTGAGGTGATTATTCGGACATTTACACCATCAATTTTTCTTAGTATCAATTCTATATATATATCTATATCGGTAAACCAAGCTACCGCTATCCATATAGTATATTCAGCCCTTCGGATGCCTTGGATTATCTTATCCTTTATCTCGTCAAACACAACATCATGTTCCGCTTGTGGTGGGATATTTTCAAGTTCTACTGGTTTAGGTTTAATATTTAATCCGGCATATTCATAATTTCTGGTGACCTATATACTAATGCTGTCAATTTTTCTAAATCGTCTATTAAAAATTCAGCCTGTTCTAACATAGGCACTGGAACTCTTAAATTTATATATTCCTCGAAATGTCGATATTTACTTGCGAAAACACCAGTTTTATCAAAATCTCAGAGTTTCTTTTCCTTTAGAATATCCAATGTTACTGGTGCAGGGACTGGACAAAATGTGATCGATATGAATTTTCCTGCACCTACGGGGATGAACAAAAACCCCCTTAATATATATCAAGAGGGTAGGAATTTTAATATTCAGATAGTTGTTAACTAACTTAATATTAATTAACTTGGTTTGGAGGTACTCGACCACTAACTCCCTCTACGAGATTTGTTGCAGCCAAGATACCCATTTCTATTCTTGTTTTTATACTTGCACTTCCCACGTGGGGGAGAGATACTACATTGGATAACTTAAGCAGAGGGTGATTTGTGTCTACTGGTTCATTTTCAAAAACGTCTAAACCAGCAGCCCAAATTTCTTTAGCGATTAATGCTTGATATAATGCTTCCTCATTCACAATACCGCCTCTAGCCGTGTTAATTAAAATGGCAGTTGGTTTCATTAACGAAAATTCTCTAGAGCCAAATAAATTTCTCGTCTCATGGGTATATGGAGTCATAATACAAATAAAGTCGGATTCGCTAAGTAGAGATTCAAAGTCCACATACTTTACACCTAATTTGTTTTCTGTTTCAATCTTTCTACTTCTATTATAATAAAGAATATTCATGTCAAAACCTTTTGCCCTTTTCGCTAAAGCTTCGCCAATCCTCCCCATTCCAACAATACCAAGTGTTGCTCCATAAATATCTTGACCCGTATAAGCCATCGGGGACCAAGTTTTCCATTCTCCATTTCTCACTACCTCAGATACTTCTACTAAACGGCGAGCAGTAGTCATTAATAATGCAAAAGTTAAATCGGCTGTTGTTTCTGTTAACACTTCAGGTGTATTTGTAACCTTTATACCCCTTTCACTTGCGTATTTGATATCGATGTTATTATAGCCTACAGCCATGTTAGAAACGATTTTTAAATGTTTAGCCTGATCTAATAAAGACTTATCAATATTTTCAGTTAATAAACAATATAAGCCATCCACATCTTTAATCTCTCTCTCTAATATATTACGCGGAACAGGAACATCTTCTTTCTCCCACATTTTCACGTCACAATGCTCTTGCAGATAATTTACAATTTCCTCTGGTAGTTTTCGAGTAATATAAATTTTTGGTTTCATTTAAGATTGCCTCGTCCAGTCAAAATCGGTTCATGATCTTTTTCAAATTTGCACCCTTTTTCTTTTAAAACCTCATCAACCCAACTTCTACTAATTTTTCCATCTTCAATTAAGCGAAAAATCTCCTTTTCTTTCTTTTCTTGCTCCTTCGCTTTTAGAAGAACTCCTTCTACTTCTTCAGCAGGAACGGCAACCAATCCATCTTCGTCACCAACGATTAAATCCCCCGAATTGATAATCATTCCCCCCAAAGAAATAGGTCCATTAACTTCCCCTGGCCCATCTTTATAAGGACCTCGATGTGTAACACCCTTAGCATACACAGGAAAAGTATCTTCCATGAAAGCTAGTGAATCGCGAATAGCTCCATTTATAACAAAGCCGGCAATTCCTTTTTTCTTCGCTATTCTCTGCATGATTTCACCTACAATAGCATTTGTAGTATCCCCACCTGCATCAACAACAATTACATCACCAGGAAGAGCAAGGTCGAGTGCTTTGTGTACCATTAAATTATCACCTGGTCTTGTTTTCACTGTAATCGCTGTTCCAAGCAACTTCCCTTCCTTATGGAAAGGTTGCAATTCTGTTCCTCCTGCGTGCAGACGGTTCATATTATCACTAATATGAGGAGTGACTATATTTCTAAACTGTTTAACTACTCCTTTATTAATTCTTTGTTTGACTGGAAGGATACGAAATCCAATATTCACGATAACTACCTCCTATATTTCATTAAGTCATCTATGTTTATATACTGGCTGCCTTTTTTCCAAGAAGGCATTAACTGATTCATTGATATCTTCTGTAAGATGAAGTTCTTCAAAATACTTTATACCTCTTTCATAAAAACTTTCTTTTTTTCGATAATCGATAATTGCTCTTTTTATTGTTCGTATAGTTGGAGCTGAGTACGAAGCAAGCCGTTCTGCTAATTTCACAGCTTCCTCTCTAAAAACATCGGTCGATTTAACCTTGTTGGCAACTCCTAATCGCAGTGCTTCTTTGGCCGAAACCTTTTCACCACTGAGAAATAAATAACCCGCATGAGCCTCACCTGTTAGCTGAATAAAGCGCTCAAATCCGCCATTACCTGGATAGACCGTTCGAGATACCTCTGGGTAACCGAATGTAATATCCTCAGCAAATATACGAATGTCAAAGGCAGTTGCTAATTCTGCACCTCCACCAAGCACATTGCCTTGCACACAAGCAATTGTCGGCTGAGATACATTCATAATCGCCGTTAACATTTCATGACCATCTATCCAAGCATCTCTTGCTTTATTATGGTAAATTCGTTCAGGGAACTCCTTTAAATTTGCTCCACAACAAAAGTGATCGCCTTCACTTTCAAATAATATCACTCTAACGTCATTATTTTTTGATAGTGATTGAAAGACTGACGTAATTTCACTTTTCACATCATTAGATAAAATATTTAAGGGTGGGGTTTTCATTATGACATTTGCAATCCCTTTGGAAACTTTTACATCAACCTTCTTCATATAGTGCCTTTCTTTTCGAGCTCACGGTGACTGGGCCATTTTCTTGTGTGAACGTCCATGGTTTCACCTTGTTTACTAATAACAACGCTTTTCACCCATTTAACGTTATCTTTATTTGGAAAATCCTCTCTATAATGACAACTGCGACTTTCTTTACGAGTTAATGCTGATAAAACAATAGAGCGAGAGACCAGTAGCATATGTTTTAAATCAATAGCATCAAATACATTCTCGTTCGTTATGTTAAACTCTCCTGTTTCTAACTCGTAATGAAGAGAATCAATTTTTTTTAACACTTCATCCAAACGTTCTTTATTACGCATCACTAAGCAATTTCTATACATAGATTCTTTTAAAGATTGTATGGCATTGTCTAAATCTTTTTCACCATTCCCGTTTTTAATAAGCTTATTAAGCTCATCTAATCCCTCCTGTAAATCCTGCTCCTCATTAAACACACTCTCTGTGAGTGACTTTGCATAACTTGCTGCTGCTTTTCCGGTACGATTTCCAAACACCTGTCCTTCGGCTAATGAGTTTCCACCAGGGCGATCAGGGCCTCTCACACCACCGGCGGTTTCACCAGCAGCATATAATCCTTTCACCTTCGTTTCACCATTTGGGGTTTCAATTAAAGCGCCCCCATTCATACATTGAGCGACAAGTGCTACCTCAAATTTATCTTCAAAAATATTAATCCCTTTTGATTTCAAGATTCCTTTTGTTTTTGGCATCTTCTCTTCTACAATTTCTTTTGTTTCTTCTGACATCGTGCACCATACCCCTCCATTTCGAGATGGATTCGTTTCTAGCTCCCTTTGTATGGCAGTATCTAAGTAGAAAGCTGGTGAAGAAATCGTAAACGGAAACACTTTTGAACGATAGACTTCTTCTAGTGAAATATTTTTAGGAATATAATTTTCAAGTATTTGCTTTCCTTTATTATTTGTTAAGATTGGTTTTGCTTTCCATACTGGACCGGATAATAACGTAATGGAAGGTTGAATAGCAGCTGGACCAATCTGAACAAACTCCATATTCACAAGTGGCACACCTAATTCATATGCCATTGCATATCCATTCCCTGTCATGTCAGGAGTTCCCACTGCGTATTTATAAATATGATGTGCACCTCCACAGGCTAAAATGATTGTAGGTGTTTTGTATAAAACTATTTCATTAGTCTGTTTGTGTACACCTAATGCCCCTAAAACTTCCCCCTCTTTTCCTGTTAATATTTTATATATCATTGTATACTCATCAACTGGAGTTTGATATTTTTTCAATTGCTTAGACAGTGTAGTTAATATATGTCGAGCGGTCACACCATTTACACGACAAGTACGTGGGTAGGTTGCAAAATCACTCATACCTTGGACAAGCTTTCCATTTTCTTGTTTATCAAAATTTAATCCCATGTTGATTAAATCTTGAATTCGGTCAGGCATTTCTGATGCCAACGTCCATACAAGTTCAGGATCGATAAAACCTCTCCCTGCATCTAATGTATCTTCATAGTGAACTTCTGGTTCATCACGTTCATCTTCATGGCCAATCGCTGCGGCAATCGCTAACAATTCCGAAAATGCTGTAGCAGTTGATCCGCTTCTTAACCATTTCGACTTCACTGCCATTCGTACACTTGCACCCATTTGAGCAGCTGATAATGCAGCTCTTGTAGCTGCACCTCCGCCCCCAACAACTAATACATCTGTTTCAATAATTTGACTTACTGATAATTTACTCACCTTCTACACCCTCTCTAACACATCTCGTTCTGATGATTCAGAAAATAAGGCAACATCCATTTCTTTCACGTCTGCAGCTACTGTTACCTTACATTCCACTTTATTTAAAATATCCTTCTCGATATCTATTCCAGGAGCATACTCGACAAGCTCTAAGCCATCTTCATTTAAACGGAATACACACCTTTCAGTAATATATAAAACTTCTTGACCTTTTTTCAATGCTTGTTTAGCATTGAATGTCATATGTTCAATTGTTTGTATGAATTTTTTATGTCTACCTTCTTTTTTAATTTCTACCTTTTTATTTTTAAAAGAGATATCTAAGCCGCCACTTGTTAATGTGCCACAAAACATAATCTTCGGTGTTTTATGCGTTATATCAATAAACCCGCCTGATCCACGGTAGATCCCATTAAACTTACTAACATTTACATTTCCACTACCATCAATTTGGGCAAAACCTAATAACGTTGCAGATA
The DNA here is from genome assembly GCF_900176565.1 of Thalassobacillus devorans. Taxonomy (GTDB): domain Bacteria; phylum Bacillota; class Bacilli; order Bacillales; family Halobacillaceae; genus Thalassobacillus; species Thalassobacillus devorans_A. The sequence goes on from NZ_FXEH01000005.1 coordinate 103,379, forward strand.
AGCCTCCTGCTTGATAAAAGTCAAAGATTTGCGGAGAGGTTACGAATGCCTCAGGATTGATATGCGCCCCGAAGACTTCAACTCCCATCGGCACACCTCCAATCGCCCCATGTTCTAGGGAAAACGTAATGTCATCAAAGAAGCCATCTTCAAGGGCAAGCTGAGGTAAGTTAACAGGTATCCCTACACCCAAGTTTACAATTGATTTAGGTGTAATTTCATGCCCTGCTCGACGCAATATTACTTTCTTTGCATCCAATGGAATCGATTGTTTCAACTTATTTCTAGGCTTACGTACTTCACCAGTCCAACTTGGATTATAGTCTGGTAGTAAGCTTTGTTGTTGCTCCTCATCAATAACAACCGCATCCACCAATATGCCAGGAATTTCTACTGAACGAGGGTGTAGTGTATGATTTTCAGTTACTCTTTTTACTTGTGCAATCACATAGCCGCCACTTGCTTTTGCAGCCATCGCCATTTCTAAGCCACTTAATGTTGCAGGTTCTTCCTCTAATGTAATATTTCCATTTTCATCTGCTGTCGTTCCCCGGATAATAGCAACATCAATTGGAAAAGATGGATAAAATAAATGATCTTCTCCCTTAATGTTTAGAAGCTGAACTACGTCATCACATGTGTGCTCATTCAACTTTCCTCCATCTTGGCGAGGATCAACGTACGTATTCAATCCATTTGTTGTCAATAACCCAGGTTGTCCCCCGGCGATAGAGCGAATAAGCTGAAAGATGGTGCCCATTGAAAAGTTATAAGCTTCACACTCATTATTACGAATCATATCTGTTAAGTGAGGGCTTTCTTTGATATTAAAGCTGCCACTAATTAATCTTTTTAACATTCCTTTATAAGCAAAATGCTCCAAGCCTGTTCTTTTTTGCTTATCCCACCCTACTCGCACAGGTGTAATAACAGTCAAATCTTTTGGCTCGCCTGTTTCAATAAACCGATTCCCTAATGCTTTGAGAACTTTCTCTGGACATAAAATAGAGATAAGACCGCCAATTGTAATCGTTGTATTACTGTGAATGTTTGAAATGGCTTCTTCTACAGTGACTACTTTTGAATGCGAGTTACTTTTCACTTGACTACTCACGATAACCTTCCTCCTTATCCCTCTCTTATTATTTTCGTTGGTTAAATTTTCGTTCAAGAACGCTAGCTGCGAGCATGGTTTTATGAACTTGAAGCGTGCCACCTGCAATCGATGCAGAACGTACACAACGGTAATACCATTCAAGTGGGTACTGTTTTGAAAAACCATAACCACCATGCAACTGAATACATGTATCTGTTATTTCTTGTGCTGCCTCAGCCACGAAGATTTTTGCTACACTTACTGCATTTTTATCTGGTTTATTATCAGATGCAGCTTCCCCAGCACGATATAGAAGTGTGCGAGCTGCTTCAAGTTGCACATACATATTTGAAATCATCCATTGAACTCCTTGGAATTCACAAATTTCTTTTCCAAATTGCTTGCGTTGCTTTACATGCTCAATTGTTCGATCAAATGCTGCTTGCGTGATTCCCATTGTTTGCGCTAAATATCCTAAACGAACTCCATTGTAAACACCCATTAATTTTTTAAAAGCATTGTTTGTGGCTAATACATTTTTTTTGGGTACAATTGCATCTTCAAAATATAAAGTACACTGAATTTCCCCACTCATATTTTCTTCATCTGGCCCTACTGTAAATCCAGGTGTATCTCTTTCAACTAAAATTGCACCAATGTCAGAAGTACGGCCGGAATTCCCAAATCGCGCATATACTACAAACACATCCGCTAAATGAGCATCACTAATAAATACTTTGGATCCGTTCAAACGATAGTAATCGCCTTCATCTACAGCACTTGTTTTCATATCTGTTGCTGCACTTCCAGCTTCGGGTTCACTCATACCAAGTGCAATAAACAATTCTCCTGATGTTACTTTTGTTAAATATTTTTGCTTTTGTTCCTCCGTTCCAAGCGTATTAATAAAAGATGCAATCCCCATACTTGCATGATATGCATGTCTACCGCTCGTTGGACAAACTCGACACAATTCTTCAATCATAAGTAATGCATCAAACAGGGCTAAATTCATTCCGCCATATTCTTCGGGAAGTGTTAAGCCTAAAAATCCATGATTAGCTAAGTTTTTAGCATTTGCCCAGAACTTTTCTCCCTCTAACCATTCTGTAGCGGGCTCTATTTTGCGCTTGGCAAAATCTCTCGCAACCTCTCTCCAACTTTGTTGTGTTTCAGTTAATGCCATCTCAATTCTCCTTTCACATGAGTAAATGTTAGAAACCTGCAACTTATCAATTATCAATTATCGATAATATTAAATATTATCGTATCAGTATCACTTGTAATTGTCAAAACTATTAGAAAACTTTATGAAAATAAAACAGTTATTCTTCTACTCTTAATTGCTTTTTTATCTGTTTTTTACTGTAATTAAGATGTATTCGAAATGCAGCTAAAGCTGCTTCTGTGTCTTTCTTTCTTATTGCATCTACAATAGGTTTATGTAATTCCGCAACATCTATAAGGTTTGGAAAGTGCAAACTCTTCAATCACTTCTCGTAGTTCATAAATATCACGTGTATCTTGCCGTGAGAGATTAGATACAAAAGTTCCTTTATTACGATGACGTATCACAAATCCTTCCTTCTGTAATTGCGACAAAGCTTCACGTACTGGTCCTTGACTAACACCAAACTTTTTCGCTACATCCATTTCAATGATTCTATATCCAGGTTTCAGCTCTCCTTTGATAATTAAATCTCTTAGTAAGGGATAAACTTGATCCATTAAGGAATGATTAACGACTCGTGTTTTCATATATTCTCCTTTTTCCATTTATTTCGTAATACTTCTGACTTGTTTTTTGATATTTAAATAAGGAGTTGACAAACAACCGAAATATCTAACTTCCTTTACTCACTAGCTGCACCCTTATAAACTTGAGATATTATATTTGTTAATGGTAATTACTAATCTTTACTTTCTTACAGTGGTAAATTTATATCTTTTTTTATTTAACACATATTATCTCGCTTTAAAAATCATTAATTTAAGATTTCATTACTTCAATTGCTCCTTAAAGATTTTCTTCTTTCTAATAAAAGGCATTAATAAAGTTATGAGTGTTATTAATAAAACAACTCCAGCTATTGGTCTTTCCACAAATGCAAATATAAATTGACTTAAATCATCTTGGGCTAGAGATAGTGAACGTCTTAAATTCATTTCCATTAAAGGCCCTAATATAAAAGCTAATACCAACGGAGCACGAGGAATGTCAGCTTTCACCATTAAATATCCTAAAATTGAAAAAACAAGCATAGTAGCTACATCAAAAAAACTATTTTGAACAGCAAAACTTCCTAAAAAACAAAACGCAAGTATGGTACTATTTAAAATTGGATCTGGGATAGATAGTAACCTTGCAAAATACCTTGCTCCTTTTAGCCCGATAATTAATATGAAAATATTAGCAATAACCATCCCCAAAAAAATGGCAGATACTAAATCAATATTTTCTTGAAACATAGTTGGACCCGGTTGAATACCATGCACCATAAAAGCACCAATTAAGATAGCTGTAACTGCATCTCCAGGAATACCTAGTGAAAGTAATGTTATCATTGTGCCACCGGTACATGCATTATTAGCTGATTCTGCTGCTGAAACACCCTCTAATGAACCTTTTCCCATTTCGCTTGCATTTTTCGATAGCTTTTTTTGTTGGGCATATGAAACAATTGAAGCAATTGTCCCTCCTGCACCTGGAATGGCACCAATTACTACGCCAATAACACTTGAACGCGCAATTACCCCCCAAAGTTTTCTTATATCTAACCAACTGGGAATGGCTCTTGTCGCTTTCACAACTTCAATCTTTTTCTCAGGTTCTTGTATTTTCTTTTCAATATTTAAAATAACTTCTGTGACACCATAAAGTCCTACCATTGAAGCAATGAATTGCACACCTGAGAATAAATGAATACTACCAAACGTAAAACGAGCTTGTCCTGTCATTGGGTCAGCACCAATCATGGCGATTAATAACCCTATACAACCCGAGATTAACCCTTTTACCATTGAACCTGGAGAAATGTAAGCCATAATGCTTAATCCAAAAAAAGCGATTGCAAAAATTTCATATGATGTAAATTCAAGTGCTAAATTTGCTATAAGTGGAGCAAATAAAACTAGAGTTATAACACTAAATAAACCACCTAATGAGGAAGCAACCGTGCTAATTCCAAGTGCACGCCCTGCTTGCCCCTTTTTAGCCAAAGGATAAGCGTCTAATGCAGTCATTACTGCTGAGGGCGTACCTGGAATATTTACTAAAGTTGCTGAGATTGCCCCCCCGTATACTGCCCCTAAATACACCCCAATTAACATTAGAATACCTGCGGTGGAAGATAAGCTGTAGGTTAGTGGAATTAATATAGAAACTCCCATCATTGCAGAAAGGCCTGGAATTGATCCAGTTAATATACCTAGAAGAGTGCCAATGAAAATAAAAAAAATAACATCTATTTGTAATATTTGTTCCAATCCAGCAGTATATAAATTTAAATCCAAAGCTACCTCTCCCTTCTACCACAAAATTCCTTGAGGCAATGAAACATGAAAAAATTCCGCAAAAATGATATATAAAGATCCAGAAATTACTAACGTGTGAAGTGAAGATTTCAAGATAGGATATCCTAGAAAGGTCATAATGGTTATTAGAAAAAGAATCGTAGCAACTAAATATCCAAAAAAGTATAATGCAGGGATGTAAGCAATTAATAATGCAACAAGAAGTAACAACTTAATAAGTGTTTTAACATAAATGCTTGATTGTTCTTTTTCATTTCTTTTTAACCTTTGGAATAGATTTACCACACTTAAAATTGCTAGAGTTCCACTAATAAGTTGTGGTAATAATGCAGAATTACTTGATAAGTTAGTAGCTTCTTTTCCATACGAGCTAGCAAGCACAAAGATCATGATACTTATTATGAGGAGTATTATAGAGGTTATATAATCCTTCAAACTAAAACTCCTTTCCTTCAGAATAAAGAGGGTAAAGGATCGTGTTATATTAACACGATTCCCTATACCCGTTCATTAGGTTAGCTTGTAAGCTACTCTACTAATTCCTTATACATCTCAACTTGATTATTAAAAAATTCCGTGAATTCCTTATGCCCCCTAAACTTACCATTCATTCCTTTGTTATCTAAAAATTCTTTAAATTTTTTCCTTTCCCAAGATTGCTTAATACTTTGTTCTAATTGATCTAAAACAACTTCATCTGTCTCTTTTACAGTAAATACACCACGCCATACTGGAAATACTGATTCGACACCCGCCTCAGTTGTCGTTGGAACATCTGGCAATAAACTATGTCGTTCATCACTCTGAACAGCTAACACTTTAATTTTCCCTGCATCTACAAGTGGCTTCACCTCACTAGGGCTATTTGCTGAAATATCAACTTCTCCAGCAGCTACAGCCTTTGACATTTCTGACCCACCTGAAGAGTATGGAATATATTGAAGTTCTATACCTGCTTCCTTTGCAAAGGTTTTTGCAGAAAAATCCCATAACGCCCCTTTTCCATTGGTAGCGATCTTTAATTTCCCTGGGTTTTTCTTTGCAGCTTCAACTAATTCTTCTAACGTATTATAGGGAGAATCCTTTGGAACTGAAATTGCTGAAGTATCTTCCACCACTTGGGCTAAAGGTTGAATTTTAGATAAATCAATGCTTTTTTCCTGGAGAGATAATAATATGAGAGTCTGAGAATTGAAATATAATGTTTGTCCATTTGGCTTAGAACGTGACACATCAACAGCAGCTACAATACCCTTGGAGGCTGGCTGATTTTTAGGGATAATTTCTGCTCCCAATTCTGATTCCATTTCAGGGATTAAGCCTCTTACAGAAAGGTCATTTGCCCCCCCTGGCCCATTTGGGATAAGAAATGTAATTTCCTCACCAGAAAATGATGTATTAAGTTTGCCTTCTTCATCCTTTGATTGACTATTTTCATTATTTTTGGATAAACTACTTTCCTTTGCATTACATCCCACCAACAATATAGAAAATAAGAATAAAATAGTTAGCAATACAGAAGTAACTTTTTTCATTACATCACCCTCATAAAATATTTTAAGTATTGATATCCAGAATTTAACTTTCAAGGTTTAAAAATTTTTTTACTATGGAACCGTTCCTTATTAAAGTCTAGTAATTACTTCTATCATTAAATAGAATAATAATTTAACTTAAAATTATTATTGAGTTGAATGTTCGTTTTTAGGAGAAGGTTTAAACACCCTTCACCATAGCGGTGAAGGATATATCATAGTTTTCCATTTATATATTTTCGATTATCGATAATTTTGATTAATAAGCATCATAGATAACCTTTAAGTTAGTAAAGAAGTCTTTTGCTGTACTTCCAATTGAGTATGGTCCTATTGCTGAATTTTTTAACCCGCCAAATGGAACATGGGACTCACTAATTGTCCCGTTATTCAAATGGACCATTCCTGTCTCTACTTCGTTGACAAATCGTTCTAAATAATCTTTGTTTTGTGAAAAGCAGGATGCTGCTAGACCATATTCTGTATTATTGCAAACATCAATTGCCTCATTAAAACTATTAACACTAATAATAACTAATACAGGACCAAAGATTTCTTCTTTTGCTACTCTCATATCTGGTGTAACTCCGGCAAAAATAGTCGGTTCATAAAAATAGCCTTCGGTTGTTTGTTTAGATGCTTTTCCTCCCGTAACGAGATCTGCTCCTTCCTCCAAGGCTATCTTTACATAATCCTCAGTAGTATCAAATTGATCTTTGGATACTAGCGGTCCCATTGTTGTCTCTTCATGAATACCCTCACCAATTTTATACATCTGTACTTTTTGTTTTAAGGCTTCAATTACTTGTTGCTCACTTTCTTTACTTACAACAATTCGACTAATTGATGTGCACCTTTGTCCTGTAGCTGCAAATGCAGCTTTTAAGATTTGGTCAAGGGAATCATCAATATCAGGGTGATCATAGATAACAGCGGCATTTTTTCCACCCATTTCAAGCTGAACTTCAACCATTCGCTTTGAAGCAAGTTCATAAATATTAGAACCAATATTCGTTGAACCTGTAAATGTAATCCCTTTTACTTTTGGATTTTTAACCAATTGATTTCCAACTCGCCTACCTGAACCTACTACGACGTTTAAAACACCTGCTGGCAAGCCTGCTTTTTCAAATAATTGAGCAATTTTAGCCCCCATAGCTGCTGTTAAGCTAGCTGGTTTAAAAACAACTGTATTTCCTGAAACAAGAGCGGGTGCAATTTTTCTTAATGGTGTTACTAGTGGAAAGTTCCATGGTGAAATTGCAACTATTACTCCTTTCGGAATACGAACCGTACGTACTTGAACATTCTCACGTTCACTAGGTAATGTTTCACCATTTAGCCTTGATGCCTCTCCTGCTATATAGCGTACTTCATTAATTGTCTTATTAATTTCCCCAAGAGATTCATTTAATGGTTTACCTTGTTCCCTTGTTAGTAACAGTGCAACTTCTTCTTTATCCGTTTCAAGTATTTCAGCAAAACGATATAAAAATTTTCCTCGATTAATTGCAGAAAGACCTGACCATGACTTTAAGGCTTTAGCTGCTGCTTCTACAGCCTTATCTGCATCCTTTTCTGTTGAATCTGGTGTAATTGCTACAATCTCTTCTATATTTGCTGGGTTTTCACGTTGTATTGTACCTTTTTCTGAAGCTGCTACCCATTGCCCTCCAATAAAGTTATTTACTGTAACAGGAGAATTTTTTGTAGTAACCATTTTTTCACCCCTTATTTTATTACTTGTACCATTGTTTCTAAATCTTTAACCGTTACCTGTCTGGGATTAGCTGTTGCAATCCCACTATCAAACGCTTCCTGGGCCACGAGTTGAATTTCCTCTTCCGACAAATTAACATTAAGGTTAATTAAGTTTGTTGGAATTTCTAAATCGGCTACTAATTCTTTAACTGACTTAACAGCTTTTTGAGCGGCGTGTCGCTCATTTAAGCCATCTACTTCTTCGCCAAGTGCAAGCGCAATACGTTTGAATTTTCCGAAATTTGAACTTAGGTTATATTCCATTACGACAGGTAATAGCATGGAATTTGCCATTCCATGAGCGATTTTATAACGCCCACCTAATGGATGTGATAAGGCATGAACTGCTGCAACCCTTCCCCAAATAAAAGCGGCACCAGCGATTGTACTTGCTAGCATCATATTCGAGGCGGCCTCAATATTTGTACGATCAGCAACGAATGGACGAAGCCATTTGCCGATAAGTTCAATAGCATAAAGTCCCAACGCTTCTGTAATTGGGTGCGCTTGATTTGAGGTGTACGACTCTACTGCATGACTTAACGCATCCATACCCGTAATTGAAGCGAGACCTTTCGGCAATGTAGTGAGTAACTCAGGGTCTAGTATTGCTGCCCTTGGATGAAGATGCTCACTTAAGATTCCCATTTTGTATCTTCTCTCTTCGTCTTTTAACACTGTTGCATGTGTTATTTCAGAACCAGTTCCTGCAGTAGTTGGAATAGCAATAATATCTGGACCACGATTTGGGACTTGATTTTTCCCTTCATAATCATTTATGTCTCCTGGGTTGGCAACAGCAATCGATACGCCTTTAGCAGTATCAATAGAACTTCCACCGCCTAGTCCAATGATGGCATCACAATTACTTTCTTGAAACAACGCTTCTACTTTTTTGATCACCCGTAATGTAGGATCCGGCTCAACCCCAGTAAACACTTCATAGTTTATACCAGCCGTCATTAGAGACTTCTCAATAAGCTCTAAGCCACCAGAATTCTTTATTCCTTCGTCCGTACAAATAAAGACCTTTTTATAGTTGTATTTGTCTATGACCTCTGGTAATTGTTTCACTCTACCTACCCCAAAATGAAGTTGAGTATGTAGACCGAATTCAAATGTATCTAATAGTAAATTCATTTGACCCCTCCTGTATTAAATCATCTTTATAAATTTAGATTATCTTCAAGTAAGTAGATCGCTCTCAATACTTCTCCACTTCTGAAAGAAATTCAGTTATATTTTCCTCACCAAGCTCACCTTCATACTCTGAATAGACACTTTGCACTGACTCTAAGAAATTTTGGTGTTGGCCCTCCGTCAATTCAGTAATTTGCATTCCATTATCAATTAAAGTTTTCTTATATTCTTTTGTTTTTTCTTCATTTAAATCTCGCTGATAATTACTAGCGGTTATCGCAGCTTCCTTAATTACTTTTTGTTGTTCTTCACTTAACCCTCCAAAGAAATCTTTTGAAATTACAAGCCCCATTGGATTATAGACATGATTCGTTTCTGTTAAATACTTCTGAACTTCGTAAAACTTATCAACTGAGATATTACCATATGGATTTTCTTGTCCATCAATAACTCCTTGCTGCATAGCCGTAAAAAGTTCGGTATACGCCATTGGTGTTGGATTGGCTCCCAATGCCTTCCACGTATCAATATGCATTGGCGTTTGCATCGTACGTATCTTTAATCCTTCTATATCGCTAGGAGATTTTACTTCTTTAACATCATTTGTTAAATGTCTGAAACCGTTTTCCATATAAGAAAGCAAAACAATACCTTCACTTTCTAATGTCTTACCAGCCTTTTGACCATATGGACCATCTAAAACCTTGTAGGCTACTTCTCTATTAGGAAATGCAAATGGTAAATCATAAGCTAGCATTTGTGGTGCCCAATTTGCCAACATTGATGTTGAAACACCAACAGCCTCTAATGTACCAAGTTGTAAGCCTTCAATCATTGTACGGTCGTCACCAAGTTGTCCATTAGGATAAATCTCTACTTTTACACTACCACCTGTTTCTTTCTCTACGATTTCTTGAAATTTTTTGTAACCCTTATATAGAGTATGCTTGTCTGAGTTAACCGATCCAATTTTCAAAACAACTTCTCCACCGTTACTCCCAGAGTCTGATTGAGCAGATGTGCTCTGATTATCGTTATTAGAACATGCAGCTAACAAACCAATCAACAACGCAAGACCTAATACTTGAATAAAAATTTTCATCTTAGTTTGTATTCCCTCCTAATAGCTTAATAGTAAATATTATCCTTCCTGAGATTTTGATCCTCCTTTAAGTACTTTTTCGGATTATCGATAATCTATAATTTATAGGTTACCAACCTTTTTTGGAATTGTCAAAATAATTTTAAAATTAATTTTAAAGACTTAAAAAAGGACTTTTTTGATTGAAACTCTTTACTTTTCGATTATCGATAAAATATAATGGAAGTCAAATAAATTAAAAAAATCTGAAAATTAGAAGGGAGAATATTGTGATGAGAATCATAAATAAGATTGACCAACATTTAGAAGAATACTTATCTCTAATACTATTCAGTGTTATGGTTTTACTCGTAAGTGCTCAAATATTTTCAAGGTTTATTTTCAACTTTTCATTAGGATGGTCAGAAGAACTGGCACGCTACACTTTTATATGGTTTGTCTATATTTCAATTTCTTTAGCTGCTAAGCATAATCGTCACCTTCGAATTGAAGTTGGTTTAAACTTTCTTACTAAACGGTTCGGAAATGCCGTGCTGCATTTCACTGACCTGTGCTGGTTATCTTTTAATCTCCTAATGGTAGTATACGGGGCGAAAATGGTCCAACAATTAATGAACTCAATTCAAGTTTCAGCTGTTACGGAAATTAATATGGGTTATGTATACCTTATTATACCTATCGGTTTCGGATTGATGTCACTTCGCATTATACAAAACATGTGGAAAAGAAGTAATACTACCATAGGTAGAAAATCTAATGAAGAAAAAATGTCTATTTCTAAAAACCAAGAAAATGAAAATTATAAACTTCAGAAAGTTCAACTTAAGGAGAGTGTTGATAAATGACAGCTGGTGTTGCGTTAGGATCTGTATTATTATTTTGCCTTTTGTTTGGAATTCCTATTGCTATTTCTATCGGAATTGCAGTCGTTGTTTCATTAATTCTATCTGGATTTCCAATTTCTTTTTTAACTCAAAGCGCTTTTACAGCCTTAGACTCCTTTCCTCTAATGGCCATTCCATTCTTTATACTTGCAGGAGCCCTAATGGAAAATGGCGGCCTATCCCATCGGCTGATTAACTTTGCAAACTCTCTAATGAAATCGTTTACAGGTGGGTTAGCTCTTGTAACAATGATTTCTTGTCTCTTTTTTGCTGCTTTATCTGGGTCATCTCCTGCAACAGTAGCAGCAATTGGTACAATCATGTTCCCTGCTATGGTGAAAAAAGGTTACGATCCTGAATTTTCAGCTGCAGTTTCTGCTTCTGGCGGTGGCTTAGGAATCTTAATCCCCCCCTCTATTCCTTTAATTATTTATGGTATTATCGCCAATGTGTCAATCAGTGATATGTTCTTAGCTGGAATTGGACCAGGTTTTGTATCTGTAATATTTTTAGCTGGTGCTGTCATTCTGATTGCAAAAAAACGAAATTATACTGGCACTAAGGAAAAAATTAATTGGAAAGAAGTAAGAAGCTCATCTTGGGAAGCTAAATGGGCTTTATTGGCCCCATTTATTATTCTTGGAGGTGTATATGGAGGTGTATTCACTCCAACAGAATCAGCTGTAATTGCAGTTATATACGCATTTATTATCGGGATTTTTATCTATAAAGAACTTAATATAAATCAAATAAAAAAAGCATTTATCACATCTTCAATAACCACAGGTGCGATTCTTATTATCTTAAGTACAGCTGCAGCATTTGCAAGGCTAATAAACATCTATCACATACCAACAACTATCTCAAAATATATCTTAAGTTTATCTGATAATGCACTGATTACATTACTATTAATCGGTGTTTTGACACTATTAATTGGTACTTTCATGGAAACGCTATCAATCTTAATTATTCTGACCCCATTGTTTCTGCCAGTCGTTACTCAGTTAGGGGTAGACCCTATTCACTTTGGGATTATTCTCGTTCTAGCTGCAGAAATTGGCTTACTTACACCTCCTGTTGGCCTTAACCTTTTTGTAGCCTCTGGAATATCTAAGATTTCGATTGAACGCATTTCTATGGCCATGATTCCATTTATTTTAGCTATGATATTGGCACTTATCGTTATCATTATTTTTCCGCAAATATCAGTGTTTTTACCGAACTTAATTGATTAATTTATAACGTCATTGCACTGAAGAAGGGAATGAAATTCATGAATTTTGTCGTCGCTCCTGACTCTTATAAAGGGAGTTTAACAGCAATTGATGTAGCTAAAACAATAGAAAATGCGATTATTTCGGAGTTATCAAGTGCAACAGTTGTAAAGGTGCCTATGGCAGATGGAGGAGAAGGGTTTATTGACTCTCTAGTTTTTTCAACTAATAACAGCCTTACATGTGAGTACTTTATCAAAGGACCTTTATCACAGAATATAAAAAGCTATTATGGATTACTAAAAGACAGTAGCACCGCGGTTATTGAAGTAGCAAATATTTGTGGATTAACTTTGGTTAGTGCTGACCTCAAAAATCCATTCTTGACAACATCTTATGGTGTTGGGGAAGCGATTCTCCATCTATTGGACCAAGGGATTAGAAAATTTATTATCGGACTTGGTGGAAGTGCTACTAATGATGGTGGGCTAGGAATGCTTCAAGCATTAGGCGTAAAATTTCATGATCAAAACGGACAAAATGTTGTTCCAAACGGATACGGTTTAAAGCATATCAGGAAAGTAAACTTTGAATCCATTGATCCTCGCATAAAAGACTGTGACATAAAAATTGCAAGTGATGTAGAAAACCCTCTTTGCGGACCGAAAGGAGCTACACACATATATGGTCCGCAAAAGGGAGCAAGCCCACAGCAAATCAAAGAACTAGATACCGCATTAAAACATTACGCTCAAATAATTAAGAATGAAATCGATTACGACTATGAAAATACACTTGGTGCTGGTGCTGCTGGAGGACTTGGTTTTGCCTTTCTTATTATTGGGGCATTCATCGAGTCGGGTGCAAAACTTGTTGCTGAAGCTACAAATTTAAATGAGAAGATAAAGAACAGTGATTGGGTTATTACAGGGGAAGGACAAACTGATTACCAAACACTTTTTGGAAAAGCACCAGCACATGTAGCAAAAATTGCAAAGGATCATCATAAAAAAACAATCTTAGTATCTGGAAGCTTAGGTGAAGGAATTGAAGAATTATATGAATTATTTGTAAGCTGCCATGCTACCATACCAAAGCCAGTTTCCATAGCAACAGCAATGCAAGAGGCTAAAATTAACTTAACGCTTACAACGAGAAATATAGCAAGACTATTAAAATTTACCTCATAATAAGGAAAAAAGACATTGATACAATAGCATGTATCTAATGTCTTTTTTTGCTTTTATAATTTACTTTTTGAAAATCGTCTCCTAATATTATGCCCTTTGAAAATCCATATACTGCCTACTACCAACCGAACGCTCTAAGATCTCTGCAATATCTAGAGTTTGAACACTTTCTTCAATTTCTTTTGCCTTCGTACCATCACTTAGCATCGTTAAACAATAGGGACAACCACTACTAATCATAGATGGATTAACGCTAAGTGCTTGTTCTGTACGAGCAACGTTAATACGACTTCCTGTATTTTCCTCCATCCACATCATACCGCCGCCCGCTCCACAGCACATCCCGCTTTCTCGGTTACGCTTCATTTCTACCAGCGTGACGCCTGGAATCATTTCCAGGACTTCCCTTGGAGGCTGGTATACCTCGTTGTAGCGGCCGAGGTAGCAGCTGTCATGGTAGGTGATCGTTTCATTCACTTCATTTACTGGCCTCAACCGACCATCCTTCAGCCATTCGGCAAGCATCTCGGTATGATGGTAGACCTCTGCTTCATAACCGAAGTCCGGGTATTCATTTTTAAATGTGTTATAAGCATGCGGGTCGATAGTAATGATCTTTTTAACGTCATTCTTTTCAAATTCTTTGATATTCTTTTCCACAAGTTCCTGATACAAGAATTCGTTCCCCATCCGACGCGCTGTATCTCCGGAGTTACGTTCTTTGTTACCGAGGATAGCGAACTTGATGCCCGCTTCATTCATCAGCTTGGCAAAAGCAAGCGAGATTTTTTGACTGCGGTTGTCATAGGCGCCCATGGAACTGACCCAGAATAGGTATTCAAAGTCTTCCCCTTCTTTTTTCAATTCTTTCACAGTCGGAATGCGGACGTCCGGCTCCTGGTCGCGCCAGTCTTCCCGCTCTTTCTTAGATAAACCCCAAGGATTGCCCTGACGTTCGATATTCGTCATCGCGCGCTGGGCATCCGGATCCATTTTTCCTTCCGTCAATACAAGATAACGGCGAAGGTCAATGATTTTATCCACGTGTTCATTCATGACCGGGCACTGATCTTCACAGTTACGGCAAGTGGTACATGCCCACAGCTCTTCCTCTGTGATGACATCGCCGATCAGGTTATGGTTCTGGGCAGCCTCTACAGAAGCTGCCGCTTCATCACCACCTTGAGTCTGCGCCATTTTGGCAAGTTGATTTCCCTGTGTATTGGAAAAGGCATAAGCCGGCACCCATGGTGATTTTCCAGTGACCGCTGCTCCTTTTTCCGTCAACTGATCACGCAGTTTGATGATTAGGTCCATCGGGGAAAGCATTTTTCCTGTACCTGTAGCTGGACATACATTGGTACAACGGCCGCATTCGACACAAGCGTAAAAGTCGATCATTTGCAACTGGTTGAAGTCTTCGATTTTACCGACACCAAAGGAAACATCTTCTTCGGCAGTCTCATCATCGACATCAAAGTCAATTTTAGAAAGCTTTCCAGGTGGTGTCTGGCGAGTCAAGAACACATTGACTGGAGCCGCCAGCAGGTGGGCGTGCTTGGATTGTGGTACATAAACCAGGAAGCTTAATAGCACCAACAGGTGAATCCACCACATGACGAAAAACACAACAGCTGCAGCAGTCGGGCTTATCCATCCGAAAGCGCTTGCAATTGAGGTCGCAACAGGTTCTGTCCAGGCGCCTTCATGACCGTGCCAGATTAAGCCCATACCATTACCGATCAAAACACTTAACATTAATGCTCCGATAAATAATAGCACAAGCCCCGCTTTAAAGCCTCGCTTCAAGCGGACAAGCTTTTCCACATAACGGCGGTGGAACGCCCATACGACAGCGATCAGGATCATCAAGGTGACCAGTTCCTGGAAGAATGTGAAGCCTGGATAAAAAGGTCCTAAAGGAAGATGGGTGTCTGGAGCAAGACCCTTCCAGATAAAATCAATGGCACCAAACTGCACCAAAATAAAACCGTAAAACATCATCACGTGGATGATCCCGGACTTTTTATCTTTCAATAATTTCTTTTGACCAAAAACATAAACCAATATCAGCTTCAACCGATTCTTAATTTCACTATCATAATCGGCTTTTTGTCCCAATCGAATATAGGCAATACGTGTACGAACGACTCGAACAAACAAATATATACCATAAATAGTGGTCCCAAGAAACAAAATCCAGTTTACCACTAGAAAGGATTCCATATTTAAATCTCCTTTTTATATAGGTTTAAATTCCATATTTTTTTAAAATTATAGATTGACAGAAAGGCCCCAACTCGTACAATAATTGTACAAAATTCTATTATTTGTACGGTTTAACATCACTTTTCATAAGGAGAGATGGGTTTGTCAAAAAGAAATGCAGAAGGCTTGAACTCTAACCAAGTCATTATAAAACCAGGGGACTATCTTAAAACACTTGAAAAAGATTTAGAAGATATTAAGGCTTTTAAGAAGTAACCTCATTCAACCATTACTGAATCTTCCAAAATTACAGGATTACCCCAGCCGGTCACAAGACGTGCCCCGCTTATGTTAGAACATCTTGGCTACGCTAACTTTAAAGATGGTCTATACTCCCTTACATCGAAAGTTCTTTCTTTAGGGTATTCGTATATTTCTTTTCAAAATATCTGGTAAATTGCAACACCATATCTTGAAGAACTATCAGAAAAACTCCAAGAGTCAAGTTCTCTTGCTATACTGGATGATACAGATATTGTTTATATAGCGCGCGTTCCAGTAAACAAAATTATGAAACATTCATTAATTGACATTCTGATCATGTATATTTTTGGTTATTTATTACTTAAAGCAGGGGAAACATCCCTAAAGAGTCGACGCCTGTTTAAATGCACACATGTTTGATTTTTGGCATTTACATAGCTAAAAACACCCCTGCTTCCTAGTAAGTAACTATTCATACATAGCCGCTTGTATGGATTAGACCCGTACTTTCAATAATTCTTCCTTCAGCTTAGGAACAACTTCAAATAAATCTCCTACAATACCATAGTCTGCCACATTGAAAATATTAGCTTCTGGATCTTTATTGATGGCGACGATGACTTTTGAGTTAGACATACCAGCTAAGTGCTGAATAGCACCCGAAATCCCCGCAGCAATATATAAATCCGGTGTAACTACTTTACCAGTCTGGCCGATCTGAAGAGAGTAATCGCAATATCCTGCATCACAGGCTCCACGTGATGCACCAATAGCTCCGCCTAACACTTCTGCCAATTCTTCCAGCGGCTCGAAACCTTCTGCGCTCTTAACCCCGCGCCCGCCTGCTACGATTACTTTTGATTCGGATAAATCGACACCCTCAGATCCCTTTCTGATGATGTCTTTAATAATCGTACGGAGATCTGCGATATCCACGTCTTTAGTGGTCACTTCTCCTGACCGGGACTCGTCACGCTCAAGTGATGCGATGTTATTCGGACGGATCGTTGCGAAAATAATTCCGTCTGTAATGATTTTCTTTTCGAATGCTTTTCCAGAGTAAATCGGACGGGTGAAGATGACATTCCCTCCTTCACTGTTTACTTCAGTGACATCTGAGATTAAGCCTGTTTCCAGCTTGCTGGCGAGCTTAGGTGTCAAATCCTTCCCAACAGCTGTGTGACCCATCACGATACCTTCCGGACCTTCATCCTCAATCACTGCCTTAACTGCTTGTCCATATCCTTCTGATGTATACGTTTTCAATTTTTCGTCTGAGACAGTGATTACACGGTCTGCCCCGTAATAAACCATTTCGTTTCCTTGTTCAGTCAAATCGCCTTCACTACATAAGACGCCCACCACTTCTCCGTCCGGACTAATTTGTTTGG
Source organism: Thalassobacillus devorans (assembly GCF_900176565.1). Classification (GTDB taxonomy): domain Bacteria; phylum Bacillota; class Bacilli; order Bacillales; family Halobacillaceae; genus Thalassobacillus; species Thalassobacillus devorans_A. The sequence continues at coordinate 120,701 of NZ_FXEH01000005.1, forward strand.
CAGCCGCAATGGCTTCAAACGTTACATTACGTAATGCACCCTCACGAGATTCCCCGATCACTAACATTTTTTTACCCATACCGATTCTCCTTTCCCAATAAATACTGCGTTTATAGTACCTTCGCATCGGTTCTTAATAAAGCTACGAGTTCTGTAACTTGATCGTCTATTTCCCCTTCAAAGACTTTTCCAGCTTCTTTCTCTGGCGGTAAGAAAATGTCCAATGTTTTCGTTTTCGCTTCCACATCATCTTCATCTAAATCCAAATCATCAAGCTCTAATTCTTCTAATGGTTTCTTCTTCGCTTTCATAATGCCTGGCAATGATGGATACCTTGGCTCATTCAGCCCTTGCTGGCATGTAACAAGTAATGGAAGAGAAGTTTCTACTTTCTCTACATCCCCCTCTACATCACGTTCAATTGTTGCAGTTACTTTATCAATATTAATATTCGTTATAGCAGTTACGTATGGAATATCTAGTAATTCAGCTACACAGGGACCAACTTGCCCAGAACCGCCATCAATTGCCAAATTACCGCCTAAGATAATATCGTAGTTATTTTCGTTAAAATACTCGGCGAGAATTTTTGCTGTTGTAAATTCATCACTTTCTTCTAGATCATCATATGCATTAATAAGTACCGCCTTATCAACCCCCATTGCTAGAGCTGTACGGAGTTCTTTCTCTGCTTCATCATTACCTACTGTAATTACTGTTACTTCCCCATCATGCTCATTCTTTAGCTGAATAGCTTCCTCAATTGCATATTCATCATAAGGATTGATGATAAACTCCGCACCTTCTGTATTTATAGCCCCTTTTTGGACTACAATTTTCTCTTCGGTATCAAATGTTCGTTTGATAATTACGAAAATATTCATTTGCTACACCCTTCCTTAATATCGATTATCGATAATATATAATGCATAGTAGCAATTATATTTAGAATTGTCAAATTTTTTTGATTGATAAACATCTTAATTTAAGCTATAATAATAAATAAACGATTATCGATAAAATTTAGTAATATGAGGTGTTAGTATGGAAAAGCTTATTAAAAATTACTCTCTTTCTGATCAAATTTATAATTTACTAAAAGAATCTATCATTAAAGGCAACTTAAATCCCGGCGATCGGATATTAGAGTTAGAGGTGGCAAAAAAATATGAAGTAAGCCAAGCTCCTGTTCGTGAAGCTTTATCTCGATTAAAAAAAGAAGGCTTTGTTATACACCATCGTAACAAAGGAAGCTTTGTCTCTAATCTATCAAATAAAAATATAGAAGAGGTATATAGTTTTCGTGCAGCAATTGAGCCATTAGCAATTTCTCGTGCTATAGAGAATATTACTGACAAACAAATTGATAAATTATACGAAATATATGAAGGAATGCTTACAGCTGGTAAAGCTAATAACTTAGATGAAATAAGAAGCTATGATGTGCAATTTCATTCTTATATTTATCAATTAGCTGATCACCATTTTATGTACCAAGTATGGAACGACCTCATTGCAATTGGAGATCGCATATGGTACTTAAACACAAAACTATACTTTGAAAACTTGGAAGAATTGGCACAAATTCATAAGCCAATCGTAGATTCAATAGCTGAACGCAATACTGAAAAGTGCATATCAGCATTTAAGGAGCATATGAACTATGTGCGAAAAAAAATGAATATTGATAACACACAAAAAAAGTGAATTAAAAATTAAGCAATTGCTATAGCTGAAAGTAAGGCTCCGCTTATCAGATCACATGCCCTGGTAGGAAGTATTTTTTGCAAGGGTGTGTTACATACCCGTTAGGAATCAGCCTTCATGAATAGGCAGATTTCTAAAAAGGTAACCAGTGCTAAATGCCTTATAAGTTAGCAAGTTATTCTTTCTCTGACTTCTCTTTTGGGTACTTTCTCACTATGGACTAAGATAGGAGTAATCACTTTTTACCCGTCCCAGTATTTCCAAAGCTCGATTACATATTACTTCATTCGCATTCATGTTTATGGAAGTTCCTGCTCCTCCTTGGATCGGGTCTACGATGAATTGATCATGATGCTCTCCATGAATGATTTCAGTAGATGCTTTTATAATCGCATTTCCAAGATAGGATAAAAGACGCCCAGTTGGTGATTAAAGATTCATGGATACGATAGCCTGTGATTGGGAAATTTTCAGAAGCTCTTAAGGTTTGTATGCCATAATGCATGTACAGGAATCTCTCTTTCACCTAAGAAGTCTTTTTCTACTCGAGTAGTTTTCACTTTATACATGATGTAACCTCTTGAAATATTGTAATCGAACCTATAGTGATACGTAGCAGCTAAATAGATGTTCGTTGCTTTCCCTTTCTATCTCGAGATGGATATAGTGAACCACCTCTTGAATAGAATTGTATTTTCCAAGATAAATCATTAACTTTGATAACAAGGCTTCTGTATTCATGTCATTTGAGATTACTACATTATTTCGATATATTTTGCGTCCGACCTCATATAAATCTATGTCAATTCTGATATAAGAATTATCTACATAAGAGATGTATGGATAGTTAACGCTTTCAAAGCATGTTTACTTTGCTTTTCAAAGATTAGATAATAGACTAGGAACACCTAACTTATCCCAAGCAATCGAAGCTGCTAAACCTGAATTTCCAAAACACATTAGATGAATTTGGTAAACTAACTTACTTTTTATAGACAGAGGGACAAGTCTGCCCCTCTTGATCATCTGCATCCTTTATCATACTAGCACCCTAATTTTGAGCTTTTGTTAGCTTAACTAATTGATTAATACTCGCATCCAAAGATTTAGCAAAAGCTTCTGGGTCTGAGGTAGCCTGCCATCTATTTTGACGAACTTCCTTCATGACCTCATCCAGTGACTCATGGGCTAATCCTTGCTCTTTTAATAATTGGAGAGCTTTTTCTAAGGTATCTATCATTCTCATAGGTCCATAGCTATGTGGCTCTCGGTACAATCCCCTTGTGCTTGTTAAAACGTAGCTTACAAAATCCAGGAGACCTTCCTTTGATTCTTCGGACGAGATATTATTATCCACTGTATTTTTCATGAGAAATGACCTCCGTAACCGGTTTTATAGTTTTGGGCCTTGGTTTTTGATCAGGGTAACCAAGACTAATTAAGAGTTCTGGTTCTACCTCTGCAGGCAGCTCTAAGATTTCTTTTACAGATTGTTGATGAAAAGATCTGGCCGGGCAGTTTCCAACACCATGGGATTGGGCCACTAATATAATGAAAGAGGCTACTATCCCTAAATTTATAAACCGTAAAACTTCCTTTGTATCTTGCCCCCCACGGACAAGAGCCTCCTGTTTGTTTGAGCACAGCACTACAATAGCAGTTGGATTACCCGAAACACCGGGGGCAAACCTTTTCACTCTGTGAATTTGTTTTTTATCCTGGACAATGACAAAGTGTGACTCTTGTGCATTACTGCCAGAGGGACTGTGCATGATTGCCTCGTTAATCTCCGATATAACTTTTTCTGGGATTGGCTGGTCTTCAAAAGATCTGGAACTGCGCCTCGTTTTGATTGCCTGAAATGTATCCATACCTATCACCCTCCTATTTTACTTAAATGAAAATCCATGTGATTCTAAAATAGCACGCAAGTTTTCTCTTAAACTAGCGGAAGCAGCAATCGTCTCTGGCCTAGTACAGCGGCGGGCTGTGTGTTCACACCACCCATACTCCAAACCATCCCGCTCCGGTTCCCCGGCTATAGAAACACGCCTGCCCTCATAAGTTCTCCGCGCGACCATTTGTCTGTCGTAACCCTTAAGGCCTTCTTCAAGATGTTCTGTGGAATATCCCTCTTGATGAACAGTTACTTTTTGCGGCAGGCGAGGCTTTATTCCCCGCCTCACCCCTTCCTTTTCATAGCCTATCGCAAGTCCCACAAGCGCATAGACACCTTTAGGCAGGTTAAGCTCCTCTATCACCTTTATTGGCTCATTTCTAATAGACCCAACTGGTACTGCACCTAAACCCAATGCTTCGGAGGCTACCAGGGCATTTTGCATTGTAAGTGTGGCATCCATGGATGCCAGTAAAAACATTTCCAATGAATCACCTTCAAATTGATAGCCTTGCCGGTTCGTAACATATTTTAGTCGGTGTATATCAGCACAAAATACAAGAAACACTGGAGCTTCCCTTATAAAATTTTGGTCTCCCGAATATGTTGCTAAACTATCTTTCTTTTCTTGGCTGGAAACAACGATAATACTATATGCTTGTAAGTTAGATGATGTAGGAGCAGACCTGGCGGATGTAATAATTGCTTCTAGATAGTCCCCCGGAATAGTCTTTGAGTTAAAAGCTCTGATAGATTCATGGGACGTTAAAACGTCAATAGTTTCACTTTTCAAATCATCAAGACTAGTAATGCCTTCAAGCTCCTGTCTTTTACGAAAAATATTATTACTCATACAATATTCCTCCAATAAGTTTAGACCTTGCCATTCTCCACAACTTTTTCATTCTCTATCCAAACAGTGGGTTTCCTCGTGACACAATCTAAATGAACACCTGCATTAATAGTTCCGCCAAAGGTAATATTCGAACCGAAGGCAAGATGGATTGTTCCGTATGCTTTTTCGTCTTCAAGGATATTTCCGCTTATCCGGGCCGTTTCATTCGTTCCAATACCAAACTCAGCAATACATCTTCCATCCTTGTCTCCCAGTAACTGTAATAGTTTTTCTCCATCTTCTCCACTCGCTGAAACGAGCCTTCCCTTCTCTAACCTCAGTAACACTGGATCGCTAACCTTTCCGATTCCGGCAATAGATCCATCAATTAATATTTCCCCCTCAGATCCTTCTAGCTGGGGAGCGATGTAACTCTCACCAGAAGGAAGGTTTCCCGATGCGCCTTTTTCATTAAATACTCCAGTGCTGCTAATCCCTTTTCTGCTGCTAATATTAACCGTTAAAACATACTCTCCCTTTGCACCAGTGTGTATTGTTATTTTTTCAGCCGCGTTTAACCTCTCCGTAAGGGCATAGGTCAGGCTTTTAACCATTTCATAATCAGCTTTCATGGCTCCCTCTGTAAACATGTCCATGGTAACCCCCGGCATTGTAATCACTTTTGTTCCTGTCTGGCTTGCCTCCTTCCTTGCCTTTGTATGTGTTAAGGAGTGCTGGCAAATACAAAAGCAAACATCAGCTTCCTTCATCATCGCCGCTACGGTTGCAGGGGGTTCTTCTCCGGATTTTGATCTAGTTTGCATAAGTTTGTAATCACAGGTAAATCCGAGATGATCTAAACTATCAAATACTAGTCTTCCGATCTCTTCTTTTTCTAAATCTGTTAAAATAACAACATGTTCATTCCCACTAGCGCATACATTTTGTTCCATCACATTTTTTACAATTGGTATGAACGTATTAAGATGACTCACTTTTGATTACCACCCTTCTTTTTTTACGATTGATAATACCTATACTTATTAAAATTAAGATTAATCCTATTACCATACTTCCTGTGACACTTTCATCTAAGAAAAGATACCCTAAAATTAAAGTGACAACAGGCATTAGGTATGTAATAAATAGTGCATAAACGGGTCCTCCATAAGCAACTAAATAATAAAATACAACAAAACCCAAACCTGAACTTAACATTCCTAAAATGAGATATACTGGAAAATTGTTGCGATCAAACAAATAGACGTAACTGTCTGGCTGAACAAAAATCATGATGATACCACAAACAAAGGTCGCAGTAATTAACGTTGTGAATGCCAGGATATAAGGTGACGTCTGTTTTTGATATTTACTTGACAGTACACTTGTAAATGAGTAGCTGAAAGTTGCGCTGAGGAGAATCATCACGCCAAGAAATTCAGAAGACTGGATACCTTTTCCTTGAACGATAAATATAAAAACTACCCCAAAAAAACCTAAAAATAAACTCAGCCAGTCTAATGGTGTTGCACGATGTTTCAGCACAAAAATACTTAATATCATACCGAAGACAGGAGTAAGTGCATTAATAATGCCAGTCAAAGTCGTTTCTAGAAACTGTACGCTAACTGTCATTAAAGTCCATGGCACAGTTGCGCCTAAGAGGCTTATCCATATTAAGGATGGTGAAATCTTAATTTTTGAAAAAGCTCGTTGTTTAATAAGAAAGGGGAGCAGAAAAAGAACCCCGAACAGACAACGAAAGAAAACAATTGAAATGGGATGAAATTCTACGAGTAAAATTTTTGTCCAAAAAAAGGTTGAGCCCCATAAAGCACTCAACATTAACAAGGCAAATAGATAAATGGGATTCACCTCTTCCTGTAAATGGGAAGGAAGAGCGGTATAACCGCTCTCCTAAGCCATTTCTGCTGCAATTCTAGCCACAATGCTTCTTGAAAGGATTACAGGAAGTCCTGTTATAGATTTCACTTTTTGCTTGTGCTCATTTGTATATCCCATGCAGTCTAAAACAAAAATAGTAGCACCTTTTTCTTTTAACTCTAATGCTGGCTTTTCAAAATCAGCTTTTTCATAAGGCGAGGCTGCCGCAGCAACAACAGGTATACTCCCCCATTTATCGAGCAACTGCATTCTTTGCTCTTCCAGTGGGACAATTAACCCTAATTTTCCGCTTCCCAGCACAGCTTGTACTACATTTTTCAGAACCTGATCAGGAAACAATATCGGCTTCTTATTTTTTAACGTTGGAAAGCTTCCGGTACAAACTACTATAGAACTTGAAACCTCTTCTTCCACTTTACTTAATTGATTTTGCAAATAAGGTATTAACTTGGACTTCGAAAGTTTGACACTTCGCCTATTCCTCAGCCTTGAAATATATGTCGTTTCATTAGAATCCGGCGATAATTGCCTAATTTCATTTTCATTCAAATCATCTAATGCGCCTACTTCAACAAATTCAACGGAAGGGCCAAGAAGGGCTTTCATTTCCGGTGTCATGTCGGAACGGGGGGATTGACCAATTGTTAACAACCCGATCTTTTCATCCATAGTTACTCTTTCCCGTCCAGTGTTTGTAATTTTTTCATGGAACCGTACAGATTAACTAAATGGTTAAATTCCTCCTCATCATGGAAGGATATAGAACCAGCAGTAAACTCCTTTGCCACTTCTATCGCAAAACGTACTGACTGGGCAATATCTACTTCGTGGCTCGCCCCTGTTCCACAGCCAGGAACAGCGGAAGCTGCTGTGATTGCCAAGCCCACCACTGGAACATCTGTTGCAACTGACGGCTGTAATATTGAATTAATATGGAAAACATCATTACCATAAGGAGTAATGTCTTGTGTAGTTACAGTAAATGTCGCAGGTAATTCACCGGAAGTCATTTCTAAAATCCTTATTAAATCATTGCTGAACTTTAATATATATCCTTCTTTCACGGTAGGTGATAGTGCGACTCCTTTATGGTTGATAATACGATTTCCTTTTGTGGTATCGATGGAGACAATCGCTTCCATCTCGGGCAGTACTTCATATTTGTTCATTGTTAATATATCAACAGGAGACCCCATAAAGTCTACTGGTTCGTGTGGTTGTGTCGGCGCATGAGGGCAGATATGTGTGGTGATATATACATCCCCTTCCAAGCGGTCACCCTTTTGAGACATATCTGCTAGTTTGGTAGCCGCGGCAATGGCTGCCACTGCTCCGTCAGCGTCTGAGACAATTCCGATCCTCGATGGACGGGCTCCGATACCACCTAACCGCCCAACCAAACCAAATGTTTTAGCAGACCCACCTAAATATTTACCGTTTTCCCCTTTAATTAAAATTTTAATAAAGTCAGTAGAACCTTGTTCACCTTCTACTGTTTCACTTGACGCTTCGACATGCTCATAGTCGTTAAAAATATTTATTACTTTCTTTCCCGTTATGGATGAATCATCTAATAGCTCGATTGATTGCATTGCATAATGTAATGACATATAATTTCATCCTTTCTCTCTTATTAGGCTAAAACTTGTTTCTCTATAATCGGCTCTATTGCTTTAAGCAGTTTTTTATTTGACATGGTTGAACTTAGCAAAAGATTTTCCCTCGGGACAGAAATAACAGCTACATTACGGTTACTTTCCATTTCCGCACTAACAATAGGGAGTCCTGTTTCGGTGTCAAAGGTCATAAGCAAATCTGGAAATACTCCTTTTACAGTTCCGTTTTCTTCTGCCGTCATATATTCGTTCCAAAAGGTCAGCTCTAAATCCTCCACATAAAGTTTCCCAACATCAAAACCGCCTTTTGTTTCAATAATGTAATCACGAGTCTGGCCTATTTTAATGACTCTGCCTTGCAGCTTCGTTGCAACAGCTTCAATTTTGTTTAGAGGATCATTTTCCTGTAAATAAATTTTCCCTAATTTAATCGCCTGGCTAATACCACCAACTGCAGCATTTTCTTTAATATAATTATTTTGCACAGGGTTTCTTGCTACCCCAACCATTCCACCAGCTTTTACCGACATTTGTCGAATAAGGTTAGAGGTGTGTTGAATAGACCCTGTTACATACCCTGCTATCTCATAACTTCCTCTTCCCCCGGCAGCAGCTTGGTAAGAAATGTACCCCTCTAATTCAGAAAGATTCATAGAGCCCATTGATGCTGTTGGGTGTGCTCTTCCGTTACACGGAGCATCAATAACCGGCAGACCGGTTATTGCTGACTGAATCCAGCCATTAACAGTGGTCGCTGCTCCATTCTCATTTGTCATCAGGGCTTTTAAAGGACTATGGAAGTTCTTTTGCAATATATCTACTGTTGAATACAGCTGCTTGGCATTAACATATTGGTTTTTAGCTGCAGGGGCCCCGACAAGCGAGACACATGATACATAATCATCATCCGGTAACTGTTCTACCGTAATAAGGTTTACCTCCCCAAGCTCCAGGGCAAGCTTTCCCTTTTGTAAACCGTCATGTATCAATCCACCTCCCCCGCCGCCTAAAATGGCGCCCCCATAGACTGCTTGTTCCATTAGTTCATAAGTCATTGCTCTACTAGACATTAAACGCACTCCTTTAATTAGGATAATTTATTATTAGCAAAATAGTATATTAGCCAATTTGTTACCTTGCTTTCCACACTGCATTGAAGAAGCTATATAAGGCATCTCCTGCAATAAAACCCGCTGCTGTTGTGTACATTGTTGCTTCAGCTTGAGGTCCTTTTAGCTTGAGAATAAGTAATCTAATTACAATCCCGCTTATAACTGCCCAGCCAGCCAGTGGAAAAGTTATTAATAAACCTGTAGCAAACAAAATCCCCATTTGCCGCTTAGGTCCTCCGATGAGCTGGATCAGTGCTCCAGGGATAGCCCACATTAGTAAATACCTCCCTGTATTACCTGTAATTCCTGCTTCAATAGTTGCTGCGTACACACGGTCAACTGGCGGAACCAAGTCCTGTGAGAAGAAAACATTATGGAAAAGACCTACCATTACAATAGCAACAGTGAAGCCGATCATAGCAGATTTTAATTGCATTTTCCGTCCATAAAGCTCCACTTTCATATCTTTAGTATCCCGAATCAGGGTTCCACTCTTTAAGTCGTATCCCATGTCCGCAAAGGCTGGTCCTGTAGCTGCTGTATAACCAACTAAGAAAGCTAATGCAATAGGCGGGAATCCAAGAAGCATACCAATAATTAAAGAGATTAATGTAACAGCAAAAGCCGGAAACCACCCGGAGTGCATTGCAGCAACCCCTACAATAATCTGCGTGGCAAGTGCCGCAAATGCCGCGAATACCAAGAATAATATCAACTGTCCAAGTGATAATTCAGTAATAAGTCCACCTATAAGTGCGACAATTAACGCTCCGACAACAAAGGCAACATAACCAAATCCAAAAGCCCTTGATACATCTCTTGCTGTTCTTGTATTACCTACATCTTCTGATGTTGCCACAGCCTGATCATTCAGCCTGGCTTTTCGGTCTTTAGTAATTGTTATTATAAATTGTGCAAGGGCTACCACACCTGCTCCAATCATCATTCCATGGGGGATATAGTATTGATCTAAATCGACATTAAAAACTGGAAGGGAATATCCCTTAATAAGCAAACCTATACCAAACATAGACAGAGCCCAAATGTTCCCAATAAAAGCTACACCAAAAGCTGACATAGGGATACCAGCCCATGCACCAGCTACCCCTCCAGCAATGCCAATCCCAAGATACTTTGCTTTTTTTCCACCTTGGTCCCCAGCTTTTAATGCTTCCGCTGTGGCAACTCCGGGAGGCCATGTTTCGTTTGCTCCGAAAAGTTTCGAATCAAACACTCTGTAAAGGATGATAGCGTCTATTATCAAGGCGATACCTGCACCTATTAGCATCGGAATAATAAGATCTGGACGCCCTAATACGAAAGGCAAACCAATAGGAATCAATAAACTATTAGCTGCCCCAAATGTTGCTGAAGAAATAGTTGTTTGTATAAGATTTTGATTTTCTAGGGACTTATATCGGTAAAAGATCTGCATCGGTATGCGTGCTATGAGAATAGCAACTAATGCCCCAATAATTGAGGTATTAGGTGTTATACCTAAAGTGACAATAATTTGCATTCCTATAATCGCCCCGAGAATAGCCACTAAAATGGAAAAAATCACAAATGGAAAATCAAATTTTAGATGATTCAAGGTAATTTCTCCTTTTTTATTTTTTGGTTAAAGAATATGCAATCCCTTGTGCCTGGACAAGGTCAATAATAGGAACATGCAGGTACTGTACCAGCTCTTTTTTTAATCCAATTGTAGAAAAACCTGTACATGCAAACAGGATGCTGGTTGCACCTTTGTTAACAAGAGCCTGACATGCCTCAATTGCACGCTTTTTTGCATCATTTTCTAATAAATCTACAGTCGTTGATACTCCATCCGGCCAAGTATAATCTAAGAGATTATTACCAAGTATGGCCGCAATGTTCGGTGGTATTTCCGGTGTAATCCCCAGTACTCCAATCTTACGGCTTATCATAAGTGCAGTATGTGCTCCGACTTCACCAGCCCCATACACAGGTACATCAACAAGCTTTCTGCTGGACTTTACCGCCGGATCTGCTGCACAGCTGACAGTAACTGCCGTAACACCGTCTTCCTTCACCATACTTTTTACTAAAGCTTCAATTTTCGGCTCTGCCAGCTTCAGAGTTTCATCATCGTGTATTCCATTCCGTTGGTCTGGGATACACCGTGAAATCGTATCAATATTAAAATGGTGTTTCATCAATCGTGAATGTTCCTGCAGAATGTCCGCATCTTCTGTGGTGAAAACTCGTATAATTCCTAACATCTTGTCTCGCCTCCCTTTGATTATTGTCTATTGTAAATTTTCAGATAAAAAAATGTAATGCTCAATTTGTGCAACTTGTTTTCTAAATATTTGTTCAATTTGTACATTCAAAAGAAAGAAATTCCTCTGCTGTAGGATTGCGCAAAAAAAATTAATATAGATAAATTAAAAATAGCCCTTTATAAGGGCTATTTTAGGTTGAATTTTCTCATCTTTATCAAAAAGAAAAGTAAAAAACGAGTTTCACTATCATCTAAACTCACATTTAGAATTGACTCTATTTTTGTTAATCGGTATTTTAAGGTACGCCGGTGGACAAATAATTTTTCCGATGTCTTTGAATGGTTTCCGTTCTCTTGCAAAAAAACATCCAGTGTGTGTATAAGTTCTTCATTACCGTTTTCATTAGATTTTAAAGATTCTAGTGTCACTTGAATAAAATGAAGGACATTACTATCATTTTTCAACTTTAAAAGTATCTTATTAATTCCCATCTTTTCATACAAAATGATTTTGTCATTTATGTTCATTTCATGTCTTGTTTGAAGCGAAGCCTTTGCTTCATCCATTGCCTTATAGAGATCTTCGAGTGAGTTATGAGCAAGGCTTAGGCCACAATAAATATCATTTACAAATTCCCTCTCTAATTGCTTAAATGTTTTTTCCAGTTTAGTAATAAGGAGTGAACGATCTTGTTGATTTTTACACATATACATACCATAAAAATACGAGTCCTCTTTAAATAAATATGTTCCAGGCAATTGATCATCAAAAACTTCATAAATCTTTTTGTAAAGACCATAAGTAATGACTTGGTCCTTGTTTGAAGATATTTTTAATACTTTTTTAATAACGGAAAAATCAAACGCAAATATACCATACATCTGATTTTTACCGGGATTTATATAATTTTCTACATATCCAGGGTTTATCTCACTTTTTTTTTCTATTAAATACTTTAAGAACTTAGCTTCCTGCAGATATCGATTTTCTATTTCATATCTCTCTTTTAATAGTAAGAATTTTATTTGTTCTTTTATACCTACCTTGCAACTTTCAAGTACACCCAGCAAGTCTTGTGATTTTCGTAAGATTATATGTAAGTACCCTTCACATACTTCATTTTCCTGAACTGTAATAACCATTCGGTCATCTTTAGACAATGGGGCATTATTTAAACCGTGAACTTGATAAGTGTTTTCCCTTCCGGCTGGTTTACTTAAAGTAGAAAAATTTTTTCTTCTTCTATCCTTCTCTTTCTTTGCATATACTAATAAACGATTATCTGCTGTCTCGTAATACACATTTTCTCCAGAAATCGATGACAGTTCTTTCATAAAATCCTTTAAGCTTTTTACTTCTGTATTTATCAATTTATTCATAAGCTGTAATTGCTCATGACGATGAGCCCTTTTCTCTTCGTATATTTTATCAAACAATGCGTTTAGCACATTAACATAAGATACATCAACAGGAATGGCAATAATAGGCATATCATGCTTGTTAGCCAAATCGTACATTTCATGCGGAAGATCATTTACATACCTGCCTAATTTAATAAACAGGGCACCACCATTTACCTTAATTAAGTTTTTAAACATTTTTATTTGTGCCTCTGGAGAATCTTTTATAGAGTAGAAAGTGGAGATTATTACTATCCCCTCGGTTAACCACCCACCTATATCTGGAACTTCCATAACTTCAGCTGCTTTAATTTTACGTTTTACACCGTTTCTTCCAGCTAACACTGAAGCATTCTGTAATGACTTTAATTTTAACGCAGCTGATACATCCATTTTCCTACTCCTTTCGAATTTTCGGAATGTTAGTGTAATTGCATTATACCATTTTAAAATCTCGCTCTCTTCAGCTTTATATAAAAATTGTATGGTAAGTCAATTTAATTTAGGAAACTCTATCTATAATTTGATTCTCTAATTAAGGATTTATTCTATCTGACTACCAGTAGTCCGAACTAACATTTGTAAACGCTAGAATAAAGTTGACAGTTTTCGCTTGATAGGATTTTACACTTTTGCTCTATCAGCCTATTACTTTAGTAAAATAGTTGGTGACGTTATTTTACTGGAGGTTAGGATTTTGGAGGAGAAATTAGTGTTGTATTTAAATATCAAAGACCTACATAAACGGAAGTTTAAAATAGCACAAATTGCTAAGGAGCTTAAGATTTCAAGACCAACTGTCTATAAATATTTAGAGATGACTTTTGAAGAAGCCAAAGCTTATACGGAACAACCGATTGGGAAGAAAAAGAAATTAGACAGTTACAAAGATTGGATACTCGCCTGGTTAGAAGAGTATCCCCACTTGAGTGCTGCGCAGATACACGATTGGCTTTTAGAGAGATACCCCGACCTAGCGGTCGGTGGAAGTACAGTGAGGTCATATGTTAGAGAAGTCAGGGAAGTCTATCAGATTGAGAAGAAGCAATTGGTTCGCCAATATGAGGCAGTTCCTGAACAACCAATGGGGAAACAACTTCAGGTAGACTGGGGTGAAACAAAACAGAAGACAACTGACCGCAAAGAGATTAAGTTGTATTTCATTGCGTTTGTACTCGCCCACTCCAGACAGAAGTATATGGAATGGCAGTCAAGACCATTTACCACGAGAGATGCGATTCGCTGCCATGAAAATGCCTTTCAATTCTACGGAGGATGTACAGAAGAAATCGTATACGATCAGGATCATTTAATTACGGTTAGTGAAAATGCAGGACAGTTGCTTTTAACAGCTGAGTTTCAAAGTTATGTGAATGAACGTAAGTTTACGGTTCATTTGTGTAGAAGAGCTGATCCGGAATCTAAAGGAATGATTGAGAATGTAGTGAAGTACATTAAAGGCAATTTCGCAGACAGTCGAGTGTTCAGTGATATAGAGGATTGGAATCAGCGGGCTGTACAATGGCTAAAGCGTACCGGAAATTATCAAGTTCATCAGACAACGAAAAAAAGACCAGCTGAAGTGTTTCTCGTCGAAAAGCAACACTTAAAGCCGGTCTCTTCCCTACTTTCATTTGAAAGTACCAATAATCAAAGTATATCAAGAAGTGTAAGCAAGGACAATACAATCCGGTATAAGTCCAATCGATATTCCGTCCCTCTAGGGACTTATCAAACAAACGCTGATAATCATGTTTTGATTGAAGTTATAGGCAAAAAACCGTCTACGCTCATAATTCGAAAGGAAGCAGAAAGTGAGATTATCGCCGAACACTGTATCAGCTTAGAAAAAGGGAAGCTGATTCAAAACCGCAACCATACCCGTGATCGCTCCAAAGGGATTGAAGAATTCAAACAACGGTTGATCTCCTTTTTTGAAAATCAAACACAGGCAGCTACTTACTTTGACGAGATTAGCAAAAGATACCCAAGGTATCGTCGAGACCAGTTTGCGATCATTCATCAGGTCATCCAACAGTACCCAACGGTAATCGAAAATGTATTGGCCAAATGTATGAGAGAAAAGCTGTTTAGTGCGAATGACTTTCGTGATATTGCCCAGCACATTCATAGATTACCTCATGACCAGGTAAAAGAGATAAAACCCTCTAATGCCTATCCAGCAAAACATTGTTATATTAAAACTTCTACACGATCTTTAAATGCTTATACCAGCATTTTAGGAGGTCGATCATGATGAACAAGACAGTAAATGAATTACAAGATCAGTTTCGTCAGTTACGTCTATCAGAAACGGCGGAGGAGCTTCCGCAGCTTCTTCGCGAAGCTGAAAAATCCTCATGGACCTATTTAGAATTTCTAGAATCTATAACGCGATATGAACTAGCAAAGCGTGAAGCAAAAAGCCTTGAAAAAAGAATGAAATGGGCACGTTTCCCTTTCGTGAAGTCATTAGATGAGTTTGAACTGAACGGTCAAAACGTTCTGACTGCCCGCCAGCTAACTCAACTTAGAGAGTTAAGCTGGCTGGAACAGCAGTATAACTTAATTATCCTCGGTCCACCCGGAATAGGAAAAACGTATATCGCAATTGGGCTGGGACTCGAAGCTGTTTCCAGGGGATTCAATGTTTACTTCGCTACAATGGGTGAGCTTGTACAGCTCTTAAAGACGGAAGAGTATCTGAACAAATCAAAGGTACAACTGAAACGAATGAGAAACGCTGACCTTGTGATAATTGATGACCTGATGTATATGGCGATGGATCAACGAGAGGCGAACCTGTTTTTTCATTTGATCAATCATCTATACGAACGAAGTTCGATCATTCTGACCTCAAATAAAAGTCCAGAGGAATGGGGGCATTTGATTGGCGATCAGGGAATTACGACAGCGATTTTAGACCGTTTACTCCATCGTGTGGAAGTTATACATGGCGGAGAAAATGAGGAAAGTCATCGTATGAAAAATAGAAAAAGCATATTTTCAGCAGAAGTGTAAAGGGGAAACGAGCAAAAAGTGTAAAATTCGACTTGACGTCTACAACATTTTTGTTATGAAGACACCGTCGACAATAATCAAATGGACGCTGTAGTCATTCAGGTGCTCGAAAAACATGAAGAACGAATATACTCAACTGGATTTTGTTTTTGCTAAGGAAGTTCAGAATCTTAGATACCCTGAATTCTTAAAGACCGTAAACACTCATATGAGACGTTTGTTAAAAATTAGTGGTATCGATAAGGAACTTCCCCCTCACTCCTTACGGCATACCCACACTTCCCTATTAATTAAAGCAGGAGTAGGTGTTAAGGAGATTCAGCAACGATTAGGTCATGGAGATATAAACACAATATATACGCGCACATTACTGAAAACATGGAAGAAAAAGCCTCCCAAAAGTTCAGTGAACTTATGAGAGGCTCATTAGATTTATAGTGTTTTCCCCTGTATTTGGCAAGTAAAAAATGTAGTAAATGGCAGTTAAAAATGTATGCCACTTGCCACTCCGTATTTTAGATTAAAGATTCCTTGTATCGAAAGCTCTCTCCGGTAAATAACAATAGATGGGAGTGATGAATCAACCGATCAATCACTGCTTCCGTTAAGATTGGATCTCCGAATACGTGATTCCACTGCCCAAACTGTAAGTTTGTTGTGATGATAATACTTTTAGTTTCATAACACATTGATATTACTTGAAAGAGTAGTTCTGCTCCTTCTTTATTTAATGGAATGTACCCTAATTCATCCAGCACTAATAAATCGAGCTTTTTGATCTGCTTCATTACTTTCTGAAGTTCTCCTTTTTGGTTGCTTCTATGAGATGATTCACCAAAGATGCCACCGTAAAGAACTTTACTTTACTGCCAAACCTATGTATGGCATTCAAGCTAATTAACGTTGCCAAATATGTTTTTCCTGTGCCCACCCCTCCATATAGAATGAGGTTCTCTTTTTCGTGGATAAAGTCGCCATTCAAGATAGCTTCTCGGCTAATCCCTTGTGGGATTTGAATATGCTCCCACTGAAATGGTTGAGTACCTGTCTTGGGTAGTTGAGCCTGACTAAGTAAAAGGTTAATTTTTCTTTCTTCTCGATTCTCTACTTCTCGTTTGAATAATTCCAGAAGGAATTCTTCATTTGTATCGGCTTTGACCTCCTGATAGTGCTCACGAATCCAGCTTAGTTTCAAACGTTTCGCCAACATTTCTATTTGGTGATTCACTTCATGCCACCGCCAGTCTCCATAAGGGAATTATAGTGAGACAATCCCCTGGTGGCTGCCGGTACCTTAGGAACTTTCATCGTTGGCGTAATTGTTTGATAGCTGCTGTTTCCTTGGATGATCGAGTAAAAACAATGCTTAATCTGATCTGCTTTAGGGTGCCCATGCTTCATTGCCAATTCAAGTGCTTGATTCAATAATTCAAAGTCATTATTCTTCAACAGTTTTCCGAGTAATTGTAAGGCTTCTTTCTGTTCTTGCTCTGTGCAATTGTTTAAGTATTTCGTCCATACTGGCGGGAACTGCTCATACAAGCTTGAATACTTGATTGCTCTTGGACGTCTGGACAACAAATCTAAATAAGGCTGCCAGATCATCGACTTTCTCTTTATTCCATACAATCTGTTGTGCTTCACAATCACCTCGTTATGATCATTTAGAATGACTACAGAATTATAGGTGATTTGGACATTTACTTTCTGCTTGGCAAAACGCGGGGAAGTAGAGTATTGCTTATGATCTACCGACACCATCCCATATTTATCTGCGGTTAATGTTTCATGCCTTACGCAATCAAAAGATTTAACGGGGGTCATCAACCACTCATCTTTATCTTCTGAGTGAAGGTGTGTTTGTAAAAAACCCTTATCATAATGCATACGATCTCTGTCTTCTTCGGCTAATGCCCATAAAGTCTTGTTGAAGTGATCAAGGTCCAGGATAGTACATTCAGGCAATAGGAAATTATTTCGTACATATTTCACCATGGCTTCTACATGCCCTTTTTCATTTCCTTTCCCTGGATTACAAAACTCATAGTTGAAGCCGTAATGTAATACGAACCGTTCAAATGTGTTGGTGAGCTCACGCTCTCCCTTAGCCCCTATTTTCTTTACAGCTGGCGAAAGGTTATCAAACCGTATCGTGTGTGGTACGCCTCCCATATAATGAAACATACGCTGAAGACCTTCCAGTAAACACTCTGTATTTTCCGAAGGAAAAACCTGAAAATAAAAGGTATTACTGTAGGGGAAGGACATCACTAAATAGGGAAGGTCAATCACTTTCGATTGATAGATGAATGGTGCTTCCCCAAAATCTACTTGGGCAGTCCCAGGGATAGATTCAAGAGGCAGAGCTGCCTCTTCCACATACGCTTTCAATTCTTGCTTTTTCTTTGAAACATAGTCACGCACACTTCTATATGAACCTGTAAAACTATGATTCTTTACTAGCTGTGTGTACATGCGTTTGGCCGTGCGATGATTCTTCTTTTTCTTCTTAAGATCTTCGTTGATCCACTTCTCAAGAATCGGTTTGACTGGATCCATGACCGGTGAACGGCGTGTTTGCTTCTTTCTGGGCTTGAATTCTTCCTGATTGGCATACTTGCTAACCGTACGTGGATCGACCTTCATGCGTCGCCCTATATCTGCGTAGGATTCGCCTTTTTGATTGGCTTCATATCTGATATAATTAATTTCAGTCACTGCTAACATCTCCTAATAGCCTCCTGTCGAACGTTGTTGGTCCAACGAGGAGTTTAAAGTTATTGGGAGTGATTGGCAAGTGACTTTTTTTATGTTCAGATACTACATAAATTAGCTGCCAAACCTTACGTTATTAGATTGCCATAAACAAAAGGTAGGAGCAGGAAATTTATCAATTTTCTTTCTATAAGTTGAAAAATTCCTAATATCTATTCCTAGAATAACTTGTAGATTATCCAACGAAATAACAGGGGCATTTTCTTTGATTACTTTCCAACCCTTGCCTTTATAAAGGTTTATAGCTGGTTTGTTATCTATAGCTGTGGTCAGAACAGAAGTAGAATATGGAACTCTATCAAGCATCTTATTATGGAGTGAGCTTCCGATGCCCTTCCTTTTATGTAATGGATCAATAGCTAATTCTACAAATTCTAAACAATTACTTAACCAGTGATCAACTTCGTTAGAATTTAACTGTTTTTCTAATTTACCTCTGTAAAATTAACCTGGCAGACTCTTATACCCATAAGAAAAACTATCAATTCCCCTTTTAAATTGGTTGCTTTTAAACCAATAAATCCTTCAAATTTAGAATGTTTTTGAATATTCTCTTCTGCAGCTTCTTAATTCTGAATTAGAATGTTCATTACCAATAAAAGTACGACAATACAATTTAGCAACATCATGCAAAGTTTCTTCGTCTTCAAAAAAAGAAGAATAAAACATCTTTTCTTTCATAGAAGAAGAGTTAGAAGTACCACCTTAATCACCACGTTTATTCCCCTTTCAACAATAAATTCCTTCTACCCCGTAAATGAGTAAGGGAAGGCTAAATCACCCATATATCAGTTATCTTCCTCGTACTACAACAAGGCCTTCAAAGTCACATCATATTAGGAATAAACACATTTATAAATAAGAAGTAACCTAACGCACCTAATAGCAGAGATATTAGTATTACAAGAATAGCAGCTTTAGGCACCACAATAACTCCCCTTTGCTAAGTGTTAATATAAATAATCATTATGTTTATTTTTATTGTACTAAAAGGATCAGCAACCTCTTCTGCTCCGATAGCCAATAAGGGACACGCACCATTCAGCTGTCGCTTCCCTTTCAATAAAACTCAGCTTCAAGATAGATCCTGAGATAAACAAATGAGTCAAATAGCAAATGTAAAAAGCAATAAACTGACTGCAAAGAGTATCATTGCTATTCCAATGGCTATGTACATGATAAATTCAAAAGTTGAAAGTTTCCTTTGTTTTTTAGTTTTTGCCAATTGCGCACCATAAAAAATTGAAGTCACAGCGAGTATTGTAAAAGAAATTGCACGTAATACTTCAGCTAATACTACCAGGAAGATCAACTCCCTTATTTCGAGATAACTCACATTAACTATTCTTAAGAAAAAAAGTTATTCCACTATTAAACAATCGTTAGCAATAGGTAAGCCTTTGACGGTATCTCCAGCTTTTCCCCTGCTCCACACCAAGGACGTGCTAGTTTCCCAGCATCCGGCGCTCCATCTAACGATATGTACTATGATGATAAGTTACTCGTTACCTTCAAGCAAAGAAGTCTATGACGGAAAACCTCTTGCTCGAAAGCTTGCACTGTGGCATCTCCCCTTCTCTGAGTGATGTCCCCACTTTCCTACCCGATCGGTGCAATGCACGCTTGTAAAACCATCGTTCCATTCGCTAGACTTGGGGCTGTTCCTCCCTTTCCATTACAGAAGATTCTTCGGTCATACCCCTACCCTCACAAAGATAAATGCCTTTCAGCTTATGCCTTATGGCAACCGTTTCGGGTGGCAGCCCTTGATTCAACGTCCCTTGCTTTCCAAGTACCATACAAACGTAGCTATCCATACTAGACCTAGGTGCTTCCTGTAAGCCTGTGAGCTCGATACCGCCATCGTTCGGTATAGTGTCTTTCAGAGGGGGCAGTTTTACTCCACACCACTCACGTCATCGTAAGATGACACGTAAGTTTCCTTACGTTCGAAACTTTAGACCCTTACCTTCGGAAGTTCGTCAGTCCCTATCTCAAAGAACGATTCTCACCTTATCTAGTTTTTCAGCCGTGAGGCCTATCCGTCGGCATACCTTTATGGCTTCAGCCTTCGTTCTGCCTAATCTACCTGTGCTCCACACCCTAAGACCTGCCCGTCTTAACGCATGCAGGAGTATTGACGGGATGGTTTCAGGAAACATGGATCCTTCATTCCCATCCTCCGTTGTACAGTTGAAATTTAATCAAATAAACTTCCTGCCTTTCACGCTGAAAAGCGCTTATAGCAGAACTTGTCGCGCGCCCCCGTTTGTTGAAGACTCGAAATCAAGATATCCTTATATTATCTTTTTCTCTAGGCCTCGTTTGTTAAATAGAGGTTGTATACTACTTTGTTAATCCATTTAATTGTTCCCATTCACTTAAATACATTCTCTCTGTCAAATTGTTAGGATTACCAATCTTGCAGATGAACTCTAAACTATTTCCATCTGGATCATTAAAATGTATCTTTGCATGTCCAAAACCTCCATTAGGGTTAGGCATCACAAACGGTTCAGAAGGCTCAAAACCAAAAGCTTTTCTCGGTTTATAACCTTTATTTGTTAGCCAATTAACCGAGTTCTTTAACCCATCTAATGATACTTCAAAAGCTATATGTCTAAGCGAAGGATGATACTCCACCTCAACTTTATCGGTGTGCCATAATCCAAGCCAACTCTGGTCTTTTACAATCCATAAAAATGCTAATCTATCTTCCACTTTATGATCAAACTCCAAACCAAGTCCTTCATAAAATTCAACCGACTTTGTTAAATCACTTACTGGCAAATGTGCTTCGTAAAGACCTTTAATCAATGAAAATACCTCCAATAATTTCATATAAGATTACTACGATCCTTCACTACTGTTTAGTAAAGAGATAACCGCTTACGGAGAAATGACCCTTTTATTCTTGAAATCGGGAGATCTTTTAATTATTTAACCGCTCTCCAAATTGTCCATCTATCTTCTTCAATTATGCTCTTATTACTTGAAAGTGACTTATCTACATGATTAATAAATATCCTTAATTCATTATCATCTAGTTCATGTAAAATACTTCTTCCGGTTCGCTCACTTAAATCTTTTAGTAATTGATCTTTGGTGTGGTACACTTTTCTTGTTTCCCACAACTTAACTTCCTTCCTCAATTTTTCTAAATCCAACTTTCTTCAAAGTCTCCAATACGAAATGACTAGAATACCGGCGACTTACCTCTTTATCGATTAATCTTGGAAATAATTCAAAAAGATATCCTCTTATATGATTATCGTTGCCTTTTAGTAGACAATCATCAGGGGTACGGTCCTGAACAATATAATATCCATCATCATTGAGTATTCGATAGACACTCTTTCACAACAAATAAGGGACCATCGAGTGCAACCCCCAAGTGAATAGTGCTAAAACCAGATTCTAATCGTATAGTTAGAGGCCCTCCCTTTATTTGGAATAACTAAGAGGGCCACTCTATACCTAGATAAATAAACATAGAACCATATACAAACAATCAATACGTTTGTAAATTTAGACCCTTACCTTCGGAAGTTCGTCAGTTCCTATCTCAAAGAACGATTCTCATCCTATCTAGTTTTTCAGCCGTGAGGCATATCGGTCGGCATACCTTGTTTATGGCTTCAGCCTTCGTTCTGCCTAATCTACCTGCGCTTCACACCCTAAGACCTGTCCGTCTTAACGCATGCAGGAGTGTTGACGGGATGGTTTCTGGAAACATGGATCCTTCATTCCCATCCTCCGTTGTACAGTTAAGATTTAATCATATAAACCTTTTGCCTTTCGCGCTGAAAAGCGCTTATAGCAGAACTTGTCGCGCGCCCCCTTTAACGGAAGACTCGATATCAAGATTTATTACCTGATTAACATGTGGGTATCACTGTTTTACAGCATGAACATAATGAATGGTTTCAAAAGCTGTTAAGTAGTCATTTCTATTACTAAAATACAGTTCATTTATATTACTCGGTGTAAGATGTTCATAGATAAGTAAGCCAAATGTTTCTAGTATTTTCTCCAGTTCCTGATAAGAAAAACATGATTTCATTGGTTCCCCACTTGCAGCAGCCATTTTAACCATATTTTCCACTCTATTAAAGTGACCCTTTTCAGTAAATAAAGTTTCGTCTCCATAATCAAAAACAATTGAGCTACCCGGTGAAACTTCGTTAAATAAATGAGCCATTAAGTTTGAGATTTCTTCTCTAGTTAAATAATAAGAAACTCCTAAAAGGCTAAAAAAAGTCTTTTTATTAACATCAAACCCTTGTTTTATTAGGTTTTGATCAGAAAACATTCTAGTGAAATCCATTGCAATAAACTGAAGATTACTTGGAATGTTAATATTAGCTTCTTTCAACCTTTTCTTTTTAAATTCTTGCGTAGATGGGTGATCAATTTCAAATATCTCTAGAACAATTTCCAATTCAGGATATCGATAGCAAAATGTATCTAGCCCTGCCCCAAGGATGACATATTGTTCTACTCCAAGATCAACTTCATTTAGTAATACTTTTTCTGAATAAGCAGCACGAGCTAGAGGTGTTGGAGAAAGCTGAACTTGAGTTATCCATTTTAATATTTCTTCTGTGTTTCCTTTTAATTTCTGAGCTATATCTGTGTTGAAAAATTGGACACCATATACCATGTTCTTCTTTATGTCATTAAATTCACCTTGTGTAATTAAATCCTTGGCCACATAGTCATTAAAAATTTTAGGCGAGTCAAAACAACTATGATAAGCTTTACCAAAAGCAGAAATTAATGAGGTAAGACTAGACTCATGTTCTTTCACGGAAACACACTCCTTAAAACAAAAATGGGATTCCCCCGGCCAGGAGAACCCCATTATATACCTTGATAATATAATTGTAAATTATAGCATAAAATCATTTTTTTGTAAAATATTTTGCTCTTTAACAAAAGCAGTTTCAACATCTCAATTTAACTAACTTTTCTGAAATGCCCACTTATCTTGGATACTTGAAATCAAGATAACACCAACAACTCTTTAATAGTTTAAAGCACGTTTACACTAAAGATTTATTGTATTACAATTTGTGATGACCTAAACTTCTCACTTTTTCAACCAATTTAGTGAGAAGCTGTAGAAAATGACCATATTCGGTTTAAGGACTCCACCTATAATGTGGGGTCTTTCTTATTATCACAATAATTTTTTCAACCGTATTAAACCTTACTTAAGAATTGCCCCCTTTTCATCAAAACTTGAATTCGAGATATAATCTAAAGATGCGCTTACTTTAGTACTCTTTCTCTCAACAATTCTTTTATCCTAAATATACAATTTCACCATTTTCCTTTTTGCATCGTATCGTAATTTTCCCCGCATTTTGTTCTGGGTTCTTATATCCATTTTCTACTTCTTGAAATAGCCTTGATAACAGATTTTCTACTTCTCCTAATGTTGTATCTTTAGAAAGGTTATGTACCTCCATTAATTCAACACCTTTATGAGCATCTGCCGTACCTTGGACTTCAACCTCTCCAAATGCTTGAACTTCGATTTCTATTTTCAAATTCTTCATCTCCTCAAAACTATTATTGTATTTAATTAACTTCCAAAAGGTTCACTACCTGCTCCGTTAGCAAAATAAGCGATAGCCACTGTGCAGCTATCGCCCCCTTATGCGGAAGACTCGAATTCAAGATAAAATGTTAATCTAACCAGGCTTTTGATAATTGACGAACACCTTCATGGATGTTTTCTATGTTAATTCCGCCAAAGCCTATTAATATGCTATGCTCATTTATTTTATGTGGAGCATTATAGTAAATAGAGGTAGGATACACTTTAACAGAATGTTCCTTTGCCATTTGAATTAAATTTTGTTCTGACCTTCTTCTATAATCGCTCAACAAAATATGAAGGCCCGATTGTTCGCCAATTACTTCAAAATTATCTTTCAAATATTCATTTATTGAGGAAATCAATACTTCTTGTTTTCTACGATACAGCCGCCTCATTTTATTTAAGTGTGTCTCCCAGTGCCCATTTTTCATGAACTTCTGAAGAGTATCTTGATGTAACTTAGAAACTGTCTGCTTATAAACACTGAGTTTATTTTCATAGTTGCCAAGTAAATGTTCAGGTAAAATCATATAGCTAACTCTTATGGAAGGAATTAATGATTTGGAAAATGTGCCAAGGTAGATAACTCTATCCCAGTTATCCAAACCTTGTAAAGATGGGATAGGTTTACCTTTATACCTGAACTCTCCATCATAATCATCTTCTATAATATAACCATTCACTTCATTTGCCCATTTCAACAATTCTATTCTTCGTTTTATTGGCATAATAATCCCGGTTGGGAATTGATGTGATGGAGTGACATAAGTGATAGTCGCATCAGAAGCCCTTAAGGTATCTATACATATACCGTTTTTATTTAAAGGAATCGGCCGAATAAGATGCCCTTTATCCTCTAAAACTCTTCGGGTTCTGTGAAACCCTGGGTCTTCCATGGCATAGACATAACTAGGATCTAACATCATCGTTAAAAGGTGTAATAAATACTGGGTTCCTGCTCCTATAACGATTTGCGCTGGAGAGCACTTCACACCCCTTGATTGAAATAAGTAATTAGCTATTTCATTTCTTAGCGACCATTCTCCTTTTGGATCCCCATTTAAAAACACTTCCTTTTGTTGTTTATCTATAGACTCCAAGGTTAACCTTTTCCAAACAGAATAAGGAAATTGATCTAATTCAACTTTTCCATGGTTGAAGTCATATTTGTACATATCCTTTTTGTTAGAAGTCTTTCTCTCCATTTCCTTTCTCTTGACTGGTCTGATATTAAACCAATCTTCATCTATATCTGCCACGAAAAAACCTTCTCTAGGTATACTCTGAACATAACCTTCCGCATTAAGTTGCTGATATGCATTCTCCACTGTATTCAGACTAACTCCTAAATGATTTGCGAGTTTCCTTTTAGATGGGAGTTTATCACCTGGCCTAATCTTTTCTATTTGAATCTGTTTTTTTATATAGCTCAATAATTGCACAAATAACGGCTCTTTACTGGTCCGATCTAGTAGCGGTGTAATTTCAAGCATTTTTTTTATCCTCCCTTAAGGACTGACCCCTTCAGTTATTATTAATCTGATACTTTTGTTGAGTTCAGTAGATCAATATAATGATTTTATTACAAGTTCAATAAGGAGGAAACAGAATTGGAGAAAATTAAGCAGTTAATAACAGAAGATGAATGGTTAGAAGCTTTTCCGATAATGAAACAATTACGTACACAACATAACGAAGAGACTTTTTTAGACATTGTTAGAGACGCCCATCAAAAAGAAGATTATCAAATGTATGCTCTCTATCAAGGAAATACTATCGTTTCAGTTGTTGGGTTTATGCCTATGGTTACGCTCTATTATGGTAGATTTATTTGGGTTTGCGACTTAGTTACAGACTCTAATATTCGATCAAACGGATATGGGGAGAAACTTCTTACATATGTACATGACTGGGCAATTGAAAATCATTACGATTGCGTAGCATTATCTTCAGGATTACAAAGGGAGAAAGCTCATAAGTTCTATGAAGAAAAAATGGGATATAAAAGAGTGAGTTACGTATTTAAAAATTCTTTAAAATCATAAAGAGGACCTACAGAAGGGCCCTCTATAGTTAATATTCATTCCCAAAAAGACCCACATAGTGGAAGACATAAAATCAAGATACTTTAATTATTCTTTATTCCTGTAAAGCGTGTTTACATTAAATCAGTATTGTACTACAATTTATAATTATCTAATATTCTTACTTTTCAACCAGTTTTGTGAGAATGTGTAGAAAATGACCAACCCTATTAAGGACTCCGCTTATTATAGTAGCGGAGTCCTTGATCATTTTGGGAATGATGTGACCGTCAAGTAAAATGACACAATTTCTGCTTATTAATTTGAAACACTTTGCTGCCCAAATATGGTTTTTCGATGCTTCATTCGCCAACTGTCTTCATTTAAATGAATGATTTCCACTCGATGCAATATACGATCTAGAATCGCAGTTGTAATTGCCTGATCTCCTAATAATTCCCCCCATTCTTTAGGACCTTTATTGGACGTTAATATAATCGATGTTTGATTGTATAAATCATTGATCAAATGAAAAAACATATTGGCTTCCTGTTTGTCCATTGCCATAAACATTAAATCGTCAATGATAACTAGATCTGCTTCTCGTATTCTCTTCATTCTTGTTTTCGATTTCCTTGTGATTTCTTCAGTCTTTAATACATGAATGAGATCACCCATCGTAGTAAAAATCACTTTATATCCTTGGTTGAGAGCCTCAATGCCCAGCCCAATCGATAGGTGGGTTTTGCCGACGCCTGGCGGGCCAAGGAAAATAATATTATATAGCTGCTCCATCCACGTTAAGTCCTTTAACTGATTTAGTTTCTTCGAACTTAATGATTTCTGTTCTTTTAAATCGTATTCTTCCAAAGTGCTGAAAAACGGGAACGTCGCCCATTTAAACCGTTTCTCTAATAGCTTTTCTTCTCTGCGCTTTTGTTCATAGGTTGCTACATCCAGGAGAAACTGAGTAAAGGATGCGTCCTTTTGCTCAGCTTCTCTTATGAGTGTAGGAAGATGGTTAGCTGTTTCGGTCAGGCGGAGGGTTTTCATCAAATCTTGTAATTGATTCAGCTGACTCAATTAGACTCACCCTCCAATATTTCAGTATAGGCATTTACTGTTCTCTTTTGGGCTTCCGTATCCATGAGCCAGCCTGAAATCTTATTTATAGATGATACAGCCCGGGCGTTATCGGTTACTGTATCATCAACTTGGCGTTGTCGTTTGATGTATGAAACGATATCGCTAAAATCTGTCGCACTATAAAGATTTCTTTTCACACATTCTTTCAGTGCTGCTGATAAGATTGCCCCATTGTTCTCCTTTGTCTGCTTTAAAATAATCTGCAACTGATCTCTAATATACCGAGGGTAGTTTTGCCGGATGATATTAAGATAGTCGTATGCGGAATCTACCTCTTCAAACCGTTTCGCAACCGTATCCATAAATGCATTGATGCCTTTTGTTCGATCGCGCGAATGGCTTCTATCCTTTACTAATTGGCCTTTTCCTTCAGGAATAGTGTGTTTTGCAATCAATTCTCCTGTATCGGTAATATAGATGAATAGTTGTTTGTCTTCCGTTTCCTTGATACCGACGGTATCATATTTATGGAATGTTCCAAGTGGAAGAGAATACCGATTCGACAAATAACGAATTGTATTGTCCTTATGGACGCTTCTTGTTATACTATTTTCATAATTGTTTTTGATAGTTAATTTTTCTGCGACTGGTCTTAAGTGTTGCTTTTCCAAGGAGAACACTTCGGCCGGTCTTTTTTTTGTTGTGTTATGGATTTTATAGTTCCCTGTCCGGTTTAGCCACTGCCAACCCTGCTCATTCCAGGAATCAATGTTGTGAAACACTCTATGTCTTGCAAAGTTATGCTTGATAAAGCCAACCACATTTTCAATTTTCCCTTTACTTTCCGGGTCAGCTTTTCTACAAACCCTAAGGTTTAAACGCCTGGTTTCCTTATAGTGTTGAAACTCTTTCGTTAAGATAAGATCCCCGCCATTTTCACTGACCACGATTAAATTATCCTGATCATAAACGATTTCTCTTGGGATTCCGCCATACCACCGAAATGCATCTTCATGTGCTTCCATCACATCCTGGGTAGTGAAAGGTCTGTCTAACCATTTTTTATATTTGTATCTCGAGTTAGACAAAACAAATGCGATAAAGCTCAGCTTCACCTCTTGATTGTCAGGTGTTCTTTGTTTTGTATGACCAAAATCAACCTGCATTTGTTCTCCCATTGGCTGGTCAGGAATAGCTTCATAATTCCGTGGTAGAGTCTCTTTCTCTATTCTATATTCAGTACGTAATTCTCTAACGTAGGCACGAACCGTGCTCTCGCCAATCTCCAGTGATTCATACCTTTCCTGTAACCAATCTTGCACTTGTGCTGCCGACATATCAGGATGTTCTCTCAGCCAGGATAAAATTAACGCTTTGTAAGGATCTAACTTTTTCTCTCTCGTTTTTATTCTTTCTACCCATTCAGCCATCTCCGAAGGAGACTTCTGCAGGTTGCGATATACCGTTGATCTTGAAACCCCTAACTTTTCCGCCACCTTCGATTTACTAAATCCTTGCTTAATTAACTGTTGAATCTCCATATACATTTCCCACTTATCCACCTTTTCTGAGCCCTCCATTGATGTCTGTATAATCTTAAATATCATACAATGGGAGAGCTGTATATTTTACTGGTATATTTGGGTAAATAAGTGTTTCTTCTAATCTAGCGGAAACTGTCTACTTTAGTTTAGCAGTCACAAATGAAGCCTATTCCTGATTAGCCCCCTATTACGGAAGACTTGATTTTGAGATATTGAAGCAGATATTCAACTAACCTCCACATTAGCCCTATAAGAAACATTATTATTTTCTTGTTTTCCTGAATCCATAAAAGGTACGAAAACCAAATCCTTCATAAAATGAACGAGATGAACTATTAGCAAGTAATTCAATTCTTGTGTTCGGATGTATATTATGTAAATAGTGAATAATTTGTTTTCCTAACCCTAACCCCCTATACTGCTTATCTATTAGCAATTCACAAATAAATAGGCTAACACGAGTGTCAGTTAATCCTCTTACATAACCAACTAATCCTCGCCCCTCTGTTTCAACAACGAAGGCTACATTTGAATTTTCCCACGCTTCTTTTGTGTTCAAATGATTCTCCACTAAATTCAGCCATCCTTCTTCTTTGTTTAAATCTTGAATATTATTGAAATCTTTGTCTTCATATGGGCGAATAAACGCTTTTTCTTTATCTTTCAAAACTATTTCCATCACAAAATCCCTTCCTTGACATTAAATCTTTTTATTCCACATTACTGCCTCGTTAGCACAATAAGAGATGGCTAGTATGCCGCTATTGCCCCCGTTACATGAAGACTCGATTTCAAGATATCGACCTTATAAGAGACTTTACACTTCCATTATTAATGATAAATAATTTATAAAAGTAAACCATCCAAAGGAAGCTATACTTAATGTAAGCACCGTAAGTGAGAGATAAGGGTGATAGCCCGAATTTTTTTTAGATTGTATTAGGAAAAATAATGACCCCAAAATACTTACTACAAATATCAACCCCAAGACAACATTCATTACACTGGACAGCCTGATACCGAAATCAACAAGCACGTTTATTAAGTAAAGTAGGTTAACAATTGCTGATATAGCTAATAATGTTTTCTTCATAGTACCTCCTTAATTGATGGTAGTGTATTTATTGATAAAGTCACCCTATACATAATTCCAATTATTTCAAATCATCTTCAGGAACTCAATCCTTTTTCACTAAAAAGAGACTTATCTTTACTCCAGATAAGCCCCCTATACTTTAAAACTCGATATCAAAAAATCATTCTAAAAGCTACGTAATTAATGGCACGACATTAATTACAGGTTCCTCATATGGATGAATATTTTTAATAATATTTCTTATCTCCTCTATTCTCTTGTAAGGCGACTTAAATTCCATTTTGCACTCTGATCCAAATGTTACTTTATTCTTTTCACCTGAATAAGGTTCTGAAGATTCTAGGGGCCTCCAATACCCTTTGGTCTCAGTATAAGAAACTACATGATCATACTCTCCAACAGTTAATACTTTATTTTTGTTCAATTGGTCACGTAAAGGTACAATGTATTCTTCTGGTAATAACACTTCAAACTTCACAAAACTGAAATTCATTGAAATATCCTTTCCTCTTTAATAGTAAAGCCCCCATTTACGGAAGACTTGATTTCGAGATATATTTGAATTGATTTTCAATAACGCACCTGTTTAGGTCCTCTTTTACTTTAGTTACCCATTAACTTAATTAAGCAAATACTATTATTGAAATGGACTTTTCTTCTTACTAGGATAATCAATTGAGTTAGCTATTTTAACTAATACTTCAGCATTGACCTTATCAGAAGCCCTTTTATCAATACTAAACATGTATTGCCAATCATCCCTCTCAAAAACTAATGCATAAGGCCCTCTACTAAACTTCATATAGACTGCTTTATTCCCGTTCTTTAGGTTAACCTTTTTAACAATATACTTATCTGGGATTTGAATTTTATGCTCGATAGGTCGAACGTCTATTTTGTAATGATTTCCAGGTGATTCCTCACTTATGAACGTCAGTTCTAAAGAATCATTTATGTCGCCATCTAAATCACTAAATCTTCCCAAATAATGAGTAAAAGTTATAGGTGGAATTCTAAGTGGCAACTTTAAGTCTCGGTTATAATGTTCTTCAAATTCTTTTATAGCTTCTTCAGCCGTTGTATACCCGCCATATTCAGGATAGAATTCCTCTATGGGTTTAGGTTTATCGTTAGAATTTGCATTTACTGTTCCATGGTTCCCTCCCCAAAAGAAAGTACTGAAAATGATTAATAAAAGAGATATACATTTCTCCATATAATACCACCCTAAAATTATATTTAGGCGTATTATTAACAGTTAATTAACAACTATTCTTTCTGCACTAACCTGGTCGTTAGTTCATAAAAAAAGGTCCAAACCGTTATTCCTGATTTGCCCCCGTTAGTTTAATTAGGTGTTATGCAAAAATGATCATTAACTCTTAATTATTGTAATGTCCTCTTATTTCAGAATACAATATCCAAACATTTGTTTTAAAAAAGAAAAAATATGCCAAAAAACAACACTACAGTCCATATAAAGGAAATATGTATGCTTTTGTTAATACGATTGTTATTTCTTTGTTTTTTGTGCTCAATCGAAAAAATAAATAGGAATATTAAAAAGAGAAAATATATAAGGAAGAAATATAGGAGTGACCTCCACTGTTCAATCCAGCTCATAATGGGTCCAATAGTTCCACCCACCAAGAATAGAATTACGGATAAAACACCTACTGAGATACTAATTTTGGGCATCAAACTCCAAAAGGATCGTTCAAAAATATTGTTTCTCTTTTTTGCCTCAAACAAAAATATTAAATAGATGCAAGATAAAACTGCTGTTACGATACTAAATGTGATGTAAACATTATTCACGGGGGTCCAACCAGTCGAAGAGCTTACCAGTCTGCTAACAGCAACCAATTCTAAAGTTGCCATCAATACTCCTATAACACCCACTGTCAGGATTTGAAGTACTAACCATTTCACTTTCTAAACACCCCCTAACCATATACGTATAAGTACACAAAAGTTCTAATAACGTCCTCATTTCTAATCTCCCACCTCTTTTATTAAAGACCCCGTTGCAGGAAGACTTGAATCCGAGGTATATCTTATTGTTTTACCATATGACTCTTATCGAAAAAATAAGGAATAAATTATAAACCCAGCTACTATTTGGAAAATAAATATACCAGTTCCCTTCCAGCCTAAGCCACCAACTAAATCTGCAAGGTTACTTCCGTGACCACTACTTGAAGGATTGCTTAACTCTTTTTGTCTTAGTCTTTCTCTTCTTTCTCCAGGTGTTTCATTTCCCATCTAATTCCTCCTAAAATCATTTCTCTTATTACACACATACGATACTAATCCAAATTAGTTTCAAAACGCCTAATATCTCGAAACTGAGTCTTCCACAAACCTGCCCGATACTAAAATAAGGAGCGACACCCTTATTGGATAATCGTTAGCAATAGGTAAGCTTTTGAGGTTATCTCCGGCTTTTCCCCTGCTCCACACCGAACGTGCTAGTTTCCCAGCATTCGGCGCTCCATCTAAAGGTATGTACTACATTATAAGTTCCTATGTTACTCTTCGAGACTGGATGCGACGATCCTTTCCACCCCACTTACCTTTCGGTATTGATTGATTTTATCTAAGATCAATCGATTCTGTGGTAATTGTTTAAGATAAACCTTTATCTTCTCTATATCTTTTATATGGATAAGTCGATGAATATCCTTATGAAGAATACGGAGATTTTGAAATTGATCGCTTCCTCCAAGATTCTTTGGCACATAGTGGTGACAGTGAACATCTGAAGCGTGAAGATGTTCACCTGTAATTTCGCATTTCCCCATTTTCATACTATACCGACTAATACGATTATCCAGATATTCGACACTTCGATTCGGTAAAGAAGGCTTCATTAAGTGTCCAATTTCTTTCTGTATATCATGGCGGAGACTTTTGTACATCTGTTCTCTTCCTGTCTTTGTATAAAGCGAAAGCTTTGGACTGAAGTTCATCGTATGGAATGTTTTCACATTGCCAATGGGAAACAGATACGTACCATTGATATTGATCGTTTTCGTTCCTAAGCTAAAGGTTTTCCTATAAAAAGGCGGTGGCTTAAAAGGATGTTCTAGCTTTCCAACCGGTCGAAGACGGTTCACTAGAAATGGTTTAAGATCGTAAGCAAGACGTGAGAACACAAGATTTACATGAGTCGCTCGTTTAAAATATTGGTGAAGTCCTAGAACAAAGCTATTGTAACGATGAATATTCTCAGCAGAAGGCGAAGCTTTCATTCTTCGAATGAGCTTTTTCGCTTCCTGTTTGATTTTCTCTCTTTTTGAAGAAATGACCCCAGTATGGGCCACTCGTTTCTTGCCCTTTTTATTCGCACGAATGGTGAACCCTAAGAACTCCGATTCTCGTTTTCTTAAGTTTACAATTTGAGATTTCTCTGGTGAGATGTCCAGCTTCAAACGCTCTTTGAGGTACAGACGTACCGCATGGTACCACCGTTGCGCTGTCTTTCCATCCCGACATAGAATTTTGAAATCATCAGCATACCTGACCAGATATCCTTGTTTCAAATTCGTTTGTTTTCTCGCTCGCCTTCTGGCATCATCTGAACTGTAGGATTTCGTCAGGGGAAATACTTCCCACTGGTCCGCAACCCATTGGTCTAGGTCATTTAAGACGACATTAGAAAGAAGGGGAGATAAAATTCCACCTTGTGGTGAACCTTTATCGGGCACGCCTTCACCATTAATTTCCGATGTAATCATTTTAGAAATACATGCCAATACCTTTCGGTCTTGGATGCCGATATTCCAGAGTTGCTTCTTTAATAGACGATGATTTACGTTATCAAAGAAACTTTTAATATCTACATCAACCACGTAATGAAGTTGACTATGGTTAATCAAAAACTGTATCCTTGCCATAGCATGATGAGCAGACCGGAGAGGTCTGAATCCGTAGCTATGTTTGAAGAATTGAGATTCTACAATCGGTTCAAGAACTTGTTTGAAGCATTGTTGGATCACTCGATCCAGTATGCATGGAATCCCAAGAGGTCTCCATTTGCCGTTCTCTTTTTCAATCCATTCTCTTCGAACTTTCTTCGGGTGATAGTTTCTAAGTTTGGTTCGGACTTCATTTACCAGATCTTTTTCGGATAGCTCTTTCATGTCATCGATGGTCTTCCCATCGGTTCCCGGCGTTTTTGATCCCTTATTGGTTTTAATCATGCGAAAAGCGAGCAGGATGTTTTCTCTCGATATGATGGTTTCATATAGGTGAGAAAATGTATGTCCCTGACTCGCTTTTTCATGAAGATCCGTAAAGGTCTCCGTCATATTATAGTAATCCCAGTTTCGTAGCGTTGACACTGTGGCATCCCTCCTTTGGAGCGATGTTCCCACGTTCCTACCCGATCGGTGCCATTCACGTTAGGAAAATAATCGTTTCATACTCTAGACTTGGGGCTATTCCTCCCCTTCCATTATAGAAGTTTCATCAGTCATTCCCCTACCCTCACAAGGACAAATGCTTTTCAGTATAACTTTATAGCAACCGTTTTGGGTGACAGCCCTTGATTCAACGTTCCTTGCTTTCCAAGTACCATACAACGTAGCTATCCATACTAGACGTAGATGCTTCCTGTAAGCCTGTGAGCTCGATACCGCCATCGTTCGGTATAGCGTCTTTCAGAGGGGGCAGTTTTACTCCACACCACTCACGTCATCGTAAGATGACCTGCAGGTTTCCCTACATTGAAATCTTTAGACCCTTACCTTCGGAAGTTCGTCAGTTCCTATCTCAAAGAACGATTCTCATCCTATCTAGTTTTTCAGCCGTGAGGCATATCCGTTGGCATACCTTAGATATGGCTTTAGCCTTCGTTCTGCCCAATCCACCTGTGCTTCACACCCTAAGACCTGCCCGTCTTAACGCATGCAGGAGTGTTGACGGGATGGTTTCGGGAAACATGGATCCTTCATTCCCATCCTCCGTTGTACAGTTGAAATTTAATCGAATAAACTTCCTGCCTTTCACGCCAGAAAGCGCTTATAGCAGAACTTGTCGCGCGCCCCCTATACCGGAAGACTTGATATCGAGATATATTCGAGTATGTGTATATCTAAAGCTTCCGTTAGCTTTACTAATTACTTTTCTTCATAATGTAATATCGCTAAACATATCATCCCAATTGATAGAAATGTGATTGGGCTACTTACTTCATTAGACCCTTGAATAACCAATACAATTGTAGCTACACCAATTCCTAATGGAACTGCTCTTAGAATATGTCTAATCCATTTCCTAAACATTCTTGACCACCCCCTAAGACCACTATGCGAGAATATAAAACGTATCATTGACTCTTATATACTATTGTGCTCCGCAAGCTGAATAAGAGAGAGCCAGAATGCAACTATCGCCCCCGTTACTCCAAAAAGGTATTTTCTTTATAAGATTCGTCATATAACTTTATTCTTTCTTTCATACTGTCACTCTTACCTTCATCCCACCATTCAACAGTCATGTAAATATTGCTCACTTCTTTCAACGTAATAGGGCTTCCATCCTCATTCAGATATTCTCCACCTTCAATTGCTCCAGTTGATTCATTTGCAATATCAATTTCTGCACCAGATGCTGAACCAGAATGTACTACTATATCCTCACCGTTCATAACGGCGTGGGTTTTAAAATGAATAGAGTCTGCAATGTATTCATTTTCATTTTTCATATTTAGGGTTCCATTACCTGCTTTAAAGTTTTCTGGTGTTATCACAACTTCATACCCAGTTAAATTCCAGGTTTCACTTTCTCCCATCATTGATAAATAAAAATGATTTATAACTGACTTCTCATTACCGTTACATCCCGAAAGTAAAAGAACAAGTGCTAAAAATAGCATGTAGAAGATTCTTTTATTTTTTAATACCATATTATCCCCCTTTTTGCTGACATAACTGTATCATTTTAACACTCATAGATAATGTTCCATTTTGTGTTTTCCTGCTCCGTTACTTCAATACTTTAGCCCACTTAGTTAGAAAGGGAACAAACCATTGTTCATGAATTGCCCCCTTTTGCGGAAGACTTGATTTCGAGATATTTTTCAATAGATCTTTAACTAACTCACCCATTGCTTCCATAGTATAAACTTACTTTTTACTGTTCTCTTTTAAACCTTCACGTATCTTTTTTAATTCCTCGGTCTGCTCAACAATATTTTTGTTGACTTTACTTATTGCGTCATATATTGCAAAAAAAATAGCAAATAGTAGTACTAGAGTTAATAATTCCATTTTGTACCCTTCTTTCTGTTATGTACTAACAGTTTATTAAAGCCCCTTAAAAAGCCATCATCTTTAATCCGGAAGACTCGAGACTTAGATATCCCTTATTTTTTGTGCATTACAAACTGAGATTTACTATATTTAAATTTATTTCTCTCATAAAATGGAATTAAATCCTCTTCACAAAATAAGCTAATTACATCAATGTGAGAAAGTTCTTTTAATAATCGTGATACAATTTCAGTTCCAATACCTGACTTTTGAAATTCTGTATGTAATACAACATCTTCGATATAAGCCCTGAATTTTCCGTCTGATACCGCCCTTGCAAAGCCTATAAGAAAATCTCCACTCCACGCACCAACGAATATTGCGTGTTCTAAGATATTCTCTATATCCTCTTCTTTTCTGTTTTCCCACCAACCTGCCTCACTATAAAGTCTTTTAAGTTCAGTTGCTTCTATTGGTTTTTCTGTATTACTTTTAACTTCGATTTCCATACTTTCACCCGTTCATATTAAGATTCCCCAAAGTACTCTTAACCTTGGAAGGTATATGGAGCAGACGATTTAAGCAAGCTCTCTACCCCACCAGCATGGTAAGGCATTAGTTGGTTTGCGGTATTTATATCCAGCCACTTAATATCATCTATCTCATCTTTATGTATTATTTGTATAGCACCTTCTACAATTTCGCTTTGTAAGTAATGAATAGAGCATGATGGCCCTTACTTTCAAAAAACGCTTCATTTACAGCGACTATGTTTTCAGTTTTTATTGTTAAATTTATTTCTTCCTTACTTTCTCGCATTGCTGCTTGTTCGAATGTTTCACCTTTTTCAACAGCACCGCCTGGAAGAGACCAACCACTACCTTTATTCTTCACCATCAAAACTTTCTGTTCAATTTCATTAAAGATAAAGGCGTAAGCTACGTCAACTCGTCTCACTTGAAATCACTCCTACTTAATACATTTGTTTCCGGCTAAATAATGTTGTTTTTATTCAGCAAACGCCCCTCTATAACAGAAGACTTGATTTCGATATATTGAAGCAGATCTTCAACTAACACACCCGTTAACGGAACTATAACATCAAGCTTTGAAAAAGCGTAATGGTTATAAATAAAGTGGATAAAAAACCAGCAGACAGTAATGTTATCATTTTCCACCGGTTTATTTCTTTTGAAGGTTTTACAGCCTCTTTAGACACCGTAACCCATATAGCCATAGATACTATAACTAAGATAAATAAAAATTCTTCAGACATATTTCACGCCTCCATTTTAAAAGCTAAGTACGGCTATGCTATGTACTAAGAATACTATTTAACAATCGCGCCCTTATCCAGAAGATTCGGGACTGAGATAAGTTAGGTTCTAATTCCCTTCCTACAATAATTCCTGTACATTTTGATGGATGTAGTCTTTTAATCCAAAGAGTTCTTTTTTGTCAAATTTATAAGAAACCTCTTCACTTCTGTAACCGTCCAATATTTTTTGAATGGTGTTGCTAAGTCCCTCTGGGAATGTAGCTATCCCCCACTCACCTGCTTCTTGCTTTGATGTAACAGTCCCAGATTTAACGTACAAAAATACTCTCAGCATGTTTAACGAGCAATAAATTGGATTATCTTCTATATTTACTAAACATTCCTGATAATCCCCCTCGATGGAAGAGAAGTAGTCCGATTGCGAAATAATAGGGAAAATTTCAGGTATTGGTTCTCCATCAATACAAATTCCCCGTTGGTTGAGTATATAAATATGTGCAGCTAAATCAGGGTCAGTGCTAATATCTTCATTGATATATAAACATTGCTCTTTTGAAATTACAGTTTCATATCTCTACCTCCATTGTTCACTATAGTGAAAGTCGAAGGAAGAAGGATGTTTCCAATTATCTAATTGCTCTTTATTCAAGAAACTAATTTCGATTGGATAAGGATCATCAGAATAACTTAAGTATAGATTTGCTAATTTCCTTTTGGTCTCTATTGTTATTGATTCATTTGTGACCACTATTACATCAAGATCACTTTTATAGGGATTGAATCCCTCCATTGCTAGTGAGCCGTGAAGATAAAAACCAATAAAGTTATCATAGATGATTTGTTTAGTCTTACTAACTAATTTAAAAACAAAATCCCTTATATCTGAAGAAGAATTATTCCAATTGTAGGACATTTAATAAACCTCCTTCCCCTATATAATTGAGACAAAGAGTGACAAACATTATCCAGCAATTGCCCCCAATTATTTAAGAGACTCAGTACTGAGATAAATGTTCAGATAATTAGACTATTAAGAAGAAGTGCCCACATTCACAATTTTTTTGATGTAATAAATCACCATGCTTTAGGTGCCACTTCCCACTATCTAGATCTTCTTTCAGCTTATTAAGGCAACTACTTACTGAACTAGGATCCCCTTTAGCAAGAGGTGATGTTCCATTTTTAAATCTTTCTTCAAGATAGATTTCTGGCTTGTTCCAACCCGAAAAGAAAAACTGATCCTTTAAGTCATTAGGTAATGGAAACGGCTTAACTCTTACAGCAGACTCTAATTCTTCTTCTAGTAAGTTTGAAATAGTATGTAATGGCGGATGAACCTCATACGCTTCTTCTAGAATGGGACTAAAATACTCAAGTATCCAAAAATCATCGGAGCACAACCGAGGATCTAAAGTGAAGATTATTATTTTCCCTTCACTCTTTAAAACTCTTTTCATTTCTCTAAAAGCTAACCTCAAGTCTTTAAAATGGTGAGAGGCTAGAGTACAAACAATCCCATCTACTGAGTTATCTGAAACAGGAATATCCTCTACAATTCCTTCTTTCCAGGTTAAATTCTCATGTTCTTTACCTTGATTTCTCATAACTGATGAAGGCTCCATAGCAATTATAGAATACCCTTTTTCTGCGATTCTACAACTGTAATTTCCGGTTCCGGCTCCAATATCCAATATCGTAGCAGGTGCTTTAAAATTTAGTTCCTCAACAATACTTTGAGTAATTCGTGGGTCTGCCTTTCTAGTACTGTTATAGGTTTTACCTATATCATTATAAATTGGATTAGTACTCAATATTGACCAACTCCTTGAAATTAACAATTACGAACACATCTAACTATATCAAATTTTCCAATAATTATTAAATTGGTTTATCTCGAAACTGAGTCTTCCACAATCCTGCCCTTTTCTGGAAGACTCAGTTTCGAGACATCTGCATTAAAACAATATAAGTTATGTTCTTAGCATAAAATCGCCACAGGCACAAATT
This sequence comes from Thalassobacillus devorans, assembly GCF_900176565.1. Taxonomy (GTDB): domain Bacteria; phylum Bacillota; class Bacilli; order Bacillales; family Halobacillaceae; genus Thalassobacillus; species Thalassobacillus devorans_A. Next base: position 160,119 of record NZ_FXEH01000005.1, read on the forward strand.
CCCCCCTTAAGTAATAAATTCTACAAAAACTTATAAACCCCTGAGGACTTGCTTAAGATTCAATTTACATATTTACGTTAACCTAATCCCAAGTATAAATATACTAAGCTTAAAAATACATCTCAAAATTCTCGGTCGGCACGAAATCGGCACGCAACAAAAACAATAAAAATAACCCTTGATATAATCGCTGTTATATCAAGGGTTATTGGGTATTAACCGATGGAACCTTCCATTTCGAATTTTATAAGACGGTTCATTTCAACCGCATACTCCATTGGAAGCTCTTTAGTAAATGGTTCGATGAAGCCCATGACGATCATTTCTGTCGCTTCTTCTTCAGAAATACCACGGCTCATCAGATAAAAGAGCTGTTCTTCAGACACTTTAGATACTTTCGCTTCGTGCTCTAACGAAATATTCTCGTTCATGATTTCGTTATAAGGGATGGTATCAGAAGTTGACTGATTATCCATGATAAGTGTGTCACATTCAACGTTCGAACGTGCACCTTCTGCTTTACGTCCGAATTGCACGATCCCACGATACGTTACTTTACCACCATGTTTTGAAATGGACTTCGAAACGATGGAAGAAGACGTATTAGGTGCCAGGTGAATCATTTTCGCACCTGCATCCTGATGCTGGCCTTTACCAGCCAAAGCGATTGACAATGTCATTCCACGGGCACCTTCGCCCTTCAGAATAACTGCAGGGTATTTCATTGTCAGCTTGGAACCAAGGTTGCCGTCAACCCATTCCATTGTTGCATTGGCATCAGCGGTAGCACGCTTCGTAACCAGATTGTAGACGTTGTTCGCCCAGTTCTGGATGGTAGTGTAACGGCAGTAAGCATTCTTCTTAACAAAGATTTCAACGACTGCACTGTGCAGAGAGTTTGTTGTATAGACAGGCGCTGTACAACCTTCTACATAGTGGACAGAGGCATCTTCATCAACGATGATCAACGTACGCTCAAATTGTCCCATGTTTTCTGAATTGATTCGGAAATATGCTTGTAGTGGCGTATCCACTTTCACGCCTTTTGGTACATAGATGAAAGATCCACCGGACCATACTGCAGAGTTCAATGCAGAAAATTTGTTGTCAGATGGAGGAATTACTTTTCCGAAGTATTCTCTGAAAAGTTCTTCATCCTCTTTCAAAGCAGAATCTGTATCTTTAAAGATGATTCCCTGTTTCTCAAGATCTTCTTGCATGTTGTGGTAAACTACTTCAGATTCATACTGAGCGGATACACCAGCAAGGTACTTCTGTTCTGCTTCTGGGATACCCAGTTTATCGAACGTATTTTTAATCTCTTCCGGAACCTCATCCCAGGAACGCTCAGAGCGCTCAGATGGCTTTACATAATAAGTGATTTCATCGAAATCAAGCTCGGCAAGGTCGCCGCCCCACTGTGGCATTGGCATTTTATAAAAATGCTCCAATGACTTCAAGCGGAAGTCAAGCATCCATTCCGGCTCTTCTTTATAACGGGAAATTTCCTCAACTACTTCTTTTGTCAGTCCTCTTTGAGTACGGAAAATCGAAACATCCTTCTCATGGAACCCATATTTATAATCTTCGATTTCTGGCGCCTTTTTGGCCATAATCAAAAACCTCCTTTTGGTGTTATGCCGCGACTAAGACTGTCCTTGTTCGTCAACACCTTTTTCCATAGCCTTCCATGCCAATGTTGCACATTTGATTCTAGCCGGGAATTTCGATACACCTTGTAGTGCTTCGATATCCCCTAAATCAAACTCCTGTTCATCAATTTCTTTTCCTTGCATCATATCTGAAAAGACCTTTGACATCGCCAAAGCATCTTCTACACGCTTTCCTTTGACGGCTTGCGTCATCATGGAAGCAGAAGACATGCTGATGGAACAGCCTTCTCCATCAAATTTAGCATCCTTGACCATTCCATCTTCCACTTGCAGCTGCAACTGAATGCGGTCACCGCAAGTAGGGTTGTTCATGTCGATGGACATGTGGTCGTCTCCTTCAATCGTTCCACGGTTTCGCGGATTTTTGTAATGATCCATGATGACTTGTCTGTAAAGTGTATCCAGGTTGTTAAAAGACATCGCCAAAATACTCCTTTGTTTTTTGTAATCCTTCGACAAGTCGATCAATATCTTCTTCGGTATTATATAGATAAAAGCTGGCACGGGCAGTTGCTGATACATCAAGCCAGCGCATCAGTGGCTGTGCACAATGGTGACCTGCACGAACAGCAATTCCTTCCGCATCCAGTACGGTTGCTACATCATGGGGATGCACATCATCCAGGTTGAATGTAACAAGACCCGCCCGTTCTTCCGGTCCATAAATAGTGAGGCCATCTATTTCTCTCATACGATTCATCGCATAATCGACCAACCTATGCTCATGAGCTTCAATTTCCTCCAACCCAATTTCATTGATGAAGTCGATCGCTGCTCCAAGGCCAATAGCACCACCGATTATCGGTGTCCCACCTTCAAATTTCCAAGGAAGTTCTTTCCATGTGGAGTCGTAGAGATTAACAAAATCAATCATCTCACCGCCGAATTCAAATGGTTCCATGTCATTCAATAAGGCACGCTTGCCATAAAGCACGCCGATACCGGTTGGTCCGCACATTTTATGACCCGAAAAAGCGTAAAAATCACAATCTAAATCCTGTACGTCTACTTTAAGGTGAGGTGCACTTTGCGCACCATCAACGAGCATGACGGCTTCATTACGATGAGCGATTTCCGTTATTTCTTTTACTGGGTTAACTGTACCAAGTACATTGGAAACATGCATGACCGCTACAACTTTAGTATTACCGGTTATCGTTTCCTCAACATCTTCCAGGCTGATGGTACCATCTTTCTGCAATGGTATATATTTCAAAGTAGCCCCAGTAGCTTTTGCGACCTGCTGCCACGGAATGATGTTACTGTGGTGTTCCATCGGGGTAATGACAATTTCATCACCTTCCCCGAGCTTTGCACGCCCATAGCTTGTGGCTACCGTATTAATTGCTGTCGTTGTACCGCGAGTGAATATGACTTCCTGCGTACTTTTAGCATTAATAAACCTTCTGACCTTTTCACGGGCTCCCTCATATTCATCGGTAGCTTTCGTACCTAGTGTATGGACACCTCGATGGACATTAGAGTTATAACCTCTATAATATTCATCTAACTTTTCAATCACAGAAGCCGGCTTCTGTGAAGTTGCAGATGAATCCAAATATACAAGTGGATGTCCATTTACCTCTTGATCCAAAATCGGAAAAGATTGACGGACAGCTTGAATATCCATCAATTTACCTTCCTTTCAATAACCTGGGTCAGCTGCTCCTTCACTGCTTTAATCGGAAGCTGCTTAACAACCGGAGCAAGGAATCCATGAATGACTAGTCGTTCTGCTTCCTTTTGAGTAATTCCCCGACTCATCAAATAGAACAACTGCATTGGATCGACACGGCCCACTGAAGCAGCGTGACCTGCAGTAACATCGTCTTCATCGATTAGGAGAATTGGGTTAGCGTCACCACGCGCGTCTTTGCTTAACATCAGGACACGTGATTCCTGCTCTGCGTTTGACTTTGAAGCACCGTGTTCAATCTTACCAATACCATTAAAGATCGCCGTTGCTTTCTCCTTCATAACCCCATGCTGCAGGATATAACCTTCAGAAGCTTTTCCATAATGGACGATACGTGCCGTAAAGTTCTGCTTTTGACTTCCGCGACCTACAGATACTGTTTTTGCATCTCCAAGAGAGTTTTCACCCATCAAGTACGTGTAGTTTTCAGAGATCGTATAGCCGTCATTCATTTGGCCAAGAGCCCATTCTATTTTGGCATCACGGTCTGCAACACCTCGGCGGTTCACATAGGTAGTAGTGCCGGCACCCAGGTTATCTACCGCTCCAAAGGATACTTTTGCATTATCATGAGCAAAAACTTCTGTAAGGATATTAGTTACTGCCTCTTCTTCCTCATTATTTTGAGAAAGATAATTCTCTACATAAGTGACAGAACTGTTCTTATCCGCGACAACAATGACATGATTGAAAAGTGCTGCTTCCGGGTCTTCCTGCCAAAAGATTGCTTGAAGTGGTTCTTCCACTTGAACGTTCTCCGGAACATAGACGAATACGCCACCGTTCATTAAAGCGGCATGCAAAGCAGTGAGACGATGCTCATCTACTTGAATACCATCTTTCATGTAATACTTTTCTACAAGGTCACTATGCTCTCTCATAGCTGTATTCATATCCGTGAAGATTACACCTTTATCCTTCAATGATTGAGATAATGAGGCGAAAGCGACACGTTGATCACGCTGAATGAATAAGTTTTGTTCTTCTTTATTCTGATCGACAAAGTCTTTTATTTGATTTGGAAGATCAGCCAAAGAACTTAACTCTTCCCCACGTAGATCATGAGTGAATTTTGTAAAGTTCCATCGATCGATTTTGGTTTTGTCAGGCTTTGGCATTGGCAGGCGTTCCGCTTGCTGCAATGCATCCAGACGAAGGGTCTTCATCCATTCTGGTTCGTTCAAGCCTTCAGAAAATTTGGTGACATATTCTTTGTCGTATCCTAGTGAGATTTCTACTGTCATGGTATCCCTCCTATCTGATTACGCTTTTTGACCTACAGTTTCATCTTCGATTCCAAGTTCTTGCTTGATCCAGTCATAGCCTTCTTCTTCAAGTCGCTGTGCCAATTCAGGACCACCGGATTTCACAATACGTCCTTGCATCATTACGTGTACTTTATCAGGAGCGATATAGTTCAATAGGCGCTGATAGTGAGTGATGATCAGGCATCCGAAGTTTTCATCACGCATTTGGTTGATACCTTTAGAAACAACTTTCAGGGCATCGATATCCAAACCAGAGTCAATTTCATCAAGAATAGCAATTGCTGGCTTGAGCATCATCAATTGAAGAATTTCATTACGCTTTTTCTCGCCGCCGGAGAAACCTTCATTCAAGTAACGTTGTGCCATGTTTTTATCCATCTCAAGGAGATCCATCGTGCCGTCCATTTCTTTAATGAATTTCATCAAGGAAATTTCATCGCCTTCCTCACGACGGGCATTAATAGAAGAACGAAGGAAGTCAGAGTTCGTCACACCGCTGATTTCGCTTGGGTACTGCATTGCCAGGAAGAGACCAGCTTGCGCACGTTCGTCTACTTCCATTTCCAATACGTCTTTTCCATCAATATATACTTCACCCTCTGTGATTTCATATTTCGGGTGACCCATGACTGCAGATGCTAATGTGGACTTACCTGTACCGTTCGGCCCCATTACTGCGTGGAATTCTCCACCCTTGATTGTCAAGTTGACACCTCTTAAAATTTCTTCACCTTCAATCGCTACGTGAAGATTCTTAATTTCTAAAGTAGATCCTGCCATAACTAATACCTCCATATCTATTGTGAATCATTTTTTGAATAAGAACATATCCATTCTCAATCTATTCTCATTACAATCTTATATCATTTCGAAACTGTTATCAACTTTTTTCACTGTACGAATCGACTTTCTAAACCATTAGGTTTAAAAAATCCACTTTATTAGGATAACACGGACCTTCCTTATTATATAGATAAAAACAGAAAAAAATCAGGTGGATTCATCACCTGATTTTCCATATTTATTATTTATGCAATTGACGATCTACTTCAGCCACTATCTTACGGCTTTCTTCGTATTCCTTTTGACGACGTTGTTCAACTTTTAACCGCTGATCTAACTTATTGCTATATTCTGCATAGCCCATTCCGTGAGATTGCTGCATAGCTTTCTCCATTTCGGAAGTATAATTCAGCTTAAGTTGGTCGTTAATAATAAATCAATCCTTTCGGTTTTTGTATGCTATTAAGTGTAGCACAGGTATATTACCCAGACCAAAAGGCATTTAAACCAAAATAGTGGAATTGTATAGGAAATGTATTTTCATACAACAATTAACAGGGTACCATTCATACATCGTCAAAATTGCTCCATAATACTTCGGTATCCTCGAATTATACTTAATGTTGCAAATTTTGCAACTCTTGATATGCTTCCTGTACCAAAGTGACTGCCTGGCTCATTGCGGCCCCTCCACCAAAGGCTGCTGAGACTCCACAAGCTTCCATTATTTCCTTTTCACTTGCTCCTTGGTCAATGCATCCTTTTGTATGATAAATCATACAATATTCATCTTGAGCTACCACACTAATACCGAGTGCAATCAATTGTTTTTCTTTCTCTGTCAATTCGCCTGCTTCAAAACAAGCTTCTGTAAAAGCATTAAAATGATGGGCGATTTCCGGCATCTTCTCCGTAAATGTACCGATTCCGTGCTTATATTCTTGCAAGTATGCTTCAGTAAAAGTCATTTTATTTTCTTCCATATATAAAACCTCCCAGGATATTCATGCTAATGCTAGTATGAGCAATAACAGTCAAATTATCCTGGGAGGACATCAGTTAGAAAAACTTGGCTTGCCGCTATCTTCTTAGGCCTAGTCTTTGTATATTTTATACTTCTATCATATTACTTCGTGCCATCTACAGGAACGACAGCACCTTCGTATTCTTCTTCCATAAATGTTTGAATCTCTTCAGAACGCAATACTTCTACAAGCTTCTGCAAAGCTTCTGAATCTTCGTCTTCACTTTTTGCAGCTATTACGTTGACATAAGGTGACTCTGAACCTTCAAGGATAAGAGCGTCTTCACTAGGGTTCAATCCTGCTTCGATTGCATAGTTGGTATTAATAGCAACCAGTGCATTTTCTTCCCTTTCATAATTTGATGGCAATAGTTCCGCATTAATGCCGTCATCAAATTTAAGGTTCTTCGGATTTTCTACAATATCCTTGATAGTAGCGTCCACTTTTTCTACGTTTTCATCAAGCTTGATCAGTCCTTCTCTTTCTAATAAGGAAAGAATTCGGCCATGGTCTGCTACGGAACGACTTAAAAGTACATCTGTTCCTTCTGGCACCTCATCCACGCTTTTAATATTTTTTGAATAAATACCCATTGGCTCAATATGGATGCCGCCAAGGTTGACAAAGTCGTAATCATTATCAGCCATTTGCGTCTCAAGGTATGGGATATGCTGGAAGTAGTTCGCATCAATACGACCTTCAGCCAAGTCTTTATTCGGGAGTACATAATCCTGGTATTCTTCAATCTTCAGCTCAATTCCCTCTTCTTCTAAAAGAGGCTTTGCTTCTTGAAGTACTTCTGCATGAGGCACAGAAGTCGCTCCAACTGTCAGTTCTTTTGTATCAGAAGATGATGACTGATCTCCATCATCTGAACTGCCACAAGCAGCTAACACTGTGATTAATAATCCTGCTAAAATTCCAGTTAACCATTTTTTCATAGTAAATTCTCCTTTTTTATATGAATTGATTTTTTGTAACTAGTAGTGATGGCAAGGGATTTGCTCCCTTATCCGCTTCACTGAAAAAAATTCTTTCAAAACAAAGACTCAGCGTTTATCAATCGAACGTGAAACAGCGTCACCAACGAATTGGAAAATGAAAACGATCAGCACAATCAATATGGTACATACAAATACAACATCAAAGTCACTTCGCTGAAATCCATAGAAATATGCGAAATCGCCTAAACCTCCAGCTCCGATAACCCCTGCCACAGCTGTATAGCCAATCAGTGCGATTGCTGTAACCGTAAGACCAGAAACAAGTGCGGGCAAAGATTCTTTCAAAAGTACTTTAGAAATGATAGTTGAGGTCTTAGCACCCATTGATTTTGCAGCTTCAATCACCCCTTTATCTACTTCTTTCAAGGCTATTTCAACTAACCTTCCATAGAAAGGAGCTGCTCCGATAATCAAAGCTGGTATTGCAGCTTTCGGACCTCGTATCGTTCCCATCAAAAAGTCTGTAAATGGAAATAACAATAAAATCAATATAATGAAAGGTATTGCCCGGAATACGTTGACGAATGCTGCCGTTACCCAATTTAGAAGTTTATTTTCCCATAAACCTCCTGGGCGGGATAAATACAAGACCAATCCCAGCAGGATACCGAGCACCAGGGTGCCTGCTACAGAGATGATGGTCATATATAAGGTCTCATAAGTAGCTGTTACCATGTCTTCTACTTCCACATTAGGAAATAAATTACTCAACATTAGGGATCACCTCCACTTCTACAGAGGTTTGTTTGATATAGATCTGCGCTCTTTCAATTTCATCTTTATTACCTTCTACATGAACAAATAGCGTGCCATACGCCCCTTTTTGAGTCTGTGTGATTTTTCCATGCAAAATGTTTAGAGCTAGATTGAACTTTCTGGACAGCTCGCTTATTAAGGCCTGGTTTGTACTTTCGCCTACAAAATGGAGACGTAACACTTTTCCTGACCTGTATTTCTCATGAATCAATGCTAAGGAGTATTCCTGATCGGGATCACCCATAACTTGATCCACGAACTTCTTCGTCACTGCCTGCTCTGGGTGAAGAAACACATCAAGTACCTCCCCCTCCTCCACGACCTTTCCATTTTCCATCACTGCAACGCGATGGCAAATTTTCCGGATTACATGCATTTCGTGGGTAATCATAATGATCGTTAAGCCTAATTTTTCATTGATATCCACGAGTAAATCCAGGATAGAATCGGTCGTCTCGGGATCAAGTGCTGAAGTTGCTTCATCACACAAAAGCACCTTAGGGTTATTCGCTAATGCCCTCGCGATACCGACACGCTGTTTTTGACCGCCACTTAGTTGGGAAGGATATGCGTTTTCTCTTCCTTTAAGTCCTACCAGTTCGATCAATTCCATTACTCTTGCTCGTCTTTTATCTTTAGGTACACCAGCTATCTCTAACGGAAAAGCGATATTATCTCTGACTGTACGAGACCAAAGCAGATTGAAGTGCTGAAATATCATCCCGATTTCCTGACGGGCAAGCCGCAGCTTATTTTTGCTCATGCTAGTTATTTCCTGCCCATCTATCGTTATAGAGCCTCCTGTGGGATCCTCCAGACGATTTAATAAACGGATGAACGTGCTTTTTCCAGCTCCACTGTATCCGATAACACCGTAAATTTCCCCGGCTTCAATATTTAGATCGAGATGATCAACCGCAGTGACATCCTGGTCTTTCGTGTGAAAGACTTTAGATAAATCTTTTATAGAAATCATTCTGTGCTGCCTCCTACTTCTTGCTGATGGTTTAAAGCAAAGAAAATGCTGCTTGTCTCCGAGTCTTACTTAGAAAGACTTTAATTCCAACATTTCCATAAAGTATTACTTACTTTATGCATAAAAAAACACCTTCTGCTTAGAGAACAGAAAGGCGCTTAGGTAACAAGCTGCTCCGTTCTCTTATCTGTCAGAGCTTATGAACTCTGCAGGAATTGGCACCTTTTCAAGATTGGAAAACTTGACGGTTGCCGGGCTTCATCGGGCCAGTCCCTCCACCACTCTTAATAAGAGATGTGATTAATTTTAATACTTTAATCCGTTTAAGTGTCACAAAAAAGATTGTAGCATGTGAGCGAAATTATTGTCAACAAAATTCGATTAATTCCGGCAAATAAGTATTCTTACCATGCAATACTACTTCTGATATGCGTTGCCTTCCTTTTGTATGGTAGGATAATGACAGAATTCTATGCATACGGAGGAGGTTTCTATATGGAGAAAGCGCCACTTTTCCAATTGCCTTATATCAACAATTCTGGCGTCTATGATTTACAAGATGATCTCGGAAAAGTAATCGTTCTTACTTTTTGGGTATCCTGGTGTCCAGACTGTTCCAGAGATTTGCCTATGAAAGAGCAGTTATTCCGATCCATGGACTCAGACAAAATACGTCTTCTTACTATTAATGTTGCAGGTCGGGAAAGAGAAGGCGATGCAGGAAGAGCATTCGCTGAAAAATTCCTGACCCAGCCCACTTTAGTGGATGATGGCAGAGCAACTTATGACCAATACCAATGCAGCGGTGTACCAACCACCGTTATTATTGATCAATACGGTAATATTTCTGCGAAGTTCGGAGATAAGGCAGAGTTTCTTGAAATAGTTGAAAAAATTGGAGAGTTAGTGAATTAACAGCTCCTAACAAAGCAAAAAGCCGCAATACATATAATTTCGGCTTTTTGCTTTATTTAAATTGAAAATAAACTCTTAAATTAGACCAAAGCTATTCTTAACGTTATTTCTCGGGAAATAATGTTAGGAATTGACGTGTTTAGACACGATCCTCTGCATGTAAGGAACGGAATGGAAAGCGTAAACCTTATCCTTCACTTTGCCTTTGGAGATAATTAATAAACAAGGTACACCTTCAATTTGGTTTTCCTGCATGAATCCGGGATGCAACGATGCATTCAAATCAAAAAACAGGTCTTGCTGCCATAATGTTTCAATCGTATCAAGCATTTTTCTCGCCATGCGGCAAGTCCCACAAAATGGGCTATGAATAAAAATCATTGCACTCCTATCACTTTTAATAAAATCTTTTTCTGATGTCAGTTCTAGTACTTCCATCCTATCCACCCTTCATATCAGGTAAATCGGTTTGACGTGTAAATGTTGGCTTAAGAGTGCCCGAGCTAATTCGGGTTCAGGAGTTGTTGCTACTTCCCGATAAGCTTTGTCCACATATATATGTTCAGCATGCGGCAGTTCATGGGTCAATTGTTTCCTCAATTTATGACCTGAATCATCCTCATCCACCAGAATATAGACAATGCGATCATCGAGATTATAATCGAGAATCATTTCCTCCATCCGTTCTACCCCAAGCGTACCATGCGTACACAAGATTTCCACCTGATCATGATCATCCAATATCTTCTTTATATGTTTTTTATCTGTAATCCCTTCTACAATTAGAATTGGGACTTGGTTTTGATCGTTCATATCGGGATCCCACCCAGTTCTTTTAGTAAAACAGACCATGCTATCATGATAGCATGGTCTGTGGGTATCTAACGTTTATTCAACACCAGCCGCCACCATCACAATCTACATATCGACGGACCTTCGGCGCCTCTTGTTTTGCGGTTTTGGTTTTACGCTGGCGCTGTCTGCCAGTAGTATTGGCAGTTTTTTTAGACTGACTCATTTTTTCCATAAGGTCACCCCTTGAACTTAGGGTATCCCCTATTGAAAAAATTAGTCTTCTGTGATCATTTCTTCATATTGATCAGCTGTCATCAGTTCATCCATCTCTGAATTATCAGTAGGCTCAACAATAACCATCCATGCTTTTTCATATGGAGATTCGTTAACAAATTCCGGAGAATCTTCCAATTCCTCATTAATTTCAACGACTTTACCGCTGATTGGAGCATAAAGCTCAGAAACAGTCTTTACAGATTCTACACTGCCGAACGGCTCATCTGCTTCAAGCTCGTCGCCTACTTCTGGTAATTCCACGAAAACGATGTCGCCAAGCTCAGATTGTGCAAAGTCTGTAATACCAATACGAACTTTTTCTCCTTCAACTTTTACCCATTCGTGCTCTTCGGAATAACTTAATTCTTTTGGCAAACTCATGACTAACCCCTCCAAATTATAATTATTATAAATAAGCTGCAATACTAACATAAAAGCTTTCTAATTATTATGCCAGTGATATGCTCATTTTTAGAAGCATTATTTCCAAGTATTCTCGAAATCAGCTTCTTTAAAACCTACAGTCACATCTTTTCCATTTGTTACGATTGGCCGTTTGATCAGCATTCCATCAGAAGCTAACCACTTTATCATTTCATGTTCATTGGCTTCCTTAAGCTTGTCCTTCATACCAAGTTCGCGATATTTCTTGCCGCTGGTATTAAAAAACTTTTTAGCAGGAAGACCGCTTTTCGTTATGTAGTCCTGCAGTTGGGACTCTGATGGTGGATGTTCAACTATATGCACAGTTTCATACTCGACACCGTTTTCATCCATCCATTTCTTGGCTTTTTTGCATGTTCCACATTGTGGGTACCAATAAAAGGTTACTGCCATTGGCTCTTTCCCCCCTTATTATTTACCATGCTTTTATTCTATCACAATCTGATAAAATATTTCATTAAACAGTGGAAGCAGCACCAATTTTTTCATTACTCAACGAGAAGGCTGTCACCTTTCCAAACAAAACAAGGCCGGTTCACTTTCCCAATGAACCGGCCTTGCTATATCCGTACGTGTGACCCCCTGTTAGCTATCTTTATACGATATATTTCTCTTCTTTGATCAGATTGGCAGCAATCTCCCGTTTCTTAGCGATGATATTGGAAGGTGTATGGCGTGTCAATTTCTTCAATGCCCCCAACATCATACGAAGTGTATCGCCCGATTCAGATGCAATTAACGTTTCTTTTGCATGAGCTTCAATACGGTTGAATGCTTCCTGGACATAAACTTGTGTGTACAGTAACTTTTGCTGTGCTTTTTCAGGAGATTTATTCATTGCTTTCTCCGTGCGCAGTACTGCTGATTCCATGTTATAGATTTCAGCGACGATGTCCGCGATATTAACAAGCAGCTCTTGTTCTTTTTCTAATTTCTCTCCGTATTTTTGAGCTGCTAGACCAGCTGCCACAAGAGCTATTTTTTTCGCATTTTTCACCAAATACTTTTCTTGCTCCAATGGTTCTGTGCCCGGATCTTCAGGCATCATCATCATTAATTCTTCTTGCAGGGACTGGGCTTTTTGCAACAGTGGCAGTTCGCCTTTCATTGCTTTCTTCAACAAAGTTCCAGGAACAATCATCCGGTTGATTTCATTCGTTCCTTCAAAGATCCGGTTAATTCTGGAATCACGGTAAATACGCTCCACTTCATACTCCTGCATGAATCCGTAGCCCCCATGAATTTGCACCGCTTCATCCGCTGTAAAGTCCAGTAATTCTGTACAGAATACTTTATTTAATGAACATTCGATCGCATATTCAGCAATAACCTTTGCCACTTCTTTACCATCTTTCAACTGTTCATCCGTAAGTTTACCCATGCTTTGTTCAAAAAGCCCGACAGTACGGTAGACAGAGCTTTCATTGGCGTAGGTGTTTACAGCCATGGAAGCCAGTTTTTCCTGGATCAGCGAAAAGCTGGAAATAGGTGTCTGGAACTGCTTTCGCTCATTAGCATATTTCACGGCAAGTTCGATAGCACGTTTGGAACCACCTACGCCACCAATAGCTAATTTATAACGGCCGACATTCAGGATATTAAAGGCGATAATATGCCCGCGTCCGATGTCTCCTAACACATTCTCAACCGGCACCTGTGCATCTTCCAGCACTAACGTTCGAGTGGATGAACTTTTGATCCCCATTTTCTTTTCTTCCGGTCCTGTAGATACACCTGGATAATCTCTTTCTACAATAAATGCTGTGAATTTATCTCCATCTATTTTTGCATATACGACGAAGACATCAGCAAAAGCAGAGTTTGTAATCCATTGTTTTTCACCATTCAAAACATAATGGGTTCCAGCTTCATTTAGTTTAGCAGTAGTCTTCGCACCTAAAGCATCGGAACCGGAGCCTGGTTCGGTTAAAGCGTATGCTGCAATCAGTTCACCTGTCGCAAGCTTCGGCAAATATTTTTGCTTTTGTTCTTCATTACCAAAAAATACAATAGGAAGAGAACCGATGCCTACGTGCGCTCCGTGTGTTACAGAAAATCCGCCTGCCCGGGAAAACTTTTCAGTAATCAATGAGGAACTGATTTTATCCAATCCAAGACCGCCATACTCTTCCGGGACATCGACACCTAACAGCCCCAGCTCACCAGCTTTTTTCAGCAAATCGACAGAATGTTCGAATTCATGATTTTCCAGGTTATCTATTTTGGGGACAACTTCTCCAAGCACAAAATCTTCTGTGGTTTTCGCGATCATTAAATGTTCATCCGAAAAGTCCTCTGGTGTAATAACATCCTCCGCTGCTACATCCTCGATTAAAAATCCGCCGCCCTTGAACATTTTTTCCTTTGTTTCACTCATTGTATATTCCTCCCCTTATAATAATTCGAACACTCCAGCTGCACCCATTCCGCCGCCAATACACATGGTTACGACACCAAATTGTTCGTTGCGACGCTTCATTTCATGCATTAATGTAAGCGTCAGCTTCGTACCAGAACAGCCCAGCGGATGGCCTAATGCAATTGCCCCGCCATTAACATTGACTTTATCCATATCAAGACCCAGCTCTCTGATAACACGTAACGATTGGGAAGCAAAAGCTTCATTAAGTTCAAACAGTCCAATATCGGATTGCTGCAGTCCAGCTAATTTCAGAGCTTTCGGAATCGCTGCGATTGGACCGACTCCCATGATTTCCGGCTCTACACCCGCTACTGCAAAGGATCGGAATTTGAGCAAAGGTTTTAGTCCTTCCGCTTCTGCTTTATCCTTATCCATCACTAGTACAGAAGCAGCTCCATCACTCATTTGTGACGAGTTTCCTGCCGTTACTGTACCTGTAACCGAAAATGCAGGCTTTAATTTTGCCAGTATTTCCTGCGTTGTTCCTGGCCGCACGCCTTCATCCTGTGTAAATAATATGGTAGTTTCTTTTACCTTATTATTTGCTCCCAACTGTCGCTCGGTAACTTCAACTGGGACAATCTCATCCTCGAATCTTCCAGCTTCTATTGCAGCAGCTGCTCTTCTGTGACTTTCCACTGCAAAGGCATCTTGTTCTTCTCTTGAAATTTCAAAACGGGTTGCTACCTCTTCCGCCGTATGCCCCATAGACATATAGTAGCCTGGGGCATTTTCTACAATCTCTATATTTGGCTTGATGACATGACCGGGAACAGGAACCATGCTCATCGATTCGGCTCCTCCTGCAATAATAGAACCACTTTGCCCCAGCATGATTCTTTCCGATGCATAGGCGATACTTTGTAAACCAGAGGAACAATACCGGTTAATCGTTATCCCGGGAATTGTATGAGACAATCCTGCCAGTGCACCGATATTGCGCGCCATATTCATCCCCTGCTCTGCTTCCGGGATAGCACATCCGATAATGACATCATCAATTTCGCCTTCATAGTTCCCTGCACGTTTCAATGTTTCTTTTATGGTTAATGCCGCCAAATCGTCCGGCCTTGTGTTAGCAAGCGTTCCTTTTTTCGCTTTCCCAACAGGCGTTCGAGTTCCTGCGACTATTACTGCTTCTTTCACATTACCTTCCCCCTTTGGTTAGATTCCTGTCCTTAGTTTCTTAAAGGTTTGCCTTTCAAAAGCATATGCTGCATACGCTGCTGAGTCTTAGGTTCACCGATAAGGCTCAGGAATGCTTCCCTCTCCAGATCCAGCAAGTATTGCTCATCTACAAGCGTCCCTTCTTTCAAACGTCCGCCTGCTAAGACGAATGCCAATTTTTCTGCGATTTTCAAGTCATGTTCCGAGGCGTACCCTCCATAACCAAGTGATTTTGCTCCAAGCAGCATGGTAGCGTAACCTTGTTCACCTACAACGGGAAAATTAGTACGTTTTGGCGCACGATATCCGGAATGAGCAAGCCCTAAAACCTTTTGCTTCGCATCATGAAGCAAGTGATCCCCATTGACACTTATGGCGTCCTGTTGATCAAGGAAGCCGTTCTCCCTTGCTTCTTCACCTGATGTAGAAACCTTTGCCATGGCAATCTTCTCAAAAACAGCATTGGCAACCTTCTGCAGGTCGATATCTACGCCTTGTGGAATATTCCGCAAATGTTTCAAGTAAAGCTCTTTGTTTCCTCCTCCGCCAGGAATAAGTCCCACTCCCGCTTCCACAAGACCCATATAAGTCTCCTGTGATGCCTGGATAGCACTCGATGGCAGGCAAACCTCAGCTCCTCCGCCTAACGTCATACCGAATGGTGCAGTTACTACTGGTTTATCTGAATATTTAATATTCATCATCGCATCCTGGAATTTCCTGACGACTAATTCAATTTCAAAGAAATTATAATCTTGTGCTTCCATCAGCATCATGCCTAAGTTTGCGCCGACACAGAAGTTTTTGCCTTGATTACCGATCACCAGCCCTTCAAAGTTCTGATCCACCTCTTCAATCGCATCATTGATCATCTGTATGATATCCAGACCGATGGCATTGCTTTGAGAATGGAATTCCAGACCGGCCACCCCATCCCCAAGGTCAATCAGGCTGGCACCAGCATTCTTTTTGATGACATCCTTTGTTTCCTTCAGACGCTTGAGGTTAATCTCTTTTTGATTGAACTCTTTTTGCTGATAATTGCCGTCCGCATAGTAGAAAACGTTTCCATTTTCCTTTTTATAAAAGGACTCGCTTCCAGAGGTGAGCATCTCATCCACCCATGCCGGGACGGTCATACCTTCTTCTTTCATACGATCAACTGATTTCTTCACACCGATAGCATCCCACATTTCAAATGGGCCCAGCTCCCAGCCGAAACCCCACCGCATCGCTTCATCAATCGAAGGAATATCATCGGCTATGTCACCTAGTAATTCTGCTGAATAAATCAGTACTGGAGCTACTACGGACCAAATCAAATCACCAGCACGGTCCCCTTTAGCTGAAACAAGAGCTTTTAATTTTCTTTTTGTTCCTTTTTCCTGTTTTGTCAACTCTGTAGCCTTTGTTTTCAATTTCTTTCGTTCTTCATATTCGAGTGTTTCTGGATTCAACTCGTATATTTCGCTTCCTTTTTCCCCTTTTTTCTTAAGGAAAAATCCTTGCCCACTCTTAGATCCCAGCCAGCCTTTTTCCTGCATTTGTTTCATAAATCCTGGCACTTCAAACACTTTCTTTTCTTCTCCATCTACTTGCTCGTAAACGTTATTCGCCACATGGATAAACGTATCAAGACCAACTACATCAAGGGTACGGAAAGTAGCACTCTTTGGCCGGCCGATCATTGGCCCGGTCACAGAATCAATTTCCCCTACACTGAAACCCTGGTCAAGCATTTCCCGTACAGTTACAAGCAGCCCGTAAGTTCCGATACGATTGGCAATAAAGTTAGGTGTATCCTTTGCTTCTACAACGCCTTTGCCGAGAATATCCTCTCCGAACTTTTTCATGAAAGCAACTATATCCGCGTCGGTATGTTGAGTTGGGATCACTTCTAATAATTTTAAATATCTAGGCGGATTGAAGAAATGCGTGCCAAGGAAATGTTTTTGGAAATCTTCCGAACGGCCTTCAGCCATTGCTTCAATCGATATACCGGATGTATTGGAACTGATTATCGACCCAGGCTTTCGGTGTGTATCTACTTTTTCATAAACCTTTTTCTTGATCTCCAGATTTTCAACAACAACTTCAATAACCCAATCTACATCTGCCAATTTGTCCATATCATCTTCCATATTCCCGACCTGTATCATATCCAGGTTCTGTCTGCTTGTTATTGGGGAAGGTTTCTGCTTTAACAATCCCTGCTTATTCATGGCTGCGATTCGATTGCGAACACTAGAATCTTCTAATGATAAGCCCTGCTTCTTTTCTTTATCCGTCAATTCACGAGGCACAATATCCAACATCAATGTCGGGATTCCAATATTGGCCAAGTGGGCAGCAATACCGGCCCCCATGACTCCAGAGCCCAATACGGCGGCGCGCTTGATTTTGCGATTCATTACTTTTCCCCCTATCCCTTTTGAATGAATACTCATTCATTTTAAAGCTAAAAAAATAAGATAGTCACCTATCAACATCTATTCTTACTATAAAATATTTTCAGACATTTCGCAATCGTTTTTGTGTAACTAAGGAAAATTTTTCTTTATACTGGCACAGCCAAACCTCGCTGGCCCTAATAAAAGAGGAAGAAAACCCTGTTTTTTTCTTCCTCCTGCCTGTTACATACTATTTTTTTAAGACGCCTTTCAATACGAATGCTACATTAGCTGGACGCTCTGCGAGACGGCGCATGAAATAACCGTACCAGTCGTTGCCATAAGGTACATACACACGCATATTATAGCCTTCCTTCACTAATTCTTCCTGGCGCTCCACCCGAATCCCATATAACATCTGAAATTCGAATTGATCATTAGAAATGTTATGCACTTTCACTAATTGTTTGGTGTAGTCAATCATAGCATCGTCGTGGGTTGCCACTGCTGTAAAATTTCCATTTAATAAGTGTATTTTTATAATTTCTTTGAAATTTTCATCTACGTCCTTCTTTTCGGGAAAAGCCACCTTTGGTGATTCTTTATAAGCTCCCTTGACCAGGCGTAAATTAGGGTTGTATTGATCAAGCTCTTTTATGTCTTCTACCGTGCGGTATAAATAAGCCTGGAGTACCGTACCTACATTATCAAACTCTTCACGGAGTTCCTTGAAAATATCTATAGTCTTTTGACAGCGCTCGAAATCCTCCATGTCAATCGTTACAAATACCCCATATTCTTTACCTGCCTGTAAAATCCGTCTCATGTTTTCCATAACGAGATCATGAGAGATATCCAGCCCCATGGACGTCATCTTTAAGGATAATTGGGAATCAAGGTTATTTTTTGAAATGGCCTTAATCGCTTCTATACATTCATCTGCTGCTTGTCTTGCTTCAGCTTCGCTGTCAATGAATTCTCCTAAATGATCTATAGTTACCGACATTCCGTTTTCATTTAGCTTTCGGATTGTCTGAACAGCGTCAGGAATCGTTTCCCCAGCTACAAAACGGCCTGCCCCAAACCTCAATCCGTATTTTTTAGCTAACTTAGTGAAAAATTTATTTTTGGATAAAAACAGAAAGAAGTTACGTAACAACTGTTCCATGATGCATCCCCCTACACCAAACTTTTATCTAATTATGTGAAATTTACAACATGTAATCGCTATCACACTTACATTCTATCATTTTTCATAGTATGTGGGTATAATTTAGCAAAAATAATCAAAGAAACGGACAAAACATAAAATTTTGTTAAAAAACATCGAAATTCGCCCCTTTCCTAATAGGAAATGGCTAATAGGACAAAATAAACCTGATAAATCTTAAGGAGGTCATCATATGCAACAACAACAGCCTGGTATGCAACAAGCCCAGCCGATGGCACAGCCGCCTAACATGGTAAGCGGAAAGGACCAGCTTTATATTACGGACATGCTTTCCTGGAATTTGAATGCCTGTAAAAAGGCACATTTCTTTGCCCAGCAATGCCAGGGTCCCGAGCTGCAAGCCGCTTTGGAACAAGCTGGCCAAATGCATCAGAGACACTATAACAAAATTTTAGAGCACTTGAACAATCAATCGCAACCAATCAATTAACAAGGAGGGTGTATAGTATGAATCAACAAAGCCAAAAGATTCAAAACCCTGAAACGAGCGTACCGAAAACACCGCAAATGAATGAACGTGACTTCGTCAATGACCAATTATCGACGGAAAAATACATGACGGATGCCTACAACATTGCTATGAATGAAGCAAGTAACCAAAACCTTTATAATGACCTTGCTGCTATTTTTAAAGAAACACAAGACTGTCAGCGTGATCTGTTCAATCTCATGTTCAAGAAAGGCTGGTATGCCCTGGAGCAAGCCGATCAGCAAAAAATGCAGCAATCCTACCAGCAATTCAGCGGATACAAAAACCAACTCCCTTATCAGTGATTAGAAAAACTCGGCTTGTCGCCAAGTCCTTATGGCGAAAGCCTAGTTTTTCTTATAGTTTGACCCTTTAACAAAGTTAATCTTTCTTAAAGTGTAAAAAAAGCTATCTTGAAGGGGCGTCCCTTTCAAGATAGCTTTTCATCTGTTAAAAGCATTTATCCGACGACATCATAACCTTGGTCTTCAATTGCGTCTTTCATTTTTTCTTTCGTTACAAAAGCTTCGTCATATTTGACATCTACTTTACCTGCATCTAAGTGAACTTCTACACCGTGGACACCTTCCAATTCCTCTAAAGCTCCTTTGACCGCTTTTTCACAATGCCCGCAGGTCATTCCATTTACTTCTAAAGTCATTTCCATACATGAACATCCTTTCTCTTTAAACTGTGATTTATAATTTAACTCGCTTCAATCGAAGTGAGTTAGACACAACACTTACAGAACTGAACGCCATAGCTGCACCTGCTATCCATGGTGCCAGCAAACCTGCTGCCGCGATTGGAATACCGGCTGAATTATAAGCGAGTGCCCAAAATAGATTCTGACGAATATTTTTCATCGTCATTTGGCTCAATTGCACCGCTTTTGGAATTAACGTTAATTCGCCTCCCAAAATCGTCAGGTCAGCAGCTTCAATTGCCACATCTGTTCCAGTTCCTATCGCAATTCCTACATCGGCAATTGCCAAGGCAGGTGCATCATTGATGCCGTCCCCGACCATTGCTACTTTTTTGTCTTGCAGCTGTATTTCTTTTACCCGTTCCGCTTTTTCTTCCGGAACAACTTCCGCAATGACACGATCGATTCCCAGCTGTTTAGCAATTGCCTGAGCAGTCCTTTCATTATCCCCTGTCAGCATCACTAATTCAATGTCTGCTTCTTTTAATTGACGCAAGGCTTCTGGTGCAGACTCTTTAATCGTGTCAGCCACAGCAATAATGCCTTCAACCTTATTATCAACTGCAATAAGCATAGCTGTTTTGCCTTCATTTTCCCATTTTTTCATTGTTACTTCATATGATTCATATTCCACATTCAACTGACGAATTAACTTCCTTGTGCCGATTTGTACTTCTTTTCCATCTAACACAGCTTTTATACCATGACCTGGTACCGCTTCAAAGCTGCTAGGCTCCATCAGTTCTAAACCTTGTTGTTCCGCATAAGTGACAATAGCATCTGCTAATGGATGTTCGGAACTTTTTTCTGCACTGGCAACCAATTGCAGAATTTCCGATGTACCTTCGTAGTTTGTCACTTCCGGTGTACCTTTGGTTAATGTACCTGTTTTATCAAATACTACTGTATCAATTTTGTGGGTATTTTCCAGGTGCTCGCCACCCTTGAATAAAATGCCTTGTTCCGCACCTTTACCAGTACCGACCATGATGGAAGTAGGTGTAGCCAGACCAAGGGCACATGGGCATGCGATAACCAAAACAGCGATAGAAGCAACTAATGCAGATGTGAAATCCCCCGGAGAAACAATCGTCATCCAGACAATGAAGGTAATGATTGAAATAGCTACTACAATTGGTACAAAATAGCCTGAAATGACATCGGCCATTCTTTGAATTGGAGCTTTTGAACCCTGTGCTTCTTCAACAACTTTAATAATGCCTGCAAGGGCTGTGTCTTTCCCAACTTTTGTTGCTTTCATTTGAATATGACCATTTTTATTTATCGTAGCACCAATCAATTGATCACCAGGCTCTTTTTCTACCGGAATAGATTCTCCTGTTATCATCGATTCATCTACAGAGGAATTTCCTTTGATGATTTCTCCATCCACAGGAATTTTTTCGCCAGGTTTTACTATAAGAACATCCCCAGCCGAAACTTCTTCCAGCGGAACTTTTACTTCTTCCCCATTCCTTAGAACAGTCGCTTCTTTCGCTTGCAAATTCAGTAAACTCGAGATAGCCGTCGTCGTTCTCCCTTTGGCAACTGCTTCAAAATACTTCCCTACCAGAATCAACGTAATAAGGATGGCACTTGTCTCAAAATATAAATGAGGCTCCATACCAGTGTTTCCAAGTGAACGAATTGCTTCAGCCAGACTATAGAAATAAGCGGCGCTCGTTCCCAATGCAACCAGTACATCCATATTGGCGCTCTTATTCCTTAGGCTTTTATAAGCACCTACATAGAACTGCCATCCGATGATGAATTGTACTGGTGTAGCTAATGCAAACTGAAACCATGGATTCATCAAGAGATGTGGTACCGGCAGTCCAAGCAAATGATCAAACATAGTAAGCAGTAATGGCAAGGATAAAATAGCAGAGATATAAAGCTTGATGCGCTTTTTCTTTAACTCCTCTTCTTTTTGAGAAGCTCTTTCCTCTCGATCCGCCCGTAATTTAGCATCATAGCCTAGTTTCTGAACTCGAGCGATAATATCATTTTCATTAATATCCCCGCTATATTCTACTGTAGCTGTCTCATTGGTCAAATTAACCGTAGCATGCTGTATTCCTTCGGTTTTATTTAACACTTTCTCGATTCGTGCTGAACAAGCGGAACAAGTCATACCAGTGATATCGAATTCAGCTTTTTCGGTCTTTACGCCGTAACCCAGCTTTTCGATTCGTGCTGAAACATCATCCGGTGATACTTTATCCGGATCATAAGCGATTCTTGCATTCTCCATCGTCAAATTGACGTTTGCTTCAACTCCATCCATTTTGTTTAAAACTTTCTCGATCCTCGTAGAACAGGCAGAACAAGTCATACCTGTAATATCGACGGAAAGGTTTTTTCTGTCGCTCATCATACCTCTCCTTTCTATTTAGCAAATTGTTTCATGACTTTCATTAACTCTTCGATAGATTCATCGCCGTTACCAGCCTTTATCGCATGGCTTACACAGTGTTTTGTGTGACGTTCCATCAAAGAAAATCCAACTTGATTAAGTGCTTTATCTATAGCAGAAATTTGTACAAGTATATCGACACAATAACGGTCCTCTTCCACCATTTTTTGAATCCCTCTCACTTGCCCTTCGATTCGTTTCAAACGGTTCAAAACTTTTTGTTTCTCCTCATCTGTTCGTGGCTTAACCGGTTGTTTTCCAATATTTTCTGGTAATTGTTGATCCAACCTCGTCACCTCCAAGAGTACTTAACTAAACTATACCCCCGTATAGTATTGTTGTCAAACTGAAACACTTCATAATTTTATTATCCTGGATAAACCGCCATTATAGAGCATTAAAAAGAGCAGTTTTTACACTGCTCTTAATTTAACCTATTTTGCCTCGTTAATAGCGTTGATCATACGCTGTTCGATATCTTCGGCAATTTGGTTCAGTTCCTGATCCTCTACGAATTCAATTAACTTGGTAGGTTTCGGCATACCTATTTTTGTCATGCCGTCACTTTCATGTACGACAATTTTACAAGGAAGAAAGTAACTTACCAATTCATTCTTTTCCAGGACTTTTTTTGCTTCCGAAGGATTACAAACCTCTAAAATCCTCACTGGTTTGTCAAAGTCCAGTCCTTTGTTGTTTAAGGTGGCTTTCACATCAAAATCCCATAATACTCCAAACTTGTCATTTTTCAATTCAGCTTCTAAAGCTTGTACCGCTTCATCCATAGTCTTGTTCGTGTCGACTGTGTAATGGAACAATCTGATTACCTCCTTCAAAATCTTTTCACTTACACATTATACCCTATTCGGTATAATTAAAACGAGTGATATACTTTCATTGCTGCACACTAAAAGAATGCTGCTAATTATTTGAAAGTGTTGGAATTCTGACCTATGATGGCATTGTAAAGAGGGGTGAGATGATGCAAATAACAGATGAAGCAAAAACAGATATCATTCAAATTTTAGAAGATAATGATGCAGAAGGTATCCGTCTGTTTTTAGCTGGTATTGGCTGAGGAGGCCCACAATTGGGACTGTCCCTGGATGGGGCAGAAGAAACAGATACGCTGGAAGTCATTAATGGGGTAAAAGTAGCAATCGATCCGCACATTAAAGATATGACCAATTCCTTGCGACTGGAAAAACGTCCGCATGGTTTAGTGCTCGCTGGCATCCCGGCAGGGGATTGTTAGCTAAGAAATATTCAAATTAAAAAACCGTGGTACATCCATTGATGAATACCACGGTTTTTTAATTACAATATTTACGTATTGCCTGTTGAAGAGAACGCAAAAATTTAAGTCCCAATTTTAATTTAAGGTCATTTATCCTTTGAGCATGATCTGGTTTTACGCCAATCACTACAATTTCCATTCCCATATAGGCTAACGATTGAACAACCCCTTGAAACGCAATGACTCCATCCTGTTCAATTTCTCCAACGGCCGTGAGATCAAATAATATGGTTTCTATATATGACTGTTGAGCTGACGTTAACAGTTCATCACCAACAGCGTATATTTTTTCTGCATTGAGATCACCAAAAAGAGGCACCAGCGCCGTAGTGGAAGAAAGCTCAATAAATGGGGCGGAAAGCCTGTTATTTTCGGCCATGGCTTCCTGCAGCTTTTCTTTTTCCTCCAGCAGCTCAAAATTGGTTGTATTAAGACGTGAACGAAGTTGTCCCAAAGAAGCTGTCACATCCAGCATTCCTTGATCTTTCGGAATGATCATCAATTCTGCATGAAGGTCATTTTTCCAATTCACATAGAGATCTACGAGAAGAAGGTCATGATTAGCAGAGGAAGGTACCAAATTAATTTCTATTTTATTTTTACTTTTACCTGGCACAACTTCTTTGATTACTTTATGAACGCTTTCTTCATCACACATTTTTAAAAAGTTATGATGCATGACAAAAATCTCCTCGACTTCAGTCGTATACTGAAGAATTTCAAATTGTTTAGTTATGAGAAGATAAGGAATCGAAAAAAATTCATCAACTTGTTTCATCCACGACGCCTGCTTTCCATACATTATGCACTTGCTCTAACTCAGTCAGCCCCTTCACTACACGTACTTGCCCTGTTTCCAAGTTAGATAAATCATACTTCTTCGCTATCCTGCCACCGATAATAATACCAGGAGACCAACTCAGCTGACTGAAAGCTTCCGTCATTTGCTTTACTACCGGTAATCGGTATGATAAAGCTGCTGACAAGCCGATGACATCGGGCTGCCAATCTTTAATTTGTCTCAATGCATGATTTAAAGGAAGATTGGGGCCCAGATAGCGTACACGCCAGCCCTTTTCTCTGTAAAAACCGGCAACCATTTTCAACCCTAAATAATGCTGTTCTTCTTCAGCGCCCAAAAGTATGATCTTTTTTCTTTTTTTAGATTGAAATTTATTTTCATAAACCCCTGCATCGAGCCTGGAAAGAACAAAATCACATACAGCTGTAGCCAAATGTTCATCAGCAACAGAAATTTCGTTTTTTTCCCATAATGCTCCAATATAATACATGGCAGGGGTAATGATATCTTCGAAAAGATATAGTCTTGGATGCAAAGTAAGAAGCTTATCGACCAATTCAACAGCCTCATCTTCCTTGCCTTGTAAGAGATACTCCGCAAATTTCTCATAATGTTTTCTGGTCATTCCCACACCTCACTTACGACAGGGTCTTAAGTTCTTCTATTCCTGCCTGTAAA
The DNA here is from genome assembly GCF_900176565.1 of Thalassobacillus devorans. GTDB lineage: Bacteria > Bacillota > Bacilli > Bacillales > Halobacillaceae > Thalassobacillus > Thalassobacillus devorans_A. The sequence goes on from NZ_FXEH01000005.1 coordinate 185,308, forward strand.
TACTCCAAATAAGCATCTCGTTCATCAGAAGATTCAAAAGCCGCATTTTCCATGCCTTTGATAAGCCTTTCATAATTATCAACAATTAATTCAGTACCTACTCCCCTGGAAGTCAAAACACTGTTCAGCCATAAAGTATAATCCACAAAAAATGTACTGGTGCCCATCTGATATGCTGTATCAAGGTGATCAAGATGATGATAGTTATCTTCTATGGTCCGTCGTCTGCCATTTTCCCCGAATTTATCGATTAGACCTGGATAAGTCTGATAAATATCGCCGACTACACGGTCAACCAATTTAGTCTTCTCGGACACTTTCATCTGGCAACAACCTTATAGCGGGATACTTTAGGTACAATACCTGCCAGCTCCTGATCTGGATAATTCTTTTCTAATTCATGAATCCGTTTGAAATCTTCACTCCGCACCCACTTCAAGTAATCTTCTTTTGTCTCCCATTCCATATGAACAGTCAGCTCTCCCGCCCGTTTATCATTTTGTAATAACTGAAAAGAACGAAAGCCTTCTGAATGATCTACTGATCTGCTTCTATTATTATAAATTTCTATTAATTCCTCAGCTTTATGGTCAGGAACTGTCACCGTTGAGTCGACGATATACATAATTCATCTCCTTTTTCACACCTAAAAGACTATTTTTTCAATCGTACCATATAAAAGATCGCCTTGTATAACATTGGGGGTTATATCGAACTTAGTCGCATTATATGTGCCTATGACCATGTAAGCGGTTTCTTATTATCTGAATTGCTTGAAAGTTTCTATTTTTTTCAAACGTATTTAAATTATTATTTTTAGTGTATATACTAGTATTCGACAAAAAATTACAAAACCAGAAATCTAAAATTATTTTTCAGAATTTTAGTTTTTTTGTTAGGAAAGGAGTATTGATATGGCGACTAAAAAAAGGGGGATGTTCCAGCGGTTTTTGGATGGAATCGAAACGGTTGGTAATAAACTTCCTCATCCAGTCACCTTATTTGCTGTTCTAGCACTTTTAGTAATTGTTCTATCTGGCATAGTGTCGAGTCTGGGAATTTCAGTAGAACACCCTGGTGAAGAAGGAGAAATGGTTGAAGTAAAAAACCTCATGAATAAAGAAGGAATCCAATACCTTTTCTCCAGTATGACGGAAAACTTCATCGGGTTTGCACCATTAGGGGTTGTATTGGTCACAATGCTTGGTATTGGTATTGCTGAGCGGACAGGCCTGATCAGTGCCTTGCTAAGAGGTTTTGTCTTATCTGTACCACAACGTTTGATCACCTTCGGCCTTGTTTTTGCAGGGGTAATGTCCAGTGTAGCTTCTGATGCCGGTTATGTTGTCTTGCCACCATTAGGAGCGGTTATCTTTGCTGCTATCGGGCGTCATCCTCTTGCAGGTCTGGCAGCGGCGTTTGCCGGGGTTTCAGCAGGTTTCAGTGCCAACTTATTCTTATCCGCAACGGACGCCATGCTTGGCGAATTGACAATCGATGCCGCTGCGATTATAGATCCTGCATATGCGGAAACAATGAATATCGCCATGAATTACTACTTTATTATAGTATCTGTTTTCCTTTTATCTATTGTTGGCGCATGGGTCACTGAAAAGATAGTCGAACCACGCTTAGGGGAATACAAAGGAGAATACCGTGAGGACCTGAAAGGCTTGGACGCTACAGAGAAAAAGGGCTTAAAGTGGGCAGGTATTTCAGTAGCTATTGCAATCATCCTTACCGCATTATTAATTGTTCCTTCAGGTGCTCCATTGCGGGGAGATGATGGAAGTATCATCCAGTCACCTTTTATGAGTTCACTTGTACCGATCATTACGATTCTATTCTTCATCCCTGGCTTGTTTTATGGGATTGCAACAAAAGAAATCCGAAACGATAAAGATGTAGCGAATCAGCTTTCCGATACGATGGCTGCTATGGGTATGTTTATTGTTCTTGCATTTACTGCAGGTCAATTCGTTGCTTATTTCTCCGAAACTAATATGGGGCTTGTCATTGGTGTGTATGGAGCTGAATTTTTAGAGGCTGCCAATTTATCCGGTATTCCATTGATCCTAGGTTTTATCGTGGTGTCTGCCATCATCAACTTGTTCATCGGTAGTGCTTCCGCTAAATGGGCGATGATGGCCCCTATTTTCGTTCCAATTATGATGCAGCTGGGATATTCACCTGAATTGACACAGATGGCATATCGGGTAGCCGATTCAACAACCAATATTATTACCCCATTGATGACATACTTTGCGATCATCATTGCATTTGCTCAAAAATATGATAAAAAGATGGGAATTGGAACCATGATTTCTGTTATGTTTCCATACAGTATCGTCTTCTTGATAGCATGGACCATCATGCTAATCGTATGGATGATGTTCGGAATCGATTTAGGACCTGGTTCCCCAATCAAATACTAGACTTACCCAGAAGACCTAAAGTCGAAAGCCGAAATTTAAAAAAATGCTTGCAGGAATTTCCTGCAAGCATTTTTTCATTTATTGCGATACGACTTCATCGATGACTTTCATTTCTTCATGGTCAAGCATGTTTTTATTGACGATGTCCGTAACTTCCTTATTCATGTTATCTCTCAAATCATCTGCTTCCTCTTTATCACCAACTAGATAGATACGCTCCCACTGCCTGTCTTTCGCAAGCTTATCCAATTTAGGCGCAAGGCTCTTATACCAGCGATAACGGTTAGCTTCAAAACGCTCCTTGTATTGTTCCTGCGGTGTGCTGCGGCTGCTGTCTCCCTTAGGTGCCTGGGCTGGGTGGGTCGTATATTGCTTCCAATCTTCTGTATTCAAATCCAGTTCGAACATTTGTGAATCTTTCAATGTCCCCAGTTCTGTGTCCATGATTTTTATCGCTTCTTTTTGGGTCAGTATAATTCCGGTTTTAGGGAAGCTATCGTACATTTTTTTCAACTGATCCACTTTAGCAGTTTCCTCCCAGTGGAATTCTGTTTCTACTGGCATTTGGAAACGTTCGGCGAACCAGATAGAATCATCTGCTGTAGCAAAGATAACCAGACTTTTACGGAAATTCTGTTCATTTTCTTTCACAAAGTTTTCTACCTTCTCTTTAACTGCCCAGAAATTTCGTTTTTCATCAGAGTCACCATCTTCTTGAAGATAACTCTCAAAGTTATTCAAACCATTCTTCAAGTGTATTTTCCATTCCCCGCCTTGCTGGTCCGGGTCAGAAGGATCTGTATTTAAATACATGCTGAATACACGCTGAGGCTTTTCTAAATAAACACTTTCTAACTTCTTAATTTCTTTATTCATATCCATAAGGCTCCATCTACTCCTTTATAAAAACTGTTTGTCTACTAGTTATGTAACCGCGTTGTCTAGTACTCAAACCTGCTCACTTAAATTTCATAAAGAAAAAGCACCCCACGCAATCGAAAGGTGCTTTAAGCCAAGCGCAGAAGCCTTGCAGAAGGAATAAATCCCCAACAAAAAATCATCTCCAATACACATTCCCTTTATCATCTATATAAAGGGTTTGGACAATGGAACGGTTAAACTTATTGCCCATTTGTGTTTCACCTCTCACCTGAGCCGTTATGTTATAAACCCCTTTCTCCATTCCTCTTAAAAAGATCGTACCGTCAGCAGCCATATCTATAGTTGAAGTTTTTACTCTATCCGGGCTTTTAAAAGACTCGTGACCAAGTGTAAGTGTGGTCCTGACATTACTCACTGTATCTTTCCCTGTAAGAAGACGGACCTGGGGATTATTCTTTCCATGAACTTTCAAGTTTAAATTTTCATTGATATCACTTTGAAAATGAACATTTAACAAATAGGCTTCCTTATCAGCAGAGTGAGCCTGGATGCGCCATAAGCCATGCCCGGGATTTTCTATCGTCATCGTATGGTTATAAGCACCATGAAAGTAACTGCTTTGGTCTCTTGAGGTACGAAACTGGTCAAATTGCTTCCCTTTTGGACTGAACAACGTAAGGTCACTTGTCGGGGAGCTGCTCGTCCATTGTATGGTAACAGATTCTACGTTTTCTTCTATATGAAATGTTTCTGTCTTTTGTCGCTTGAACTTTCCCCCCCTATGAAATGTTGCAGCGGAATGTGGAGATAAACTTTCCATTTGGACATTACTCTGCAAAGAAGAGGTTTGTAAATAGGGTTGAAAAAGGTTGAACGTTGCATTTCCTTCTTTGATGGTGTAATGAGTCCAATCATCAACCCTAATTTCCTCCGCATACGGCAAACGGGAACTCGATACGGTTACTGCCCCATCATTGGAACCGTATTGACTTAAGTATAAACCTCCCCAAAACAGAGAACCCCACGCAGGCCCCCATCCGGTTCCACCAAAGGTGTACATCGAGGTATTTTCAATACCGGGCTCTCTATCCGTTATATCTCGAAAATAAGCCATATAACCTGTTTGCAAAGATTGTGTTGCTTCATTTTTATTACCTATAATATCCGCAAGCCAACTGGCACCCTCACTATGGGCTAAATCCGCCAGTTCCGAGCCATGATGAGGACTTGAAAGTGTGACCACCCGTTCCACATACTCATCGGCACCAAAATAAATTAAGGCTGTCTGTGCATCTACACCGCCTTTACTATGAGCTGCCAGTACTACTTTTTTCCCAAAATGTTCGTATATTTCACCAAGCTTTTCCGCAAGCAGTTCTCCGTTGTTCCACATATTTTTATCGGGATACAAGTCGATGAATGCTGTCTGATAGCCATTTGTATAAGCTGTCTCATACATATCATTTTCTTTCCACCATGTAGCTGAGGAACTATTCAATCCATGAATAAATACAATTGGTGCTTTGTTTTCATCAATATCGGCGGGGTCCTCACCGACGTACCACTGACCCGGCACTCCTGATGGGTCATCCTTGCCAAACGATCCTGCCCAAATCTCAGCCGGCCATGCCATCAATAGAAACAGTCCAAGAATTATGATCCTCTCCCTCATATTCTTTTACCTTCCCCTTCCCGTTTAGGTATGGTAAACATATTCTGTGTTGACGCTCCTATCCCCTTTTATATAGGAAGAAAAAAACAAAACAAGCCGAAGGCATCAGACGAAGCCTTAGGAAGCTCACAGTACGCCTATGGGAAGCGAGTGATTTCCCGCCCCCCCCAACCGTTACTATCGTAACGGAAACAACATATCCTGAAACTGAGTCTTCAGTAAAAGGGAGCTTTCATGTAAAATCACCAAGGAAATTTAACAGATCAAATCAAAATAAGGCCTGTTCCTTTTTCCTGGAACAGGCCTTATTATTCGTATTATTCAGAGCTTCCGGTCCATTCTTCAATGAGATCCCGGTTATCTTCTAACCATGTTTCCGCTCCTTCTTCAGGAGAACCTGCTTCGTTGATTTCTGCCATCAAACTTCCTAACTGATCATCGTTCAGCATGAAGTTATCAAACCACTCTACAACTTCCGGCTGATCTTCTTCCAGTCCTTTACGTGCTGCATAAGAAATGTTTTCAGAATCGCCATAGATGTTCTTTGGATCCTCCAAAATTTTCAAATCCATTTCTGCAAAAGTCCAATGAGGCTTCCATAGGGTCACAACAATCGGCTCTTCATCTTCCATACTATTTTTCAATTCAGATATCATCGTTGGCTCTGATGAGGAAGATAATGAATAGTCAAGATCATACTCATTGATGACCTGATCGGTCAGATCCATGATACTGGCACCTGCATCAATACCGACTATCGTTGAATCAAATTTTTCCTTATGTTCATTTAAATCTTCAATTGAATTTACTTCTTCTACATAAGATGGTACCACTAAAGCTAAATCTGTACCTTCATACCAGGTTTCCCGCCAATCGATTTCATCTTCAAACTTTTCATAAAAAGGCTTATCCGTATTAGGCAGCCAAATTTCCATACCGATATCGATATCGCCGGAAGACAACGCTTCATATAACGCACCTTTTTCCACGTTATTCAATTCAACGTCGTATCCTTTTTCCTCTAATACGATTTTCCACATGTTAGAAACGGCAACATTTTCGGCCCAGTTGTTCATGCCGATATTGATAGTTCCTTTTTCTTCACTATCTCCCCCGGCATTGCCTTCATCATCAGAATCTCCACCGCAGGCTGCTAAAATAAGTACAGCCGCCAAGGCTAACATTGTTAAGTAATTACGTAGATTTTTCATCTGTATTCCTCCTTTTAATGTTATTGTGATATTAAATTAAAAAAATAAACCAAAACACACTACTTGAGTAATACAATTTACGATTTTACCATATATTCTATAAAGTTTGAACAAAATAAACTGTATAAAACAGGAATTCAGATTACATTCCTGTTTCTTTAACTAAATTTTTATTACAATTGCTGATGAAAACAAGAGAAAGAGATACAATAATACAAGTGATTCTATTGTTCGAGTTTGAAGAGCATTAGATTTGTCTATACAATAGTATAAATTCATCCACGACCCATGAAGGAGATACATGCTCATGAAAGCTGCTGAACTACTTACAAATATACAATTAGATCATACCCCCAACCCATCAGCAATGTCTGTCCACATTGGTGATATTTCTTGTGATTCCCGTGAAGTAGCACAAGGGACTTTGTTTGTGGCTGTGCCAGGACATACTACCGATGGCCACAATTACATAGATAGCGCTGTAGAAAGAGGAGCATCATTAGTCATTGGGGAAAAAGAAATTGCCAATGCTGACTTCCCATATATACAGGTTAAAGACAGTAGAAAAGCATTGGCTCAAATAGCAAAAGCTTTCTACATGAAAGATAAGCCTTTACCTAAAATAATTGGAATCACCGGGACAAATGGAAAAACAACGACGACCTATATGCTGAAGAGTATCTTCGAACAAGCGGGATACTCGTGTGCCACTTTTGGTACAGTCTCTTATATTATCAATAAAAAAGCATATCCATCCTCAAATTCTACCCCGGGCCCTTTGACACTATATAAACTTCTGGCACAGAGTAATGATGATGTCGCCATTCTTGAAGTCTCTTCCCACGGGATTAGACAAGGCCGGGTTCATGGTCTTTACTTTGATCATCTGGTGTTTACAAACCTTGCACATGACCATTTGGACTACCATGGAAGCATGGAAGACTATTTTGAAACAAAGGCGAGTCTTTTTCAGCAACTGAAATCAGATGGTAAAGCTGTTATTTATACGGGACAAGGCTGGGGAAAGCAACTGTCAGAACGTCTGAGAGATGAAGGAAAACAGGTCTACACGGTAAATTCTTCAGAACAGGATGATGTGATTGTTCAGCCTGAACAAAATTATGTGACTGTAAACGGCGAGCAATGGCCCCTTTCACTACAGATGCCTGGTGTCCATAATTTTCATAATGCTACTTTCGCTGCTTACACCTCATATCTGGCAGGTATTGAATGGAATTCGATAACCGACACCCTAGCACGAAAGCTGCACGTGCCAGGTCGTTTCGAGGAATACAGGCACCCGAATGGAGCTACTATCATCGTCGACTATGCTCATACGGCGGATGCACTTGAAAATATCTTTCATACTGCTAAAAAAGAAGGTGCCAAACGAATTGTTCATATATTTGGCTTCCGTGGCGGAAGAGATCAGACGAAGAGAAAAGAAATGTTAAAAGTTAGCGCCTCAAATACCTCGCGCTACATCTTAACCGGGGACGATTTATATGGAGAAACACCTGCCGCTATGGAAAGGGAACTCCATGATTTGCACAAGCATTACGGAAACAGTGCGGGGAAAGTGATTTATGATCGAACGAAAGCAATAAAGTCAGCGTGGGATTACGCTCGCCCAGGGGATTGGATTATTATTACCGGCAAGGGGCATGAAACTTATGAACAGGTTTATAAATACCCAGTCGATTCCGATATCAATTGCATCCGCTATTTGGATCGGTTTACAAGAAATCCTCAGAAGAAATTGATTCAGAGTTGACGCAATGCGTCAACTCTGCCACTCTAATATTTCTATTCTGTTGCCAAACGGGTCTTCCATATATAGCCGCCTTGCATTCGGTAAGTTATCATCCTCTTGATAAGGCACATTCTGGTCAATTAAATGATTCATCAAGTGTTTGATATCCTTTACGACCAATGCTGGATGAGCTTTTTTGGCAGGCTGGAAATTATTTTCCACTCCAATATGCAGCTGATGAATACCACAGCTGAACCATACGCCTCCCCTTTTCTTTAATTCGGGAGGCTTTTCTAATTCTTCCATCCCTAAAATTTCACCAAAGAACTTTCTCGCTTGTTCTTCACAATTTGCAGGAGCGGCCAATTGTATGTGATCGATTCCTTCAAACTGATAGGTCATTGTTTTCACCCCCCTCGTCTCTTTCTCCATCCATATTGACAATTCCTTTATTTATCGTAAATTAGTTATAACCTGCTTTTTCGTTATAACTATAAAAAAACCAGCCTCTTTCCTCTCACGTTTCAAAGGAAAAGGCTGGCTTTTTAGTGTTAGTCTTTATTATTCATACGTGCATCTGCTGCTTGTGAGCGCGCTAGCGCTTCTTTATCTTCATGGTCAGCTAATTCTTCTGAAAATTCAATATCAAGCGCATGAGCTTTCTTTTCATATTTTGGTGTTTGTGGAAGTGATGAATCATTTTTCCCATTTGCTTTACGATGATCGTCTCTGCCCATTATCCCACCCCTTTTCTTATTTCATTACAGTTATTATGTGTTCAAGGCATTATTCTATACCAGCCCCAATGGGACTTGATTAAAGGATTGTTCCATATAAAAAGGCCGGCTCATATAAGAGCCGGCCTTTCATATTGATTTTTAGTACCCCACTTCAATAGAAGCATTTACCATATACATGAGATCATTGCTGTCTTCTTTATCTTCTAAAATGATCCCACTTGTCGTGGCCATGCCACCTTCCACTACTTCTACCGATACAGTGCCATAGGGGATAGCCTCTTTGACTTCGTTTTCATCTAATTGATCTTGATCACGAGGTATGGCAAGTTTGACGTTTACCTTCATACTATCTAAGGATTTTTCAGGCAGAGCCTCTTCGATACCCGGCATGGAGTTGAAATTAATGGCGTCCTGAATGGCCCTAAGTGAAGCTTTGGTTACGTTTTGACCATGTACATCAATCCCCATACCAGTTTGTATAAAGAGTATCTTATCCATATTATCCTACTCCTTTCGAATCAGGTATATTTTTAATTTATCCTTCACAAAACCCATAACCGTTTTTTTAGATAATAAATCAACATTTTACTAATATAATCTTTTTGTAATTTCTGTAATATTTTTCTCTTTAAGCGGCATTAATCCTCTTTTCGTCAACTTCTAGCTTTAATATTCCAAGAATTTTATTCCAATTCTTCAAGACACTAGTTTTGACCTAGTTTTCCTAATGTCACAATGGGGGTATCAAGAACAGTAAGGGTCATCACATCTTTTACAATTTGGGAGTATTCGAAAAGGAGGTCGTGCATGAGTAAAACGGATAAGATGAAAGAAAATGCGGGAGCCACTAGTTTAGCTGGTGGACTTACACTTGCCGCTTCTTCCCTGCTTCTCCCAAAATTCAGGAAGAAGATAAAAAAAGGCGCTAAGCAAACCTCTGAATTTGTGGAAGATAAAATGCCAAGAGTGGCAAGAATCGTCGATCGGGCCGATGACCCTAGTGATCTAAAAGAAGAAACAGAACAAGAAGTAAAAGATGAAATGGCCGATCAGATGAAAGAACAGTTTAAGGAAAGTATACAGAGCAAAGTCAATGAAGCATCAGAGAATTTACAAGAGGCACAGGAAGAAAATGCAGAAAAAGTGCATTCTAATGCCGAAAAAGTACAGGAAAAAGCACAAAATGCATTGCTGAAGTTTCGAGAGAAGTTATCTGGGGTAAAAGAAGCTGGTGAGGACTTTCAAGACAAGATGAAAGAGAAAACCGGCGGAAGTTCACAAGATAAGATAAAAGGGGTTAATGATATTAAAGGCGCTAATGACATTAAAGGTGTTAACAATATTAAAAGTTCCACTGATATCAAAAGCGCCAAAGATATCAAACACCCTTCAAATACAAAATCTTCCAGTTAGGAAATTAAAGAAAGGGGTATTTTATTTATGGCAGTACAAAAATCAACCGATAGCAGTAGCTTGGCAGAGGTTATTGACCGTATTTTAGACAAAGGGATTGTCATCGACGCATTTGCCCGCGTTTCAGTAGTAGGTATTGAATTAATTACAGTAGAAGCACGTGTAGTTATTGCAAGTGTAGATACTTGGTTGCGTTACGCAGAAGCGGTTGGACTATTACGTGACGAAGTAGAAGAAGAAGGACTTTCTGACAGATTATCAGCTCGTACAGAAAGCCAATCTAATTCTCAAAATGAACGCAGTGGGTTCAGCATTTAAATGGATTGGAGTCAGAGAATTCCTCTGACTCCTCCCTATTTTAATTAATAAAAGGTGAGGGTGATCGTGAAGATTATGAAGGTAATGGATGAAGTAAATCAATTTTTCACAGAGAATATAGCACCGCCTCATAAAATCATTTCTGTCCGTAAGCATAAGGATGAGGACAGTGAAGAGAAACAGCAAGGCTGGAAAGCAATGGTAGAAGTTATTGAGGAAAAGGAATATATGAAGAAATATGCCAACGATCAAATGATCGGTCTTTATGAAGTGTTCTTAGATGAAGATGCCGAAATAACCGGTTTCTCCAGAATCAGTTTAAGATACCGTAGTGACTTGGAAGAACAGCAATCATCATGACCACCCTGGATATTAGATGAATTAGGAGGATAAACGAATGACCGTATTGAAAGAAGTAAGACAACAGCCTCATATCAACAATGAAGTATATAAACATTCTTCCTATTATCAAGGGTTGATTAAACGATCATTACGGTACCTTTCATCCGGTTATCCTGTCCACTTTACTGGTCCGTCGGGGATTGGTAAAACAACACTCGCTCTTCATATAGCTAAACAGCGAAACCGGCCTGTTATGCTTCTAAATGGTAATAAAGAGTTGTCGAATGAAGATTTGATTGGTGCCTTTACCGGTTATCAAAGTAGTAAGGTGAAGGATAACTTTATTCGTACTGTCTATAAAACAGAAGAGAATGTTACTGAGTCATGGACGGATGGAAAGTTGCTGGAGGCCGTGAAACATGGCTATACGCTTGTATATGATGAATTTACCAGATCTCAGCCGGAAGCAAATAACATTTTCTTGTCTATACTAGAAGAAAGAATCCTTCCTTTATACGGGACTAAACGAAGAGAATCATTTGTACGCGTCCATCCGGAATTCTCAGTGATTTTTACAAGTAATCCTGCAGAATATGCCGGGGTCTTTCAATCACAAGATGCATTATTGGATCGTATGGTTACGCTGCCTTTAAATCAAATGGATCATCAGGCCGAGGTTACTGCTGTTATCAGCAAAACGAATCTATCCCGGGAATCCGCAGAATCCATTGTAGAATTTGTGGTAACTGCCAGAGAGTTATGTGAAAGCAATGATCAAGTGCAAGGGCCCAGCTTAAGGGCTTCCATCATGATTGCTGAAATGGCTGAGAAACATGATATACCTATCGATGGAAATGATTATGAATTCCAGGAATTATGCCTTGATATTACATGGTTCCCATTACAGACTTGTACACCAAAAGAAGAACAGCCCCAGCTTAAAGAGAAACTGCTGGATGCTTGTAAAAAAATTAAAGTCGGGTGAGTGAAATGGAAAACGAAACAGGAGTTTATATATTTTGTGCCATACAAACAAATGAAGAGCATGATTTTGGAGCCATAGACTTTGAAGGTGAAACTAGAGAAGTTTTTACCATCCACTATGATGATGCAGCAATGGTAGCTGCAGAGATGCCCATGAAAATCTACCATCCGAGTAAAGAAAATCTGATGATGCACCAGAATGTAATATCAGATATCATGCAGAAGATGGATACGGTCGTACCGATCAGCTTTGGTAACGTTTTTCATTCCAAAGAAGATGTAGTTGCTTTGACAAAGAGTTTGTATCCACAGCTAGAAACTCTTTTCCCTAAAATTAAAGGAAAAATTGAATTAGGCTTGAAAGTGGTTGGTAAGAAAGACTGGCTGGAAAAAGAAATTGCTAAAGATTCAAAAGTAGCAAAGCAAAAAGAAACGGTTCAGTCTAAATCAGAATCAGCAGGATATTTTGATCGTATTCAGCTGGGGGAAATGGCAACTAAGTTTTTTCAATCGCTTCAAAAAGAAGCAGAAGCTGAAATTCATGAAAAATTAACGCCCTTGGCAGTAGCCAGTGAAGTCAATGAGCCTATTGGAGAAAAAATGTTACTGAATGGCGCCTACCTGGTTGAAAAGGATATGGAAGAAAGATTTGATGAAAAAGTCAATGAGCTTCACGAAAAGTGGAAAGATAAGGTTGATTTCAAGTACACAGGTCCTTGGCCTGCGTATAATTTCATCAATATCAAACTTAAAGTGGAGGAACCTTCATGATCCAAAAACTATTCACTTCCCCATTGAATCTCGTCGTAAAAGTAGGAGAAAAGGTAAAGGAAGAAGTGGATAAAGAGTTATATGACTTGGAAACGATTCAAAAGAAATTGGTTCACCTGCAAATGATGTATGAACTTGAAGAAATCCCTGAGGATGTCTTTAAAGCACAAGAAGAAGAATTGCTTGTTCGTTACGAGGTAGCGAAGAAAAAAGAAATGGAACAATGGAACGAGTTGACCAAACGCTGAAAGTGAGGAAGCAATATGGCTGAACTAAAATATTTATATGGAATCATACCAACAGACGAACTAAATCAAACTCCTCTTCCCTCTTTCAAAGGATTAGATGAACAGCATGAATGGTATCCCATCGCCTTCGATGGAATCCAGGCAATTGTGTGCGACTTAGAAGAAAGTGACTACAATGAATCTGCACTGGAGGAAAAGACCTCAGATGTTGAGTGGGTTCATGAAAAAGCTTTCCATCATCACGAAGCGGTTATGAGGCTTCATGAAAGCTATACAGTAATCCCGATGAAATTCGCAACAATCTATACCAGTAAAACCAACTTGGAAGAAACGCTTACCAACCATTACCAGGAAATGGACGGATTACTATCCTGGCTGAAGGGTAAAGAAGAATGGAACCTGAAAATTTATTGTGACAACGATTCGCTCAGGAAGCGTACCGCTGCTCACAATTTGACTATAGAAGAGAAGAAAAAAGAATTGGAACACATGTCGCCAGGCAGGCAATATTTAGAGAAACGCAAATTGGACCGACTCATTGATCAAGAACTGGAGAAGGATAAAGAGCAACAATCCTCTTCCATCCATGATCAGTTGGTAACTTACAGCGTGAAGACGGATATCAAGAAGAATTGGAATAAAGATGTAACCGGAAGAACCGATGAAATGTGCTGGAACAGCGTTTACCTGCTCGAAAATCAAGAAGCAGAAGAGTTTCTGGGTAAGGTAAAGCAGCTGCAGAAAGAATGGAAAGAAGCAGGATTTACCCTTGAATTGACCGGTCCATGGCCTGCTTACCATTTTTCGAAACTGAAGTGAAGTGAGGGGGATTCATGTCACATAGACAAGAGTTTGAAAATAAAGATGTAGGACTTATCGATGTGTTGGATGTCGTACTTGATAAGGGCGTAGCAATTAAAGGCGACCTTATCATATCGATTGCAGGTATTGATTTGGTCTACCTTGATCTCAGAGTATTGATATCATCCGTTGAGACACTCGTACAGTCTAAACTCGATGGCGATGGGCAGTTATCCTCTGAGCAATTCGAAAAAGAGAAGGAGGCGTTGGACCATGTCACAAAAACTTGATCACCGCCCCCAAAAAAGCGGGAGAATCAGCCTGGATGAACAAGGTGCCGAACAGGGATTGGCACAGCTGGTATTAACAGTTATAGAATTGTTACGTCAGCTGGTCGAGCGACAGGCACTCCGCAGAGTCGATGGCGGCACCCTGACTGAAGAAGAAATCGAGCGTCTTGGAGTCGCCTTGATGAACCTGGAAGTCAAAATGGATGAACTTAAGGAAATTTTTGATTTAGATGATGAAGACTTAAACATCGACTTAGGACCATTAGGCAACTTACTTTAAGCACACTTCAAGGAGGTGGCGCACATGGCTATTGAACAATCTACCCAATCTAGCAATCTGGTAGATGTGCTGGAAACTGTTTTAGATAAAGGTGTTGTCATCGCAGGAGATATAAGGGTAGGCATCGCGGATGTTGAACTTTTATCCATTAAGATCCGTTTAATTGTAGCATCCGTCGATAAAGCGAAAGAAATCGGTATGGATTGGTGGGAAACAGATCCTTACCTGAACTCCAAAGCCGCTAATAAAGAGGATCAAAAACTGAAAGAAGAAAATGATGAGCTGCAAAAGCGAATTGAAGAGTTAGAAAAGAAAGCAGGACAAGACAATCGTTTAGTATAATATTTACTAATATTTTAATTATATTTAATTACACTTAAGGAGGAATTTATCATGGCAGAACAACAAAAAACACAACAAGCAAAAGAAGAAGTAAAAAATCAGGCAGAGAAAGCTAAGAGAGCATTAGGTAAAAGAGACGTAGCAACTGGTACAATTATCGGAGGTGTAGTCGGAGCAGCAACTAGTCTGTTGTTTGCACCGAAAGCTGGTAAGGATCTAAGAAATGATATCTCTACCCAGACAACTACAGCTGTCGGTAAATGCAAAGACTTCAGCAATTCCACTCGCGAAAAATGTACAGATTGGAAAAATACAGCTACAGAAAAATCTCAGCAGTTAAAAGATAAGTTCAAGAAAAACAAGGATAATGAACAATCCCAGGAAGAACAGTCTACTGAGGAGCAAACTGCTGAAGGTCAAAATGAAGCTGCAGCAACCACAGAAGCGGATACTTCTCAAGAGAAGCAAACGGAAAGCAAAGAACAAAATAAGCAAGAGAATAAGCAGCAAGATCAGAATACTAACGAAGAAAAAAACAAGCAGAAAAATAAGCAAACTACTTCTAAGACAAAAGGTAACTCCAATAAAAAAGATGAAGGAGAAACTACCCTTAAAACAAACGACGATACGGCGAAGTAATCTTCAGCAAATAGGAGGTAGCGGTTATGAGTAATGATGATGTACTCTCCATGTATGTCAAAGCGGCTAATAAACATGATTTCAATTTAGCAATTACGTTGAACGTCAATGGGGCGCTTGTCACTGGAACTACCATCTCAGCTCAGAGCTATTTCGATAAAATCAGCGAAAGCTTTGAGGATGGGAATGACGTAGCACAATCACTAAGTGATCAATTAAGAAGTGCCAGTGAAACTGCTGAAAAAAGCAGCTCAGACGAAGCGCAGTTTATTCACTTAAAAGAAGCCCAGGTATATTGTGGCGATAGCAATCCTACCCCTTCTAAAGGAAAATTCTTATGGCGTGGCAAGCTGTCAGAAGTAGATGGCTTTTTCCTCGGGACCATCGCCAAAGATAAATAAAAATACCAAAAGCATGCAGAGGAATCGTGGATTCCTCTGCATGCTTTTTCATACTTCACTTGTACTGCTCATTCCACCTTTAAAATGGATCAGGATACATGAAAGGATCCCTTTGAGGAGGCCAGTGCTTGCTGTAAGGTTAAAAATTCTATCTTACCTTGATACTTCTTATCCCAACCCGCTTTTTTCAAGTAATCCATTACCGGGCCTTTAACATGAGCAATGTTGAACTCCACTCCTGCTTCTTCATATTCATTCATCAATTTTTCCAGTTCATCAATCGCTACTGCATCAATCGCATTCACACCAGAAAAGTCAAGTATCACCCGGTTGATATCCGGTTTTTCGCTTATTTCTTTACGAATACGCTCTTCCAGGAAAGCAAGGTTCGCAAAATATAAAGAAGCATCAATACGGAATATCAAGGTGTGTTCAAATAATTTCGCATTGGAATATCGATCAATATTTTTGAATACCCCTTCCTCTTCTATATAACCGAGTTCTGCCGTATGAGGATATGCGGATCTCCAAATGAAAAGAAGCAAGGATACTCCTGCACCAATTAAGATTCCCGCTTCAATACTGGTAAGCAATGTTGCCAAAAATGTAATTACCAGTACCCACCCATCCGATTTTTTAATTTGGAAGAGGTGTTTCGCTTCTTCCACATCAATCAAACCGAATACTGCCACCATAATGATTGCTGCAAGAACAGCATTAGGCAGGTAGTAAAATAAATCTGTAAAAAACAACAATGTCAGTAAAATCAGTAGTGCTGTAATAATTGATGCCAACCCCGACTTTGCTCCAGCCTGATAGTTGACAGCAGTACGTGAAAAACCACCGGTCACGGGAGATGCGGAAAAGAATGATCCTACGATGTTAGCCGCTCCCAGACCAGTCAATTCCTGATTGGAATCAACTTTATATTTTTCTTTCGATGCAATGGTCTTTGCAACCGCAATGGACTCCATAAAACCTACGAAGGAAATAGTCAAAGCAATCGGCAATAAAGCAGATATTGATTCCATACTGAAACCTGGAATACTGAAAGCAGGAAGTCCACCAGGTACTTCACGGATAATACTGACACCATGTGCTTCAAGGTTGAAGAAATATACGACAAGCGTACTTCCTACCACCACTAATAAAGGAGCAGGGAACTTTGGCATTTTCTTTTTGAAGAAAAGCAGGACAAGAATACTTGCAATACCGATGGCAAATGTAATCCAATTGACTTCTCCAATTCGTCTTAATGAATTAAAAAGCATCACAAAGACGTTTTCGCCTTCTACACTTACCCCCAATAAATGTTTTAACTGACTGAAGCCAATAATCAATGCCGCAGCTGAGGTAAAGCCGCTGATTACAGCATGAGATAGAAAATTAACAATGAACCCTAATCGGAATAGTCCCATACTCAACTGAATGACACCAACCATTAAGGAAAGTAACAGAGCATAGGCAATAAACTCATCTGATCCTGGCTCTGCTAACGTGGAAACCCCCGATAATACCAGTAGAGAAACCATTGCAACAGGTCCTACAGCAAGTTGTCGCGAAGATCCTAACAGCGCATAAATAAGCAAAGGTATTGTAGAAGCATATAAACCGATCACAGGTGGTAATCCCGCCAGCATGGAATAAGCCATGCTTTGCGGGATTAACATGATGGCTACAATCAGTCCTGCTGAAAAGTCACTTTTTAAGAAGTCTTTATTATAATTCGCTAACCAATGATTTTGATAGAGATTTTTAAACATCAATTCCCACACCTTTAACAACAGTTTCATCTTCACTTCTATAATATTCAAAGGTTGTCCCAAGCAATGGAAGAATTTCCTTCTTGAAGTGTTGCTTAGGACATTGTTTAACCACGATATGCTTATTGGCTTCTGTCAAATCTATTTCTAATGGCAGTTGACATACTGGACAATTTTCTCTTGTTCTGATTTTTTTCATGTCCTTATCCTCCATATCGTTTAGTCGTCTCTATATTTATTTTTGATCAGATTACCGTTTTATACTTATAGTTATTTTATTATCTCCCCCTTCACAGAAAAAAACACGGTAACCCCTATTGGTATATTATAAAAGAAAACGCTTTCTGTCAAGATTAAGGTATCGAAGGTTTTAGGAAATAAGAATTATATAAATATGCTCTTCCGCATTATAGAAGAGTTTTCCTCTCGTTCAGGGTTTATGCTATAATTAGCAGATGATTCTAGAACGGGATAAGAAATGAGGAGTTTTATGCTAAGCTTTAATGAAAAAATTTCAATCATTGAGGAGTTTCCACAATTGACACGTAAAGAGGTGTCACTCGGGCGAGTGAACTATCATTATTATCCAAGCGTGTATGATAAAACAGTTGTAGTGTACCACCTTCACCCTAACGGGAATGGTTTTGTTTATACCGGTCAACTGAGTGAGTATGACGCTGATTCAAAAGGTTTAGTCAATATTAGGAATTACACCGAAAACCAACTACGCGACATTATTACTGCTGCTATCGGAAACTTATCAACAGACGCTGAAATATCCCATGAACAGACATGGACAGGTCCTGATAACCAATCACTGTTGCTGGTTCAGGAAGATTACTTCTGGAATATTTATACTGGAGAGATGCTAGAAGAAAGCTTCGAGACCTATAACGAAGCAGAAGCTTATCTTAAAGAAGAAGGATTCATCAAAACATAAAAAGAAGACGAACTCTATTTTTCGAAGAGTTCGTCTTCTTTGTGTTTCAATAAAACATTCTGCTTTTAACAGCTGTTACTTGCAAAAGATCTCCCCAGGTACCATGACCTCTTTCTTGAATCATACGGATGGCTTCACAGAAAAGATAAGCCGTAGTCAGCGTATCACCTAAAGCAGTATGTCGCTCGAAAATTTTTGTGCCTAACATGGCCGCATAATCCATTAAGTCTTTCCCACCTTCCGTAGGAAATAAATACCTTAATAAACTCAACGTATCTACTGCCCTCGGTTTTACAAATTTATATCCTTCCCTGGAAAGCTCACACTTCATCAGCGTAATATCAAATTGTATGTGATGCCCAATCAGACAGGTGACAGCATTATCTTCCATCATTTCCGAAAAACGGTTGATAACTTGATAAGCATTCGGGGCTGTCTGTACATCACGATCTTGTATACCCGTTAACTTAACGATTTTACCAGGAATTTCACGGTCAGGATTGACATAAGTCTGATAGGCGTTTTCTTTTTCCACCTGAAGATTCCGAACTGGAACTGCAGCCAATTCTATCATCCGATCTTCCTTTTGCACGTTAAAACCAGTCGCCTCCGTATCGACTACTTGAAAACTGACATCTTCCAGCCTGGTTGATAAGGGAATATCCTCTTGCAAGTCAAAATGAAATCGTTTCGCTCTCTTTATCATAGTTGCTCGCCTCCACTTCCCTTACCTTTACAGTGAGTACTGGCTTAACATCGTTGATTGCAGTTTCCTCATCTCTTTCAAGGCCCGTATCAATTTTTCTTTTTCTTTGGTTGAAAGCTGGGAGAAAGTAAGAATCGATGACGGCGGCTTTCCTGCTGTTATGCTCTCCCATTTTTGCTTAATATAAAATTCCATTACCTGAGTTAAGGCATGTCTCAAATCAGTTGCAAACCAATCTGTAATGACGTCTTTCTCTACTAAGGCTCCTAATTTTTCTAAAGTTGTCCCTTCCAGAATCTGATTGGATAGCGATAAAATCTGCAAAGCATGGTGAAATGGAAATAATACTTCTCTTTTTAGATCCAACTGTTTACGGTCTATACGTAAAAGTGCTCGTATTGGCTGTTCCAGACTGGGAATCTGATTTTCTTTTTCCACTTGAGCCAGCCGATATAAAAAGATACTCGAACGTCTGACCTCCTCCTGTACCGTTTCAAGGAAATCTGCATGCAGCTCCTCTGACCCGTACAACTTACGAAAAGAGAAGAAGTTCTGAGCAAGAAGTAATGTGTCATTGGTCGACCTCATGGACCACCTTCTCAATGTTTCTCTCCACTTGGACAGCGATCCTCTCCACATGGGTTCACTGGCCATCATATTTCCTTTACATCTTTCGTACCCGGCTTTCTCCAGGTTATTCGTAATTTCTTTCCCAAGTCGTGAAAAATAGTCTTCTACCTCTTCTTTCTTGTTCTCCTCGACCTCTTCATAGACAAGAAAGTGATCCTGATCCGTCAGGACGAATTGTTCACCCCGCCCTGAGCTCCCCATTTGATACCAGATAAACGCTGCCGGAGGACTCCCCAATCCTTGAACCTTAAGTGTATCAACAGCAATTGCTACGGCCCGCTTAGTCAGTCGATCGTAAAGTTCAGTAAGCACATCCAATATATGCAAAGAAGGTACATTATCACGAATAAGTAAAGCTAAGATATCGTAAATTTCCTTTTTTACTTCGTTTAACTCATGTGCTCCTGTCTCCTCCACCTTTTTTAAAGCAGAGAACATTTGACGATTTTTCTTTCTTAGTAGATCAGCCATTGTTATCATACCTGCTACCTTTTTTTCGTCATCTAATACGGGAAGATGTTTAACCCCTCTCAAAATCATTTCTGATAACGCATGATAGTAATAATCGGCGCGGTGGATATGATATGGCTGCTCTGTCATGATACTTTCAGCCAGGTCATTTACCGTTTTGTTACGAGCGACGACACGGCTTACGAAGTCTTTCTCCGTAATGATGCCTTCCAGGCTCCCATCCTTCGTAATTACAATAGAGCTTGCATCTTCTTTAAGCATCGTTTCTGCTGCTTTCTGAATAGTGACATGACGGTCTACAGTAGTTGCCGGCCGAGTCATGATATCCTGTACCCGTAAAAGAAACGGTTCGCTCTCCCCGAATTCATGAGCGAGTCTTACCTGTTCCGCCAAGGAAACATAGACATCTTTCAGCCTGGAGACTACCTGGTGAAGGAAATAATTACGGATATCTTCTTTTCTCCATAATTCCTTCAGTACCTCATAAGGAATATAGAGCCCTACTACGGTTTCAATCGCTCTGATCTCAACCATATAAGCATAGGTGTCATCTTCACTTATGCCGAGAAAATTGCTGAGGCTGCCAAGACCAAGAATTCCTCCTTCCTGGACAACCTCCAGCACTTCACCTGTGTCTTTATCTTCAGCCGCTGCATAAACTTCTGCATTCCCTGAAGTAATGATCAAAATACCCTCACGCCGTTTTCTGGCATGGGCGATGATCGCCCCTTCCGGGTACATTCTTTCTTCACAACGGGAATACAGCTCCCGGAAATAACCGTCGGAAAGCTTCTGAAAAAGCGGCTGATGACGGACTTTTTCACGTACCCGGCAACTATTTGGTGGAGTTTGGTACGTCTTGTGAATCATCCATCCATACCTCTCCATCTCGATAAGTCATTTGCTCTGGATAACGAAGATCAATGACCTCTTCCTGAGCTTCACGCGTCGGTTCTTTTGTCGCCAATGAAACAATAATATTAGTTAAAATGGCCGCAGCTGCACCGAAGACACCAGCCCCTGTATCAATAATTCCAAGGACAGTAAATCCGCCATATTTAGCTGCGAAGATATAACCGAGGGTTACTGATAAACCGACAATCATACCGGCAATAACCCCAGGACCATTGGAACGCTTCCACCAAACACCTAGCAATAGTGCCGGGAAGAAAGAACCTGAAGCCAGCGCAAACGCCCAGGCAACAATTTGAGTGATTGCCCCCGGAGGATTCAATGCAATCAAACCAGCAATAACAGTAGCTAATACAATCGACCAGCGGCCAACCAGCAGACGCTTCTTTTCGCTTGCATTCGGGTTGATGGAACGATAGTAAATATCATGAGAGAGCGCAGCTGAGATGGCGATCATAAGACCACCAGCAGTGGATAATGCTGCAGCCATGGCACCAGCTGCCATTAAACCGATGACGAATATACCCAGATTAGCGATCTCTGGTGTCGCCATAACTACAATATCGTTACTGATGACAATCTCCTGCCATTGCAGTACACCATCTCCATCTGTATCTGCCACCGATAACAGCCCTGTATCTACCCAGGAGGCTGTCCAGGTAGGCAAATCGTTAATAGCTGATCCTGCTACTTGTGTCATCAGAATGAAACGGGAAAATGCTGCATAAGCAGGGGCCGATAGGTAAAGTAAACCAATAAAAAGTAACGCCCATGCCCCGCTCCAGCGAGCCGCTTTCATAGTAGAAACCGTATAAAAACGAACGATAACGTGTGGAAGACCAGCTGTTCCCGCCATCAATGTAAACATTAATGCAAGAAACTGCCATTTCGTACCTTCTGTAAATGGAACTACGTACTCTGTTATACCAAGTTCCTGATCAAGTACACGGAGTTCATCAATTACTTGACCATAAGAGACCCACGGCATAGGGTTCCCGGTAAGCTGCAACGCCATAAAAATAACCGGGATCAGGTATGCGGTAATTAACACAATGTACTGTGCCACCTGGGTCCAGGTAATCCCTTTCATTCCTCCAAGTGCAGAGTAAAAGGCAATTAAAACGACCCCAATCAAAGTACCGATAGCCGCATTGACCTCCAATAGACGACCAATAACGACCCCAGAACCTGACAACTGGCCGACGGAGTATGTAAAACTAATGATAATCGTAGCAACAGCTGCAATCAGCCTTGCTGTATCGCTTCGATATCTGTCTCCAATAAATTCCGGAACTGTATACCGGCCGTATTTTCGGAGTTGTGGTGCTAATAGGAAGGTTAGAAGCAGGTAACCGCCTGTCCACCCCATAATATAGGCTAAACCATCGTAACCCAGGACCATAACTGTCCCGGCCATACCGATAAAAGAAGCAGCACTCATCCAGTCTGCCCCGATTGCCATTCCATTGAAAACCGGAGGAACTCCCCTGCCGGCTACATAAAAATCTGATGTCGCTTTTGCCTTATTGTAAATAGCAATTCCAATATAAAGACCGAATGTAGCTGCGATTAACGCAAATGAGACTATAAATTGTACATCCATCGTTGACCTCCTAAATATCTACAACTGTATTTATTACAAAATTAGGCTCGATTTAATGATCAAGCGTCTTACCAGCGCTGATGGATTCATTCTTCTTGGCATCAATCCCATATTTTTTATCAATCTTGTCACTAACTACCGCATTGACAAAAAGAAGAATGATGAAAGTCAATACTGCCCCTTGTGCCCCCATGTAATAGTGAAGCGGGAAGTGATTGAATGTGATGGTTGATAAAGGCTCCGCGAATAAAACTACTCCATATGAAACGAGGAAACCGATAGCTAAATAAATCACAATCATTGTCGTCCGGGCGCGGAAATACCCATCTGCCACCTTTTTTTCAATTTTCTTCACAATAGCCACCTCCTTTCAATGTATGGTTTTAACCAAGTTCAGCCCCGCAAATTAAAAATAAAACGAATCGTTTCCCAAAAAGGCATGGGAACCATGATAATTTTTACTAACATAAACACAAAAACAGAAATAAAAGGAACAACAAGAAAAACCGGCTTTTTCTTGTTGAGAGCCAAAATGACAGAGCCAATAGTGATCAATGCAAATATAATTACCCAAACCATGTTTCCAACCACCTTGTGAAAGCGTTATCAAAATTTGAAGCAAACTAATTAAGCAGTTCTTATACGACATCCCTCCATCCTTTAGTGCATTATTAAATGACAGAAAATTAATTATATTGCTATTATTCTAAAGTTCGAGTTTATTTGTCAAGTTATATATCACTAAAAAAAGGTGCAAATCTGTACTAAAACACCCCAGGATAGCCTCTATATGGCTATCCTGGGGTGAAAGAATTTTTTAAACTTTTTCAACAACATATGCTTTCTTATCCTGATAATATTTCTCTCCGTCTTGAGAAGAATGTTCAAAGAACCCTTCAAATTCCTGCGTAACTTTATACTCACGATCCGGCTCAGTGAATAATTGGTTTCCATTGTTAGAAAGAAGCACAACGTTCTTTGTTGATACGAAACTATCCAGTTCCTGAGCAGAGTAGTTATTTCCAGGTTTTAATGTATTGAACCCACTGTTTGTCATAAACATTCCTCCTTTTTTAAAATCAGTTCCCAGGAGAAAAAGGCATCAAACATCTTCCTGTCAAAAATCTGTTTTGGTAATAGTTCACACTCATGAACAAACAGAGAAGAAGCAAACTAATGTTGTAAAGGGAAGGGGGTGTTTGACGCATGCAAGGACGAAACATCCAGTGGCTTCCGATTATCGCTTCCGTCGGTATCGGTGCAGCAACTTACAGCATGATGACAGGTCAAGGCGGACAATTACAAAACGTGTTACCAAGTTTGACGAACATGGCTGGGCAGAACCAACAAAACAAGCAAGGGTAACTTGGCCTTTCGGGTCAAGATCAAATAAAGGGAACGAACTCTCCTCTATTCGGGCGAGTTCGTTTCTTATTATTAACAAGTGTCCTTTCGAAAAAATATAATATTTTTTCCAACCATCAAATGGAGGTGTACAAAATGAGTAAGAAAGCGAGTAGAAACAAAGGAAGAGCAGCATCAAATGTAAATCCGCAAGGGCTTAGTGAAGATGTATCTGACCAACAGCCGGATTCTCAATTAGAACAACATACTAAAAAACGCAACACTAAAATATAACAAAAGAAATCTGATAAAAAGTGGAATATAAAAAGGAGGCTGGGACAAAACCCAGTAAATTAAACGGAAAGTGGTCGGCATCAAAATGATGCCGACCACTTTTTTATGGTTTTCTTTTATTTTCAATAAAGAAAATAAGGACAACCTCTGATAAAATTAAAGTTACCACACAATAACCATCGGAGGTGTCCTTATGTTTAAACAGTATAACATGAACCAAGTAATCTTGCCTATGGATGTGGAAATGAAACTACAAGATAATGATATCGCCTATGCCGTGCATGAGTTGGTGGAAAGTATTCCGGATGAAGCCTTTTCAGCATTCCTGCGTGACACGGGATGCCCGGCGTATCACCCACGCATGATGATGAAGGTCATTTTATGCGCCTACACCCAATCCGTGTTCTCTGGAAGAAAAATCGAAGGGCTGATCAAGGATAGTGTGCGTATGATGTGGCTGGCTCAAGGTTATGAACCCAGCTATCGAACCATTAATCGGTTCCGTGTCCACCCCGCCGTCAAAGATCTTCTTCGCCAGAGCTTTGTCCAGTTTCGTTCCCGACTGGTTCAAGAAGATATCATTGATGCGGAAGCTATTTTTATTGATGGAACCAAGATAGAAGCAAACGCCAACAAGTTTACGTTCGTCTGGCGTAAGGCCGTCGAAAACTACAGCGACAAGCTAATAGAAAAGTCCAACCGAATGTATGAGGAATTAGTGGAAAAGGAAATCATCCCTGAAATAGAAAGGGAAAATCCGGAGGAATTATCGGTCGACGAACTTTCTGATATAGCCGAAACATTAGATGAAAAAGTCGAAGACTTGAACCGGAAAATTGAAGAAAGCGAAGACACAAGTGAACGAAAACAAATTCGTTCCGAACGCAAAGAACCGAATCAGGCCAGGAAACAGTTCAGAGACTTTGCGGCGCGCAAGCAAAAATATGCGAACGACATGGAAATCTTCGGGAAAAGGAATAGTTATTCGAAGACAGACCACGATGCGACATTTATGCGGATGAAAGATGATTACATGAAGAATGGGCAATTGAAAGCCGGCTATAATATCCAAGTTGCGACGGAAGGTCAATACGCCCTCGCTTATGATATTTTTCCGAACCCCACGGATATGCGTACCTTCGGTCCTTTCCTTGATCGGATCGAACAGGATTACTTTGAACTTCCGAACTACATCGTCGCCGATGGGGGCTATGGGAGTGAAGAAAATTATGAAGATGTCCTGGAAAACCGGGAGCGTGAGCCTCTGATTACATACAACTCTTATCGTAAAGAGAAGACGAAGAGCTTTCAAAAAAATGCCTTCCACTCCGCGAATTGGTCATACAATGAAGAAGAAGATTCCTATACGTGTCCTAACGGAAAACAAGTGACGTTCCGTTACCGATCCCAGAAAACCGATCGAAACGGTTATACCCGGGAGTTCAAAGTGTACGAGAGCGAAGATTGTACGGGATGTCCGCTCCGTTCCCCGTGCACGAAGGCAAAAGAAGGGAACAATCGAAAAGTCTATTATAATGAAAAGTGGGAGCAACAAAAAAATACGGTGAGAGAGAAGCTTTCGGATGAGAAAACCGGCGAACTCTACGGCAGACGCAAAGTAGATGTAGAGCCAGTTTTTGGATTTCTGAAGGCTAATTTGCGTTTCACTCGCATGTCCGTCAGGGGCAGCGATAACGTTGAAAATGAATTAGGTTTTGCCTTTTTGGCCGTGAACTTGAGAAAGTACACGGCCTGAAACGGAAACCGTCTAACCAATTATGAGATTGACTCAGTAAAAAAGGGTTCCGGTCATCAAAATTCGATAATCGGAACCCTTTTTTTACTATTTTCGGCTAGTTATGTCCCAGCCTCTTATCCTATATTCAATCGAGTTCTAAATCTGTTACTGCCCCTTTTGCTGAAGATGATACCAGACGGGCATATTTGGCAAGTACACCTGTCTTGTGTTTCAGTTCCGGGCGTTGCCATTCATCTTGGCGACGTTCAAATTCTTCTTTCGTTATACCAACATTGATTTCCTGGGTTTCACTGTCAATCGTGATGGTGTCGCCTTCTTTCAACAAACCAATCGGACCGCCGACAACGGCTTCTGGGGATACATGTCCAATTACAAACCCATGTGATCCACCGGAGAATCGGCCATCTGTCATTAGGGCGACCTTGCCTCCCAGCCCTCTTCCAACGATCATGGATGTAATGGAAAGCATTTCCGGCATTCCTGGCCCTCCTTTTGGACCAACGTTACGGATGACCAGGACATCCCCTTCTTTAATTTCTCCACCTTCAATTGCTTTGGTCGCATCTGCTTCACTATCATAAACTCGCGCCGGTCCTTCAAAACGGCTGATTTTCAAACCAGACATTTTAGCAACTGCTCCTTCTGGGGCCAGGTTCCCGCGCAGAACGACAAGTGGGCCTTCTGGCTTAATCGGGCTGTCAAGCGGAAGAATTACTTGTTGTCCTTCCTTCAGTGATGGTGCTTCTTCCAGGTTTTCTGCTACTGTTTTACCAGTCACTGTCAAACAATCACCATGAAGCAGTCCATGCTCATGAAGCAGTTTCATAACAGCCGGTACGCCTCCTGCTTCATACAGATCCTGCATCACATATTTACCACTAGGTTTCATATCTGCAATAAATGGTACCTTTTTCCTTACCCGTTCGAAGTCGTCTAAGGAAAGGTCGACTCCTGCAGAATGAGCCATGGCGGTTAAATGTAAGAGCGCATTTGTAGAACCACCAAGCGCCATGACAACAGTAATAGCATTTTCAAATGCTTCTTTTGTCATAATATCCCGTGGATAAATTTCTTTTTCGAGTAGTTCAACTACCATCTCTCCTGCTTGTCTGCACTCCTGTTCCTTATAATCGTTAACAGCAGGTGTGGAGGATGAACCTGGGATACTCATTCCTAAAGCTTCTACGGCAGAAGCCATCGTGTTGGCGGTATACATCCCGCCGCACGCTCCGGCCCCCGGACAGGCATTACATTCTACTCTGTGGAGCTGTTCTTCATTGATTGTGCCTTCCTGATACTGCCCGACTGCTTCAAAGGAAGAAACAATATCAATATCTTTTCCATCCAGTTTACCAGGCTGGATGGTACCACCATATACATATACGGATGGGATATTCATTCTTCCAATCGCCATGACACAGGCAGGTGTTGTTTTGTCACAACCTCCGATGGCTACGACGCCATCAAGCCGTTCAGCGTTCGTCACCGTTTCGATTGAATCAGCGATGACTTCCCGGCTAGGTAAAGAATAATGCATTCCTTCATGGCCCATGGCAATCCCATCGGAAACAGTAATGGTATTAAAAATCATTGGAGCTCCACCATTATCTGAAGCTCCACTCTTTGCTTCTCTGGCAAGCCGGTCGATATGTACGTTACAAGGAGTAACTTCACTCCACGTACTGGCGATGCCGATCATCGGTTTTTGAAAATCTTCATCTTCAAATCCTACCGCTCTTAACATGGAACGGTTCGGTACCCGATTAACGCCTTCACTGATTACTTTACTTCGTATGCGTAAGTCTTTTTTGTTTTCCATCAGCTACACCTTCCTACTCCTTTATTTACGCCAGGCGTTCAGCCTGAATCTTTGACTATTATTATGTAATGATACTAATTTGTCGACGGCTACGCAATGAGTTTTCTGAATATATCAAGTTTTTACAAAATAAAAGCGCTTTCTTTATTGTTATATAGCGTATCAGAAAAATTTTGACATTTGTTTGAATAAAATAGAGAAGGACACTGCATGTAACCTGCTTGTAACTTCACCTATGTATGCCTCATATGCTAATATATTAGAATGACTGGTGACGAACAGAATATTTTTAATGGGAATGATGTGTATGGACAATAAAGAAAAAATTCACAATAAATTAATGGACATTGTAAAAGAAGAAAATGTAAAAGTCGATGAAATGCTGCGAGACCATTTATATACCAAACTTGGCGGCAAAGCTGACTTCTTTATTACACCAACTACTTACGAGGAGATACAGAATGTTGTCAAGTTTTCCAAGGAAGAAGATGTCCCTTTCACATTGCTCGGGAATGGTTCCAACTTGATCATCAAGGATGGAGGCATACGTGGAATAGTTATTAACCTGAAGCATCTTGATAAAATATCTTCTGAAGGAAATACAGTGGTAGCCCAAAGTGGAGCGCGAATTATCGATGCTTCATATTACGCGTTGGAGCAGCACTTATCCGGGCTTGAGTTTGCCTGTGGAATCCCCGGAACCGTCGGAGGCGCCTTATATATGAATGCCGGGGCTTATGGTGGGGAAATCAAAGATGTTCTGGATTATGCTTATGTCGTTGATAAAGAAGGAAATCTTGTTAAGCGGCTCGCTTCAGAGCTTGACTTAGATTACCGAACCAGTAATATTCCAGATAATGGAGACATTGTCGTAGAAGCAACCTTCAACCTGAAACCAGGTAATTACGAAGATATCAAAGCCGTAATGGATGATCTGACATACAAAAGAGAATCAAAGCAGCCCCTTGAATACCCATCATGCGGAAGTGTTTTCAAACGACCGCCAGGGTATTTTGCCGGCAAACTGATTCAGGACAGCAAACTGCAAGGAACAAGCATCGGAGGAGCTGAAGTCTCCACAAAGCATGCCGGGTTTATCGTCAACAAAGATAATGCCACTACATCGGACTACATTGCTTTAATTGAACATGTTCAAAAAACCGTGAAAGAAAAGTTTGGAGTTGATCTCGAACGTGAAGTACGGATTATCGGTGAAGATGCCGAATAACCATCACTGCACATCACAGATGTGCAGTTTTTTAATTTTCTTTTCGTCATTTCCCTGCAAATGTATGTATTGCTCAACTTATCCTGACAGAAACTCATCAGAATTCGACAAAAACACCCCTTCCTGACTCGATTCTTGTAACAATTTTTATTGTTTAAGTCTCCAGGAAAAGCGGTATAAGCTACTATACATTAAATTAACAGTTTATGGTTTTCCCATCATCAGAATCTTTCTTCATGATATTTCACATTAATAAGGAGAGAAAAGTCATGAAAATCAAGGTACGTAGTTGGCAGATGTTAACGAGGCAAGATAAACTGTTTATTTTGAAAGCTGTCAGTCAACGGTCCAGGGTGATGAAAAGTGCTTAATTATAAAGAAAATAAAATCAATAGATACAGCTATCCAATACTTATACTATCTTGAACTTTCGTGATTAACCACATGTTGTCACGGAAGTTTTTTTATGTCTTCACTCTTCTGCTTTCTATTATTGCATATGTTCTTACTTTCAAGTTTAAGTATGCGATATGTCTGAAATAAACTACTTCTAACTATTTAATCTTTAAACAAATGATCAATTTATAATTATTATAAAAAGATATTGATTTTTCATTGATAAGTGTTATCATTGTTTTAGGTAGTAAAAATACTTTTATGAGGTGGTACTTTTATGAGCAATAATAAAAATACATTAACAACAAGCTGGGGAGCTCCCGTTGGAGATAATCAAAATTCCATAACAGCAGGTTCTCGCGGCCCTACTCTGATCCAGGATGTCCACTTGCTGGAAAAACTGGCCCACTTCAACAGAGAACGAGTACCGGAACGTGTTGTGCACGCAAAAGGTGCTGGGGCACATGGTTACTTTGAAGTAACTAATGATGTATCGAAATATACGAAAGCTGACTTTTTGTCTGAAGTAGGAAAACGCACCCCGTTATTTGTACGTTTCTCCACAGTTGCAGGAGAAAATGGATCCGCTGATTCTGTTCGTGATCCACGGGGATTTGCAGTAAAGTTCTATACAGATGAAGGCAACTATGATCTCGTCGGTAACAACACACCAGTGTTCTTTATCCGTGATGCGATCAAGTTCCCTGATTTCATTCATACACAGAAACGTCACCCGAAAACGCACCTGAAGAACCCTAATGCTGTATGGGACTTCTGGTCTTTATCTCCTGAATCACTGCATCAGGTCACCATATTAATGTCAGATCGAGGCATACCGGCTACATACCGTCATATGCACGGTTTTGGCAGTCACACATTTAAATGGACAAACGCAGATGGAGACGGTGTCTGGGTCAAATATCATTTCAAGACTGAACAAGGCATCAAGAATCTAACGGAAGAAGCAGGAACAAAAATCGCCGGGGAAAACCCTGATTACCATACAGAAGACCTGTTTAATGCTATTGAAAAAGGCGACTATCCAGCATGGAAACTATATGTCCAAATCATGCCACTCGAAGATGCCGATACTTACCGTTTTGATCCATTCGATGTCACTAAAGTGTGGTCTCAAAAAGACTATCCATTGATCGAAGTTGGACGAATGGTATTGAACAAAAATCCCGAGAACTATTTTGCAGAAGTTGAACAGGCTACCTTCTCTCCTGGAACACTGGTTCCTGGTATTGATGTCTCGCCTGACAAAATGCTGCAAGGGCGCTTGTTCGCCTACCATGATGCTCATCGTTACCGCGTAGGAGCCAACCATCATGCATTACCGATCAACCGGGCTCGTAACGAAGTAAACAATTATCAGCGTGACGGGCAAATGCGTTTTGATGACAACGGCGGTGGTTCTGTTTATTACGAACCAAACAGTGCAGGCGGACCCGCTGAGAATCCTGAGGACAAACAAGCAGCCTACCCTGTATCAGGTGTAGCAGAAAGTGTAGCTTATGACCATAATGACCACTACACCCAGGCAGGGGATCTGTATCGCCTGATGTCTGAAGAAGAGCGCACACGCCTTATCTCCAATATCGTTGGTGCAATGGGGCCAGTGGAAAGTGATGAAATTAAACAACGGCAAATCGAGCATTTCTATAAGGCGGACCCTGAATATGGTCAGCGGGTTGCAGAAGGACTAGGTTTGTCTGTAAAACAGGAAGTATGACAAAGGGCTATCCATTCTCAATTAAATAATGATTATTATCATTTAAAAGGAGATTCTCTATTAGTGAGAATCTCCTTTTTTCAATTATTTATTCTCTTTATCCTCCACTTCCCAGTTTTGGATCTTATCTGTTTCAATAATTCCGATGACTACATCATCTACATCAGGATCTTCCAAAACGCTGTCCCTTACCCTGTATTTTATATCATCCGCTTCTGCTAACGTCATTCCACCTCTTAACTCGATAGCACCATCAACATGGTAATCATCTCCCTCACGAATGATACGAAGCCTCTTGATGTCCTCGACATCCTTATCGGCAAGTATGAGGGAAGCAATCCTATTTTCTACAATTTCCGGGGCAGCAGCGCCAATCAACCCCATCGTGTTTTCGTAACCGAGCATCAATGCGATGATGATCAGCAATACACCAATCAGTATCGTTCCGATTCCATCCAGTATATATAAGCCAGTGAAGTGCGCTAAAACCACGGATATTAGTGCCAAAACCGCTCCTGAAGTAGCTATAATATCTTCATAAAAAACAAGCTTTGTTGGCGGGGCTGCATATTTGACATTTTTGAATGATGACGGAACTACTTGCAGGCCTGAGGCATCCACTCGTGATTCTTTCACCACTTCTTTCATTGCTTTAATTAAAATGAAACCATCGACGGCGATGGATGCAACTAGAATCAATACGTTAAGCCAAAAACTTGTCGATGCCTTCGGGTGCTGGATGATTTCCCATCCCTTTAAGATCGTTTCATAGGCCATGATGCCGATAATAATGACAGCTAACAGCACAAATAAATTGACCACCCGTCCAAAGCCGGTAGGGAACCGTTTAGTCGGCTCTTTTTCAGCAAGCGCGCTGCCAAAGTAAACAAGCCCCTGGTTAGTAGCATCAGCGATGGAATGAATGGCAGTTGCCATCATAGCCCCGCTCCCACTTACTGCTGCCGCTATGCTTTTGATAATCGCAAGACCGGTATTCCCCAGCGCAGCTACACCGGAAGACTTGTTCCCTTTTTTCAAAAGTTCCAGCAAAGCCATATTTTCAACTCCTCTTGAAGATAGATAAAATTCTTCATGATCTTTTTATTATTTACCTTAACTGTCTGATAATGCATCCCCATCCTCCTAGCAAAATAATGATGCTACTGAAAAACTGTAATAATATTGCTCATTACCGTATAATAAAAACGAGAACATTAGTTCCCGTTAAGATTAAGGGAGGAAACAATATGAAAGCTTGGGAAGCAGCCTACATGGCAGGGATAATTGATGGAGAAGGAAGTATCACTTTAACCAGAATCCATAAAAATGAACATAGAAGACCCTGCATTACCATTTCTTCCACTGATAAAGAACTTCTCACTTATCTACAAGCCTTAGGTGGGGGAACAATTATTAATAAAAAAAAATTACAAACCGGATAAACATTTAAATTCCTATACCCTAAACATTAAGGTAAAAACCGATGTATTAACGGTTTTAAAGAATGTTCATACATTTCTACGAGTTGACCGGAAACGTAAGCGAGCATTATTGATATTAGAACAATACGAGCTTGTAACAGTAAGGAACGGAAAGTATTCTAAAGAGGCATTAAAGAGGAAATTATCTTTTGAGGAAGAATTTTTTCAACTCTGATTTAACCAAAAAGTACTGTTGAGACTTGATTATTTCTAAACTTATACTCTATTTAAGCATAAAAAATAGACCAGCTAAAGCTGATCTATTATTACGTAGTTTGATGGAGACGGTGGGACATGTGCTTCCATGCTTTCGTCATGGCACTGACTATATCTTGAACCTGTCCTTACAGGTCCTCTGGCGTTTTATGTGAACTTTAGATTTTCTTAAGAAGAGTTCACATCCTAGTACTACCACTGCAAGATGGCAGCCTATAAGTCGATACACGGCTGTTGGATTACTCCACATACCGCTCGGTATTGCCTTATCACCAGAAGTGACTTAGGTTTCACCGATAAAGCCAGATTTTCACTTATGTGTTGCCACATAAGGCGACTATAAACTAATCGAACCCACGTCCAGAGATATCGGCACTCAGGCTTCTACAAGCGTAGTCGGTATATTATGCTTCGCCACCTGCTCAGCCTACCAACAGGCTTCCCAGGCGCTAGCCTGATTAGTCTCTTCGTTTCTCCTCAGGCGGTGGAGAAACGCGTAGTCCGCTTCAGTTTGGGACCCTTCAATCTGGCACACGGACAATGCCAGGAAGGATCAGCTCAAGTCAGCTTACGCTGCTAGAGCTAGGTTATCGTTAGATTCGCCAGTTATATTTAGGCAAATGACGTTTTACGAGTCGTCGCCTCGACTTGCAACCTGAGCTCGACCTATCCCTGTCGAATCCGTAACGTCCCCGTTAGGATAAAATAGGCAAGCTATTATTCAATTGTGCTTGTTGTCTTCATCGACAACTACTATTATAACACACCATCAATCATTTTCAAATGAGATTCCTGCCTGCATTTCCATCATTTAGTATCTCTCTTTCAATGCCCGATCGATGTCACGCTTCATCTGTTTCTCTTTCAATACCTGACGTTTATCGTATTTCTTTTTCCCTTTACCTAGGCCGAGCAAAACTTTTGCAACACCATTCTTAATATAGATTTTGAGTGGTACCAAAGAATAGCCTTCTTGCTGGGTTGCACCGATCAACCGATCGATTTCTTTACGATGAAGGAGCAGCTTCCTCGTCCGCGTCGGTTCATGATTATACCTGTTTCCCTGCTCATAGGGAGAAATATGCATGTTATGGAGAAACACTTCTCCTTTTCGGATGGTGGCAAAACTGTCTTTCAGGTTGACCCGCTTCGCACGGATTGACTTAATTTCTGTTCCCTGCAGAACCATGCCGGCTTCGAAAGTTTCTTCTATAAAATAGTCATGACTGGCTTTTCTGTTTTGTGCAATGGCATTTCCTTTTCCTTTAGGCATAATGGTTCCTCCTCTATTTGCCGTGAAGATTATTGTACCAAAAAAGCAGAGATAATCCAATTAAACAGGCATTGTTATAGACAATTACAATTAGCATATGAGATTATATTTTTGGAAATTTCTTTTAGAAAAACTTGCTTATCGCCAAGTACTTATGGTGAAAGCCTTAGTTTTTCTTATACTTTAATCCTGTAACAAGGTTTAACTTTCATAAAGTATAAAAAAGGGGCGGGGGCATTGGGAAAACAAGTGGTTGATATTCGAAAGCTGGAGTGGGGAGATTTAGATAACCTGAAAAAAATGGATACAGGGATTGAAGATGACTATGTTATCCGTATCTTCCCAAAACTTATCGAATCGGAGGAGCATGATATGTTCGGATTATTCCAAGGGGAAGCTTTATTGAGTGTAGCAGGTTACACTATTTTTGCTGATAAGTTTGCCATGCTTGGGAGAATGCGTAGTGACCGGCGCTATATCGGGCATGGTTATAGTACGGAAGTGATGTCCTTCATCGCTGAGTTATTAAGTAAGAAACCAAATATCCATTGGATTGGCGCTAATACACAAACCCATAACTATCCCGCCCAGCGCGTGATTGAAAGATCCGGAATGAAGCCCGGACCTGTCCATTACTATGCGATATTAAAGACAAAAACACATCATCCAGGTAAAAGTGGTCCGCTATGGAAGAAGATTGAAGAACTTGACCAGAAAAGAACGCTGTTATCATCACTTAATGATAATGCCCTTGGAGCTTTCCCTTATGAATGCTACTATCCGTTGCCGTTTGATAAGGTACTATTCACGGATGAATACTTAAACGAATGCACCTTTTACATAAACCCGGAAGAAGATAGATTTGTCATTTTCCGTAACGATCAAAAAGGTGACCTTCATACACATGTAAAATACTTTTGGGACGATCATTTCGAGCAGCCAGGCTTTTTCGAAACAGTCTATCATAACTGGAATGAGAACCCGGAAGCCGCTGGAGCCTGGATAGATTTTTCCGAAACTGGATTTAAAAACATACCTGACCTATCTATTTTTGAAGTACAAAAGCCTTGGAGACTATATAGCAGATGGTTTTAACATCCTAATAAACAGAAAAGCTGCCAGCATTACCGGCAGCTTTTTTGTATTGAGGTTATTTCTTTTTCTTCTTATTTTTCTTTCTTTGTTTCAGCCCTTTGTTGTTATAAAAGGGCTTCTTACTCTTGTTTTTACCCTTTTCTTTCTTTTTCCCGCTCTTGTTTTCAGAAGTACGATTGGCACTTCTTGTTTTGATGACCTTCGGCTTGGCGTCTGGGTCACGTTCTTTGCGCGGTTTCATCCCGACAATTTCAAAGTCGACTACACGTTCTTCTAAATTTACGTTCGTCACACGGACGGTCACTTCGTCACCAATACGGAACACATTACCGGTCCGCTCACCGATCATGGCATACTGCCGTTCTTCGAAATGGTAATAGTCGTCTGTCAAATAACTGACATGGACCAGTCCTTCAACAGTGTTTGGCAGTTCCACGAATAGGCCGAAGCTGGTTACTGAACTGATAACACCTTCAAACTCCTCACCGATTTTATCTTGCATATACTCGGCTTTCTTCAAATCATCTGTTTCCCGTTCCGCATCGACGGCGGCACGCTCCATCTCGGAAGAATGACGCGCAATTTCAGGCATTTTTTCTTTCCAATGCTGCTGCGTTTTCTCATCCAGTTTCTTTTCTACCAAATAAGTTCGGATCAACCGGTGCACAATCAAGTCTGGATAACGCCTGATTGGTGACGTGAAGTGGGTATAAAAATCAGTAGCAAGCCCAAAGTGGCCGATACTTTGCGGATCATATTTCGCCTGCTGCATCGAACGAAGCATCAATTTAGAAATAATCATTTCTTCCTGTGTACCCTCGATCCCCTCCAACACTTTTTGCAGGGCTTGTGGGTGTATTTCGTTGGCGGTACCGCGCACCACGTATCCGAGGTTGGCAACGAACTCAAAGAAATGCTGAAGCTTATCAGGGTCTGGATCCTGGTGAATCCGATGTATAAACGGCACATCCATCCAATGGAAATGCTCTGCAACTGTTTCATTGGCTGCGAGCATGAACTCTTCAATCAACCGCTCAGCCACAGAACGCTCACGAAGTTTCACATCGATTGCTTTACCTTGTTCATCGACAATGACACCGGCTTCTTTAAAGTCGAAGTCAATAGCTCCGCGACCCATACGTTTTCTTCTTAAAGTTGCAGCAAGCTTTCCCATGTCCGTGAACATCGGGATAAGCTCCTTATACCGCTCCATTAATTCAGGGTCCTGATCTTCGAGAATCTTGTTTACATCTTTGTATGTCATCCGCTCATTGGTCCTGATGACACTTTGGAAAATCTCATGATTGACTACTTCACCGTTTGCGTCGATCTCCATTTCACATGAAAGTGTCAATCTGTCCACTTGCGGGTTCAAAGAACATATTCCATTGGATAAACGATGCGGAATCATAGGGATGACACGATCGACTAGATAGACACTTGTCGCTCGTTCAGCAGCTTCCTGATCAATAGGAGAACCCTCTTCCACATAGTAAGAAACATCTGCGATATGGACACCCAGCTTGAAGTTGCCATTGTCCAGTCTTTTGACCATAACAGCATCATCGAGGTCCTTCGCATCGGCTCCATCAATCGTCACAATCATTTCATCACGCAAATCGCGGCGATTTTTGATTTCATCGGGTGAAATTTCATCCGGTGTATTTTTGGCCTGTTCCAGTACCTCATCAGGGAAATCAAGTTTGATTCCATGCTTATAAATAATGGAAATGATATCAATTCCCGGGTCATTCTTATGACCAAGGATTTCTTCAATCTCGCCCTCAGCACTCATCCTGTCTTCCGGGTATTTGGTAATCTTGACTATTACCTTATGCCCGTCGGCAGCACCATTGGCCGACCCTTTCGGTATGAAAATGTCATTTGGTATCCGCTTGTCATCAGCGATGACAAACCCGAAGTTTCTGCTAGGCTGATAAGTACCCACTACTTTGTCTGTTGCTCGCTCCAGGATCCGGATGACGGCACCCTCAGGTCTTGCTCCAGACTCGTCTCTCTTATCTACTCTTACAAGAACCTTGTCATTATTCATAGCAGAATGAAGGTCGGAATGGTGGATATAAATATCATCCTTGCCTTCTTCATCGGGGATAAGAAATGCAAACCCTTTCGCATGCATCTGGATTCGTCCCCTGATCAAATTCATTTTCTCTGGTAAGCCAAAACGGTTCTTGCGTGTACGTACAAGCTCTCCTTGTTCTTCCAATTCATTCAGTGTCTTCATGAGGTCTGAAAAGTCATCGGCTCCATCGAGCTCAAGCGTTTCTTCTAGTTCTTGTACTGATAGTGGTTTTGATGCCGATTCATGAAAAAAATCCAATACTTTCTTTTTCAATTCCTTACTCAAAACGCTTCATCCTCCTTTATCGTTCCGTGACATTCCGACCTTGGCGGACATTGATTCTCAATCCCAGTCCAATGATTCTAAAAATTCGAGAA
Organism: Thalassobacillus devorans; assembly: GCF_900176565.1. GTDB lineage: Bacteria > Bacillota > Bacilli > Bacillales > Halobacillaceae > Thalassobacillus > Thalassobacillus devorans_A. The sequence goes on from NZ_FXEH01000005.1 coordinate 222,955, forward strand.
CATCCTTGTGCAGTTCATCTTTTTCTTTATCCATGGTGATGACATGTCCCGAATTCTCATACCACTTTATGTCTTTGTGATCGGATTCCACATGGTTATATATATAGTTAGCGCTATCCTTGTTGATCATTTCATCTTTAGCGGCCTGCACAACGAAAGTCGGGGTATAGATGTGATCGATATGGTCATGGACTTCATTAATAAACTGCCCGAGCTGCTTGAACATATCTTCTGACTGATCCATCAGCTCTTCTATTTCCTGCTCGATCGTTTCTTTGTCTTTCCCCTCTAATTGCTTATATTCTTTAGCTTTGAAGCGAAATCCTCCCGTCAATTGTTCTTCATTATCAAAGAACATCGGCGCGCACATTGGAATGACACCTCTAACCTTCTCTGAATAAGCAAGCTTTAGTCCAAGCACCCCTCCAAGCGAAAGACCTGCCACAGCTATTTTTTCATAGCCCAGTTCCCGGAGATGGTTCAAGGCTTCCTGTACATCTTCCCACCAATCTTCAGGGGTAGCCTTCGTCAGCTCTTCCGGTGGAAGTCCATGTCCGCGGTAAATAGGCGCATGACTAGTATAACCATGTTTTTGCAGAAAGCGTCCCATCATTCGAACATCTGCGGAATGTCCTGTAAATCCATGTAGTAACAATACCGCACGTTCTCCTTCTTCAAACGTAAACGGTTGTGGTTGTTTTATTTTCATATGTCAGTTCTCTCCTTACCTTTGTAATTCCCTATAACAGTAGATTTCATTCTCATTTAGCAAGCCTTTTTATTTTAGCAGACACCTCTATATACTTCCTACCTGTTTGCTTTCTATTTCTGTTAAAAGCAAAAAGTAAAGCCGCGCTAAATCAGCGCGGCTTTCTCTGGTTTCATTATTAACTTAATACATAAGCAGCTAAAAATGCGAAAACGAAGAATAGCACTCCCGTAACAATGGTAGCTTTGTGGAGTACGGCATCGATTCCTCTTGCTTTTTGCTTACCGAATAATTGTTCAGCCCCACCGGAAATGGCACCTGAAAGACCTGCGCTTTTACCGGATTGAAGAAGAACTAGAACGATCATGACAAGTGTATCGACTGTTAATAACGTGATTGCGAGTGTTTGCATGATGTGACTGACACCTCCTAAGAACGCACAAATACATAATGTAAATGTAGCACAAATTCCCATTATGGGCAAGATAATATAGAATGCTCCAGGCGACAAATTAACAGACCCTAAAAGATTTGTATCTTTGCATGAATTCTTCAGCTGGTAAAGGTACGTAAAAGGACATTCATGAATGGTAATGGCTGATATTGTTCACAAATATGATTAATTTTGATTGTATTTGATTGTTTTTGATTGAAAAATGAAAGGGCTTCCTTTATGATAAATGTAGGTTAACTTGAAAGGAGTGTCAGCCTATGTTGACCCCTGAACGCCACCAGGTTATTTTGAGCCTGCTACAGGATAGAAAAACAGTTAAAATGAAGGAACTAGTCGAAGCTACCAATGCTTCAGAATCTACCATCAGGCGTGATCTCAGCTTTTTAGAGGAAAAGAAAAAGCTCCGCCGGGTCCATGGGGGAGCTTCCATAAAAAGTGCAGCCAGTGAAGAACTTAGCCTGCAGGAAAAAAAGACAGTCCATCTTGCTGAAAAACGAGCCATTGCCAAATATGCAGCAAGCCTTGTCCGGGAAGGCGATAGTATTTTTCTTGATGCCGGTTCGACCACTTATGAGATGATACCTTTTTTAGCCAAAAAAAATATATTAGTCGTCACCAACGGGCTTTCCCACTTGGAGACCCTGACCAGCTATGACATTGACACATACGTGATCGGGGGCCGAATTAAACGAAAGACGCGTGCGGTAATCGGCGCACATGCTGTCGAGAACTTAAAACATTACCGTTTCGATAAAAGTTTTCTCGGTATCAACGGTGTCCATCCCAAAGAAGGATTTACGACACCCGATCCAGAGGAAGCCGTTGTTAAAAATACTGCCCTTCAATTATCGGGGGAAACTTTCATATTAGCTGATGCCTCAAAACTCAATGAAGTGACATTTGCTAAAGTCGCAGAAATTCAGGATGCTGTAATCATTTCTAATGCCCCGGATGATTTATTACCATCATTTAAAGAACTAACAGAAGTAAAGGTTGTGACATCATGATATATACATGTACGCTGAACCCTTCCATTGACTACATTATGCATGTGGATAAGTTTGAACCAGGAGGGCTGAACCGCGCTGAAAGAACCTTATATTATCCGGGGGGCAAAGGGATTAATGTTTCCCGAGTACTGAACCAGCTGTCTACCCCTTCCACCGCTTTAGGGTTTGCCGGGGGATTTACTGGAGAGTTCATCCGTTCTTACTTAGATGAAGATGGAGTGTCCCACCATTTTATTGAAACTGGAGAACCGTCCCGCATTAACGTCAAAATGAAATCAGGCGATGAAACAGAGATCAACGGACCAGGTCCGTCGATCACTTCTGCTCAGCAAACTGAACTGTTATCTTCCATAGAAAAACTATCACCAGAAGATACATTAGTAATTGCAGGGAGTGTTCCAGCTTCCCTGGATAAAGATATTTACTTAAAAATCGCCAGCATATGCAAACAGAAAAATATTTCTTTAGTGGCTGACACCTCTGGTGCCGCACTTAAACAGCTGGTTGGATTACCGGTAATGTTGTTGAAACCGAACCACCACGAGTTGGGTCAGTTGTTCGAAACAACCGTCACTACGAAAGACGACGCCGTCTTTTATGCCAAAAAACTGGTTGAGCAAGGTGCCGAGAACGTCATTGTTTCTATGGGTGGAGATGGTGCTGTGCTAGTCGATTCCCAGCGTGCTTTGCATGCTAATGTCCCACATGGACAAGTGAAAAACTCAGTCGGAGCAGGAGATTCAGTAGTAGCTGGCTTCTTGGCAGGTCTATCGACCGGAAACAACGTTGAAACAGCCTTACGATATGGGGTAGCTGCCGGAAGTGCTACAGCATTCAATGATGATCTCTGTAATCAAGAAGAAGTAGATGCACTGCTCCCGGATATTGAAGTTACCAGGTTAAATTAAAGGAGGGATTTTCATGAAAATAACAGATTTATTGAAAAAAGACACGATTCTGTTGGACCTATCCGCTCATTCCAAAGCGGAAGCAATCGATGAACTGGTAAGTAAATTGGATCAGGCAGGCCGTTTAAATGATAAGCAAGGATTTAAAGAGGCCATTTTAGAACGTGAAGCACAAAGTACCACCGGGATAGGAGAAGGAATTGCTATTCCCCACGCTAAGACAAGTGCGGTAAAAGAACCAGCCATTGCATTTGGCCGCTCATCCGAAGGACTTGACTATGAATCCCTTGATGGAGAGCCGACAAACCTGTTTTTTATGATTGCAGCTTCTGAAGGTGCTAATAAGACCCACCTGGAAACTTTATCCCGCTTATCTTCTTTCTTAATGGATAAAAATTTCCGCTCACAACTCGAGCAGGCAAAAACAGAAGACGAAATCATCGAAGCTATCAATGCCAAAGAAGCTGAAGAAGATGAAGGCGAAGTGGAAGCAGAGGGTTCCGATAGTCGAATCTTAGCAGTCACCGCATGTCCGACAGGCATCGCGCACACCTATATGGCTGCCGATAAATTGAAAGAGACAGCTAAAGAAAAAGGAATTAACATCAAAGTACAGACCAATGGTTCCAGTGGAGTCAAAAACCGTCTCACCGACGAAGATATCGCACAAGCAGACGCAATCATTGTGGCAGCTGATACAAAAGTAGAAATGGAAGGCTTCAAAGGAAAGCCTGTCATTGAAGTGCCAGTAGCAAAAGCCATCCATGAACCAGAAAAACTTCTTGAGCGTGCCGTAAACAAAGATGCACCGATTTACCAGGGAGACGGCAATTCATCCCAGGGATCTTCGAACGAAGGAAATCAACGCACAGGAGTTTATAAGCACTTGATGAACGGTGTTTCCAACATGCTTCCATTCGTTGTTGGGGGCGGAATTCTGATTGCTATTTCCTTTTTATTCGGTATCAATGCAGCAGACCCATCAAGTGATGAATATAATCGCTTCGCTGAAATGCTCAGCATCATAGGCGGTGATAACGCCTTCTTCTTACTTGTTCCAGTACTGGCTGGCTTCATTGCTTCCAGTATCGCTGACCGCCCTGGTTTCGCTCCTGGTATGGTCGGTGGTTTAATAGCGATCACCACAGGTGTAGAAGGAACTAGCGGTTCTGGTTTTCTTGGCGGTCTGATTGCAGGTTTCCTTGCTGGTTATTTGACTCTTGGAATTAAGAAACTGCTGGAAGGATTGCCTGATATGCTGGATGGCCTAAAAACTGTGTTATTCTATCCAGTGCTAGCCATTTTCGGTACGGGAATGATCATGCTTCTTATCAACCCTCCATTGACTCAGATTTACAGCGGGGTACTAAGCTGGTTAGAAGGTATGGGCGGCACGAACCTGGCCTTAGTAGGTCTGCTTTTGGGTGGCATGATGGCCATCGATATGGGCGGTCCGATTAATAAGGCTGCTTATACATTCGGACTTGCGATGATTGACGCTCAAAACTATGAATTCATTGCGGCTATCATGGCTGGCGGTATGGTTCCGCCTCTGGCAATGGGAATTGCAACCTTAATCTTTAAAAACAAATTCACACCACAGGAACGAGAAGCTGGTAAGACAGCCCTTCCATTAGGAGCATTTTTCATTACAGAAGGTGCTATTCCTTTCGCGGCTGCTGACCCGGTACGGGTTATTCCTTCTCTTGTCGTAGGTTCAGCTGTTGCAGGGTCCCTTACCATGTTGTTCGGAATCCAGTTATTTGCCCCGCATGGAGGGATTTTCGTATTCCCACTTGTTGAAGGTGGATGGTATCTTTATACCATCGCTATTTTGATTGGAGCATTTATCAGTGCTCTTATTGTAGGATTCTTGAAAAAGGACCTGCAAAAAGCTTAAAATGGTATAGTTAAGAATGAACAAAGAGAACTCTTTTGAGGAGGAATAAATCATGCAAGAAAAAACTTTTACAATTACATCGTCTGACGGGGTACATGCACGCCCGGCAACAGTACTTGTACAGAAGGCAGGAAATTTCGAGTCTGATATCAACCTGCATTATAAAGAGAAGGCTGTAAACTTGAAATCCATTATGGGTATTATGAGTCTTGGTATTCCATCTGGAGCAGAAGTAAAAATTACAGCTCAAGGCAATGACGAAGAAGAAGCGATTCAACAATTACAAGAAACCATGAAAAACGAAGGCCTGGGGGAATAACAACATGAGTCACATCAAAGGGATTGCAGCTTCCAGTGGTATTGCTATCGCAAAGGTATACCGCCTGGAGGCTCCAGACCTTTCCTATAATAAAAATAACGTCGACGTTCCGGAAGATGAAGTGAAACGGTTGCATGAGGCATTGGACATTTCCAAGTCTGAACTTGAGAAAATTAAGGCACATACGAAGAAATCACTTGGAGATGAGCATGCAGAAATTTTTTCTGCCCACCTGCTGGTACTAAGCGATCCTGAATTGATTCAGCCAATAGAGGATAAAATCAAATCTGAAAATGTCAATGCTGAAGCAGCGTTGGATGAGACAGCGAATATGTTCATCGATATGTTCAAAAACATGGATAATGAATACATGCGCGAACGTGCCGCCGATATCCAGGATGTCACCAAACGTGTCATGGCTCACCTGTTGGGGGTTACGTTCCCGGATCCGGCTTTAATCAATGAAGAAGTTGTTATTGTAGCAGACGATCTCACCCCTTCAGATACTGCACAATTGAACAAACAGTATGTCAAAGGGTTTACGACAGATATCGGAGGTCGTACTTCCCACTCAGCTATCATGGCACGCTCCCTGGAAATTCCTGCGGTAGTTGGAACAAAAGAAATCACCAGTAAAGCTGAAAAGGATGAAACAATCATTGTTGACGGTATTGATGGTGATGTCATTGTAAATCCTTCCGAGGAAGAATTGGAATCTTATCAACAGAAAATGAACGATTTTGAAAAACAAAAACAAGAATGGGCGAAGCTCAAGGATGAGCCAACCGTCACAGCGGATGGAACGCACGTCGAGCTTGCAGCAAATATTGGTACACCAGATGATGTTGAAGGTGTATTGAATAATGGTGGCGAAGGGGTCGGTCTTTACCGTACCGAATTCCTTTATATGGGGAAAAGTCAACTACCAACGGAGGAAGAGCAGTTCGGTGCCTATAAATCCGTACTAGAGCAAATGGGAGACAAGCCTGTTGTCGTACGTACACTCGACATCGGCGGTGACAAGGAGTTGGATTACCTTGATCTTCCGAAAGAATTGAATCCATTTTTAGGCTTCCGCGCCATCCGTCTCTGCCTGGAACGCGATGATATTTTCCGTACCCAATTACGCGCACTTTTGCGTGCCAGTGTGCACGGTAACCTGAAAATCATGTTCCCTATGATCGCTACATTGGAAGAATTCCGTGAAGCGAAAAACATGCTGGACGAAGAAAAGTTGAAACTGAAAGAAGCAGGCCATGACATTTCCGATGATATTGAAGTTGGTATCATGGTTGAAATTCCCGCGACTGCGATGATTGCACGCCAGTTCGCTAAAGAGGTTGACTTCTTCAGCATCGGAACAAATGACCTGATTCAGTATACAATGGCTGCCGACCGTATGAATGAACGGGTTTCCTACTTGTATCAGCCATACAATCCGGCGATATTGAACTTGATCAACAATGTTATCGAAGCTGCTCACGCAGAAGAAAAATGGGCAGGCATGTGCGGCGAAATGGCCGGAGACGCTATAGCTATTCCTATCCTGCTTGGATTGGGACTTGATGAATTCAGTATGAGCGCAACATCCATTCTTCCTGCACGTACACAGTTGAAGGACTTATCCAGAGAGGAAATGGCTTCTTATAAAGACACCTTGCTCTCTATGGGTACAGCAGATGAAGTTGTGGCATTCATTAAAGAAAAAACAAATCAATAATAGTAATTTGTGGGTAATAATGACACAATAAATGAAAAAGAAGGGGATCCGCTCTCCTTCTTTTTCATTCATCTTTTTAATGAAAGAAGTGTTAACATGACTTATACAATTATCATCATTGTTTCCATCCTCATTGTTTTGGGAATTGCTGCCGCTTTCGGTTTCGCTGTCAACTCTGGCTACAATTATAAGCACACGGTAGATCCACTTCCAGATAATGAAGATAACAACCCTGAACATAAAACTGAAAATGAAGCTCCAAAAAGCTGACACTTTCCTGGAAGGCGTCAGCTTTTTGTGTTTCACTTATGGAAATCAAGGCCCGAATGAACCTCTTCTACATACCCAGCACGGATTACAAAATCTCCGAAATGTTCTTTGTCCTCTTTCTTCTCTGCATAATCGAACAATATAGGTTTTAATTCAGCAAGAATTTCCTCTTCTCCTATATTTTCACGATAAAGTTTATTTAAACGGTCGCCAGTGAAACCGGCACCCAAATACATATTATATTTACCTGGTGCTTTTCCGATGAAGGCAATCTCACCCAATGCAGGTCGTGAGCATCCATTGGGACAGCCTGACATTCGGATGACTATTTCTTCCTCTTCAAGACCTGCTTCTTTCAGAATATCTTCGATTTTATCCAGCAGCACAGGCAGGTAACGTTCGGACTCCGCCATTGCCAAACCGCAGGTAGGCAGAGCAACACAAGACATAGAATTTCTACGCAGTGCAGAATTCTCTTTACCATCGGTCAAACCGTATTTTTGGACAAGTGAATCAATTTCCCGTTTCTTTTCTTCCGTCACATTGGCAATGATTACATTCTGGTTCGGAGTAAGCCGAAAATCACCCGTATGAACTTTGGCAATTTCTCTTAAGCCCGTTTTCAGGGACTGTTCATGGCTATCCTGAATCCTTCCATTCTGGATGAACAATGTCAAATGCCATTTCCCATCACCTTTCATCCATCCATAACGGTCACCGTTATTTTCAAAGTAATACGGATGCTCTTCTGCCAGCTCCCATCCCAGTCTATCGTTCAATTCCCTGATTAGCCAATCCACTCCATGTGCATCAATCGTATATTTAAACCGGGCATTTTTCCGCTCGGAGCGGTTTCCATAATCGCGCTGGATGGTAATGATGGTTTCCGCAACCTCTGTAATCTTATCAGCAGGACAAAAGCCGATGACACGCCCCAATTGAGGGTATGTGTTTGTATCGCCATGAGTCATCCCCATGCCGCCACCTGCAGTTACATTAAATCCTTTTAATTTGCCTGCTTCCACAATCGCAATAAATCCTAAATCCTGCGAAAACACATCAATATCATTAGAAGGAGGCACCGCGATTCCGATTTTAAATTTTCTTGGCAGATAGTATTTACCATACATTGGCTCGATTTCTTCAGGTTCCCGGCTGTCGGCTACTTTTTCCTCATCCAGCCAAATCTCATGGTAAGCTTTCGTTTTCGGAAGAAGATGATCGCTTAATTCCTTCGCAAGATCATAGACCTCTGCATGGGTTTCTGACTGGTATGGCTGAACATTACACATGACATTACGGTTGACGTCACCACAAGCAGCTATGGTATCCATTAGCGACTGATTCATCTTTTGAAGACTTTTCTTCATATTCCATTTTAAAACTCCATGCAGCTGGAACGTCTGACGAGTGGTCAGTTTGAGTGTCCCATTTGCATAATGGTCAGCTATCTCATCCATGGTAAGCCATTGATCCGGCGTTGCTAAGCCCCCTGGGAGACGGACACGCACCATGAATTGGTAAGCTGGCTCCAGCTTCTGCTTTCTACGTTCATTCCGTACATCCCGGTCATCCTGCTGATAGCTGCCATGAAATTTCAACAGCTTGGCATCTTCATCCTTTATTCCCGCTGTAAGCGGGTCGGAAAAGCTTTCGGTAATTGTACCCCGGAGATAGTCGCTTTCTTCTTTTATATTCTCCATTTCACTGGGCGGGCCATGTTGTTGCTTCTTTTTCTGGTCTGTCATACTTAAACTCCTTCCCCTTTATGTCCCTGTTTCCTTAGTAAACGTCACGCTGGTATCGTTTTTCCTGCCTCATTTTACTCAGATAATCTTCTGCTTCTTCCTTTTCCAGACCGCCTTCCTGTGCCAAAACAGTCAGGAGGGCATTTTGAACATCATGAGCCATATGTTTTTCATCGCCGCATACATAGATGACGGCTCCTTCGATCAACCATTGGTAAAGTTCTTTGCCTTTTTCCAGCATCCGATGCTGAACATAGATTTTCTCCTCCGTGTCCCGGGAAAATGCGACATCCATCCTGGTAAGCACGCCTTCCTTCAGCCACTTCTGCCATTCCGTCTGGTAAAGGAAATCTGATCTAAAATGCTGCTCACCGAAAAACAACCAAGTTTTTCCCTCTGCTCCGATTTCCTCCCGTTCCTCCAGGAATGCCCGATAAGGTGCCACCCCTGTTCCTGCCCCGATCATGATGATAGGAGTATCTGGGTTTTCCGGAAGTTTGAAATTAGGATTATGCTGAATGTAGACTGGAAGCGTGTTGCCAGGCTGAGATCGTTCTGCACACTGGACGGAACATACGCCCGATCGGCTTCGCCCATGAGCGTCATACCTCAACGCGCCAATGGTAAGATGTACTTCATCCGGATTCGCCTTCAGGCTGCTCGCAATTGAATACAATCGTGGTGGTATTTTCCGTAATATAGTCACGAACTCCTGTGGTGAAGCTTGTATTTTATAATCCTGGATAAGATCAAGCAGATCCCTGCCTTCCAGATACTCTTTCAAATCTTCTTTCCGTTCAGGTTCAAGGAGTGTGTTTAACTGCTCATTACTAGTTAGATCTGCTGCCTGTTCCAGCAACGGTTTCGTCAACCGGGTAATTTCAAAAAAGGAAAGGAGCGCTTCCCGAACGGACCTTAATTCCCCTTGTTTATCTACCTGTACCGATTCTTCCGGGCTCCACCCCATTCCTTCTATAAGTTGTTCGACAAGAACAGGGTCATTTTGTGGAAATATCCCTAAACTATCGCCTGGTTCATACACAAGATTTGAACTTTCAAGATCCAGTTCCAAATGCCGTGTCTCTTTATTTGATCCTCTGCCATTCAGATTCAGGTTCTCCAATATTTCTGCATCAAAAGGCTTTTTTCTTGAATAGACCTGTTCGGAAGACGCCTCAGCTACTGTTGCTTGAGATGATGTTGCATTTCCTTGCTCTCCCCGGCTTGCATTCAATTTAGTTAATACACCTTCAAACCATTCTTCCGCAGAATCTTCAAAATCGACATCACAATCAACTCGGGGATGAAGCCTTTCTGCTCCTAATTCTTCCAGACGTTTATCAAAATCTTTTCCCGTCTGACAGAAATATTCGTAAGAACTGTCTCCAAGGGAAAGAACAGAGAAACGGACATCTTGAAGCTTTGGAGCCCGTTTACTATGGAGAAATTCGTAGAATGAAAGTGCATTATCCGGTGGATCTCCTTCACCATGGGTGCTGGCGATGATCAATAAATCCTCTGCATCCTTAATGGACTTCGGTTTGAAGTCATCCATGGAAGAAAGTGTGACCGTATAATCTTTTTCTTCCAGTTTTTTCGTCAATTCATCCGCAAGCCCCTGCCCATTCCCTGTTTGGGAACCAAAAAGGACCGTTACTTCACGGACAGCAGCCGCTGCCTCTTCAACCGAAGCAGGTGCAGTTGACGAACCCTCACGGACAGGCCCCTCCATTGTTGCTGCTGATTCCCCGCCAAAAGAAGCAGACAGACAACCGCTTAACCATATTTTCTGCGCCTCTGTCAATGTTGGCAAAAGGCGGTTCAGATATTCTACCTGCTCTTTAGTAAATGGACTATTCTCTACCTGAAACTGCAAAACTATCCACCTCACAAAAATTAATCTTTTTATACTGCAAATACTGCTTAACCTTTAACCTAGTCACGGGCTTTGTGCTTGCCGATAGTGGTGGTCAATGGCCACTACCATCGCCCCCATTTTAGAATCAACAGGCTGAAGAACGTCAGTAATGCCTTGTGCCGACAGCTCACCAGCTGTTACTTTCCCGATGGCTGCTGGTAAAACTTTATGGTTGAAGGCTTTCACTAGAATTTCACGGCCACTTTCATCATGGAATAAGTTTCTGACCTGGGTTTTACTGGTGAACACCACTGTATCCAGGTAGAGATCCGCAATATCACACTTCAGACTATTAATCACTTTATCCAGCGGCTTCTCATAATAATAAGGCTGTGACAGATAAACAGAGTATCCAAGATGATCCAGCGAATCTTTCAATCTGGCATCGTCCTGGTTATAAGCCTGCAAAAAAATACCTTCCTGATTAGCATTCGTAGCAAAAGCTGAAAGAAGACTTTCCATCGTCCCATCTGGTGAAACAATTTCTGCCTGGAGAGAATTCTCCTTCAGCCATTGCATTGTTTTCCTTCCTCTGACTGCCAATTGCGCCTGGTGTAATTTGTTGAGAAATTCTTTATGAACCCCTGCTTTCTTTGCTTCGTCTTCTAGAGTTACCGCTCCTATTCCTGTGGTTAAAACCACCCAGTCAAACGGTTTTTCCAGAAAGTCATGGATGTTCTTCCTGCTCGTATCCTCATCCAGATGCTGCATACCCTGTAGCGGGTAGATAACAGGGATGCCGCCTTTATTCCGAATCATTTTGCTGATGACCTCGGCTTTTCTTTCTGCGGCTATCCCGATACGTCTTCCCTCCAGATTACTCACGCTTCTCACCCTCCTGCTGCCAGTTTCTTAAGCCATAAGATTGTCTGTTGCTGCTTTTCTTCATTCATAAAGGATTCATCTAAGAGTTCATGAAGAAATTGTCGTTTTTCCTGTTTAGTAAGGAGAGAATTCTTAATCAGCTGTCGGCACTCATATAAAAAATCCACATAACCTTCATAATCTGATTCAAATCGATTTTCCAACTCTTCTTTGATTTGAGAAGTAAGCATTGGACTTGCCCCACTAGTCGATACCGCTAGGGTCAATTTTCCTCTTGTCAGAAAAGCTGGAAACTGAACATTCCCCCTGCGTGCTTCCCCCGCAGAATTTACGAGCGGCAAACCTGAAGTGGGGTGGGGTACAGATAAAATCACTGACGGGTCATTCGTTGCCACGACAGCCATGAATGCTCCTTCAAGATCATCAGGCTCAAAAAACTTCTTTTTCCAATTAACTTTCTTTTGCTCCCATAACTTTTCTAATCCCGGTTCCAATGAAGGACTGATGACCGTAATTACGGCCCCGCCCTGGAGGAGCACCCTGGCTCTTTTAGCTGCCACCTTTCCTCCTCCGATAATGACGACGCTCCTGCTGTTGAAGTCGATCATCAATGGCTGGAAATTGACTTCTTGCTGTTCTATGGATTCATTGGGCATAATTTTTCACCTTTTTACCAGGAAGGAGTTCATAGACTCGTTCCGCTAATGCTTCAACCATCATTGGATGATCACCAAGATGATCGCATAAAATCACCTGATGACCGTCCTTCTGATACTCCCTGACTTTCTTCTGCATCGACTGTATTAAAATGCCAGTGAACCATAGATATGGGACAACAATTGTCTGGCTATAACCTGCTTGAATGGACTTTTCCAGACCTTTTTCAAAAGAGGGCTGACAGGCAGCCAAGTAACAGGCATCCACATTCATTCCACTAAGTTTTTGGGAAAGCTGCTTCTGAATCTTCTGTATAGCCGCAGGCGTTTCGGGGTTTCGACTTCCTCTGCCCACCAGGAGAATATTAGCATCTGGACAAATGGGGCCGTGCTTTTCCTTTATACGCTCGATTAAAATATCAATTAGTCGATCCTGGACTCCCAGCGGTTTACCATATTGAAATTCTATATCAGGATACTTGTTTTTAGCTGCTTCGATTCCCTTAGGTATATCTGTATAATAATGGCCTGCACGCAGCAATAATACAGGAATAACTGCAATCTTATCTGCTCCCTTTTCCGCCAGCAGTCTGATTCCTTCCGCCATATCCGGTTGTGCCAGTTCCAAGTAACAGATTTCCTGAAGCCCTATCCCCACCTTGGACTGGACAGAGTGAATGCAATCAACTGCTTGTCGTCTTGCCTCCGGGACCCGGCTGCCATGGCTGACGTATAATATTCCTTGCATAATGACCGGCCCTCCTTATTCCTACCCGACAACAGTCTTTGTTTCGTCTGGTTGCAGCTGCTCGAACCATTGTAACTGATCACGAAGCTTTACTACTTCCCCCACAATGATCATAGCCGGGTTCTTTATCCCTTTCGCTTTTTGTATGATATCTTCCAATGTACCCGTCACTGTGAGCTGATCATCGGTTGTGCCCGCCTGCACAAGGGCCACAGGGGTTTTACTATGACATCCGTTTCGAATCAGCATCTCACAGATTTTTGGCAGTTTGTTTACACCCATATAGATGCAAAGCGTATCCATGCATTTTACAACGTGACTCCAATACGATTCTTCTTCTGGACCGAGCTTGCTTACTCCGGAAATAAAAGCGACAGAAGAACTGTAATCACGATGGGTGACAGGGATTCCGGCATAAGCGGGAGCAGCGACCCCTGAGGTAATCCCTGGGACAATTTCGAAGGGTATCCTTCGTTTGGCAAGCTCCCTGGCCTCCTCTCCTCCTCTGCCGAAGATGAATGGGTCGCCTCCTTTTAGACGCGTGACTGTTTTTCCTTGTAAGGCGAACTTGCAAAGCAGTCCATTAATGCTCTCCTGGGTCAGTGAATGATTATCTGGACTTTTCCCGCAGTAAATAAGTTCAGCATAATCTGGAGCTTCCTCAAGAAGCTGTTCATTAATCAACCGGTCGTACAATATTACGTCTGACTGCTGGATTGCTTTCAGTCCTTTAACGGTAATCAGATCAAGTTCCCCAGGACCTGCCCCGACCAAAAATACTTTTTTCATCGTAAATCATCACTCCTTTTCCCCAAACCAAAACTTATTATTTGGCATCCTTACAGCCATTCATTTTTCTCGAGAAAAGAAATGAGCTGCTCTGCACATTCATCTACACTGTATGCGTTCGATTCCAGTACCAGTTCTGGCGAAGCCGGTGACTCATATGGGGAATCAATTCCCGTAAATCCTTTTATTTCTCCAGTTCTTGCTTTTTTATAGAGGCCTTTCGGATCCCTGGACTCGCATTCGGACAGCGGGCAGTCGACATGCACCTCCAGAAAGTCACCAGGATCGATGATATTCCGTACACGGTCCCTGTCTTCCTGATACGGAGAGATAAATGCGGTCAAAACAATGGTCCCGCTGTCTGCGAACAGCTTGGCGACTTCCCCGATTCTTCTTATGTTTTCTTTTCGATCCTCAGGTTTAAACCCCAGGTCCGCATTCAACCCATGTCGGATATTGTCACCATCCAGAATATAACTTTGAATACCTCTTTCATACAGCTTCTTATTCACTTGATTGGCAATACTTGATTTGCCTGAACCAGACAGCCCGGTAAGCCAGACTACTCCACTGTGGTGTCCGTTTTTGCTCCGGTAATCCTTCGTTTCAATTGTCGCTTGGTGCCAGACTATATTCGAATTCAATCAGCTCACCCTTCCTGTCCTTGCTTTACAGTCTTCTGGCTGTTCAATCCATTGATCAGTATTTCGACGACTTCAGGACGACTGAATGTTTTCGGAGGTTTTTCCCCATTTCTTAACAGCTCCCGTACTTTTGTCCCCGACAATATAACGTGCTGGTCGTCATCATGTGGGCACGTTTTATGAGAAGCCATCCCCTCACATGCCAGGCAGTAAAAGCTATGTTCAAAAAAGAGTGGGGTGATTCCAAGCTCTTCGGGTTCAAAATTTCTGAAGATCTTCTGTGCATCGTAAGTGCCATAGTAATCACCCACACCGGCGTGGTCACGCCCGACTATAAAGTGGGTACATCCGAAATTTTTCCTGACTAGTGCATGGAATATCGCTTCCCTGGGACCTGCGTAACGCATTGCCGCATTAAAGACTGCGAGAGTAACGCGGCCTTCAGGATAATAGTTTTTTAATAGCACCTGGTAGCTTTCCATCCTGACATCACTTGGAATATCATCACTCTTTGTTTCGCCGACTAACGGATTGAGGAATAATCCATCGACCGTTTCCAAGGCTGCTTTTTGAATATATTCGTGAGCCCTGTGGACAGGGTTTCTAGTTTGAAAGCCGACCACACGTTTCCACCCTGACTCCTTGAATAAAGCTCTCGTCTCGGCAGGATCTAAGTAGAATTTCCCCTCATGTTCTCGTTGTGGTCTTTGAAGCAATTGAATCTTTCCAGCTACATAAAAATCAGGCCGGTCAAATAGTTTTTTAACTCCTGGATGTTCATAATCAGAAGTTAAGTATACTTGCTTAGCTTCCTGCTCTTTATCGGGCTGATAAACCTCTTCGACTTTTATCAACCCATATACGGTATCCTCTTTATACAGCTCTGCTACCTCTCCTCTGTTCAAGCGCTCCGCCTGCTCCCGGCCGACCGGTAAAGTGATGGGAAGGCTCCAAGGAGTTCCATCCGCCAGTCTCATGCTCTCCACAACAGATTGATAGTCTTCTTTCGTAAGAAATCCTTCAATTGGGCTATAGGCTCCCGTAGCAATCAGCTCCAGATCGCTTAAAGCCATAGCATCAAGCTCGATACTTGTCGATGCTTCCTCCCAGCTTCCTTTCAGCCGGTTCACTAGCGTTCCTCCATGGGGGTCAATAAGTGTCATGAATAGTTCCTCCTTATGTCAGGTTTATGTCTATTTCTTTTCTTCTGAAGGTACATGAAGACCGCATTCGGTCTTGTTAAAACCGCTCCACCTTCCAGCTCTTGAGTCTTCTGTACCTTCAACAGCAAATGTGCAGGGTATACAACCGATGCTCGGATAATTGTTATCGTGAAGTTCATTGTAATTCAATTCATTTACTCGGATATAATCCCATACGTCTTCCCACGTCCAATAGATGAGCGGGCAAACCTTAATGGACTTGAAACGTTCATCTTTATTGACAAAATCAGTCTTACTCCGGCTTAAGGATTGCTCCCTCCTTAATCCTGAAATCCATGCATCCACTCCGCTAAGCGCATCCTCCAGGGGCTTAATCTTCCTGATATAACAGCATTGGTCCGGATTCTTTTTCCAAAGTGCTGAACCATGTTGTTGCGACTGCTCTTCTAGTGTCAGCTCGGGCTTTTTCATATGAATGATAAGATCAGGATATCTCTTTTTCACTTTCTCAATCAGGTCATAGGTTTCCTGGAAATGAAGACCGGTATCAAGAAAAACAATTTCTGCATCTTTTTTCACTTTTGCAATCAAATCAATTAAAACTATGCCTTCCGCTCCGAAGCTGCAAGCGTAAACAAGAGACAGTCCGTATGAGTTATAAGCCCACTTCAGGATCTCTGACGCCCCTTTTGTATCATCAACAGGCTCCCAGCCTTTAAAAGGGTCTCCTGGAAAATTTTTATAACTAACTGCTGGTTGGTTCATTCGCCCCCTCCTCCTATTCAAGAAATTTTGTTTCTTATTACAAAGTTTCTCAACAAATCCTTAACTTATAAATCCGATAAGTTAACTAGGTTTTATGCGATTGATAAACATGATATGTGTAATTAAAAATAATGTCAATACTAATCAAAATATTTATACTTTTTTCTCAGTTTTGATGATCATATTGGCATGCAGGAAGCTGCTGTTCGTCCCTCTGGTATCCTCGTTTCAAGGTTACTTCGTGCTTTTTTCCCCCAACTAGGCAAGTAGAACCGGTTTTTCATTACTGCTTGACAAGTAATGGATATTCCTTTAGATTGAAAGCTATTATTTCAAATAACAGCACTAGCTACTTTAAATTTATTTTTTTAGCACTTAATCCCGAGTAAACTCATAGGTTTAATATTAATTGGAGGTTGATTCGTTTGAGGAAATTAATCATTTTTACATTAGTAGGTTTTTTTGCCCAATTGATTGATGGTGCGCTCGGAATGTCATACGGTTTAACCTCATCCACATTATTGATTGCATATGGAGTAGCTCCAGCGGTGGTCTCTTCCTCTATCCATATGGCTGAAATTGCTACCACAGCCGTTTCCGGTTATTCCCATTATAAATTCGATAATATAGATAAAAAATTAGTCCTGCCGCTAATCATTCCTGGATCGATCAGCGCTTTTCTCGGAGCAGCCTTTTTGAGCAGCCTTCCCGGGGAAAAGATCAAACCATTTATTTCTATCTTCCTTCTCCTTTTGGGGGTCTACATTGTAGCTCGTTTTTTACTCATGAAAACATCCAATGAAAAGCGAAGAGAGGTTCCTGTTAAAAATTGCTTCCTGTACCCTTTAGGTGCTTTAGCAGGATTTTTTGATGCTGTTGGGGGAGGAGGCTGGGGGCCGATCAACACACCGGTTCTTTTATCCAGAAAAGGGGCATTGCCAAGGAAAGTGATTGGTACGGTTGACACAACTGAATTTGCTATTACTATCTCTGCCACACTAGGATTTCTACTATTCTTAGGTTGGGAACAGCTTCATTGGTTATGGGTAGTATCCTTCATGATCGGAGGGGTAGCAGCAGCGCCGCTGGCCGCATGGCTTGTACGAATCGTCCCGCCATTCATACTTGGAGTAGGGGCTGGAGGTTTTATTATTTTGACAAATTTACGGACTCTCCTGCTTGCATTAAATATACCGGCAGACCTTATGGTTTTAATTTATGTCGTGATGGTACTGGGATGGGTCGCAGCTATTATCGCTTCTATACGGAAAAATTTTCATTTCCAAAAGAGAGAAAGAATTGTGGAGACCAAAGGAGAAAATTTCGGGTAAAAAAATTGTTAATAATACCTGCTGCGTATACACAGAGGAGAGAAATATGTGTATACGCAGCAGGTTTTTTAAATCACCCTTACAGTAATTTTAAAGAGTGCTTCTATTATTTATTTGTCAATCGTTAATAAAATTCACTTTCTGTTCGATTGGTGTCCGTCTTTTTGGCTGGGGTATTCTATTTGGATAACCCATTTGTAATACAGAAACTATTTTATAAAGGTCAGGGTCAATACCACAGGATCGAGAAAATTCCCTATCATAAATATAGGGGTTTGTCGTCCATAATACCCCTACGCCATGACTCCATGCCAGTAATTGTACATTTTGAATAAAAGCACAGACAGCAGCATAATCCTCTTCAAACAGTCGCAGATCCTTTTCTTTTTCCATGTAAATGATAGCATGGTGCGGGATAGACAACAGATGTTGTTGAATGCCTTCCATGAGCTTCCGCTGTTTCTCGTTATCGTAAACTTCCGCATACCCCAAACGCAGATAACTTTCTGTAACCCGCTCAGCATAAGATGCCACCGCTTTATTTTGGATAATATGAACCTCCCACGGCTCTTTCATGCGGTGTGTCGGTGCCCATGATGCCCCAGCGAAAATCGATGTTAGTTTGCTTTCTTCCACATTTTGTGGGTTGAAATCATGAATTGATCTCCTCTGTTTGATTGCTTCATAGATTTCCATCCGCTCCACCCCTTCTGTCTATCAATAAAGTGAAAGTAACGGAAACATAGTAGAATGTCAAAATGTTTATGAAAAAATAATTAAAGTTATTGTTTAGATAATGTTAAAAAAATCAGGCAAAATTGACCAGGAAATAACTCCTCATAGCGACAAAAAATTAACTACTAAAATACTATTATTCCGTCTTAATGGTTGAAAAATAGATTCAGGTACCGCCATTTTTCCTGAGTTTTTATATCTACCCTTTTATTCCTCTATTTACATTACTTAACAACCAGTTAAAATTCACCAGCTATAATGGCAATTGTTCCAAACATTTCACACATGGAAAGGAGCTAATGTCATGACTGAAAAAAGAGTAATGGACGATTTGATCCGTAGATTGAATGAAGAAACATTACAAAAGGATGTCGACCGGAGAGGATTCTTACAGGGTGCTGGCAAAATTGCTGGGATATCTCTCGGAATAGCGGTTGCTCAATCGATGGGAGGCATATCTGTCGAAGCGCAGGAAGAAGAGTTCGAAACCTATCCGTTTACACTTGGTGTAGCTTCCGGGGACCCACTTTCAGACAGTGTCATTTTGTGGACGAGACTAGCTATCGACCCATTGAATGGCGGGGGCATGCCTGACCGTAATATAGCAGTTAAATGGGAGTTGGCTAATGATGCCCATTTCCGTGATATTGTGCAACGTGGTACTGAAGTAGCCAGTCCAACACTTGGACATTCCATTCACATTGAAGCCGAAAACCTGGAGGCGGACACCGTCTACTACTACCGTTTCAAAGTTGGAAAAGATTTTAGTCCAGTCGGAAAGACTAAAACACTTCCAAGAAACAATGAGGCTGTAACAAGCCTTTCGTTCGCTTTTGCTTCCTGCCAGCAATATGAACATGGTTATTACACTGCTTATAAACATATGGCAAAAGAAGAACTGGACCTGGTGTTCCATCTCGGTGATTACATTTACGAATATGGCCCGGATGAATATGTTGCTGCTACCGGCAATGTACGCACCCACAAAGGACCGGAAATCATGACATTAGAAGACTATCGCAATCGTCATGCCCAGTATCGTTCCGATAAAGATCTGCAGTCAGCGCATGCAGCTTTTCCATGGGTAGTGACCTGGGACGACCATGAGGTCGAAAACAATTATGCTGATATGATACCTGAGAAAGGTCAATCTGTAGAAGCATTCGTTAACCGCCGTATTGCTGCCTACCAGGCATACTATGAACATATGCCGCTCAGGAAATCGTCCATGCCTCATGGTCCCGACATGCAGTTATATCGTAATTTTTCTTATGGAAACCTGGCAAATTTCTATGTATTGGATACACGTCAATATCGTTCCGATCAGGCGAACGGAGATAAAAGCTCTCCACAGACGGAAGAATCGCTTGATCCTTCACGCACATTATTAGGTGACAAGCAGGAGCAATGGCTGCTGGGCAACCTTGACCAGTCCCAAGCGCACTGGAATGTACTGGCACAACAAATCTTCTTCGCCAAAAGAAACTACGGGCCAAGTACGGAAGAACCACGCTACAGCATGGATAGCTGGGATGGTTATACACCTGCCCGCCAGCGTATCACTGACTATGCAAGCAGCATCGATATGGACAACCTCATCGTTTTAACTGGTGATGTACATGCCAACTGGGCATCCAACCTGCTGGCCGACTTTGATGATTTGAAATCTCAAGTGCTGGGTGCGGAATTTGTCGGAACCTCGATTACATCCGGGGGAAATGGAGCCGATAAACGTGCAGACACTGACCGTATTTTAGAGCAGAATGATCATATTAAATTTTTCAATGACTACCGCGGATATGTTCGCTGTGAAGTCACTCCTACACAGTGGAGAACAGATTACCGCGTACTTCCGTTTGTTTCCAAACCTGGTGCAGATATTTCCACCCGGGCATCTTTTATCTACGAAAAGGACCAGGCTGGCCTAAAGGAAGTGTCAGCAACCATCGTTCCAGAAGGGAAGCAGTCATCCAGTGAAGTGGAAGATGATCGTCATAAAGCTCATGATCGTGCCCATAAAAAACAATCGAAAAAAGAAAAACAACTGAATTAAAGGAGTAAGTTATGTGTGAAAAAAATCAGCAGCTCATCGGCCATTTAGAAGAAATGAGGAATCGAATAATCATCACGCTCGTGTCATTCATCGGATTTCTTATAGTGGGGTTTATTTTTGTCAAACCAATATATGAATGGCTGATTAGAGGTCTGGACACACAATTGGCTGTGCTCGGGCCAAGTGAAATTCTATGGGTATACTTGATGCTTGCAGCTGTCTTCTCTATGGCAGCGACCATACCGGTTACAGCATTTCAGCTTTGGCGGTTTGTTGCACCTGCATTGAGCCAGGAAGAGCGAAAAGTGACACTCCGGTTCATACCGGCTATGTTTTTTCTTTTCCTGTTCGGTCTTGCATTCGGTTATTTCCTTTTATTCCCCCTGGTTTTAGGGTTTTTGACCTCGCTTTCTGAAGGTCAATTTGAAATGATGTTCACTGCCGATAAATATTTCCGTTTCATGCTGAACATGACTGTACCATTCGGGCTGTTATTCGAGATGCCAATAGTTGTATTGTTTTTGACAAGGCTTGGCATTCTGAATCCAATTCGGTTAAGGAAAGCTAGAAAGTTCGCCTATTTTGTGATGGTGGTAATATCTGTTTTAATCACACCGCCAGATTTTCTATCAGATGTACTTGTCATTCTTCCGCTCTTAACTCTGTACGAAATCAGCATCAGTTTATCTTCATTTGTTTATAAAAAACGTCTGGCAGCAGAGTCATCCAGCCAATCTGCAGCTTAAGAACATGTTTAATTAGGAGGTATAGAAATGAGAAAGAACAAAAACATGAATCGTCGGGATTTTTTGAAAGTAGGCGGTCTAAGTACAGCAGCAATTGCTTTAGGTTCCACAGGGTTGTTTTCATTATCAGACTCCAGAGCACTGGCTTCACCAAGCGCAGCCAAGAATTCCTTCCGTGGCTATGGTCCACTGGTCAAAGACCCTGGTGGCGTCCTCGACCTCCCTCAAGGATTCCAATATCGGATCATCTCGGAGGAAGGCGGATTTATGGCAGATGGGCGCCCTATACCGGAAAAGTTTGATGGCATGGCAGCCTTTCCGGGACAGAACAACTCTACCGTGCTTGTAAGGAATCATGAGTTAAGCGGAAATACGAAGTATCCAGTCATCGGAAGAAACCCTTATCAAAGGGAACATACTGGAGGAACTACTGCATTAGTGGTAGACGCCAACCGCAAAGTCCGGGAAGAGTATGTTACTTCTTCCGGTACCATCCGCAATTGCGCAGGAGGGGCCACCCCATGGGGAACCTGGTTGACTTGTGAGGAAACGTTAGAGGAAGGCCATGGGTATGTTTTCGAGGTCGATCCTTCTGATCCAGAAAATAATTTGTCCAGGACCCCAATCCGCGACATGGGTGCTTTTTCCCATGAAGCTACCGCGATCGACCCTGCTTCGGGAATTGTTTATCTGACAGAGGATGCCGGGCCTAGCTATTTTTATCGCTTTATTCCCAATGACAGAAGTCAACGGGTCGGTGCTCTACAAAAAGGCGGCGTCCTGCAAGCTGCTGCTATGGAGCAAATGAGCTCGGATCATTCCAGCGATTTTTATACTGGTCAACGATTTGGAATAGTTTGGAAGGATGTCGATCCAGAGAAACCTACCATGGACGCAGGTCAAAAAGGATGCATTCCATTCAGCAGACTCGAAGGTGCATATTTTGAGGGAGGGGTCTTCTGGTTTGACGATACTTCTGCAGGTGACAATAATCTTGGACGTGTGTACCGTTATATTCCCGCTACAAATACATTAGAGTTGTTCTACGAGTCAACTGAATCCAATGATTTAGAAATGCCGGACAACATTTGTATTACTCCATGGGGAGATCTTTGGATCGCGGAAGATGGAGGCGGAACCGACCGGATAATCGGAATGACCCCAGAAGGTGAAACGTATGTATTTGCTGAAAACCGGCTGAACGGTTCAGAACTTGCAGGTCCTACTTTCTCTACCAGAGGGGAGACTTTCTTTGTCAATATCCAGTCACCAGGCATAACCTTTGCCATCTGGGGGCCATTCGCTCGTAAAAATGCAGGAAGGCAGCGTCAAATGGGACACGCCGCACCGCCAGCTCCCTATGCACCAAAAGTATCGGATAAGCTGTCAGCGGCTGCTGAGGTGGAAGGGATGTCAAATCTGGAAGCAGCAGCCTTCCAACGCCATGGCATGCCTATTTTATAAAACTTCGGAGGTGTAATAAATGTTATCAAATATCGGAATTCCAGGGTTAATCCTTGTACTAGTCATCGCTTTAATTATCTTTGGGCCTTCTAAACTGCCGGAAATCGGCAGGGCGTTTGGGAGCACATTAAAGGAATTCAAGAATGCCACTAACGATCTTGTAAATGGAGAAGATAACTCCAAAGAAAAACAACAGCTTAAAGCTGTAGAAAAAGACGATCAGAAAACTGGAAGTTAAAAAAGCGGATGTACAAAAAGTTTCTTAGAAATGAACAAAACCACGAAGAAAAAAGGATTTCTTCGTGGTTTTTTGTTTGCTCCTAATCAATCAAAAAAAGCTTGCAGAAAAACCAAAGGTTTTCCTGCAAGCTGAGTATATCGTTATTAACAGTTTTTTATACAACCATTATTTGTTCAAGTTATAGAAAGCTTTGTCGCCAGCGTAATCTGCTGTACCAAGCAGCTGATCTTCGATACGAAGCAACTGGTTGTATTTTGCAACACGGTCCGTACGAGATGGTGCACCGGTTTTGATTTGACCGGCATTCGTAGCAACGGCGATATCAGCGATAGTCGCATCTTCTGTTTCACCGGAACGGTGAGAGATAACTGCTGTGTAGCCAGCTTTCTTCGCCATTTCGATCGCTTCGAAGGTTTCTGTCAATGTACCGATCTGGTTCACTTTGACAAGGATAGAGTTTCCGATTCCTTCTTCGATACCGCGGCTAAGTTTCTTCGTGTTTGTTACAAACAAGTCGTCTCCGACAAGCTGGACACGATCGCCAATACGGTCCGTCAGCATCTTGAAGCCTTCCCAGTCGTTCTCATCAAGGCCATCTTCAATAGAAACGATTGGATACTTGTTGATCATTTCTTCGTACCAATCTACCATCTCTTCAGAAGTACGGACTACACCTTCGCCTTTCAGGTTATATTTACCGTCTTCATAAACCTCAGAAGCTGCCACGTCCATTGCCAGTTTCACTTGCTCATCCGGCTTATAACCAGCGGCTTCGATCGCTTCAATGATGGTGGAAAGTGCTTCTTCGTTGGATTGAAGGTTCGGAGCAAAGCCGCCTTCATCACCTACACCTGTATTATAGCCTTTTTCTTTCAATACCTTTTTCAAGGAATGAAAGATTTCCGCTCCCATACGCAATCCTTCACGGAAGTCCGGTGCACCGACAGGCATAATCATGAATTCCTGGATATCGACGTTGTTATCCGCATGTTCGCCGCCATTCAGAATGTTCATCATTGGAGTCGGAAGTGTTTTTGCAGAGAATCCTCCAAGGTATTTGTACAATGGAAGACCTACAAAGTCAGCTGCTGCATGAGCTACCGCCATGGAAACACCCAGGATAGCATTTGCTCCCAATTTCCCTTTGTTTTCAGTTCCATCAAGTTCCATCATCAAGGAATCGATGACGACTTGCTGTGTAACATCCAGACCCAGCAATTCCGGGCCGATTTTTTCGTTGACGTTTTCTACCGCCTGCTGTACCCCTTTACCAAGGTAGCGGTCTTTGTCTCCGTCACGAAGTTCCACTGCTTCATACTCACCAGTAGAAGCTCCACTAGGTACCAGTGCAGAACCGAATGCTCCGGATTCTGTATAAACTTCCACTTCAATTGTTGGGTTACCACGGGAATCTAATACTTCGCGTGCATAAACATCTGTAATATATGGCATTGAAAAACTCTCCTTTAGGATAAAATTATTTTTTAATTAATGATTGGCCTGTCATTTCTTTTGGCTGTCCTACTTCAAGCAGCTCTAAAAGTGTCGGGGATAAATCAGCGAGAATGCCGCCTTCACGAAGCTCCAGGCCTTCTTTTGTCACAATAACCGGAACAGGATTGGTAGTGTGAGCCGTCATTGGTTTTCCTTCTGGTGTAAGGACCTCATCCGAGTTCCCATGGTCAGCTGTGATAATCGCATGTCCGCCTTTTTCGTGGATTTTATCCACAACCTTGCCAAGGCATTCATCTACAGCTTCAATCGCTTTAATCGTTGGTTCCAGCATTCCTGAATGTCCAACCATATCCGGGTTGGCAAAATTCAGGATGATGGCATTATGCTTTTCGGCATCCAGCTCTTTTAAAAGAGCGTCCGTCACTTCATAGGCACTCATTTCCGGTTTCAGGTCATAAGTGGCTACTTTTGGTGAGTCGATTAAAATTCGTTCTTCTCCAGGAAATTCCGCTTCACGACCGCCACTCATAAAGAATGTGACGTGCGGATATTTTTCTGTCTCTGCAATTCGGAGCTGCTTCATATCGTTTTGTGCCAATACTTCCCCAACAGTATTATCGAGGTTAACTGGCTCATAGGCTACTTCTCCATCGACCGTTTCACTAAACTGGGTCAACCCTACGAAATGGAGATTCTTCGGTGCTTTTTCTCCGCGATCAAAATCACGGAAGTCTTCGTTAGCAAATGTCCTTGAAATCTGGATCGCGC
This sequence comes from Thalassobacillus devorans, assembly GCF_900176565.1. Lineage (GTDB taxonomy): Bacteria > Bacillota > Bacilli > Bacillales > Halobacillaceae > Thalassobacillus > Thalassobacillus devorans_A. The sequence goes on from NZ_FXEH01000005.1 coordinate 248,294, forward strand.
GGTCCGGACGGAAATTATAGAAGATAACGGAATCTTCATCTTCAATTTTAGCTTTCGCGTTCCCTTCCTCATCTACTATAACAGATGGGAGCACAAACTCATCATAGATTTCATTCGCATACGAATCATCTACAACTTCCATTGCGCTGTTATACGTTGGTCCCTCACCGTATACCATGGCATCATAGGATTTCTTGACACGGTCCCAGCGTTTATCACGGTCCATGGAATAATAGCGGCCGGAAATCGTAGCAATTTCTCCTATGCCAAGTTCTGCCATTTTATCTTCCGTCTGCTGGATGTACTTCTTGGCAGATTTTTGACCAACATCACGACCATCCAGGAATCCATGGACATATACCTTTTCCATATCATGTCGGGCTGCAAGTTCTAACAAGGCAAAAAGGTGTTCAATATGACTGTGAACCCCGCCTTCCGATAATAAACCGAAGATGTGCAGGGATTTATCATGCTGTTTGGCATGGTCGATTGCTTTTACAAATGCTTCATTTTCAAAGAAGTCCCCCTCTTTGATCGATAAGTTCACTCGTGTCAGGCTTTGGTAAACGATACGACCGGCACCGATATTCAAATGTCCTACCTCTGAGTTTCCCATTTGCCCTTCCGGAAGGCCGACTGCCTCTCCAGAAGCCTTCAGCTGAGCATGAGGAAACTGGCTCCAATACCGATCAAAATTAGGAGTGTTGGCCAGCTTTACTGCGTTCCCTTTTTCTTCATCACGCATGGCATAGCCATCTAAGATGATCAAGGCCGCTAACTTTTTGTTACTCATGCTTACCTGCCTCCACAAGTTTTAAGAATGAATCAGCCTCAAGGCTGGCTCCACCTACTAATGCACCATCGATATCAGACTGCCCAAGCAGCTCATCGACGTTTGCCGGCTTGACACTACCGCCATATTGGATACGTACAGCTTCTGCAGCTGTTTCTGAAGAAAATTCTTTTACAACTTTACGGATATGGCTGCATACTTCATTTGCATCTTCTGCAGAAGAAGTTTTGCCTGTTCCAATAGCCCATATAGGTTCATAAGCGATAATGACTTGTTGCACTTGCTCATCACTAAGGCCTTCCAGTGCATTTTTCACTTGTGCTTCCACATGGTTCATCGTTTCATTATTTTCACGCTGTTCTAATGTTTCACCAACACATACAATCGGTGTCAGGTCATGTTTGAATGCAGCGTGGACCTTTTTGTTTACGTCCTCATCCGTTTCACCAAAAAGCTCTCGACGCTCGGAGTGTCCAAGTACTACATAAGATACTCCCAAGTCTTTCAGCATGACAGGACTGACTTCTCCTGTGAACGCGCCGCTTTCTTCAAAGTGCATATTTTGAGCACCAACTTTTAATGGAGTACCTTCTGTTTCTTTAATTAACGAATGAAGAAAAGGGAATGGCGCACAAACAACAGATTCTACTTGTTCTTCGCCTGGCACTTCATTTTTGGCAGTCTGTACGAATTGCTCTGCTTCATTTAAAACTTTGTTCATTTTCCAGTTTCCTGCAATTACTTGTTTACGCATATGCTCACCTCTCCTTTTTTACTTATCGTTCAATAGGGATACGCCAGGAAGTTCTTTTCCTTCCATGAATTCCAGTGAAGCTCCTCCACCAGTAGAAACATGATCCATTTTTTCAGCAAATCCGAATTTTTCTACCGCTGCTGCAGAATCACCACCGCCGATTACTGTGTAGCCGTCTGTCTCCGCAAGTGCAGCTGCTACATCTTTCGTACCATTGGCAAATAGTTTAAATTCGAATACGCCCATAGGTCCATTCCAGATGATCAGCTTGGAATCTTTGACCACCTGACTGTATTTTTCCCGCGTCTTTGGTCCAATGTCAAGTGCTTCCCAATCAGCAGGGATACTGTCGATACTCACTTCTTTGGTATTCGCTTCCTCGGAGAAATCATCAGCTACAATGACATCTTCCGGCATTAGGAAATTAACATTGTTATCTTCAGCTTTTTGCATGAATTGCTTTGCCAAATCAATTTTATCTTCCTCGAGCAATGACTTTCCGATTTCATAGCCTTTGGCTTTCAGAAAGGTATAGGCAAGTCCGCCACCGATGATCAAGTTATCGACTTTGTCAAGCAAGTTGTCGATGACACCAATCTTATCTTTGACTTTTGCGCCTCCGATAATAGCTGTAAATGGACGGTCAGGATCAGAAAGTGCCTGTCCAAGCACATTCAATTCCTTTTCCATCAAAAAGCCCGCTACTGCCGGTAAGTGTTGAGCGACCCCAGCTGTAGATGCATGTGCCCGGTGTGCTGCACCAAACGCATCATTGACATAGACATCAGCCATGGCTGCAAACTCTTTTGCCAGCGCGTCATCATTTTTTTCCTCACCTGGTTCGAAACGGACGTTTTCGATCAATAACACATCGCCATCTTTCATATCTTTGATGGCACGATTGACTTCGTCACCGTAAACTTCGTCAGTCTTCGTTACCGTACGGCCCATTAAATCGCTCAGGCGCTTAGCTACAGGATCCAGGCGAAGCTCCTCATGCGCTTCTCCTTTTGGACGACCCAGATGGCTGGCAAGAATGACTTTTGCTCCATCCTGCACTAAATGTAAAATCGTCGGTAATGCTGCTTTAATACGCGTGTCATCGGTAACTTCTCCGTTACTCATCGGTACGTTGAAGTCAACGCGGCAAAATACTTTCTTTCCTTGTACTTTGATATCACGGATTGTTTTTTTGTTCACAGCGGTGGACCTCCTTTTAGGTATAAAAAATTGCCTTAAAAGTGATAAAGGAGGAGGATTATGGACCTCCCCCTTACACTTTACCTCATATTATTCGACTCTAACTCTGAATTAAAGTCCTTTTTCTTTAAGGAATGCAGCCAGATCGACACAACGATTGGAGTAACCGAACTCGTTGTCGTACCAGGAAACTACTTTAACCATGTTATCTTCAATAGCCATCGTAGAGATAGCATCAATGATGGAAGAGTTAGTGTTTCCATTATAGTCGCTGGATACTAGTGGTTCTTCACTGTAACCAAGAATTCCTTTTAGATCACCTTCTGCAGCTTCTTTAAGTGCAGCGTTAACTTCTTCAACAGTAACGTTCTTATCAAGCTCTGCTACCAAGTCCACGATAGAAACGTTTGGAGTCGGTACACGCATAGCCATACCATTCAACTTGCCATCCAATTCAGGCAATACTTTTGCAACAGCTTTCGCTGCACCAGTTGTAGTAGGGATGATGTTTTGTGCAGCAGCACGGGCACGACGGTAATCCTTATGTGGCAGGTCAAGGATTTGCTGGTCGTTCGTGTAAGAGTGTACTGTTGTCATCATACCACGCTTCAAGCCGAACTTGTCGTTAAGCACTTTTGCAAATGGTGCCAGGCAGTTCGTTGTACAAGAAGCGTTAGAAATAACGTGATGGTTGTCTGGATCATAATCAGAATCGTTAACACCCATAACTAGTGTAAGATCTTCTTCTTTTGCAGGCGCAGAGATGACTACTTTCTTAGCACCAGCGTCCAGGTGTTTCTTAGCATCGGCACGGTTTGTGAAACGACCAGTAGATTCGATGACAACTTCTACGCCAAGATCGCCCCAGCCTAGTTGTGCAGGGTCTTTTTCAGATAGTACAGTAATTTCTTTTCCGCCAACGACAAGGTTACTGCCGTTTACAGTTACTTTCTCTTCAAGTTCACCATGTACTGTATCATATTGCAATAAGTGGGCAAGCATCTCAGCGTCAGTCAAGTCGTTTACTGCCACTACTTCTACATCGTTATTGTTTAAAGCGGCACGGAAGACATTACGTCCAATACGTCCAAAGCCGTTAATTCCTACTTTTACTGTCATTATAAAATTCCTCCTTGAATTGGTTGTAATTTATTAAATCTATTTAAAGGGAAATTTCCCTTAAAAGCTTTTGTGCAGCACCCTCATCGGTAATAAGGACATTGCTTTTCCCGGGTTTGAAATAAGAAGCAATAGCCTGGGCCTTCGACTCTCCTCCAGCAACTGCAATGACGTGCTGGGAATCTGAGAGATCTTCCAACTGCAGGCCTACCGTTCTGACTTTATGAACGATTTCGCCTTGCTGGTTAAAGTAATAGCCAAAAGCTTCTCCAACCGCTTGTCCTTGCTTGATTTTCTCTACCTGCTCCGGTGAGGCTTTTCTTCTTTCGGCCATAGTCAGGGCATTTCCTATTCCATGGATGACGGTATCTGAACCTTTAATCAAGTTGAGTATTTCTATGATAGACGGCTCGGAAGTGATCGACTGATATGTTTTTTCACTTAGAGGGTCAGGCACATACAAAAGACGGTAATCCCCTTTTGCTTTCTTTGCCATTTCAGCACAAATGGTATTGGCTTGATTTTCAACTCTCTCGCCGAGCCCACCCCGCGCAGGTACGAACAAGCAATTCGGTGCTCCAGTAAGTGGAGTCATCATTTCAGCAACTGCCGCCATGGTTGTACCACCGGTAATCGCGATTGTACTATCGGAAACGAGAATGCTTTTTAAATAATGGACACAAGCTCTCCCCATTTCCTGTTTTACCCAGGGTAGTTCATCGCTGTCACCTGGAACGACCACTACATGGTCTAAATTTAATTTTTCCCTTAACTGTTTTTCTAAAACCCTAATCCCGGAAACCTCTTTAATGAAATCGGCCAGCTGTTCAAGAATCATCTTTCCATCACGGGTAATATGCATGCCTTTTACCGTAATAGCGATAAAACCTTGCTGGTTAAGAAAATCAACTTCACTGCGGACTGTCCGTTCCGCTAATTCCATATTATCTGCCAGACTTCTTCTTCCTACAGGTTCCATCAACTGGACATAATGCAGGATTTGATATCGTCTCTGCATAACGTCTAGTAAATCAGGGAATAATTTCTTTTGTAAATCAATTAAAGCTCTCATGGAAAAGCCCCTTCAGTTTTAAGAATTCCATCCTCCGGGATGTTTTTGTCCCGACTAGTCAGATTTCGTCCCACGCAGAGCAAAAAAATATTTTCTTCATGATTAAATATACCAGTACCCTTACATTGCCGCAAGTGATAAAAATCGGTTATTTTTCTTGTAAACGTTCTCTTAATGAAATTATATCAATTTGTTCACAATTGAGTTCTTCTTCATCAATTCTCACGACCGGTATTTCGAACTGATACTTTTCAAGCAATGTATCGTCTTTATAAATATCTTTTTCTAAAACGGTGAAATTATAATCTTTTTTTAACATTTTTAACAATTCTTTGGCATCATCACAAAGACAGCAATTTTCTTTTGAATACAAAATGACTTCCTTCAATTCCAGCCCCCCCTGTTCCAGCTTACATTGCCCACACATACATTTTACCACTAATTACATTTTTAAAACAAAGCTCAAGCAGGCATTTCATTGACTTCCCCTAAGTCGTTTATTCAACAAAAGGCCGAAAAGTCGAAGACTTGATTTGAAGAATGATATACCGATGTTTCCGTTTCTCTCATAAACGCAAGGAGTCCGGGAAATTGCGAGACTCCTCGAAAATGCTACGCATTTCCTTCGCGCGGTGTTTATTAAGAAGCTTATTCAAAGTTCTGTGAGATGAACATGAGCGGTGAGATCCCGCAAGGCGGAGCCTGAGGAAGCTCACCACATGCCCACGGAAAGCGAGTGATTTCCCGGGGCTCCACACCGTTACTACCGTAACGGAAACAAACTATATCGAAACTGAGTCTTCAAGAAAAGGGAGCTTAAATGTAAAATCAACAAGGATATTAACAGGTAACTAAACAAAAAAAGAACGCTAAGACGCGCGTCCTTTATTATCATATAAACCTAATTCTATTTTAGTATTTTTGGATTTTAAGAAATTCAGTAATTCTTTCGCCCTTTTATCAGGACTTCGTTTCAGTGAGGCATAATTAAAGGACAGTTTTCGCTGTGACGTCATATCAAAAACATGAATACGGCGATCTTCTGCAATCAATTCGGTATACAAAATTTTATAACGAAGTAATTTCGTAATAAACACCCCATTTTACTTACGACAGATATGTCGCCTACTTGTTTCTTTTATCTATCATAACATGGCTTGCAGTGTATAAAAACATCTGTTCGTTAACGATTCTTTTACAACTTCCGTAATATTTCCTGAAAAGTATTTCATTAGCAATCTTAGAAGCTAAAAAGAAAGTATTAGAAAAAACTTGGCTTATCGACGAGTCCTTATAGCTAATGTCTTAACCCTTTAACAAAGATAAAAAATTAATAAAGTACAAAAAAACACCTGGTATAAAAACCAGGTGTTTTTATTAGCGCGCCCGAGAGGATTCGAACCCCCGACACATAGAACCGGAATCTATAGCTCTATCCAACTGAGCTACGGGCGCAAAATGACATGCATTGATTATTATAATCACATCTGTTCAAAAACGCAAGGGCTAATTTCTACTAGCTGCCCGGGTCCTTCTAATATTTAGATAATATCTTTTTCTCTTAATTAATTTTGAGAAAAAAGAGATTTAATTCGTAATTTTCAGAATTTATGTATAATAATAAGCACATCAAATTTAGAATTCACTCGTCATAAGGAGGTTCGCTATGGCTGACCATCTTCCCATTCTGGAAGTAGAAGATTTACATACCCATTTTTTCACTAAAGCCGGGGTCGTTAAAGCCGTTGATGGTGTCAGTTTCTCTGTCAAACCAGGAGAAACACTAGGGATTGTCGGAGAATCCGGTTCCGGTAAGAGTATTACGGCTATGTCGATAATGAAATTAGTACCGTCCCCCCCAGGCAAAATCGTTTCAGGTGATATTCGTTTCAAAGGTGAAAGCCTGCTGCCTAAGAAGGAAAAAGAAATGAGAAAAATACGCGGGAAAGACATTTCGATGATCTTCCAAGATCCGATGACTTCCCTTAATCCGGTTTTTTCTGTAGAAAAACAGATGCTGGAAACCATTATGACTCATGAAAATATGAATAAACAGCAAGCACGCATTCGCGCAATCGAGTTGCTTGATTTAGTGGGCATCCCCGATGCTGCCAAGCGTTTAAAAAACTACCCCCATGAATTCAGTGGAGGAATGCGGCAGCGTGTCATGATTGCGATGGCACTTGCCTGTAATCCTAAAGTTTTGATTGCGGATGAACCTACGACCGCCCTTGATGTAACCATCCAGGCGCAAATACTCGACCTGTTAAAAAAGCTGCAGCAAGAATTGGGCATGGCTATCATCATGATTACGCACGACCTTGGTGTTGTCGCAGAAGTATGTGACCGTGTCATGGTTATGTATGCTGGTAAACCCGTAGAATTCTCGAGTGTCAAAGAGTTATTTGATAAACCAAAGCACCCTTATACCTGGGGATTGCTATCATCTATTCCTCAAATTCATAACCGAAAAGAAAGACTCGAGGCAATTAAAGGCCTGCCACCTGATTTAAGAGACTTGCCAAGGGGATGCAGCTTCGCACCCAGGTGTTCTCATGTCAAGGATGAGTGTCTGATAAAAGATCCTGCTCTATCAGAAGATGAAACAGACCATTTTGTGCGCTGCTTATTGTATGAACAGGAAGAGAAGGTGACCGTCCATGAGTGAACTTTTACGTGTCCAAAATTTAAAAAAACATTTCCCTATTTATAAAGGAGCTATTTTCCCTAAACAGACAGGCGCTGTTCAGGCTGTCGATGGTATATCCATCACAGTCAATCAAGGGGAGACACTCGGCCTGGTAGGTGAAAGTGGGTGCGGAAAATCCACAGCAGGGCGGACCATACTGAAACTTCTTGAGCCGACAGAAGGCAAGATTTTTTATAAAGGGCAGGACATCACCGATGTGAAGGGGGAAGAATTAAGGAAGCTTCGCAAAGAAATGCAGCTTATCTTTCAAGACCCCTACGCTTCCTTGAATCCTCGTAAAACAATTGAACAAACGGTGACAGAACCGATGAAAATCTTCGGTATGTCAAAAGAAGAACGGCAGCAGAAACTGGATAGGCTGCTCGAAGTAGTAGGGCTGGACAGTTATCATAAATCCCGCTACCCACATGAGTTCAGTGGAGGACAAAGACAGAGGATCGGGATTGCAAGAGCTTTAGCTTTGGATCCGGAATTGATTATTTGTGATGAACCTGTTTCGGCTTTGGACGTATCTATTCAGGCTCAGGTCATCAATTTAATGGAAGATTTACAAAAAGAATTCAACCTCACTTATATTTTTATTGCCCATGACCTCAGTGTCGTCCATCATATCAGTGACCGAGTCGCTGTCATGTACTTAGGCGAGATTGTAGAAATAGGTGATGTGGAAGAGCTGTATGGAAACCCTAAGCATCCCTATACTAAAGCATTATTATCATCCATTCCCGAGGCGCGGCCCGTAGAAAAACGGGAACGGATCACCCTTGAGGGAGATCTTCCTTCTCCTTCTAATCCACCTCAAGGATGTAAATTTCACACCAGGTGTCCTTGGGCCGAAGATATATGCAAACAGAAAAAACCGGTCTTAAAACAGGTTCCAGGTGCAGAGCATCAAGTTGCCTGTCATCTCGTTAAGGAGGTGGTTGAAGACACGGAAGCAACGCTTGTCTAATACTTAATTTATTACATTCTATTTAAGGGGGAACTAATTGTGAAGAAAAAAGCACTTTGGATGTTGTTGACCGTTTTCACACTGATGGTTCTAGTTGTAGCTGGATGCAGCAATAACGATGAAGCCAATTCGGAAGGTGAAGACAGTAACAGCCAGGATACTACAGATTCCGAGTCAGCTGAAGAAGGCAGCGGCGGCAGCAGCACATTCGTATTTGGCCGAGGAGCCGACTCAGAACAGCTTGACCCTTCTAAAGTTACCGATGGTGAATCCATTTATGTCACCAACCAGATTTATGACACACTAGTTCGTTATGAACAGGAAGGTACAGAAGTAGTACCTGCCCTGGCTACAGAATGGGAAACAAGTGATGATGGCCTGGAATGGACATTCCAACTACGTGATGATGTCACATTCCACGATGGAACTGACTTTACAGCTGAAGATGTCGTCTTCAACTTCGAGCGTTGGACAGAAGGAGCAGAATATGTTTACTACGGTTATATGTTCGGGGCATCTGAAGAAAACCCCGGTGGAATCATTGAAAAGGTAGAAGCTACAGGAGATTATGAAGTTACATTCACACTATCTGAACCTAATGCACCGTTCCTGAACACACTTGCTATGCCTCCATTTGGTATCGCAAGCCCGGATGCTATTGAAGAGCATGGAGAGGACTACTTCAAAAACCCTGTCGGTACCGGTCCATTCATTTTTGAAGAGTGGAAACAGGATGACAGCATTACCTTGTCTAAAAACGAAGATTATTTCGGAGAAACAGCTAAAGTCGATACAGTGATTTTCCGTGTTATTCCGGATAATGGTGCTCGTTTCATGGAATTGCAATCAGGTTCTATTGATGCAATGAATGGAATGAACCCACAGGATATCCAGCAGGCAGAAGATGATGAAGCATTACAAATCATCCGTCGTCCTTCTATGAACGTATCCTATATGGCTATGAATACGGATAAAGAAGGTCCATTAAAAGACAAGAAAGTCCGTCAGGCAATCAACCTTGCCATTGATAAAGAGAAATTACTTTCCTTGTTTGAAGGTATTGGAAAACCTGCTAAAAATCCAATGCCGCCATCCCTATGGGGCTATAACGATAACGTAGAAGATTACGGTTACGATGTCGAAGAAGCAAAATCACTACTTGCTGAAGCAGGATACGGCGATGGCATGAGTATCACTCTGTATACCATGTCCAATCCACGCCCTTACCTGCCACAGCCGAAGTTCGCTGCACAGGCGATCCAGGAAATGTTGAAAGAAGTCAACATTGAAGTTGAAATCGTCGAAAACGAATGGGATTCTCATTTAAGCGCAACTGAAAATGGCGACCACGATATGGCGTTCTTAGGATGGACAGGTGACAATGGTGACCCTGACAACTTCCTCTACGTATTGCTGGATAAAGATAATGCTAAAAAAGGCTCTGCAGGAAACATCGCATTCTATAAGAATGATGAACTGCACGACATTTTAAAACAGGCGCAAACAGAGCTTGACCAGGAGAAGCGTGTCGGGCTATATGAAGAAGCACAGGAAATCATTCATGAAGATGCACCATGGTTCCCGATTGCTCATACGACACCACCACTTGCCGTTAAGAAAGAAGTTCAGAACTATATTCCTCATCCAACAGGAAGTGAACCTTTCAACTACTTAGAACTGAACTAATTGAGGTTAAGGGAAGGGATATTCCTTTCCCCCTCCCTTTTAATCAGGCTATGAAAAAGGCTGTGAAAACCAAAGGGGCGCTTCGCGGCAGACAACTGCCAGCTAAAGCCCCTTTGAACAGCTTTTTAAATTTGGAGGAATGCAGTATGCTCAATTATATTATTAGACGTCTTGTATCATTGATACCCGTTATCATCGGTGTATCGATCATCGCCTTTTCCCTGATGCATCTGGTTCCCGGAGATCCAGCCAGAAGTATTCTTGGAGAAAAAGCGACAGAAACGCAGCTGGAAATGTTGCGGGAAGAATTGAACTTAAATGACCCTTATATTGTCCAATATGGAAACTTTATGGGTAAAATCGCTACTGGTGATCTAGGTGACTCTATCAAATCCAAAGAATCGGTCGCTTCAGAAATAGGCAGCCGACTGCCAGCTACGATTGAATTGACCCTATTTGCCATGACCATTGCTGTTGTTATCGGAGTACTTGCCGGAGTGATCGCAGCTGTTAAGCAATACTCCTGGTTTGACAATCTGAGTATGAGTGGAGCATTATTCGGTGTCTCGATGCCAATATTTTGGCTTGGTTTAATGATGATTTGGCTATTTTCTGTGGAATTGAATTGGTTACCTCCATCCGGAAGGCTATCCAATGATATTGAGTTGACAAAAATCACCAACTTATATTTGGTAGACAGCATTCTGACCTTGAACGGAACGGCATTCGTCGATGCATTCCGACACCTATTGATGCCAGGCCTGGCCCTTGCCACCATCCCAATGGCTATCATCGCGCGTATGACTCGTTCAAGTATGTTAGAAGTTATGAAGCAGGACTACATACGAACTGCCAACGCAAAAGGGTTAGCCGGCCGGTTGGTCATCTTCCAACATGCCCTGAAAAACGCTTCCCTTCCAGTTCTCACTGTCATTGGATTGCAGTTTGGATTTTTATTAGGGGGAGCCGTCTTAACGGAGACGATTTTCTCATGGCCAGGGGTCGGAAGATATGTAGTCGATGCCATCCTCAGCCGGGATTATCCTGTCGTCCAAAGCACTATTTTAATCATCGCTATCATTTTCGTATTGGTAAACTTGATCACTGATATCCTTTATACGTTATTCGACCCAAGAATCAAACTGGATTAGGAAAGGATGTGAAAACCTTGGCTGCTGAAGCAAAAGCGGATCAGATGGATCCCGCACTAAAAAGTAAAAAGAACTCAAGCCTCTGGCTTGATTCCTTATCCAGGGTAATCAAAAGTAAAACGTCTTTAATCGGCTTGGTCATCATAACATTATTGATTGTGGTTGCTATATTCGCACCTCAAATTGCAACCCATTCACCAACAGACCAAAGCATCATCGACCGCTATCAATCTCCTTCCTCTGAACATTTGTTAGGAACAGATGAACTTGGAAGGGACATCTTCTCACGGATTGTCTACGGATCACGGATAACTATTCAAATTGGTGTCATCACTGTAGGAATCTCAATGATTGTCGGTGTATTTCTAGGAGCTGTTGCCGGATTTTTCGGACGGTGGGTCGACCAGATTATCATGCGGCTGATTGATATCATGATGGCTTTTCCTAGTATTCTATTGGCGATTGCATTAGTTGCTGTCTTAGGGAAAAGCCTGACAAACGCTATGATTGCCGTTGGAATCGTGGGTGTACCCCATTTTGCCAGGATTGTACGATCGACCGTGCTCTCTGTCAAAGAAACGGAATATATTGAGGCTTCCCGTGTAATTGGTGCGAAGAATGGAAGAATTTTATTTTCTCACGTATTACCGAATTGCCTGGCGCCAATTATTGTCCAGGCAACTCTAACGATAGGTACGGCTATTTTGGATGCAGCAGGTCTGAGTTTCTTAGGGTTAGGGGCACAGCCACCTCTCCCTGAATGGGGAGCCATGCTTAGTGATGGCCGCTCCGCCCTGCAGACTGCTCCATGGGTAGTCATGTTCCCTGGCTTTGCTATCCTTCTCGTTGTTTTAGGTTTCAACCTGTTGGGTGATGGACTGCGAGATGCACTCGATCCACGCTTAAAGCAATAAAAAAAGTAGTTCCAGTAGTTGATGGATAAACAATTAAATCAGCAGATGTAATCGAGTATAAAATCAATAGATTTTATACTCGATTTTTTTGCCATATGGAGGCCCCTCTATTATCAGTCCACGGGATCCAAATATTAAATCTCCCTCCTATTAGTTCAGCTCCATTCTCCTTCTTTTTAACCAGGCTGATTAAATGCACCTTTCATTATTCAGAATATTTAAGTAAAATAAGAGTAAAAGTGCCTTTCACTTCTGATTTACCGCTAAAGCTTATAGATTTGATACACCAAATAAGGGGAAATGCCTTTTGAAGAAATACTCCATCATATTGTTATGCTTCGTTATCAGTCTTATTGTGATCGGACACCATTCCTATCAGGCATCAGGACAAACGACATATATGTATCCAAACCTTCCTGCACCAATCGGGAAACAACCCGTCTTAATCACTTCAGCAGGACAAACGGTGGAAGGCGGGATTGTCCAAAAGCTTGCCCAACAGCTCCACCTCGATGCCGAATACCGCCCAAGGGCGTTGGCAACAGATTTATACGAATACGAGACGCTGGTCATTGTGGCTGGCTATAGCTACAACGGGTTGCTACATAAAAATAGAAAGTTGGCTCAGGAGAAAGAACGTATCGTTGAGTTAATGAAAGAAGCAGAAGCAGAGCAAGTACCGGTAGTGATTTTTGATTTGGATGTCCAATATAGGGATTATGAAGAATCGTGGGAGTTTTTAGCGATGACTCTTCCTTATGCAGATTATTTTATTGGAAAAAAGCATGAGATCCCTCCTCAAAATTTAATGGACATGATTCAAGACTATAAAGTAAAGTCCACCTTTGCAAATGAAATAGAAGATATGAAAACACCATTCAACTCGGTGTTCAGGTAGGGGGATTCAGAATGAAGCAGCAAACACACCCTTTCTGGGGAACCCTTGGAATTGTACTTGTTTTTTACGGAATGCTGATACCAGCATTGACGATGGACTGGTCCATGTACATCTATGAAGAGATCGACCGCAGCCTTATTGAGGAAGACAGCGGGAAGCTGCTTGTTACTGCTTTTGCCTATATTTCACGGAACGTACTGATGTTTTCTATGATTTTTTTCGGTACATTATTTCTTACTAGATATTTTGTCAAAAACAGCAGTACCGTCCGCTTCCAAATAGTGTATGCCATTCTGTCATTAATGGCAGTTTGGGCGCTGAACTTCCTTTATGCTGAATATTATGCGTACCTTCCGCAATTACTGACGATCGGCTTTATCCTATTATTTAGTACCTACCTTCCACAGCAGCGCTATTTCGCCTTAACCTTTCTCGTTTTGTTGATTTTGACAACCACCTCGCTTCAATGGCTTAACTTGATTCCGTCTTTAAGCCATTATGGATTTGGAACAAACGACCTGGCTGTGAGCTTAAAGACTGTAGATGAATTCTTGACCGATCATAACCTTTTCAGCACGATTGCCTTAGTATTTTTCCTTATTTTCTTTATCATTGCCTTGATTTTTACTACGCTGATTCACTTATTCAATAAACAAATCGCTACTTTAAAATTATACCAGGCACAAGGAAAAGAACTGCAAAGGACCAGAAATGATTTAATTGAGTCCAAGGTTTATCAGGAGATGCATACATTAGTCCACGATTTAAAAACACCCTTGGTAGCGATTGAAGGGCTATTATCTTTGATGGAAATGAAGGTAAAGGCAGATGACCACAAGTCAAAAAGTTATTTTAGCCGAATTAATCAATCGGTCGTGAAAATGAAAGAAATGATTTCGGATATACTTTATGAAGATATTCGAAAAGAAATACCAGTAGAAGAATTGCTTGATTATGTGATGAGTCATTTGAACACAGATGACCTGCCAATTGACTTTGAAGTTCATATCGATGAAGCTGTGCCTCCTTTATATGTTAACAAAATACGATTTTCCAGGGCAATATCCAATGTGCTGGAGAACTCGATGATTTATTTACATGACCGCGGGGGGAAAATCAAGGTGGATGTAACTAATCAAGCTAATAGAACCTGCATCAGAATAGAAGATAACGGACCTGGTATCGACCAGGCTAACCTTGTTCACATTTGGCAGGAAGGTTTCAGCACTAAAAATTCTTCCGGTATCGGTCTGCCGTTTGTTAAGCGGGTAATAGAGAGTCATTCTGGCAGTATTGAGGTATCAAGTGAACCGGGTTCTTATACGATCACCACGATCACTATCCCTCAGCACTCAAGAAAGGAAGCGATAGGATGATTTTGATCATCGATGACAATGAAGACATACGTTTCACCCTGAAAGAAATATGCGAATTTTGTGAGTGGCCATCCACCGAAGCTTCCAATGGAAAAGAGGGGGTGGCATTATTGCAAAAGCTCGACCCTGACCTGGTGTTAGTCGATTATCACATGCCGGAATGGGATGGGTTGAAAACTGTCAAAGCCATTAGAAAGGAAAACAAGCATATCCCTATCATCGTTTTAACTGTGGATGACCGACAGGATATTGCCAACACTTTTTTAGAAGCAGGTGCTACAGATTTTGCCATGAAGCCAATAAAGGCACCTGATTTAATATCACGGATCAAACTGAATATGAAATTCGCTAAACTGGCTCATACAGAGCAGGATATATATGTAGACAAAGGAATCAACAAAGAGACACGCAAGTCGATTAAACACTTCCTCTATAATCAAAACCAGCCAGTAACTATCAATGAGATTCAGCAGCAACTGCCAATCGCTTATCAGACCGTCCATCGCTACCTCCATCACATGGTGGAAAAAGGGGAAATCGAAGTTGTTTCTGATTATGGGAGTCGGGGAAGACCCAAAAACAAATATCAACTACTGTAAACAGCTGGAAAAACCTATAGAGGCAGGTTTATTCTGCCTGATTTAGGGAATCATGGTAGAAGGAATTTTGCCTGATAAAGTCGAAGTATTTTGTTTGACCTTTATTGACCTTGGATGTATGATAAAACTATCACATCATTCAATGATAATAAGTGATGAAGGAGGAATTTACATTGAATTTAGTACCTACAGTTATTGAACAAACAAACCGCGGAGAACGTGCATACGATATTTACTCACGCCTGCTGAAAGACCGAATCATTATGCTGGGAAGCGGAATCGATGATAACGTATCCAACTCGATTGTATCTCAGCTTCTATTCCTGGCAGCTGATGACCCGGACAAAGATATTTCTCTTTATATCAACTCGCCAGGCGGATCCATTACAGCTGGAATGGCAATTTACGATACGATGCAATTCATCAAACCAAATGTATCTACCATTTGTATCGGTATGGCAGCATCTATGGGAGCTTTCCTATTGGCTGCTGGTGAAAAAGGTAAGCGTTATGCACTGCCAAACAGTGAAGTTATGATTCACCAGCCTTTAGGTGGAACGCAAGGTCAGGCAGCTGACATCGAAATTCATGCTCGTCGTATCTTGCAAATGCGTGAAAAGTTGAATAAAATCCTTTCTGAGCGTACTGGACAGCCATTAGAGGTTATCGAGCGGGATACCGATCGTGATAACTTCATGCCAGCGCATACAGCGAAAGAATATGGATTGATCGACAAAGTAATGGAAAAGAAACCAACCGAATAATAATTATTTTTTCATTCAAAAAGAGACCCTGACCTCCCGGTCAGGGTCTTTAGTATGGAAGCTTTTTTCCTGAACACACTATACCCAATGTTCATTTATTCACATAAGTAGCATCAACCATTACTATTTTATAACGAAAGCCTGCAGTTCTTCCATAGCCGGTTCTTCATCAGAACCTTCGGTAATCAGCAGTACTTCTTCATCGGCTCCAATAGCAAGACTCATCAATCCCATAATGCTTTTGGCGTTTACTCTTTTTCCGTCCTTTTCAATGAATATATCGGATGAAAAACGATTAGCTAATTGCACGAATTGGGCTGCTGGTCTCGCTTGCAGACCTGTTTCCAATTCCACTTTCAACGACCGTTCAACCACCTGAATTCTCCTCTCTTCTACACTCCTATATGGGAAGCGCTATCATAGTTGGTGATAGAAAAAACGCTCTCCTTGAAAGCGTTTTTTAATTGCATTCATTATAGCATGAATCTTCTATCAATAACATGGATTATACTTGGAAATCACCTTATTGCTGGGAAGTCGGATAAATCTCTCCTTTTTTCACCTTCTCAGCAAATTCATCAATTTTCCTTAGCCGGTGATTTACTCCGGATTTGCTGATTTTCCCTGTAGAAACCAATTCACCTAATTCCTTCAAAGAAACATCCTGATGCAACAGACGCAGCATTGCTACCTCCTGCAGTTTTTCTGGCAGAGCTTCAATACCCACGGTATTTTTAATAAACTTAATGTTTTCCACCTGACGGAAGGCGGCTCCAATTGTTTTATTCAAGTTTGCCGTTTCACAATTGACAAGGCGGTTGACAGAGTTTCTCATATCACGGACTATTCGCACGTCCTCAAACTTGAATAATGCCTGATGGGCTCCCATATTACTGAGAAATTCTGTTATTTTTTCTGCTTCTTTGATATAAGTGATATACCCTTTTTTTCTTTCCAGGGTCCGGGCATGTAAATTAAACTCATTCATCAACTCACATAGAGCTTCATTGTGTTCTTGATAAGAATTATAAATTTCCAAGTGATAAGAAGATGTTTCCGGATTATTGACAGAACCACCTGCAAGAAAAGCCCCCCTAAGGTAGGCGCGTTTACAGCAGATATCCTGTTTATGATTTTCCGAAATGGTTCGGTTGAAGGAAAAAGGACCATCATTCATAATTTCCAATTTTTCTAAAAAGGCCTTTACTTCCTCTTTCATCCGAACGATATAGACATTATTCTTTTTTAAACGCATTTTCTTTCGGACAAGCAACTCCACTGGTGAGTGGTAGACTTTTTTAATCAATGTATAGATCCGCCGGGCAATAGCAGCATTTTCCGTTTGAACGTCCAGCACGTATGTTTTATTTGAATTCAGAGATACGGAGCCATTCATACGGATCAGGGCCGCCAATTCGGAATGAATGCAGCACGGTTTTTCCATTTCCGCATTCGTCAGCTCTTTCTTAATTTCTGAAGCAAAAGACACGACGTTCACCTCCCTGCATAAAACTCCTTGCTATCTACAGCATACTGTAGAGCAGGTTTGCAATTTTTTTAGTATCATGGCGCAACATCGCTTTGGAATGGTCGATGATATCTTCTTCAATGACTTCCAATTTCATCCGGCGAATTCGCTCATTATCATAGATGACAGGTTCTGCCTGTTCTTCAGCATAAATTTTCCTTACATCATGTTCGATTGGCTGGTTATGAACTATGATGGAATGGACACATCCTTGACCCACATGATCAATAATTGCTTTGACATGATCGCCTGCTGAATAGCCATCTGTTTCACCATGCTGCGTCATAACATTACATACGTAAGTTACTTTTCCTGATGTTTCTCTCAAGGCTTGAGAAATTTCGGGTATGATAATATTAGGAAGCGTACTTGTATAGAGACTTCCTGGTGCAATAACAATTAAATCCGCATGTTTAATTGCTTCCACCGCTTCCGGGAGCGGTTTTACGGGATCCGGCTCCAGAAATACCCGCTTGATTCTGCCGGGATATTTAGGAATATTCGATTCCCCTGAAACTAATGTCCCGTCTTCCATTTCCGCATGTAGATACATATTCTGATTAGCGATTGGATAAATCTTCCCCTTCACATTAAGAACACGGGAGATCTCTTTGATGCCTGTAAAAAAGTCGCCTTTCATGGAGGTCAGCGCGGCTAATAGTAGGTTACCCATGGAGTGGCCGGACAATCCATTTCCACTTTCAAACCGATGCTGGAATAATTCGAGCAGCATTGGTTCTGCATCAGACAATGCAGCAATCACATTCCGTATATCTCCTGGAGCTGGAATGGACATTTCGTTCCTCAACCGACCGGAACTTCCCCCATCGTCGGCAACTGTCACGATAGCAGAAAGGTCAATTGGCAGGTCTTTGAGACCACGGAGTAAAACAGGCATGCCGGTCCCGCCACCCAAGACGACCACTTTAGGCTTTCTATTTATTGTCATGATCAATGGCCCTTTCTTTTATCGATATCCCGATGGCTGGCATGGGTTACGTAATCGGTTGAAAAATGCTTGCGTAAATGTTCAGCTATCGCCACCGAACGGTGCTGTCCACCTGTACACCCGATTCCGATGATTAGCTGGCTTTTTCCTTCCCGTTTGTATTGCGGAAGCATGAACTGCAGCAGATCAATCAGTTTTTCGAGAAACTTCTGTGTATCAGACCATTTGAAGACATACGATGACACTTCACTATTAAGTCCGGTGAGCGGCTGCATGTGTTCCACATAATGTGGGTTGGGTAAAAACCTTACATCAAATATTAAATCCGCATCAATCGGGACCCCGTATTTGAAACCGAAGGAAACCATTTGAACCGAGAATATCTCACGTTTCTTTTGCGTATTGGCATACGTCTGGATGATTTGCTCCCGTAACTCTCTCGGTTTCAAATCAGTCGTTTCTATAATTGTTTGCGCTCTTCCACGTAACTCATCGAGCATCCGGCGCTCTTGTTTTATGCCGTCTAAAGGCAGTCCATCCTTCGCGAGAGGATGAGAACGTCGTGTTTCCTTATACCGGGAAACCAACGCCTGATCCTGTGCATCCAGAAACAGGATGTGTTCCTGCAGCCATGGCTCATCCACAAGCTTATCCAATACTTCAAATAATGCATCAAAAAATTCCCGTCCTCTTAAATCCATCACAAGTGCTACATTCTCAATGTTGTTAGAAGAGTCCTTCATCAATTCAAGAAACTTTGGCAGCAAAGCTGGCGGCAGGTTATCCACACAGAAAAAACCTAAGTCTTCAAAGCTTTGTACCGCCACTGTTTTACCAGCCCCAGACATTCCCGTGATGATTACCAGCTGTGTCTCTTGTTCTTTTTTAGTCATATTATATCCACTCCAATCAGGCAGCAGTCTCCATCGATATGGCATAAACCTTGCTGGCAAAATACTAATTATTCAGGATCTGTAGGATCTAAGTCTACTTCGAGCAGCTGATAATCAGGCGTATAAACAAACGTTCCATAAACTTGCTCGTCACTCGTCAGTATATGGTTAAAAATATGCCGATCGCCTTCTGCCATAGGCTTGCTAAGTACCTCAGCCACTGGCACCCATTCCAGCTCACCTTCTTCGCTTTCCTCTAACAGTGATCCCTCATATTCGGTGCAATAAAAAGTAAACATCATCCACTCCTGGACAGTTTCGTCGCCATCCCGGATGATGAAAGTGAATGACCCTCTCATTTCAGGGTTTTTAATTGCTAATCCGGTTTCCTCCCTGAATTCCCGGACAGCTGATTCTTTAATCGATTCACCAGGTTCCATTTTACCGCCAGGGGCTACATACCATCCCCTTCGCGGTTTTTTCAACATCAAAACTTGATCATCTATGTGCAAAATACAATTCGTCACTCGCTGCAATTACGTCACCTCATCCTTAGTCGGAGGACATCATATATTATTATACAATGAATCAGATTCGTCCCACAATGTTACCAGCCACAAAAAAAATGCACAGGCGGCTAGGCACCTGTGCGCAATAGATCTATCTATTAAAAGGGGGTCAATTAATTAATTATATTGTACCCCACAATTATTTCATGCGTGTTACAGGAGAGTTAAGTTGCAATTACTATTCCAAAAGTCCTGCACACCCGCCAACAGACGGCCATTGGTTACTTATTGGCAACCTTCAATTCTTCCATCAGGTTTTCGATATAATGCTGGGCAGATTGGGCCGCAATACTTCCGTCTCCTGTAGCTGTCACAATTTGACGGAGCGTTTTTTCACGAATATCACCGGCTGCAAAAACCCCTGGAATCTTTGTTTCCATATTTTCATCAGTCGGTATATAGCCTTGTTCATTTGTAATACCTAAACTTTTAAATGGTTCACTTAGCGGAATCATTCCAATATAGATGAATACCCCATCTGTATCAAACTCGTATTCTTCTTCTGACTTCTTATTGAATAAGGTTACACTGCCTACTTTTCCATCTTTTTCATTGATGGATTTTAATACAGTATCCCAGATGAATTCCACTTTTTCATTATCAAATGCACGTTGCTGCAGGATCGGCTGTGCTCTCAATTCATCACGACGGTGGACAATGGTGACCTTGCTGGCAAAGCGAGTCAGATACACTCCTTCTTCTACAGCAGAGTCTCCCCCACCAATGACAACCAGCTCTTTATCACGGAAAAATGCCCCATCACATACAGCACAATAGGATACACCGCGTCCTCCCAGTTCTTTTTCACCAGGAACACCGATCTCTTTATATTTAGCGCCAGTACCAATGATGACAGCACGTGCTTTATATTCTTTATTTCCTGCTACAACCGTTTTATATTCTTTGCCGTCTTTGATTTCCTTGATATCTCCATAGGCATATTCGGCACCGAACTTTTTGGCATGCTCGAACATTTTGTTGGAAAGATCCGGCCCAAGAATGCTTTCATAACCAGGGTAGTTTTCGACATCTTCTGTGTTAGCCATTTGACCACCTGGAATTCCACGCTCAATCATAAGCGTATCTAAATTCCCACGCGAAGTATAGACAGCAGCTGTCATTCCAGCCGGCCCTGCACCTGCGATGATCACATCATAAATATGCTCTTCCATTTTAATTCAGCCCCCTATATATACATTGACTCGAACTAGTCAGTTTCATACTATCATCCTATAAAAATGTATCTCCTGCGTCTATTAATATGCTCACTAGGGTATTTGCGGAACGTCATCTCCCCATATGCTGTCAAGATGCGTTCCAAGGGCCGCCTTCCTCACTCATTTCCGGGTATTTCTTACACCCTTCTTTCCACAAATGCAATGCCTTGGAAGGCTTTCCAGTATGATAGGATGCGATGCTGTGCCATTTATAAAATGTTTTCGTACGTTTAACATCTTTCGACCGGATGGATTGGAACCGCTCGCATGCTTCCTGGTAATGACCAGTTCTTGTCAATGCCTGGGCAATATAGAGTTTTTGATGGTCATGGATTGGAAAAATCTTTTTTACCATCTTAATATGTTCATCACTGCGATCGTCATTTCGTTCTTTGTAAAAAATAGCAAGGTTGACATGGCTGTGCAAATTGTTCGGCTGGTTTTCCAGCCACTGCTGCTCTAACTCGATCGCCTCATCTTCATCTCCACGATGGAATAGCGCAAATGTGTACTCATGCTTTGCCGCTGTATAATCAGGGAAAAGCTGCATCATTTCTTCGAGGAGTACCAGGGCTTCTTCCCATTCCTGACGCTGGAGATGGTAGAGTGCGGTTTCCTGGTAAATGAGCAATTCATCCTCATCTTCCAGCGTCCAGTCATCATCTTCCTCTTCTTCCAAAGATGTAACTAACTCTAATAATTGTTCAGCAGCTTCTTTGAAATCGCCTTGTTTCGTCTTTTCCAAATAGGCTTCTGCATATTTTTTCGCATCTTTAAATAAACCGAGATGCGCATAATTATTTGCAATTAAGTAATAACAATCAACATATTCTTTTCCGAATACCGAAAGTACTTCGGTCAATAATTGATTCGCTTTATGATAGGAGCCCTGCTCTGTGTGGACGACAGCCAGTTGACAAGCATATAGGGGTTCATCGGGAGATTTTTCTATCGCTTTTTTCAGCCATTTGACAGCCATGGTGAAATTCCTTTTTTGGAAAGCCTGCACACCATAACTGAAATAAAACTCCCCATCCGCTACAAAATGAATCACGTTATCTATGTTTTTTGTGGCTCCATTCCTAGAAGTAGGCATCAATATCCTCCTATCACCGTTTCAGTACGTATGACAGTATAACACAGATGAATAATAGGATATAGACTATTTTTTGACAAAAACAGTAAAATAGCCGGATAGGATCAACGATGCCTTTCTTCCAGTACGCCAAGAACTTTATCAAAAGAAACGTCACGGTCTGTCAGGAGCACTAATAAATGAAACAACAGGTCTGCAGATTCCAGGGAAAGCTCTTCTGCGTCATTGTTTTTAGCGGCAATAATGACTTCTCCTGCTTCTTCTCCAATTTTCTTGGCAATCCTGTCGACACCTTCTTGAAACAGCTTACTTGTATAGGAGCCTTCCGGATTGGTCGCTTTCCTGTCAGCAAGGACCTGTTGCAATTGATCAAGTATTTCATAACGATTTTCCGAAAGTGAAGCCTTGTCACTTGTGATAGCTTCAGAAAAGCAGCTGTAATCCCCTTTATGACAAGCTGGTCCGTTCGGTACAACTTGTACCAGTAAAGCATCCTGGTCACAATCATAATGAATGCTGGTAACTTGCTGAGTGTTGCCGGAAGTTTCTCCCTTATGCCATAACTCCTGACGTGAGCGGCTGTAAAATACCGTCTCGTTTGTTTCCAGGGTTTTCTCCAATGATTCCTTATTCATATATGCCAGTGTCAGAACTGATTTGCTTCGTGCATCCTGGACGATTGCAGGTACCAGCCCCTTTTCATCGAACTGTATATTATCTAAATTCATCGCACGACCACTCCTTTTTCTTGAAGATAATCTTTCACACGTTGCACGGATGTTTCCTTATAATGAAAAATCGATGCCGCCAGTGCTGCATCTACACCTGTTTCCTGAAAAACTTCAAGGAAATGTTCTGCTGAACCAGCCCCGCCGGAAGCAATAACCGGAACGTTGACAACTTTTTGGACAGCTTGCAGCATCGCGAGATCGAAACCTGTTTTTTCACCGTCCTGGTTCATTGAGGTCAGCAGAATCTCTCCCGCTCCTAATCGAACAGCCTCCTTAGCCCAATCCTCAAGAAGCCAGTCCGTCGGTTTTCGTCCGCCATGGGTATATACCCTCCAAGTCTCAACTTCAGAATCAAACCGGGCATCAATTGCCACGACAATACATTGAGTACCAAAGTAGTCGGAACTTTCTTTGATCAAATCCGGTCTTCTGACAGCAGCAGAATTTAAAGAAACCTTGTCCGCACCTGCACGGAGGATCGCCCTGATATCTTCCAGTGATCCGATTCCACCACCTACAGTAAAAGGAATCGCTAATTCAGAAGCAACTTGCCGGACCACATCGATCATCGTCTTCCTTCCCTCATGAGTGGCTGAAATATCCAAAAAGACAAGCTCATCGGCACCTTGTTCATCGTAAACCTTTGCCAGTTCGACTGGGTCACCGGCATCTCGGATTTCTACAAACTGGATTCCTTTCACCACTCTTCCTTCCTTGACATCCAGGCAAGGAATAATTCGTTTGGCAAGCATCACGCTTCCTCCTTCAAGGCATCTTCAAGGGAGAATTGGTTTGTATAAAGAGCTTTTCCTACGATGGAACCGATCACTTTGCTTGATTGATATTGTTTCAGTTCACGAAGATCTTCCAGACCCTTAATACCCCCTGATGCGATAACATTAGTGTTGGTCTCTTCAGCTAAACGGACAATTTCTTTTGTGTTAGGCCCAGAAAGCATCCCATCCTTGGCAATATCAGTGTAAATAAATGTTTCGGCTCCGGCTTCAGCCAGTTCCTTTCCAAGAGATACGGCAGTTACTTCAGAACTTTCCAGCCAGCCGTCCGTGGCAACATAACCATCTCTGGCATCGAGTCCGATGGCAATCTGGTGTTTGAATTTAGCGAGCAATTCTTTAGTAAGCTCCAGATTACGAATAGCCAGGGAGCCGATAATTACACGATCGACACCTTGTTCTAAATAAAAACGGACATCCTCTTCCGAACGGATGCCTCCTCCAATCTGTACGGAGCACGATAATTCTTTAGCTGTTCGAATCACATGCCTGGCATTCTGTCTGGATCCCTCTTTCGCCCCATCGAGATCGACCATATGAATCCAGCTGGCTCCAGCTTCCGCAAACCCTGCCGCGACTTCGAATGGATTTTCTCCATAAACGGTTTCTTTATTAAAGTCCCCCTGCTCCAGGCGGACGCATTTCCCATCCCGCATATCGATCGCCGGGTAAATCGTAAAACTCATTCCTGGGTCCCTCCTTGTTCAGGTACAATTTTCTTGCAAAAATTCTCTAACAACTGCATGCCGGCTCTGCTGCTCTTCTCCGGATGGAACTGGCTGGCGTATAACGAACCTTTGCCCACTATGCCAGGAACTTCCACATGGTAATCCGCAGTAGCAAGCAATACCGAACGATCTTCCGTAAAGACATAATAGGAGTGGACAAAATAGACGTATTCGTTATTAATATCTTCCAGTAACGGATGGTCAGGCTGCTGGATATCAAGCCGGTTCCACCCCATATGTGGAACTTTATAAGAAGAGCCCTGTTCATCTATCCCAGGAAATCTTACTATTCTGCCAGGAAGAAGACCAAGTCCTTCCGTCAGCTGGTTCTCTTCGCTTTCTTCGAATAATAATTGCATGCCGAGACAAATCCCATAAATTGGAACTCCAGCTTCCGCTTTTTCCTTAATGAATTCTACAAAACCATGCTGCTTTAAAGCCTTGACAGCATCAGGAAAAGCTCCTACACCTGGAAGAATATATCCGTCACAATCAGCAATATGCTCAGGTCGGTCTCCGAATTTATAAGAGACATCCAGCCGCTCTAATGCTTTGGACACGCTGAACAAGTTGCCCATGCCATAATCAATGATACCTATCATAATCAAAGACTTCCTTTCGTGCTTGGCACCCCTTGAATTCTTGGGTCAATTTGTGTCGCTTCATCCAAAGCACGCGCCAGCGCTTTGAACATAGCTTCTACAATGTGATGACTGTTGTGCCCATGGTGAAGGACGATATGTAAATTGATCCTGGCTTCCAGGGCGAATTTCCAGAAAAACTCGTGCACATTTTCCGTATCAAAGGTTCCTATTTTCGCAGCAGGAATCTCTGCCTTCCATTCCAAATGTGGACGGTCACTTAAATCGACGGCAACCGTCACCAATGTTTCATCCATCGGCAGGGTCATCGAACCATACCGTTTGATACCTGCCTTATCTCCAACCGCCTGACGAAATGCTTGGCCAAGACAGATGCCAATATCTTCTGTCGTATGATGATCATCAACATCCACGTCCCCGTGACCTTTTACTTCCATATCAAATAACCCGTGCTTACTAAACAGCTCCAGCATATGAGCTAAAAATGGGACCTGGACATCAAGCTCCTGTTTGCCACTTCCATCCAGGTCAATTTTAAGACTGATGTCAGTCTCTCTTGTTTTCCGGTCGATGGCAGCCATACGCTTATTACTCATCTTTTGTCTCCTTTCTAGACTCCACTGCTCTGGCATGTGCTTCCAGCCCTTCGAGTCTGGCAAAACGGGCAATCTTTTCGTGGTTTTCACGCCAGGCTCGTTCACTGTAAGAAATAATGCTTGATTTCTTTATAAAATCGTCAACGTTCAGCGGACTTGAAAATCTTGCTGTTCCATTGGTCGGTAATACATGGTTTGGTCCGGCGAAATAATCACCGATCGGTTCACTGCTGTACCTTCCAAGAAATATAGCGCCCGCATGCTTAATTTTTGCTAACTGTTCGAACGGAGCAGATGTAACTACTTCCAGGTGCTCAGGAGCAATTTCGTTGATGGTGTCTTCCGCTTCTTCCATCGATTCACACAGAACGATCGCTCCATAGTCTTCCACGCTTTTCCGGGCGATTTCTTCTCGGGGTAATGCTTGCAGCTGGCGGTCCACTTCGGCTTGAACTGCTCCTGCCAGGAATTCACTGGTTGTGACCAGTACGCTCGAGGAACGGACATCATGTTCAGCCTGTGAAAGTAAGTCAGCGGCTACTTCTTCCGGTCGTGCGGTATCATCTGCAAGAATAGCGATTTCACTTGGCCCTGCAATCATATCAATAGCAACGTCACCGAAAACTTCCCGCTTGGCGAGCGCAACAAAAACGTTTCCTGGTCCCACAATCTTATCAACAGGAGCAATGGTATCTGTTCCATAAGCCAAAGCAGCCACGGCTTGTGCTCCGCCGACTTTATAGATTTCATCGACACCCAGAAGGTCAGCAGCCACCAATACTCCTGGCGGCAGTGTTCCATCAGGGCCTGGAGGAGTAGTCATGGCTATCCGTTCCACACCTGCTACCTGAGCAGGAATGACATTCATAAAAACAGAAGATGGATAGGCTGCTGTTCCGCCCGGTACATAGACTCCCGCAGCATCAATCGGTGTGATTTTCTGCCCGAGAATCGTGCCATCCTCCTGCGCGTCAAACCAGGAAGTGGACTTCTGTTTCGTATGGAAGCTACGTATGTTGGCAGCAGCTTCTTTCAATACCTCAACCAGTTCTCCATCCATTAGCCTGTATGCCTGTTCAATTTCCGCTTTTTCAACCTTAACATTATCCAAAGTCACGCCATCAAATTTTTCCGTATAAGAGCGGAGAGCCTCTTCGCCTTTTTCTTTCACGTCAGCGATGATTGCTTTGACGGCCGCTCGTTGTTCTTCTGTTCCTGCATCCACACTGCGTTTGAATGAAGTGATTTCATTCTTTTTCAGGATTTTCATACATAGTCCTCCCCTACCACTTCACTCAATTGGTTGACCATTTCATCAATTTCCTTGCTTTTCAATCGGTAGCTCACAGGATTGACAATCAACCGCGATGTAATTCCGACAATTTTTTCATACTCTACTAACCCGTTTTCTTTCAAGGTTCTTCCAGTAGAAACGATATCCACAATCCGGTCTGCGAGCCCGATTAACGGAGCGATTTCAATCGAGCCGTTCAGTGGAATGATTTCAATTTGCTCTCCTTGCTCACGAAAGTAATCAGAGGCTACTTTTGGATATTTTGTCGCTATCTTCGGAGCGATTTTGCTGAGCGGCTGATCCGGAAGGCCGGCCACAGCGATGTAACAAGGACTGATGCCAAGGTCAAGCACTTCGTAAACATCACGGTCCTGCTCCAATAGGACATCTTTCCCGGCGATCCCGATATCGGCTGTCCCATATTCTACATACGTCACCACATCCATCGGTTTGGCCATCATGATCCGTAAATTCTGTTCCGGGAACTCCAATATCAATTTCCTTGATTCCTCTTGGTTGGACAGGAGGTCATATCCTGCTTGCTTCATCAGCTCAGCTGCTTCTTCAAAGATCCGTCCTTTTGGCATAGCAATTGTCAAAGGTTTACGCATCATGGCCACCTCCTGTCGTCAAATCAATCGCTTCTACAAGTTCTGCTTTGAATTGCTGCAGGTCAGGAACCTGATCTACATGCTGTAGTAATACTCTTTTCCCTTCTTGTCGAAGATTTTGTGCCTGTTTTAATCCATCAGTAAATGTGTCGTCATCAACCAGGATGCCAATCCGTTCGTCTCCGTTGGACTGTTTGGCAAGCGCTTCTACCAGACGTTCAAGATGGATGGCGAATCCGGTAGCAGAGGCATTTAATTGGAAAGAAGGAAGCAATTGATCATAACGTCCGCCATTACATAACAAGGAGCCTAAGTTAGGGGCATACCCTTCAAAAAGAATGCCAGTGTAATAGTCCATATGACTGATCAAGTTGAGGTCGAAACTGACGTACTGCTCCACTTGATACTGCTTCAGTATCTTGTACAGCTGCTTCAGTTCATTAATAGCCTGCAGGCATTCCTGATTACGGGCAAGTGACTTGCTTTGGTCGAACACTTCATCTTCTCCCCGCAACTTCAACAGCCCCATCAACGCCCGCTTTGCTTCGTCATGTAATGGGAGAGCTTTAACCGCTTCCTGATAGCCAACGTGATTTTTCCGATAGAGGTAGCTCATCAATTCTTCTGTTAACGCCGAATCGTCATCACCAAGTATTTCTTTGAAAAAGCAACGGACATATCCGACATGACCGATTGTAATCTGAAAATCTTGCAAACCTGCCCGTTGAAGAGAACGGATCAACAGGGCAATTACTTCGGCATCTCCATAAGAAGAATGATCGCCAATCAGTTCTGTTCCAACCTGTTCAAATTGGGCCGGCTTTCCTCCTTCTGTCTGCTGCGCACGAAAAACAGGTCCATCATAAGCTAAACGAAGCGGGAATTCTGCACGCTTGAGCTGAGACGCCGCCACACGCGCAATCGGAGCAGTCATATCCGGTCGCAATACAAGGGAATGACCTTGTTGATCCAGTAGTTTGAACAATTGCTGGTCCAAGGTAGCACTCGCTTCTCCAACTGTCTCATAATACTCCAATATTGGTGTATCCATAAACATGTAACCGAAGTTTGAGATTTCTTCTGTCAATAATTCACGAGCTTGTTTCTTCTGATTATAAAAAAAGGGAAGCGTGTCCCGCATTCCCAGTGGCTTTTCAAACATTAACCGCTTTGCCATGGAGTGCATCCTTTCTTTTTGAGAATCCATTCGAATCCTTTAGCTTGCTAATATGATAACGTAATAAAGATAGTCCGTCAAACAAAACTGGCTATTTTATTTGTTCCCTTTTCGTGACCGAGTAGAACCCCTTTGTCGCTTAATTAATCAAATTAGTATATGTACCTCTCCTTATATTAGCCGATTTTAGCATGTTTTAGCTTATTTTATGGGCCAAATGAAAAACCCCGGTCAGGAAAACACTCGTTTTCCTGACCGGGGTAACCATTCAAAACTAGGCCATCATTGGCTCTGCAGGTTCTACTGCTTCTTTCAATAGCTGGTCTAGTTCTTTTGTATAAGCATTTCTCTGCGTCTCATTCCAGTTCAGTTCTTTTGCCATATAAGCAATTACCGCATCCTTGTGCTGGTGGACCCAGGCAATGTTAAAGAATAAAGCACCGGTCCGGCGAACGAAAAAGTCAACGGGCCGATAGACCAGTTCGTATTCCAGCCCATATTGCAGCATCGCAAATGTGACACGCTCGATACCTGCAGCCTCTGCTCTCTCTTTTCCTTGTTCATAAAAATCAAAGACAAGACCGACGTTTGATCCATATAAATCTGCCAGTTCTCGTGCCTTTTCCTCGGGAAGCCCGATCGCTTTTCCCTGGCTCGTTTTCTCCTCCAGAAAGCTGTCAAATCCTTTTGCTCCGCCAACGTTTCCGCCTGATATTGGCATATACTTTGTCTCTGAATCAGAATAACGGATTCCTTCTTCTTCCGTAAACATGTCACGAACAATATCGATAACTGTTTCCGCCATTTTGCGATAGCCGGTCAGTTTTCCACCAGCCATGGAAATAAGTCCGGAATCGGAAATGAATATTTCATCTTTTCGGGAAATTTCAGATGGGTCTTTCCCTTCTTCATGAATCAACGGTCGTAAACCTGCCCAGCTCGATTCGACATCTTCCACGGTGATATCTACCGTCGGGAACATATAATTGATCGAATCGATTAAATACGTACGATCTTCTTCCGTCATGGTTGGATGTGCAATATCCCCTTCATAAGTTGTATCGGTGGTACCGACGTAGGTTTTTCCATCACGGGGAATCGCGAAAACCATTCGTCCGTCTGGAGTATCAAAATAGATTGCTTGCCTTAAAGGGAAACGTTCTCCATCAAAAACCAAGTGGACACCTTTCGTCAAATGAAGTGTTTTCCCCTTTTTGGAACCGTCAATTTCCCGCAGCTGATCCACCCATGGACCTCCTGCATTGATTATTTTCTTCGCTCGAATGGTGTAACGCTTCCCGTCGGTTTGATCTTCTACTACAGCCCCGGTAATTTTAGCTTCATCGTCGTAGTTGAAATCAACTACTTTAGCATAGTTGGCTGCCAGGGCGCCATGCTCTACTGATTTTTTCATTACTTCCAATGTCAAGCGTGCATCATCCGTTTTATATTCCACATAAAAACCTGCGCCCCTCAAATTATCACGTTTAATCAAAGGCTCCCGTTCTATCGCTTCTTCTGCTGAAAACATGGTTCTCCGTTCTGATTTTTTCACACCGGCAAGGTAATCATAGACACGCAGGCCAAGGTTGGTGGAAAGAGGTCCGAATGTTCCCCCTTTGTGGAAGGGCAGCATCATCCATTCAGGCGTAGTTACATGCGGACCATTTTGATAGACAATTTCTCTTTCTTTCCCTACTTCTGCCACCATTTTCACTTCGAATTGTTTTAAATATCGCAAACCACCGTGGACCAGCTTCGTCGATCTGCTGGAGGTTCCTGCTGCAAAATCCTGCATTTCTACAACTGCTGTTTTCATCCCACGCGATGCGGCATCCAGGGCTATACCCGCTCCTGTAATACCTCCCCCTATGATCAAAACATCCAATGTCTCTTCGGTCATGCTTTTCAATGTTTCCTGACGTTCATAACTTGAAAATTGACTCATGATTAAACCTCTCCTTGTGTCTATACTTATGATGCGGTTGAATTCACCCTATATTTCCTTTCCCCATAAACGCTTATTTCATGTATGGCAAAAGAGCAGGTTAACGAAAAAAAGAGACCACGAACATGCTTTATAGCCGTATCTATAAAGCAGCGTGGTCTCTCCGTTTCTCCAACCGAATCTTATTAACTTACTTTTATTATAGCAGTAGCTGTTTCATTATACAATCAAGATCTACAAAACAGACGCACATTCAACTATCAGGCCAAAAAGTCGAAGACTTGATTTCGAGATGATTGTGGGGAGTTTAGGGGCGTTGGGGAAGGATTCGCTTTCCGCGGGGAAGACGGCAAGCCTCCTCGAGCTAAAGCTCTGCGGGGTCTTGCCAGTCTATCCTTTCCCGCAGGAGTCTCACCCTTCCCCCACGCCCCTTGCCATATAAGATACTCGAAATCGCGTGTGGAAAGTCCAGCCCTATTTTGTGATGAGAATCCTATTACAATGGTAAATTGACCGTATATTCTGCTCCAAAAGCACTCTATTTCTGATGGATGTTTCGAGAAACTAACGAACGTATGGTGGCTGGGAAAACGGTGAGACTCCTGTGGGATGAACATGAGCGGTGAGATCCCGCAAGGCGTCGCCTGAGGAAGCTCACCACATGCCCACGGAAAGCGATCCGTTTTCCTAGTCACCATAATTACTACCTAACGTCTCGAAACTGAGTCTTCCATTAAAGGGAGCTTATCTGTAACAAGAAAAAAGCAGCGATTTAGAAATTCCATAAATCGCTGCGTGATGTTGAAATAGCAGCGGCACCGGCTTCAATCGCCTGGTCAACTTCCTGCTGATTGCGGATAAGACCGCCTGCTATGATAGGGATCCCCAGGGTTTCTTTGATAAATGCTATTTGCCCTGGTAAGATTCCGGGGAGCAGCTCGACATAATCCGGCTTCGTTTTCTGGATCAGTTTCAGGTTATGATCTATCGCATGACTATCAATCAAAAACATGCGCTGTATGGCTGTCATACGATACCTTTTACCCTGTTGAATCACGCTGGCTCTTGTAGAAATGACACCATCCGGCTTGATATCCTGACCGAGGAATTCCATGCCATAATCGTCCGTCTTTAAACCTTGAATTAAATCCGTGTGGACGAACACACGCTTCCCTGCCTTTTGGCCGTATCGAACCAAATGCTTCAACTGGGAAACTCTCGTATCCAATAAAACGATATAATCACTGTCGCTCTCCAGCAGCTTTTCAAAATCCTTCATCTTTTTCACCGCAGGGAGAATTTTCTGTTCAATCATATCTCCGGCCTGCCTTCCGTTGCAAAGAATTCATCCCGGTCCATCCGTTCCTGCAACTCCTCTTTCGTATAGATGATCCGCATTGGATTACCCCCGACGAAGCATCCCGCGGGCACATCTTTATGAACCAGGGTGCCTGCAGAAACAATGGCGCCGTCACCGATTTCCACTCCTGGGAGAATGGTTGAGTTTGCGCCGATCATGACTTCATTCCCGATTCTGACGTCCCCAAGCCGGTACTCTTTAATTAAATATTCATGAGCAAGTATCGTAGTATTATATCCAATCACGCTATTTTCGCCGACAAAAATCTTTTCCGGGAACATGACATCGAGCATCACCATCAGAGCAAAAGCTGTCTGATTCCCTACCTCCATACGGAGAAATTTTCGGTATAACCAATTTTTCATCCCTAGAAATGGGGTGTATCTGGCAGCCTGGATGACAAGGAAATTCTTGACTACTTTCCAAAAGGGAACTGTTTTATAGATATGCCATAATGAATTGCCATGATCAACACGATACCTCTCTGTCTTACGCATGGGTGTTCATCCCCCTATGATATCTAATATCTCCCTCATCTCGGTCAACATAAAATCAGGTTCCAGTGCTTCCAAAACTTCCTTCCCCTTGATTGTCCAGGCAACGCCCGCTGTTTTTGTCCCGGCATTCTTGCCGGCTAATATATCATGGGTATTATCCCCAACCATCAGCGTCTCGGAAGCATGGGAGTCCAGTTGCTCAAGCGCCTTATTTATCGGTTCAGGATCTGGTTTCGCATTGGTCACATCATCCAGGGTGACAACAACCGGAAAAGATTCTTTTAATCCAGTTAATTTCAGTCCCATCTCAACGGTTTGACGCATCTTCGTGGTAACAATTCCCAGTTTATAACCTTTTTCTTTTAACGTTTCGATAGTTTCAACTACTGTTGGATAAGCTTCCACTAACTCATCATGATGCTTCATATTATGCTCACGGTAAACATCAATCAGTTCTTCTACCCTGTCTTTATCTACCTTCGCGAGGCTTTCCCTAAGTGGTGGCCCGATAAAGCTCATGATTTCTTCACGGGAGTACAACCTGTCCCCGTATTGATCCGTAGTGTGTGTAAAAGACGAGATAATCAATTCATTTGTATCTATTAATGTACCATCTAAATCAAAGAGTATTGTATTTATGCTCATGGATGTGTTCCTCTCTATTCTTTTCTAGCCTATTCCAAATAAAACCGATAGCCGCGGTTAATAAAATAGCGGTAATAAGCCGGAATGCCAGTAGCGGCCATACCGGGATACCGAGCGGAATAAATATCAATGTATCCTCTACAACGGCGTGGCAGGAAACCAGGAATATCATTGCCAGGTACATATCTTTCCTGGAAACTCCATCTTCCTTTACTGCCTGGATCATCATGCCGGCTCCATAAGCCAGGCCGATCGTCAAACCAGCAACCAAGGTCATAGAAGTATTTCGATTCATCCCTAAAAACTTCGTCGCTGGTGCTACCCAGCCTGAGAATATGTCCAGCCAGCCTTTTTCCCTTAAATATTGCATGAATACCATCAACGGAATGACAATCAACGCCAATTGCAGTATGCCCATTGCCGCTGTCTGAAGGCCTTGCAGCATTATTTCTCCCCAGCCATCAGGTGCAGCTTCCTGTTTGGGTGCAAGTCCGTAAACAGCCATCTCATTGCCACCCTTCCACACCAGGTTGATGACTGCTGCAGAAATGACAGCCAGACTAAGCCGGAAACCGATGACGAACCACCAGCTGACACCTACTCTTGAAGCAACGGTGGATTCAATCAGCAGATTGTGAGAAAACGATAGCATAACAGCCAGAATAAATACTTCTTTTACGGTAAAATCAAAGGAAAGGATGGCTGCGATGCCAGCATATAAATTCAAAAAGTTACCTAATACCAGGGGAACCGCTGCTTCTCCAGACAACCCCAGCCATGCCATGAACGGAGCAATTTTCTCCATAGCCCATGGCAAAACCGGTGTGAATCGGAGGATGGTGACAATCAACGTAACCGGAAAAATGACTTTCCCTAATGTCCATGTCACGGATAAGCCCTGTTTTAAACCTCTCATGATGATCCCTGTCACTAGTCCTCCCCCTTATCTCAAGCTTTCTTTCCATTGTAATGCTTGTCCGCCATTTTCGATTTGCGGCGATAAATGATAGCTGCGATACTCGCAACTACTAATACAATTGAAATCGCCTGTGCTGTACGGATATCTCCTACTAAGTACAAGCTATCAGTCCGCAGCCCTTCAACGAAAAAGCGGCCGATTGAATACCAGATGACATAACTTAAGAATACCTCGCCACGCAATGGATTATAGCGTCGCAGGACTAAAAGTAATACGAAACCGATAATATTCCAGACCGATTCGTACAAAAATGTCGGATGATACATCGTTCCACCGATACACATCTGATTGGTGATGAATTCAGGTAAGAACTGCATAAAGTTGTTATAAAAACTTTCTGATACAGGGCCGCCATGGGCTTCCTGGTTCATGAAATTACCCCAGCGTCCAATCGCCTGACCTAGAAGAATACTTGGTGCAGCAATATCAAGCAGCATCCAGACCGATACTTTTTTCACACGGGCATAAATGATAGCAGTAATTACCGAACCAATCAACGCCCCATGAATTGCTATACCACCTTCCCATATAGCGAATATATCCAATAGAGAACCGCCGGCATAACGTTCCCATTCAAATATGACGTAATAAATCCTGGCAGATATAATAGCAACCGGGATAGCAATGACGACTGCATCGATCATCAAATCTTTTTTTAATCCCAGCCGCTCCGTTTCACGGACAGCAAGCCAGAGACCCAAATAAGCACCAGCAGCAATGATAACACCATACCAGTAAATCGATAATGGGCCTAACTGTAAAAACACCCGGTCAAGGGCTTCAGCACTACACGACACACAAACTCCTCCTTACTCTTCCATATGCTTTTCACGATCGATGACATTCGTCAATCGCTGTGAAAATTCCTCTGCCGCGTTGACTCCCATACGCTTTAAGCGGAAGTTCATCGCCGCCACTTCAATGATGACAGCCAGGTTTCTTCCAGGACGGACAGGAATCGTTGCTTTTGGTATTTCCACATCCATGATCTTCATCGTATCTTCATCCAGGCCCAATCGATCATATTGCTTTTTCGGATCCCATAATTCCAGGTTCATTACCATGGAAATCCGTTTATAATTCCGGACTGCGCCCGCTCCAAACAAGGTCATTACATTGATAATGCCCAGCCCCCGGATTTCTAACAAATGTTCGATCAAAGGCGGACTATTCCCGATCAATGTATCAAAGTCTTCCTGGCGAATTTCCACACTATCATCGGCTACAAGACGATGGCCGCGTTTCACCAGTTCCAGTGCTGTTTCACTTTTACCTACACCACTTTGGCCGGTGATTAAAACTCCGATACCATAAATATCGACCAATACCCCGTGAATCGCAGTAAACGGTGCAAACTTTGTCTCCAGAAAATTGGTCAACCGGCTGATGACCCGAGTCGTTTTATAAGGAGAACGCATTAACGGCACTCCAGCTTCCCTGGCGGAATCAATCAATTCTGGTGGAATATCCATACCTCGGGTAATGACGATACCAGGGGTGACATCTGTACATAGTTTTTCCGTTCGGTCTTTACGCTCTTCCGTATTCAATTCATTGAAATAAGATAATTCCGTTTTTCCTAATAACTGCAGCCGTTCTTTCGGGTAGAACTTAAAGTAACCGGTCATCTCTACCCCTGGCCTGGAAATATCACTCGTATGTATTTCACGATGGACGCCGTCCTCGCCCGTCACCAATTCTAGTTCGAATCTGTCCAATAAGTCCTGGGTGCGAACTTTCGACATATCGTCTCCTCCTCTACTATCATCTCAATTACTGTATCCTATTGTAGCATTTTTTCCAAATAACTTGGACAAAAACCGGTTATTTAAGAATGGCGTCATATTTTACCACCCACAACTGTTCATAATCGAATGTTGGAGAGGAATAATGAAAAAAAGACGTAAAAGGCTGGTGTTACTTTATGGAAATTCAAAACCCGCAGGATTCCATGGATGCAGGGGATATCGTTTATGTCATCTATCGCAACCCACATACACAAAATGTAGCAAATATACAGGAAGCAGCTGTAGTCCGTAATCCGGAAGAGCCGGAGCAGCTCGCTCTCTTTTTATACGAAACCTATTATCCGCTCACAGAAGAAATAGCTATTTATCGTACCGAAGCTGAAGCGGAACAGGCATACGCTGATCACTTCGGCGGGAGTGAGCTCACGTGGTAAAACCCTTCATTCCACAACTCGTGTATATTGAGCCAAGGGCGTTGGATTACCCGCTTGGAAGAGAACTTAAGGAAAAGTTCCAAAATATGGGAATAGAAATAAGAGAAACCACCTCCCATAATCATGTCAGGAATCTGCCAGGAGACAATCATTTTCAGCAATACCGTGTAGCCAAATCCACTCTTGTCGTAGGAGTAAGAAAAACCTTAAAATTCGACACATCCAAACCTTCTGCTGAATATGCCATTCCATTAGCTACCGGATGCATGGGCCATTGTCACTACTGTTATCTTCAAACCACCATGGGGAGCAAACCGTATATTCGAACATACGTCAACATAGAAGAAGTTTTCGAATCTGCAGAAAAGTATATGAAAGAGCGAGCTCCAGAACAAACAAGGTTTGAAGCCTCCTGCACCTCCGATATTGTAGGCATAGACCATTTGACTCATTCCTTAAAAAGTGCAATTGAATATTTCGGAGAGTCGGAATATGGAAAGCTCCGTTTTGTAACGAAATTTGCCCACGTCGATCATTTATTGGATGCCAATCACAACGGCAAGACACGTTTTCGCTTCAGTATGAATGCTGATTATGTCATCAAATATCTGGAACCCGGTACCTCCAGGCTGGACGACCGGATTGAAGCCGCTGTAAAAGTAGCCAACGCCGGCTATCCTTTGGGGTTTATCATCGCCCCGATTTATTTATATGACGATTGGAAAGAAGGATACCGTGAATTATTTGAAAAGCTGGAGGCCGAATTGCCCGATTTCGCCAAAAAAGATCTTACGTTTGAATTGATCCAGCACCGCTTCACACAGCCTGCTAAAAAGACGATTCAAAAAAACTATCCGATGAGCAAACTGGAGATGGATGAAACAAAGCGACAATACAAATGGGGGAAATACGGAATCGGGAAATACGTTTATAAAAAAGAACAGCAAGAGGATATGAAAGATACGTTAAAGGGATACATTGAGAGATATATTCCTGAAGGCAAGTTTGAATATTTCACTTAAAAAAATAAAAATCGAGTATAAACAAGAAGTTATACTCGATTTTTTGTCGTATTATGAGGATTATTTTTTAACAAAAGAATTCAAAATCAAGTTGAGGAGGGATATGACGATGGCAGCGAGAATTGCCATGAAAAATCCGTCAATTTCGAACATGCTTCCTAATATAGCATCCGTCAGCAATAAGGTGATTGCATTGACCACAAATAAGAATAAACCGAGCGTCAATATCGTAATTGGTAATGTAAGGACAACCAAAATCGGGCGCACAATTGCATTCAGAATAGATAAAATAAATGCGGCCAGCAATGCTCCAGCTACCCCATCGATGTGCACCGCCTGGAACAATGCAGCGACAATGAATAGCGCTAAAGCGTTTAAGATAATATGGAGCAGCCAATTTTTCATGAATCCATTCTCCTTTCATTCGGCATAATGAATATGGCCGCAAGGTAGACAAGAATCAAAGGAGAGATAGGAATCGTCAACACGACAAAGATAATACGAAGCAATGTAGCATCTATATTAAAATATTCAGCTAAGCCGCCCAGCACCCCGGCAAGCATACGATCTGATTTTGACCTCATTAATTTTCCTTCCATTCTCTTCTACCTCCTTTATATTATTCAACAGTGACCGAACCTGTCTTAGTCTCTGCCTCTAAATAATATTCCTTTTCTTTCTGTTCGTTAATCACAAACAGTAATTCTTTACGTACCACTTCATTTTTCTCTTTATAGATTTTCGCATGATCTAAATTACATTTAAGACTCCCCATATTGGTTTGGAGCTTGCCATCTACTTTGACATGATGAGGAAGATGGACGTTAATGCTGCCTGTTGTCGTTTGGAAAAATCCTGTATGCGCTTTGTCTCCGAAGTATTCACATGTCACACCTCCGGTGACAGTAGAAGCATCCAGCTTTCCGAAATCTCCGCTTAATTTTACAGAACCATTTATGGTATCCGCTTCAAGCTCATCAAAGGAGCTTCCTTTAACATGAATGGTCCCATTGGACGTTTCGATATCACCATCTACACCGTTAACTCGATCCAAATGTATCGAACCGTTGGAGGTCTTCAATTCCATGTCATGCAGCTCTAGTCTTTCTAAAGAAATCGCCCCGTTGAACAGCTTGGCATGAACTTTTTCATAAAGTGATTCAGGGACATAGACAGTAACATCTGCTTTAATTTTCTTTTCTTCTAAACTTAAGGTGAGGTGATTATCCGCTACTTTGAAATCAACTTGTTTGAGCAAGCTTTTTTTAGCTGCATCATAGTCCTCCGCCTGATAAACTTTCGCTTCGCATTCCACACGAGTGGCAGACTCCTTCCAGGACTTCAAAGTTAATGAACCATTCGCAATAGAAAGTGTCAGGCGATCATAGGAATCATCCACGTTTTGATAGATATGGGAAACTTCCACATAGTCACCAAAATTCAAGTCAAAATCAGCATTCTTTATTTTTTGAAAAGCCTGTTCAACATAATCCATGATATTCTTTTTCTTTTTATCGGGCTGCTTCTTCTCTGATTTAGCGCCGTTTTCCCAGTCTACCTGTTTCGAAACAGTATGTGTTTGTTCATCTGTGTTTAATGCATCCAGCAGTTTTGATCCTTCTTCTGCAGAAATGGTGCCGTCTTCTATCATTTTCAAAATCCGCAATCGTTCCTCTTTCATCGTTAGCCTCCCCTTTCAACTACACGATTATCTACCTTTATTATACGTCAACCATCCTATAATTTTATGCTTAATTTGTGACTTTATGTTATAGATCTGTTAAACCTTGTTGTTTATTTTTATAAAAGTCTTATTCAATTAAAAGGCCGAATAGTCGAAGACTTGATTTCGAGATGTTATTTGGGAGTTTAGGGGCGGTGGGGAAGGATTCGCTTTCCTGCGGGGGAACTGGCGAGCCTCCTCAGGCAAGCCTTGCGGGGTCTCGCCTTGCTCCTTCTCCCGCGGGAGTCTCACCCTTCCCCCACGCCCCTCGCCATATAAAATACTCGAAATCACGCTTGGAAAGTACAGCTCTATTTTGTGAAGAGTATCCTATTACAATGCTAATCTGATCGTACTTTCTGTTCCATAAGCTCGCTATTCTTGATAGAAGTTTCGAGACTCTAACAAACATATGGTGGTTGGGAAAACGGTGAGACTCCTGTGGGATGAACATGAGCGGTGAGATCCCGCAAGGCGAAGCCTGAGGAAGCTCACCACATGCCCACGGAAAGCGATCCGTTTTCCCGGCCACCATAATCGCAATCAAAAGTCTCGAAACTGAGTCTTCAGCAATTGGGAGCTTTAATTAAGAAGAACCCCTGCATTGAAGAGAACGAAAAAGCACCTCAAGATTGCTGGCATGAGGTGCTTTTCTGGAAGTATTCAATCCGTGAAATTCCAACGGTAAAAACGTTCGTAGCGCAGATGTTCTAATTCCTCGTTCTCATTGAAGTCGGGTTTTTCCTTAATCAGACTCATCATACCTGAAGCCTGGGAAAGATGCGTTTCAATAGCGGCCATCTTTTTGTCCCAGTAGGGTTTAACATCATGCCTGATGTGTGGTTCACCCAGGTCTTTTTCATAGTTAGTCGCAATAGCCTGTACCCATAGTTCCGGGCGCTGAGAATCCTTGATATTGCTGACAGCTTCTATTACCGCTGCTCCAAGCGCGTTATGATCCGGGTGAACCGCGTAACCCGGATAGTGGGTAATGACCAATGTCGGATTGATTTCTTCCAGAATCGACTGGATATGCCCGGCTACCTGATCCATTTGTTCGAATTCCAATGTCTTATCCCGGTATCCAAGCATGCGGACATCGACATCCAATGCTTTACAGGCTTTCAATAATTCTTGTTTACGGAAACTGGACAATGTCTCCCGGTTCGCAAATACAGGGTTACCCATATTACGGCCCATTTCTCCTAATGTCCCACAAAGATAAGTGACTGGAATCCCTTTTTCCCGGTAGCTTGCAATGGTGCCTGCCGCCCCAAAGGATTCATCATCCGGATGGGGATAAATAACTACTACATGTTCCTGGCTGCTCATGATTGGGCCACACTTTCATGGGAGAATGGCTTTTCGCTGATTTGCAAGGCTACCATCAAGCGCCCTTCCCGATCGTGCCCTGCCATCAAGAGCCGCCCTTGATCATCGACTTCATAGTCTGTTACCCCTTCCGCATAAACCCATCCTAAATTGAGCTTCAGTCCGACACGATATGCACCGCCAGTTCCAACTATTTTTCCGTGCTCATATTTAACCTTGGCATTACGGATAAAAGCACCGACATTATATGCATTTTCATCAAAATGACTGGCATATGCGCCATTTGTAGTTTCCAAGTGAACATAGACTTCTTTTTCCGCTAATTGATCAATCACTTGCTGCACTTTTTCTTTTACAATTGCTTCCATTAGGCAAGACTCCTCCCGTCAAACTATCTCTCGTTCAACGATACTCAATATCCTCACCTGCGTCAAAAGATGTACTTATTTCGCGACTTTCTCTTTTTCCTTAATCTTATTTTCCATACGTTCTCTATCACGTTCAAGAATTGGTTTTAAGTAATGGCCAGTATGAGACTTCTCGTTGTCAGCTACTTGTTCCGGAGTTCCTGTAGCGATGACTTGGCCACCCTTATCCCCGCCTTCTGGACCGAGGTCAAGAATATGGTCGGCTGCTTTAATAACATCGAGATTATGTTCGATGATCAAAACAGAATCACCATTGTCGACCAGCCGCTGCAATACCTCCAGGAGTCGTGCGATATCATCAACATGAAGACCGGTCGTCGGCTCGTCCAGGATATAGAACGATTTACCGGTCGAGCGACGGTGTAGCTCACTTGCCAGCTTGACACGCTGCGCTTCCCCGCCTGACAAGGTTGTCGCCGGCTGACCCAGCTTGACATAGCCTAGTCCGACATCAAAAATAGTTTGAAGCTTACGGCGGATTTTCGGAATGTTGGAGAAAAAGTCGAGCGCTACTTCAATTGTCATATCCAGAACGTCGGCAATATTTTTTCCTTTATATTTAACTTCCAGTGTTTCCCGGTTATAGCGTTTGCCATGACATACTTCACATGGTACATAGACATCAGGCAGGAAGTGCATTTCGATTTTTATAATTCCATCGCCCCGGCATGCTTCACAACGTCCGCCTTTTACATTGAAACTGAAACGTCCTTTTTTATAACCGCGGATTTTCGCCTCATTGGTCTGGGCAAAAACATCACGAATGTCATCAAAGACACCAGTATAAGTCGCCGGATTGGAACGTGGCGTACGCCCAATCGGTGACTGGTCGATGTCGATCACCTTTTCCAAGTGCTCCACACCTTTTAGCTCTTTATGCTTGCCAGGCTTATGCTTGGCCCGGTTCAGTTTCATCGCCAGCGATTTATATAAAATTTCATTGATCAACGTACTTTTTCCTGAACCGGATACGCCTGTAACAGCTGTAAAGAGTCCGAGAGGTATTTTTGCGTCGACTTTTTTCAAATTGTTCTCTTCTGCTTTTTTGATTTCCAGATAACGGCCGTCCGGCTTTCTTCGTTCATAGGGGAGCGGGATGAATTTTTTCCCGGATAAATATTGCCCGGTCAATGACTTACGGTCCCGCATTACCTGTTTCGGGGTCCCTTGGGAAACAATCTCTCCCCCGTGGACACCGGCACCCGGACCAATATCAATCAAATGATCGGCAGCAAGCATGGTATCTTCGTCATGCTCCACTACAATCAGTGTGTTATCAAGGTCGCGCATCCGCTGTAAGGTAGAGATCAGCCGGTCATTATCACGTTGATGCAGGCCGATCGAAGGCTCATCAAGTACATATAATACCCCAGTCAATGCAGAGCCGATTTGTGTGGCCAGACGAATCCGTTGTGCTTCCCCGCCGGAAAGCGTACCGGCAGAACGGGACAGCGTCAAATAATCAAGACCGACATTGATAAGAAACGTTAATCGCTCACAAATTTCTTTTAAGATCATCCGGGCGATTTTCTCTTCTTTCTCGGTAAGCTCGAGCCTCTCGAAGAAATCTTTTGCTTCTGTTACTGCAAAATCGACAGTATGGCCGATATGCTTGCCGTTGATCAGCACAGACAACGCTTCTTCTTTCAAGCGGTGTCCTTTACACTTCGGACATGGCTTCTGTGCCATGTACTTTTCCATTTGCTCCCGAACCCAATCGGAGGTGGTTTCCTTATAACGGCGGGCAATGTTATTTAATACACCTTCAAAATAGATTTTATTTTCCCG
Source organism: Thalassobacillus devorans (assembly GCF_900176565.1). Taxonomy (GTDB): domain Bacteria; phylum Bacillota; class Bacilli; order Bacillales; family Halobacillaceae; genus Thalassobacillus; species Thalassobacillus devorans_A. The sequence continues at coordinate 290,971 of NZ_FXEH01000005.1, forward strand.
CACCCTGCCGAAATCATTTTCATAACGGAAATAGACTTTCTCTTTTCCACTGCCATGAAGGATTTTGTCCATTTGATGTTTCGGAATATCTTTAACAGGGACATCCATATCGATGCCATAATGAGTGCAGACGCTTTCCAGTAGTTGCGGATAATATTGAGAACTTGTCGGTTCCCAGGCTGTAATTGCGTGTTCCCGAAGTGTCTTCGTCCAGTCCGGAATCACGAGGTCCATGTCTACTTCCAGCTGTGTTCCAAGCCCGTCACAGCGCTGGCAGGCACCGAAAGGACTATTGAAAGAAAACATGCGTGGTTCCAATTCACCAATGGAAAATCCACAAATCGGGCAGGCATGATGTTCGCTGAACAACAATTCTTCCTCCCCAATCACATCGACAATCACTTGGCCATCGCCGAGGCGAAGTGCTGTTTCAAGTGAATCAGACAGGCGGGATGCGATGCCCTCTTTTACGACAATCCGGTCGATGACTACTTCAATGGAATGTTTTTTATTTTTATCTAAATTGAATTCCTCGGAAATCTCGCGCATTTCCCCGTCCACACGCAGACGTACGTACCCTTCTTGCTGTAAGTTTTCGAATACTTTTACATGTTCGCCCTTTTTTCCGGAAACGACTGGAGCCATAATTTGCAGTTTTGTGCGGTGTTCATATTCCATGATCCGATCAACCATCTGCTGGACCGTCTGGGAACTAATTTCGATGTTATGTTTCGGACAGGTCGGCCGTCCGATACGAGCGAATAACAAACGTAAATAGTCATAAATCTCTGTCACTGTTCCAACAGTCGATCTTGGGTTTCGGCTTGTCGTTTTCTGGTCAATCGAAATTGCAGGGGACAAACCTTCGATGGCATCGACATCAGGTTTGTCCATCTGTCCAAGGAACTGACGCGCATAGGCAGATAGAGACTCGACGTAACGGCGCTGCCCCTCGGCATAGACGGTATCAAAGGCCAGGGAAGACTTCCCTGACCCTGACAAACCAGTCAAAACGACAAGTTTATTTTTAGGAATTTCTACATCGATATTCTTAAGGTTATGGGCTCTTGCCCCTTTGATACTTATTGATTTGCTGGCCATATGCCATCATCCTTCCGCTTTAAGTTCCAGAAGTACGTCACGAAGCTCGGCGGCTCGTTCGAAATCGAGATCGCGAGCTGCTTTCTTCATTTCTTTTTCCATATTCTCGATCATCTTTTCCCGCTCTTTCTTTGTCATCTCTTTTGGCTTCGGTGTGGTTTCATAGTTTTCTTCATCTTCAGCAGCCATGGTCGCGCGGATGACATCTCGCACTTCTTTTTTAATCGTAGTTGGTGTAATCCCATGTTCTTCGTTGAAAGCGATCTGCTTTTCTCTTCGTCGCTGCGTTTCTTCCATTGCCATGCCCATGGAGTCGGTAATTTTATCGGCATACATGATAACACGGCCGTTTTCATTACGCGCCGCTCGTCCTGACGTCTGGACGAGTGAACGATGGGAACGCAGAAAGCCTTCTTTATCTGCATCAAGGATAGCAACAAGGGAAACTTCCGGAATATCAAGTCCTTCACGAAGCAGGTTGATCCCTACAAGAACATCATATTTTCCCAGTCGCAGATCACGAATGATTTCAATTCGTTCCAATGTTTTGATTTCCGAATGCAGGTAAGCTACTTTGATCCCAAGCTCCTTCAAATAATCCGTCAGGTCTTCCGACATCTTTTTTGTAAGGGTAGTAACCAATACCCGCTCGTCCTTATCGATACGCTTATTGATTTCACCAATCAAGTCATCAATCTGGCCTTTGATCGGCCGCACTTCAATTTCCGGATCAAGCAGGCCTGTCGGACGGATGATCTGCTCGACCATTTTCGGTGTATGTTCAAGCTCATAGGGACCAGGAGTAGCTGATACATACATGCTTTGGTTTACTTTACTCTCAAATTCTTCAAACCTGAGAGGACGGTTATCAAGCGCCGATGGCAAACGGAATCCGTGGTCGACAAGGACCTGCTTCCGAGCCCTGTCCCCGTTATACATTCCGCGAACCTGCGGAAGCGTCACATGAGACTCATCTACCATCACAAGAAAATCTTCCGGGAAATAGTCGATTAATGTATAGGGGGTCGCCCCTTCTTCTCGCAACGTCAGGTGGCGGGAATAATTTTCGATACCGGAACAGAAACCCATTTCCTGCATCATTTCCAAATCATAGTTCGTCCGCTGTTCCAGGCGCTGGGCTTCCAGTAATTTGTTCTCCTCCCGGAACTTCTTCAGCTGCTGTTCTAATTCCTTTTCGATATTTTTAATAGCAATTTTCATTTTCTCTTCACGGGTTACGAAGTGGGATGCCGGGAAAATGGCTACATGTTCCCGGTCGCCAATTATTTCCCCGGTCAATACATCGATTTCACGAATCCGATCGATTTCATCACCAAAAAACTCGACCCGGATGGCATGCTCTTCCCGGGATGCCGGTATGATTTCCACCGAGTCACCGCGGACACGGAACGTACCGCGCTGGAAATCAATATCGTTCCGTGCATACTGAATATCGACCAGATCACGAAGCAATTCATCGCGTTCTTTTTCCATATCTGTACGGATGGAGAGCACCTGGCTGCGGTATTCATCCGGATTACCTAAACCATAGATACACGAAACACTAGCCACAATGATGACATCATTCCGCTCAAATAAGGCAGATGTCGCAGAGTGGCGCAGTTTATCGATTTCATCGTTGATGCTGGCATCCTTTTCAATAAAAGTGTCCGAAGACGGCACATACGCCTCCGGTTGATAGTAGTCATAATAACTGACAAAATACTCGACCGCATTATTCGGAAAAAACTCTTTGAATTCACTATATAATTGACCAGCCAACGTCTTGTTATGAGCAATGATAAGCGTCGGCTTGTTCACTTGCTGAATCACATTCGACATGGTGAACGTCTTCCCGGTACCTGTCGCACCAAGTAAAGTAAGATGCTTCTCCCCCTGGTTGATCCGTTCTACCAGTTCTTTAATTGCATGGGGTTGATCCCCTTCTGGTTGATACTGTGAAACAAGCTCGAATTTGTTCTCGTTCTTCACAAAGCAACCTCCGTTCCTTGAATATACAACACTAGTTTACCACAATATTATACAATTCTAACATGAATACGAACAAATATTCGATTAAAATGTCTTTGGAACATATTTCTAACTTTATATTAGTTTTTTTGACTAAAAAATTCATTCCTTACACAAAAAGAAGCGAAACCCTAGTTTCGGGTATCGCTTCTTTTCTTTATTAATACGATTGATCGTACTGATTCACTTCAAACAAATCAATCAGATCGACATTAGGGTTTTTATCCTGGAACCAGCGCAGGGAGAAATCGTTTTTGAATAAAACTAGCGGGTTCCCTTCCCGGTCCTGGACAAGCATATTTCGTTCGTCGAACAGGGATTCATCCACCTGATCTTCTTTAAGCCAGCGTGGAATCCGCTCTCCCAGAGGCTGAAGTTCGACTTCAACATTATATTCGTTTTTCATCCGGTATTCGAAAACATCATATTGTAATTGACCAACGGCTCCAAGGATGTAATCCTCAAAGCGATAACGCTTGAACAACTGAATGGCGCCTTCCTGGACGAGCTGCTCAATCCCTTTTTTGAACTGTTTTGATTTCATGACGTTCTTTGCGGTAACTTTTTTGAATTCTTCCGGCGGGAACTGCGGCAGTTCGTCATATTCAAAGTTGGTTTTTCCCGTTAAAATTGTATCGCCGATCCGGTAGACATTCGGGTCATAGATACCAATAATGTCGCCGGCATAAGCTTCCTCTATTGTTCCTCTGGAGGAAGCGACAAATTGCTGAGACTGTGCCAGCTTAAAAGTTTTTCCCGTACGTCCCAGGGTTACGTTCATCCCTCGCTCAAACTTTCCGGAACATATCCGTACGAAAGCGACTCGGTCTCGATGCTGGGGATTCATGTTGGCCTGGATTTTGAAAATGAATCCAGAAAACTCCGGGTCGTCTGGTGACACGATACCTTCCGTGGAACGGCGCGGTGCCGGGGCAGGGGCCATGTCGATAAATGTATCGAAAAAGCCTTCTACTCCAAACGGCGCTAACGCGCTGCCGAAGAAAACAGGTGTCTGTTCTCCACGCATCACTTTTTCCATACTGAATTCGTCTCCCGCTTCATCAAGCAGCATCAATTCTTGTAGGGTTTCCTGATAAGTAGGGTGTTCGACTAAATCCTGGTGTTCCGGTTTTTCCAATTCCGAATAAGGAATATATGTTTCTTCCTCGTTGCCGCTATACGCGATGAATTGTTCATGATGCCGGTCAAATACACCAAGGAACCGCTTGCCCATACCTGCCGGCCATGTCATCGGATACGTTTCAATATCGAGAACTTCCTCGATTTCTTCCATCAATTCAAACGGCTCCCGACCTTCACGGTCCAGTTTATTAATAAAAGTGAAGATTGGAATTCCCCGCATTTTACAAACCTTAAACAGTTTCAAGGTTTGAGCTTCAATCCCTTTGGTGGCATCAATAATCATCACCACGCTGTCCACGGCTGTCAATGTACGGTACGTATCTTCACTGAAATCTTCGTGGCCCGGGGTATCGAGAATATTTACCTGATAATCCCGATATGGGAAGTTCATTACACTGGACGTTACAGAAATTCCCCGCTGCTTTTCAATTTCCATCCAGTCAGAAGTAGCGAACTTGCCGGATTTTTTTCCTTTTACTGTACCAGCGGAGCGAATCAGATTACCGAAGACTAATAATTTTTCAGTCAACGTGGTTTTACCCGCATCCGGGTGAGAGATGATAGCGAAAGTACGCCGTTTATTCATTTCTTCATTGATACTCATATTTATATCCTCCAATTTATCTTCTCTATAATTTTCATTCGTTTATCAGGCAGGATATAAAATCACATCGGTCTTTTCAACTCCATATTATTATTCCTCGCATAAATAAATCTTTCCATAATATTATGGAAAGCAAAAAAGCCGCACCCTGCATTCATGGCCAGGAGCGGCTTTGTGTATGACAACTCCATATCTTGAAAAATAGCACAAAACCGGTGGAAAATCAATCGGCCATCTGCCCATTCCACTCCGGTATCTCTCTGGCAGGTGGTGGTGCAAGATCGTTGTCCATAATCTTCAAAAAAACTTCTTCCAGGTTATTGGATTGATATGTCTGATATAAACCAGTAAGTGTATCATCCGCTTTAATTCTGCCATCAAACAACAGGACGACACGGTCAGCGATATCCACCACATCCCTCATGATATGACTAGTCAGCAGTACAGTTTTACCCTTACTTTTCAATAATCTCACCATATTCTTGAACTCCATTACCCAAAACGGGTCAAGCCCATTGGTCGGTTCGTCAAATATATAAAGTTCAACATCAGCCAGTAAGGCCTGGGCCAGATTAAGGCGCTGGATCATCCCTTTAGAGAACGCACCTACTTTTTGATCCCGCTTCTCCCATAATCCCACTTCACGGAGAACTTCTCCCACATTCCGTTGAATACGCTTATCGATAAAGCTACGATAATAATTAAGAATTTCGAGGGAATTCAGTTCTTCAGGAAATTCCATATGATCGGGCATAAATCCGTATGATTTGCTTTGATCCGCCTGGTATTCCACCTTGCCGGTGCTTGCTTTTTCAATACCAGTCAACACACGTATCAGGGTGCTTTTTCCTGCTCCATTTCCTCCACAAAGAACGACACACTCCCCAGCATCCACATAAAAGTCACTTGGATTCAGTACTTGTTTCTTTCCATATCGCTTAGAAACATCTTTGGCATTCAGTAATTTCCTCCCCATCACTGCCACCTCCATTTCAGCTTGAACAGCGCGCCCAGAAGTGTTAGGCCTATGATAATAACTACCGAAGATAACAAAAATACCGTCAGCAGGCCGCTGTCTCCCCATTGTTCGATTAATAGAAACTGAGGCCCGAAAACATAGGCAGCATTCAATTGATCAATTGCCCATACTCGGAGCGACTCGACAGGGTTCAAAAATATCATGACGATGAGATTATACAATTTATACGCATAAGGGATATGTTCAATAATAGAGAAAATAAGAAATTCATAGACAAACAGGAGGAAACTCCAGGCCGCCAGAGCAAAGCTCAGTCCCTGCATACGATTATTGCTCCAAGTTCCTAATAAGACAGCAAGAGCCCCGAAAACGCCGATCAATAAGAAATTCAATATAAGAAAGGTCATAAACAATTGCACGCCCTGCATTTTCCCTAATAAAGCCATTCCTGTTCCAAACAAACCATAAGAAAGGGCAGTAGCCGTAGAGACACTTAGAAACAAGGCCACATATTTACTTATCAGGTAATAACCTCCCGGTACGCGGTAGGTCCTGAGTAATGCAAGCCTACCTGACTCTTTGTCAGCGGTTACCGAGGTTACTCCAATAACCAGCGTGATGATCGGCACAATCCATAACGTTACATTCATCAAAAGGGCTACGGATCGACTAAAACCGGTAATGACGCTGTCCCCAGCTTCATTTGCCGCAGGCATTTCCTCAAGTCCGTATATTGAAGGGTCTACATTTCCAGTATCAATATCGCTGCCCACACCTTCCAACCCATAACTCACCATGGCTGGATCCATGGAAGTCGACTTCACCCCATACGCATAGAATAAAATTGCCATAAGCAAAAATAATAAGATACTGCTTAGAAGCCATTTGCTGCGCATCAGCAGTTTCCACTCATACCGGATCATTGGTATTAACTTCGCAGCTTTCATCACTTTCACCCCGCTTTAGTGATGCATCTTCATTCGTTTCAGCTCGACATCCATCACCTTCATGCCCTGGAATATTTCTCCGTTATGTTCTTGTGTGAATGTCGCGGCATCCGCTTTTTCTTTAAAAGCAATAAAGCCGTAACTCATCGGAGTTTCTATTCCATTTTCCTGGACGATATAAGCATCATCCAGCTTTAGCCACTGGTGTGAGTGATAGTCCCGGACAAAGGCCTGCTCCACTTCATTTCCCTTCATAAAGGTGAGCATACATCCGATATCATCAAATTTTTCGGGTGTGCCATCCTTCATGATGACCTGGCTTGCAGCTTTCTCATCGTTGATACCCATATGACATAAAGCACAGCTGTCAACGGATGTATTGATTTCTTCCGGGCCGGCAGCCTCTCCGACCGCACACCCCGCAGTAATGAGTAATAAAACGAACAGCAGCCATTTTTTCATGTTCTCCTCCTCCTCGAGCCGAGGATCAAACCACCGCTCACCACTATCATAGATAGAAAAAATAAGGCAGGAACTAACATAATCGCCTGATCTGCCTCGTGAGTGGTTTCCCGTGTGGAAAAGTCCATTGGAACCGGTTCTGACAATGGGTAAGGATCTGTGATGAAGGTGTCGGAAGGGATTGGTGTAAAATGTTCCACAGTATTCCACATCTCAATAGCAGGACTTCCTGCAAACGCCTGTAATAATGGCTCCTCTGCAATCATGTGATGGAACGAATCTCCGCTCTTATATGCAAATTCAACTACTGGACTATCATCAAAATTGACATGACGCTGGTCATCCCAATAATTTCCATACCCACTTAAATAGAAATCATTTTCACTATCAACAGCAGCTGCCACCTGCTGATTATTAGCTATGAAATTATTCAGGTAGATCGTATTTCCTTTGGACGCTTCACCCGCCTCCAGCCCCAAGTGATTTCCAGATATTTCGTTAAAAGATAGATCATTGGCAATCGCATTTTCCAGGTAGAGGCCACGACGATTGGCAACAATGCGATTATTTTTCACCTGGGAATCAAACGTATCAAATATAAAAATCCCAGCACCGTCCAATAAGGTATTATCATGTAAATGGTTTCCTTTAATGCGGACTTCATAGCTTTGCATGATCATCAGGCCATTTCTGCTGTCAAACACCTCATTATCGTTTATTACCACGCTCGTCGAATCCATTGTATGAACGCCGTAACGCGCCTTCTGAATCGTATTGCCGGTGACTTGGCATAGATCAGAAAAGGAAACATAGACACCATCCTGCAAATGGGATAGATCATTCCCTTTAACCACCGCATGCGGGCTTTCAACGAGATAGACGCCGAACCCTTTATGACGGTCGTCTGTGTAACTGCGTATGATGTTACTTTCTATGACAGCACCATAAGCATCCTTGACCTCTATACCATTGAATACGTCTTTTATAATGTTTCCTTTCACTTGAACCCGATCTCCTTTTATTGCTATGCCCGGGTTTTGTGAGCCACTTTGCTCTATAGTCAGACCTTCTACAGTTGTGTCATCTGCCATAACCTTCAGCACAAACCCTTGACTGTCCCCCACCACTCGGGCGCCTTTTTCACCTTTGATAGCAACTGTTTCATTGATGATAAAAGGGCCTTGATAGGTTCCTTCCTCTAAATAGATGGCATCTCCTGAAGTGGCGTTATCCAAAACGGATTGGACGTCGTCTTTTACGGAGACATGAATGGTATCTGCCAGGACAGGAAATGGCTGCAGACAGAGGAAAAGGAACAAAAAGAGCAACACCCTCATCCGGACACACCCCCTCACTTTCTGCCTTCAAGCGACAGGAGCAGTGCGTCTTGGTATAACGCACTGCCCTTCTATTAATGACTCATGGTTGCTTTGCCGTCATCTTCCCCTGTTTCTGTCACCTTCAAAATAGCAACCGCTCCCTTTTGAGCGTGGTTGAACTGATGCGTCACAATCGGATAGCTTCCTTCCTCTGTTACCGTGAATTCCACTACCGCACCTCCACTCGCTGGAAGCATCACGGTTTGCAATCCTTGGAAGTGGTTATATGGATTGCCATCCATATAGACGTCATCGAAAATCGTCCCCACAACATGGAAGGAGCTTACTTCATTTGGTCCCACGTTGTTAATATACATCCGGATGCGGTCCCCTACTTTGGCGAGAAGCGGTTCATCTTTCAAAGAGAAAGTGTCTCCATTGGTATTGCGGCCATCTTCGTCAAAAGATTTGACAGAGAATACAACCTGGCTTGGTTCCCCATTGGAAAAGTCATCAAGATCGTTATATTTATACCATTCATTTTGAATCATGATGAATTCACGATCGATCACATCATCATTTGGATAGCCATCTTTTGGTTTTACGATAATCGTTCCATGCATGCCGTTTGCGATGTGGCTCAAAATCGGGCTGGTGCCGCAGTGGTACATGAATACCCCAGGTTTCGTAGCAGGAAAACGGAAGGTACCTGTTTCGTCAGGTTCGACATTTGCGAAGTTCTTCGATGGAGCGGTATGAACAGCATGAAAGTCCATACTGTGTGGGATAGCAGGGTCCATATTTTTCAAGGTGAAGTTGATCATATCTCCTTCTTCTACGACGACAACTGGTCCAGGAGCTTCCCCATTGAACGTCCAGGCCTTATAAAAATAGTCCTTTTCAATTTCAATATCTGTGATTTGAGCGGTCATTTCGACATTAACTTCATTTTCTCCGACTCTTTCTACCTTCAATGGCACAGGTTCCTGGTTCAAATCCTGATGCGGTTTAATTGCCTCTACTGCATCCCCCGATGCCGCTTCCACTTTTCCACCTGCATCTGTTTCACCTTTTTCTGCTGAGTCTTCTCCTGACTGGGCACAGCCCGCAAACAATCCTAGCAATAAAAGGAATCCTATCCACACTGCCAACTTTTTCATTGCATTCACCTCTCTAGTTTTATTTAAGACCTCTTCTTGAAAAGAAGAGGAGATGAATAATGATTGATGCAGGCCGAAAATAAACTTTTTTAATCAAAAAGTTTCGAAATTAGTCGGCTCTTGGCTTCCTCATCTTTTCACCTTCATTTTATCTTCATAACCTCCTGGGCAGTGTGATAGGAATCACGCACAATAGGTCAAAATGTGTATACTTCATGGCGTACTTGTGAATGAATTGTAGATAGTGATTCTAATTATTTATTAATAGTTATCACCTGTTTAGAATGAAACAAATTATCACTAACCAGCTGGGAAATGATTTGCCATCCCTGATATAATAGAACGTAAATAATGCAATCAGTTAGGATGCTCATTATGCAGTCATATTTACTGGAACCGAAGGATATCAAAAAAATCACCGGCAATACTTTTTATACAAGAGGCCTTCGTTATTACAACGGAAGAAAGGTACATGGATTAACGCATAACGCTGCGATTAATTCATGGCGTGCAGTCGTTACAGGTACCGAAGACTACGAAGTACGCGTGTTTTTCTTTGATGATGACGACCTGGAAGCAAAATGCGAATGCCCTGCTTACAGCAGTTTTTACAGTTGCAAACATATAGCTGCTGTCTTGCTGGCCATCAGGGATCATGCATTGAAGGAATCAGGCTTGAAGGATATTAAAACGGAAACATACGAATCTCAATTTTTACCGATCGATCGCGACCATTTTTCTAAGCGATTAACAGAAGTATTCATGCAACAGTCTCCAGAGCAGCAGTCTTTCAATGAGCGCGTTACTCTGAACGTCCATTATCAGCTTCATTTGCAAACAGCGATGGGAAAAAACATGCTTGGCCTGGAAATGAAGCTTGGCAATAATTATCTATATGTCATTAAAGATTTAGGAGAGTTGCTGGAGCATATTCTTGAGAATAAGCCTTATGCGATTACCAATAAATTCAGCTACCGGCCAGAAGAACATCACCTTGAGGAGAAGGACCTGGAGATTTTTCAAACGCTTCAAAAAATAGTTCATCAGGAACAGTTCTATAAAGATTCGTACTGGAATCACTCCGTAGAAAAGCGGCGTTTAACCATTCCGCCTGCATTTGCCGAAGCTTTGCTGGACAGACTGGCTGAACGCGACAGCAGTCTTCATGAGATAAAAGCCAATCATGACCAATGGACGCTGCACGATGAACTTCCTCCGTTCACCATTGAAGTGACAAAGGATGAAGAAAACTTTCAGCTGCATCTTTCCGATTTGAAGCAGTATGTATATTTATCTACCTACAGCCTGCTGTACCGTGACGCGGAGTTCTATAAAATTACCGATCAGCAGAAGTCTATTTACGAAAACATCATGAGTGTATTGCCTTATCGTTCAAACGGAAATCATACGATTTCACGTAAATATATGGAACCGGTTCTCTCAGAAGTAATGCCCGCGCTAGAAAAAATCGCCACTGTTTATTATGCCGGGCCGGTTCAGGAAACGGTAGTACGTGAACCATTAAAAGCGGAAGTCTACCTCGATATTCATCAAGGTGCCCTCACTGCTGATTTATACTTTAATTACGGTGATTATCAACTGCGTCCCTTTCTCGCTGCCGAACCGGAAGGGGATAGGATCATTCAAAGGAACACCGCCGAGGAAAATGCTATTATGCATGTCATTGAAATGAGCGAATTCAAGTTTGATGGCGAACATATCCACCTGACGGATGAAGACGAAATTTTCTACTTCCTTATAGAACAGCTTCCAAGATTAAAACAATTGTCAGATGTTTACCTGTCAGGGGCGGTCAACAATATGCTCAAGTTTTCAGAAACCGAACTTGTGCCTGCCATAGAAATGTCTGAGGAGGGGAATTGGCTTGATATCGCCTTCTCCATGGATGGAATTACAACCGATGATATTTCCGAAGTGATGAAAGCTGTCATTGAAAAGAAACGATATTATAAATTATCAGAAGGAGCATTACTTGCACTGGACACACCAGCCTTTGACAGATTTCGAAGGCTCGCGGATGAATTTGAGCTTGAAACCGAAGATATCGATGCCAACCACGTACAGGTAGCGCAAGCCAGGAGTATGCAAGTGGATGAAGTTTTGCATACCACCAAAGAAGAACGCAACGCTGATTTTGATGCTTTGCTCCACCGTCTGCGGGATCCTTCCACCTATGAAGTCGCGCTACCAGACAATCTTGATGCTGACTTACGTGACTATCAATTGACTGGGTTCCGATGGATGAAAACGCTGGCTAACTACCGGATGGGCGGTATTCTTGCCGATGATATGGGATTGGGCAAAACATTGCAGAGTATTACTTTTCTCCTTTCCGAAAAACAAGAAGGGCATATGAAAGATCCAGCATTGATCGTTGCACCCGCCTCCCTTGTTTTTAACTGGAAAAAAGAAATCGAGCGATTTGCTCCCGCATTTAAAGCACAGGCGATATCCGGTGATCCAGAGACCAGACAAAGCCTGCTTGATGCTACTGAAAAGAACGATATTATCATTACCTCGTATCCGTTATTGCGACAGGATATTTCCGTTTATTCCGATAAGAAGTTCCATACGATGATTTTGGATGAGGCACAAGCAATTAAAAATGAACAAACCAAAACCGCACAGGCGACACGTTCGATCAAAGCTACCCACCGCTTCGCTCTAAGCGGGACACCGATTGAAAACTCGCTTAACGAATTATGGTCGATATTCCGAACAATTATGCCTGGGTTCTATACAAATAAGAAAAAATTCCTTGCCATGAAACCGGAAAAAATCGCCCAGATTACTCGTCCTTTCATCTTAAGGCGACTGAAAAAAGATGTGCTGGAGGAGCTGCCAGATAAAATCGAAACGAACCAGTATTCCGAATTGACGACAGAACAAAAACAGGTTTATCTGGCATATCTGGAAAAAATCCAGTCGGAAGTCAAAGAGACGATTGCAACGAAAGGGTTCCAACGCGGTAAACTGGAAATCCTGGCAGGATTGACACGACTCCGGCAAATCTGCTGTCATCCGGGGCTGTTCCTCGAAAACTACCAGGGTGAATCTGGCAAGCTGACACAATTGAAAGAGCTTGTTACCGAATTGAAAGAGGGAGGCCATCGCCTGCTCATTTTCTCTCAATTTTCCAGTATGTTGAAGATGATGTACAACGAGCTGGAACAGATGGGGGTGGAGGCATTCTATTTGGATGGAAGTACTAAATCAGAAGACCGCCTTGAACAGGTCGACCGATTTAATGCTGGAGAAAAAGATGCCTTCTTTATTTCCCTGAAAGCTGGGGGCACCGGGCTGAACCTTACCGGAGCCGACACAGTCATCCTTTACGATTTATGGTGGAATCCAGCAATAGAGGAACAAGCGGCTGGCCGCGCCCATCGTATCGGACAAAAAAAGGTCGTCCAGGTCATCCGGATGCTTGCAGAAGGGACAATTGAAGAACGTATCCACCAGCTGCAGCAGAAAAAAAGGGACCTCGTTGATCAGATTATACAGCCAGGCGAAACCATGCTGACCAGCCTAAAAGAAGACGAGATACGCCAGCTTCTGGATATGTAAAACACTTTTATTTGAATGTAATCCTACTAAAACCAAAAAAATATAAGAAAAGCCTGGAGTAATTTAACTACTCCAGGCTTTTTAATGACTGAACGACTTCCCAGCAGTGTTCAGGCTTTCTTTATAGGACGTTTTTTCAGTTTGAACCAATACCCCCCAAGTACACTGGCTCCAACCATCATGGTAAGCGTCGATACAATCATATGGATGGATGAAAGTAAGACCGTATTTTTTGTTACCACAATCATAATGCCGACTACGGCATTCAATACAATAAAAATCATATAGGCCCAGGCTAATGGGAGATGATAACGGAATTTCGATGAATAAATCAAAAACCATAAAGCAGCTACAAACACGATGACCGTAGCCACCCAATGTAAGGAATAGACCACATTAGCGATACTTTCGCTTGTAATTAAATATTCATGGGCCGGGATATCCAAGATCACATTGGATGCACGACTATGCTTGAAGAAAGCACCCAGCACAGTTTGGAAAATATAAAACAGGAAGCCTACCGTAAAAGCTTTATAACTCATCGCAACAGCATCCCTATGATGAGGCTCTACTGGAGATTCCCTTTCATGCAGACTGTAGCTCAACAACACCATCGTCACAAGGAGCAGCTGACTGAACATGACATCAAATGTAGAAAAGCCGGGAGGGGTTCCTAATAATACATTAAGACCGCCTATTACAGATTGGAAGATCAATAACCCAAAACTAAGCATAGATAACCAGCGTACGGCTTTTGATTGACGGTTTGTAATAAAGGCACCAACCGCGTTAATCAAGATGACAACACCCAGAAGTGTAGTGAAAATTCGATGAGAATATTCAATCACAACGTGATAATCAGTAAAAACTGGTATCAGGGAGCCATTACAGAACGGCCAGTCCGTTCCACAAGCATCTCCGGATTCTGTGGCAACGACCAGGTTGCCTAATATTAAAGCGAGAAAAGTAAATATAACGGTAAAAATTGAAAATTTTCGCATCAGCTTATCCCTCTATTTCAGTCGAATGAACTCGATGACCAATTACATAACTATAGGAATCATATCATGATATTCTACCATATAAGAAGCAATTAGACATATTTCGCCCATGAACATTTTGTGAACCCACTGTTTTATCGTATCACTCAAGGGTAAATTTTAACCAAAAGGAGGATGTTGTATGTTTAAAGCTTATGTATTCGATGCTTATGGTACCTTGTTTGATGTTCATTCTGTCACGGAAAAGCTGGAAGAAGTTTACCCCGAGAAGGGCCATGACGTCAGCCAGGAATGGCGAAAAAGACAAGTGCATTATTTTATGATCCGCCAACTGATCGATAGTTATCAGCCCTTCGATCAAATTACCCGACACGCCCTTATCGACGCTTTAGAATTTAATCAGGCAGAATATGATACGGGTACATTAGAAGAATTGATGGAAGCTTATCGGCACTTAAAGCCGTTTGAAGAGGTGAAGCGTCTTACCACAAATTTACCTGACCATCGGTTGACGATATTTTCGAATGGTACCAACGATATGCTCCTTCCATTATTAAAAAATAATCGGCTTGATCAAACTTTTTCTATTTTAAGCGCAGATGAACCGGGGATATATAAGCCCGATCCAAAGGCGTACGCATTTGCCCACCGACAATTGGAAATAGCAGAACCAAAAGAGGTATTATTCCTTTCAAGCAATCCCTGGGACATCGCAGGCGCTAAAAACTACGGATTCTCAACCGCCTGGGTAAACAGAAGCCAGCAAAAGTGGCCTTCCTTAGGTATACAGCCCGACTTCATCTACCAGGACCTGAATGAATTATCATAAAACCAGAAGCCCCAGTCACTTCGACTGAGGCTTTCATTATTTCGCTTTTCTTGCAGCTCGTTGTAATGGATCCCATACGCCGTTAAAAGGAGGGGCATAGGAAAGGTCAAGATCAAGCAGATCTTCTGTTGTCATTTCGTGGAATAAGGCCGTCGCTAACACATCTATCCGTTTATCAACACCATTGCCACCAATGATCTGTACACCAAGGACCTGCAGATTTTCCTTATGATAAGTCAGTTTCAGTGTCATTTTTTCTGAACCCGGATAATAGCCTGCCCTATCGGTCGCTTTAATGGTTACACTCTGGCAGGGGATGTTCATTTGTTGAGCTTCTGACTCAGAAATACCAGTCCTGCCCAGGTTCAAATCACAGAATTTGATGATTGAGGATCCTACGACTCCTTTGAAAGCTTTCGTTCGACCGGCCATATTCAACCCTGCAATCCCGCCTTGTTTATTAGCATGGGTGCCAAGCGGAATGTAGTCATCTTTCTTCTTGATCCGGTGGAACTGCGTAGCACAGTCACCTGCCGCATATATATCCTTAATGTTCGTTTCCATATAAGCGTTGACTTGAATGGCATCCTTAAAAGTCAAATAGATGCCAGTCCCCCTTAAGAAAGAAGTGTTCGGTGCTACACCTACAGCAACCAGCACAAGGTCCGTGTCATAGGACCCCTTGTCTGTCACAACTTTTTCTACCTTGTCTGTCCCCTCGAACCCTTCGACATTTTCTTCTAAATTTAATTGAATATGCTGCTTTTTTGCTTCTTCGTGGATGTGAGCAGCCATATCTTCATCGAAAATTTTAGCCAGCTGGCTTCCACGTTCGATAATTCTTACATTTTTATTCAGGTGGACAAAGCTTTCTGCCATTTCCAGTCCGATATAACCTCCACCGATGATCGTCACGTTGTTAATCTCTTTCCCCATATACTCCATAATCCTCTCGGCATCAGGGATGGTTTTCAACTGATAAACTCCCGGCAGTTCCACCCCTTCCCATGGTGGACACACAGGACTGGCCCCGGTCGCTACCAATAATCGATCATAGCTTTCCTGAAAAGGTTCATCTGTCTCCAGATTGGTACCATGAATTATTTTTTGTTCACAATCAACACGGGTAACCTCGTGCTTCGTTCTTGCATCGATTCCATACTTTTCCCGGAATGTCTCCGGAGTTCTGGCGATCAAATCATCAGTCGAATCCACTTCACCGCTAATAGCATATGGCAATCCACACTGTCCATAAGAATAAATGCTCCCCCTCTCAAGGGTAACGATTTCGTGGTCATCACTGTTCCGTACAATTTGCATGGCTGCACTCATCCCGGCTGCATCTCCACCTATAATGACATATTTCATCTATTAATCCCTCCTATTATCAGCTGTCATTCGATCAATTTCCTTTTGTAAAATTAATGGCAAATCATCACTGGGTGCCACACTGGTCAGTTGTTCCCCTGTAATCGGATGGGGGAAAGATATTTTTGCCGCATGCAGCGCCTGTCGATCATAACCATCATTCTTTTTGCCATACAGCCGATCTCCTGCAACAGGGTGACCAATATGACTCATATGTACACGGATCTGATGCGTCCTTCCAGTGTAAAGTTTCAGCTTCACAAGGCTGGCATTTTGCTGGGTATCATAGTTGACAACTTTAAACTCAGTCACAGCCTTTTGACCACCTGGTGAAACTCGTCTTCTTGTCGGATGATGACGATCTTTGCCTATCGGCTTGTCTATCATTCCTTCTCTGTGTTTAATCTCCCCATGTACCATGGCAAGATACGTGCGGCTGATTTTTCTTTGCTCCAGATAACGATCCATTGTGGCTCCAGCCAAGGCATGCTTGGCAAACAGCACGGCACCTGACGTTTCTCGATCCAGCCGATGAATATGCCTTACCTTAGTCAGTACCCTATTTTCCTGAAAATAAAAAGCTACTCGATTCGCAAGGGTCCCTGTTTGTCCATGTTCATTCGGGTGGGTATCTATACCCGCCGGTTTATTCACGACAAGCAGATGATTATCTTCAAATAAGACATCCAGCTCTGAGTTGTCCAGCACAATCCCATACTCTTCTTCTTGAAACAGTCGTATTTGAAGGATATCTCCCCGTTTAAGTTCCCTTGACCATGACACCGTTTCACCGTGAACTGTTACATCTTTATTCATCCGTAACTGATGGAGCAATTTTTTAGGAGTCTTTAAATCTTCTTTTAAAATTTGTTCGATCTTTTTGTATTTCCATTCTTCCGGGACAATGATTTCACACCATTCTCCCGCTTTTTTCATTTGCATAAGCTACCAACTTTCTACTTATTTAATACATATAACTTTTTTCTTAATTGTCAGAAATCCTGTTTATTTTTTTCGAAACTGGTTATTTTATCTACGTAACATACTAAAGGAGGTAATTGTATGAGTCATGAAAAGTATTCGACAGTAATAGAAACGTTGCACGAATGTATGGAGTCATGTAACCATTGCTACATTTCCTGTCTAGGAGAAGAACACGTGAAGGAAATGGCCGAATGTATTCGTCTTGACCGAGAATGTGCTGATATTTGCTCTCTGTTCGAACAATCCTTGACCCGTGACACCCCTTATGTTCAAGAGCTTGCCCAATTATGTGCCAAAGCATGCCGTGACTGTGGTGAGGAATGCGCGAAGCATGATCACGACCATTGCCAGAAATGTGCTGAAGCTTGCCGTAAGTGTGCAGATGAATGTGAAAAGCTGATTGCATAATACAATAACTTAAAAACACTTGGCTTATCGCCAAGTCCTTATGGCGAAATCCCTAAATGTTTATTATACTTTAACCCTTTTACAAAGTTAAACATTCTTAAAGTATGAAAAAAGCTGTCAGTGAAAAGTTTATCGCTTTTCTCATGACAGCTTTTTTGTGTTTATTTTGAAGGAAAGAGACTGGCAAACCACTGGAATATAGCATCCTTCCAGGAAGAATTATCTTCCGAACCATTTTCTTCCAATTTTACAGGCCCTCCATTTGAAGCTTGTACTACTTCCAATTTACCTGACGTCAGAATTTCATCGTCAGACTCAATTAATAAATAGCCCTTTCTTGTTACTTGTTCCGTAATCTCGGAATTATTTTCTTTAGTATATGCCAGCGTTTCTGGCAATTCATACTCTTCTCCATTCGACTTATATGTCTTTCCAGCAGGAATGGAAGAAGTTTCATAATTTTCAAAGCCATAGTCAAATAATTTTCCGGCTTCCGTATAAGCATGTTCTGCATTGTTTGCTTTCAGCACTACAGCGATTAATTCCATCCCATCACGTTCAGCGGATCCTACCAGCGTATGGCCTGATTTAGAAACCCAGCCGGTTTTTACTCCGGTAGCATCATCATATCTCCAGAGCAGACGATTATGATTGATGATGGTTGTCTCCCATTCTTCGCCTTTCCAATCTAACTCCTTTGTGCCCACAATTTCCTTAAACGTCTCATTTTTCATCGCGTATTTTGTGATCTTCGCCATATCCTCTGCCGTAACGTAGTGGTTATCATCATAAAGCCCATGCGGATTAGTGAAGTTGGAATCCTTTACCCCAGCTTTTTCTTCAGCAAAAGTATTCATCACTTGCGTAAAGTTTTCCACATTGCCCGCCAGGTGTTCTGCAATGGCCACGCCTGCATCATTCCCTGAATTCATCAACAGTCCCTGAACTAATTTCTTAAGCGGCACTTCTTCTCCTTCTTTTAAATATACCCTGGTGCCTTCTGCATTTCTCGCCTCTTCACTAATAATTACTTTATCCTCCAGGTTTCCTTGTTCAATAGCAATGATACCTGTAAGGATTTTTGTAATACTTGCCGGGTACATCTTCTTTTCACTATTTTTTTCATATAATACTTGGCCGCTCTCCCCATCTATCAAAATAGCAGCCTCACTTTGGATGGATAAGTTTTCGCTTTTTTCTGCAAAACCTGCCTGTGGAGTAAAGGCAGACAGTAATAGGACAATCATTGATATAACCTTGATCCGTTTCATCATCTTGTTTCCTCCAGCATGTCTAATAGTTGTCTGACTTTTTCCTTTCTTGATTATAAACGAAGATTCCTTAATTGAAAAAGGAAGATGCAGGAAGCTTCCTTAATAGCGCAAACTTTTTCTTTCTGCACAAAATCTCGATATAAACCAGTTATATTTACCCTGTATGAATCTTTTTATTCCTTAAGAAAGATTAAAATTGTCAAAGTTATAAAGTAAAATAAAAACTAAGGCTTTCGCTATAAGGATTTGGTGACAGTCAAGTTTTTTCATGGAGGAGCTCTTATGATTAAAAAATTAATTCTTATAACAAGTATCAGCACAGCAATTATCATGACTGGATGCAGTCAAAATGAGGAAAGCCAGCCAGATGCAGAAACACAGAACGAGAACACAGAAAAAACAGACAAACAGGAAAACCAGGAGAAAACTGGCGATCTATCTGCCTTCCTACAGTCTTTTGAGGGAACTGTCAATCATGTTCATGGGATCGGCTACATACAACCTGATACCGGCACGGCGTTCGCCACCCATAGCGGACTGAAATTTTATCAAGATGGCGATTGGCTGGAAACAAAAGAACAATTTAATGATTATATGGGTTTCACAGCGGTGGATAATGGCTTTTACACATCAGGGCATCCCGGTGAAGACTCCGACCTTCCTAACCCGCTTGGATTGAAGAGAAGCACGGATGGCGGTCAAACCTTGGAAGATTTAGGCTTTGAAGGAGAAAGTGATTTTCATACGATGGGAGTCGGTTATAAAAACCACGCCGTTTACCTGATGAATATCCAGCCCAATTCTGAATTGGATGCTGGCTTCTATCGGAGTCTTGATGATGGTGAAACGTGGGAAGCCATTGAGGCTGCCGGTATAAGCACAAGTCCGTTCGCTTTGGCGGTTCACCCAACAGATGAAAATGTCGTTGCTGCCTCTACTCAAAATGGAATATACCTCAGTAAAGACGGGGGACAGACTTTTGAACCTGTCCAAGAAAATATCCAGGGTACTGCATTATATTTTGAAGAAGAACGTTTATACTTTGCGACGTATTCCTCTGAGCCCAAACTGAAGTCTATTAACTTGAAAGATACGACAACCGAAACATTGTCCTTGCCTGAAATCGGAAACCAAGCCATCTTATACGTGGTAAAAAATCCAGATAATGAAGAAGAAATCACCCTTCTTTCCAGTGACGGGGAGACAGATCATGCCTTCATCTCTACAGACGGGGGAGAGAACTGGAAACAGATTCTTGATCAAGGAAAAACGATTTCGGAGTAATATAACTGTCATATAAAAATATGTTTCTCTTTTTACCCGAAGAGGTATACCTATTATATAACAAGATATTTCATCTTAGATAAGGAGGTATTATAAATGGCAGCAAAAGTACAACCGACAGAAGCTGAAGAGAAACGTCAACAGGACGATGTGGAGGTACTTGATGTACGGACGGAAGAAGAAGTGGAAGCAGGTATGATTCCTGGTGCCATTCACATCCCATTAGATGAAGTAGAAAACAAGATGGACGAGTTAAATCAAAAAAAAGAGTATATCACCGTTTGTGCTTCCGGAAAAAGAAGTGACCAGGCCGCTGACCTATTGAATGAACAAGGTTACCAGGCAAAGACGCTGGACGGTGGCATGCAAGAATGGAATGGTGAAGTTACTCAATAACCATGGGAAAAGAGTTGGCCTTGTGCCAGCTCTTTTGCTTTTCCTATGGTAGAAACCGTATAATAGATCCCATTCTCAAAACTACATATAATTCCAATAGCTTTAATCTAGAAGTATACTTATAAAGGGGAATTTTTATAATGGATAATAAGCACACAAATACGATTAAACGAAGATATAATCGCATTTCTGGTTTATTTGATATGATGGATCGGATGATTCGGGAGAAATGGAGGAAAGAACTGCTGGAACATGCTAGTGGAAAAGTGTTAGAAGTAGGCGTGGGAACTGGAGCTAATCTTAAATACTATCCCGATCACGTGGAAGTGACAGGAATTGACTTCAGCCCTATGATGTTAAAAAAAGCTCGTGAAAAAGCAGATAATCTGCCTCCATCATTTGAGCTTGTGGAAATGGATGCCCAGCAGATGGATTTCCCTGATAATACATTTGATACGGTGGTCTCCACCTGTGTCTTTTATTCTGTCCCTGATCCAATCCAGGGTTTAAAGGAAATACGCCGGGTGACGAAGCCTAAGGGGAAAATCATCATGCTGGAACATATGCGCAGTGATAATGAAATGATAGGCAAAGCAATGGATGTGCTGAACCCAATCGGCCTCCATATCGTCGGAGCCAATATCAATCGGAAAACAATGGACAATATTAAGCAGGCAGGTTTAAAAGTGGTGAAAGAAAATTACTTAATGTCTTCAATCATGCGACGCCTGATACTCTCACCTGATAAAAATGAGAATCAATAAATGAAAGCTGAGCTGCCTTCAAATGTCAAGTGCAGCTCAGCTTCTTCATTTAAAATCAATATAGCGATTATCTCCCCCTTATTGAGGGTGATTATCATTTTCCCCGCCTAATTCAAAAGGAGAATATACACTTTCGTAATCAACGATCGTTACCATTCCTCTTTCTGCATGATTATTATCATGACAATGAAATAACCATTCTCCTTTATTATCAGCTATGAAATAAACCGTATATTCTTCTCCAGGCTTCACATGGATTAAATCTTTGACGATTGGATTTTCATACGCTGTCCCATTTCTAGCCATTACCTGGAATCTATGACCATGCAGATGCATCGGATGATTCATCCTGCCTGAATTTGTAATGTTCACCTTAACAATATCGCCATTCTTCACTTTAATTGGAGGAGTGTCAGGGAAAACCTCATTATTGATTTGAAACGACATTCCTTCCCCCATATTCATCCCCATGCTCAAATCCATATCATAGGTGACATCGGCTTCTGGCACATCTTCAAATATCAATTCTTCACTGCCATAAGAAACACCATTTGCTATATCCGAGCTCGTCGGTACTTCTGCTGTATTCTCTCCAATGTTTTCCGTATTTTCTTCTGGCATGACTTTTTGTGCGATTACTTCTGAGTCATTGTTCTGTTTCGTGAATTCAACATCAATCCGCTCCCCGGGTGCAAGTTCAATTACATTTGAAGAATCTTCTGTGCCAATAACTTTTTCCGCATCATTTGCTATCACTTTCATCGAACCTTCCGGGAAGACTAGCTGATGCTGTTGGAAGCCAGCATTCATAAAACGTAGTCTTGCTGTTTCGCCTTCTTCCATGATAAGCGGATCAATGGCATTACCCGATTTTCCATTGACAGTGAAGGTATCATACATCTGCTTTGTATCAGCTTCCCCATCGCCGGACATGCCGCCCATCATCATGCCCCCCATATTAGAGAAATCCCGCTTTTCCTGGTTGACTGCCCATTCATCCAGGATAAAAAATTCATCGCGCTCATATTGCTTATCTTTTTCTTCGATTACCAGAGAACCATACAACCCCATATCCACTTGAGTGGAACTGTGCTGATGAGAATGATACCAATACGTGCCAGCATCATTAGCGATAAATTCATAAGTAAATGATTCCCCTGGCTGCACGGCATCTTGAGTCAATCCCGGAACACCGTCCATTTTATTCGGCAGCAGAACGCCATGCCAATGAATGGTGACTGGAACGTCCAATTCATTTTTTAAGTTGACCTTTACATAGTCTCCTTCTGTTACTCGTAAAGGCTCACCTGGAACTGTACCGTTATATGTCCATGCATCAACTGCCTCTCCATCTTTGATCTCCCATTGTGTTTCCTCGGCAGTAAGATCAAAAGTTTTCACTGGACGATCCCCTGGTTCTTGTGCACCTACTTCTAAAATACTGGTACCTTCATCGTTTAAGATGTCTTTTGGCAGTGTCCCATCATTGGTTCCATTATAAAATGGCGAAATAAAATACAGACCTGTACCTGCCCCAATTAATAAAACGATTAATATAGATCCTATTACTTTCCTGTTCACCTTGTTTCACCCTCATACTTTTTATAGTTCCTTAGTTTATTACCCGGAAATATTGCAGAAATCGTGCATAATTCATAAAGAAAATATGAAAGGCTGTGGAGGACTCATCCTCACACAGCCTAAAATAACAATTAAGCTTTCAACAGTTTGGCATTTATGGCTACAATAACCGTACTGAGACTCATCAGAACCGCCCCGACAGCCGGGCTCAATAACAAGCCCATGAATGCCAGTGCCCCGGCGGCAAGCGGGATGGCAACTATATTGTAACCTGCTGCCCACCATAAGTTTTGCAGCATCTTCCGGTACGTCTTCTTCGAGAGATCCATGATACTGACAACATCTTTAGGATTACTTTTTACAAGGACGACATCAGCTGTTTCCATCGCAACGTCGGTTCCGCTGCCGATTGCAATCCCTAAGTCGGCTGTAGCAAGTGCCGGGGCATCGTTGACCCCATCTCCTGTCATTGCCACTTTCCAGCCTTTCTGCTGGATCTTTTTGATTTGATCCGATTTATTGTGAGGAAGTACTTCTGCATAAACCTCCTCAATACCTAATTGATCCGCTACCCAATCAGCTACTTTTTGGTTGTCTCCTGTTAACATGATTGGATGAATATCCATTTCTTTGAGTCTTTCAACCGCTTCCTTGGCAGAATCACGTACCATATCAGCTAAAGCGATCATCCCGATAAGCTCATCATCTACAAGGACAAAAACTACTGTCTTCCCTTTTTCAGATAAAGAATTAAATTGGTCTTTATCGTATTCATACGAACGCTCATTGACATATCCGGGGCTGACGACCAGTACTTCTTTTCCTTCTACTGTTCCTTTTAATCCTTTACCTGTCATGGATTCAAAATCTGATACTTCTTTCAGCTTCAGTTCCTGTTCCTCTGCTTTATGGAGTACCCCTTCTGCTAACGGGTGCTCGGAGTTTTGTTCCGCGCTGGCTGCCCAAAGCAGGACATCATTTTCATGATGGGATCCTGCAGGGATAATATCGGTTACTCCGAACTCTCCTTTTGTCAAAGTTCCAGTTTTATCAAAAACAACAGCATTCAGTTCCCGGGCACCTTCAAAGTTGGTTCGGTTTCTGATCAGCAGGCCTTTTTTAGCAGAAATAGATGTCGAGACGGCAACAACCAATGGTGCAGCAAGTCCAAGTGCGTGTGGACAAGTGATGACCATGACCGTTACCATGCGCTCTAATGCCACGTCAAAGGCGTAACCCAGCGCAAGCCAAATGAACAATGTTCCAAACCCTGCTGTCAACGCAATATAGAACAGCCATTTCGCTGCACGGTTCGCTAAATCCTGGGTTCTTGATTTAGAATCCTGCGCTTCTTTTACCAATGTGATGACTTGGGATAAATAGGTATCATCACCCGTCTTCTTGACTTCAATCGTCAGCGAGCCTTCCTGGTTGACGGCACCCCCGATAACCTCTTCATCTGGATTCTTTTCTACGGGCATCGATTCTCCCGTCAGCATAGACTCATCAATTGCTGATTTCCCTTCAAGAATGACACCATCGACGGGTATTTTTTCACCAGGTTTCACTAATACGTGATCGCCTGTTTGCAGGTCTGAAACAGCTATATCTTCTGTTTCCCCATTCTCCTTCACTCTGTGTGCTTCATTCGGCATCAGCTTGACCAATTCTTCCAGCGCATTGGACGCTCCCATAATTGACCTCATTTCAATCCAATGACCAAGAAGCATGATATCAATTAATGTAGCGAGCTCCCAGAAAAAGTTCTTTCCGCTCCAGCCAAAGACTACTAATGAACTGTAGCCGTAAGCGACGAAAATAGCTAATCCGATCAATGTCATCATACCTGGATTTTTTTGCTTCAATTCGCTGACTGATCCAGTCAGGAAAGGCCAGCCACCATAGAAAAATACAATAGTAGAAAGCCCAAACAAGATCCATTGATCAAATGGAAATCTCCAATCCACACCCATGAAATCCTGAATCATCGGCGAGAGAATCAAGATTGGTATCGTCAGAATCAGCGAAATATAAAATCGTTTCTTAAAATCAGCAACCATATCCCCATGGTCGTGGTCGTGATGATCGTGACCGCCACCATGCTCATGCTGATCATGTTCTTCATGGGCCTCGTGATGACCGGTTGCCGAATGTTCACCTTTCTCATGTTCTTGAGTATGCTCTTTATGATTATCCTCTGTATGATGTTCGTGCTTATCAGCCATCATGATTCCCCTTTCTCTTTTATTCTTCTAATTTCCGTTTTAAGCGATCATATTCTTCTTCTGAAATTTCTCCTCCTGCCAATCTATCTTTCAATGTCTCAAGTGATTTATTACCAGATGAGGAACGAGTGGTATTGTTATTAGACCCTGGTTTCATCATCCATACAAAAATGGCAATGATTGCGATAATGATAATAATCCAGATAAATCCAAAGCCGAAAAAACCACCCATTCCTCCGTTCATTCCACCGCCACCCATCATAACTAACACTCCTTTAAATCTGTTTTACAGTATACCCATTCCACGGTAGGTATTATTCTAATCAAAAAAATCCTTATGAAAAAAGACAGTCGCGTCATCAACTGTCTTCTTTATCTGAGTGAGTCACGAGGAAGGGAGCATACCCCCTCCCTGATTAAAAGTTGTTCATCATACCTCTATCGCCATTGCCTGGACCGTTTTGTCCATGACAATCCTGATACATTTCTTCCAATTGAGAATCGTCAAAATTTGGGTGCATTTGTTTCATAAAAGGGAGCATTTCTTCAAAACTTCCCTGCCAAAAACCCTCACCTTGTACCGGCTCGTCCCCATCAGCCAGTACGATATTTCCAAAACCTAACACTAAAGCAGCTGTAGCTATCCCTGCCAACAATTTTAGCTTCACAACCATCCCTCCTTTCTTACTTTTTACTTTACCCACTAATTATGGAGAAATGGTTGAGAGGATGTTACAAATCTTTTAACTTTTTGAAGGCTGGACCCATTTATACCCTACTCCCCAAACCGTCTGGAAGTAGTCATCGATCGGGAAACCAGAGTTCCTTATTTTCTCCCGCATATTACGGACGTGGGAGTCGATTGTTCTTCCTTCTGTATCGGAATCAAACCCCCAAATCAGTTCGATTAACTGATGACGGTCATAAACGCGGTTCGGATGATTCATCATGTATCCAATAACCGCGAACTCTTTCGGTGTCAACTTGATAGGTTTACCCTTATAAGTTAGCTGGTGGTTATCTCCATCCCAGATCAAACCATCTGTTTCGACAGCATTTCCTTTTCCTGTTCTTCTCAACAAAGCTTCCATTCTGGCAATCAGTTCATCAGCATCGAATGGCTTGGTTATGTAATCATCGGCTCCAAGCTTCAAACCCTTAACGATATCCTCTTTTTGCTCCCTTGCTGTAACCATAATGATAGGAACTTCTGAGATTTCCCGTATGGATTGACATACTTCCCATCCGCTCATTCCTGGCATCATGATATCTAGCAGCACGATATCAAATGACCCTATTTTCACCTTTTCCACTGCTTCTTCTCCAGATACTGCCTGGTCACATCGAAAACCCTCGGGCTCCAGGTATAGCCGGATCAGATCGATCATCCTCTGTTCGTCGTCTACTAATAAAGCTTTAATCATTATTTTCACCTCCCGGAAGATCTATAATAAAAGTTGTTCCATTACCCAGGCTGCTCTCAACGCTAATTTGCCCACCATGCAGCCGGATGATTTCTTTCACAATGGCTAATCCTAATCCCGAGCCACCACTCGCCCGCGAGCGAGATTTATCAACCCGGTATAATCGGTCAAAAATGAACGGCAGCTCCTCAGAAGGAATCCCGCTACCTTCATCCCTTACTTTCACAACTGCACGTCCCTCTTTCTGGTTGGAACTAACGTGAATCGTTCCACCCGCAGTTGAATGCTTCAAGGCATTATCCAGTAAATTGAGAATGACCTGCTGAAAACGTTCCGGGTCTACCCAGCCTTCTACTTCTTCCGGGCATTCCAGCTCCAGTCCCACTTCTTTTTCTTCAAATACAGGATGCAGACGATTAATGACTTTGTCCAAAGAGTCACATAACTTCACCTGTTCTGGTAAGATTGAAAATTGATTTTGATCCATTTTAGCCAAGGCAAACAAGTTTTTCACCAGCATTGTCAGTTGTTCAGATTCTTCTTTTATGATGTTCAAGTAATGCTCCCGGTCTTTTGACGTCAAGCTGCTTCTCGAAGCGATATCCGCATACCCTTTTATATAGGTGAGCGGTGTACGTAATTCATGAGCGATATTAGCAAGAAAGTCATTGCGTTCATTTTTCAAGTGCTCTAAATCTCTGGCTAATGTTTGAATCGCGGCAGCAAGTTCGCCTAATTCATCTTTTCTTTTTGTCATTTCCAGTGATATATTAGTTTCTCCCATGCTCATTCGCTCGGTCGTCTGTTTCAAATGAAGCAACGGTAAAGTCAAAAAGCGGGTTAAAATAAATATAGTGATGATTGTCAATAAAACGGTAAACAAACCAATAATGATAAATTGTCTGGTCAGCTCATGCACTACTTGCTGGACAGAATCAGAAGGTGAAAACATATAAACATGCCCCATCATTTTTCCTTCAACGACAATCGGAGACAATGTAGCAATATACGGTGCAGATCTCCACTTTTCTTCAATGACTCTTCCAATGTGCCCTGTATTCTGATAATCATTGTCTTTAATCAAATGAGTGATTTCATCTGTGGCAGCTGTAGATTTAGAGAGGATTTTCCCTTCATTATTAGTGATGATGACATCTGTAGCGGCCTCTGTTTCCATCAATGCTACATGATTCAAAGTAACATCATCGAAGCTTTTCTCCAGTACATCCCGGTGGCTATTCCCGCGTGCGAGCAGCCCGTCCAATACCTCATCCACTTGATCAGAGACAAGATTCGTATAGAGGACAGAAAAGAGCAATACTTCCACAATCACAATAAATATAAAAAATATCGATGCGACTTTCCAGGATAATTTATTCAGCATAATACCAGCCTCAATTCATTCATTTACCAGTAAGTCAATGTATCTAAAATCCCGACAAGGATTAGAAGAATACCTGCTACCCTTTGGACAATTGCTCCGGCACGCCGTCCTTTTCTTAACAGGTTACCACTTAAACCAAAATAAGCAATTAATCCAATAAACAGCAGCAAGGGTATCGAAGTCCCTAACCCGAAAACTGTTGGCATGATTGCCCCATAAGAGGTCGCCACTACAATCGGCATCAACGTAAGGAAAAACAATACGAACATCGTAGGACAAAAAGCTAACGTAAAGCCTGCACCTAAAAAAAAACTTCCCCACGGTGATGGATTCGACATCAAACGGTCTGGAACTTTAAATAAAGTAATCGTTTTGCGGAATTTTATCCATCCTATTAAAAATACGCCGATTAAAACCAACAAAGGCCCAATCGCTTTCCTCATCCAAGGGAACATAGCCTGGAGTTCCTGGAAGATATCCCTGCCCAGCCACCAAAAAAGGAACCCTAACCCAGAGAAAACGATGATTTTTCCTAACAGGAACATCCCAATATGTCCCCACGGTATTTTTGTGCGAAGCGATTGGTTTCCGTAAACGGTCATTGCACCTATATTACTTGTTAATTGGCACGGTGCAGCTGCACCGACCAGTCCCAGCATCAACGCATATAACAATGGCCATTCTTGTACGCTGTAAGACAACTGAATGACCGGCTCCATCACTACTCTGCTGATCCAGTTTAATAATTCATACATAGCTGTCCTCCTCTTGTTATAGAGTAATCGTTTATTTTGCAGAAAATGTGCAGGTTTACTATGTAGAAAAACTAAAAAACTTAGAGGAACAATATCTCCTCTAAGTTTTTACATATACAAGTTTATTTCATAATCCGTATTTACAACTATTCGTTTTGTTTCATATCGTTAAATGAGGTGGGACTGGCTGGGAGACGGATCGCTTTCCTTCGTGCCAAAAAGGAATGTTGAATTAATGGGAGACGGCTTTTTTTCTTACATCCGCTTTGACGAAAAGCAACCCCAGGTCATAGGGATCGTGCTGATAAATCGCTCGTTGGGTAAAGCGAATTTCACCATGTTGATCACGTATTTCCATTTTACATAAGGCGCGGTTAACGTTCATGGCGTGGTAGAACTCTTCTTCATTGGTCACTTTCACCTGATTTACACGTTCGATAAGGTCTCCGACACCTATTCCCATCTGTTCGGCTGGACTGTTTTTGATAATTCCTAATACCGTCAGCCCCTGATCATTCGCCGAAAAATAAGGAGCTTTTTTATCACGAACGCGATACAACGTATGAATAAATAACTTTCCTACGACAGCTAGGCCGACTGCAGCTATGGATAAGAATTCCCACCAATAACTGACTATCGCAACTGTTGTGACAAGGAACGCCAGTAAAAACAAACCGCTTCCCAGCTTTTTTGCAGCAGTGACAGGATGGTGACCTTTTGTTACTACGTCAAAACCACTCAGAAAAGGTACCACCATCAATCCATAACTGCCGCCTGCTATATCAAGTAATGGCCACCAAGTCATAAAGGGGGTAATGGCACCGCCTGGTATCAAAACAAATATAGGCATCATCCCCAGCTTTTTCAACCGGTGCTGGCCGATCCACTTTCCCCGGGATCCTGCCACCAGCTCTGGAAATGTCTCCTTGTGGTTCAGCCGGAGTACCCATATCGCTTCCAGGAATAATCCCCCCGCCATGATTACCGTTATACTGGTAAGCGATACGCCGGAGAACGCTTGCTGCCATTCCTCAGGTATAAAAGAAACAGAAATATTTTGTAAAAGAAAAATAATTCCATATCCTACAGTGAGTGTATAAGCGGCAGACAGCACGTTTAAACGTAATATCAGGCTCATCAAAAGTATGAGGGCACTTAACAATAAAATGACTGGAAATGGAATGACAATACCTGCTCCTACCATCACTAGTGACAAGGTAATCCCGGTAAGGAACCCTGTTACCCATGTCCCTTTCGTTTCTGCAAAGACATCAAAAATACGAATACCGAACATGTCTCTTTCCTTTCTGACTCTCTTAAAGGAAACAATTAGACCCAACAGGATAAACCAATAAAGAAGCGGCTGCATCATTAGTCGTCCTGGTATTTGTGTAATTTCCTGAAGCCATCCTCCCACCTTTTATAACCTCCTTCGATAGAAAACTTGGCTTGTAGCCAAGTCCTTATCTTTAATACAAACTTGCTTAGGCAGCAAAAAAAATATCCGCAGTCACTGACTACGGATATAATTCGCTATCCACTCGCTAAATCCTGCTTTACTGCTGGAATAAAACGTCCAGCGCTTTTTCCATTTGTTTATCATTCTTACCATCTTGTATGAGTTCCACAATTTTTGCTTCGATTGACCCGCCGGTTTTTTGATCAATGGCTCCAGTCACTTTCAGGTTTTCGTCTTCCTGAAATTGCTTTACTGCTTCCTCTGTTTTCTTATCAAAATAACCATCGGAGCGTTCCACATCATAACCCAGTCCATCAAGCATTATCTGGATATTTTTTATTTTGTCGTTGTTTTGATCATACTCCAAAGGCTCTTCTATCTCTACTGGATTGGTGTAGAAATAAGCGGGTTGTTTTACTTTCACAGTAGGTTGGACACCCTTCTCATGTATCCAATTGCCGTCAGGCGTCAACCACTTGTATAATGTGATTTTTATAGTGCTGCCATCCCCCATCGGAATAGCTTGTTGAACGGTACCTTTTCCGAAAGTGTTCTCACCGACCAGTTCATACCCCCCTGCTTCCTGCATGGCAGCAGCCAATATTTCAGAAGCAGAAGCACTACCTTCATCCATAAGTACCGTAACCGGGTAATCTTTTTTATCTTTCATTTTAGAGAAATAACGCTCTTTTTCTCCATTTTTATCTTCTACTTGTACGTATGGAACATCTTCAGGAATAAAGTTCTGTAAAATTTCCTGTACATCGGTAAATAAACCGCCTGGATTGCCTCGGACATCGATGACCAATCCTTCCATGCCTTTACTCTCTAATTCATTCAATGCTTCTTTAAATTCGTCCGATGTTTTTTCTGAAAAAGAGGTGATCTCAATAACCCCAGCTTTCTTACCATCCTTTTCTTTAATTTCCGAATACACCGTTTCTAACGGTATATCATCACGTACAATATCGATGGACAATGAATCCGATACGCCTGGGCGCTGGATTGTCAGAGTGACTTCTGTACCTTTCTCCCCACGGATTTGTAGAACAGTCTCATACAGATCCAGCCCTTCCACACTTTCACCGTCGACAGCAAGAATCTGGTCATTTGGTTTCAGGCCCGCTTCCTCAGCAGGGGATCCCTTAATCGGTCCGACAATGGTCACCTTCCCGTCGACCATACTGACTTCAGCGCCAATTCCTTCAAATGAGGACTCAATGGATTGATCGAATTGCTCCATTGTTTCTTTATCCATATATACACTATACGGATCATCCAGTGTTTCAAGCATACCCTGGATAGCACCTTCCATCAGCTGTTTATCATCGACTTCCTCCACATAATTCTCTTTGATGACATTGTAAGCCTGCTCAACCTTTTTCATATCACCAGAGGCATTGTTGCTGTCGCTGCCTGCTGCAAAATTCTCTAACAGTTTTTTTTGTTCACTTTCACTTAAGTCAGCAAATCGCTCAACCTTTTGCTCGGATTCTGACCCTGTATCAGGTTCTGATTGGGCAAGCTGGATGCCAAAATACGAGCCGGCAGCTCCAAGCAGTAAGGCTGCTACCAGCAAAATCACAATATGACTCTTTTTTAAATTCATCACCTTCACCCTTCTATCCTTAGAGTTCCATGGAGCCGGCTGTCAATTGCAGAAAAAGGCATCACACCGAAAATGTGCGATGCCTTTTCTATTATAGTTTATGGTCTGCTTGTCCCGTAAATACCAAGTAATTACTTAAGATATGGCATAGGGTTGATTCCGCCATTTTGACTCCACTGACCATTGTGTACTTCGAAATGTAAGTGGCTGCCGAAAGACCTTCCCGTATTACCCATATCACCTATGCGTTGACCGTTACTTACAGACTGACCAAGTGAAACAGAACGTTTAGACAAGTGTGCATATACGGTACTCTTATTATACTGCGGATGATAAATATATACAACGTGTCCATAACTGCTTGAATAAGCAGAACGGGTTACTGTTCCTGCTGCAGCGGCTTTAATCGGTGTACCGGTAGCATTCGCAATATCAATTCCTTTATGATCGCCTAAACTTCGCTTTCCATAGCCAGAACTCAAACGACCAGCTGCCGGCCAAGCGAAAATTCCGCTGCCACCGGAGCTAAGATTACTACTGGAGCTGCTGCTAGTTGATGTCTGTTTCGGTTGGCTCTTTTCTTCCTGTGCTTTCAAAGCTTCTAAACGCTCGCGCTCTTTACGAGCAGCTTCTTCTTTTTCTTTTTCCTTTTTCAAGCGCGCCTGGCGTTCTAATTCTTTTTGGCGTTCAATTTCTTTCTCGATCTCGGTTTTCTGTTGATTAGCCTGCTGCATTGCCTTTTCAACTGCAGCTGCCTGGTCTCTCAATACTTTTTCTTCCTCTTCCAGAGACATTTTGTGTTCATGCAGTTCATCATGCTGTTCTTCAAGCTTCTTCAGAAGTTCTTTCTTTTCTTTCTTCTGGCTGTCTAACTGTGCTTTTAAATCTTCCAATTCTTTTTTCTGTGCTTTTAGTTCGGCCATTTTTTCTTCTACTTGCTGCTTCTTTTCTTCTAACTCTTTCTTTTCTGCAATATGGGTATCCATGATGTTTTTATCCTGATCCATAATGGTAGTTACTGCAGTAGCCCTGTCCAGGAAATCACCGAAATCCTGTGCTCCTAAAAGCACTTCCAAATAGCTCACATTTCCACCGTTGCTTTGCAGTGATTTCAAACGGTCTGTCAACACTTCTTCACGCTTTGCAATTCGTTCTTTCAAAGCTTCGATTTCCTTCTTCAATTGTGCAATTTCTTCTTCTGTCTTTTTAATTTCAGCTTGTTTAGCATCCAGCTTTTCCTGAGTTTTTGATAGTTTTCGATCCAAAGCAGCAATCTGCTCTTCCGTGTCTGCTTGTTTGGACAAATTCTTATCAATTTTACTTTCCGTTTCATTCTTTTCACTTGTTATGGAATTTTTATCTGAATCGATTTTCCCTTTTTCCTGTTCTAACTGGTTTAGTTCTTTCTTAATTTCATCAAGTTCTTCGTTAGCGAATACCTCTCCTGCTGAGAAAAAAGTAGTTGCTGTAACCATTACTGTAGTAAGTACAGTGAAAAACTTCTTCATCTCGTAGTTCCTCCCCATTTTTTGAAACATGTTTTTCTCTCTGTCACACCGGGTAACTTTATCACTAGACTCTCAAGAATTTTCGTACACTCATCACGCTTCCCCAGATTCCGATGATGACTCCGATACCGAGAATCAGCAGGGAAAGCTGCCATGCAAATGGGTCGAATGGAAGCAACTGGATAAATTCGAATTGAATTTTATCCCTCAAATTGTAGTATAAGTAATAATAACCTGATACTACTGCCGCAATAGGAATAATCGACCCTAAAATTCCCAGCAGCATACCTTCTATGAAAAATGGCCAGCGGATGAATCCGTTTGTTGCACCCACCAGTTTCATAATGCCAATTTCCTTTTTCCGGGCAATGATTGTAATTTTAATGGTATTGGAAATCAAAAATACGGCGGTCAAGACTAGCGCAACAATTAATGCTAAACCGATGGTACGTGCATAGTCGTTGAATTGCAGAAGCCTTTGTACGATTTCCCGGCCATAGTTGACCTCAGATACCCCTTCGATTCCTTTAAGGTCATCGGCAATTGCCATCGTATTGGTTGCATCTGCCGGTTTAACTACAAATGCATCTTTTAAAGGGTTGCTTTGGTCAAACAACTCGAATGCTTTACCTTCATCGCCCATACTTTCAACCAGGCGCTCCAATTCTTGCTCTTTAGATGAAAACTCTACGGTACCGACATCTGAAATTGACTTTATTTTTTCTTCCACTCTATCAATTTCGCTTTCATCTTCAACTGTCCGATCGAGCAGAACTTTAATTTCTACATCCTTCTCGACTTCCTGTGTAATCTGATTCAGATTCAGCATGATGGCCAGAAACACTCCGACCAATAACAGGGTGGTAGTCACAGCTCCCACAGATGAAACGGTCATCCAGCCGTTTCGCCATACACTCTTACTGCCTTCACGAAAATGCCTGCTGATTGTCCTAAGCTTCATAACCGTATTCACCTCGGTGCTCATCACGCGCAACCAAACCATCTTCAATGGCGATGACCCGTTTTCTCATTTTATCGACAATGTCTTTACTGTGAGTGGCCATCACGACAGTTGTGCCTGCAGCGTTGATTTCTTCTAAGATGCTCATTATTTCCCATGATGTATCAGGGTCAAGATTTCCTGTCGGTTCATCTGCTATCAGCAGTTTCGGATGATTGACGATAGCTCTGGCTATCGAAACCCGCTGCTGTTCGCCCCCAGACAGCTCGTCCGGAATAAAGCGGGCTTTATTTTTCAGACGGACTTGATCTAAAACTTCCATCACTCGTTTCTTGATGTTTTTAGGAGACTCTTCAATCACTTCCAACGCGAATGCGATGTTTTCATAGACTGATAGTCTTGGAAGCAGACGGAAATCCTGATAAACTACACCGATTTGGCGGCGGAGTTTTGGGATTTTGCGCTCCTTTAGGCTGGAAAGGTTAATACCATTTACCAATACGGTGCCTTTTGTGGGTTTTTCTTCCCGGAACATCAAGCGGGTAAATGTAGACTTACCTGCTCCGCTCGGCCCCACTACATACACAAATTCGCCTTGTTCAATATGTACATCTATACCATTTAAGGCCGTAACCCCATTGGGATAGGTCTTATATACAGATTGCATCTCTATCATAAATAAATCACCTTTAATTTCCTTGTTGTAATTCTCCTGGTGCTCTTCCAAGAATTTACCAAAACTGAACTCTGCTGGAATACCATAAATATTATAACATCACGATTCGCCTTTTTATGACACAAAATTATTACATTTTCATTTCAAAAGCTTATATCATTTAATTAAATTGCAATAATCATCATAACTCGACATAAATCCTTACGCAAAATCCCTTATAAATACAGATTTATTGACATACCTTGAAACCACTTCATAATAATCCTTTAACAAGGTTAGATTTCTTAGTACACAAAAAAACTTGAGCAAGCAATGCCCAAGTTTTTTTGTTAAGTATTACGTTCTTTACAATTACTCTTGTGTAGCCAACCAGCCGGCAATCATTTCTGCATCTTCACCAGTAGCTTGCTCGGCAGGCATAGAGCCTTTACCATTCTTGATGATGTCAAGAATTTCATCCTCAGAGTATTTGGATCCAATACTGTCTAGAGCTGGACCGGCACCTCCTGAGAGATCGCCACCATGACAGCTGGCACAACTTTCTTGATAAGCTTGTTCAGCTGCTGCAACATCGACTTCGCCACCGCCGCTTTCTTCTGTGCCGGCACCTCCGCCGCCATTTTCTTCAGCACCTTCATCTCCGCCGCCACCGCAGGCACCGAGCACAAGCGCTGAACCGAACAGTACAGCCATTAACGCTTTTTTCATTTCGTTACTCCCCCAATCGAAGTAGTTTATGATAGCGAATACACCATCAAGGATATTATAACCAATTCAGGAAGTTTTAAAACCCTTGCCCAATACCTCAGTGGCATTCATTGCCACTACAAAAGCCTCGGAATCAATCATTTTAACCGTTTGTGTCAATTTAATGAATTCGTTCTGCTGGACAACACACATCATCACTTTACGGCTTTGTTCTGTATATCCCCCTGAACCTTCCAATACGGTAACGCCCCGGTCTATTTCATTTAAAATGGCTTGGCGGATTTCTTCCACATGTTCTGAAATGATCATGACATTTTTCGACGTATTCAATCCAACCTGGACAAAATCAATGGTTCGACTTGTCGCAAATAAACCGATCAGCGCATATAATCCTGCTTCCAGGGAGAAGACAATTGCTGAAGTTATAACGATCATTCCATCCAATAATGCCACACTTACTCCTAAAGGAAGATGCGTATATTTATGGAGGATCTGTGCAGCCAAGTCGATTCCGCCAGTCGAGGCACGGCCCCTGAATACAATACCAAGACCGAGACCAACACCCATCCCTCCAAATATTGCACCTAATAAAGGGTTTGGTGTTGCTGGTGATAATCCACTAGTCATATAAACAAACAACGGAAGAATCAAAGTCCCGATGAATGATTTTATTCCAAAATTCTTCCCTAGTATAATAACTCCGGTAATGAATAACGGGACATTAAGCAGCCCCTGGACAAGTCCTGGCTCCCATCCAAAAACTCCTTTAGTAATGGTACTAATTCCGGCAACTCCACCGGATGCAATGTTATTGGGCAGTAAGAAGACGTTAAAAGCCAGCGCCACGAAAAATGAACCTATGATTACAAAACTGTATTCTAAAACATGCCGGAGCATTTCAGGCATCGGCTCCCTCCGATACCGTTTGGCCATCATCATCATTTTTTCCACCTCTAGTATGTTGAATTCTGCGAAGTAACGATCCTTCGTTTCTCTATTATCTTTAGCTCACGAGATAGGAGTATAACACTGGATTCTGAAGGTGTAAACGACAACAAAATAACGCATTAACACGGTGAAGCAATATTATAAGTGGCTTATTCAACTAAAGGGACGAAAAGTCGAAGACTTGATTTCGAGATAACAAGGGTTCTTTACCATAATAGCGTCAGGGCTGGTCGGGAAACTACTCGCTTTCCAGCTCCATCGCCTAGACACTCGCGACATAAGCAGTCCCTCAACGGGAAGAAAGATCACTTCCCTTTTGCTGTCCTGCTTATGCGTGTCGTGTCTCCCAAGGCGATTACGCATTCATTTCTTTCCTGCGGGGGACCTGGCAAGCCTCCTCAGGCTTTCGCCTTTGCGGGGTCTTGCCTAGATCCTTCTCCCGCGGGAGTCTCGCAGTTTCCCAACCACCCCATCCGAAGAATGAGAGCAACGAACCCCTGCCATATTTGAAGATGTCTTCTACTTTTAATGGATAATTGAACAAAGACGCGGTTTTTAGCTCACATTTCATGTGTAGCTCGTCGCTCACTCTTTGTTTAAAGATTACCGATGTTTCCGTTTCTCTCATAAACGCAAGGAGGGCCGGGAAATTGCGAGACTCCTCGAAAATGCTACGCATTTCCTTCGTGCGGTGTCTATTCAAGAAGCTTATTCAAAGTCCAATGGGATAATAGTACATGGTGAGATCCCGCAGGACTTTAGCCCGAGGAAGCTCACCGTACGCCCATGGAAAGCGAGTAATTTCCCGGACCTCCAAACCGTTACTACCGTAACGGAAACAACATATCTCGAAACTGAGTCTTCCATTAAAGGGAGCTTTAATGGAAGATTTAATAAAACTAAAATAATAGAAAACACTGGAAGTGATTCTCCAGTGTTTTACTCAGGAACAGTAGTACGTGAACTGGTTGCGATACTCACAACAACGTAACCTGCCAAGGAAAGTAATACAGGCATCACAACGGTGTGCATATCGAAAAGGTTCGGCAAGTAAAGATGGAATATTATATAGGAAAGAATACCAATCAGCATAGAAGCGAGAGCACCATATTTATTTCCTTTTTTCCAATATAACCCTAAAACTACCGGCCAGATAAAAGCAGCCTCCAACCCTCCAAATGCAAATAAATTCAGCCATATCAATAAATCCGGCGGATCGAGCGCCATCAAAAACACCAGTATCCCCAGGATAGCAGTTATCGAAAAACTGAGCTTTTTCACTTTTTTAGGTGTAGCTTTCGGCTCGATATAATTTAAATAGACATCTTTTACGACAGCCGAACTGACAACCAGCAAAAGCGAATCGACCGTTGACATGATGGCTGCCATGGGGGCAGCAAGGACAACACCGGCTAGCCAGGCAGGCAATACTTCCAGGGCAATCAATGGCATTACTTTGTCCCCTACCTCGATGCCAGGCATTATGGGACGGGCAAATACACCAATCAGATGCATATTCAACATGATGAAACCTACCACAACTGTACCGATAATCAAAGCCCTGTGCATGGCCTTGGAATTTTTATAGGACATCGCCCTTACGGTGACATGGGGAAGTCCTACGACCCCCACTCCGACCAATATCCAGAATGAAGATACATAACTGGCTGACAATGTACCTTCAGCCCCAAAGGGCGTAATCAAATTCGGGTTTTCTGCCTGAAGGTCAGCCATTATATTATCAATACCACCACCTGCAGCGATGGTTGCAATTAAAAGTATCAGGGTTCCTAACAGCATGACGATTCCCTGGACAGTGTCTGTTAAAGCAACTGCACGAAAACCTCCAAGAATAACATAAACTAGCACGGACAGCGCGAATATGAAGAGGGCAGATATGTAACTGAGACCGGTCAGCGATTCAATCAGCCGGGCGCCTCCTACCCATTGAGCTGCCATGGCTGAAAATAAAAATATGATAATACTGAATGCGGAAACCAGCACCACCCACTTACTCTGATAGCGCCCTTTCAGGAAATCAATCAGTGTAACGGCTTTATAGCGCCGGCTCATGATGGCGAATTTCTTTCCCAGCACCATTAATACAAAATATCCGGTGACTACTTGAGACATGGCAAGCAGCACCCATCCCAGCCCTTCCGTATACGCAACTCCAGGCCCACCGATAAAACTGCTGGCACTTCCATAAGTGGCAATCATGGTCATGGCCAGAATTAAACCACCTAATTGTCTTCCCCCAAGAAAATATTCCGATAAAAAGGAGGTATTGGTTGTTCTTATATGTTTGCTTGCCCAAAAACCAATAACGAAAATCAATAGAAGGAACAGCATCAGAGGGATTACTACAGACCAATTCATGAATCTTCTCCCCCTTCTTCCTCAAACGGGACCTCTACAAACCAGAACTTCACCACAAGTATGACGAGAACGGCCATGATGATAAATCCTAACACGCAGCTAAAGAAAAACCAGGATGGCAGGCCAAATATGTAATCGTAGGATGCTGGAGAAGCACCGCCTAAACCATAGGCAAAACCAAACCACCAAATAAAGTTGAATACAGCCAGACCGACTCCAATCCATGCTTCCCGGTGGGCAATCCGAAACCTTTCTTTATCTTCTGACATCACACAGCCCCTCCTTTCTTTTGAAATTACTTCTTTCATTGTAAGTGGAATCCTCGTATTTTTCACTATTTAACTGGGAAAAACCTGGTTCTAAGACAAAAATAAGACCCCGCTCTTCTTATGTGAGCAAGGTCCAGGCAGTCATTAATTCATTTGGGAACGCAGGTAGGCATTGATGAATGGATCAATATCGCCATCCATAACTCCCTGCGTATTCCCAATATCCAGGTTCGTACGATGGTCTTTTACCATAGAATATGGGTGAAAAACATAGGAACGAATCTGGCTTCCCCAGCCGATTTCTTTCTGCTCTCCACGGATCTCATCCAGTTCCTGCTGTTGTTTTTCGATTTCCAGCTGATATAGCTTCGCTTTCAGCATTTTCATCGCCTGTTCCCTATTTTTAATCTGGGAACGTTCTGACTGGCAGGTCACGACCGTGTTTGTCGGCGTATGGGTAATCCGGACAGCCGAGTCTGTCGTATTGACATGCTGGCCACCCGCGCCGCTGGAACGGTAGGTGTCGATCTTCAAATCTTCTGTACGCACATCAATTTCGACCTGGTCATCAAATTCTGGCATAACCTCACAGGAAACGAACGAAGTATGACGCCGTCCTGAAGAGTCGAATGGAGAAATCCTCACTAGACGATGTACTCCTTTTTCTGCTTTCAAATAGCCATAAGCGTTATGCCCTTTAATCATCAAGGTTACACTTTTGACACCTGCTTCATCTCCTGGCAGATAATCCATCGTTTCTACTTTGAAGCCTTTTCGTTCCGCCCAGCGGGTGTACATACGTAAGAGCATGCTTGCCCAGTCCTGGGATTCTGTCCCGCCTGCCCCAGGATGTAACTCCAGGATAGCATTATTTTTATCGTAAGGTTCACTTAACAGCATGTTGAGCTCAAATTGGTTCAAGTCTGTCTGCAATTGTTTGACTTCTTCTTCCAAGTCAGCAGCCAGCTCTTCATCATTTTCTTCTTTAACGAGTTCATAAGAAACCTCCATGTTCTCATGGGCTTCTTCGTGGTTCTCGAGGGTATGCACCATATCTTTTAAACCATTGACCTCATTAATGACTTTTTGAGCGTTATTCTGATCATCCCAAAAATCAGGGGCTGTCATTTCTTCTTCCAGTTCAGCAATTCGGGCCTTCTTTTGATCGACGTCAAAGAGACCCCCTAAAGTCCGCTAATCGCTTAGCCATATTGTCTAACTCATGACGAATTTCCGCCATATCCATAACAATCACCTCTACATTAATTTATTATCTTTTACAGGGGAAGACACTCCCCCTGAATGAGAGAGTGTCCTTCCAATCTACTTGCCGTGGCAGTTTTTATATTTTTTGCCGCTTCCGCATGGGCAAGGGTCGTTACGACCGACATCTTCTTTTTTTACATAAGGCTTACGTGTCTTCTTTTCTTCGCTCTGCTGGCTGCCGGAGACCGCCTTCGCTCCCTGAGCGACTTCCTGACGCTGCAGATTATTACGGACCTCCGCTTTCATGACGTAGCGGGAGACTTCTTCTTCAATGTTCTGAATCATTTGTTCAAACATGGAGAAGCCTTCCATCTGATACTCACGAAGTGGATCTGTCTGTCCGTAAGCTCTTAGGTGAATACCTTGACGCAGCTGGTCCATCTGATCGATATGATCCATCCATTTCTGGTCGACGGTACGAAGCAATATGACACGTTCAAATTCACGCATCTGGTCTTCTTCCATCTCTGTTTCTTTCTCGTCATACCGTTGCTTCACTTTTTCCATGAGGAGTTCGGTCATTTCTTCCGGCTCTTTTCCTTTTAATTCACCTTCTGTAATATCACCCTCATGAAGGAGGTTAGCTTGCATATACTTGACGATGGAATCTAACTCCCAATTCTCATCGAGTTCGTCCGTTGTATAAGCTTGGACAGTGCGTTCAATCGTTGATTGAATCATCTCTTCAATAATTCCACGGAGATTCTCGGAGTCCAGCACTTCGAAACGCTGCTTGTAAATAACTTCACGTTGCTGACGTAATACATCGTCATAGGAAAGCACCGTTTTACGGGCATCGAAGTTGTTGCCCTCGACTCGTTTTTGTGCCGATTCCACCGCGCGTGAAACCATTTTACTTTCGATTGGCTGGCTGTCGTCCATGCCTAAACGATCCATCATGTTGCGCATATTATCTGAACCAAAACGGCGCATCAGTTCATCTTCCATGGACAAATAGAATAGGGACATACCAGGATCTCCCTGACGACCGGAACGTCCACGGAGCTGGTTGTCAATCCGGCGGGATTCATGCCGTTCTGTACCGATGACGGCTAATCCGCCAAGATCACGAACACCATCTCCAAGCTTAATGTCGGTTCCACGTCCCGCCATGTTTGTTGCGATAGTGACAGCACCTTTTTGACCGGCATTCTCAATGATTTCTGCTTCCCGGAAATGATTTTTCGCATTCAGCACATTATGTGCCACTCCAGCCTTTTTCAAATAGCGTGAAATCAATTCAGACGTCTCGACAGCAACGGTACCAACAAGTACTGGCTGTCCCTTTTCATAACGCTGTTTGATTTCTTCAACAACTGCTTTAAACTTGCCTTCCATCGTCTTATAGACAAGGTCAGCCTTATCATCACGGATGATTGGTTTGTTCGTCGGAATAGCAATAACCCTCATATTATAAATATTCAGGAATTCTTCTTCTTCTGTTTTTGCGGTACCCGTCATACCAGCCAGCTTGTCATACATACGGAAGAAGTTCTGGAACGTAATCGAAGCTAGTGTCATGCTTTCATTCTGGATTTCCAGCCCCTCTTTCGCTTCAATAGCCTGGTGCAGACCAT
Source organism: Thalassobacillus devorans (assembly GCF_900176565.1). Taxonomy (GTDB): domain Bacteria; phylum Bacillota; class Bacilli; order Bacillales; family Halobacillaceae; genus Thalassobacillus; species Thalassobacillus devorans_A. The sequence goes on from NZ_FXEH01000005.1 coordinate 333,342, forward strand.
CGCTGTATCGCCGGCCTTTCATTAAACGGCCGGTAAACTGGTCGACGATGACCACCTCTCCGTCATCCACCACATAATCCGTATCACGGTGCATTGCCGCATGAGCTTTCAAGGCCTGGTTGATGTGATGGATAAGCGACACATTGGAAAGGTCAAACAAGTTTTCAATCGCAAAATAACGCTCCGCTTTATTGATTCCTTCCTCTGTCAATTGTACGCCTTTTGTTTTTTCCTCATACGTATAATCTTCTTCATTCTCAAGAAGCCGGACAAAAGCATTTGCTTTCACATATAAATCAGCAGACTTTTGCGCGGTACCAGAAATAATCAACGGGGTACGCGCTTCATCAATCAAAATCGAGTCCACTTCGTCAATGATGGCAAATGGCAACGTACGCTGCACCATTTGTTCCTTGTACAGCACCATATTGTCCCTTAAGTAGTCAAAGCCAAACTCATTGTTCGTCCCATACGTAATATCTGCATCATATGCTTCCCGTTTTTCTTCTTTAATCATGCCGTTTAAGTTCAAACCGACAGTTAATCCAAGAAAATCGTAAAGCTTGCCCATTTCACCAGCATCACGGCTGGCCAGGTAATCATTTACGGTAATAATATGCACACCATTGCCGCTAATGGCATTCAAATAGGCAGGCATCGTCGAAGCAAGGGTTTTACCTTCCCCTGTTTTCATTTCGGCGATATTACCTTCATGTAATGCAATTGCTCCTAACAGCTGTACGTTGAATGGGCGCATGCCTAGTACACGCTTTGCCCCTTCGCGGACTACCGCAAAAGCTTCAGGAAGCAAGTCATTTAGACTTTCACCATTTTGATAGCGTTGTTTAAATTCTTCTGTTTTATTACGCAGCCCATCGTCTGATAATTTTTCCATCTCAGGCTCCAACGCTTCAATTTCATCGGCTTTCTTTTGCAGCCGGTTGATCTGGCGCTGGTTGCCGTCACCAAAAATATTCTTTAGGGTTCCAAGCATTGCAACCGCTCCTCTATTAAATTGGTAATAATCCGGTTGTATAGTTTAATCCACACTTAATAATAACACTTCCTTTAGTTGCCTGACAACAAAGGGCACACAGCATGTCCTAACGACCAAAGAGCAGCCCGGGGATGGGCTGCTCTTTGGTCTGGAGACGTATGAGGTTTTGCGGGGTATCATTCAGCAAGGGATGTTGACCGCTTTGCAGAACTTGTCAGTGATAAAGTATGCTCACGTACAAGCAGCCGGTGTTCATAGCCCAATTGCCTGCGATCCAAATCATAGATTCGCTTGTTTGCAGCTGCAATGATTTCTACAAGCTGAGCGATCGTTTTTTCTTGCTGCTTTAGCTTATGAAACAATTCCTGGTATTCCTTCGTCATATAAGTATCCAATAGGTACGCCTCCTAGGAAAGGATAATAATATTTGCCGGCTATTTTGTTATACCATGACGGGAGATTTATCACCAATGACGCTTTTAGCGAAAACAGCCGCAGTTTTTGTCGAAAATGGACATTTGTCAGGCTATTATTCGACTTTTAGGCTGTTTTGCATGGTAGTTTTGCAAAAAGGCACGTTTTTCTTATCTTTATAACTATAAGGGAAATAGTGATTACTCTGAATTGAAAAAGGGGCTGTCCCATAAGTCTAAAAAAGACTTATAGGGGCAGCCTTTTTTCATTATTGTTGATACCGAAAAAGTGGGGCTGGGAAACGATTCCCTTTCCACGGGGAAGACGACAAGTCTCCTCGGGCTTCGCCCTGCGGGGCCTCGTCAGCCTTGCCTCTCCCGTAGGAGTCTCATCGTTTCCCTGCCCAAATTAGCAATCAACAATGCAGAAACTTCATTTTTACATACAAAAAAATCGCCTCATTCGTTATAATGTAAGCGACCAAACAAACAAAAAACGAAAAGTGAGGCGATTTTTTATGAGTAACTCTTCAGCTACTTTTATTGATTATAACATGGGGCAGTTAGTTCTACCAATGGACTTCAGTGATTTAATTCCTGAGGACCATGTGGTCCGTGTCATTCATGCCATNCCTATCATCCCAAAATGATGACAAAAGTTATCTTATACGCCTATACGCAAAAAATCTATTCCTGCCGTGAAATCGCCAAATCCCTTAGAGAACATCTGCCGATGATGTGGCTGGCCGGCCAACAGACACCAGATTTCCGAACTATCAACCGGTTCCGTTCAGAACGGATGAAAGCGATCATTGAACCTTTATTCACGGAGTTGATTAAACTTCTGATCGACCAAGAATACATATCCATGGACAACTACTTCCTCGATGGAACCAAAATCGAGGCGAATGCCAATAAATACACGTTTGTGTGGAAAAAATCCGTCCAAGGTTACGAAGAAAAACTACAGGAAAAATTGAATCAAATGTTCGCGGATATTGAAGATGCCATTGAGTTGGATGAAAAAATACTCACTGATGAGGGGTCTTCTGCCAAGCGAGTAACTTCCGAACAATTAGAAAAAGTTGTCGAGCAGGTAGAAGCACAGGTAGAACAAGCGGAAAAGGCGGTCGAAGAGGAAACTGATAAGGTGAAGAAGAAAGAAAAAAAGGAAATATTCCGTGCCAAACGACGTATCTATAAATCGTTGAGACAGGACTACCTTCCTCGTTTGAAAAAGTATGAAACCCAGCTAGCCACCTTCGGTGATCGCAATAGTTTTTCCAAGACAGATACCGATGCCACTTTTATGCGAATGAAAGAAGATCACATGAAGAATGGGCAGTTAAAACCTGGTTATAATGTGCAGGCAGGAACAGAAAACCAATTCATTATCGGCTACTCGATCCATCAGCGTCCTACGGACACCCGTTGTTTTGAACCGCATATTCAAAAGCTACAGGCTGCAGATCTTCCATTCCCCAACACAATTGTCGCTGATGGAGGTTATGGCGGAGAATCCAATTACAAATACGCGAAGAAGGAAAGGTTTGAGACACTCATCCCATACAACACGATGCGAAAAGAGCAGTCTCGTTCGTTCAAAAAAGACCTGAGTCAGGTTATGAACTGGGAGTACAAGGCAGATGGAGATTATTACATTTGTCCGAATGGACGCAAGGTTCCTTTTCAATTCCATTCTCACCGTACCGACCGGTATGGATATACGCGAAGATTCAAGGTCTATGAATGTGAAGAGTGTACCGGATGCCCTTTAAAAGAAAAATGCACGAAAGCAAAAGGAAACCGGCGTGTTTACTATAACCCGGAATATGAAAAACTGAAGAAGGAAGCAAGAGAAAGCCTTTGGTGTGACGAAGGAGCACGCATCTATGCCAGACGAAAAGTTGAGGTAGAAAGTGTGTTCGGTCATATCAAAGGCAATCGGTCGTTCCGGAAATTTTCTCTCCGGGGCATGGATAAAGTGAATATAGAGTTTGGGCTGGTCGCCATCGCCCACAACTTCCTGAAACAGGCGGAGTGGAACCGCCTGTTTCACTGGGGAAATAAGCTCACAACGAAAAAAGAGGCTGGGACAAAACCCAGTAAATTAAACGGAAAGTGGTCGGCATCAACATGATGCCGACCACTTTTTTATGGTTTTCTTTTATTTTCAATAAAGAAAATAAGGACAACCTCTGATAAAATTAAAGTTACCACACAACAACCATCGGAGGTGTCCTTATGTTTAAACAGTATAACATGAACCAAGTAATCTTGCCTATGGATGTGGAAATGAAACTTCAAGATAATGATATCGCCTATGCCGTGCATGAGTTGGTGGAAAGTATTCCGGATGAAGCCTTTTCAGCATTCCTGCGTGACACGGGATGCCCGGCGTATCACCCACGCATGATGATGAAGGTCATTTTATGCGCCTACACCCAATCCGTGTTCTCTGGAAGAAAAATCGAAGGGCTACTCAAGGATAGTGTGCGTATGATGTGGCTGGCTCAAGGTTATGAGCCCAGCTATCGAACCATTAATCGGTTCCGTGTCCACCCCGCCGTCAAAGATCTTCTTCGCCAGAGCTTTGTCCAGTTTCGTTCCCGACTGGTTCAAGAAGATATCATTGATGCGGAAGCTATTTTTATTGATGGAACCAAGATAGAAGCAAACGCCAACAAGTTTACGTTCGTCTGGCGTAAGGCCGTCGAAAACTACAGCGACAAGCTAATAGAAAAGTCCAACCAAATGTATGATGAATTAGTGGAAAAGGAAATCATCCCTGAAATAGAAAGGGAAAATCCGGAGGAATTATCGGTCGACGAACTTTCTGATATAGCCGAAACATTAGATGAAAAAGTCGAAGACTTGAACCGGAAAATTGAAGAAAGCGAAGACACAAGTGAACGAAAACAAATTCGTTCCGAACGCAAAGAACCGAATCAGGCCAGGAAACAGTTCAGAGACTTTGCGGCGCGCAAGCAAAAATATGCGAACGACATGGAAATCTTCGGGAAAAGGAATAGTTATTCGAAGACAGACCACGATGCGACATTTATGCGGATGAAAGATGATTATATGAAGAATGGGCAATTGAAAGCCGGCTATAATATCCAAGTTGCGACGGAAGGTCAATACGCCCTCGCTTATGATATTTTTCCGAACCCCACGGATATGCGTACCTTCGGTCCTTTCCTTGATCGGATCGAACAGGATTACTTTGAACTTCCGAACTACATCGTCGCCGATGGGGGCTATGGGAGTGAAGAAAATTATGAAGATGTCCTGGAAAACCGGGAGCGTGAGCCTCTGATTACATACAACTCTTATCGTAAAGAGAAGACGAAGAGCTTTCAAAAAAATGCCTTCCACTCCGCGAATTGGTCATACAATGAAGAAGAAGATTCCTATACGTGTCCTAACGGAAAACAAGTGACGTTCCGTTACCGATCCCAGAAAACCGATCGAAACGGTTATACTCGGGAGTTCAAAGTGTACGAGAGCGAAGATTGTACGGGATGTCCGCTCCGTTCCCAGTGCACGAAGGCAAAAGAAGGGAACAATCGAAAAATCTATTATAATGAAAAGTGGGAGCAACAAAAAAATACGGTGAGAGAGAAGCTTTCGGATGAGAAAACCGGCGAACTCTACGGCAGACGCAAAGTAGATGTAGAGCCAGTTTTTGGATTTCTGAAGGCTAATTTGCGTTTCACTCGCATGTCCGTTAGGGGCAGCGATAACGTTGAAAATGAATTAGGTTTTGCCTTTTTGGCCGTGAACTTGAGAAAGTACACGGCCTGAAACGGAAACCGTCTAACCAATTATGAGATTGACTCAGTAAAAAAGGTTCCGGTCATCAAAATTCGATAATCGGAACCCTTTTTTTACTATTTTCGGCTAGTTATGTCCCAGACTCTTTTTTTCATTTTAAAGAGACTTTTGGGACAGCCCCTTAATTACATTCATAATCAGCTTGGTTCAATTAAACCATACTTACCATCGCGTCGACGGTAGACCACGTTCGTTTCGTTTGTTTCCGCATTTGTATAGACATAGAAATTATGACCCAGCATATCCATTTGCAGTACCGCTTCTTCGGAATCCATCGGCTTCAAATCAAAACGTTTTTGACGGACGATTTCGATGTCATCATCGTCACTTGCACCATTTTGCCGCTCGGCTTCCTTCTCCAATTCTGCAAACACATATTTCGGAGCACCTTCCTGACGGAACTTGCGGTTCACTTTTGTTTTATGCTTTCGGATTTGCCGTTCCAGTTTATCAACCACAAGGTCGATGGCAGCGTACAGATCGGTGTGTCTTTCCTCTGCACGTAGAAGCAGATTCTTCATTGGAATCGTTACCTCGATTTCCTGCTCATCATTATAGACACTTAAATTAACATGGACCTCGGAAGTTACCGGTTCATCAAAGTAGCGCTCTAGCTTTCCTACTTTCTTCTCCACGTAATCATTAATAGCCTCGGTCACTTCTAGGTTTTCACCACGAATGTTATAGTTCATATAGAAGTGTCCTCCTTTCATCCTTATGTGATTATTATTCTATCATACCCTGGCATATTCCTGCACAAACTTTCGAAATTTTCCGAATTAATTGTGTCGGAATTTGTTGGAAATTACAGAAATATGATGGAGGGTCTACTTATATCATACCCGATTTTACCTATGATTAAGGTAGATAAATTGTGAACATCTTCGCAGAAAAAAGTCATCTTAAAAGGCATTTTCATTGACTTTTGCATATTAAATATTCTAATTAAGAAACCTGCTCTCCATTAGGAAGCAGGCTTTAACTCTGGTTATTTTTTCTGATCTAGAAAGATACCATCGTGATTACTGACATTGTCGTAAGGATTGGAATATTTCCGAGCAGAGGTCTGATGTTTCTTGTTCATTCGGATTTCTTGTTTCAAATCTTCAAAACTCTTTTCTAAATGTTCTTGAATTCGAATTTCCCTCGTCAAAATTTCCTCCATCATCACTTTTTCTTCTTTTTCTACAGGCTTGTCCAATAGGTGGATGATACTTCCTCTTTGATCGATCAGCTGGTTTATTTCTTCTATTTGTTGATGACGCCCGTTCGATGATATTTCTGCTTGAAGGAGTTCATCCAGTTGTACCGTCAGCTTATGAAACTCAGGCAGCGGACCCACTAGACATTACCGCCTTCACCGTATTGTTGTTGGCGAGTCTGGCGGATGACCTCTTTCCAAGTGTCGCGTAGTTCGGTAACCAGGTCTTGTGCCTCTGACAGGATAATTAGGTCATTATTTAAGTTCGCATCAAGCAGACGTCGGTTGATGAATTCATATAGTGGCATGATTTCTTTAGAGATGGAAGCGCCCTGATCAAGTGTAATCATGAGCTCCTGGATGATTTTTTGTGCTTTTTGAATATGGATATTCTTTTGTTCGTAGTTTTTCATTTCCATAGCTTTTCCAGCTAATTTGATGAATTTCAAACACCCATTGTACAGCATTAATGTCAGCTCCCCAGGGGAAGCTGTTTCAACAGAATTCGTCTGATAAGCTTGTATGGACATACCAACACTCCTTTATTAAAATCCGCCACCAAACTGCTGCATCAGGTAAGTGGACTGTGAATTCATTTTTTGTATCGCTTTTTCCATTTCGGTAAATTGCTTCCAATATCGATCTTCCACCTGGACCAGACGATCTTGAAAAGCCAGCATTCGACTATTAATATCTTTTAATTGATTTCCCAGTGCAAAATTATTATCCAGACTGGTGGATTTACCCGCTTTCCTTTCAATTGACTTCACCGTGCGATCCAGGGTTTCTTCCAGGCGTCGGACAATCCCTTTTTCCGCACCTTCCCCATTATTCCCAAAAAGTTGGTGAACAGAATCAGGGTCATCTCTTAACGCATTCCGTAATTTATCTTCATCAATCAACAATTTTCCGCCATCCCGGTAATTAGGTGAGGTGGTAATACCGATTTGTGCCAATTGATTATACGCTCCCGCTCCTTCCACTGTGCTATACCAGTTATTCCGCATTTCAGATAGAGCGCCTCGAATAGCGGCATCACCTGAGAGCATCCCTTTTTTTGCCTGTTCTTCCCAGAGCTCAATTTCTCTCTCTTCCATGCCCTCTCGCTGTTTCTCCGTTAATGGCTTGTAATCCCGGTTTTTTCGTTCACTGACTTTTTCATTGAGATTCCCAATAATGCCATTGTATTTATCGACAAAATTTGTGATCTTTTCCATTGAGCCATCGATATCACTGGTCACGTTGATTTTTGCCTGCCCAGCCGTAACATTATTAAAGTTAAAAGTTACTCCGTTCATCGTATAGGTGTTTTCAAATGATTCTAACTCAAGAGCACCATTATAGGTAAACTGGGCATTTTCTCCACCTTGTTCAGCTTTTGTCCAGCTGCCATCGGATTGTTGCACCCCATTTTTGATTTGTAAAACATCAACAAAGAAACCCGAGTTCGTGGTGGAATCAAACCCAATCTCAGCTCCCAGGAAGGCATCCGATTTGTTAAAGTCCCCCGTGTCTGTCCGTTCCAGCACCACTTTATCCGCCTGGCGATCATAAAATGCACGGACACCATTTTCAGCAGTCGTAATACCCTTTAAAACATCGTTCAATGACTGATCTTCACTTACTTGAAACTTATGGTGCTGTTCATTTCCGTCTTCATCGTATGTAAAAAACTCATATTCTGTACCAAACTGGATCCCGGCCCCATTCTTTAAATGAGCAGCAGCATCACCCAGACGCTGATTAGGGTCGAAGGGCTCTCCATCGGCAGTAATACCCTTTTGACTGACATTGATGGCAGAAGAAGCCAGTTGCTTAACCTCGACATTGTAACTTCCAGCAGAAGCGCTGGCGTTTGCGGTGGCTGTTACCGCATCTTCCTGGGATGAACTTGTACTTTTTGAGTTAAACGTACGTTGCAGCTTCATATCCAGTGTCAGATTGTCCAGTTCTAATAGCTGTTTGTTTACATCTCTATACGCATCACGCTGCCAAGTGAGCCAGGTTTTATCCTGTTCCATTTTATCCAGTGGCATCCGTTCCGCTTTCATAAGATCTTTAACAATACCATCTATATCCATTCCTGAAGCTAACCCACCTACACGCATTTTAATAACACCACCTTATATTTTACGATCTACGTTGAAGCCCAGTATTTACTTTTTATATCGGCTGTAACCTGCAGGAATTAAAGCAAAAAAACAACCTCACCATCGTGCTCATTATTGAAAGTCACGATGGTGAGGTTGTTCGTTTGTAAAGCTGAGAAACTGCTATTCCCGCCAAAATCATCGCCGAACCTGAAATCACATTGATCCCCAGCTTTTCATTTAACAGTACCGCTCCAAATATCATTCCAAAGACGGGTACTAACAGTGTCGAAAGTGTTGCAGTCACCATATCAATGCTATTCAATATGACAAACCAGAGTGTGAAACATAACGCAGAAGCTAATACTCCAGTAAATAAGACATAGTATACGCTCTCCGTTGTCAGATGAACCGCATCGCCCCATTCCGTGATTAAGGCAGCAATGATAAGTCCAAGAGAACCGAATAACATCTGATAAGCAGAAACCTGCAAATTGGTAACATTTTTTAGCTTCTTGCGATAATAGACATTCGATATTCCCCACGAAACAGCCGCAAGGATAATCAATAGCTCCCCTGCCAGCACGGTCAAATCCTGCTGAACAATCACGTCCCATCCAAGGATGGTTAAAAGACCTGTCATCCCAAGGACAAGGCCGAGACCTTTTACCTTCGGAATTTTTTCACTAAGGAAGATTGAGGCGAGCAGGCTGCTCCAAATAGGCATCGAGTAGAGCAGAACGGAAGACTTCCCTGCATCGACAAACTTCAACCCGTACATTACAAATAAAAAAACAACGGTGGTCTGTAAAAGACCGATGACAGCCAAGTGCTTCCATTGCTCTTTTGGTGGAGGTCCAACCTTCAAAATGAATAAAATCACAAACATTGTAACAGCGCCAGTACTGAATCGCAGGGCTGAAAAGGTAAAAGGCCCCATGAAAACAAGTGATGCTTTCATGAGCACCCATGCATACCCCCATATAAGTGTAACCAATAGAATCAATATGGCTAATAAGAACTTTTTATTATGTATGGAAGAACTAAACTCATCTATTTTTCGCAGCAATACCCGCCCCTCCCACTCTACAAATCTGTTTTCTCATTTTCCTTTAGGAGGTTTATCCAATCTGCCGGTGCATGCATTGCAGCCTCATTTTCTTCTGTAATTTTTTCATAGACTTCCTGACGGTGGATATCGATATCCCTCGGAGCAGCTATTCCAATCTTAACCTGATCTCCTTCAATAGCAATCACCTTCACTTCGATATCATCACCGATTTTCAATGATTCATTTATTTTCCGATTCAGCACTAACACGCTGTTTTTCCTCCTTCCTGAAAGAAGCGAGTAAATGTCTGGTATGATAGGAGGTATCATTCAGGATCACTTGTTTCCCTTTGTTTCGATTATAATTAACCACTACTGGGGCCTGAAGATTCACCGTTGTTTCGGAAAATGGGGTCCTTAAAGTAACTACTGATAAAATGATAACATCTTTAGGTGATTCTATCTCCAGTAATTCCAGTGTCTTTCCATCTAAATCAAAAGAATAATCTTTCAAAAATAAATAAGGATTGGTGACAATCAAAGCCACCTGGGGTTGGTCGATGGATTGCAGCACCTGGTAGATTCCTTTTTCCTCCATATTCAATAACACAAACCTTTTAACATCTTCGAATCCAGGCAAACCACCCGGAAATTCCAGTATATCCTGTGGCTTGATTTCTATATCACCAAAAAATTTAGTTGCAATTATCATAGTAACCATCCTTATATTTCAGTTTCAAAGCGATAGCCTTTATATTTCAAATTCACAAAATCAATATCCAATGCTGCATATTTTTCCATAAATACATCTACATTCCCTGGTTGATAATCATATCGGACTTTTTGTGGTACAGCTTCTATGACAGGTTCCTTCTTTGCAAAAGAAATCTCTGGCTCGTTTGCCTGATAATCAATGGAAACTAATCCATAGACCGGCATGCCGTCCAATGGATAATCGAACTGCCATATCGCATTTCTTGCAGCTTGATCAGCCAAAGGCTCGCCGCCATTTTCGATACGCATCAGTTCATCCCCTTCTTCTGCCATTCTCGCCGTCCCTTCTAATACCGTCCGTTTGGCATGATCTGCCGTTTCCTCCGTCCGTACCCTGGAACTCTTCAAGCCAAGGTTGTGCCAGGCGTTTGTCTGGTCAATCGTCAGTTTGCCGGCTGGCTGCTTTATTGACATGTCTGCCTTAGGCTGCTGAATATGGAGTTCAGCTTTCGGCTGTTCAATGGATTGATGTCCCTTCTCCACCCTTATACCAAGAGAAGCACGGTCACTGGACAATCTTATTTGTGGAAGCTCCATCCCCTCACCTCTTTTGCTAGATTGCAATATATCAACGCTGATATTACAGTTAAGCTCCCTTTTACTGAAGATTCAGCTTCAAGATAAGTTGTTTCCGTTACGGTAGTAACGGTTTGGAGGGCCGGGAAATTACTCGCTTTCCATGGGGGTACGGTGAGCTTCCTCGGGCTAAAGCCCTGCGGGATCTCACCATGTACTATCCTCCCATTGGACTTTGAATAAGCTTCTTGAATAGACACCGCACGAAGGAAATGCGTAGCATTTTCGAGGAGTCTCGCAATTTCCCGGACCTCCTTGCGTTTATGGGAGTAACGGAAACATCGGCATATCTTTAAACAAAGAGTGAGCGACGAGCTACACATGAAATGTGAGCTGAAAACCGCGTCTTTGTTCAATTAACCATTAAAAGTAGAAGAGATCTTCAAATATGGTAGGGGTTCGTTGCTCTCATTCTTCGGATGGGGTGGTTGGGAAACTGCGAGACTCCCGCGGGAGGAGGATCTAGGCAAGACCCCGCAAAGGCGAAAGCCTGAGGAGGCTTGCCAGGTCCCCCGCAGGAAAGCGAGTAGTTTCCCGACCAGCCCTGACGCCATTATGGTAAAGAACCCTTGTTATCTTGAAATCAAGTCTTCGACTTTTCGGTCCTTTGGTTGAATAACTGACTTAGGGTAATTCAACTACGTTTAACAGAGCTTTATTAAAAAAAGCTCTCTAATGTCAGATAGCTTATCGTAAAAAATCCATCAAGGTTGGCTGAATGATTCGCGCGCCTACGCCAAGTGCTGCCCGATGCACACTTTCCTGAGTTTTCAAGTTTGTGATTACTTTTTCCAAATCCGCATCTTCATTATCTGATAAAATTTTCGTGGCTGTTATTTCTTGCTGAGCCAGCCGGTCTTCCACCAGTTCCACACGGTTCATCCTGGCCCCTAGATCAGCACGCTCGTCCACAATATTATTGATATGCCCATCCACTATATTAAGGTAGCTGTTTAATTCCCCCTCTTCACCAGAAGACAGTGCTTCTTCCAAGCCTTTCAGATCACGAAATAAGTCTTCTGAAAATACTCTGCCTCCGTCAACATTGGCCTTTAAAGCATTACCTTTAGAAATCTCTATGTTCACTGTCCCTTTATTTTCACTAATATCAAGTTGGCCTTCTGTCAATTGACGGATAGGGGGGGTCAAAGTGTCATTACCATTGAAAATATATTTATTGTTCACTTTTGTATTAGCGATATCAATTAGATGATCCCGCAATTGGGAGATTTCTTTTGCAATATTTTCCCGTTGTTCTTTGTCATAAGTTCCATTGCTGGCCTGGACCGTCAGTTCCCGGACACGCTGCATCGCCTGTGTCGCTTTGTCCATGGCACTATCCGAATTTTCCATCCAGTTATGTATCTCTCCAAGGTTCCGCTGAAATTGCTTCACCTCATTAAGTTGGGTACGGTAATTCATCCCCTTCATAGCGACCACAGGATCATCAGAAGGGCGCGTGATTTTTTTTCCGGTGGAAAGCTGGTCCTGAAATTTCCCCATCCGCTCATAACTGTTCCCGAGGTTCCGGAGCATGTTATTACTTAACATTCCTTGCGTAACACGCACGTTACTCACCTACCTTCCCACTAATCCCATTTGATTGATGATACGGTCAAGTATTTCATCTACGGCAGTCATATTACGCGCTGAAGCGTTGTAGGCATGCTGGTACTTGATCATGTTCGTCATTTCTTCATCAAGGGAGACGGCACTGACAGATTGCCTGCGTTGTTCAACAGATTCTTTCAGAATTGTCGAGTTATCCGTCAGACGCTTGTATTCTTGTGCCTCGACACCCATCTTTCCAATTACGCCTTCATAAAAACTTTTTAGACTTACAGCCTTACCTAGTTCAGGAAGCACTTCATCCTTCACCTCTGCCATAGCGAGCGCATTACTTCCATCGCCCCCAAAAGGCTGAAGCCGGGATGCAGCAGCAATATTATCCGTATCATCCTTGATTGCCTGATGAACATTCAGACGACCAGCTGCACCAATAGATTCATCTTCATCCTGTGTCGAGTTTTTAGTACCAAAAGTGAAGAATGATTGGGAACGGAATGCTTTATCTGCCCCATTCGCTTTTTCTTCGATATCCTTCAAGGTTGCTCCGTCTTCGTGAACTTCATTGAAACGGTTGGCGAAAGCAAAAGCCATTTTATCCAAATCCTCAGACATACCGTGCAGCATTCCCTTTAATTCCCCTGCACTATCCTGGAACCCATGTGCTTCCTTCAAGGCCAGCAGTCTCCCTTGTGATAGGAAGTCTGCTCCTTCCTTTTCATTAGCGGATGGAACAAGGGATATTCCCGCCACCACTCTACGCCCTCCGACTTCTTCAAAAGTAACCTCGAATTGTGGAGTAGATAAAGACTCTTCATTAGAGCCTCCTTTTACAATGGTTTCCCTATCCCCCCCATTTACCAAAAAGACAGTTGCCTGTCCCATTGCTGCAGCATTGGGATTGCCTTGTCCTGACTCATATTTCACCTCTATATCAATCATCAGAGACAAGTCATCAATCAGTCTGTCGCGTTCATCATATAAATCATTCGGAACATACCCATGCGGTTCTACATTACCTATCTGGCGGTTAAGCTGATCGATTTGCTTCAAGGTGGAGTTAATATCTTTGATGGTGACATTCATCTCATTCTCCAAGTCTTTTTGAATTCCTTTTAACGAGCCGGAAAGGTGATTGAATGTTTCCGCAACAGCTATCCCTCTTTGGCGGACGACCGATCTCGCTCCGGCATCTTCCGGATTGGTCGCTAAATCCTGCAGTGATTCCCAAAAACGATCCATTGTCTTTGCCAGTCCTTGTTCGCTCGGTTCGTTCATCACTTCTTCCATTTTGCCGATCGAGCCAGCCAGTGTTTCCCAATAGGCAGTTTTATTTGATTCCCCGCGATATTGAAGATCGAGAAACTGCTCACGTACTCGCTCTATCGATCCTGGCTGGACGCCACTCCCTATTTGTCCCGGAATATTCGGCCGATTTCGTGAAGCAGGAGGAAAAGGAGCCGTCTGTTCAAAATTGACTCGCTGCCTTGTATAGCCTTCTGTATTAGCATTTGCTATATTATGGCCTGTTGTATGCAGTGCGGATTGCTGTGCAAACAGCCCGCGCTTCGCTACCTCTAATCCATGGAATGTCGACATCTTATTCAGGCTCCTCTCTTACGCTTTCGAATCGAATATGGACCGTTTATCACCATGTGGTATCTCCGTTTTTTTGCCGTAGTTCATTTGGTTGATATCCGGCTGAAGCATGTCCAGGGATATGTGAATGAACTGCAAGGATTGTTTAGTCAGCTCAGCATTCAACTGTTGCTGTCCCTTTAGTGCAAAAATGAGGGAAGTCATTTCTTCCAAATTATTTTGCAATATGTCTTTTTCCTCACCATCGTCTAAGATTTCAAGCAAACGGGATGCCTGGGGGGATTCTTCTACAATATTTTTCTGTCTGTACCATTCTGCTACTGCCTGTATGCGATCATTTTCTACCTTTTCTATCGCCTGCAGGTGCTTTCTTTCTTTCGGCAGCAATTGTTGGAGTTTATCCGTGTCCCCTGCTTTTAACACCCCTGTTCGTTCTTTTGTCAGCTGCAACAGGCTTACGTGTAATTGCTTCAGTTTCTCTATCTGCTGGTTTATCTTCACGATAGACACGGCAGGAGCCCCCTTATTTCCGACTGTTCCAGAATTCAATCATTTTCTGAGCCGTTTTCTCTGCATTTACTTTATATTCTCCCTGTTCAATTGACTGTTTGATATCTGCTACCTTCTTTTCTCGCGCAGGATCCGTGCTGGCGTTTTCTTGTAAACTCTTTGCCTTATGGGAGATTTCCACCTTGTCTTCCTGCTGGAAAGATTGCTTCATCGCCGTTTGCCTATTCAAACGTTTGTGATAAGGATTCAAATTAACATGATTTGATCCGTTTATTTTCATTCTCGTTCACCTCACTCTAATGTTTGCCGTCACTTATATTTACTCTTTTTATCGTCTTATCCACTCTATAGTTTAATGCTACTTTTTTCCCTTTTTCAAGGCTCTCAGGTTTGCGACTTATGCCTATCTGATACGATTGTACGTAGCCGCTCCTCCCTGACAAACTTCATAATACGGTCATGCGCTACACCTGTTTCGGCCATTACTTCGGCGACAGAGGCTTCACGGCTTTTCCGCTTCCTGATGAAATCATAGATTTTTCTATACTCGGCTTCTTCTTCTTGAAGACATTGCTGGCATAAAGCGTGCCTGTTTTGCACGAATATCTTCCCGCATCGGCGGCAATTAGATAGTTTGTCCTCCATACAAAACCCTCCTTGCTTTCCAGTTACTTAATATATCGGCAAACCAGCCATATCCGACAACCTTTTATCCACTCCGAACCAAAGTAAAGGAATAGACGGCCGGCGCTCCTCCTTCTTTCAACAGTTTAGCCGCATGTCTCAATGTGGTGCCAGTAGTATAAATGTCATCTACCAAAAGAACAGGCTTTGAGACTTGTTCTAGGAGTTGAAATGGGTTTTCCGTATTCACTCTTTCTTTTCGGCTCTTCTTCGACTGTTTTTCTCCATGGATGCGAGTCAGCACTTCACGCACCGGGGCCTTTATTAGTGATGCTATAGCCAAAGCCTGATTAAAACCTCTCTCACCCATACGTTCTTGGCTGAGAGGAATAGGTACAAGCAAAAGATCCTGTTGACTGAAATGCAGCTGAAATACCTCCTGGAGTTCATATTTGAACATTTCTATCAATATATAGTCGCCCCTATACTTCCAACGAGCTACGATACCTTTCATCGTTTCATTATAATTAAAAACAGCTACGTTTTTTTCAAGTATCCCCCGCCATGATTCTTCACTCTCCCAGCGCTCACAATCCTGGCAGATTCCATTAACATCCATAGGGCGGGCACAAATGGAGCATTGAGGGAGGCTGATCCTTTCCAACTGAGAAAAACAGTTTTCACATATTTTCTTATCGGATGGAGGGGAGAAGAGGTTGGACCAGGTAACCTGATGTAATATTATTTCATGACAGTTTAAACAATGCATGCTACATCCTCCGTCCCAGCTTGTTCATTTTCCAAATAGTCTCCACAGCCTTCACCATCGCCTCCGTTTTACCTTGATGAAAAAATATTACTTCTCCATCCGGGTCGTCCGGGCTTCGGCCAGCACGACCGGCAATTTGAATCAAGGCTGCCTGATCAAATACATGGTGTCCGCTATCAAATACCAGGACATCAACAGAAGGAAACGTAACACCTCTTTCTAAAATTGTTGTTGTAACTAAAGTTTCATAAGATTTATCACGGAAAGATTGAATTTTTTGGCTTCGCTCAGGGTCGGAAGCATGTACGGAAGTAATGGATGGGATATAGAAGGATAAGATGTCGGTAACGATAACTGCATCTTCAATCGTAGGAACAAAGATTAATAATTGACGGTCAGCATTAACTCGCTTCTTGAGCCAATTCAGGATTTTAGGTGAAAGCTCACGATGTTTTAGGGTCTTTCTGAAGTCAAAGGCAGTGATAAATTGGGGAACAGGTAGAGGGTGTCCATGAAAACGCCGCGGTACAAATACTACCGGAAGTCGTTTACGGGCAATCTCTCGTTCGTGTTTAGGACGGGGAGTAGCTGTTAGATAAATACGGGCCGCAGTTTCTTTTGCCGCACGGTCAGCAGCATAAGTTAGCGATTTATCCTTATGAAATGGAAAAGCATCAATTTCATCGATAATCATAACATCAAATGCTCTTCCAAAGCGGAGCAGTTGGTGAGTGGTGGCAATAATGAATGGAGCACTTCCACTTTTATCATCGCTGGTGCCATGCAGTGCCTGGATCTCTACGCTCGGAAATGCCGACTGGAAACGGGGAAGCAGCTCCTGAACAACATCAGCACGAGGCGTTGCAAGGCAAACCCGCTTCCCCTGGGCAAAAGCAAGGTTTAATCCTGGAAACAGCATTTCTGTTTTGCCGGCCCCACACACCGCCCAGACTAAAAGTCGAAGGCTGTCTTTACCAATGGCAGATAGAATTTGGTTTGCAGCATGTTGTTGAGCAGGCGTCAGTTCCCCATTCCATTGGCAGGCGTCAACATGCTTTGGCCATTGGACATCAGGTCGATAAGCATATAGGTGTTCCTTTTCGGAAACACGCCCCATCATAATACAGTTCCGGCAATAGACCGCTCCATCAGGAAGGGAAGCGAACAGATGACGTTTTCGATTACCACAGCGGCGGCATTTATATCCCCACGGGTGTTTTTCGATTGCGGGAATCGTGGCGAGCAGTTCAGATGATTCCATTTGCTGAAATGATTCATTATCTAAAGGAATTTCATTGCGTAGCAATAATTTGCCAGTCAAGAAGGCAGAGAAGTGCTCATGGCGAGGATCGGGAGGGGCTGTTGCTCTTTCCAGTGAGGAAGGAATCCAGGAGAAATCGTGGAAAAATGATTCCTGGAAGTAGGAGAATAACTTATTCAATTGGGATCACTCCAGTTATAAAAGGAGGAAGAAGCCCCTCCTTATTTTTTATACCAGCCAAGTCCAAGTGCGCCTTCACCAAGGTGCGTACCGATGACTGGCCCAAAATAGCTGGTTGTTACTTCAATATTAGGGAAACGTGATTCTAAATCCTGCTTGATCTCTTCTGCATCAGCTTCACAATTACCATGGATAACCGATGCTTTTATTGTATCTCCTTTTTTAGCGTCCTCTTCAAATAACGAAATAATCCGTTTAACTGCTTTTTTTCTCGTACGGATCTTTTCAAACGGGACAATTTTTGTATCGACAAAGTGCAGCACCGGCTTCACCTGCAACAGACTTCCGACAATTTTTTGTGCGCCTGATAGCCGTCCTCCACGATAGAGATTAGTCAAGTCATCTACCATAAAATAAGCACGCATGGTCTGTTTCATTTCTTCTAATCGAGACAAAATCTGCGCCGGTGTTGCCCCGTTATCTGCCATTTCAGCTGCCTCCAGCACATAAAAACCTTGCATCATAGCACTCAATTCAGAATCAAATGGATAGACATCGATTTCCTCGACCATTTCACCTGCTGTAACAGTCCCCTGGTAGGTTCCACTGATACCACTGGAAAGATGGATAGCCACAACCGCGTCATAGTCACGGGAAAGCTCCTCCAGTTTTTCTGTCACATAACCGATGGATGGCTGCGAAGTTTTAGGTAATTCTTCACTTTGACGCATCATGTCGTAAAATTCACCAGCCTGGATATCAATTTCTTCCCGGTAGGATTCATCGTTTATGATTACATTCAATGGAACCATATGTATATGATAGGCGTTGCGCAGGCCTTCAGGTATATATGCCGTACTATCAGTCAACACCGCTGTTTTCATAGGGCATCGTGCTCCTTCTGCTTATTTCTATTACTTGCTTTCATTTTACATGAACGACAGCCATTTTTCATCAAACTGTGCTATGGAAATAAAAATAATACTCCATGTACTACAAAAGTGAGTATCACTGTTATATCAACACGCAGATCATTTAAAAAGCCTCTGGACGAGTCGTCCAGAGGCTTTATCCACAATTAAAGTACTTCAACCCAGCCATTCTTGATAGCTGTTACTACCGCCTGCGTGCGGTCGTTTACATTCATTTTTTGCAGGATATTGCTTACATGGTTTTTAACCGTTTTTTCACTGATGTACAATGATTCAGCGACGCCCCGGTTACTTTTTCCATCAGCCAAAAGCTGTAGAACCTCGCATTCGCGACGTGTCAGCAAATGTAATGGCTTCCGGTATTCAATTGTCTGGAAGGACTGACCGTTCTCAGCAGTTTCGGAGAGGCGACGGTATTCAGCAACCAGATTGTGGGTGACCTTCGGATGAAGGTAAGAACCGCCCTCGCTTACCACTTTGATAGCTTCAATCAGAGCATCGGAATCCATCTCTTTCAACAAGTAGCCCTGTGCCCCGGTTTTCAGCGCATGGGTTACATAGTTTTCATCATCATGGATAGAGAGTACAATCACTTTCAATTCCGGGTAACGGCTGATCAGTTCGGCAGTTGCCTCAACCCCATTCATATTCGGCATATTGATATCCATCAATACAACATCAGGATCATGCTGTTCCACCAAATCCACCGCTGTATCCCCATCGTCACCTTCTGCTACAACTTCAAAGCTGGCTTCAAAGTCTAAAATTCGCTTAACGCCTTCTCGAAAAAGTTTATGGTCATCAATCAATACGATTTGTGTTGTCATTGTCCTTTTCCTCCCCATCTCATAATTTCTGGGTAAACTACGTGACTAAATTCCCTATACTTCCGCTCAAAAAACTTCAAATTGAAGTATCGAACAAAATATAAGTCTATATTCCTATATTATTATTCATTATAAATCATTTTTTAAGATTTAGGTAGTCTTGCCTAAAATTCCCTTTCCAAAGGAATCTGGATAATAACGGCTGTTCCTTCATCAATCTTAGAATCAATGGTAAGCTCGCCTTCCAGCATATCGACACGCTCCTTCATTCCTAAAAGTCCGAATGATTTATCTTTTTTTACTGCAGTGTCAAACCCCTTGCCATTGTCCTTAATGATTAAAATAGCAGCCTTCTGCTTCAACTCTACTTTTACCTGGATTTCAGTAGCCTCCGCATGCTTCACTGCATTCTGAACAGCTTCTTGCACCAGGCGAAACAACGCAACTTCATATTTGCTGTCGATACGTCTTTCTTTACCCATATTGGTAAAAGGCACCGTTAAGCTGTCGTTATATTCCTCTACCGTGTGTAAATATTTTTTCAAGGTAGGGATCAAACCCAAATCATCTAACGCCATCGGTCTCAAATCATAAATAATCCGCCGTACTTCATACAAAGCAGATCGAACCATCTGCTTTACGCTTTTGATTTCAGCCAAGGCTTCTTCAACACCGCGTTCACGGAATGTCCGGTCCACCAGGTCAGAGCGGATCATTACATTGGCGAGCATTTGAGCTGGCCCGTCATGAATATCCCGCGAAAGTTTTCTTCGTTCATCTTCCTGAGCTTCAATTATTCGCAACCCAAACTCCTGCTTTTCTTTAGCGTCTTCCAGCGCCTCCGAGACATTGCGAAAGTCTTCATTCAGGTAATTAAGAACAACCGATATCTTGCTTACCAGTCCTTCCGCCCGCTGGACAGTTGACTCCAGGCTTTTCAGCCGTCGCTCAAGATCATTCCGCCGTTCCCTCAACTGTTTTTCTTTTTCTCTCTTAACAGACAGATCCATTTGCAATTGGTGTGTCTGTTCATAAACCTCACGGATCTGGCTTTCTGAATATTGATCGAAATATTTGCTGACTTCTGATAGACGCTTTCGGGATAATCGGACCCGCTGTTCGAGCTTGTCCCCCTCATCTATGAGAGAAATGACCTGTCTTTTTGTCTCTTGCAGCTCTTTTTGAAGTATCTCAAATTCACTTCGGGACTCTTCTCCTATATGGAAGATCTCATCCTTGCTGTTCGTGACATTCTCTATCATTTCTTCAATGACATCATCAAGTGCTTTTTCCTCAATTCTCGTCTCTTTCATCGCTCGACTCCTCCATCAATATTCACATACTCATTCGAATTTCCTAAGTATTTTTGTGGGGGTGTTGCTGGAATTTATTTATTGGTCATCTTATGGTTAATTCATTTGCCGGTAGATAGAAACCCTTATATAATAAAGTTCTTAGGAGGTTTTATTACTATGTTAGAAAGCTATTATACAGTAAAAGCTGAAGGTTCTGAAGAAATAACCATCCAAAAGTCACGGTTTATTGGTTACATAAAACGTTGCGAGACAGAAGAAGCAGCCCAATTGTTTATCCAGGAGATCAAGAAAAAGCACAACGACGCTACTCATAATTGCTCCGCTTATTTAATTGGGGAACACGATTTAATTCAAAAGGCGAACGATGATGGAGAGCCAAGTGGGACTGCAGGAGTGCCAATGCTTGAAGTCTTGAAGAAAAAAGGGTTGAAAGATACTGCAGTAGTTGTAACGAGGTATTTCGGCGGCATTAAGCTCGGGGCAGGTGGTCTCATCAGAGCTTATTCCAGTACGGTTTCCGCCGCTATCGAGTCTACCGGGATAGTTAAACGACAACTGATGAAGGAAATGAAAATCACCGTAGATTATAAACTGCTAGGGAAGTTGGAGAACAGCCTTAGAAATTCAGATTACTTATTAAAAGAAATAAATTATTTGGAAAACGTGGAATTCATTGTATTTGTTGAAAATGAACTAGAAGATTCATTTTCTAAATGGGTCATTGACCTGACCAGTGATCAGGCCACTATCCAACCAGGGGAAGTTAGTTATATAGAACAAAATGTCTCCGGTAAGTAAAACTAATTATCTTTAATTTTTGACAAAATATTTCCTGGGAAATAAAACTATGGCGATAAAAACGTCAAATACTGAAGCTTATTATGATATTTACGGGAAAATGATTATTTTAACCGACAAAAAACAAGCCAGGTTCAGTAATTATACCGAGCCTGGCTTGTTCAGATCTTTATATAAATACAATGATAACTCAATCGCCTTTCCCCATTTTCCATGCTGCCAGATCATCTAAGGGAACATCCAGCGTTTCCGCTAATTTTTTCATAACAATTAAAGAAGGGTTTGTCTGGATTCCTCGTTCAATATTACTAATGTAAGACTTAGAAACACCCGAATATTTAGCTAGAGCACTTAAGGACAGGCCACGCTTCTCCCGCAACTCTTTTATACGATCCCCAACCATGAATACCCCCCCTCACCATTTTTCCTGAGAGACTTTAATATTAAAAATTCCTGTTCATTATAACGAATGATACTATAAGTATATAGAATTAACTAGGAAAAGAAAATAGGCAAATTATAATTCAGAAAACATTTTTCCTTCCAATCTCTTCACTTTATGTATCTATACTTATTTTTCTAATAAATAGTATTTCCAAAGAAAGACACTCCACTAAAAAGTGGAGTGCCTTTCTTCATGCAAAATTCTTTTTATCCAATAAATCATAAAATGTGTCCCGGTCTCGATTATCCAAAGCCATATCAATCATACGACTAAAATTAAGTTGCTCTAATTCCTTGAAAAGAACATCTAATTCCATTTCTTCCTTCTGATTTTTTGTTTTCATTACTGGATCTACCTTTCGTTTATTGCTTTTGGCTTCCGGTTTTTCATTCAAATACGGACGTACAATCGAATTTAAGTGAGTCAGAAAGTCAGGCAGTTGGAGAAGATCCGTGATGGATACATAAATCATCTTTTTACCTCGTTGAAATACAAAGATATCCAAGACATTGTGCACTTTCTTTTTATCGCGATCAATAATAATTTCTTTCGCTTCAAGCGGGACAAAATGATAGAGCTCTCCATCGACATATAACGAAAAATACTGGTAGGCCAGAACGACACGGACATAGTGCTCGTCGTCTTTAACATAATAGGGCTTCAACATCTTAATAGATAACATATCTGACCACCCTCCATTTAAAATCTGAATATTCAGTATTTTATATATATTATGACGTATTTTGAAAGATATGAAAAGTAAAAAATACTGGTAGTTAGAAAAACTTGGTTTATCGCCAAATTCTTACGGCTAAGTTTTAGTTTTACTTATTTATTTATAGAGATAAAAAGACAAGCCATGTGCTCTGAAGCCAACACAGCTTGTCTTTTTACTTTATATTCTCTTGAATTGTTCCTTGCTTTTACCAGATGCTACTGCTGTATGGGTCGATCTCCAGCCGATTTATCATTTGGTGAAAATCATATTTATTGGCTTCACATGGGCACTTTTTTCCCGCAACTTAAAAAACTGCTCCACTTCCGCTTTCGTAATCCCTAAGGCTCGGGCTTCTTCCATCAGCACTATCCACTCCAAATCCAACCGACTGTCCAGCTGACTTCTTTTCATGAATGATCCCTCCATCACTCATCACCCTAGGCAGCCCGGCGATCGTAGCCTTTAAATATGTAGTTACCATCGTATGCAGGCGTTAGACCCGTAGCTTTGCGTCCTTATCTTTAGATAAGTTTGCCTTTTCAAAAGCGACTTATTAAAATATTCTGATATCTTTAATTCTACTATGGTTTCCTCCATTTTTCTAGTAAAATATCATCATTTTTATAGTTCATTAGTCCTGTTTTTCATCCGGGAACATATGAAATAAGTAGACATTTTCGTGTTCTTCTGAAGAAAGCTGGAAGGATTCGATATCAACATCATCAAATTGAGTACCATCTTCCTGGATAAAACTGATGGATGTAACGAAACTATCCTCCTCGCTTGAAGGGGAAGGAGCAGGGTTTATGACTTCGATTACCCACTCGTAATCAAACCTTTCGATGCATGCTCGTTGAAAGGAAATACGTTGATCATCAAGCCGGATTTCTTTAAGTTTAAGAATATTCCTTTTGTTTTGGAGCATTTCTGTCCCTTCTTTCTCATTTCTTGATATAGTTATTTTCCCTTTTCAAGCAAACCAGAAACTAATGAAAAGGGACAACGCCCTGCCAATATATGGAGGACGTGTCCCACTCATCATAGTGCTGGTAAATAGGCGGCTAATGCTTGCTTTAATTTCTCCAGTCTTTCCAGGCTAGCAACTTTTGAAGATGATTTCACGCCGTAATAAAATTTTATTTTCGGTTCTGTACCAGATGGACGGAGACAGAACCAGCAATCATCCTCAAGTACAAATTTCAAGACATTCGATGCAGGAAGAGTAATGGTCTCTTCTACACCAGTCTTCACTATCAATCTGCGGGAAGATGCATAGTCTTCGACAGCTAGAACTTTCAAGCCGGCCACTTCAGTCAGCTCCTCATGGCGAAAGGTATCCATGATTGCTTTGATTTTCTCTTCGCCTTGCTTTCCATCTAATTTGATAGATTGCAAATCTTCCATATAATAGCCGTGGCGTTTGTATAATGCATCCAGTGCTTGAAGCAGCGTTTTTCCTTTTACTTTCCAAAACAATGCCAATTCTGTTGCCAGTACAGCTGCCTGCACAGCATCTTTATCACGAGCAAAATCTTTAGCTAGAAAACCGTAACTTTCTTCATAACCAAATAAAAACTCATATTCTCCAGTCCGTTCGAATTCTCGGATTTTCTCTCCAATAAACTTGAATCCTGTTAAAGTGTCGAGCGTTTCGATATTATAATAGGATGCAATTGCGCGACCGAATTCAGAAGTGACAATGGTTTTAATCATGATTCCATTGTCAGGAAGGTCGAGGTGCTGGGAAAGCAGGTAGTCAAGCATCAAGGCACCCAACTGGTTACCTGTCAGAACCCGGTATTCTCCATCTTCATCGGGCACTGCCACTCCAAGTCTATCCGCATCCGGATCTGTTCCGATTAATATATCGGCACCTACTTGTTTCCCTTGGGTGATTGCCATTTTGAAAGCTTGATGCTCTTCAGGATTTGGTGACGCTACTGTGGAAAATTCAGGATCCGGATCGGCCTGCTCAGTAACTACATGAACATTTTTGAAACCGGCTTGCTCCAGTCCTTTGCGCACTAATACATTTGCCGTACCGTGCAAAGGAGTGAAAACTACCTGAAAATCTTCTCCGGCATCATGGGTAATATGCGGGTTCATATTGACCCCTCGAAGCTCCTTGAGGTATGCCTCATCCACTTTTTTATCAATCCATTCCAAAAGGCCGTTGGCTTCCAAATCACCTTGATCGGCTGCTTCTACCTGTAATTCATTTTCAATCTGATTCACCATTTCGATCACTGCGCCGGCTTCAGCGGGCGGCAGTTGTCCACCATCTTCATTGTAAACCTTGAACCCATTATATTCTGGAGGATTATGACTTGCCGTTATGACGATACCGCCAACCGCATATAAATAACGCACCGCATAAGACAACACTGGTGTTGGACGGAGGGATGAAAATACATACGCTTTAATTCCATGATTGCCTAAAACTTTCGCAGTCTCTATCGCAAATTCCTTAGACATATGCCGGCAATCATAGGCAATGACAATACCGTTCTTCTTCCATTCTTCACCACGGGCTTCTATGTATCTAGCAAGACCTTCCGCTGCACGGCGGATGGTGTAAATATTCATCCGGTTGGTACCAGGCCCTAATTTGCCACGCATGCCTCCTGTACCGAACTCCAAATTTTTATAAAAAGCATCTTCCAGGGATTGTTCATCTGTTTGAATCTGGTTCAATTGAGTTCGCATTTCTGCTTCTAACTTATCAAAATCGTTCCATCGTTGATATGAAGTCTGCCAGGTCATAGGATCATCCTTT
Source organism: Thalassobacillus devorans (assembly GCF_900176565.1). Classification (GTDB taxonomy): domain Bacteria; phylum Bacillota; class Bacilli; order Bacillales; family Halobacillaceae; genus Thalassobacillus; species Thalassobacillus devorans_A. Next base: position 358,601 of record NZ_FXEH01000005.1, read on the forward strand.
TTTGTTAGAATAATATACTCCTGCTCATTATATCAGAGTCCATTCGTTTTTTTATGACATATCGTGTCGAAAAGTATTAAAAAACATTTGTTATTGTGACGAAAGACCGTGAAATCCCCGAGGTGTTGGTTACACCTCGAGGTTTTACTTATATATTGGACCAGGAAACGACCATTTTTGCCTTTCCTTCCAGCTCGAACGGCTCCATCGTTGTTGGAAGAATGAAATGGCTCCCTTTTTTGATAGCATGACGCTGATTGCCAACTTTGACCATTCCTTTTCCTTCAATGACACTAACTAAAATATACTTTTCAAATCGAAATTCAGGAGAGCGACCGTCCAGTTCCCACAGCACAACACCGAAGTAATCCGCCTTCACCAGACTCTCTTCCTTCAGGCCTTTGTCTTTGCTCGACTCACGATCCAACTGAGGATCTTCATGTGGGACAGTAGTTACTTCTAATGACTCATTTAGATGGAGCTCTCTTTTATTCCCATCAGCTCCGACACGATCATAGTCATAGACACGGTATGTGATATCCGAACTTTGTTGGGTTTCAAGAATCTGGACACCTGCTCCAATCGCGTGGATCGTACCGCTCGGAACATAAAAGAAATCACCAGGATGAACTTTTACTTTTCGCAGAAGTTTGTCCCATTCACCATTTTCTACCATCGCCTGTAATTCTTCACGGGTTGTCGCATGGTGGCCGAAGACAATTTCAGCACCTTCTTCACAATCGATAACATACCAGCATTCTGTCTTGCCATATGCTTCGTTTTCTTTCTCCTGTGCATAAGTATCATCTGGATGTACCTGCACAGACAAGTCTTTTTTCGCATCAAGAATTTTGACCAGTAAAGGAAACTCTTCACCTGCTTGATCGCCAAACAGCTCCCTGTTCTCCTCCCACGCTTCCGTTAGCGTTTTACCTGCGAGCGGGCCGTTCATAATTTCATTCGGACCATTCGCATGGGCTGAAATTCCCCAGCATTCTCCAGTTTGATCGGAAGGAATGTCATAGTTGAACAATTCGTGCAGCTGTGTCCCTCCCCATATTCTTTCTTTGAAGACAGGCTTTAAAAAAATAGGTTCGTTGTACATGAATTCTGCTCCTTTTGTCGATAAGTCATAGTATGTTAATAAGAATTTTACTACACCATAGGAATGATACAAGTCATGGATAGAAAACAAAATAAAACAGGTTAAATCGAACTTGTATTAAAATGCTTTGAAATGCAAAAAAGCTTCCCCTTCATAATGAAAGAGAAGCTGATTTTTTATGAAGACAAAGCTTCTGTCAATGGAGGTACAATTTGTTTCTTACGGGAAACAACGCCTTCGAGGACTGCTTTGTTTTCAGATAAAGTCACATCAAAGGCTTTTTCGACAGCAGCGGACTTATCTCCCAATACTACCGCAGTAGAATCGTTTGAAAGGATGTCCGTTACGACGAACACGAACAAGTCCAGACCTTTTTCATCTATTGCTTTTTGCATTTCCGCTTCAATGTCCGCCTGGTTTTCGAGTACCTCGCTCGTGTCGACCGTATTAACCTGTGCAACTTCTACGTTGGCTCCACCCATGTCAAAGTTTTTAGCATCCAGGCTGATCAGCTCTGCCATTGTTTTATCGCTGATATCCGCTCCTGCTTTCAGCATGTCAAGTCCGTATTTTTCCGCATCAATTCCGGCGATTTTTTCCAATTCTTTTGCCGCAGCCACATCTTCTTCCGTACAAGTCGGCGATTTGAATAATAGAGAATCAGAGACAATAGCAGAAACCATCAGTCCGGCCATTTGCTTGCTGACTTCAACATTATGTTCCTTATAAAGTTTATTTAAAATAGTAGCAGTACAGCCTACAGGCTCTGCGCGGTAGTAAAGCGGGCCTTGTGTTTCGAAGTTAGCAATCCTGTGATGATCGATGACTTCCATTACCTGTACCTGGTCGATGTCATCGACACTTTGCTGACGTTCGTTGTGATCGACGAGGATCACCTGCTCTACTTCATCTGATGCCTTTTCGATAAGACGAGGAGCTTCTACACCGAACTGCTCAAGTGCGAATTGCGTTTCGCCATTCACTTCGCCCAGGCGAACCGGTTCCACATCTTCCCCGATTTTAGACTTCAGATCAGCATAGACAATCGCTGATGTAATGGTGTCGGTATCTGGATTTTTGTGCCCAAAAATTAACTTCTTTGCCATGATAAAACCCCTTTTTTTGATGATATATGTCGCTATTATAACAAACATTTTCTCCAGAAGGGAGAGAAAAGCTGAAACGAATCCCCGGATCCCCACCAAAAAGCGTGGAGGGTGCCTCCACGCTTTTTGTTTATTTAGCTGCTAAAATTAAAGCTCCTTTTATACCAGCCTCATTAGTTAAGCCAGGTGGCACAATATAGTTATCAACGCGATCCGGAGTCAATAACGGGGAGCTGACATAGCCATTCAGCATGTCCACTACATTTTTTCTGATTAAATCGAACAAGTGGGTCTGCTGCATAACCCCGCCGCCCATGATCACACGTTCCGGTGACAAAATGTAAATGTAATTGACGATTGCCTGCGCTAAATAATAGGATTCAATTTCCCATACCAACTCATTGTCTGCTAAGTCTTTACCAGGTTTTCCCCAACGTTGTTCAATCGCAGGTCCTGCTGCCATTCCTTCCAGACACTCGCCGTGATAAGGGCAAGTTCCGGCAAAATCATCTTTTTCATGCCGCCGAAGAGCAATATGCCCCATTTCCGGATGCGATAATCCTTTAAGCGTTGCCCCATTTACGATTGCCCCGGCGCCTATGCCAGTACCAACCGTAATATAAAGGCAGGAATTCACATCCGTGGCATTTCCCCATCGGGATTCAGATAAAGCTGCCACGTTAACGTCAGTGTCGACTACTACAGGAACCCCTGTATGCTTACTGACTTCATCTGCCAACGGGAAATCAATCCAATCCGTCTTTGGGGTCTTCTGAATCGTTCCATAGGTTCCTGTTCCTTCATTCAAATCAATCGGCCCAAAGCTGCCGATCCCCACCCGTTCAATTCCTGCGTTATCAAAAAACTCATAGACTTTCGGCATCGTTATCTCCGGCTTTTCTGTCGGTATGATAGTTTTCTCAAAGACCTCGCCTTTTTCATCGCCGATTGCGCAAACAAACTTTGTTCCACCAGCTTCAATTGCACCAAGTTTCATAGACTTTCTTCCTTCCGTAAAAGTTTCTATTATTTATTATACCAGTTACTTATATCTTGTTGGATGCAATTATCCTTCAACTTCCAGGCTGTCAACTTGAGTTGTTCCTTTCCTTTCTGTTTCACTTTCAGGAGTCGCTTCTCTGGATCAGCAAACATTCGGGTAGTGAAGACTTCTTTACCCTTGTTGATGAAAATTTCTACGGAAGAACGATCGATGAACACTTGCACATGTTTTACCCCTTCGATTAAGCGGCAGCTCCGTCTTTCCGTTTCTTCTGATGCTAAGTTCGGACGTTCCAAAGTTAAATACCCTTCTTCTTTACTATAGGACATGGTAAGAAAGTCAAACAGTTTAAGCTCCAAATGATCCAGGGAGCCTTCTGTTTCGATTATGAGTTCGGAAGTGCGGGCGATATCATGAGAGATTTCAGAACCAACCGCCTGCTCGAATAGTTTCTCTTCTCTCAACTGCTTCATTTCCTCGACCGGGAGCTGATAAAGGTTCCCCTGTTCCAATCTAAGTTCCCGTGGCAACGTCAAATTATGAATCCAATGATGCTTAATAGTCGGATGATGCTCTTCACCTTGATCCGGTACACCCATCCAGCCGACAAGAAGACGTCTCCCTTTCTCGTCTACCATTGACTGAGGCGCATAAAATTCGAAGCCGCGGTCTAATTCTGTGAAACCCCCATGTTCCATTTTTCCATTTTCATAATCAATCTTCCCAATCACATAACCTGTCTGGTACTGATTGTTAAAATCAATTCCTTGCGCCTTGACACCCTGCGGGGAAAAAATCAATACATCTTTACCATCCAATTGAAACGCATCTGGACATTCCCACATATAACCGAGCCCGTCAACAGGCCCAGCCAGTTCGCCTTTGTGTGTCCACTCTTCTAAATTATCGGATTCGAAGAACGCTACTGTACCTTCTTTTTCTAAAGTCTGGGCGCCGATCACCATATACCATTTGCCATCATGGTTCCACACTTTAGGATCACGGAAATGAGCAGTGTACCCCTCAGGTAGTTCAACTTGAACACCCTTTTTTATAAAATCAATGCCATTATCTGATTCTGCCAGGCACTGGTACGTTTCCCGATCACCTTTATCATTACGTACATTTCCGGTATAAAAAACTTTTAACTTATTATCGTGATCAATGGAGCTTCCAGAATAGCAGCCGTTTTTATCAAACCAGTCACTTGGTGTCAGTGCAATTGGCTCCAGTTTCCAGTCGACCAGGTTATCCGAACTGTAATGCCCCCATAATTTGGCTCCATGACCAGTATGAAATGGCATCCACTGAAAATACATGTGGTACTTCCCTTGCCATTGGATCCAGCCATTCGGGTCATTCAGGAGACCGACCGGGGGAGTCATATGGAACCCCTGGCGGTATGGGTCTTGTTGTGCTGTTTTCAATGATTTTTCTACCGCCTGATAGGCTTGTTGTCGCAAATCTTTGTCATTCATCATAGCTGAACTCTCCTAACCTTCCAATCTATAAATGGAAGAAGACCCAGGATACCGTGCCCCAGGTCTTCGTGTTCTATTATTTGTTGTCTACCATTTTATCGTTGAATCCAAACAGATAAGTCAATACAAACGCTGTCCCGATTGCAACAAGATTGACTAAAATGTACCCGAAAATCTGGCCATTCAAGTACAGCAACGTTCCTGGAATTACCGTAATCGCCATACCAGTTGCTTTCAATCCCATAATTGCAGCAAGGAACCCGGATACACCGCCTCCGATTAATCCCATAACAAATGGCTTCATATAGCGGAGGTTGATACCGAAGATAGCCGGCTCGGTGATACCTAAGAATGCAGACAATGCTGAAGGATAAGACAATGCTTTCAGCTTCTTGGATTTCGTTTTAACACCGACAGCAAGCGCGGCCCCACCCTGTGCTGCGATTGCACCTGTGATGATCGGGTTGAATGGGTTGAAACCGAGCCGTTCCAGCAATTGAATTTCCATAAAGTTGAAGATGTGATGAACCCCAGTGATAACAATAATTTGATTGAAGAAGCCAATCAGAAGGCCACTCAGTCCGAACGGCAGTTCCAATAAGAACATGGTTCCAGCGAAAATCCAATTTTCTACCGAATGGAAAACCGGGCCAATTGCAAATAATGCCGCTGCGATCATAACGAGTAATACTAAGAATGGCGTAAGAATCAAATCAAGTGCTTCTGGAATTCGTTTACGCAGCGCTTTTTCAAGCTTCGCCCCTAGGATACCGGCGATGAAAGCGGGCAATACCGATCCCTGATATCCGACTACCGGGATAAAGCCTAAAAACGTAAGTGGCGATGCATCACCGGATGCCACTTCCCAGGCATTCGGTAAAGCAGGGGACACCAGCATGAGACCGAGCACAAGACCGATGACCGGTGTTCCCCCGAAGACACGGAAGGTCGACCAGGCGACAAGCGCTGGTAAGAAGATAAAGGCCGTATCTGTCAAAACTTCTGTAAATAGAATGAAGTTTTCCGGAACGCTCTCAGGCGTTAAGCCAAATAACGAAAGAATCGCTTCTTGCATGACAAGTCCACGTAATCCCATGAAGAGACCGGTCGCTACCAGTACAGGAATGATTGGGACGAATACATCGCCAAATGTTCGAATCGCACGTTGGAAAGCGTTCCCCTGCTTAGCTGTTTCTTCCTTCATTTCTGATTTGGATGTGCCATCCACATTGTATTTCGTTATTTCTTCATAAATACGATTGACCGTCCCAGTTCCAAAGATAATTTGATATTGACCAGAGTTATAAAAAGCACCTTTGACCTTGTCAATTCGTTCCACAGCCTCAACATCCACTTTTTCCTTATCATGGACCATTACCCGCAGCCGGGTAGCACAGTGAGCAATAGACTGAACGTTTTCTTCGCCTCCGACTGCCTCAAGTACCTCTTTGGCAATTTGATCATTACTAGCCATCGTATAAATCCTCCTTTGGTAATCCTTTTGTGTAATCGATTACACACCCACGAAAAAAAATAGCAACATTTAGGGAATCGATTCCATATAAGCGAAAAAAATAAAAGCCATGTAAGCGGTTTACATTTTTGTTAAAAAAAAGAGAGAGATGTGTGTGTAATCGATTCCATATCGCTTGTTGATTTGTACTATACACTATCTCTCTTAATCAGTCTATAATTTTGCGTGATTTTTTTTCTGGTATTTTTACCCTGCAACTGTTCAAGCAGCAATTCTGCTGCTTTGCTCCCGGCATCTTTGTTGAAATAATCGATGGTCGTTAAAGGCGGAGTAATATACTTCGACATAACTGCTGCTCCAATACCAGTAATGGCGATATCTCCCGGAATGCGGTAACCCTGTTCTTTCAAATATTCCATAGCACCTATTGCCATACGATCGGTAACCACAAATGCTGCTGTGGGGGGATTTTCACGGTTGCTATTAATGATTTGTTTCATACTTTCGTAACCGGATTCTATACTGAAATCACCGTAACTGCACCAGTTTTCTTCGACGGTAATCCCGGCTTTCTCCATCGTATCCATAAATCCTTTTTTTCGAAGCACACCAACCGCAGGATCTTCTTCCCCGACACCGATATAGGCTATTTTTTCATGGCCTTTTTGAAGAATCATAGTTGTCATATCAACCGCTGCGTGGTAATCATCATAAACGATGGAAGTGACTCCAGGAAGTTCCTGACCAAGGGAAATAAATGGAAGTTTCGACTCCTCAATTGCATGCAGCAAACGATCGTTGACGTTCGTTGCTAATAAGATAATGCCATCAACATGGCGGCTTTGGAGAAGACGGATATACTCGATTTCTTTCTCGTGATTTAATTCTGTATCTGTCAAAAGAATCTGGAAGCCTTCTTTGGAGACTACTTCATTGATGCCTCCCACCACCCGGCTGGCTGTTTCCGTACTGATTTTAGGAAGGATGACTCCGATGACACCGGAACGTTTGGTACGCAATGATTTAGCGGACACACTGGGAATATATCCCGTTTCCTCTACTACTTTCATAACTCTTTTGCGAGCCGATTCACTGACGTACCCATTATTATTTAACACTCGACTGACCGTTGTGCGTGATACATTTGCCATTTTTGCAATATCATTGATCGTTGTCATAAAACTTTTCCTCCATACCAATGGAATCTATGTACATATTATTGCAAATACACCCGAATGTCCATCACAACAACACACCCCGGGTCCTCCAGATTCTGGAGGACCCGGGGTGTGACGTATTAAAAAGCAATTTTCTCTCCATCCAGCTCAATTACACGCTGGACCGGTTCCTGGAGGGGAGCACGCCCGTCCATGTATGCATCTTCCTCATACAAATTTTTAATCTTCACTTTCCCTATAAACACAGTAGACTCCCAGGTAACCATCGTAATTTCAAATTCCTCTTTATCAGCAAATAACTGCTTCGTTTCCTCCGTTACAGCAGCATGATTCACCATAACAAACCAATTCTTATTATTTTCTTCATGAACAATCAATGAGCCATGGTCAAATATTAAAGGCTCTCCATTCGGCATCACGATTGTTTGTAGTGAAAACGACAATGACATCGCACCATCACTCCTTCTCCCTAACCATTTCGACAGATTCCGCCTAAATCCTCTCCTTCCATTTTCATATTTTCGTATTACCTAACTTCTTTAAAAACTAATACATTTATCCCATCTATGAGATGCACCTTGTTATGCTGGTCGATAATAGCATGTCTATCCTCAAAAAATTTTCTACAATATTAATTATTTACCAGTTGCAATCTGTCGAAAAAATTAATATGACAAATATAAAAAATTCGTTTATGATAAAATAATACTATTACATTTTATAAAAAATTATAAAGGAGCATTCAAATGGCAAAGGGTAACAAAAAATACGATTATGACCTCAACCAAGTCAAACAACTCCTCGAAGAATCAGACAAAAACTACCGCCAGATTGCTGCAGAAACAGGCTGTCCCTACTCCAATGTAGTCTACCATGGCCGAAAAATCCGCGGAAAGCGATACAAAAACAATGTACAGGAAATGGTGTCCTTCGTAACTTCTGAAGATAAGGCAAAAGCACCAAATGATGTGCAATTAAATACTTCAAAGGTCTCTGAGCAAAAACAAAACAATATCGCAACGCCTTCTTTTGAAATTACAACAGCTAATCTATCTCTTGAACAAGCAGAGGCAAAAGCGAAAAACATGATTGAAGCAGCACGCGTGCTCGGTGTCGATAAAGTAACGTTGCAGATAAGCAGCCATGATGAAAACTAGAAAACAGCCGATGGTTTAATACCGTCGGCTGTTTTCTAATGTTTTTATATTCCGTGATTCATATACTGCCATCTGTTTAGCAATTCATCCAAAGCCTGGGAGACTGAGACGAGCTGAGGGTCGGAGGGATTGTTCTTATATAGCCCGTACATCTTTTGTCTTAACTTTTCAATTTCAACTTCCAGCTCTGCTGGTGCTAACATTTCCGAGCCTCCTCTTTTGAATTTCACTAATTTTTTTGAGTTATTCAGCATTTTCTTCGGACTCTTCTTCTAAGTCTCCGTTTTGGTCATACTCCCTCTTTTCTTTTTCCTCTTCATCCTCTTTATCTTTTTCCAAGTTATCTTTTTCTTCCTCAGTTAAAGGACCATCATCGACCACTGTTTCTTTTTTATCTTCTTCTTTTTGCACAGGATTTTCTTCTTTATTCCCTGTATTAGTATCTTTTTCTTCCTTATTTTCTATCTTATCTTCCTCAGTGGATTTCTTCCCATTATTTTTGCTTCTATCAGGATCTGTCGATGAGGATTTATTTGAATTACCAGAATTACTAGAACTGGCAGGTATGGAAGTCGAGCCAGAACTTGAGGTGCTCGTTTCTGAATTAGTAGTAGTGGTATTTGATTCCCAGGTGGAAGTTCCATTAGATTCTTCTTCTACTATTATTTCACTCTCTTCCTCTACACCCTCCTCCAACAGAGTATCTTCAGTTTCTAAATTTTCTCCAGAAGTTTCTTCTTCCTCATCAACAAAAAAATCTTCATCAATTATACGTGTATGTAATTCATAGTTGTATTCTTTTTCCCTATGTATATTTGCTTCACGTGGAAGTTGATAATTTGACTGGGCCGTTAGAACCGTCCGCCCATCTTGAATGCTTTTGACAATAAAGAAACTGCTAACCACCAGTCCAATTGTCAAGAAGACAGTTGCCACGATAGCAACTGTTTCTTTATTCATTTCCATTAACTTTCCACCTCCTTTTCAACTCTATTATAACCTGTCTTAATAGATAATGCTTTTATCTTATATTTCGACAGAATTATTAAAAAGTTAAGTTCCCATTCAAAATGAAAGGCCAGGCGTCAAATTCCGCCTGGCCTTGATGCTGAATTATTTACTTTTTTCCTTTATCTCCCGGAAACTCATAGAAGAATTTAGCTGTAATAGAGCCATCTTCATTTTGCTGGATGTCAGTGACATGGATGCCGGAATCAGCTGGTACAGGATTATCTTCTCTCCAGAAGTAATAGGATCCTGAATGAACATTTCCTGAATTCGGAGTGATTTGATCGCCAGTAGTGAAGAAGTCAGCTTCGTCACCACGGTTGTTATTACGCTCCAGGTCATATTCTCCATCTGCCTGCAATACAGACAATCCATAATGCGTGATCAACGTTCCATCAGAAGCTGTTGCCGATTGATTGTACTGGAAGCGTTTGTTCATCCAGTTTTCAACGTTGTTAGGACGCAGGCCAGCTGTCTGATATTTGTTAATGACATTTTCATCAACATGCCAGGCAACCAGGCCTTCCGCGTTTTCACCAACACGTGCCAGTCCTTTATTGAAGCCTTCCTGCTGTACATTTTCAAAAAGGAAGTATTCGGTACCGTTAGATCCAGGTACGTCCATCTTTACAACATCTTCGTATTCGTTAACTGGCCCAAGCGTCAATTCCTGGACGCCATCTTCTGGTGTAACTTCTTTCGGTTCCAGCCAGCCTAAGAACATCTTAGAAAATGGATCAAAACCGGTCGGTGAATTTCCGGAATACGCTGCATCATTTGGGTAACGCATCCAGGAACCACCCGCCATCATCGAGAAGTTTCCGACGCCTTCTGAAGTGTATTCTGTGTCATAGAAGTCAGGCAACCCTAGCGCATGGCCAAATTCATGAGCGAATACGCCAGGCTGTGCCGGATAAGGTCCTGCTACCAATTCTTCCTTGTACGCGTCATTTGCAAAGTCATAACCAGCTACGTTTCCACCGATTGCCGGCTCGACGGTATAGTTATTGACAACTACGCCATCATAAGTAAGCTCTTCTTCTGTTGTCTTCTTGATCCATTCAGCCTCAGACATTCCCTCTGCGTCAGGAGCGAATACACCATCGTCGTAATATGGACCATAGTACAAGGCACTTAAAACTCCCCATTTGTGAGACCAAACCTGTGCAGAATCACGGCTGAATTCTGCTCCTGTACCTTCATGAACTACAAATATATTCGGCACTTTTCCGTTTTCCGCATATTTGGAAAAGTCAACATGAGGATCAGCTGCTTTCAATAAATCACGGACCAGCTCTCCCATATGGGCATAACCATTGTCATTTCCATATTTATATTCGCCGCCGTTCGCATACTCACCAGTCTGATCAAGGTAGTATGAAGCTCCTTGAGGCAACTCCACCCAGCCGATATCTGTCATATCGTCATATGTAGTCAGTTCGACTTTCCCATAACTGGATTCTTTATAGATATTTTGCATGGTACTGTTAGTTGGAACTTTTTCTCCTTCAAACTCGGCATATTCCTTAAATACATCCATCTCATACGGATTATATACGTCCCCAAAGATGAGATCATTCAAGTATTTAGCTTGTACAGGCTCATCCAGCGCCCCTTTCGGCTGGTCACCCTTCGGATATTTAGCAAGCAGGACAAGCATCGGAACTTCTCCTTCTGCCTTCTGGTAAGCCACATGGTCTCCGGCAGCCTGTTCAAATTTCGAACCTTTATTGGCAAACTTTTCAGCTGGATCATGTTTTGAAATATCAATGCCAGCTTCTTTCGCTTGTTCAGCAAGTTCCGGTGTGGCCGGAACATAATGCGCCGGTTCCAGATTATAATCATTGGATGCCTCTACGTCACTTGCTCCTCCGCCCGCAAGCCCTGTTGTCAGTCCAGAAACTAACAACAAGGAAGCTGCAGCGGATGATAGAAATTTCTTGTTTAACATTCTGTGTTCCTCCCCCAAATTTCTAGTTGCTTCCAGTTAATTATAGAATATTCAGAAGATTTATAACACAGTATATGACAAAATAAGCATGATAGACTACCAATACTTGTTATATCTACAAGTTTCGACAATCAGTAGCGAATCCTTTTATCCATAGGCTGCCTCTAACCCATTTACAATGTCCTATGTAATAAACAATCATATAGACCCAGTCACCCAAAACAAAATACCCACCTTAAAGAAACATTCATTTCAAGGCAGGCAACATATATCCCTTCTATTCTTCAATTCGGTATTTTTCGTGATAATAACCTTTGTTCTTGTTCCAGTCTTCCAATGTTGTTTCAAACACCTTATTATCCTGATCATCAAATACTGAAACGGTACCTTTTTGTTTTTCTACGGTATAAGACGGTGCTTCATTTGCACTTGTTTGTTGGATTGCATCCATGTCGATCTCTTCGATAGTTGCTGCCGCTCCATCCGTAGGCTTTACACTCTCTGCCGCTTCTTCTATGTACTCTTCCATCTGTTTTGTCTCTTGACTGTATGGCGTGTCCGCTCTTTTCACTTCAAACATAGCTGCGAACGTCAATCCTATCATTAAAAAAGGGAAAGATAAAAATATAACTTTCTTCAACGGGATCTCTCCTAACTTAAAGTTGCCTGGCTAATTCCACGTTAATTATATGAGTGAAAATCATCGGCTTCAATATAATCCTGTAAAATGAATACCCCTATTACAGAATATAAATATTTCTTACTAACCTATGTAATATATTTAATATTCTCTTAATCGATTTCTGGATTTTTATTTATATTTTTTAATTTTCTGGAAGAAAGTTAGTTTATAAACCCGATTTTTTTAATATAATCTGGCTATTAATAAAAGCAGAGGCTTTTATACTACAAAAACTAATAGAATAGCTTAGCTGATCTGGATTTCTTTGCTAAGAATGAAGAAAAGCGACGATAAGAATTCCCTTTAACTTTCGCAAACTAAAAAATCGAGCAGGAAACTCAATGAGTTTCCTGCTCGATTAAATTAAGATTGATAATCCTCTATCATTCCATTAACTTTTTGTACTTCTTCATCCGGAACAATCAAATAGTAGATTCCACCGATGTTCGTACCACTGCCCTGCATTTGATAGGTTTCTGTATTTTTGCGGGCACTTCGATAATCTGTTCCCAGTTTTCTCATATCAGAAAAGTCCATGTTGGTACTTACATTAGAACCAAGTACGTCCATGATATCGCCAATTTTATTGACACCGCCGATGCTGGCACCTTTTTCGATGACCCCTTCGATGACTTGACGCTGCCTTTCATTGCGTCCGGCGTCCCCCTGAGGGTCATTTTTTCTCATCCTTACATAAGAGAGAGCTTCTTTCCCATTCAAATCAAGCTGTCCTTCCGAGAACGTAATGCCGTCCTGTTTGAACGCCATATTATTATTGACGGTAATTCCTCCTACAGCATCAACAAGCTGTTCGAGGCCTTCCATATTCATCCTGACATAATAATCGAGTTCGATATCGAGGAAGTTTTCTACTGTATCAACGGACATATCACTGCCACCAAAAGCATAGGCATGGTTAATTTTATCCTCGGTACCTCTACCTACAATCTCGGTACGTGTGTCCCGTGGGATGCTGACCATTTGCATCCGGTCATTGTCCGGGTCAAGCGTCAGGACAATCATCGTATCCGAACGGCCTTTATCATAGTTTCGTTCATCGACACCAAGTAATAATATATTAAGAGATTCTTTGCTCTCTACTTTTTTCTTTGTAAGATCATTATCAATAGAGGAAACAGGTTCATGTAAATCTTTATCGACTGTGTTTTTCACATTACTATAAATCGAAAAAGCATAGGCTCCCACTCCTATTAAAATCAGGAGCATGACCAGTAAAGTTACCTTCCACCACTTGCCTTTTTTCCGCTGCTTTTTCTTTTGATCTTTACGACTTCTCATTCGTCCACCTCATTAACTAAATATAAAACCACCATTACATTATACTTAATTAGTCGAATCTTGTAAAAGCAATAATCCATTTTCTGGAGGACCTGGGGTGTTTATTTTCTATCTAATTTACCCATACTTGTGATAATACTATTTGAGCTATGGCAGGTGGGGTGAATGATGAATAAATTAAGAGGGTTGCTGGCATTGGTATCTTTTATAGTTGTCCTTGTTTCAATTGGATCTTTACTATTATTAATGGTAAAAGTGCCGGAAGAGACAATGGAGAATGATTCTCAGGACATTCTTCAGCATGATTATGATATAGGCGTCCAAAAGGTCATACAATCGGATGGACCAATTACAGAGAAGCCATTCAGAAGCGTTGATTACGAAAACAAATCACTAGAGGAAGAAATTACGAAAGAGACAATTAAAGATAATTTCGAGCCGAAATTTGATGAGCTGGAAAAGCAAGTCAACGTTCAGGTTGACCAGCTCATCCAGGACGCGGTAACTGATTACCAAGAACAAATCGAAAGCGGTAAAGAGGTCTCGCTTATTCAGCTATATCAGAAATACACAAAAGCAGCACAGGAATTGGAAGGTAAGACGGATGAAGCTTTCCTTCAAATCTATAACGAGTATCAAGAAGAATTGAAAGTCAACGGGTATAGTACAACCGATGCTGATAATTTGAAAGCACAATACGAAGAAACAAAAGAAACCATTCGATCCAACCTGTTGCGCGAAGTTGCCAGTAGAAACTAACAGAAATACCCCGGAACCCTCCAATTTTTGGAAGGACACGGGGTTGGCTGCTTCATATTGTTTTGTTTTCAGACTGGTATTCTCTTTTTTTGAACTGCCTCCCTTCCTCTTTCTTTCAATAGTTTACACAGGTTAGGATGGCTGCCTATATAATCACATACAATAAAATCCTGCATCTTTGTAAGAGAAATTTCCTCCACTGCCTTGGAAATCCTTGTCATCAGTACACCTGTAAAGAGGAGATAGGGCAGGATAAACACATGGGAGGCACCTCTTTGAGCTAATTCTGACAATTTTTTCTCGAACCGTGGTTCTGCCGCTGCCAGGAAACAAACTTCGACTGTTTTAACAGGTACCTTTTTCTTTAATAAGTAGGCAATTTTCTTGATATCCCGAACAGATTCCTGATCACTGCTTCCTCTTCCTACTAACAATATCTCCGCTTCCGGACCAGCCTCCCCCTGTTCACTGATCCTCTCGACCAGCACATCCATGATTTTTTTATTGACACCAAGAACATCACCGTAAGAGAACTGAACTTCAGGGTACTTCTCCTCCATCCGATTAATTAGTTGAGGAATATCTTGTTTAGCATGTCCTGCTTTCAGTAGCAGCACAGGAACTACCGCTATCCTAGTTGCTCCCCTTGCGATGCAGCGCTCCACCCCCTGATAGACGTCAGGTTTTGCCAGTTCAAGGAAACAATTCTCCAGGATAGGAACATCCATCAATTCCATCGTTTTTTCCATGTAGTTCACAGCTTGTTCTGCCGCTTCTTTCCTCCTGCTGCCGTGACCAGCAAATAGGACAGCTTGCATCATTAAACATCTCCTCTGACTGTTAGGCTTCAGCTGCTTCAAGTTCATAATCATTCTGATGCATGAGACTAAACGACTGGATGCGCTCCCGGAAATGGACGACTTCTCCTATTATGATCATAGCAGGATTACGGATAGCTGCTCTTTCTACTTCATTTATAATGGTAGAAAGAGTACCTGTAACAACTTTTTGTTCTTCTGTTGTGCCTTGCTGGATGACAGCAACAGGAGTCTCCGGCTTTTTCTCATGTTGGAGCAATTGATCACATATATATGGTAAATTACTAACACCCATATAGATAGCCAGTGTGTCAACGCTTTTGGATAGGTTATTCCAATCAATTTCCTCATGCTTCCCTTTGCAGCGATGACCAGCAACAACGGCAAAGGAGCTGCTAATGTCTCTATGGGTGACTGGGATACCAGCATAGGCGGGTGCAGCTATGCCAGATGTAATTCCAGGGACGACTTCAAACGATATACCTTGTTTTGCCAGCGCTTCCGCTTCTTCGGCCCCTCTTCCAAATACAAATGGGTCTCCCCCTTTTAAGCGTGTCACTTTTTTACCTTGTTTCGCATATTTCACTAATAAATAATTAATGGTTTCCTGTTTTAACCTATGAAATTTAGGATGCTTTCCACAAAAGACCAGCTCTGCACCGGTTTTTGTCTCTTCCAATAACTGCTCATTCACTAACCGATCATATAAGATGACATCTGCCTGCTGAATACATTTTATTGCTTTTAAAGTGATTAAGTCTGGATCTCCAGGACCTGCTCCAACTAAATATACCTGTGCCATTTGGCTCCTCCTCCGTAATACTTGTTCTTGCCATAATAAAATACCTAGCAGTTACTTTCCGGGAACAATGACGTACACTTCATTTTTCTTTACTTCAGTTTCATAGGTTTGTACGCAGCCAGTGTCAGGTTCCTGAACCTTCCCGCTTCGCGTACTGATTTTCCAGTCATGCATTGGACAAAATACATGCTCCCCACTCACCATACCCTCTGCAAGAACACCGCCTTTATGAGGACAGCGATTTTCGATTGCCCGTACCTTTCCATCTTCGAGTTTGAATACAGCCAGCTCTAATTCCCCGATTATCACAGTCTTCCCTAATTTTTCTGGAAGGTCTTCCAGCTTTGATACGAATACTTTACTTAATAGCTTTTCCATCAATGGTTTCCTCCCCGGTTTAATTTGATCCTGCTGGTATTTTTACATTTTGATAAAGCTCACGAAGGAGGCGATTATCCTCGATCGCTTCTTTCCACGGGTCCTGTACAACGGATAATGCTTCATCCATGCGATGATTCAATTCCATGAACGTTTGCTTTTCATCTAATACAGATCTAATATGGTCTAACCCGACACGTTCTACCCAGGCAGAAGTCCGTTCCAGGTAATTGGCACTTTCACGATAATATTGTAAAAAGGCGGCTGTAACAGCAATCACTTCTTCCTCTGTTTTCACCTTATACAAGAGTTCTGCTTTTCTCATATGGGTACCGCCGTTGCCACCTACATAAATTTCAAATTCACCATCCAGCCCGACGATACCGACATCTTTCACTGACCCTTCCGCGCAGTTTCTTGGACAGGCAGATACACTCATTTTTACTTTATGGGGTGTATTCAGTCCTTCAAACTTTTTCTCCATCTTGATTCCCAGACCGATCGAATCCTGCGTTCCGAACCGGCAAAAGTCTGCACCGACACAAGTTTTCACAGTCCGTAGCCCTTTTGCATAAGCAGAACCTGAAGGCATATCAAGCTCTGACCAGATATTTGGAAGGTCTTGTTTTTTAACTCCAAGTAAATCAAGACGCTGCCCACCAGTAACTTTGATCATTTTCACTTCATATTTATCGGCCACATCGGCAATTTTCCGTAGATCCTCAGCATTTGTCACTCCACCATACATGCGTGGTACGACTGAATATGTCCCGTCATTTTGAATATTCGCGTGGAGACGTTCATTGACAAACCGTGATTCTTTTTCATCTTCATATTCAGTCGGCTTAAGCATACCAAGATAATAGTTCAATGCCGGCTTACATTTAGAACAGCCTTCTTCTGATTTCCAGCCTAATACATTCATGACTTCTCTTGTATGCGTCAAGCCTTTCATTTTTATTTCCTCGATCACTTCATCCCTTGATAAGGTAGTACAAGTACAGATTGATTCTTTCTGGTTTTGGTCATAGTCATCTCCCAAGGTATGCTCGAGCAAATCAGAAACTAAGGATTTACACCCACCACAAGAGCGGGAAGCACTTGTACAGCCTTTGACCTGTTCGACTGTTGCCAACCCCTGGTTGTGTATGGCTTCAATAATCGTCCCTTTCGTCACACCATTACAACCGCAGATGATTTCTTCATCCGGCATACTGGAAATTAGATCAGCTCCTGCTTCCTCAGAACGTCCGGATTCCGTATATTCTTCTATTGACGCCCCTTTATTGATTAGGCTCAATAACCTGTTGCCATCGCTCGTATCTCCGAAAAGTACTGCCCCGGTAACTTTCCCTTCATCTACCAGGACTTTCTTATAGGTACCATTCCATTCATCGAAAAGTTTCAGCGACTTGGTATGTTCATCTTCATTGATTTTACCTGTTGAAAAGACATCGACACCCGAGACCTTCAACTGGGTAGATAAAACAGAACCCTGATAGCCATCTCCCTCTATGCCGCATATCCGCTTGGCCATTTCCTTTCCCTGTTGATACAACGGTGCTACCAGCCCATAAACCATTTCTCTATGCTCCGCACATTCCCCGACTGCAAATATGTTTGGCACTTCTGTTTCTAAATAATCATTGACTATGATCCCGCGATTGACAGGAATTCCACTTTCTTTCGCCAAAGAAATATTCGGCCGGATCCCCACTGCCATAACAATCAAATCAGCCTCAATCTGTTGTCCATCTTTGAACTTGAGTCCCTCAACGCGATCCGTCCCAATGATTTCCTCTGATTGCTTTTCCAAAAGAAAATTCATCCCTTGCTTTTCCAATTCTTTTTGCAGCATTTTACCGGCTGTCTTATCTAATTGCCGTTCCATCAGATAGTCTGCCAGGTGGACGACATCAACTTCCATTCCAAGATTCAATAAACCGCGCGCCGCCTCTAAGCCGAGCAGACCTCCACCAATGACGACCGCCTTTTTGTAGTGATTAGAACATTCAATCATTTTTTCGCAGTCTTTAATATCCCGGAACGCAGTTACACCTTCTTTATCTGCTCCAGGCAGCGGCAGCATGAAGGGCAGTGACCCGGTTGCAATGATTAGTTTGTCATAAGCTGATTCGCGGCCTTTATCCGTCCTTACTATTTGTTTTTCTTTATCGATTTCCAGGACGGTTTCGCCTGGATACAGTTTAATATTGTTGTCTTCATACCACTGCCAGCTATTCAACGTGATGTCATGGATTTCCGTATCTCCCTGCAGAACTTTAGATAGTTCGATCCGGTTATAATTGGGATATGGTTCACTTCCAAAAACAGTAATATCAAATTGATCCGGTGTTGATTGAAGAACTTCCTCGATCGCCCGGACACCCGCCATTCCGTTCCCGATAAGTACCAGCCTTTGTTTGGACATGTAGTAAAAACCTCCGAATAGTAATAATTTTTAGAATAATTATCATTTTAATGGGTGTGATACTAACGTACAATTCTCATGTAAGAAAACCTCACACACTTTTGCTAAAGGTTCATATATTTTGTTCAACTTTCAAGCGATAGTTTCGTTCCGCAATATATTGACTGTCCGTAGAGTAGACCTGGGGCGACTCTTTGATAAAAAATGATAGGGCAAAACAAAGGAGTGCAGCAGTGCCGATGACTCCGAAAAATAAAGCAGGATAAGTTATGTTAAGTACCGCCAGAAAACAAACAGAGCCGATATTTCCGTAAGCACCTACCATTCCCGCAATTTGACCTGTTTTACTTTTATTAATGGAAGGGACCAGTGAAAAGACAGAACCAGAGGCCGCTTGTCCAATCATCGAACAGCACATGGTCAGCGCCACGGCTGCAAAAAGCGACCATTCCCCCTTTAAAGCAGACATCGCAAAATAAAGGACCCCTAACAAAAATAATAAGCTCATAAGTATTCGTTTCCGTCCAAAACGATCACTGAGCCACCCTCCTGCCGGTCGTGCAACCAAATTTGTGAAAGCAAAACTGCTGGCTATCATTCCTGCTGCAACGGTACCTAAAGAATAGGTATCCAGAAAAAACATCGGCAGCATCGAGATGACGGCTAGTTCTCCCCCAAATGTTGCAAAGTAGCCAAGGCTCAATATACTTACCTGCAGCATCGAGTATTTTTCTGACTCATGTATTTCAGCCTTTAAATAGGCTATGTTTTTCACCCATATTTTCCGGGCATGAACCAGGTAGAGAATTGCTAATAAAGCATAAAACCCAATTGCTGCTCCTTTAGCCAGTAATCCGGCCTGCTGCAATGACCATACAAGGATGCCCATCCCCCCATAAATAGGCAATGAAATGAATAGAAGAATGATAAGATCTGAGAAGCTGGTGACTTCCATTACCCCTGAAGATTTGGAACGCTTGAAGACCTTATTGGGAGGGGTGTCTTCCACTTGACGATAAAAAACTAGTCCATAGATTAAGGCGAGTAATCCGGTAGCTGCAACCGCATATCTCCAACCATTGTCTCCTCCAAATAATAAAGCTAGTACAGGGAGGCTAAACGAAGCGATTGCTGAGCCGAAATTCCCCCAGCCGGCATAAATCCCCTGAACGAAGCCAGCTTGATGCTCAGGAAACCATTCTGCCAGCATTCGAATTCCCACTACGAAACTGGCGCCGATAATCCCTAAAAATAACCTGGAGATGAGCAGCTGCCAGTAGGAACTGCTTAAAGCAAAAATAAAACAGGGTACACTCATAACGACAAGCAGTACAGCAAATACCCGTTTTGGACCGAACCTGTCCACCAACCGTCCCATAAAAATTCTCGCAGGGATTGCTAAGGAGAGGTTGACCAGCATTAAGACGCCAATTTCTTCCTTGGTAATCCCCAGTTGTTCCATAATAATGGAACTCAACGGAGCCAAATTGAACCAGACCATGACACTGATAAAAAAGGCCAGTGTGGACATGATAAGCACCTTTCGATTCCCTTCATAGATTTCTTGCACGTCATCCACCTTCCGATTGAACGTATTTATTTTTCCTTATGCCATTCGAGCAAGTTAACTCAGCACAGGTGTTATCTTTACAGCGGTTACTTTAAAGGCAGGCATGTGTGAATCAGGATCAAGCTTATCAGAAACAAGGCGATTCACATTTTGCCCCCCTGTCCAATGGAAAGGTACGAAGACTGTATCCTTCCTTATTTTTTCTGAGCACCTGTTCCTTACGACGATGCTTCCTCGCTGTGACTCGATTTTCACAAGTGAATGATCTTCAATAGAGTATTTAGCTGCTGTTTCCGGGTGAATTTCCATAAATGATTCAAACTCTCTGGCTGCCAAAGTAGTACTTTTCCTTGTTTGTTCGCCAGTTAAATAGTGGGCCATTACACGACCTGTCGTTAAAATCAGCGGGAAATCATCATTCTTGACTTCCTTTTCTACATCAGCAGCCATAGGAATAGCCATCTTCGCTTTCCCATCCTTGTGCTCAAAAGTTGTTTCAAATAATCGCTTCGTGCCTTGATGCTCGTAATCAGGACAGGGCCAAAGCACACCGTTTTCCTTCCTCAATTTTTCATAGGTCATCCCATAATAATCTGCCTTGCCTCCACGACTGGCTTTTCTCAGTTCATCAAAAATTTCTTCAGCTGTGGTAAAAGAAAAGTAGTCTCCCTTCCCCATTGCCTTTGCTATTTCACAGATAATCTGCCAGTCATGCTTCGCTTCCCCCGGAATAGGGCGGTTCGCTTCTCTCAAGGTCACCCGCCCTTCGACATTCGTCATAGTTCCTTGATCTTCCAGATACGAAGATGCCGGCAGGACCAAATCTGCTAATCTCGCAGTCTCTGAAAGGAATAAATCGGCAACGACCAGAAACTTAAGCTTCTTTAATGATCGTTCGATTAAATTAGAATTGGGATGGGAGATTACCGGATTGGAACACATGATGAACATTCCCTTGATCGATTCCTGATCGGCCTTCTTGAACATTTCATAAGCGGAGACTCCTTTTCCCGGCAACTCAGATTCTTTAATCCCCCAAATTTGTGAAATATGAGCACGGTCTTTTTTATTTTCAATGGAACGATATCCAGGGAGCTGATCTGATTTCTGTCCATGTTCCCTTGCGCCCTGGCCGTTTCCTTGCCCGGTAATTGCGCCATAACCGGAGTAGGGTTTGCCGACTTTCCCTGTCGCAAGCAGAATATTTAAAAAGGCCCGAACAGCAGCTGTCCCATCTGTCTGCTGTTCAACCCCCCTGGCGGTGAAGATCATCCCGGATTCTTCTTCACCAAAGATTTCTGCAGTCAAGTATAAGTCCTCCTCCGAAACCCCCGTCACTTCCGATACTTCAGATAGTTTAATAGAAGAAAGTCGGTCTGCCACCTTTTCAAAGCCATCAACCCGGCCTTCTATAAATGTTTGATCGATCAACCCTTTTTCAATGATTATTTTTAATAGGCCATTAGCCAAAGTGGCGTCTGTACCTGGTTTGTTTTTTAAGTGCATATCAGCTATGGAAGTCGTTGCTGTTTCTCTAGGATCAATGGCAATGATATAGGCACCATTCTCCTTCGCCTGGTCAAAGTAAGGCATAATCGTTGGCTGGCATTCCGCTATGTTGGTGCCCGCAAGGATGATGCAGCGGGTATGCGGAATCTCCTCTAAGGTATTCGTGAATCCACGATCAATACCGAACGTCTGATTAGCGGCTGTAGCTGCTGCAGCCATACATAAACGCCCATTATAATCGATATACCTGGTGTTTAAACCTACACGCGCAAACTTACCTAATAAATAAGCCTCCTCATTGGTAAGCGAAGCACTGCCATAAACCGATAGTGCATCATTACCGGCCAATTGCTGTATGTCCGTAAAATTTTTGCAGATATGCTCCAAAGCTTCCTTCCATGAAATCGGCTGGTATTCTCCCTTCACCTTCAACAAGGGCTGGGTGATTCGTTTCTGATGCAGGGCATGCTGGTGGGCATTTTTCCCCTTGATGCACAACCTCCCTTTCGTGGTTGGATTATCTTTTCCTATAGTTTTATAAATTTTCCTAGAAACGACACGCTGCTCGACAAGTTGCATTTTGCATTGCATACTGCAAAAAGGACATTGCGTGTCGTAAACCTTTTCGGATTGCACTTTCTGATGTTTATTTCGAAAGTACTTCAGCATTAGCTCAGTCAAACCGATCATCCTTTACTCTTTTTTCTTTCAACTATGGATCAATTGTTTTTTGTTTAAACCGCCAAGGTTGTTATTTCCCAGCAGATATCCTCGTAATTCTTCATCGAATAAAACTTCCCTTATATGGTACAGTCCCACACGAGAAAGCCAGGGGGAGACTTTTTCAAGATAGTTGGCTGACTGAAGGTAATATTGCATTAATGCCATTACCATCTCTCCAGCTTCTTCAACTGTTGTGACCACACAAAGTAAATTGATGGAACGTATGCTGGCCCCATTCGCCTCCCCAACATATAATTCCCAGCCCCTTTCTGCTTTGACAATATTGATATCCCTTGCATCATCGGCGGCTTTTGCGTGGACACAATGAAAGACAGCAATTTTTGTAGGAGCTGGAATCTTTAAACGCTCTGTCTGTTCATCTAACACAGCAGCGAGTTGAATTGCCCGGCTTTTGTCACACGAACATCCGTAGCTATTTATGCTGGTTTGAACGGTACCGACACGATGCGTACCTAATTGCAGAACAGGCATGTCGAGTAAAACTCTTGCTCTATTCCACTCTTCTCTTTTCATACCATGGATATGAATTCGCTGGTCTGAAGAAAGGGCAAAACGAGCGTGGGGGTATGTGTCTGCCAGGTCAGCCAGTTTCCTTAGCTGACGAGGATTAAGAACCCCGCCATAAATCTGTGGGATGATTGCATATTCTCCATCAGTCTGAACCAGCTCTTGTTCACTATTGTCCGTATCGCTTGCTTGTTTTTGGCAGCTAC
Organism: Thalassobacillus devorans; assembly: GCF_900176565.1. Classification (GTDB taxonomy): domain Bacteria; phylum Bacillota; class Bacilli; order Bacillales; family Halobacillaceae; genus Thalassobacillus; species Thalassobacillus devorans_A. The sequence goes on from NZ_FXEH01000005.1 coordinate 381,769, forward strand.
CATTGGTAGAAGTCACATCCAGATGATAGGCAATAGCAGAACGGCAAACGGAACATCCCGTCTTTGTTTTCCAATTTAGAGTTTTTATAACTTCCTGTACTCCTTTAAGGTGATCCCTTTGGATCGCATTCACTACCTCATCTTCTGCCAAGGTAGTACATGGACATAAAGACATGGATATCGCTTCTTCCTCAAACTGAGCACTATGGATATAGGTGAGCAGGTCGGACACCAAAGGTTTACAACCTCCACAGGAACTGGAAGCTTTTGTGCATGTTTTTACCTCCTCGCAAGTAGTAAGCGACTCGTTTTGAACAGCGTGGATAATATCACCTTTGGAAACATGATTGCAGGTGCAAATTTCAGCATCTGGTGATAATTCAGCCAGGAATGTATCACCTGAACCCGCAGTATCGAGTAACTGTGTTTTATCACGGTCGGACAACACTTTTTGTTTAATGATGGCATCTCTCAACTTTGGCCCGTCTTTTACATCCCCATAAAGAACCGCCCCGATTGCTTTATTCTTGCGAAACACTATTTTTTTATAAATACCTTCCATGTCATTTCGATAATGAACAGATTTCGTGGAATCATCTTGTTTAAAGTCTCCTGCAGAAAAAACATCGACGCCGGAAATTTTTAATTGCGTAGATAAAACAGAACCATGATAACCATGTGTTGGATGATTGCAAAGATGCTTAGCCAGCACTTTTCCCTGTTCATATAATGGATCTACCAGCCCATATATGATTCCATCATGTTCTGCACACTCTCCAACTGCATATATGTCCTGTTCTGTTGTTGCCATCCTGTCATCAACCAGGATGCCCCGATTTGTTTCGATTCCACTTTCTTTCGCCAAGTCAATATTAGGTCTGACACCTACAGCCATCACGACAAGGTCTGCTTCAACAGATGACCCATCGTCAAAACGAATGCCTCTGACATGTCCATTACCAAGTATCTCCTGGGAAGATTTTTTTAAGAGGAAATTCATCCCCTGCTTTTCCAAATCCTTTTGAAGCATAACGGAAGCTTCCGAATCCAACTGCCGATCCATCAAATAATCAGAGAGATGAACCACGTCCACTTCCATCCCAAGGTTCAATAACCCCCTTGCAGCCTCCAGCCCCAATAACCCTCCTCCAATTACTACTGCTTTATGATAGGATTTGGAAGCTTCTATCATTTGTCGGCAATCTTCCATGGTACGAAAAGCCAGGACACCCTGTTGATCAGCCCCCGGCAATGGCAGTATAAACGGCTTTGAACCGGTCGCTATAATGAGCTTGTCGTAATCCACCTTCCTGTTTTGGTCGGTAGCTACCTGTTTTTTTTCTTTATCAATCGCCGTCACTGTTTCACCAGTAAATAATCGGATTCCGTTTTTTTCATACCAGCTGCGGGAATGAAGCTCAATATCTTCGAAAGACGTTCCACCCTGAAGAACAGACGAGAGCATAATACGGCTGTAATTCACATGCGGTTCACTTCCAAAAATAGTAATTTCATACATATCCGGATTTTCAGTAAGTATTTGTTGAATGCAATGCACTCCCGCCATTCCATTACCGATCAGAATCAATTTTTGTTTCTCCATAAATAACCTCCGACTGTAGAAAAAGTAAAGTTAAAATGTATTTACTGAATATAGTTACTCACCCTATCATAAGAATTTTCCAGAAGTCCCATTATGTGTGAGAAAATCTATCAGAGAAAATTTAGAAAAACTTGGCTTATACTTTAATCCTTTAACAAAGTTAAACTTCGTTAAAGTAAAAAAAACCGGAGCCTCCAAAATTTGGAGACTCCGGGTGGTGCGTTCATTTTACAGTAGCAGGTAGGCAATTGGTGTGACAATGATAATGGTGAGAATGGTTCGTTCAATCCAGATGACAATCAGTTTCGGGATGCTGACAGGAATTTCCGTGGACAGGATGCATGGGATAAGCGCTGAGAAAAACAAAATAGCCGAGACCGATAATGTTCCAATGACAAACTTCGTGATTATCGGTGCTTCTGCTACAAGAAGCGCTGGCAGAAACATTTCCGCTATTTCAATTGCTGAAGCCTTAGCGGCTAGTAAAGGTTCCGGAACTTGCATCAACAAGGTAAACGGGTAAAAAATGAAACCTAATATATCAAATACAGGAGTATATTCTGCCAACACTAACCCCAGCAGCCCTATGGACAGAATCGAAGGTAAGATCGCCATGGTCATGATAAAACCGTCTTTCAGATTCATCCAAATATTTTTACCGATGGATGGCGATTGTGCCGCTGCCTCCATCGCCTGAGACCAGGCTGCTTTTATTCGATTCTTTTTTATCACTTCCTCTGGATTGCCTTTCCCGTCTATATAAGTATCACTGATTGTGTTCAATGGCCAGATACGAACGGTAATAGCAGTCACTAAAAAAGTGACAAACAATGTTACCCAGAAGTACGTATTCCATATTTCCATTAAGCCTAGCGTTTTAGCAACAACAATCATGAACGTAGCAGACACGGTAGAGAACCCAGTCGCAATGATGGTCGCCTCTTTGACCGTATACTTCCCTTCCTTAAAAACACGGTTGGTGATCAATAGTCCGATCGAATAGCTACCGACAAAAGAAGCAACTGCATCAATTGCTGAACGTCCAGGTGTTTTCCAAATCGGACGCATAATCGGCTGCAGCATGACACCGATGAACTCCAGCAGACCGTAGCCAACTAGCAAAGCAAGAAAAACTGCACCAATAGGAACAAGAAGTCCAACTGGTATTACCAGCTTTTCAAACAAGAATGGCCCCATGCTTGGGTCGAACAGCCACCCAGGCCCAAAATTGAAAATAAGCATTACGGCCACGAGCACACCAAGGAGTTTAAAGAAGGATAATACCATATTGACGGCATCTTTATTCCAGGATTGATTATAAAATGGGTAAGTCGCTCCTAACACGATGACTAATAGAGCGTAATAAGGGACTAAACTGCCGAATGATGTCTGTATGAAGGTAACGATATGATCGAGTGGTATGGATGAGGTGCCATTGATTGTGATCGGGATAAAAAATGTAAATATACCAATTAAACTGAAAAGAAAGAATTTAAGTATAGTAGTTCTACTAGGAGACTTTGGGGTCTCCTGGATATTCATATCCTTTTGAACGTTTTCCATGTATTCAACCTCCTGTTATTTGAATTATCAGAAAATAAAGGGTTGAAAGAAAGAGCGAGTGAGGACCTCGCTCCATCCTTAACGTTTGCAGTATCCAGTTAAAAAAGAAAGCATCACATGGACAGCGCTTTTCACTGCCATGTCCCCAACATCCTTCCTAGGGTCGAGACAGACGATATCCATCGCTTTCACTTTTGGATGCTCACCGGCAAGCTGTACTGCTTCGAATAATTCTTCGGTATACATCCCTCCCGGTGTTGCTGCCGGGGCCGCCGGATTTTGAGTAATGTCTAGAACATCCATATCAACGGTAAGGTAAATCGTATCCACCTGACCCGATAAATGAGCAAGTGCGCTTGTCACGACAGCAGCCATGCCTTTTTTTCTCGCCTGCTTCATCGTCGTATAATGCAGCCCGACTTCATCAGCGTAATCCTTCAGTTCCTTTGCATTGAAAAATCCATGCAGCCCAATATTATGGACATGCTTTCCTGCAACAGTTCCACTTTCAATTAAATTGCGAATCGGTGTTCCATTGGCAGGTCCCAACTCACTCAGGTCCCGCAAATCGAAATGGGTATCCAATTGCAGAATCCCCACCGTTTCTTCCGGATGAGCTTCTCTCCAACCTTTAACCAGCATAGCTGTAATTGAATGATCTCCCCCCATAGCAACAGGCAGCGTATTCGGATGATGTTTCCTCATGGCAGTCATCACTTCGCTGATCTGCTGATGGGTGTAAGCAATATCGGTAACATGCTGCTTGACGTCACCTAAGTCGACCGCTTTCAGTTGGGCAAGGTCGATATCTTCATCTAAGTTATAGGTCCCGAAGGACTTCCATACTTTTCGCATCGCATCCGGGTTCTCGCTGGCAGCGGATGTACTGATCGATGACTTGGAAAGTGGCACCCCTAAAATCGCGACATCAATAGAACCCCAATCAGGAGTTTCATCGCCAAGCGTCTCAATCCATTCGTGTACTTTAAGGTCAGCCCGCTTATCAGTTTGTTTCGTCCAAATCATCCCTGGCCTGTCAAGCATCGGATAAGGATAAGCCGTCATTGCAGCTGCCCTCCTACAACCAGCGGCTTGCCTGCTTTTACAACCGTGTCAACATGATTCATACCATATTGATAAGACAGCACAAGGTAATTCGGCACATCAAAAATAGTTACATCACCTTTTTTACCAGGCTCAAGGCTGCCGACTTCCCCTGCTGCTCCTATCGCATGAGCAGCATTGATAGTGGTTGCTGTTAATACTTCTTCCGGTGTCATTCCCATTTTCAGACATCCCAGGTTCATAATGAATGGAAGCGAAATCGTCGGAGAAGACCCTGGATTTGCATCGGTCGATAAAGCGACAGCTACCCCGCCATCAATCATCTTTCTGGCATCAGCAAACTCTGCCATCAGGAAAAAAGCAGTACCTGGCAACAAGACACCTACGACATCTTTTTCCGCCATGTCCTTTATGCCCTGATCAGATGCTTTCAACAAATGATCGGCTGAAATCGCCCCTACCTGTGCGGCAAGTTCAGCCCCACCGTACGGCTCAATTTCATCAGCATGAATTTTCGGAATCAGCCCATGTTTATTTCCTGCTTCCAGAATCCGTTTCGATTGTTCCGGTGTAAAAACGCCGCGTTCACAAAATACATCATTAAAAACGGCCAGTTTCCGCCGTGCCACTTCCGGTATCATTTCGTTGATGACCCTGTCGACGAATGGCTCCGGATTATCTTTTTCATCCATCGGCACCGCATGGGCGCCCATAAAGGTGGAAACGACATCAATCGGATGGTCTTCATCCAACTGCTTTGCTACTTCTAATTGCTTCAGCTCATGTGCCAGCGTCAGACCGTAGCCACTTTTCGCTTCAACAGTAGTCACCCCATGCATCAAAAACTGATCGAGCCGCTTCCTTGATTCTTCAAATAATTGTTTATGGCCGGCTGCCTGTGTTGCCCTCGTTGTTGCGTGAATACCGCCTCCGGCCTGCATGATTTCCATGTACGTTTTGCCCTTCAACCGCATCGCATATTCATTTTCCCTTGTACCGGCATGGACAAGGTGCGTGTGGGGGTCAATCAACCCAGGTGTGACAACCTTACCTGTAGCATTTATATGCGAATTCGTACCAATCAAGTCTTCATAATTTTTGCGGAGTTCTTCATCAGGACCAAATGCCACAACTTTCCCATCTTCGATATAGACGGACCCATTCTCAATGATTTCTAACTGTGCCATCGCCTCTTGTTTCGCTGGCTGACCGTTATGACCGGCCATCGTAATCAATTGGGCTGCATTGGTAATCAATAATTTTTGTGTCATAAAGCTCTCCCTCCAGTTACTTTTTCAGCATTGGTATATGAACGCCTTTTTCTTTCGCTGTCTTTTCGGCGAGCTCATAGCCTGCATCAACATGTCTCGCTATCCCCATTCCTGGATCTGTTGTTAATACGCGTTCCAGTCGCTTTTCTGCATCTTTTGTGCCATCAGCAACAATCACCATTCCCGCATGCAGGGAATAACCCATTCCTACACCGCCGCCATGGTGGACACTGACCCAGCTGGCGCCACCGACACTGTTGATAAGTGCGTTCAGAATTGGCCAATCAGCTACAGCATCACTGCCATCTTTCATCGCTTCTGTTTCCCTGTTTGGTGAAGCGACAGAACCGGAATCAAGGTGATCCCTTCCGATGACGATCGGTGCCTTCAACTCCCCACTCCCCACCATATCATTGATGATTTTTCCGAATTTCGCCCGCTCTCCATAACCGAGCCAGCAAATCCGGGAAGGGAGACCCTGAAAGCTTATTTTCTCCTGTGCCATCCGGATCCAGTTGCACAAGTGTGTGTTGTCGCTGAATTCTTTTAAAATCACTTCATCGGTTTTATAAATATCTTCCGGGTCACCCGATAATGCTACCCAGCGGAAAGGCCCTTTCCCTTCACAGAATTGCGGGCGGATGTATGCTGGAACAAACCCCGGAAAATCAAAGGCATTAATAACTCCTTCGTCCTTTGCCACCTGGCGGATATTGTTACCATAATCAAATGTGACCGCGCCTTTCTCCTGCATGGAAAGCATCGCTTTGACATGAGCGGCAATACTCTGTTTTGAAAGCTTGATGTACTCCTTTGCGTTTTCACTTCTTAAACGGGCAGCCTCATTCAGCTCCATGCCCATTGGGACGTACCCATTCAACGGGTCATGAGCAGAAGTCTGATCTGTGAGTACATCTGGAATGAAGCCTTTCGCGATCATTTCCGGTAAAAGTTCAGAAGCATTACCGAGAAGTCCGATGGACAGGGCTTTTCCCTGATCACGAGCTTCCTCTGCCATTTGTATAGCTTCTTCGAGATTGTCAGTTGAAGTATCCAGGTACTTCGTATCGAGGCGTCGCTGAATCCGATGCGGGTCTACTTCGATAGCAATACAAACACCCCCGTTCAAGGTAACTGCCAGTGGCTGGGCACCACCCATGCCCCCCAGTCCCGCCGTCAAAGTAATTGTACCGTCCAGCTTTCCATCAAAATGCTGGCGGGCACATTCTGCAAATGTTTCATATGTTCCCTGCACAATTCCTTGGCTGCCAATATAAATCCAGCTTCCCGCTGTCATCTGACCGAACATCATTAATCCTTTTTGATCGAGTTCATGGAAGTGGTCCCAATTCGCCCAGGCAGGTACTAAATTCGAGTTGGCAATCAACACTTTCGGGGCGTCTTTATGGGACCGGAATACCGCAACCGGCTTTCCGGACTGAATCAGTAATGTTTCATCTTCTTCCATCGTCTTTAATGACGCTACGATTGCATCGAAGCTCTCCCAGTTCCGTGCTGCTTTTCCAATCCCCCCGTAAACAACCAGCTCATCTGGATTTTCTGCAACATCTGGGTGCAGGTTGTTGCTCAGCATACGCAGTGCTGCTTCCTGTATCCATCCTTTGGTATGCAGTTCTGTTCCCCGGTATTGCTTCACTCGTCCCGATTTCGTATCACTCATCTTATTCATCCCCTCCTGAATTATCTTTAATTAAAGCTTAGCAATGTGAGGAAACGGATAATAGATAACTAACTTTAGAATAAGGATACTTTGTTATTAAAAAGATAAATAAATATTGTTAAACACTTTCATAAAATAGCATTAATTTTAGATAAAGATAAAAAATAACCACCCCAGGTCCTCCAGATATTGGAGGGCTCCGGGGTGGTTTATAATTTTATGTTCCGATATTCCCGTGGGGTTTTACCAGTCATTTTTTTAAAAACACGGCTGAAATAATTAGGCTGATTGAAACCGACCGCACCAGCAATTTGCTGGATGTTTTCATCCGTAGATTCAAGTAATTCCTTCGCCTTCTGTATGCGTACCTGCAATAAAATTTCACGGAAAGTCTGGTTATATTTTTTAGACAATAAGTGACTGAAATAGGCCGGACTACGATTAATATAACCAGCTACATCACGCAGTGACAGTGCTGGATTCATATAGTGTTCTTCTATATAGGAAAGCGCCGCTTCTCCTACATTTACAATCGCCCTTTCCGATTGCTCTTTTAGTGTATGAATCAGTTCATTGATGAAAAGGACCATTTCCTGGACGATCCTGTATAAAACCGGACCATATAAAATACTCTCAAACACCTGTTTATAACGAATATCCCTGTCAGGAGAGTCCAGCCCTTTGCGAATCATGAACCTCCGTACTTGTGCCAGAATGCTAGTCAGCCTGGTACGGAGTAAGCCGGGATTTGGGTAAGGGGCTCTAAGATCCAAAAACTCCTGATATAACCAGGATTTAATTTCATCTGCATGCCCATCATCCAGATGGTGGACCCAGAAACGTTGTTCATCCATCGTTAAAAACGGGTCCATGTCACGCCACAGATATTTTTCTTCATATCTCAGCACTTGTTTATATCCAGTAAAAAAAGTAGCTTCCATTACCTTGCGCAGCTGTTGGTAAATACTATGGATCGATTTCCCGTTATTTTTATCATGAACAGCGACTGCCACTGGCCCGCCATTGTTTCGCTCCCATTCACTTAAAAAACGCTGTGCTTGTTGGAAAGGTTCTGGTATTTGCTCGTGAAAGACAAGTGTAATTTGGTCCGTTGTTGAAAATATGGTCGGAGCATCATAAAAATCGAACTGTCCAATGAAATCTCGCAAGTTATTTAGCTGCTCCCCATATTCCGGTCTTATTAAATATACCGGATATGGATAAGGAAGGTCGCTTTCAATAAAAAGATCTTCATAATAGATAGAGTGGGTATGTATTTTCGGGTGGCTATTATCCTCTTTGACTGCCAGCTGACGACATCCCTGCTGAATCGTACTTTTCACGCGGGAAGGTGATAGTGGCTTTACTAAAAGGTCAATGGCACTGATTTCAATCGCCTGCATGGCACGTTCAAATGTAGGTTCTATGGTTAAGGCAATAGTTATACCGGCATGGCGTAGAATAAACTTTTTTACGATTTCCCACTTTCCTTCAGGAACCATATCAAGTTCCATACATAATATATCCGGCTGTTCACTCTCAAGTATATTCAATGTCTCCGCTAAGTCACCTGATTGCTTAATATCGGAGATAGGAAAAGAATATTTCGATAGCAGCCATTCAATGCCGGAAAGCTCCTGGCGATCACGATCAGCAATTAACAAGTGGTACATAAGCCACCCTCCTCGTCTTTCATTGTAACGTAAACACCCCGTGTCCTCCAGATATTGGAGGACACGGGGTGTAAAAATCCATTGTCGATTTCCCAGGAAATAATACATTTTTTGCATGGTTGTGTCACATAATCATTTATCTTCGACGACGATATAAGTCACTTTGATCGGTCCATGAACACCCACAATCAGGTTCATCTCAATGTCGGCACTGTTACTTGGCCCTGTGATGAAGCTGACACAGGAAGAAACTTCGTGCCCTTGCTGATTCGCTTCATGGATATGTTTCGCTGCCTGGGTTATCCTCGGGACTATGGAGCTTTTTGGAATGATAGCAATATATGTTTTAGGCAGAAGGCTGATTGATCTTCCATTCCCTTTATTATTGAACAAAGTCACGGTGCCGGACTCGGCTAAGGTAACATCACTGAATGTAATGCCAACATCCGCCCGTTCTGCGAATACTTGATTCTCTTTTCCTTTCACAGCATCCCAAATGCGGACTTCCAACCCTTTGGCATCGAGCTGCTGATATAGACTGTCCAATTGATATTCGGAATTACGCTCATCATCAGCGGCTATAATCGCCTTTCCCTCGTAATGATCAATTGTTTCCCGTAGTACTTTATCCAAACCAGCTGCGCTCGTTTTCCGAAAGTCGGTATGGATGACTTTACATTGTTTTTCTAGTACATCCACTAATTCATCCTGTGTGGCCCCTTTAAATACTTCCCATTGAGGGCGGACACTCCATTCTGGTCGCTCTACTCCTTCCGTCCGACGGCTTCTTCCAAGGTTCTCCGCTAAGTTATCCAGGAAAGACTCTCTATTTTGAATGGTCATCAGGATTCATCTCCCTTCTTACGGGTTTTATACCATGAACGGAACGACTGCTTGCTTGGCGCCGGGAAGTCACGGACATTCGTCCAGCCTTTCATCGGTCCAGGACCATTTTCAATTTTTTCATCTTTTGTCCATGGCTTTAATGCAGTACGAGCCATTTTTGTGCTCATCTTATAAGCGGCCGGGCTGGAACCCCATTTTGCAAAACCCTTCATGGCAAGCTTCTCACCTTTGGGGGCTTTGTTTTCCTTTTCCACGATTATTTGGCGATGTCTGATCAAATGTTCATGGAGAGGGATTTTCACCGGGCAGGCTTCCGTGCAGGCGGCGCATAAAGTCGAAGCATAAGGCAGCTCTTTATGGTCCTCATAGCCATCAAGCAGTGGGGTCAATACCGCCCCGATCGGTCCCGGATAAATCGATCCATAGGAATGGCCACCGACATGGCGATACACTGGACACGCATTGATACATGCGGCGCATCGGATACAGTGAAGTGCTGACTGAAACTCAGTTCCCAGAATTTTCGAGCGGCCATTATCTACGATTACGAGATGAAATTCTTCCGGCCCGTCCACTTCGTCTTCCAAACGAGTACCAGTCAACGAAGTGACATAACTGGTCAATTTTTGACCGACAGCCGACCTGGTCAATAAACTGACTAACACTTCCAGGTCTTCCCATGTCGGTACCAACCGTTCCATCCCCATGACGCTAATTTGTGTATCGGGTAGCGATGTGACCAGGCGGGCGTTTCCTTCATTGGTCACCAGTGTTACTGCCCCTGACTCGGCTACAGCAAAATTACATCCCGTAATCCCTATATCGGCCGACAAAAAGTCTTTCCGCAATTGTTCCCGTGCAAATAATGCAAGCTCTTCCGGTTTATCGGTTTTATCATAGCCTTTTTTTGCAGCAAACGTCTCACGAATCTGTTCTTTGTTTTTATGCAGTGCGGGCGTCACGATATGGGAAGGCGGATCCTCATCCAGTTGCAGAATCCACTCACCGAGGTCTGTTTCGACCACCTCAGACCCCGCTTCTTCCAAAGCTTTGTTCAACCCGATTTCTTCTGTAACCATGGATTTGGATTTGACTACTTTCTTCCCGTTTTTATTCTTGATGACATTCTGGATGTATTCATTCGCCTCTTCCGCTGTTTCTGCAAAGAAGACATTTCCGCCACGTTTCGAAACCTGATCGCTCAACTGCTGAAGATAGTAATCAAGATTTTCCATTGTATGATTACGGATCTCTTCCCCAAGTGTACGCCAGTCTTCCCAGTTGCCAAGCTCTTCTGCCGCCTTAAGACGTCCGCTGCGGAACCTGCCTTGCGCTGACGAGACCGCTCCTCGCATGAAGTCATTTTTGATACCTTCCTGGATCCGCTGTTCAAACGAATTCGTGCCAATCCGGATACTCATAGAATCCCCTCCATTCTATTATTACTGGTTAAGTATATTGGCGATATGCAGGACTTTGACAGGCTGACCGTTCCGTGTCATGCGACCGCCGATATTCATCAGGCAGCCCATATCTCCGCCGACTAAGTATTCTGCTCCTGTTTCTGTCACATGCTCTGTTTTTTCTTGTACCATTTGTTCCGAAATCACCGGATTCTTCACTGCAAACGTTCCCCCGAATCCACAGCAGTCTTCTTTGACGGGAAGCTCGACAAACTCAAGTCCCTTTACGTTTTCCAGTAGTGTCATCGGAGCATCTTTTACCCCCAATAACCTGGTCATATGACAGGAAGGATGGTAAGTGACTGTTCCTTTAAATTTAGAACCGACGTCGGTCACACCCAGGACATCGACTAAAAACTGGGTCAGTTCATAGGATTTCCCTGCCAGGTCATTCGCCGCTTCTTCCCATTCCGGGTCTCCTTTGAAAATGTGCGGATATTCATGCAGCATCGCAACACATGACCCCGATGGGCCCACCACATATTCGGAATCTTTGAACGCCCGCATCATTTGTTTCATCGATTCTTTTGATTCTTTTAAATAACCACTGTTGTAAGCGGGCTGTCCACAGCAGGTCTGCAATTCAGGAAAGTCCACTTCACAGCCCACTTTTTCTAAAATTTCCACCGTATCTTTTCCGACATCGCTCGACATGATATCACACAAACATGTAATGAATAAGGATACTTTCATGCCTGTCACTCCCCTATGTTTAGTAAAAAACGAATAACTTTCTTACCCTTCCTAACCGCTCTGATAAAAACAGGTCATCTGATGACTTCTGCTATAGAAAAGGCGGTAGCTTTTTATTCGATATAATCCGCCAACGCCTGCTCTACACCTACGAGATGGTCCAGCATATGCTTTTGCGCCAGATCAGTATCTCTTTGCTTGATTGCTTCGAAAATTTTCCAATGCTCTTCTAACAGCCGGGCTGTACTTTTTTCCGAATGCAGCCAATGCCTTCGCGTTTCCCTCATCGTTTCCATCATGATTTCGGAAACACTGTTCATCAGGTTGATCAGCATTTGATTATCGGTCGCACGAGCTATTGCCATATGGAACGCCAAATCAGCTTTCTCCCCAAGCTCTCCATTCCCTTTGGCTTGTTCCATAGCATGGAGTGCTTCAACCATAGCCGATAAGTCTGCATCCTTATGTCTTTCGGCAGCAGAACTAACCGCCCCTGCTTCGAGAATCTTTCGTACTTCCAGCAGTTCTTTGACATCCTCGCGTTTCATGATAAGAGCCGCGGCCACAGGCAGCGAAAACCGGGAGGCATCAAACTCTTTGATATACGTGCCTTCTCCCTGCCGCATTTCTACAAGCCCCATCGCCCGCATAGCACTGAGAGCTTCTCTGATCGCAGACCTGCCGACATCAAAGTTCTTTGCCAGTTGTTCCACCGAATCTAACTTATCGCCTGGTTTCAGATCGCCATTTTTCAACATGGCAACCAATGAATCTGCTACTTCTTCATATATTTTTCGTGCGCGTATCCGTTTATATTCCACTAGTTCTTCCTCCAACTGCTTAATACCTTCATTTTAATGGAAACAGAAGAAATTGGAAAGGTGAAGCTCATTTACAAAAATTGTATCAGAACAAATCCTCCGACACCGGCAAGTAAACCATATAAAAGAGCCGGGCCTAAAGTCTTTCGGATGATATCCCCTTCCTTACCGGACAACCCGACGACCGCTGATGCCGCAACGACATTGTGTACACAAATCATGTTACCTGCTGCAGCGCCAATCACCTGTGCCGACAGGACTACTTCAGAATTCAGGCCAGTTTGGTTAGCAATACTATATTGAATTGGCGAAAAGGTCAGTGTTGATACCGTAGCGCTCCCCGTAATAAAGGCGCCTAGTTCACCTAGGAATGGTGCCACAAAAATCCACATCGGACCGAAACCTTGTGCAAGTGCAAGGGCGATATATTGTGGCATACTCAATAAATCATTCATATTCATCCCGGAATTTGTGAAAACCTGTACCAGGGCGAGCGTTGATATTAACGCAAGTCCCGCATTTTTAATGGAACGGAGTGACTCTTTTGATGCTTTTGTAAAATTAGAAAAAGATTTCCGCTGAATCAGTACAGCTAAAATAGCGGCCAGTACCAGTACCGTTCCCGGTGAATATAAAAGCTGCCAGTCCGATGTAATGCCCTCAATTCCGAGAATATTACTCCACGTAAGGTCGATCGCCCTCATCGTAAAGTCTTTGACAACCGGAATAATCCGGGTAACTAACAACAATCCTACAACAACCAGATACGGAGACCACGCTGTAACCAGCCCCATCTCAGATCTCTTCTGTTCAGGTTTGAACCCATCCTGTAAGGCATCCGTCCATTCTTCCTTCGGCAGCAGCAAACCCTTTTTAGCGGTAGCAGCAGCTACGATAAGTCCTGTCAATGATCCTAGAATAGCAACGAATTCATGGCCGAACAGCGTAGCATACAGTAGTGCGGAAGCCGTATATGTAACTCCGATTAATAACGTCCATGGCAGCATAGCTACAGCGTCTCCAATTCCTTTTCGTTTTCCAAAGAAAACAGTCAAAATAACAATTAGAATGAATGGAATAAAGGTCCCCGCGAACATATCCATCATAGCGATTTTGACACCGATGTTCTGAAAGAAAGGAATATCCGCCCCTGGTATGTTACTTAATCCTACTTGAATCGGCGTCCCGACAGCCCCAAACGAAACGCCAGGGCTATCTGCAATAAGCGCCAGGGCAGCAGCCGCCATTGGGTTAAATCCTAAGGCCACCATTAGCGGACCAGTTACTGCAGCGGGTGTACCAAATCCTGCAGCCCCTTCTATCAAAGCACCAAATAAGAAAGCGACAATGATTACCTGGACACGCATGTCCCCCGAAATACTCCTAAATCCCTGGTTGATCCTATCGACCGCACCTGTATGACGAAGTGTATTCAACAGTACAATAGCCCCAAATAAAATCAATAGAATCGTAAACGCTTTATGCGTCCCCTGTAAGATGGATGCGATGACAACTGGCCCTTCCATCCCCCAAGTCGTAAGCGCTAACAAAATAACGATGATTGCACTGTAAAACATTCCTTTGAGCGCTGACATTCTTAATAACACCAGGAAAATAAATGGCGCAATGATGGCACTCAAAGCCACGAGCAGCAACATAGCTGAAAACTCCCTTCTGGTTGATTACTAGATTCATACTAAATCGTTTTCAAAAACATATAATCTTATGGTCATCTGATGACCTGTTAACTAATTTTATTCTAGACTCAGAAACACCAAAATACAAGCAATTTTTGAAAACACTTTCATTCCCTATTTTTGATCCTCGTTACTCTGATGCTGGTGGCACTAACTTATACAACGGGCTGCTTGTAATCAATCGAAACGTTTCGTAAACATAAAGAAAGAATCATCATAAGTATTACAGGATCCAAGCTCTCTTCATTACTTTCCTCACAGATTGTACTATCAATAGAACTACAACCTATTAACCATTTTGAATTTTCTGATTAATTTCCTGTGAAACTCATTTACGGGTTCTTTTAGATACTGTATACTTTAATCGAAACGTTTCACTAAACTACCTAAAGGAAGTGTTACTGTGCAAAAAGTATTTTCGATTTTATTGGTGCTTTTATTAGGGCTAATTGCAGCTTTACCCGCAGGAATATCTGCAAAATCCGAAAGTAAAGGAAAAGAAGCTGCTTTATCCAAACAATTGAAAGCGGTATCAAAGCAAACCTACCGTTACTTCGAAGATTTCACCAATGAAGAAACCGGGCTCACAGATGATGCTGTCAGGCTGGACGATGGCACAATTAAACCTCAAACCCATACGTCTCCCACCAATATTGGTATGTACATGATGAGTACGATTTCCGCTGAAGAAATGGGCCACATCTCAAGAGATGATGCAGTGGATAGAATTCAGACCACATTAAATACAGTAGAAGAACTGGAAACATGGAATGGGTTATTTTACAACTGGTATAACACCGAGGATGGATCCTTAATGACTGACTGGGGACAGTTCATTTCCACCGTGGATAATGGCTGGCTGTCTGCAGGCTTGATCGTCGTGGGACAAGCCTATCCAGAATTATACGAACAAACCAACAACATTGTAGAAGCGATGGACTATTCCACACTCTACACTCCGGAAGTAGGACAGATGAGAGGCGGTTATGATGTAGAAACAGAGAGCTACACCCCACACCATTACGGTGCTTTTTACACAGAACCTCGTGTCGCCAGCTACATTTCTATTGGGAAAAAAGACGTTCCAAGCGAACATTGGTGGAAGATGGAGCGAACCATGCCTGCCAGCTGGGATTGGCAATCCCAGGAGCCTGAAGGCTATATGGTAACTTATGATGGTGTGGACGTATTCGAAGGGCACTATAGCTATAACGGTACGAAATATGTTCCAAGCTGGGGTGGCAGCATGTTCGAAGCATTGATGCCTCAACTTGTACTGAAAGAAAAAGAGCTGGGTAAAAACGCCCTTGGCCTCAACAATCAACGCCATGTCGACATCCAGATCGAATATGCAAAAGAACAAGGGTATGATGCATGGGGCATGTCACCAGCAGCAACGCCCGAAGATTATTCTGAATTCGCGGCAACTCCGTTAGGTATGGATGGTTATGAAGCTGATGGCACGGTTACGCCACATGCTACTTTCCTTGCGCTCGAGTACGCGCCAATGGAAGCTTTTGAAAATATGAAAACACTAAGAGAATATGATATGTATGGAAAGTATGGTTTTCTTGATTCCGTCAATGTGGAGACAGGAGAAGTTACCGAGGCTTACCTGGCATTAGATCAGGGAATGACTATTGTTGCTATAGCAAATTACTTGAAGGATGGGGTCATCCGGGATTACTTCCATCAAGATGAAATCGGAAAATCGCCGGAGGAGCTACTAATAAAAGAAGAATTCTCAATTAAATAGAATGCTATTTCTTTAGCATATACACGTTTAACAGAACCAAGTAAAAAGGCCAGAGACTCTAATTATAGAGAGCCTCTGGCCTTTTTACATTATGGTGTTAAAATCAATTTTCCTTTTGTCTGTCTTCCTTGCAGCTTTCGATGTACTTCAGCTGCATCTTCGAGAGAAAATACCCCGCCGATTTCTAATTTAATTTGACCTGCTTTAATATAAGCTAGTAATTCTTTTAAACTATCAAGGAACAGGTCCGGCTTTTTCATGATTTGTGGCAGGAAAAAGCCAGTAACTGTCTGATTTTTTGCCATCAAACGGGATGGATAAAAGTGAGGCTGCTCTCCGCTTGCAACACCATAGATGACAAGCCTTCCAAAAGAGGCAAGACAATCAAGTGTCTGATGAAAAATGTCTCCTCCAGCCATTTCCAATGCGACATCCACACCTCTGCCATCATTCAGTTGGCGTACCTCTTTTGCCCATCCTTCTTTGGTATAATCGACAACCTCGTCTGCTCCGTATTCTTTCGCAAGCGCTCGTTTTTCTTCACTGCTTGCTGTGCCGATTACTTTTCCAGCACCGAAAAGCTTCGCCAGCTGAATAGCAAATAAACCGACGCCCCCAGCGGCAGCATGGATCAGAATCGTTTCTCCTTTCTCCAGCCGGCCCATCGTTTTGATAATATGATAGGCGCTCAATCCTTGGAGCGGGATGGCTGCAGCATGGTTTTCATCCACTCCATCCGGTATCGGAATAAGTCCACGCTCATCAGCAACAGTGTATTCAGCATACCCGGTTGCCCGTTCATTTCCTATTAGCGTAACGACACGATCGCCTTCTTTAAAACGCTGGACACCGGGTCCTACTTTTTCGATAACGCCCGCAACTTCTGATCCTGGTACATAGGGGAGTTTGGTTTCCACTACATACTGACCTTCCCGCCTTGCCGTATCAGCGTAATTTACGCCGATGGCTTTTGTATTTATTAATACTTCTTGTTCGCCAGGCTCTGGGATTTCCATATCAATCAGTTCCAGTACTTCAGGCCCGCCGAATTCTGTGAATTGTATTGCTTTCATAATTACCTCCATGTTCTCGATTAAAGTTATAGCTCCCTTTAATGGAAGACTCAGTTTCGAGAGAAACTGTTTCCGTTTCTGTGATAAGTGTTTGGAGGTCCGGGAAATCACTCGCTTTCCATGGGCGTACGGTGAGCTTCCTCGGGCTAAAGCCCTGCGGGATCTCACCATGTACTATCCTCCCATCGGAGTCTCGCAATTTACCGGACCTCCTTGCTTTATTGAGGTAAACGGAAACACCGGTTTTCAGTCCTTCATACACAGGGAGAGCTACTTATAAAAGCCTTGTAACCAGTGATTGGGGAAGAGTATCTCTTCTATAACATGGGTTCGTTAATCTCCATCATAGAATGGGATGGATGGGAAACTGCGAGACTCACGTAGGAGAAGGATCTAGGCGAGATCCCACAGGGCGATAGCCCGAGGAAGCTCGCCAGTTCCCCCACAGGAAAGAAATGAATGCGTAATCGCCTTGGGAGACACGACACGCATAAGCAGAACAGCAAAAGGGAAGTGGTCTTTCTTCCCGTTGATGGACTGCTTATGTCGCGAGTGTCTAGGCGATGAAGCTGGAAAGCGATTAGTTTCCCAGCCGCCCCTGACACTCTTAAGGTGAAGAACCGTAGATACCTCGAAATCAAGTCTTCGACTTTTTGGCTGAATAGGCATCTTATATTTTTTAAAGGGGCTATTGTTTCGCTTTGCTTACGGCTTCTTCCCGGATTTTCCGTCTAAGGATTTTCCCGACATTCGTTTTTGGTAGTTCGCTTCTGAATTCTACGGATGAAGGAACTTTGTAGGCTGCCATATTGTCACGGCAATATGCGATTAGCTCCTCCTCTGTTGCTGATTTTCCATCTTTCAACACTACAACAACTTTCACGGTCTCCCCGCGATATCCATCGGGAACTCCAACTGCAACCGCTTCCTGTACCGATTCGTGTTCGTAAAGGATTTCTTCAATGTCACGCGGGTAGATATTAAAGCCGCCTGCGATGATCAAATCCTTTTTCCTATCGAGAATATATAAATATCCTTCATCATCGACACGGGCGATGTCCCCAGTGTAAAGCCAGCCGTCACGAAGAGCAAGCGTTGTTTCTTCGGGCATGTTCCAATACCCTTTCATCACCTGAGGTCCCCGGACAATTACTTCTCCGGTTTCTCCAACTGGAACCTCGTCCACTCCGTTGCCGACATCGACAATTTTATAATCAGTTGATGGTACACCAATTCCAACACTTCCAGGCTTTCGTTCGGCAAACATAGGATTGCAGTGAGTGACAGGAGCAGTTTCTGATAGTCCATATCCCTCATAAATACGGCCGCCTGTTTTTGCTTCAAAACTTCTCATCAATTCCTGAGGCATCGGCGCACTGCCGCTGTTACAGACGCGAATACTGTCTATGCCATATTGCTCTGCTTTCGGATGACTGGTAATAGCAACATACATGGTCGGTACACCTGGGAAGTACGTTGGCTGTTCACGCTTGATTGTTTCCAATACCTCTTCCAGTTCAAACCTTGGCAACAGAATCATACTCGAGCCAGAATGGATCGCCTGATTCATACAGACCGTCATTCCAAACACATGAAATAGAGGTATAACTGTTAGGTAACGTTCCTTTCCAGGTTCAATATCATCTTTAAAATATTCATGGGTCTGAATCACGTTAGCGACCAAATTTCGGTGAGTCAGCATCGCTCCTTTGGATCTGCCTGTTGTTCCTCCTGTATACTGAAGCACAGCGACGTCTTCCGCAGGGTTGATTGCTACTTGTTTTGGAGGACCTGGCGCGGTTTGCAGGAAAGTGGTAAATTCAATTTCATCGCTTACCGGTTCATACTTTTGCGCAAAGTCTACCACGATGACTTTTTTTACTGGCGTGTTTTCTTTGATTTTTTCTAAAACAGGTACCAGCGGAGCATAAATCACAAGTGTTTCCGCTCCTGAATCCGTTAAAATATGCTCTAGTTCCCGCCCCACCAGCATCGGGTTGACCTGCGTGACAACAGCTCCTGCCTTTAAAGCTCCATAAAAACTAATGACATAGTGAGGACAGTTCGGCAGCATAATAGCGACCCGGTCACTTTTTTGTATTCCACGATGCTGCAATGACGAGGCAAAAGCCGCCACTTGCATATTTAATTCTATATAGCTGATCGTTTTGTTAAAAAAGGTGATTGCCGTGTTGTCGGGAAATTGCTCTACTGACCTTGTTAAAAACTCTGTAAGTGCTATGTCAGGAATATCAACTTCACTCTTGATACGATCTGGATAATGCTTTTTCCATACCTTCTCCAATATGTAACCCCCTATAATTTAGTGTAAACGCTTACAAATAAAGCTGTTTAAACCTTCCTGCAGTTACTTCCAACTATATATTAATTGTTCAGAATATTCAATTAAAACCATCAGCATAATTGCTCGTTTACTAAGACAACTTCCACCATTAAGACCGTAACTCAAACGATTAGGGATTTTGTTCGCACAATTAGTCGGACAGGACGCACACTTACAGTTTTAAAGGAAATCATAGAAAAGCTGCAGGCTTAAGGCAACCTGCAGCACGACTATCGGTTTAATTTTTTCGCTATTATTTCCAAATACAGCCGGTAGAAGGCGGAAAATGCCAGGAAAGCAATCAAACTTCCTGAAAACAGCGGTATGATAATCGGAAATACATTAAGACTAATATACAAAACGATGCCGCTTGTAATCGAAACTGCCAGAAATAAAAGTGGACTTCCTACGGTGATGAAAAAAGTCTGGCGCAACAGCCCGCGGAGTTTCATATTATAGTGAGCACTGACCGAGAAGAAATTCACTGTAAAAATAAACAGTAATATTCCCAGCACGACGAACAGATTCATGATCACCTGGTTCTTATCCGAAAAGTAATAAATATCAGCAAGCCAGACGACCCATAATGTGACAAAAACAATACCTGCCAGCAGGCTGGTTATGTAATTTTCTTTATAATAGCTGATATATTTCCGAGATTCCCTTTCCACTTCTGCCTCGCGTACCCATTCCCGTGCTTTGGCGAACATCGCGGTCGTTGCCGGGAAAAACAACACGGGTACAAGTACGATGAGAGGCACCGCTAAATAAAAGAGGTCTTCTGTTTTTTCTATATATAGCATGCTGATGAGAAGGAGGGCGATCGGTAAGTTGAAGACGACCCATTGCAAATTGAGGAGGGAAAATCGCATAATCCACTCGCTTACAACATAGAGTCCTCCCATAAATCCTGATGTTTTCACCTGATCTCCTCCTTCAACTCATCAACTTACGCCCACCACATATCTGCCGGCGGTTCTTCGATATTGACTGCTTTCAAATTTTTCACGGCTTGATTGAACCCTTCATTGATCGACATGATTGGATCTTCATGCTCAATCGAGATGACATGATCATATCCGTAAGTTCGAAGCGCACTTACAATATTAGACCATTCCTGGATGCCATGTCCATAACCGACAGACCGGAAACTCCACGCCCTCGACTGAACACCGCCGTATGGCTGCATATCCGTAAGACCGTACATGTTGACGTTCTCCTGATCGATATACGTATCTTTGGCATGGAAATGATGGATAGCGCCCGCTTTGCCAAGAATTTTCACAGCGGCGACCGGATCGATTCCCTGCCACCACAAGTGACTAGGATCAAGGTTTGCCCCGACGGCATCACTCGTCTCTTCACGCAGCTTCAGCATCGTATATGGTGTGTGCACAAGAAAGCCGGCATGCAATTCCAAACCGATTTTCACACCATGCTCTTCAGCAAACTTGCCTTGTTCCTTCCAATAAGGAATCAGCTTTTCTCTCCATTGCCATTCCAGAACATCAGAGTATTCGCCCGGCCATGGAGTGACAGGCCAGTTTGGTGTCTTATCTCCCTCTGCCCCTGCCGGTGTGCCGGAAAATGTATTGACAACCGGCACGTCAAGCAGCTTTGCCAGCTTGACCGTTTTCACAAAAATATCGTGGGACTCCTTTGCGAAATCCTCATCCGGTGATAACGGGTTGCCATGACAGCTGAATGCGCTGATCGTCAAACCGCGGGAGTGAACCTTTTCCAGATACTCTTGACGCTTATCTTCGCTTTCCAAAAGTTCATCGACATTACAATGAGCGTTGCCTGGATAGCCGCCGGTACCGATTTCGACCGCTTTCAGTCCGGACTCTCTTACATGATCCAGCATATCTTCAAAACTCATATCAGAAAATAGCACGGTAAATACGCCTAATTTCATGGTACTCTCCTCCATCCTATTAAGTTAGCTTAATACTTGAACCAGTTTCACTGCTTAAATAGATCGCTTCCATCAGTTCTGTCACTTTCAATGCCTCTTCCGGCTCGACTACCAATCGGGCATCGCCGTTACAGCTCTCGATGAAATTTTTCGCCTGAAGCACACCTGGATCTGTCTCTTCTTCCGGGACCTTGACCTTGCTGTCCCATACGGCTCCATACTTGGCCTGATAAAGCTCGAATGGATAAACATCTAGACCGCCATCAACGCCTGAAATGCTTAATGACGTTTTATCTTCCTTTATATTGGCTGCCCATGAGGTTTCGAACTGCATCGACATGCCATTTTCAAATGTGATATAGGCGGTTACATGGTCATCGACATCAAACTTTTCATGATCAAATGGACCCCAGTCGTTGACCTGGCCAGGAACTTTGCTGAGTCGGTCATAAGTTTTGCCGATTACTTCGACTGGCTTTGGATTATCAAGCAGCCAAAGTGATAAATCGAGTAAATGGCAGCCAAAATCAATCAGGCTTCCGCCACCTTGCAATTCCTTATTCGTAAATACGCCCCATCCTGGTACTTTGCGGCGGCGAAGTGCCTGGACACGGGTTACCAATGGATCACCGATCTCCCCATTGGTCACGACCTCTTTTGCCAGCCGGGCTTCCGGTGTGTACCGATAATGATAAGCAATCGATAGCAGCCGATCGTTTTTCTTTGCCGTTTCAAGCATGGCTGTTCCTTCCTCGGCTGTCATCGCCATCGGCTTTTCACACATCACATGGACCCCTGCTTCCAAAGCCGCAATAGAAATCTCAGCGTGGAACTTGTTCGGGGTACAAATCGTGACGGCATCGACATGGTCGAAGAGCTCATGGTAGTCTTCGACGACATTCGGAATGGCAAATTCTTCTGCCACTTGGCTGGCACGTTCTATATTCACATCGTGTACTGCTGTTATTTCAACTTGGTCTTGGAGTGATTGATAGGCAGGAATGTGCCGCTGTGTGGCAATCCCGCCTACTCCAATAATTCCCATTCTCAGTTTTTGCATCATTGATCACTTCGCTAACCTGGTGATTTGTTTCGTTTCTCCTGATTCCACGGCTGCAAGGATGATTTCCAACGAACGTTTACCTTCCTCGCCATCGATCAGTGGCTGCTTGTCTTCAACAATACAATCAACAAAATGATCAATCACACCGGTATTGGTTTGACCGCCTTCTTCATTAGACTGAATCTGGCCAAGTTCATACTTCACCACTTCTCCGTTCGTATATTGGACAACCAATGAATAGTCAGGATCATCTTCCAAATGCAATGTCGCCTTTTCGCCATAGACGACGGTCGAATTATCTTCGTTTGCGTTATAGGCCCAGCTCGCTGTCAACGTACCCACAACCCCGGACTCGCTTCGCAAAATACAGACCGCATTGTCATCGACAGTCACATTTTCTTTGGCATTATTTTCGACAAAACCGGCTACTTCAACGAACTCTTCCCCAAGCAGATAACGAAGGAGATCGGCTTTATGTACCCCTAAGTCTCCCATCGCACCGATGAAAGCTTCATCTTTTTTAAAGAACCAACTGTCCGCACCATCAACGCTCCAGCCTTCCGGGCCACCATGCCCAAAAGTCGTGCGGAAGCTGTAGATCTTTCCTGCTTCCCCTGCTTCAATCAGCTTGCGTGCACGCTCATGAGAAGAAACGAACCGCTGGTTGTGAGCGATCATTAATTTCTTGCCATTACGTTCCGCCGCTTCAATCATTTTCTCTGCTTCTTCACTTGATGTCGCCATCGGCTTTTCGCAAAGGACATGGCAGCCTGCCTCCAATGCTGCGATCGACACCGGTGCATGCAAGTAGTTCGGCAGACAGACACTGACTGCATCGATTTCTTCCTTTTCCAAAAGGTCTTCATAGTTCGTGTAGGATTGGGCGCCAAACGCCTCTGCTGTCACCATTGCCCGTTCTTCAACAATGTCACATACCGCGGTAATCTCTACATGTTCATTCGCTTCGAATTCAAGCAGGTGACGATTTTGTGCGATGCTTCCGCAACCGATAATTGCAATTTTCAATGTATCCATTTTTCTGCCTCCCATGATTCCTTATTTTTCAGAAATATTTTCTAACGGCTGTGCATTACCATAGACATGCTTTGGAGTTCCCTGGTTATAAGCCCACTTCACACCGTTTTGAATGACTTTTTGAACTTCTTCATTATGGTAAGTTGGATAGGTTTCATGACCGGGACGGAAATAGAAAATCTTTCCGCGTCCACGCCGGAATGTTGCCCCACTTCGGAAAACTTCTCCCCCTTCGAACCAGCTGACAAACAGAAGCTCGTCCGGTGCCGGGATATCAAAATGTTCTCCATACATCTCTTCTTTTTCCAACTCAATATACTGGCCTAACCCTTCTGTGATCGGGTGACTCGGATCCACGACCCATAACCGTTCTTTTTCATCAGCTTCACGCCATTTCAAATCACATGTTGTCCCCATCAGTTTTTTGAAAACTTTAGAAAAGTGAGCAGAATGAAGGACGACAAGTCCCATTCCATCCAGAACGCGCTGCTTCACTTTTTCTGCGATTTCGTCATTCACTTCATCATGAGCTTTGTGGCCCCACCATAACAAAACGTCGGTCTCGGCTAACACGTCATCGGTCAGTCCATGCTTTTCTTCGTCCAAAGTCGCTGTTTTCACCTGATGGCCTTCTCCCTCCAGGAGTCCAGCAATCACCCCATGGATGCCGTTTGGATAGATATCAGAAACTACCTTATTCTCCTTTTCATGACGAAACTCATTCCAAACTAAAATATTCATTGACCTCTCTCCTTTACTTACTAAGATGATATTTTATTTCTTACTTCCTGGTCATGCAGGAATCCCGCTCCACAATCACCGTTGGTACGATGACACTCTTTTTGAACATCTTGTCGCTTCCAAGCTGAGCCACGAGGCAATCCGCAGATTCATATCCAAGCTGATAGGGTTGAGTATCCACTGTTGTCAGTGGCGGATTGGCCAATCGGGAGATAATCGTATTATTAAAACTGATCACACTCATCTCTTCCGGAATTCGAATTCCTTGTTCCTGAAGAGCCTGCATAACAGTTAGCGCGTTAAAATCATCGGTAACTATCAATGCTGTAGGCGGTTCATCAACGCTAAGTAATTCTCCTACAGCTTTTTTAGCATCACCATTGTTCAGCTGGATATTTTTATAAAACCTATCGGGAATATCGATACCGTAGGCAGCCACAGCTTGTTGGAATCCAGTTAATCGGGCGGTAGTAACCTCAAAATGAGTATCCCCGCCAATATAACCAATCTTTTCATGACCGAGATTAATCAAAAATTCTGCTACTTCTTTACTTGCCTGCACATTATCATTGTCCACGTATATAATATCTTTGGCATCTGCAGTAGGTTTCCCGATCATGACAAATGGGAAATTACGTTCGCGCAAATATGGGACTACTTGATCGTCTTCCTTCGAATAAAGAACGATCACTCCGTCCACACGTTTTCCTTGAACCATCTTGATGACATCGCGATAAATCGCATCTTCCGAATCACCTGTTGTAATATTGATACTATAATCATGTTTATGACAGGAAGCGCTAATTCCTCGCAGCACATCGGAAAAGAATGGATTGTCGAATGAATGGCTGGATGAACCCTTCATCACGATTCCAATCGTCTGAGTTGATTGCTGTACAAGCATCCGTCCACTGAAATTCAAATGGTAGCCCATTTCCTCCATGACCTTCCGTACTTTCCGTTTCGTCTTCTCACTGATCCTCGGGCTGTCGGTAAGGACGCGTGATACCGTGGATGGCGCCACATTCGCCTGTTTCGCTACATCTTTGATTGTAACTGACACCTTCGATCCACTCCTGTCTATTATTTTACCGCGCCCTCAGACACCCCATTGATAATCTGTTTTTGAGCGAAAAAGTATCCAATGATGACTGGAATGATGGCAATCGTCAGACCAGCCAGAGCCAAATGCCACTGTTTTGTATACTGACCAAAGAAATAGAACATTTTCAAAGGTATCGTTGCATTTGCTTCGCTTAACACAAGAGACGGGAGCAAGTAGTCATTCCAAATCCAAATAACATTCAGTATCCCGACTGTCACCGAGATAGGTTTCAACAATGGGAAGATGATTTTCCAGAATAACTGGAAGCGATTTGCTCCATCAATGATTGCTGCTTCATCCAATGATCTCGATACACCGGTCATGGCACCATGGTATAAAAATATTGACAAGCTGCACCCGAATCCTAAATACATAAAAATCAACCCTGCGGCATTAAGCATATCTGCCTGCCCAAAAATTGAAATCAACGGGATCATTACTGATTGGAATGGGATCAGCATAGCCGCCACAAACACAAAGAATAAGAAGCCGCTGAACTTACTTTTATTTCTTGCCAGCGCATAGCCAGCCATTGATGAAAAAATGATAATAATTCCTACACTGAGTCCAGTGATCATCACGGAATTGAACAAAGATTTTAAGAAACTGAGATCAATGAACGCCTGGATGAAGTTATCGAATTCCCAGGTTTCAGGAAGGCCAAGTACTCCGCTGAAAATATCCCGTTTCGTTTTAAAGGCATTAACGATCATAAGGTAAAACGGTGCGATCCACAAAAGTCCCAAAAGGATACCGAGAATTTCGATTGAGAATAAGCTTTTCTTTTCCTTGTTTTTCATTACATCTCAACCTCTCGTTTCTTATTGTAGTAAACCTGTGTCAGCGCCACGACAGCAACAATCAAGAAGAAAATGACTGCTTTTGCCTGGGCATAGGACATTTGGTTATCGGAAAAGGCAGTCCGGACAATCTCCATCGCAACCATCTGTGTGGAATTATACGGTCCGCCGTTGGTCAGTGATAAGTTCTGGTCATAAATCTTAAATGATGTAGAAAGTGTCAGGAACATACTGATTGTGAAAGCTGGTGCCACAAGCGGGAAAGTGATATTTTTAAAGCGTTGAAAGCTGCTGGCCCCATCGATTTTAGCTGCTTCAATCAACTCTTTAGGAATATTCTCCAAGTAGGCGATATAAATGATCATAATGTAGCCTGCCATTTGCCATGACGTCAGGATGACCAATCCCCAAAAACCTGTTTCGGTAGTTGACAGCCAGCCTTTCATTCCTTCAACGCCAAGCAAATCGCCAACATCGCCAAACACACTGATAAAAATAAACTGCCAAATAAACCCTAAAATCAGACCACCTATAAGATTTGGCATGAAGAAGACAGTGCGAAGCAAGTTATTCGTCTTAATATTACGAGTAACAATCAATGCCAATGCCAGGCCAAAAAAGTTCAACAATAACACGGAAGCTACCGCAAACTTTATCGTAAACCAGATCGAATTCATAAACTCTTGTTCCTGGAACAGATTTATGTAATGTTCCAACCCGATAAACTGTGTCGCTCTTAAACCATTCCAATCGGTAAATGAATAGAACAGCCCATAAATGAATGGAATGACAACAACAATTCCTAATGCCAGGATTACAGGGGTAAGAAATAGCCAAAAAGCCGGACTGCGATTTTGCATGTGTATCTCCTCCAATAACTGAGCACGATAACCACTATTGCTATCGCTCGTGGTTTGTTGCTTCTGGTGCAGAACGGATGAATAAATGAAAACATCTCGACTATCAGGGAAATCGGTATCTGACCGATACCTGACAGAAGAGATATTTTCCAAAGTTGCCCAAAAACGAACAACCTTTATGACAGCATGATTATTTAATTACTGACGTGATTTTTCCCAATCATTACGGGCATTCTCTTCTACTTCTTCCCAAGTGATATCCCCGCTTAAATACTGCTGCATATTGACCGCCAGGCTTCCTTCTGTCCAGTTGGTTGGCGCGCCAAGGAAGACCCATCCTAATGTATTGCCTTCCGCTGCATATTCATAGATATCTTTGGAAATTGGATCAGCGATTTCCTGATCTTCATACCCTTCGTATGCCGGAATGAACTTGAACTCTTCTGTTACAAACTTTTTACCTTCCTCGGAAGTATACATCCAGTCCAGGAAGTCCTTACTTGCCTGGACAACTTCTTCTTCTGACTCTTTATTAACAGACCAGTACATTGGAACACCTACAGGAAGGCTGCCTTCATATCCTTCTACAGGAATTGGCATGATGCCTACATTATTCTCTGCCATTTCTGGATCCATCTCCTGAATAGTGTTATACACCCAGTTACCTTGCTGAATCATAGCGACTTCTCCAAGAGAGAACAATTCTTCAACCTGTTGAGAATAGTCCAGGCTCAATGTAGGTTGTACAGAATATTCGTTCTGAAGGTCTAAGAAACGTTTCATTTGATCTCCCATCGCAAATTCAACGCTGTCGGCATTATAAGCTTCCATAACATCGTGGTTGAATTCATCTGCTAAGAATGCGTTTGCTAAATGGTTTCCGATAACCCATGTTTCTTTAGCTGGTAAAGCGAATGGAGCCTGAATACCCAACTCATCTTTTTTACTTTCCAATAATTCGGTTGCTTCCACTAAATCCTCATGTGTCTTAATCTCAGCTGGGTCAATGCCTGCTTCTTCAAAGATTTGTTTATTATAAAGAATACCGTAGCCTTCCTGGTTGAATGGCAAACCAAGTGTTTCTCCATCTTTATCGACACTTGTCAGCGTGCCGTCAAGCGCTGCATTAGCAGCATCGGTATCAGAGAGATCTGCCAGGTAGTCTTCATATTGCTCCAAGTCGGAAGGTCCGCCAATGTTAAAAATGTCCGGTTCTTCACCGGAAGAGAACGACGTTTTCAATGAGGAGCCATAATCATTACCGCCTCCGACTGTTTTGACATTAATATTTACATCAGGGTTTTCTTCTTCATACTTGTCTGTCAGCTCTTCAAATTGGTTTTTGAATTCTACTTTAAATTGGAAAATATCAATGGTTACCTGATCTCCCGAATTTTCGTCTGAATTGGAAGTTGAACTGGAATCTTCACCAAAAGAACAACCAGTCAACGCAATAGTGGATGCCAATAAAGCAGAGGCTATTCCGTAAAACTTTTTCTTCTTCATACTAGACACTCCCTTTAGAATGGTTTGATTGTATGCGCTTCCACGCATCCACAAAAAAAGTCAACGAATCAGTAGATTAATAGAAACACTTGGTTTATCGCCAAGTCCTTATGGCGAAAGCCTAAGTGTTACTTATACTTTAATCCTTCAACAAAGTGAAACGTTCATAAAGTACTAGAAAAAACCAGTGCATACGTTTGCATTCTGGTATGTAAAAAAATGCAAACCATTAAAAAGACACTCAATAAAGCCATAATCGATGCATTGCGCAATTTTTGTGAATACGTTTGCATAAAATCATTAATCAAATAATATCACGCATAAAATAGAAAAACAATAGTAATTTTCAGATAAATTGTCGAATGTATTGTATAATATTGACTCAGTAAAGATGCCATACACCTTGGAGCCCTCCAAATTCTGGAGGATCCGGGGTAAGAGAGGAAAGCAGAAAAAACTCCAGCGAGCCTTTTTGGGACTCCTGGAGTTCTCTACCGGTTTTTACTGAAGTCGTGGATCTGCCAGCAGACGATCCATTTCTTCCATATGGTGTGTTTCATCGGCGATCATATCGTCAAGCTTTACGACTAGTTCCGTGAGACCAAGCTCTTCCGCTTGTTCTTTACGAATTTCATAGCGCTTGATCGTTTCTTCCTCTGATTTACGTGCTTCTTCCAGCATTTCTTTCACGTTTTCCAGCTGCTTCACTTCTGCAGGCTTCGTGGTCGGTGTCCCACCTAATGTTTTGATTTTTTCAGACAAGTACAGCGCATGTCCCTGCTCGTCACTAATTTCACCTTCAAAGAATGGTTTCAACACGGAGTAGTATAATCCATCCACTGTAGCAGCGTTGAATGTGTACATAATTGAAGCTGCATACTCATGTGCCAAGTCTTCATTCAAACCGTCAATCAGTTCTTTCATTTTTGCATCCATTAAACAACATCCTTTCTAAAATAGTTGTTTCGTTCATCCCATTATACCTATACCCGTATCGCCCTGTACTTAAACCTTTCTCTATCTATGTACCATTGTAGAGAAATGTAAAACATCAAGAAGTGAGAAACATCACAGTTAGCTAACACCTGTCCTAATTTATTCTTAACTAAAATACAAATCAAATACATGAAAATCTAACGGGTCACCCCAGGTCCTCCAAATATTGGATAACCCGGGGTTGTTTACATTTTTTGATTCTAATTGTTAGTTCTATTACGTATTAATTACATAATTATTAAATTATTCCCACATTAATTGAAACCTTTTTACGTGCAATAATTTTTATGGTAGTTTATAAAAGGGGAAAAAGCGACCCAGCCTCGAGTTCGGTCGTTTTTATAGAAAAACACCCCTGCGAGACTGGTCTCACCCACTATCCATTCCAACCCGCAACCACAAACAATTGAATACCATCACTTAACACAGGAGGGAACAAAACTATGAAATTGACAACCAAGATTCTCATCGGTCTTCTTCTCGGTGCTGCTGTAGGTCTATTTCTGCATTTTTCCGCACCGGAGTTGTTCACTACATTAGATACCTATATCTTCAGTCCGCTCGGTACCATCTTCCTTAACCTCATCAAGATGCTCGTCGTACCGATCGTATTCTTTTCAATTACTTTAGGGGTAGCATCACTCGGTGATCCAAAAAAGTTGGGTCGTATCGGTGGTAAAACAATCGCCTTTTTCCTTGCTACTACCACAGTAGCTATTACGATTGCAATCGCACTCGCGTATGCCTTCCAGCCAGGAAGCGGCGACTTCAATACAGCTGGTGCTGAGTATGAAAGCCAGGAAGCACCAACCGTAATCGAAACATTCACCAATATCATTCCGACTAATCCTATCCAGGCGATGACGGAAGCCAATATGCTTCAAATCATTGCATTTTCGATTTTTATCGGTTTCGCACTAGCCATGCTTGGCAAAAAGACAGAAAGTGTCATGAGAGTCATTGAACAGGGTAATGAAATTATGATGTTTTTAGTAAACGTCATCATGAAGTTTGCGCCTTATGGTGCGTTCGGTCTCCTTGCGTCTGCTATTGGAACAATGGGATTGGACGGTGCAAAGGCAATGGCTGCCTATATGCTCGTCGTTATTGCGGTATTATTTATCCATCTATTCGCTGTCTATGGTTCAGTGGTTTCTTTCTTAGGCAAAATGAATCCTGTATTCTTTTTCAAAAAATTCTTCCCGGCAGCAACAGTGGCCTTCAGTACATCGAGTTCCAGTGCCACCCTGCCGATTTCCATGAAAACCGCACAGGAAGAGTTGAAAGTCCCTAAGCCTGTCAGCAGTTTCGTACAGCCATTGGGAGCTACGATCAATATGGACGGAACAGCAATTATGCAAGGGGTTGCAACCATTTTTATTGCTCAAGTCTATGCAACCGACCTGGCATTCAGCCAGTTGGTTATGGTCGTAGTTGTTGCCGTACTTGCTAGTATCGGTACAGCGGGTGTTCCAGGGGTTGGATTGATCATGCTGGCAATGGTGCTTAATCAGGTCGCACTGCCGGTAGAAGGTATTGCGTTAATCCTCGGTATCGACCGTCTCCTTGACATGCTGCGTACAGCTGTCAACGTCTATGGCGATGCTGCCTGTGCAGTAGTCGTTGCAGAATCCGAGAAAAAACACGGAATACCTGAACAGCCTGCGGCTGAAGAAATTTCGTAGTACATTTAAAGGAACAGGCAGTGCGCCTGTTCCTTTTTTATGCTTTAATAACTCCCATATTTACTTACAGAAACTATAGGCGGGCGTTAAGTCAGTGTGTTATTAAGACAAGACCGATATAAGGTATAGCTTGCAATTAAGATAGTATGCCAGCCACAGACTTATATAGGTTTATATCCATTCATATAGAAAACCCTCTTGCTTTTTCGACAAAAGTTTAAGACACTATTATTAGTCTGAATTTTCCTTCTAATCCAAATAATGAACGTACTTCTTTATTATTTTTAGATAAGAAGGTACAGACTTTTGTAAACGATTACATATCAGAGGAGGAGTTTTATGTTAAAAGGAGTTACTTCTTTTTTCGACCGCCTGGTACAGCGCTATCTGCCAGACGCATTCTTATTTGCTATCATACTTACACTTGTCGTATTTTTGCTGGGAATCGGAATCACCGGAAGTTCCCCTGGTGAAATGGTGCAATACTGGGGCGATGGTTTCTGGGATCTTCTGGCGTTTGCGATGCAAATGTCACTGATTGTTGTCACTGGTTACATATTAGCCAATACACCAGTTGTAAAATTCATCTTAGCAAAAATAAGCAGGCTGGCCGACTCGCCTGGCAAAGCGATTGTGCTGGTCACCTTCGTCACCGCAATTGCCTGTCTGATTAATTACGGGTTCGGACTTGTTGTCGGTGCCTTGCTTGCTGTCCATGTTGCTAAGCGGGTACCGAATGTCGATTATCGCCTTCTGATGGCCAGCGCTTATGGCGGGTTTCTGCTTTGGCATGGTGGCTTGTCAGGGTCTATCCCCCTTACCATTGCCACAGATGACCATTTTTTAGTCGACAGTATCGGAAGCATCCCAGTTACAGAAACACTGTTCAGCGGATTGAATATCACGATTGTACTTGTATTACTGGTGTCATTGCCGCTATTGAACTTGTGGTTATTGAGAACGAGCGGGGATTTAAGTAAAAACAATCTGGACTTTTTAGAAACAGAGTCAGCCGAGGAAGAACTGGCCGCAACCTCCGTGAGCGATATGACTCCAGCGGAGCGACTGGAAAACAGTATGATCATTTCTTTATTGATTGGAATATTAGGATTAGCTTTCATCATTTTTCATTTTTTTCAAAACGGACTGGACTTGAATATTAATATAGTGAACTTCATTTTCTTGTTTCTCGGCATCATTTTTCATAAGACGCCAAGAAGATTTTTGAACAGTGTCACCGATGGCGTTAGAAATGCAGGCGGAATCATCATTCAGTTTCCTTTCTATGCGGGAATCATGGGAATGATGGTCGCTTCCGGCTTATCCGAACAAATGTCGCTGTGGTTCGTGAGTATCTCCACGGAATTCACGTTCCCGTTATTCGCATTCCTAAGTGCAGGAATCGTCAACTTCTTTGTTCCATCAGGAGGCGGCCAGTGGGCCGTACAGGCTCCAATCATGATACCTGCTTCCCTGGACCTTGGAATCGATACAGCAAAAACAGCAATGGCTGTCGCCTGGGGAGACGCCTGGACAAACATGATCCAGCCATTCTGGGCATTGCCGCTCCTTGCGATTGCAGGTCTCAAAGTAAAAGACATCATGGGTTTTTGCGTCATCATCCTGTTTTGGAGCGCCATACCTATTTCCTTAGCACTGTTATTTATTTAAACAAAAAAGACCGTCACTCTTTGGAAGTGCTCCAAAGTGACGGTCTTTCGTAATATATAGTATAAATGCTGTTGAATTCGAATGGTTTAGTTCTGCAAACGATACCCTTCAAGTTTAGCAACAATTTGTTTGATCATTTCTTCTGACGATTGAATTTCCTTTGTTTCCGTCTTTTGAATCAAGTTTTGCAGCATTTCGGTCAGTTTCCGCTGTTCTTCCAACTACTACCCCTCCCAATCTATCAAACTTCCGTTTTGTCAATAATAAGAATATACCATAGATTAGAGAAGATTTCTGTAGTTTTTTGTAAATATTTGTTTCTATTTTGGAAATAACACCCCGGAGCCCTCCTCAATCCGGAGTATGCAGGATATCATTTGGCAGCTTCTTTATAGAAGTCATAACAATCGGGACATAGTTCTTTCCAGTATGTCCTGCCGTCTGTCACTGTAACTACTTCTGACATATCCACGGATTCACGGCATCTCCAGCAGTTCGTCTGATAGTCATCCATCAGTTCCCGGAGTTCTTCCTCGCGTATTTCCTCTTTCAGATCTTCATACATTCCTATCTCTCCTCTAATTAACTTTATGGTTACATCTTACTCTCTGTGTACCTGCTTGGCGAAATATGATATTAACGTTTCT
This sequence comes from Thalassobacillus devorans, assembly GCF_900176565.1. GTDB lineage: Bacteria > Bacillota > Bacilli > Bacillales > Halobacillaceae > Thalassobacillus > Thalassobacillus devorans_A. The sequence continues at coordinate 415,345 of NZ_FXEH01000005.1, forward strand.
GTCAGGTTATTTCATCAGACAATTTAATTTTAGAGGGAGGAAAGAATGAAAAGTATCATTCCTTGTATAGAAAAATATTAATCTTCGACAATTTTCTATATAATGATTAACTACAGGAGGGATAATAATGACCACACGGACCAATGTCATACTAGATTGCGACCCGGGTCATGATGATGCTATTTCTATCATCCTGGCCGCTTTCAGTGAGAAGATTAATATTGAAGCGATTACCACTGTGGCAGGTAATGTGGAAGTTGAAAAGACTACCTTGAACGCCCAGCGCATATGTGACCTTTTGCAGTTAAATGACATCCCACTTGCCATGGGAGCAGAACGGCCATTAGTGAAACAAAGTGAAATCGCAGGAGAAATCCACGGAGACAGCGGATTGGACGGTCCTCATTTTCCTGACGCCCCTGTCAAAAAAGTAGAAGAGATCCATGCTGCTGATTTGATTATTGAAACGTAAAAACACCCCTGAGCCCTCCAAATTCTGGAGGACCCGGGGTGTTGGTAAGCTTTTATTTTATTGATTTACGTCTACAATGCGGCCTTCTACTTCAGGTGCAACTGTTTCCAAAGAAGTAACGTGATCAATGAACATTTCATAGTCGATGAAACCTGGTTCACTGACGCGGTTTTCTTCATAGGCTTGCGCAAATACGTCATAGCCGTCGCCGCCTTTAGCCGTGAAGGCATTGGTTGCAACGTAGTAGTTTTCATCTTCGTTCAACGGTACATAAGATTCGTCTTCCTGTTCAACTTCTACATTGACAACTCGCTCACCCGCAGGCTGGCTGCTGTCATATTCAAATTGCATACCGGCAACATGAAGGAATGCACCACTTGCCTTCGGAGCCTGGCTGACACTGTGTTCCAGTGCTTCCATAACTTCAGCACCAGTCAGGTTCATAATGGCCAGTGAGTTTCCGAACGGCATCGTCGTCAATACTTCACCGACTGTGATATCCCCCTCGTCAATGGAGGCCCGGATACCACCGCCGTTAGTTACTGCAATTGTTGTTTCCGGATTAACGGATTTTGCTTTTGCAAGCATACCATCTGCAATTAAGTTACCAAGGTTTGTCTCTTGTGTACGGACAAATTCACGTTCCCCGTTCAAGTAAACCTCAGCTTCAGCGCCAATTGATTCGTTCTTAACTGCTTCCACTTGCTCTGCATATGGCGCAAGCATTTCTTTCACTTCTGGGTCTTCTTCCAGATCACCGATGTCCACCAATTCACCTTCGTAGCTGATGACTTTACCTTTTTTATTAAATGTGACATCAAGGGTACCAAGGTTGTCGTTATATTCACCAGTCTGAACAATAACCGTTGGTTCTTCGCCTGCTTCTACAAAACGTGGCTCAGTCAGTTCACTGTGTGTATGACCGCCGACAATGATATCGATGCCATCTACTGTTTCAGCTAGAGTCAGGTCGTTATCGTAAGCTGCATTATCATCTAGACCAAGATGTGTAAGTGCGATGATTTTGTTAACACCTTTGTCTTCAAAAGCATCGACCATTTTTTCTGATTCTTCGATGTAATCTTCAAAGGTAACATCTTCCGGACTGGAAATGTCTGCTGTCTCTTCTGTTGTTAAACCGAAAATACCAACCTTTTCACCTTCCACACGCTTGATGATACCACCATAGATAATTCCGTCTTCCGCCTTATGGGTAATGACATCCTCATAGAACATACCATCGAACAAAGCATCGTCAGAGAAGTCGACGTTTGCTGCGACAAATGGGAATTCAGCATTATCTACAAAGTCAGCCAATGCCTGATGGCCTTCTTCATTAGAACCTAAATCGAACTCATGGTTACCAAAAGCCATCGCATCATAACCAAAGTAGTTCATGAACTCCAGATCTGCCTGTCCCAGGAATTCGTTAAAATAAAGCGTTCCCGAGAATACATCACCAGCACTCAACAATAGGGATTCTGGATTTTCACTACGATAGTCCTCGATAGCTGTTGCAGTCTTTGCAATATCGTCCAGGTTTCCGTGTGTATCATTCGTATGCATTAAGTTTAATTCATATTCTTTATCTTTACCTGGCTTTTTGCCTTTTCCTTTTCCAGGATGATCGTTATGACCTTTCCCCTTCTTCTCACCTACTGTTTTCTTCGGATGGATTTGAGCGACAACCGGGTCATGGTCGCTTGCCCGTCCATGCTCTTCAGAAAAGTCAGCGTTGATGTTAACGATATCCACTTTGGTGCGATGCGCCAGGTTGTTGCTGACTAAAATATGATCCAGCACCTGAGAGTTTCCTTGGTAGATATAGGTATAACGCTCTTCTTTCGGAAGCTCTTCGACCATGTTGGTCAGGATATCACCTTTCAATGTCTGAACAGGAGCAGAGAATTCAAAGTCATTCAAGTCACCTAGTACAACAACGTTCGCATTAGGATCTTCGTCCATTAGGTCTTGTACAAAACCATTCACAACTTCTGCCTGCTGCAGACGCTGCTCTTCACTTCCAAGAACAACCGGATGCTCGGATCCAAATAACGCTCCATCGCCGCCTTTTGAATTAAAGTGGTTAGCGATTACGGTAACTTTCTCACCATTGAATTCAAATTCACCGGCAAGCACTTTTCGAGAATCTTCGAAAGCTTCGTTTGTCGGATCGATACGTCCAGGGTTCAGTGTCAAACCATTATCATCAACTGCTACTGCTGTCGTCGCATCGCCAGCCGGTTTATCTGTCATGGAGACACGATCAGGGTTGTATAGGAAACCAACACGAATATTTCCGCCAGGCTGACCACCATCTACTTTATCTTGTGGAGCAATATCTGAAAACTCATAGCTTGGACCGCCAGCCGCTTCGATTGCATCAATTAGAGTCTGATAGCTTTCCGAAGCATCTACCGTACCGTCATCAGTCGGACCATTGTTATCCTGTACTTCGACTAGTCCGATAATATCCGGTGTATTCAAGTTTTCTACCATTGTTTCTGCAATACGTTCTACTTTATCTGGATCCGTTCCAGCGTGGAAGTTCTCCACATTGTATGTTGCAACCGTCAATTTTGGTTTCAGGCCTTTAAGTTCTGTGCTATCCGGCTCTGTCCCGCCATCCTGGATTTCAGGGAAATCCCCTGCCGGACGGATTTTGAAGTTGCTGAAGTCATAGCTGACCACCCCTGTGATCGGCTCTTCAAAATAATCACCAGTTTTCGCACTGATGTCAACGCCATCAACGTCTACCAGCATGCGTTCTGGATTATAGTCTACTGGAGAAATCAACAGTCCGCCAGCTTCCGTACGAAGTTGATCTTCACTTGTTTCTACCACTACTGGAAGTTCATCATATTTGATTGGACCAGTCGCAGTTGCATCGTTCAACTGGATAAGCATGCCTTCCAGGCTTTCATAAAAGTCGAGGCCATCTGTTTCCGGGTCAAAAGAAGTCATCGCATCGTCTTCAATTACTTCAGTTGGCTGGATGCGATCTTCACCAATCACGACCGGATCAGGAACTTCCACACCAGACTCTACTACATTAACCGCGGAGCCCGTGATTTGAGTAGTCAGTAAATCATTAGCATCGGAATAACCATCTTCGCGCCATTCTGTAACTTTTCCATCGGCTTCAACCAAGTCGCCGACTTCGACCCCGTGGTTGCGCTGATAGACATAAATACCTTCAGATGTTGCAATATCATCATCAGGATTCGCGCTTTGCATGTAAAAAGCATTGTTGCCATCAACTTTTGTTACGACACCTTCCACACCGGAAACCGCACTGCCTTCATAAGGAGACGTGTGGCCGGCACCTTGGATATCGTGGATTTCCACTTCATCCGCAGGCTTTAAAATCGTGTAGTCGAATGTAGCGACTTCACTCGTTTCACCGTTGTCACGGGCCGCAACCGCTTTGATTGTCGTATCTTCTGTAATTTCAATTGCTCCGTCGTAAAGCTCACTATCAGTAGTAGGCTCAGATCCATCGATAGTATAGTAGATTTCTGCGCCTTCTTCGTAAGTCTCCAATTCTACTTCTGTACCTTCAAAAACCTGGCCAGAAGCAGGACTTGCTTTTACAGAGAAAACGACATCGATGACATCGCCCTCAGAACGAGGAACCAGCTTATACTCATTAAAACTATAATCTACTACACCTTGTACTAATTCATAGGTTTCTCCAACTTCTAATAAATCCTCATCGTTAGGAGTGATGGTGAACGTACCATTTTCATCCTGCGCTGTGAAATCGCCATAACCGTTTACATCTGTGATTTCAACTTTCTCTGTAGAAACAAATTCACCTTCAATGTTCTCTCCATTTTCCGCTGAGAAGTCATCGGATGTTACGGATTGAGCATCAGGTACTCCGACTCCTTCATTTAAAACGTCTACTGTTGCTGAAGATGCTAGGATCTGCTGCATGCCATAATAAGAAGAAAATTCACCTTGTGCTTTCACTTCATCACCTGGCTGCACATTCAGACCTGGCGCACGGACAATGATTCCAGCTGTTTCGTCTTGTATGTAAAGGTTCGTCTGTCCGCCTGCTTCGAAGGCTGCAGTCGCAACTCCCTGTACTTTTACATCGGTTCCTTCTTCAGCCTGCCGTGCTTCTTCAATCGTTTGAAGTTCTACCGGTTCCGTTTCCGGCACTTCATAAGAACCAAGATAGTCAAAAGTATCCCTAGGATATGCATCCCACTCTGCACTTGCATCAAATGCATCACTTGGATCAGTATCTCCACTTGTTACATCTTCGCTTCGAACCAGAGTTGCGTCAGCCCCAAAATTATCACTGTTACCAACCTGCCCGAAAGAGTCCACTACATCATCCTGTTTTTTCAGGACAAGTGCGTCATCTCCGTTGAAATTAGTGACACTATGGGTAACGTCTGCTTTAGCTTTTAGCTCATCGCCAGCCTGGCTGTTTACAATAACTAACACTTCGCCACTGGCTAATGTTCCTTCAGGAGTAAACGTGGATTGGGTGTAATCATTCCCATTAGAATACAACTCCAACGTATACTCTGATAAATCTATGTCACTGCCTGTACCGTTATAGAGTTCGAGCGCTTTATTATTACTGCTCCCCTCTACGTATTCAGAAATAATCAAATCATCCATGTGCTCATCCGCATGTACCGGTGCGACCGGCGCTACGAAGCCGAGCAGCAATACAGCAATCAAACTCAACGCCTGAATCCGATTACTTACGACCTTTTTCATCTGCATACCCTCCATTAGTGATTTATGGTCATACGTCTAACGATTCTAGTATAAAGAAAATCTTACAAGAAGAGTATAATTATGACAATATTCTATGAAAACGGTTCCATGATACTAGGACAATGAAACCAAACAACTATTCCTTAGTGAAGCATTTGATCTATTAACTGTTTACCATTTTCTTACAGATTAACCCAACAAAAAACCCCGGTCTTCCACTGCATGAAGGACCGGGATTATGATTTAAATAGATGTTGTAACCTGCAACAAAATCGCTTTTTTAATGGGTAGGTCTATTTTACCGGTAACCGCATCGACACAAAGAATGTCATACTCTTTCCCTTTTAAATAACCAACCCAATAAGGCATATATAATATCCATGGAGTATGAACCTCGACATCAATCGACTTTCTCTGTTTTTCTTTGCTGAAGGCCTCCCAGTAGATCGCTTTGCGAGCAGCCTCTTTATTTTCGGGTTCATTTAATGGAAGGAAATTTAATCCTTCTTCTACTGGATGGAGCGGGTATTCAGCTGGGAGGATGGCGGATATTCCCGTAATCGGTTCCATAGCAAGTTTACCCTCTACTCCCCCGTTTAGTGAGGCACTCTCTAAGTGATAGGGGTAGCACCAAAACGGAAGGTAGACAAGTTCGATTGATTTTAACGAAGCTTTCTTTTGACCAAATAATTTCATCATAACACCTGAGCTGTGTTGATGAATGGCGTTTATTGCCTTGTTCTCATCTATTTCCGGCTTGATATAGGATTGTTGATTCATGGCTCCCCCACCTCTTCATTTAATTATAACGACTGTAAGAACAATAGGAACAGAAGAGCTACAACGAAGTAGCCTAACAATAGATATGGCCACTTGCTTGTTTTACGTTCTTCCTCCACTTCTTTTTCTACTGTTGCTGCAGCCTCTGAACGCGCAGCCAATGCCTTTTGAATATCAGCTTTCCGATCCTGCATCGTCAATCCACTCAATTTTTCCTGGACAGGCTTTTTACCCAATAGACTGATCGTGTAACCTACAATAACAGCAACTAACGCGCCGACAAAATTATTATATAACCAGGATATATCAAGGAATCGTTCCGTAGCCCACACAGCAATCATACCAGCTACAATCCCTGCGAACGCACCTGTTCCATTACTCCTTCTTGTGAAAATGGCAAGCAGGAATACACCAAGCAAAGCTCCGTAGAAATAAGATCCGATTTTATTTACTGCTTCAATTACCGGGCCGAGATTAGCCGCAAAAAAGGCAAAGATCGTTGCGTACACACCCCAGAATACAGAAGCCCATCGTGAAGCTTTCAAATAATGTTTCTGTGAACCATTTTTCTTAAAGAATTTACTATAAAAATCACGGACCGTAACCGCAGATAATGAGTTCAATGCTGAATCGAGACTGGACATTGCTGCTGCAAACACACCTGCAATAATCAGCCCGGAAACACCCGCAGGCAGTTCATTCACTACAAACAATGGGAACAGTTCATTCATATTCTCGACATTTGGATCCCCTGCATGCTGGTAAAATGAGAATAGCAGAATACCAACAAACAAGAAGAGAAGCATTTGTGGAATCATCAGGAACCCGCCGAGCATCAGGGAAAGTTTACTTTCCCGAACAGATTTACTCGTCAACACACGTTGAATCTGACTCTGGTCCGTTCCGAAATAGGCAACGTGAAGGAAGAAACCACCAATCACTCCAGCCCAAATGCTATACTCTACCGATAGGTCAAAGGAAAAGTCCAGTGAATTCAACATTCCTTCAGCAGAAGCTGTGGAAATAACTTCTCCCCAGCCACCTGGAACATTGGCAAAAATAACACCAATACTGATTGCAGCACCAAGCCATAGGACGAACATTTGTATCACATCTGTCCAAATAACGGCGCTGATACCACCAAGTACCGTGTAGGCAACGGAAATGACGGCCATTAAAATGATAGTAATAGTCAAATCCCAGCCTGTTACTACGGATAAGACAAGAGCCGGAGCGTATAATACTACCCCAGTCGCAAGCCCGCGAGCTACCAGAAATAACAATGAAGCTAATGTCCTGGTCTTTACATCAAATCTTTTTTCTAAGTATTCATAAGCCGTATATACTTCCGTACGGTAAAAAAACGGAACAATCGTAGCAATTAAAAATGCCATCGCTAATGGAACGTTGATAAACGTATTGATTCGTTCCAAACCACCTTCATACCCCCAGCCCGGTGCACCGATGAAGGTGATTGCACTCGCCTGTGTGGCCATCACGGATAGTCCGATTGCCCACCATGGAATGTTTCTTCCACCAAGGAAGTAATCTTTAGTTGATTTTTGCTTTTTCCCGAACGCTGCTCCCATCCAGGCAATACCTAAAATGTAAACGACCAACACGATATAGTCCAACATGGTAAAGTTACTCATTTATCGTTCCTCCCTTATACTTTTTGTAAAGTGAATCGTTTCTATAAAACGCCTGCTTGCTCTATATAAGAGTTCCTTTCCATTATTCAATGCATCATCAAGTGACATAGCACCATCAACTATCGGTAGTACCAGCTCTAAACCTTCATCTTTCACCAGTGTCAAGTCACCTTCTATTTTTCCGGTAAAAGCTATGGCTGGAATATGATTTCTTTTGGCTAGGCGTGCAATCCCAATCGGAACTTTTCCATACAGTGACTGTGTGTCTAGCTTCCCCTCCCCGGTAATTACAAAGGAAGCTGACCGAATTTCATCCTCTAAATCACTCAATCTGGCCATCATTTCGAATCCGCTTTCAAAAGAGGGTTCAAGGAAAGATAACAGACTGAATCCAAACCCTCCGGCCGCACCGCTACCCTCTTCTTCCGTAAAATCCTTTCCAATGTGGCGAATAACTTGTTGCGCGTAACGGGCCATCCCTCGCTCGAAATGATTGAGCTGGTCATTTTTAACTCCTTTTTGTGGACCGAATACGGCAACCGCTCCTTTTTCACCTAACAGCGGGTTGGTTACATCAGAGGCCACCATAAATTCCACATTTTCTAATCTCTTATCTAACTTAGTAGAATCAATGGATGCGATTTGTGATAGAGTGCCACCTGAGGCACGGATTTCTTTTCCATTATCATCAAGAAATCGAACTCCTAAGGCTTCGAGGAAACCAGTACCGGCATCAACCGTGGCGCTTCCTCCGAGTCCGAGAATAATTCGTTCAGCACCTTTTTCCAGTGCTTCCTTGACAAGCTCCCCTGTTCCGTATGTAGAGGCATTTACAGGGTCCAGCTCTTTCTCCGTCAGCAGCGGTAAGCCTGAGGCAGCAGCAGTCTCCACCACAGCTGTTTTCGATTTCGGTATCCAGCCAAATTCTGCATCTATCAGACGACCAATCGGATCATTTACCTGCTTTACCACCTTTTCTCCTTGAAGAGCGATGGTAATAGCATCTACGGTGCCTTCGCCGCCATCGGCAACCGGGATCATAGAGATATCCAACATGGGGTCGACAGCTAATATCCCTTGCTTCATTTGTTCTGCTGCTTCCACACTTGTCATCGAACCTTTAAACGAATCTGGAGCTATAATAATTTTCATGAACATCATCCTATTTATTAGTTGGCTCTAATGATACTAAACAGCCATTCCATAAACTATGGTATAGAGATTAAAAAAATTGTTTTCAAATCATCTTTTTTTGTTACAAATAACAAAAAAGAAACCCCTCATACGCATCGAAGGGCTTCCGTTTAATCAGTATTCGCCTGTAGAAAAGCTAAAGCTACTTTCAATAAAACAGCATCACTCAATTTGCGCGGATCATAACCGAGTATTTCATGTATTTTGTTAAGCCGGTATTGCAGCGTATTTTTATGAATGTAGAGCTGTTGTGATGCTTTCGAAATCGACCCATTTTCCCTGAAAAAGACGTCCAGTGTTTCCAAGTATTGTTGCTTCTTAGGAAAAAGGTCCGGTTGGAGAATCCGCTCGACAAAATCATTTCGGATCTCCTTGTCTAAATGATAGATAAAAGATTCCAATCCTAGCTGATCATAATAAAATAAACGCTTTTCGATAAAGTCAGCGCGACGCAGAGCCAAAGCAGCTTCCTCGGCAGACTTTTTCATCTCCCTGGGGGAGGTATACATACGACCAATTCCTGCAATCGAGTTGAAGTGGTGGTTAGTCTTAATGGCAGCCTGTATTTTATTTAATCGATAAGTAATTTTTTCTTTCCTTTTATGAAGAGGCAATTCTTCGTCCGTGGCAAGCAACAGGGTATATTTGGTACTTCCTGAGGGAACGGTGACATGTTCACTTTTTTCCGGAAAATGATCCTGTATGACTGACAGGATATCGCGGCGGGCACGCTGTACCTCCAATTCCCCCTTCACATTTGCATGGTGGCTTTTCAACTTTTGGTAAATCCAGTCATTGAAACCGGTCAAATCCAGAATCACAGCTACTCTTGGGAGATGAATATTGATTCCCATAATCCAGCCACGCGAGGCGAATAATTTATCATCCTCCCAATCACCGGTAATCCATTCCTCGATATACGATTGCTTGGCGCGACTTTCTAATTCAATTTGTTCTTCCAGATAGGCTTCTTTAACGAGAACTTCCGTCATTTTTTGGATAATTTCGGCTATATGTCCAACACTGCTCGGTTCACCTGTCACTCCAATAACCCCAACTACTTGATTATGTAAAAAAACAGGCAGATTGATGCCATTCTTGGTCCCCTCTAGCATAGTATCCTCTGAAATGATCACTTTTGCTTTGGAAGCAATGACATTCCTGGCCCCCTCATGAAAATCACCGATTCGCCTGTCATCAACGCTTGCGATGATTTTGCCTTCTTCATTCATAAAATTAATATTAAAATCCGTTACTTTACTCATTTCATCTACGATAGATTGCGCAACTTGGGAAGAAATAATCATTGGTTCACATCCTGATGTATTAATAGCAGTTTAAGTATATCAAAATTAGTTACTCACCTGAGATAAAATTCATCACACAGACAAGTTTATCCACCACAGGAAAAGTTTACCAACAAACGCCCTTGGTGTTTATTTTTGCAAATACATACATCTACAATCCTTTCACTGTGAAACCCCTTTCAAAGCGAATTTCAAGCGGTTATAATAGTAACCATAAGATGATCATCTTGAATATCTGTTACAATTTGCAAATTTAAATGGAATAATCCTAACCCGGGAGGATTAACCGATGGTATTAGATGAGCGAAGAGCTTCTATATTAAAACTGTTCTTTGAAACAGAATCCCCTATACCCACCAGTAGTCTCGAAAAGAAACTGGGTGTATCGCAACGTACGATCTATTACGATATCCAGCAAATTAATAATTGGCTGGAGCAACAGGGGATCGAAAGTATTAAGAGGAAGCACGGAGCTGGTTTCTACCTTACAGAAGAAGCTCGTACGAAGCTTCCTCACCAGGCACAATGGTCTGATGAATGGGGCTACCAGTATTCTCAGGAAGAACGGAGAATACTCCTAATGATTTATCTGCTTACAGCAAAAGGTCCATCCTCTATGAAGATGTTCATTGAACTGGTACATGCAAGCAGAGGAACGATCGTTAAAGATTTAAAGCAGATCAAGAAGCATTTTGCAAAGCATTCTATTCAATTAGACTATCAGCCTAACAAAGGTTATGTGATAACTGGGCAAGAGACCGCGAAACGCGAGATTCTTTCAGATTTAGTAGCAGAAGTATATGTGAAGCAGGAAGCTGAGGTGCTTAAAGAGCAGGTGCATCATTTACTTCTTTCCCATGGTGAATCTGCTGATCAGGATACTGAATTGCAGGAACGCATCAAAAATCATCTATATGAAATGGAAGAGTTGCTGCACCTGACTTTCACGGAAGAAACCGTCGAATTACTGTCGATTCAAATTCTGATCACATTAAAGCGGCTGGATACCGCTCCTTCTCTGAAGGTTGATGAAGAAGAAAAAGAAGTATTGCGAACGACCAAGGCTTTTCAAGTGGCGAAGGAAATGATCGAGAAACTGCACGCGAAAGATACTAGCAGCATTCCTGAAGATGAAATTTGTTTCATCGCCATGAACATTCTTGGTGCCAAAGTACACCGAGATGATTTTTCAAGTGATAGTGAGAAGGAGCTCGAGGGTCTTCGAAATGTAGTGAAACGCATGATCAACGATTTCCAGGCGCATGCATGTATTATTTTCGACGACCGGGAAGGGCTGGAGGATAACCTCATCGCTCATATCAAACCCACCTATTACCGCTTGAAATATGGAGTGAAAATAGCAAATGAGCTGGCAGAGTCTATCCAGGAAAATTACAGTGAACTAATCCATCTGACAAGAAAAGTGATGATCCACCTGGAGTATTTTGTTGGAGTTGAAATCCCTGAGGAAGAAATCGCCTATATCGCGCTGCATTTTGGTGGTTGGTTAAAAAGAGAGAAAAAACATGTCCCTGCTGACCACCAGGCGATCATCGTTTGTGAAAACGGTATTGGTACTTCTAATATGCTGAAATCACAATTAGAAAACTTGCTCTCGGGGATAAAAATCACGCAAACATGCTCCATGAGAGAATTCGAGTCACAAAAAGATGCACTGGATGTCGATATCATTTTTTCAACGAATTTCATAAAGGAAAAAGATATTCCAGTCATCCACGTCCCTGCGATTCTCTCCAATACAGACAAAGAATTTGTCATGCAAGAGTTGAACAAGCATCTTTCTTATCAAGGCAAACAAAGAAATAAAGCTGAAAAACTGATTGCTATCATCGAGCGTCATGCCACCATTCATGATCGCGACCGGCTTCTGCAAGATTTAGAAGGATATGCACCAAAGAATTCAAGTGCTGGAAAGGAGCGTCATTCTCCCGTGTTACAGGAACTATTGACCTCAGATACGATACAGTTTAAAGACAAAGCCTCCGATTGGATGCAAGCTATAAAAATAGCTGCCCAACCGCTGGTAGATAAAAATTTCATCCATGCCAGCTACGTGGATGCCATGATTGAAAATGTAAATGAATTTGGCCCGTATATTGTCATTGCCCCCAAAATCGCTATCCCTCACGCACGTCCTGAAGCGGGAGTTGAACGATTAGGGATGAGCTTACTCAAGCTGGAAGAACCGGTTGGTTTTTCTGAACAAGAAAAACACCAGGCGAACCTTGTCATTGTGTTAGCAGCTATTGACAATGAAACGCACCTGAAAGCTTTATCCCAGCTGACAACCATGCTGTCAGAGGATGGAAACATCGACAAAATTTTAAATTCCCAAGATAAAAATGAAATCACTGATTTAATAGAAACTTACTCACACTAAGGAGGAACTAAAAATGAAAAAAGTACTAGTAGTATGTGGTAATGGATTAGGAAGTAGTATGATCGTAGAAATGAACGTAAAGAGCATTTTGCAGGAGATGGGGAAGGAAGCAGAAGTATCTCATACGGACCTTTCAAGCGCAAAGTCTGAGCAAGCGGACCTTTACCTGGGTTCAGAAGATATCGTCGGAAGCCTCGAAGATGGACAAAAAAATGTCGTCAAATTACAAAATTTAATGGATAAAAATGAACTTCGCGAAGCACTAACCAACAACCTGTAAAACAGCACGAATCAAACATTTTGAGGAGGGAATTAACAAATGGTCGATTTAATTATGGTGGATATATTAGGTACCCCTTCCATTCTGGTCGGTCTATTCGCCCTGATCGGACTGCTTATACAGAGAAAAAACATTGCAGATGTCGTGTCAGGAACATTAAAGACCGTGATGGGTTTTGTCATCCTCGGTGCCGGTGCTAACGTACTTGTCGGCTCCCTGGAACAATTCAGCAGCATGTTCGACGAAGCCTTCAGTGTCGGAGGAGTAATCCCTAATAATGAAGCTATTGTAGCACTGGCTCAGGAAAGCTTTGGAACCGAAACAGCGATGATCATGCTGTTTGGTATGGTAGTAAATATTGTGTTAGCCCGTTTGACACCATTTAAATATATCTTCTTGACTGGCCACCATACGATGTTCATGGCTTGTATGATTGCCGTCATCTTAGTCACTGGCGGTATTACCGGACCAACGATGATCATTGTCGGATCTATCATTCTTGGTGCATTGATGGTACTGTCTCCGGCTATGCTCCAGCCATTTACCCGGAAAATTACCGGATCTGATGATTTTGCTGTCGGTCACTTCGGCTCATTCGGCTATTTCGTTTCAGCGGCTGTTGGTAAAGCCGTTGGTAAAGGATCACGTTCTACAGAAGAAATCAAAGTTCCTAAATCACTTGGGTTCTTGCGCGATACTTCGGTATCCGTTTCATTGACAATGGTTATTCTCTTCTTTGTCGTAGCAGGAGCTGCCGGTCCAGCATTCATTGAAGCAGAACTAAGCGGCGGACAAAACTTTCTAGTATTCGCCCTTATTCAAGGGATCACCTTTGCAGCCGGTGTTTACATCATCCTTGCTGGTGTCCGTATGTTACTGGCTGAAATTGTCCCGGCATTTAAAGGAATCGCAGATAAAGTCGTACCAAACGCAAAACCAGCACTAGACTGTCCGGCAGTCTTCCCATTCGCAAGTAACGCCGTGATTATCGGATTCTTAACCAGCTTTATCGCAGGACTTGTCTCCATGTTCTTATTGCCGGTATTCGGATTGAAAGTAATCGTGCCAGGCCTTGTCCCGCACTTCTTCACCGGGGCAGCAGCTGGTGTCTTCGGGAATGCTACCGGCGGCCGACGCGGGGCGATATTTGGTTCAGCGGCAAACGGTGTCCTGATCAGCTTCCTGCCAGCTCTGCTGTTACCAGTACTCGGAACACTCGGATTCGAAGGAACCACATTTGGAGACTCTGACTTCGGTGTAGTTGGAATTGTACTTGGAAACCTGATTAATTTCATCCAATCTAATATATTCTTTATCCTGGCCACGTTTGTCATTCTAGCCATCCTCTTTCTTCTCGGCTGGAAAAACAAACCCACGATCGATGGCTCGGACAAAGCAGCATAAATAAAAAGTAACACCCCGGAGCCCTCCAAAATTTGGAGGGCTCCGGGGGTGTTTTTCTTATTTATTTTTCTTTTTTATATAAATGGGGCACTCTGCTTGTAAAGATAGGTACTTCTTTCCTTACTGATTTTACCCTTTCTAAATCTAATTCTAAAGAAAGCGATTCCACTTCTTCAACAGATCCCTCGGCTAACACATCGCCCCATGGATTGATGACCATCGAGGTGCCGGCAAAATCCACACCATCATAAGAACCGATCCGGTTACTGGAGCAGACGTACATTTGGTTCTCAATGGCACGCGCCATTTGAAGGGTGCGCCAGTGATCTCTTCTTGCCAGCGGCCACTCGGCTACAATAATGAGTACTTGAGCTCCTTCTAGTGCAAGAGAGCGAATCAATTCCGGGAAGCGCAAATCATAACAAATGATCAAACCCATTTTCAGGCCATCCAGTTCAAAAACCTCTGCAGGTTTCTGCCCGCCAGCGAGGAACTTTTCCTCCTTCAGCATGGGAACGAGGTGGACTTTGTCATAGTTATAAACCTCTTCCCCATTGGAATCAATCACATAAGCAGAATTGTAGATCCCACCCTCTTTTTTGTTAGCAATAGAACCTGCGACGATGTTCACTTCATGCTGCCTCGCCAGGCCTTTGATGAATGGGATAGTCGGTTCACCGTCAACGTCTGCATATTCGTCGAGTTCCGGCAAGGTGTAAGCGGTCGTCCACATTTCCGGGAGAATGATTGTATCCGGGTTATTTTCTTCGACTTCTTTCTGTATCAACTCTTTTACTTTTATCCGGTTTGCCTCTGGATCACCTGGTACGATGTCCATTTGAATGATGGAAAACTTCATGTGGCCTTGCTCCCTTCCTACTATATGTAAATTAACTTGTTATTTCTAATTGTATCATGAAATTTTTTATTCTATTAACTAACACCCCGGAGCCCTCCAAATTTTGGAGGGCTCCGGGGTGGAATTACTGGGAATTACTTCAATTAGTTAAAACATTGTAAATATATTCCACGAAAAGGTAAGTGATATCAATGTCAGTAAGTTGATAGAGGGATCGCGTCCCTACAACATCTTCCACTTCATTTAGAATAAGCGAACCATCCGAATCAAATAAAAAGTCAATACCAATAAAATCAGCGTCTAATTTTTCAGCTATTTTATGCACTAACTTTTTCTCTTCCTGGTTCAAATCATAAAGTTCGGCGGTTCCACCTATAGAGAGATTAGCTTTGAAGTCTTGCTTATTAGTGCGAAGAACTGCAGCAATGATCTCCTCACCTAACACATATACTCGCAAGTCTTTTCCAATAACTGGAGCCAATTTCTGTACGATTAATTGCTGGTAAGAATGAAATTTAAGCAGTACATTTTGTAACTCACCTTCATTAGCAGCCAGGTGAACTTGACTGCCTCCATGACCTTCCACGCATTTTACTACAACCGGATATGGAAAGAATGTGGCGTTCTTTCCGCATTCTTTTACGTTCATGAAATAGGATTCCATCATTGGAATTCCGAAGCTTGCGAAATATTGATGGGTAATTGCTTTGTTGTTTCCGATTTCAGATACAAACGATTTATTGAATACCCGAATGCCAAGATACTCTAATTGTTTACTCAAAAAAGAATCCCGGCTTCTCATAATAACAAAGTCAGGTAACTCCACTTCTACCCCTTCATATGTAACTAAGTACCGATTACTTTTTATGCCAAGGAGAAAGTTCTCCTTAACCATTGAGGTTAAGGACATATCCAATTTCCCTGCATTTTGAATAAGGGCATTCTTAAAGAAGTGATTGCGCTTCAAATCCTTCTCATCATAAATAATCCAACCATTGTACATAAGCTCACCTTTTCTGGTCCTCTAAGATAAAGTCGATAATATATTCCGTTACATCGATCCCCGTACAGTCATAAATGTTCTTCATATGAGCATTTGAATTCACTTCACAGACAACTGGTTCACCATTTGGACCGAACAAAAGGTCTACGCCAGCAAAACTGGCTCCCACAGCCCTAGAAGCATCGATCGCCAATTGTTTTTCTGCTTCCAAAGGAGTATAGCGATGCATTTTGCCACCATTACTTACATTGGCCCTGAAATCGACTTCTGAGGTGCGCAGCATAGAAGCCACAACTTGTTCTCCAACAACATGGAGCCGGACATCTTTTCCATAGCTAGACTCAACCATTTCCTGAAAAAGGTGGGCTTTGTTTCCGATTTCTTTCACTTTCTCAATCATTTCGTCATAATCCTGGATTAGGTAGACCTGTTGGCCAAACGAACCAAATGCTTCTTTAATGATCATTGGGAACCCGATTTCATCCGCTATATACTCATAATTTTCGAATGATGACACTTTATAGAAAACCTTTGGGCCAATAATAGTTTTCGGCATAGATATACTGTTCTCAGCAAGTGCCTGATGCGTCAACGCTTTATCATCACACACCTCTATAGCCGAGGAACTGTTATAAAGTTTCAGTCCCATTTTCTCTAAATGTTTAGCCAAATAAATATCTTTATCCCAAAAAATCACGAAATCTGGCAGAGCTTTTCCCTCATACTTGCCTTTAATAAAGCTTTTGCCGTGTTCCATTGAAACAATAAGTTCATTATTCTTGATCAATTCTGTCTCCAGACCTTTTTCATGTGCAACCATATCAATCCATTTAACTAAGTTATAAAATTTTTCATGAGTAGAGTTTCCATTATAGATAATCCAACCATTCGGCTTTCCCATTATTCTTGTTCTCCTTCTATCGTTCGTACTATTGCAGCCAAGCTTTTGTAGACTTCCTGGAAACTTTCCACCCCTATTTCAGTATCTAAAACTCTCCAGTTCATTTCTATTTGAATACACGGGATGTTGCATTCCCGAGCGATGGTAGCAGAGACTGTATGCGGATAACTGGCTGGGAAGTTTTCATCTACAACAATATTTTCTATGCCGTTTTCCTTAAGGCTAGCGGTACATCTTTCAATCAAGTATGTATTATTGGAGATGTTCTTTCCATAGCCGGTGCCAAGTTCGATATCCGCTTCTCTTTTCGGCGACATAATGTGGAGGTCAATCAATAGTTCAATTTGATTTTCTTTAATAGTTTCGATGAGAGCTTCTTTATACTCACATGACTCATCAAAATTTGCATCGTCGCCATTATTTCTGGTTTTATAGATGCTGAAACAACCAAGGTGTTTATTTAACAGGAGAGCTAATACACCAGTCCTGAACTCCCCTTGTTTAACGCTTCCTTCTCTTAATTGGGGAACGCTGTGGGGAGCAGAAATTATGATAGGAGCAGTCCCGGCTTTTACCTCATAATGGGTTGTCTCAGTTAGATTTTCATTTATAAATCTTTTTTCAATTAATTTAATTTGATCAGCATTAATTAAAGTCATAAAGCAACCTCAAATATTTTAATTTTTTAAACTATATATCGGTTATGGTATCAAATTACCATGCAGTAATCCATGAAGCTAAACTATTATTGAAATATATTTTTTTAGCTTTTCACATAAAACAGCACGCCCCTTGGAAATAAAGAGGCGCGCTCACTGTTATTATGGCTTTTTTTCTTGTTTCATTGTCATTTCATAATATAAGGGTTTCTTTTATTTAACACAAAAACTTCCCTTTAAAAGTTCTTATATTAATTTTAAAAAAGAGGAGCTTACCAAATTGGGTCCTTCTTTTGTCCTTACCATCATAGAAGGGACTTCACGTGAATACTCAATTAATGAAAAGGCGCCTTCAGGCGTTTCTACTAAGGGATCAATTCTTGCAGGCGCTTTATCAAATTCATCGATAATTTTTTGAGCAGTTTTTACTGAAAGTCCCTCTTTCCATCTAATTACGATGTCTAAATCACTGGATTCATGGATAGCAGGAAGCCCGCTTGCCAGTTCAAAACCCACACTTCCTACAGGACCCCAATCTAATTGACAGGCATGTAAAACTTCTTCTACTAAGTTCAAAGAATCTATAGCCTTTAAATAAATATTTCTTCCTATTTCTGACCACCTTTTTTCTCTCGACAATTGCTCGGGGGTTATTTGTCTTGTTATCGAATCGGTGGAAATAAAGGCAGCAAATCGCTCACTTCTTGTATACCCGCGGACTCCCACAGGCACTTTTCCATTCTTAATGGGAGCCCGGCGTACAATTACGAAGGGGGCATCTTCTAAAGTGTCATGGACCCAATCAGGTATGAAAGAGTCGGTTATCAGCTGCTTTGAAGGTTCTTTCAATTCTAGTAAATCGTGAGTCTGTATTACCATAACTCTTTTAACTTTTCCCTTACTTTAATTGATGCCGTACGCCCCCCACCGACTGCCTCCGGTGATTTCAGGCGGTTAGCTATGTCACGGTTACTGTTTTTTGCATCATAGATAGCCTCATTCACTTTATCCATTACAAGGTTTATATCTTTTTGATCCGGTTGATCGAAATCCACTCCTTCAATCAGCTCATGTAATGCACCAAGTCTTGAAAATGATTGAACATCATAGGCCATGGCAGGAACTTTTTTTGTAGCTTCTTCTAATTCAGCGATGGTACGTCGTGTGATTCTCGCGGCAGATTGCTTAGACATGACATGCACATTAACACTGTCATCATTAAAAGCTAAAAGTCTATTTGCCTGCATTCCATGCGATAAAAATGCCCCTGATATAGCATTTCCAACAATCAAACTAATAACCGGGTGTCCTGCCATTCTCGCTGTTGCATAGGCATCCACTGCAGCAGCGCATGCTTGATGCAATCCAAGCAGTTCTTCTTTGTATCCATAAGCCTGGCTTGGCACATCGACGATTGCTACAATTGCCCGTTTCTCTCTGTTTTTATCTTCTTCGATAGCCTCATGGATATATTTTGCAATTATCCATCCTTGTTCTAATCCAATCTCTCCATTACGCGATCGAGGGTATTTACTATTGGAGTCAGGGACAACTGCAATAAAGCGGGTATTCACATCTCCTGTCTTCTGATCTGCACATAGGACAGATGGAATCTCACGCTGTGCAGCTTCTTTTATGCCAGTTAAAGCTTTAAACCAGGTTAATCCTCTGCCGTCCTCTCCTTCAACAGGAAGATCAGAGCTGTTCTTTCTGATGAATTTTTCCCCTTCAACAATACGGTTCCAACTTTTTCTAACATCATAAGGGTTAATATCCTCTTTCGGATCAACAGCGCTTAATAGATGACAGAATTGTTCTACCTGTCTACTTCTTGGCAGCACATTATTACCTGTTGCAAGAGCATTTTGGATCGCATCCTTAATTGAAGAAATATCATCTTCAACTAAACGTTCCGCCATTCCCGTCGCAACTCTTTGCTCCCCTCCGATCGTCTTCCAGATACGCTGTCTGTCCTGGGAATCTAATTCTTCAATTCCCGCTTCCTGTTCGATTACTTCTGGCCCATTTAGTCCGATCCGCCCCTCTTTTGTCATAATTAAGGTACTGCATAATCCAGCCGTAATAGACATTCCACCAAATGCACCTATTTTCCCTGGAATTAACCCTACTACAGGAACATAGTTTCTTAATGCCACAATAGCCGATCCTATTTCTGCAATAGAGAGAAGGCCATAGTTGGCTTCCTGAAGCCGGACTCCCCCAGTATCAAATAAAAGGACCGGAAAAACTTGATTACCATTAATATTGTCTTGTAGCGCTAGCTCCAATGCACCAGCGATTTTTGCTCCGGAGACTTCACCTATACCTCCACCTTGAAAACTGGCTTCAATGGATATGACTAATGCCTCTTGCTCGCTAATCTTTCCTTTGGCTATAACAACTCCATCATCACTTTGGGGTACAATCCCCTGGCCTTCTAGATGAGGAGATTCTATTTCAGCAAATGGATCCAGTAATTCACGAAAAGTCCCTTCGTCCAAAATAGACTTCGCTCTATTTCTTGCATCTAATTCTACTAAACTATGCTTTAATATGTTGACTGTCATGTTGGCTCACCTCCAATGCTTGAGCTAGACGTAAAGAAACAACACCTGGAGTAGCCCCGAAATCATTTATTTTGATATTGGCAGCAAAGTCATGTTGAGTAAAGAACCGACTAAGTACTGCTTCCCATGTCTTCTCAAACCCCTGGCTACCTGTTCTAATGATTATTTTCGTACGAGCTTCACTTGAAGGTTCCAGTAGAATTTCCAAGTCCCCCGATCCAACCACACCAACATGCGCCTGGCGACTTAATGTCTTACTAGCAGGGAATTCATAGGTTAATGTTTCCATTGCAAACACCCTCCGCTTAAAAAGATTAGTTAAATAGTAATTAAACGATTCCTTTCCGATATTAAAGCACTGCTATTTATAGCATCCACACTGTCGAGGAATAAAACTACTGCTAATAAATCTGCGCTGCCACCAGGAGATGCATTGTAAGAGAGAAGTGTCTTCTCAAGCTGGTCCAACCCTCTCCATCCTTCCGAAGTAGATACTCCTCCCAATTGAATGATGGTTTCTGCACTTTTTTTGGCAGATGTTAAAGCATCCATGCCACCTCTATGCAATATACAAGTATCATCAACTCTGGCAATTAAATGAATTAATGTTTCTAGCCTTGCTAAGGTTTCAGTTAGCCCTCTTTCTCTTGCCTCCCTTAATACCGGTAAAGCTACCTCTATCACATGAGGAAATCCTTGTTGTGCTTCCCCCCGAGCTCCCTGAACTCCGAAGTGTTTCTGGACATTGGATCCATTCGTGGAGGTTTGGGGAGCTTTACGATCTATAAAACACGCAATCTCTCCTGCAGAATTAGCAATCCGCCCTAGACTAGTACGCTGTGATTGACCTGCTATACTAGCCACAAGTAATCCCAACGCCCAGATAGCTCCTTTGTGTGTGTTAGTTCCTCCTGTAGCTTCAAACATCTTCTTTTCTCCATGTCGACCAATTTCAGCGATGGATTCCCGCAGGTCCTGGCTTGGCTTTTTTAAAAAAGCAGCAATGCCAATATCCCTGAATGTTGATTTTAAAGAGTTGGCAGATATGATCATCTTTTCAAAGTTCAAGTCTTCATGTGCTCCTGAATCATTCCTGTCAACCAACCCTGGCTTAGGGGTTAATTCAGCTTCTTCTATTAAAGCTTTTACCACTAATTCTGAGAGTGCCTTTCCACATGATTCCGCATCTTTCCAATGCATATCCATTCTCCTTTACCAGCTGCGAAACTTTGCAGGAGGATTATATAAACCTTCCGACCACTCAACAAGTTCTTCCACACTTTTTGCTGCTAAAAGAGATCGGTTGGCATCTGTCCGACGAATCCCTAAGTCTTCCGGTAAAGCTATAATGCCGCTTCGCCTTAATTCATCCGTTCTTTTCGGCTCATGTTTAAGTCCAACTGGAGTCACTCCAGCCACAGCTGCCACAGCTTCTCTGCGTTCTTCCATACTTGATGCTTTGTATAAATAAGCGATGCCTTCTTCCGTAACTAAATGGGTTACATCATCCCCATAGATCATAACCGGAGTAGTTGCCAGTTCAGCATTTCTTCCAACATCAATAGCATCAAGGGACTCCACAATTACAGGGGTATTGCCTGTCTGGAACGTCTCAACCACTTGTACGACTAGTTTTTTACCCCTTGCAAGCGGATCATCAGATGTCATCATATTCAGCCATGCAGGAGTGGAATGCCTTCTTCCTCTTGGGTCATGACCCATATTAGGAGCTCCCCCAAAACCAGCAAGTCTTCCTGAAGTAACTGTAGAAGAATTTCCATCTTGATCCATTTGGAGTGTGGATCCTACAAAAAGATCAACAGCATATTGACCTGCCAACTGTGATAAAGTCCTGTTCGAACGCATGCTTCCATCTTTTCCAGTGAAAAAAACATCGGGTCTTGCTCTTACATATTCCTCCATGCCGACTTCCCCTCCAAAACAATGGATGCTCTCCACCCACCCACTTTCAATTGCTGGAATTAACGTTGGATGAGGATTAGATGCCCAGTGCTTACAAATCTTACCCCGAAGCCCTAACTGCTCCCCGTAAGTAGGTAATAACAATTCAATGGCAGCAGTGTTATAGCCAATGCCATGGTTGAGTGATTGTACTTCATGCCGTTCATAAATACCGCGAATAATCATCATGGCCATCAACACTTGTAAATCTGTAATATGGCGAGGATCCCGGGTAAATAATGGTTCTAATTCATAAGGTTTGTCTGCAACTGTAACAAAATCAATCCAGGAGCCAGGAATATCTACCCTTGGCACTTCATCAACAAGTTCGTTAACTTGGGCAATAACAATTCCATCTCTGAAGGCAGTTGCTTCTACAAGTGTAGGGGTTTCTTCAGTATTAGGACCAGTATATAAGTTACCTTCTTTGTCAGCTTTATCCGCAGCAACTAAGGCGACAGATGGAATTAAGTCTACAAATAAACGGCTGTACAACTCTAAATACGTGTGAATTTCGCCCATTTTGACTTTTCCATCTTCAAGCATCTGAGCTATCCGCAAGCTTTGTGGTCCTGCATAAGCAAAATCTACTTTCTTTGCAATGCCTTTTTCAAAAATATCAAGGTGCTCCGGGCGAGAAATACTGGACATGATCATATGTAGGTCATGGATGCGGCTGGGACTTACTTTGTTTAAAGCTGCAGACAAAAACGATGCTTGTTTTTGATTATTGCCTTCCAGGGAAACACGATCTCCTGGCACAATTAAGGATTCCAACGCCTCGATTATCCGGTCTGTCGGTATCACTTTACCTGAAGAAATACCTTCTACGTTTTTTAACCTTTCAGCCTTTGCATCACGTCTTTTTGTCCACGAACGATTTGTAGAGGAAACTTGTTTTACACCAACCATGTTTTATCCTTCCTTTCTATTTATAGTGAACAGTAGATTAATAGGGTTGTTTAACACGATTAATCAGCACCTGAGCTGTATGGAATCCACTGTCATCAACTGATACGGAGCGAGCTGACGGAAAAGCATGACAACTGAGGTCAGTTAAAACCCGTCCTGGGGGAAGTTCAACAAATAATCGGGCACCAAGTTCGTAAAATAATGAAGTAGCCTGATGCCATTTGACAGAATGAGAAACACTTTGAGCAAGATCTTCTTTTATCGCTTCCGGGTCACGTAATGCTCTGGCAGTACGGTTTCCTGCAAAAGGAATTTCAGGATTACGGAACTGGATATTTTTCAAAGCGAATGTCAATTTCTCTGATACCGTATCTAATAGAGGACAATGGGAAGGAACATTTACATTCAACAGTTCCGTCTTACGTGCTCCTGCTTCTTTTGCTTTGTCGAGCACCTTTTTAATTCCTTCGATTGTCCCCGAGATGGTTATTTGATCCTTTGAATTTAGGTTGGCATAATAAACATCCTCTCCCTGTGATAAATGTTCTGCTAATATTTCGCCTAATATTTGTTCAGGCAGACCTAAAACTACCCCCATCCCGTAACCTTCCGGGTAAGATTGTTCCATCCATTCCCCCCTTTGCTTTACTACAGACACTGCATCCTGAAAGTCTAAAACACCTGCAATTACTGCTGCCCCAAAAGCTCCAACAGAGTGACCGGCAACTAAATCTGGTTTAGCCCCATTTGCTGCAAGGACCCTGGCTGATGAAACCCCTGCTATCAACAAACAAATTTGGACTGCGACAGTAGACTGCAGGTTAGTTTCTGAATCTAACGAGATAGCGCTTTCATTTAAGACTTCACTTGCTTCATCGAGAGTCTTATCAACTAACCAGTGGTCAGGCAATCTCTTAAGCATATTCACCTGTTGAGAACCCTGTCCTGGGAACAGAAATGCAACACTCATCGTTTCTCCCCCTTTCTAAAGTAGTTTGTAGATTGGTCGGCTGTCGACCGTTTTATAAGAAAAGAAGAAGAGATAAAACCTCTTCTTATAAGTAATATATAGTAAGCTTATTGAGCCCCATCATTACTTTGGAATAATCGCTTCTGGATATTAGAAATGACATCCTGATTATGTTGATTTAAAACTTCCATTGCTTCAAGGATTTGGCTTTCTTCAAGAAGCTTTACTATAATTGCATGCTCTTTAATAGACTTAGGAATATTGCCTTCTTTCGCAAAGGAAAGACTTTGTATTCTCAATAGCGGCAACTTTAAACGTGCGTACATTTTTTTAATAACATCACTTTTACTCATTTCGATCAGGCACATATGAAAAGCGTGATTCAACTCTGTATATTGACCAACATCCTTTTTTTCTTGCATCTTTTCAAGTATTTCTTTCATCTCGTTAAGGATATCTATTTCAACACCATTTTCAAGAATACGCTTCATTGCTAACGATTCCAGCATCGTGCGAATTTCAAGTAAGTCATATATTTCACTTTCTGTATAACCTTTTACAATAGCCCCTTTTCGCGGCACCCTCTCTACCAGACCCTCCACTGTTAAAGTGAAGATTGCCTCTCTTACTGGAGCACGACTAGTGCCATATTCTTCCGCATAAGTATTTTCTACTAATTTTTCACCAGGCTGAAGTTTTCCAGTGATAATTTGATTTGTAATATGTTCAGCAATATGGTTGGATAACGCATTGTTACTTAAATCTAGTGATCCCATAAGTGACCCCCCTAATTATTTGGTCGACTGTCGATTTAAATTATAACACGACGT
This sequence comes from Thalassobacillus devorans, assembly GCF_900176565.1. Taxonomy (GTDB): domain Bacteria; phylum Bacillota; class Bacilli; order Bacillales; family Halobacillaceae; genus Thalassobacillus; species Thalassobacillus devorans_A. The sequence continues at coordinate 440,241 of NZ_FXEH01000005.1, forward strand.
TTAACCAACATTCAATATATTTAGAAAATTTAAAAAAGTTATTGATTTATGTTTACATCCCCTTTATAGTGAAAAATATAGTCGACAGTTGATTGCCGTCTGTTTAAATGAAAACGCTTACCTAAGGAGGGATGAAATTTTTCCATACTAAGTCGTCGTACACACCCCTTTGAAAAATAGCCAGCTAAGAACTTGCATACTTCGTTATATCTATTTTGGAATTTATGGATCAGTCGTAATCGCCATGGGTAATTTTTAAAAATAGAGAGGTGGGAGTTAGTTGGTTATTTATGGAGTTGCATTATTAGCGATATGTTTACTGGCAGGAACTTTTCTCGGAGAATTATTGGGTGTAATGGTTGGGGTTGATGCAAACGTAGGCAGAGTAGGTATTGCCATGTTAATGCTTGTTTTGTTAGTCGATTATCTGAAGCGGAATAAGAAATTGACAGTAAAATCTCAGGAAGGTGTTGCCTTCTGGAGTGCCATGTATATCCCAATTGTTATCGCGATGGCCGCAAAACAAAATGTCGTGGCAGCATTAGATGGAGGTCCTGTCGCGATTTTAGCCGGAGTTGCTGTGGTAGCTGTCAGCTGGGCAATGGTTCCACTGTTAAGCAAAATAGGAAGAGAAAAAGAAAGCGATTTAAAGCCTGAGATGATTGGAGGCGACAATCATGTTCGAGATGCTAAGTGAGGTTTTTAAAGATAACAGTCTGGTAGTGTCTTTTGCGGTAATTGGGGTTACCATGTATATTTCTTACCTCATTTCTGACAAGCTTACTAACGGGAAGTTCCATGGCTCGGCGGTTGCTATTATCGTTGGACTTGTACTAGCCTATTTCGGCGGTGTAACTACCGGGGGAGAAAACGGATTGTCAGATGTCGGGATTTTCGCAGGCATTGGAATTATGGGCGGCGGTATGCTTCGAGATTTTGCGATTGTTGCTACCGCTTTCGGTGCAAACATTGATGAAATGAAAAAAGCGGGATTACCCGGCATTATTTCTCTCCTTTTTGGAGTAGTGGTTTCATTTGTAGTAGGGGTATCCGTTGCTTTAGCATTTGGATACACAGATGCAGTCAGCTTAACCACAATAGGTGCTGGAGCCGGAACCTACATAGTTGGACCTGTTACAGGTTCTGCTCTTGGAGCAAGCTCAGCCGTTATTACACTAAGTATTGCAGCCGGGCTGGTAAAATCTATTTTGACAATGATCGGCACACCTTTCATAGCAAAGTATATCGGACTGAACAACCCTCGCTCCGCTATTGTATATGGAGGTCTTATGGGAACAACCAGCGGGGTTGCCGGTGGTTTAGCTGCCACAGACCCTAAACTGGTACCATACTGAGCTATGACAGCTACGTTTTATACGGGGATAGGATGTCTGCTTGCTCCTTCTGTTTTGTTTTTGATTACCAGAGCCATATTTGGATAAAATTAAATCCCCCGGAATACCCACTATCTGGATGTCCGGGGGTTAACTTTGTTATTCTACTTTTTACTTTAGTATCTAAATCTTCAAGTACATCCATATCAGTAGGACAGCTAGTAAAAGTGAAAGAGCTTAGAAGGAAATGTAAAGATAAGTGTGAGATAAACCGGAACTAAACATCAAAACGAAATAATACCACGTTTAGCTAAAACAACTGTCAAGCTTTCTAAAATGAAATAAATAATACCTCCAGCAGCAACCTTCTTCAAAATAATGAAGCCAATCAACACCATAACCCCAATAAATGACAACCATTCCGATTATCGTTAAATCAACTCCCATGTTAGTTCCTCCTCAAAAGCATCCATGGTATAATAAGAACGAATGTTCGTGATGTGAGGAGGGAATACAATGAATAAAAATTGGGATACTCTACCTATAAATTTTAAAGCAAGATTAACTGGGAAATTACTTGGTGATGGAGGCATAACTATACAAAGTGGCAGACAACCTAGGTTTCAATTTATTCATCGCTTAACAGACCGAGAATGGAGTTTTTATTGTTATGATAAATTGAATCCTGTTCTTCCTTTGAGTCCGCCAAAGTATAGGAAAGTAAAAGATGGCCGCCTAAAAAAAGGCTATAGCGAATCCGTCCAATGCCAATCAAGGACTTCTCCATTAATTAATTTCTTGGAAGAGAAATGGTATAAAAGTAGAAAAAAACAAATTCCTTTCGACTTAATAGAGGAGAGTATGAATAATGAATGTCTTGCATGGTGGTATCAAGATGATGGTCACTTAAAAATAGAAAGTAACCAACCTGTGAAAATAATTTTATCTACAGATAGCTTTACTGAAAAAGAAAATTTATTATTAATTGAAGTATTACATCAGAAGTTAAATCTTAAATTCTCTATGGATAAGAAAAATCGTTTAGCTTTATATGACCGCTCCTCCATTATCTATTTCCTCTACCTTGTAAATTCATATGTTAACCCATGCATGATAAGAAAAACTTGGATAAACGAACTTATTTATTATGAGCTTCCAGCAAACAGAACGACATTATACTTACCAAATAGTTATCATCCCCAGAAACCTACAATGGACATTAATCATTTATTAAATAACCTTGAAAAACTTTGGCATATTTGTGAGAAAGGGCAATTTTTTTGTGGTATTTATGAACCTTACCTGAATAAGTTCACCCTAACCCAATATCAACGATGCGATTATCAAATAGTAATATATTCCAATAATATGAGTTATTTATATAGCTTAAAGAAATACACAGGATTAACATATAGTCAACTTGCTCACCTTTGTTTATTAATAGAAAAAGGACCCCAATAAGTGAGGCCCTTTACGCGCGTTGATTTTTAACGTAAAAGTTGTAGTACTCCCTGAGGCTGTTGGTTTGCTTGCGCTAACATGGCCTGGGCAGCTTGTCCAAGAATTGAATTCTTCGTTTGGTTCATCATTTCTTTCGCCATCGTGCGAACATTTACTTTCATAAATGACCAGACTATATCTTCACCCTCTAGTATGCTAGTAGGGGTCGGGCACTTCGGATCGACAATGTTGAACCCCATTGTTTCACCTACGGATTTCATCACCATAGCTTTCGCCTTAGATGGTCTATCCTAGTCGTTGAACCTTCCCCACTCTTTCGAGACAGGAGTTTGGCTGCTGATTGCCCAATCTTTTCTTTTTTCAAGCCATCACGCTTGTCGTTTACAACTACGTTGTGGCAAAAAAAGCTCTAAGGGGTTTCCAGCAATTCACCCGATTGTAATCGCTGACCGTTACCAGCCAGGACGACTGTGCTTGTCACTGCTTAGGCAGCTAAAGCATAATCAACGTCACGGATACGTGATTCCGCAGCAGTTAGGTTTTCAGCAGAATTCTCTAAGTTATTAATTGTAAATTCCAAACGATTTTGTGTTGCGCCTAATTTTGACCTTTGTGCTGAAATATTATTTATAGCTGTATCAACTAAGCCTATATCTGTATCAAACTGACCAGTCGTACCATCTGGAGCCAATGCACTTACTCCCAAATTTGTAGAGTCTACTGCTTGAGTAATTGCGATATTAAGTGTTTGCCCTTCATTAGCTCCAATTTGAAAGTCTGAGGCAAAATTCCCATCAAGTAGTTTTTTACCATTAAACTCAGAACGCTCCGCTATCCCATCAAGTTCAGAATTCAAGCTCGCTATTTCATCTTTTATAGCTTGAAGATCTTCAGTTTCTAAAGTTCCTCCATTACCACCTTGAACTATAAGTTCTCTTTGCCTTTGAAGAATACTATGGACTTCATTTAACGCACCCTCAGCAGTTTGAATTAATGAAATGCCATCTTGTGAGTTCTTAGATGCTTGTTCTAAACCACGAATTTGCCCACGCATCTTTTCTGATATTGAAAGACCTGCTGCATCATCTCCGGCTTTATTTATACGTAAACCAGAAGATAATTTCTCCATTGATGCTTGTTGTCCCTGGTTAGCTGCACCCAATTGACGGTGCGTATTCAATGCTGCAATGTTGTGATTAATTCTCATTTCTTATTACCTCCATGTGATTTAAAATTACGAGACACGTCCATTTGCCTCGCTCTATAATAACTCTTTAAAGAGTCACTACCTAAGTTCTCCTCGGATAATTTTGTACTCCTGGGGTGCGTTGACCCGAAGGCGCAGGTAATTATCCAATTTTGCGTCTGTCTTGACTACTTCAATTTCGATTTCTTTACCGTCTTCGTCGACGATATATAATTTTTCGCCCGGTTTTCTTCCTAATGTAAGCGCCATGGCTAATCATCCTCCCTGATGATTCATTCTTTATATCGGACTTCCCTACTAGATTGTTAACATTATAGTAATTTTTTATTAAATGTATGATAGCAGTTATATAACAGGTGACAATTTCCGATATAAAGTTAGATAGTGATATATTTTCCCTAGTAATCTATTACTTAAGAACCATCTATTCCGTATGAGGGGGAGAACGATGGAACCAAGAAGTCATCCTGTCGAGCCGCAGAAAAAGAGTGATCATTTCTATCTTTCTATAATGACGAAGTTCTGGATTTCGCATGGAGTATCATTATTCTGGATGCTTTTTTCCATTTGGATTTCTTTACCATGGCTACACGATTTAGCTGACTTGTTGACCTACCCATTTGCTATCCTCATGATTGGCGGCATTGCATACATTCCTGGTTATTTGAATGCATTTCTAGTGATGAGTCTTCTATTAGATAAACAACCCACCTTTAAAAATGAATGGCCCAATCAGGCTGTAACTATTTTAATAGCCGCTTATAATGAGGAACATTCTATTCTTAACACCTTGGCATACTTGAATGGTCAGGACTACAAGGGGTATATCCACGTCATGGTAATCGATAATAATTCTAGCGACCGCACCAAAGAAAAAGTGCTAGAAACTCAACAAGAATTCAACCTCAACATTTCTTACCTTTTCGAAGCAACCCCGGGAAAATTCCATGCACTGAATTATGGACTAAAGCATGTCACCACACCCTATGTAATTACACTTGACGCAGACACGTTGATTCACCCATCAGCGGTACGTTTTTTGATGGCTCGGATGATATCCAGCCCACCGGATGTAGTATCGGTGGCTGGCAGTATGCTGGTAAGAAACAGCCGGGAATCGATTTGGACGCGTATCCAGGAGTGGGATTACTTTTTAGGAATCGCGTCAATCAAACGACTCCAGGGATTATACCAGGGAACACTGGTTGCCCAGGGCGCATTCAGCCTTTATAACACATCCGCTGTCAAGGAAGTCGGTGGCTGGCCGGATGCTATCGGGGAAGATATTGTGTTGACGTGGAGGTTGTTAAAAATGCACCATCGCGTCTTTTTCGAACCACTTGCTGTCGCCTTTACCGATGCCCCAACCGAATTCCGCCATTTTGCCCGGCAGCGCTCGAGATGGGCTCGTGGTATGATTGAGGGCTTGAAAGAAATCAAACCATGGGCGCAACCGAGGATTTATACTAAGTATTTGACCGGAGTCAACCTGGCGATGCCATATATCGATATCGTGTTTACCCTCTTCTGGATTCCCGGCCTCGTTCTTGCCTTATTCGGATATTACTGGATTGTCGGGCCAATGACGTTATTTGTTTTGCCTCTCACTATCGTAAGCTATGGCACGCTTTATTTTTACCAAAAAAATTATGTATTCAAGCAGCTCGGCTTGCGAATTCGCCGGAACTTCACGGGTTTTCTACTTTTCATCGCTGCTTATCAAATCGTTATGGCTCCTATATCTGTATGGGGATACATACAAGAGCTATTTCAACTGCGTCGGATTTGGAAATAAAAAAGATGCTGATCCATTATAAAGACCAGCAGCTTTCTTCTATATTAATATGATATCTATGCTGACATGAAGACAAGGAGATTCGTTTCATTCGATGGAATGACTCTGATAGAGTGTTCTCAAAGAATCCTCTTCTGTTGAGCAAAATGAAGAAGCCATGAAAATTGCCAAGGCTTCTAGGTTTATGAAAAAACTAAATTTGAGTGATCATCTTTCTATGAAACTGTACATATATTCCATCGCATCAGGTAAGGTTTCCTTCCATACACTCCATTCATGATCTCCGTCGACCACTCTAAACTCAACCAGATCAGGCTGATGCTCCCTTAAGTTTTGGTAAAGAACAGCGGCATGGTAAGCGATGTCGAATGTGTCGTGGTCCCCGGTATTAATATAGAGGGGAACTTTGATATCCTGTTGTTTGTAATCATCGATATACTGAGTATAATTCAGTTCTTCCCATTTTTCCGGGTCGAATTCACCGTCTTCGTTTACGTATGTGGGATGATGCATAGCTGATGAATGGGATGGCGGCTGTGGAACATAGACAGCAGGACTTAGCGCCGCTCCAGCAGCAAACATGTCAGGCCTTTTCAGAATAAAATTAACCGTCCCATATCCGCCTGCGGATAAGCCGGCAACTAAACGTCCCTCTTTATCCGCTACCGTTTTCCAGCTTTCATCGATGTGCGGTATCAAATCATCAAAAAAGGCTGTTTCAGCAGGTTCGTTATAACCATCTACCCACCAGCTTTCACTGCCTGGCATAACGATGATCGAAGGAGGTATCTCTCCTTTGGTCATCATTTGGTCCGCTGTTTCCTTGATACCTCCTGCATTTACCCAATCATACTCATTTCCACCTGAGCCGTGTAACAAATAAAGTACAGGATAAGGCTGGTCAGCGTTTTTGTACCCTTTTGGCAGATAGATATTGTAGTTATAATCCCGCTCCAATGTTTCTGAATAAAAACTTTGATGAATGATCTGGCTGTTACTGGATTTCGGTGTTGTCACTGTATCTGCTTGTGAAAATACCGGGAACAACAAAGTAAGCATTAGAATAAATGGTAAAATAATTCTTTTATGAAACATGCAGCTACCTCCTAGTTGTATTAATAAGATAATCCGTGTCCGAATTCATAAAGATCAGGGATAGTTACTGGCAGTTTACCAGTCGGATTGACTTCTCCTGTCAATACTTTGGCAAGCGCCTCAACCGAGATATCGCGGAATCCGTATGTTAACACGTTCGCGTCAACTTCAGGGAAAGCCATGATATCATACGGATTTCGCATTGAAGCGACAACAACTTCTTTCCCTGCTGCCTTCAACTCACCGACCAATTGTTGTTGAGCTGAGTTGGTATTTGCGGTATAAGCAGTAACAATAACGGTGTCTGCATCGGCTGCCTGTTCGACTGCATTAGCTATTTGGCTGGCAGAGGGACTGGTACCTGTAGCATAGGAATCAGCCGTTATCCCCCGCTCACCTAATAGATTAGCAAGCAAACCAGGACTTCCTATGGATGGCCCTGTCACGAAAACTTCACTTTCTGAATCAAGTGGCAGTACATCGTTATTTTTCACAAGGGTAATACTATCCTCTGTCATTTGATCAGCAAGCTCCAGGTTCTCTTCTAACCCGATATTTTCAATTGCCTCAGGAGATACTCCAGCCTCATGAAAAAGTCCGCGCTTGAACTTTGTCTCCAAAATTCGAAAAACTGATTCATCTACGCGTTTTTCAGAAATTTCTCCGCTCTTGACCGCTTCAATCATCGCGTCATAGGCGAGCGGAACATTCGGTGGGTTCAGCAAAATGTCTGCCCCTGCCTTGAATGCTTCGACCGGTACTCGATCTGCAGGCACAACGTTCGCTCCTGACATGCCTAGGCTGTCCGTAATGATGACACCATCAAATCCCATTTCTTCGCGAAGCAAGTTTGTCAAAATCGGTTTAGACAAAGTAGCCGGTAATCCGGAATCATCTAAAGCCGGTACAACAATATGTGCTGGCATAATTGCATCAATTCCAGCATCAATAGCAGCCTTGAACGGCTTTAAGTCTACTTCATGTAAAGTCTCTAAATCGTGATTAATGATTGGCAGTCCATAATGAGAATCAACATTGGTATCTCCGTGACCCGGGAAGTGCTTGGCTGTCGCCATCACATTCTCGTTTTGGTAACCTTCGACTTGGGCAGATCCCATGTCAGCAACCAGATCAGGATTTTCCGAATAGGAACGGACACCGATGACCGGGTTCTCAGGATTCACATTGACATCGAGCACGGGAGCAAGGTCCATATTGATACCGAGGCTCATCAGTTCCATGCCCATGATTTCTGATGATTGACGAGCATTATCCGTTGACCTGGTCGCACCGAGTGCCATGTTACCTGGGAAAACAGTAGCAGGTTCCGTCACCCGTGCTACGACTCCGCCCTCCTGGTCCGTTGCAATCATCAGTGGGATTGGCATTCGCTGGTCCATTGCGATTTCCTGTAACCCATTCGATAAAGCATTGACTTGTTCAAAGTCAATTGGGGTGCCGATATTAGCTGTCCAGTTAAAATAGATCACTCCACCAATATGGTACTTCTCAATCATTTCTTTGAAATTTTTCGCACCCCGGTTACGGCTTAAGTTCGTATCTTCGTAGTTAGGGTCTGTAGGGGTCTCTCCATAGACATGTACCATGAATAGCTGGCCGACTTTTTCTTCCAGGGTCATATGCTGAATTTTGCTTTGAATCCAGCCTTTTCTCGCTTCCTCATCATCCCAGCCCGGTTTTGTGGCATCATCCCAGGATGCATGGGCGAAACTCGGAATCAGCATAACAAATGCCATCAAAACGATAATAGATTTATAAAGTTGTCTCAAAATTAATCATTCCCTTCGATAATATGGCCGTTCTCTCCGCGATTCAGGGACAAATCTGCTACCACTGGAAGGTGATCAGATGCTAACGTGTCGATAACTTCTGCATCCCGTACTTCAATAGCTTCAGAGGCAAAAATATAATCGATACGCTTGCTGGGCGACAATGCAGAAAAGGTATAACCTGGATCATCTTCTACTACACTCCATGCATCGGTGAAGCGATCAAACAGCGGGGCCAGCTCCGCGGCTTCCGGCGTAGCGTTCATATCGCCAAGCAATACTTTTTCACCAGACTGGTTGTCAAAAATATTCAGCATATCATCGACTTGCATGATTCTTACGGTCGGATCTCCTCGGTAGTCTAAGTGGGTGGAATAGAAAGGTACGAGTGCGCCTTTAACATTGATGATGGCTTCTGCAAATCCTGGGGCAGGGGCAGGTTCTGGGGTGTCATTTTGTGTGGAAAGTCTGGTGATGTCGTGGTTGATGGCTTTTACAATTGGATACTTGCTTAATATGGCTACGCCAAATTGCCTTCGTGGGTCACCTTCAACATAAGGATCCATGTCATAAATCGGTGCGAAGAATGACTGCATGTCCAATCGCTCGGCTAAATCAGCAAGGATGTCATCATTATTGCTCCTCGCTCCCCAATGGACATCCACTTCCTGAAGCGCAATAATTTCAGCACCTGAGTCTTCGATAACTTGTGCAATCCTCTCATTATCATATACTCCATCTGAACCAATGCCGGCATGGATATTGTAGCTCATGACTCGTACATCCACTTTTTCACTGGTTGACCCGTCATTCGCAGAGCTTTTGCCAGGGGAGCCAATCAAACCAAATACCAAAATAACGAACAACACGATACGAAATGTCATCTTCATATACACTAATTTCCCTCTCCCTTCCTATTTAAATTAATTACAACTTTAGTTTAGCAACCAGTGTTATAGTGGTCTATACAACTATATACCTTAATCTATCCTCCGAAACTACTAAAACCAAACTTTTGCAAACAAGGTATATTTCTAGCTAAATAGAGAAAATAGTATTAGAGGGAGGTAGATGAAAAGGTTTACGGAGGCTTGCGTTGCACAAAGGCTATTTGTATGAAAATACACCCCAGGTCCTCCAATTTCTGGAGGACCTGGGGTGTAATGTTAAATCCGTTTATACCCAGCGGGTAGTCAGGACTTTTTTACGAGTATAGAACTCCAAGCCATCTTTCCCATTAGCATGCAAATCTCCATAGAAAGAATCTTTCCAGCCGGAAAATGGAAAGAAAGCCATTGGCGCCGGCACACCGATATTCACGCCCAGCATACCTGCATCAATGGTTTCACGGAATTGACGCACACTTCCTCCATCTCTTGTAAAGATACAAGCTCCATTAGCAAAACGTGATTGGTTAGTCAGGGCTACTGCTTCATTAAGATCTTTTACACGTGCAATAGATAGAACCGGAGCAAAGATTTCATCCTGCCAGATTTTCATCTCTGTCGTAACACCGTCAAATATGGTTGGTCCTACAAAGTATCCTTCTCTTTTGGCATCTTCATCATTACGGCCGTCACGAACGAGTTTTGCCCCTTCTTTCTCACCCGTTTCAATGTAGTTTAGGGTACGTTCCTTATGGTTTTCCCTTATGACGGGGCCGAGGAATACTCCATCATCCAAGCCGTTTCCGATCGTGATGTCATTCGCTTTGTCAGTAAGCAGCTCAATGAATTCATCAGCAACAGATTCTTCAACCGCTACAACTGAAGCTGCCATACAGCGTTCACCCGCAGATCCGAAAGCCGCATTCAGGATTTGGGTAGTGGCATTTTCGATATTGGCATCTTTCAAAACAATCGAATGATTTTTAGCTCCAGCTAAGGCCTGCACTCGCTTCAAGTTTTCTGTTCCACGCTTGTACACATACTCAGCAACAGGCTGGGAGCCTACAAATGAAATGGCCGCTACTTCTTTATGATCCAACAAACCGTTTACGACATCATGAGCGCCATGTACGATATTAAATACACCCTTTGGCAGTCCTGCTTCTTCTAAAAGTTCTGCAAGACGATTTGCTAGCAGCGGAGTACGCTCGGAAGGTTTCAATATAAACGTATTACCTGTAGCGATTGCCATCGGGAACATCCAGGCAGGAACCATCATAGGGAAGTTGAATGGTGTGATTCCTCCGACTACACCAATCGGATAGCGATAAACACCTGACTCAAGCCCTTCTGCGATCGAAGGCAGCTGCTCCCCCATCATCAAAGAGGGAGCTCCGCATGCGAATTCTACATTTTCAATTCCTCGCTGCACTTCCCCTTGAGCTTCTTTAAAGCTTTTACCATTTTCGATTGTCACGATTTCTGCCAGCTCATCCCAATGTTCAACCAGAAGTTGTTGAAATTTAAACAGGATACGCGCTCGTTTCGGCACCGGTACTTCCTTCCATTCTTGAAAAGCTTCGTCAGCTACTTTCACAGAATCTTCTACATCTTTCACAGTAGAAATAGGAACATGTGCGATTACTTCACCGGTTGCTGGATTGTATACCGGTTCGGTCTTATCAGAGTTCGCCTGCACCCATTCTCCTCCGATATAATTTTGAAGTGTTTGTACTGTTGTTTGTGTCATATAGTTCTACCTCCTATATTCAAAGTCTTATCTCACACTGCTTTCCGTTGAAAAGTCATACGCAAAGCAGACCTTATAAAGTTCTTCTATCTCTGCCTGTTCTGGTACCCTTGGGTTATTGGCTGGACTGCCGCTTATTAAGGCATCAGCAGCCATTTTATTGATAACGCTTTCAAATTGTTCTTTATCAATTCCCCAGCCGCACAAATTAGGGATCTTCAACTCGGAGCAAAGTTCTTTTACAGAAGCTACAGCTATGTCGGCTGCCCGCTCGTCGGAATACGCTTCCGCTTCTGGAGAAAAAATCCTCCCCAGATCAGCTAACCGCTCACGCGCATAATCCTTACTGTACTCCAGCACAGCTGGTAAAAGCATGGCATTCGAATATCCATGGGGAACATGAAACAATGCCCCAATCGGACGCGACATCCCGTGCACTAAACAAACCGATGAATTCGTAAAAGCAATTCCAGCTTGTAAAGCCCCCAAAGCCATCGCTTCTCTTGCGTCTATATTTTGACCATCATGAAAAGCTGTTCTGATATTTTCTGTAATCAGTTTCATCGCTGACAGTGCCATTGTATCTGTCATCGGATGAGATCGTCTTGAAATATATGCCTCTACAGCATGGCTTAGGGCATCGATTCCGGTTGCCGCTGTTACATGTTGTGGAGAAGAGATTGTGAGTAAAGGCTCGATAATGGCAGCATCGGGCATAAAAGCAGGCTGTTTGATCATCATTTTAACATCATTTATTGTATTGGTAATAACCGTCACATCGGTAGCTTCAGCTCCCGTACCAGCAGTGGTCGGGATGGCAATATGAGGAATCGGTTTTTCCTCAGCCAACTTGTTACCCCCCATATAGTCCCCGATATACCCTCCGTTGGTGGCTATGATTGAAATTGCCTTTGCGGTATCCATACAGCTGCCCCCGCCAAGAGAAATCACGACATCACAATTTTCCTTTTTAAAAATTTCAAGACCTTCCTCGACATAATCATCAATCGGTTCTGATTCTATCCCAGCATAAACGACACTATCCACCCTGGCTTTTGTTAAGTAATCACGACACTCACTTACATACCCCAGGTTCTCCATTACCTTATCGCTGATTATCAGTGCTTTGCTTCCTCTTTGGAGCGCTTCCTTTCCCACTGTTTCAAAAGCATGGCGTCCATAATTGATTGTTCCCGGCATACGAAGGACTGCATAATTCTCCATTTCACTCACACCCTTTTTAAAATATGCATTTGAAAAAATCTACCATCAACTACAAACAAAACTTACTTTTGGAGTAAGTGACATATCTAATTAGGGCAGTTTAATGACTGCTTACAGCCCGCTCCGGATCGGCTGGTCCATCATGAGTGAGGGCATCAAACATAAACTTGTAGGATAATGGATCATAGACAATACTTTGGTGATCCGCGAGGTTTAACGGGTAGTAATCCTGGATAGTGATGTTAGAGACTTGTGTGGAAGGTCCTTCAAGAAAAGCGGAACTATAAGGAATGACCACCTGATCAAATTTTGTCGTAATTACGGTATAAGACACGTTACCCGGGGTCTCATCTCCGTGATTCAGGTTTTCCAGAAATTCTGAGCCCACCAATTGCTGCTGGCAAGCTGTGCAGGAAGTGATATCAGATACATCAGAATTCAATCGCTTGAATCCTAAAATGCCATCGGTACCGTGATTGGAAGGCACAAATGCAATTAGATTATCTACATCTTCCGCTCCTCCTAGATTTTTAATATAATACCGGGGCATCATGCCGCCCTGACTATGGCCGATGATGTCGACCTGCTCAGCGCCGGTTAAATCTAGTACATGATCTACAAACTCTTTCAACTCTTGCGCGGAATCTTCAATTGGGCCTGTGGAAGCTCCCGCATGGGTAAGACCATAATTCAAGGCATAGACACAATTCCCTTTACTTGCAAGCACTGGAGACAGCTCTGCCCAATTCTGTGCACTCCGTTCGAAAGTACCTGGAACAAGGATAATCGGTTTCGGTTTGTCTTCTGAAGGCTCACATGTGGGATCATTCGCTCCTGGTGGAGGCGTTCCCTGTTCTAGTAAAAAGTCTGCGTTACTATGAGCATTTACTAGATTCGGCAAGGATATCAAGACAGCAAAGAACAACATAAAGACATACAAGGAACCTTTGTACATATCTTCTCCCCTTTCTTTTCATTCATGGTATTAAAACGCTTACAAAAGGTCAATCAAAAGTTATTTTTAAAAAATAGTAAAGCGAGCAGAGATCCAACCTGCTCGCTTTCTTACATGGATTTAACTTACTAAATCCTCGACAGAACTTTCTTCCCCGAAGCCTTAATAGCCGCTTCCGCCAGTACTATCGTAGGATCGATCGTATTGATTTCCAATGGGTGTACGTCAAAAGCTATCGATAGCTCCGTACAACCTAAAATAACAGTTTCTACACCTTGCTCTTTCAGCTCTTCAATGATTTCTTTCCATTTATCAAGGTCAAAGTTCATATTACCTTGTTTGATATACACATTAATAATTTCCATTAAATAGGCCTGATTTTCTGCAGAAGGTTTAACTACTTCTACACCATTTGCATTTAAAAAGTGATCATAGATCCCCAGATCACAGGTTTGCGTAGTTGCCAGCAATCCCACTTTCTTTTCATCCGTAAAGTTCTCGCTGAAATAACCAGCTGTTTCCTCAAGCATATTTATAAATGGAATTTTAGTATTTTTAGCAATATCTCTGTGGAAATAATGAGCTGTGTTGCATGGCATAATTATCAATTCTGCTCCCATTTCCTCAAGGCTTCGAGCAGTTTTTATTAATGCAGGAAGCGGACTCTCTCCTATCCCATTAAAGAAATCTTGCCTGCTTGGAATACCGGGGTTGTTATCGATTACGATCCTTACGTGATCCTGATCGATTTTAGCATCCGTCATCCTGACAATCTTATTGAATATATCTACTGTTGCTAATGGTCCCATACCACCGATGATACCAACGGTTTTTTCCATATTCATTTCCCTTTCCTACACTATGATCAAAGCAAAAACCGCCAAGCCTATTTAAGCTTAGCGGCAATAATCCCAACTTTATACGTTCACTTTGTGGTTCACATAATCCTCATATGTCTTAATTACCGGAGCGTTCGTTTCATTAAAAGGGAGATATTTCATTGCATGAGAAGTATTGAATAAAACCACTTCATCCTCCTTACCAATCCAGCCTTTTTCAACCAAACGAACGAAACCAGCCCAGGTTGCCGCACCTTCTGGCGATGAAGAAACTCCTTGTTTACCCATGGCAGCCTGCGCTTTAGCAATTTCATCTTTGGAGACTGATACAGCCGTACCATTGGATGCGCGAAGAATGGAAACAATCAGTTCCCCATCAGGGGGATTAGGAACGCGCATGCCGGTTGGTTTAGAAGTTACATTATCCAGCTGGGAGCTGAAGTCACTTCCACTTTCTATTGCATCAACAACCGGTGTGCAGCCAGCTTCCTGTACGCTTACAATTCGTGGCAGCTCACTTTCCAGGAATCCAAGTTCCTTCAATTGGTTCAATGCATTCCATATTCCAATAACACCAGAACCACCGCCTGTCGGATAGACGATTACATCTGGAAGTTTCCAGTTGAATTGTTCCGCTAACTCCAGCCCCATCGTCTTTTTACCTTCTGCACGGCCAGGCTCCTTGAGCGTACCAACATTATACCATCCCTGGTCTTCTTTCCCGTCTTCTATAATTTTACCGGCATTATGGATCAACCCATCTACCAAATAGGTTTCCGCACCGTATTGAATGCACTCTTCTACAATTAATCCGGGGCAGTCTTTCGGTACAAAAACGTGGGAGTCCATACCGGCATAGCTGGCATACGCAGCGAGCGCAGATGCAGCATTACCATTAGAGTTGACGGCTACTTTATTGATCCCATATTCGTTTGCAATCGATACAGCAGCAGAAAACCCTCGTGACTTGAAGCTTCCTGTCGGATTTTGTTCTTCCCTTTTCACCCACAGCTTTTTAACCGGGTATTTCTTCTCTGCTTGATTTAACCGAACAAGCGGCGTCCATCCTTCTCCCAGAGAAACAATATTCTCCACCTTTTCAATTGGAAGAAGTTCTTTATAACGCCACATCGAAGTTTCACGTTCTTTCAAATTTTCTTTAGTAAAGGTGCGACCCGCTTTTTCCAGATCATACTCTACCATCAATGTGCCCCCGCACGTACACTTATTTCCTTTTATATGAAATTCAGTTTTTTTACCACAGCTATTACAAACGAACCAAAAGTTCATTAAAATCCTCCTCCGGGTATCGGTATGTAGGTTTTGAATAAAAAAATCCAGCTGTTTTGCAGCTAGACGAAAAGGTTTAGTTACCCAAACCTTACAGTCCTTGAACATACTTTTTTAATAAATTCATACATTAAATATTTAACGATAGCGGGGGATTTTATGGCGGTTAAAGATCCCTTGTTTTGCTATTGTAATATTACAATAAGTTCTATAAAGAAGCAAAAATATATCTCTAAACAAAAGCTACATACACAAACTGCTAAATAATTACTATTTAATTAAATTCCTCAATCAAGTGTGGAATAAACATTAATATTCTATTTCTTCCTAATTTAATAAGGATATAGTTTAAAAAAACGAGCAGATATTAATCTGCTCGCTTCCTTTTTACCGTATCGTTTCTAACAACTGATAAGCCTCTTCCCTAGTCTTCACATGCAATAAATCTTCGCGGAATTTCTCATCCATCAAACGACGGGACAACATCTGCAAAATCTTCAAATGATCATCACCCTGACGTTCTTTTGGTACAGCAATCATAAAGATCAATTTCGCATCTGTTCCGTCCATGCTGTTCCAGTCGACACCATCACGCTTAATGCCAAATACGACAGCGGGCTTTTTGACAGCGGACGATTTTCCGTGTGGGATGGCGATGTTCATCCCAAGTCCTGTGCTGCTTTCCTGTTCGCGATTAATAATTGCCTGCTTGAATTCCGTTTTGGAATCAAGGACGCCTTCTGTATCCAATGTCTGAATCAATTCATCAATCACATCATCTCGTGAAGAGCCTTCCAGATCAATGTTGATCAATTCTGGCGTAGTTATATCCGTAAGCTTGTTGATTTCTTTTGGCTGTTCCTCCTGCTCTGGTTCTTTCACAGCTGGCTCTTCCGCTGGCTGCTCGGTAACTGCAGCCTCTCCCGTAGGCACTCCTGCTACTGCCACATCTTTTTTGAGGAAGTTGACGAGGAACGCGGTAACGACAACACCCACCGCGATTGCGATAAAGAACATCAACACGTTATCTACTGCACCGAGCACGGCCACAATCGGACCTCCATGAGCGACACGGTCGCCGACATTACTCATCATTGCAATAACAGAACCCGTCATCGACCCGACGATGATGCTTGGTATAACACGCAGCGGGTCTTGTGCTGCGAAAGGAATCGCGCCTTCTGTGATTCCAAATAACCCCATGGTGAACGAAGCTTTACCTGTTTCACGCTCGGACTGCTGGTATTTCTTTTTGTTGATAAAAGTCGCAAGTCCCATGCCGATCGGCGGAATAGCGATAGCGGCAGCGATCGGTCCCATGATCTCGTAGTTTCCTTCTCCAATCATGGCAGCCCCGAATAAGAAGGCAACCTTGTTAAACGGACCTCCCATATCGACCGCAATCATAGCCCCAAGAATCATTGCCAATACGATCGAACTTGTACCTTGCATGCCTTCGAGCCATGCGGTAAGTCCTTCGAATATACTTGCAACTGGAGCACCAATAACAAAAATGAACAACAACCCGACTGTCAATGACCCTAATATTGGAATAAAAATGATTGGCATGACTGGCTGGACAGCCTGTGGTACTTTAATTTTCTTAATAGCTAATACAACATAACCAGCAAGGAACCCAGCGATGATACCGCCGATGAAACCTGCTCCTGCTTCACTTCCGTAAAAGCTTCCGTCAGCGGCAATATAACCACCGATAATACCTGGCGCCAGGCCTGGCCGGTCCGCGATACTATAGGCAATAAACCCTGCTAGAATCGGCACCATGAAGGTAAACGACGCGCCACCTAACGCTTCAATCTGCTTCCAGAAAGAACCTTCCGGAATGACGAGGCCACCAGGTGTCTGCTCGCCTCCAAGCGCCAATGCCAGCGCTATCAATAGACCACCAACAACGATGAACGGAATCATGTATGATACCCCATTCATCAAATGGCGATATATAGGATTTTCTTTTTCTTTCTTTTGATTCTTCGCTTCTGCAACAGAAGCCATCCCCGCCTTGTAAACGGATACATTTCCGTCCTGAATTCGCTGGATCAACTCTTTAGGCTGGCGGATACCTTCCTGAACCCCAACGACGATCAGTTTTTTACCAATGAAGCGCTCCTTGGAAACCTCTTTGTCACTGGCAATGATGATGCCGTCTGCTTCTTCAATATCTTTATCGGTCAACGCATTTTCTACCCCAATCGAACCTTGTGTCTCAACCTTGATATCGACGCCCATTTCTTCGCCTGCTTTTTGCAAGTTTTCAGCAGCCATATACGTATGAGCGATACCCACCGGACACGCGGTTACAGCTAGTATTTTCATGTCGTTTCCCCCTCACTTATTTGTTGTAACTTTAGGATACGACATTTTTCGCCATAAAAAATAATTCATTTTTACCGGAGCTGTGGTAAAAATGAATTATTTAGAGAAGGAGGCTAGAATTTCAATAACTTCGCTAGCGTTCCTCGCTTTTATCAAATCCTGAAGAATTTCCGGTCTTTCACTTAGGCTGGAAATTGCCTGGATAAGCGGTTTGGTCATATGCTGGTCATCTTTTGCAATAGCCAAAAGAAATACAACAGACACATGTTCTGTTCCCCATTCCAGAGGTTCCTCCAATACCGCCATGGCGACGGTTGACCGGTGGACTTCTTCCGAATGAGCATGGGGAATCGCTATGCCGCCTCCAATCGACGTTGCTGAAGATCGCTCTCTTGCTATGGCACTATGGGGAAAGAGTGAAGTGACTCTTCCTTTTTCCATTAAGCCACTAGCCAGTAATTCGACAACCTTAAAACGATGCTCTGATTGGACATCCAGGTAGATGAAAGCCTCATCCAATAGCCGAACTAAGCCATCCAGCCCGTATTCGGAATGGTTTTCCTTTTCCATCGCTTGTAAAAAATCATCCAAGCGCTTTTTGTCCCGGGCTTCAAGTAGCGGAGAAATTACCAAATTTGGCACTTCTACGCCAGGCAATGATCTGGTAGAAATTACGAGGTCTACAGGCTGCTGCTTCAGTATTTCTTTTACTTGCCATTGCCCCACGCTTCCAATAATGTCAAAGCCAGTATAAGATTGTTCGAGTTTGGCCTGAAGCAAATGCGACATACCGACACCAAGGTCGCAGACAATCAGGACCTTTTTTGTTGTATTTCTTTTTTGCTGCAGGCGCTCGACCGCTGCTTGAAAATGGAGCACTAAATAAGCTGCTTCTTCCTCAGGAAAGGAAAGCTCATACGTTTCTTCTATTTCTTCCAGGGCAAGCATTACCATGCTGAACATATACGGATACTTTTTCTTTATATCGCTTAACAACGGATTTTGAATCGTAAAGCCATATTGCACCCGGCTGATCGTCGGTTCCATATGCGTATGCAGCCCATCGACCAAAGTTTGGTCCGTGGTAAAATCCACGAGTGTAAGCCTCTCCATTTTAGCGATCAACTGGCTCACGATTTCCGTTACCCCGGAGCCCTTTTCTTTTTTAGGATAGTGTACTCCTTTACTACTTACGAGGTGAAGTGCGAAATAAGTCTGCTCATTTTCCGGGAACTTCATCTTTAGTTCACGCTCGAGTCGTTTGATAAACCAAGTCGCAATTCCATATTCCTCTGTTTCTTGAACGGAGGCTTTTTCTGTATCTTTCAGTTCGATGGGAGCATGCTGGGCCGTCCGTTTAATCATGACAAGCGCGTGAATCAACAGGCTTTCATAGTCCCCTTCACTCGTCAATACAGAAAAGTGATGCTGCATATCTTTCAGGAAGTCCCTGACTATTTTCACTTCATAAGCAGGGAACAAGTTAAGAATATCTTTGTTTTTACCTGAACGTGCTGACGTGAGTTCAGGAAGACGGGCTAACGCATTTCGTTTCTGCAGCTCTCCACCCTGCACGATATGCCCCAGCCGCTGCTTGGAAATCAGCTGCAAATCAAACCGATCAAGCCAGCGGGAAATAATTTCCAAGTCTTCTTTAATAACGTTTTTATTCACAAAATAACTATCAGCCAACTGCGTCAACGTAACAGCCCGGTCGTTGACCAGTAAATGATATGTTATTTCAAGCAGGCGATCTTCTTCCGACTTCGTTTCAGACTGATACAGCCGATCAAACAGACTCGACTTCTCGTCCTGGCTGATGGAAAGGCGGACACCTAGCCCAGGTTTACGAATCAACGAAGCAGCCGGGTACTCCGTCAAAAACGCCTCCACCTCTTTCAGGTCATTACGAACCGTTTTTTCGGAGCAATTCAGTGTGCCTGCCAGCTCGTTCACCTGTTTATATTCATCTGAATGAAGAGCCAAAATGCGGACTAGTTCTTTTTGTCTGTCGTTCATATCAACCACCTGCTGCCTTCTTTGAAATCACCTTCATTCTACCCGATAGGTGCTGTATCGACAAACCACTATAAATACACAACTTATTTTTCGACAGAAACCATCTTTGTTGAAGATTAGATCAAACGTTTAATCAACAATAAGTTGTCTATCATATGAGTTTCATTGCTCATATAATTTAAATATTGACTCTATTATATTCGAATTTGTCTCTCTTTCATTCCAAATTGTCTATCATACATTGATGTGCTTCTATCAAACGTTCTTATTTGCTCACAATTGCTTCATTTGTCTCTCATTCGGCCCAAAAAGAACAGGATTAATCCCTGCTCACAAAACCTCAAATTATGCTCCCTTAACTCACAGACTTTCTTTTACAGGGTTTAGAGAATATTTCGCCATAAAGCTTCCAGCAAACGAAGCCAGTACCTGCTGGAACAACATCCCTACGATAACCGGCACAACGACAGGCGGAGCAAAATAAGTGATCGCGATAACCGCTCCCCCACTGATATTTCTCATTCCACTGTTAAAAGTAAGCGAGACAACCGAGCCCTGGTCCAGCTTCAACAGTTTTCCGGAAAAATAACCGATCAGATAGGCAGCGACAGCTAAGCTAAACACCGTAACAGCAATCAGTAGCAGCTTCGTATCTATATTTTTCAAATAAGGAGCAGCAGCCGAGCTGTTAATAGCAACTACTGCCCCGATTCCTAACTTTGTAAATGGAGCAAGGTTAGCCTCCAGTGTTAATGTAACACTTTTTTTAGCATATTGATTTACCAGCATCCCAATCAAGGAAGGGATGACAATCATCCAAAGCAGCCCCTCCATCATTTCAATGACATCCATCTCGATAGAATTCCCTACGAACACTTTCAATACAAGGGGAATAATAAACGGGGCCAGTAATGTATCTAATAGAATGATAGATAGAGTCAGCACGACATTGCCTTTATAGATGGACACCCAGATCAAGCTGGTGATTCCGGTCGGGATAACAAAAGATAGCAGCAGGCCGACTGTGGTGTTCATATCGTTTGGAAAAAGTAATAATCCTGTTCCAAGCGCAATAACCGGCATGATGATATGTAAAATAACTAAACAGACAATCAAAGACAAAGGATGGCGGAGGGCACTTTTCAAATCTTTGAAGTTGGATCCGAGGCTCCCTGAAAAAGTCATGAGTGCAAAGATCCAGGGAACAAGAAAAACAAAATGTTCCAGAGCCCCAGCAAAAAGAACACCTATTACTACGGCAGTAGGTGTCATATATGGCATGATTTTTTGTAGATAGATATTGAAAGTTTGCAGCATGATGTCCTGCTCCTTTAGGTGATAGCGCACATTATGTAAATTATTACTATCATATCATAAACAAAATTTATCACTCTATCTGAATGACTTGTTGAAAAGTATCAGCATGAATATGTTATTGCTAGTTTTTGCTGTGCTCGCAATCATGTGAGTGGCAGAGCTAATCGTGCTAGTTTACGCTTTTAAATGTGCGTCTTAATCTTATCAATAAATATTTATAATATATAAAAAAGAGCCTCGGGAAATTTCTTTCCTAAGGCTCCATAGTTTTCTTAATACTCTTTTTCCAACGCACTCACGATCTCGTCCAAAGATCGCCCCATACTGGCTTCCACCGCAGCCAGATAGGCTCCTTCCAGCACAGGCGCCTCCGCCAAATGTACATTATCCAGTTCAAGCATTTCAATTGCTATCTCGGCATTCATCTTCGCGCTGCCAAGATCATAAAAAACGACCGTTCCCTGAGCGCTATGAACATTTTCTATCGCTCCTTGGATTTTTTCGAGGCTTGTACCGATTTCGCCATCTTCCGTGCCACCGGCTGCTTCCACGGTAACCTGCCCGACGGCCTGTTCGAGGATATCTTTGACCCCGCCAGCAACTTTTTCACTGTGTGATATAATCACGATTCCTACAGTTGCCATCGTCTACGCCCCCTCTGCCAAGCTTTCGGCCAGCGCTTCAAATATATAATAGGAAGAAACTGATCCGGGATCGAGGTGCCCTTTCGACCTTTCCTTCAAGTAAGCGGCACGGCCTTTTGTCGCTACGATATCTTTTGTTGCTTCCATCGACGACTGGGCGTTATCACGGATGACACTGGCATCAAAGTCATCCGCATCTTTCATCCGCTCCACCACCGGAGACCAGACGTCAACCATCGTCTTTTCTCCTTCTTCCGCTTTGCCGCGTTGTTTGATGCCAGCTACCGCATCTTCGAACCCTTTGACAAAAGCATCATACGCTACAGTCTCTTCACCTTTCACTGCCATTGACATTTTCAAAAATGCTGTGCCGAACAACGGTCCGGAGGCACCTCCTACTTTTGACATTAATGTCATCGCTGCATCCTTCAAAACGTCAGCGACTTGTCCATAATCATTGCCATCGAGCTTCTTGACGACCTCATCGAAGCCCCGTGCCATGTTGATGCCATGGTCGCCGTCTCCGATTGCCTGGTCTAATTCAGACAAATAGTCTTTATTATCCTGTATTTTTTCATTGCTTTTCGAAATCCAATTGAGAGCTTGTTCGGCTGTGAATGTCATAAGCTTACCTCCTTTTTAAACTCGAAATGCCGGCGCATTCGATGGGCTGTCCAGCAATTCTTTCATTTCATCGTCCAAATTCAGTAAAGTCACGGAGCATCCTGCCATTTCCAAGGACGTCATGTACTCGCCAACGAACGTTTTATAGATCTTTACCCCTTTTTCTTGCAAAATTTCCTGGACCTTGCGATTGACCAGGTGCAGTTCCATTTCCGGAGTCGCTCCCAGCCCGTTCACCATCACGGCAACTTCTTCAGCTTCAGGCAAATCTTCCAGAATATGATTGGTCAGTTCAACAGCGATTTCATCAGCTGTACCAAGAGGCTTCCGTTCTGTTCCTGGCTCACCGTGGATGCCGATGCCTACTTCCATTTCGTCGTCGCCCAGCTCGAAGCTCGGATTTCCGGATGCCGGCATGACACATGGACTCAACGCAACCCCCATCGAACGCACATTAGCAATAACCTTTTCCGCTGCGTTTTTCACTTCCTCCAGTGAAGCACCTGCCTCCGCTTTAGCACCGGCAATTTTATGAACAAAAATCGTCCCGGCAACTCCACGGCGACCGTCAACATCCTCTATGGCGACATCGTCATTGACGACAACCTGTGCCACATCAATGCCCTCTGCTTCCGCAAGTTCTGCTGCCATATCAAAGTTCATGACATCTCCGGTGTAATTTTTGATGACCAATAATACCCCGGCTCCTCCATCGACTGCTTTGATTGCTTCCAACACCTGGTCTGGAGTCGGGGAGGTGAAAACTTCACCTGCCACGGCAGCATCGAGCATCCCCTCTCCTATGTATCCGGCATGGGCAGGCTCATGGCCGCTTCCTCCACCGCTTACGATACCGACTTTACCCTGAATAGGGGAATTTTTTCTTGTGACGACTGTGGTATCAGGTATCCGCTTCACTTCGTTTGGATAAGCTGCGACAAGTCCATCCAGCATTTCCGTTACGATTTGGTTCGGATCATTTATAATTTTTTTCATTTACTAACCCCTCCTATTTAATCAGGCACCTCTTGTTACCAAAAGGTGCCTGTCATTAATGGTTTACTTGAATTCGCGTGTAGCAGCTACCGCTTTTTTCCATCCGTTATATAATTCTTCCTGCCTACTCTCTTCCATTTCTCCTTCAAACGTACGATCGTTCTTCCATTGCTGCTTAATTTCGTTTTTATCTTTCCAATAGCCGACAGCAATACCGGCAAGATACGCGGAACCTAGAGCTGTGGTTTCCTGAACGACCGGGCGCTCGACTGGTACACCGAGAATGTCACTCTGGAACTGCATCAGGAAGTTGTTTTTGACAGCACCACCGTCGACGCGCAATTTCTTGAGATCAAGTTCAGAGTCTGCAATCATGGCATCCAGTACGTCTTTTGTCTGGTAGGCCAATGATTCCAGTGTGGCACGCACAAAATGCTCCTTCGAAGTACCACGGGTTAGTCCGAATACCGCTCCACGAGCATCGCTGTCCCAGTATGGTGTACCAAGTCCGACGAAAGCCGGCACAAGGTAAACGCCATCCGTAGAATCAACAGATGTAGCCATGTTTTCGGTTTCCGGAGCACTATCGATCAACTTCAGCCCGTCACGAAGCCATTGGATTGCAGAACCTGCAACGAAGATACTTCCTTCCAGCGCGTATTCGACTTTTCCATCCAGTCCCCAGGCTAATGTCGTTAACAGACCATGCTCGGACTTCACACCTTTTTCTCCTGTGTTCATCAGCATGAAGCAGCCGGTACCATACGTATTTTTCGCCATTCCTTTTTCAAAACAAGCCTGTCCAAACAATGCCGCCTGCTGATCCCCAGCAATGCCGGCAATTGGGACTTCGTGGCCGAAGAAATGATAATCGACGGTGTTTCCATAAACTTCAGAGGACTGCTTCACTTCTGGCAGCATACTTTTTGGCACACCAAGGATATCAAGCAGTTCATCGTCCCACTTCAGGTCATAGATATTGAACATTAGCGTACGAGATGCGTTGGAATAGTCGGTGATATGAACCTTGCCGCCAGTCAGTTTGTAGACGAGCCATGAATCGATCGTTCCGAACAGCAGGTCGCCATTATCCGCTTTTTCCCGTGCGCCTTCAACGTTATCCAGAATCCATTTCACTTTTGTTCCGGAAAAGTAAGGATCTAGGAGCAATCCAGTTTTGTCACGGAACAGGTCGTTATGACCTTGTTCACGAAGGTCTTTACAGATTCCTTCTGTCTGACGGGACTGCCAGACAATCGCTTTATAGACCGGCTTGCCCGTGTTTTTGTCCCACACAACAGTCGTTTCTCGCTGGTTGGTGATCCCGATCCCCGCAACCTGGCTCGGTTCAATATCTGTTTTTCTTAATACATCAGCGATACAGGCAAGCACGGAAGTCCAGATCTCGTTAGCATCATGCTCGACCCAGCCCGGTTTCGGAAAAAACTGTTCGAACTCCTTTTGCCCGGTACCTACGATCGTTCCAGCTTCATCAAATAAAATCGCCCGTGAACTTGTCGTCCCCTGATCAATTGATAAAATGTACTTCTTTTCCATATAACATCTCTCCTTTTATTAATTTACCTGTCCTATTTTCTTTTCGACACGATCAGCTGCAGTCCTTTCTTCTTTCAATTCAGACATGGCAGCTGAAACGAGAATGACAGCCATGATTGCACTTAAAACCCAGAATAATGTAGAGAATTCTCCTAAAAACATAGCCCGGTAAAATACTGCACCATATATACCGCCAATCGCCGGTCCGACGACCGGCACCCAGGCATAGCTCCAATCCGATCCACCTTTCCCTGGAATTGGCAGAAACGCGTGGGCAATACGTGGCCCAAGATCACGCGCCGGGTTGATCGCATACCCGGTTGTTCCACCGAGTGACATCCCTATTGCGACAATCAGCGCACCGACAATCATCGGATTCAATCCATCCGTAAAATCATTGGCACCAATGAACATCAGTCCCATTAACAGGACAAACGTACCGATGATTTCACTGACCAGGTTGGAAAAAGGACTGCGGACGGCTGGATCTGTCGAAAATACCGCCAGCTTGGCACCCTGATCCTCTGTTTTCCTCCAGTGAGGAAGGTAATTCAAAAATACGATAACGCCACCGATAAATGCGCCAATCATCTGAGCGGTGATATACATCGGCACCTTTTCCCAAGGAAACTCACCGACCGCAGCAAACCCTAGTGTAACCGCCGGATTGATATGCGCTCCTGAAAATTGTCCCACAGCATAGACCGCCATAGCAACGGCAAGACCCCAGGCGATCGTAATGACCACCCATCCGGAACCTTCTGCCTTCGAATTTTTTAATACAACACCAGCAACCACTCCGCCACCAAAAATTATCAGAATCATCGTACCTATCAGTTCAGCTAAAAATTCATGCATGTGGTTTACACTCCTTCTTCGTTGGATTTACAAGATAACGGGAACACAAAAAGACCCACACTCAGCACATACTTTTCCCAAGGAAAAGTACTTGCTTAGCGTGAGTCTCCGTCTCTCCGTCACTTCGTTAACTTGTTATCTATTAATCTAAACGATTATGTAAGCGGTGTCAACTTTTTAACGGAAAAGTTTCAGACTTGTAATCTTAAAATAATAAAAAAGTGGTTTAATGAAATGAAAAAAACAAATGTTAATGTAATAGCAATTCAGTGTCTCTCTTACCTTCTAAACTGTCACTCATTCCCGCCCACTATTCTAACAAACGCAGGGGGCGTCTCTCTTATTCAACAAAATATCACTAATCAGCAGGATTAATGATTGCCAGCACCTGGTGGTCTTCCCACTTGCCATTTATCCTGACATTACTTTTTGCAATACCCTCTTTATGGAACCCAGCCTTCTCTAGCACCCGGATCGATGCTATATTACGAGGCATGACGCCAGCTTCTACCCGGTGTAGTTTCAATTCATCAAAAGCGAACCTCACTATCAACTTTACCGCTTCTGTCGTGTAGCCTCTGCCGTTATGTTTTTCATCCAGAAAATAACCGAGAAAAGCAGTTTGAAGTGAGCCTCTTAACACCGAAAACAGATTGATAGTCCCGACAAGAAGGTGGTCATTATTTTTGAAAATCCCCATATAATACCCATTGCCATGCTTAATATCCTCGGCAAACTGATTTATTCGCTTCAGCTGTGTTTCTCTTGTGTAAAAATCTTCGCTCCGGTCCATCGCAAAAGCCTCGAAAAATGTACGATTTTCTGTCTGTAATTGTAATAGTGCATCGGTATCGTCTTCTGTAAAAGCTCTTATGTATATATTGGTACCCTTCATTCTCTTCCTCCTCTATTAAAACGCGATAAATTCTATTATACCATTGTAAAACGATCCCCCTTTAGCGGGCTTCGCATCAAAAAATGCCCAGGCAAGGGAGGCTCCTCACCTGGACATTTTCTTTAGGCGTGCGCTTTCTCTTTTGCAAGATCCTGAGCTACCCCGATGATCCAGTCTTCCTGACCGCCGACAGCACCCATTTCACTGATTTTTGTCAAGATATCACGAGGATCGACACCATACTCTTTACCAGCCCGTTCTGCGAATAATAGGAAGCTGGAGTAGACACCCGTGTAGCCTAACGTCAGACTCAGCCGATCGATTTGAACAGGACGGTTCATCATCGGCTTCATCACATTTTCTGCCGCGTCCATCGCTTTATATAAGTCTACCGAATGAGGGATCTCCATTTTGTTCATGACGGCAACAAGCTGTTCGGTAGCGGTGTTCCCAGCGCCTGCCCCCATACCAGCCAGACTTGTATCAATTCGATTCGCGCCTTCTTCCAAGGCAACGATGGAGTTGGCAACGCCTAGTGACAAGTTATTGTGTCCATGGAACCCGATGTCCGTACTCAAATTCTCTTTGAAAAGAGCAATCCTTCTCCGTGTGTCATCCATCGTCAGTGCCCCGGCGGAATCTACTACGTAAATTGTCCCTGCTCCGTAAGATTCCATTTTTTTAGCTTCTTCCAGTAGATCTTCAGGAGTCGACCGGTGCGACATCATCAGGAAGCCAACCGTGTCCATCCCTAAATCTACCGCTTTTTTGATATGTTGTTCCGAAACATCCGCTTCACTGCAATGCGTAGCAACCCGCACCACAGAGGCTCCCCATTCTCTTGCCCGTTCGAGGTGTTCGATTGTGCCGATACCAGGAAGGAGCAGCACGCCTACTTTTGCATTCTTAGCATTTTTTACTGCTGTAGTGATGATCTCTTCCTCAGATTCTTTTGAAAAACCATACTGGATTGAGCTTCCGCCTAACCCGTCGCCATGGGTCGCTTCAATGATATCGACGCCAGACTCATCAATCAGCTGAGTAAGTTCAGCGATTTGCTCGGTTGAATATTGGTGGGAGATGGCATGCATCCCGTCCCGCAATGTCACGTCATTAAAAACTACTTTTCTATGATTGCTCATTGTGCTGCTTCCTCCTTCGTCATATGTGCCGCCATAACTTCTCCTGTTTTCACAGCCGCTGATGTAATGATATCCAAATTGCCCGCGTACTTAGGCAGAAAATCTCCGTTTCCTTCCACTTCCACAGAGACTGTCACGACGTTCCCTTTGATGACTGGATCTGCCTTAAAACGGTACCCTTTCACATAACCCTGCACCGTTTTCAACATGGAATCCAGGGAAGCCAAAATGTCCTCCTGATAGGCATCTGCCGATTCTGCTGTTTGAACATGGATCGTGTTTCTCATCAAGATTGGCGGCTCTGCCGGATTTAATGTAATGATCGCTTTTGACTCATCGGCTCCTCCGACTTCACGCAATGCTTTTGCCGTTGTAACCGTAAATTCATCGATGTTCTGGCGCGTTCCAGGACCCGCACTTTTACTGGCGATCGATGCAACGATTTCCGCGTAATCCACCTTCACGACATCAGAAATCGCTTTCACCATTGGGATAGTGGCCTGACCGCCGCAAGTAACCATGTTGACGTTATCCAGCTCAGCAATCTCTTCTTCCTTCAAATTCACCGATGGCACCAAAAAAGGCCCTACCGCTGCCGGTGTTAAATCAACCGCTTTCATTCCTAAGTTTTTTAAAATCGGCGCATTATAGGCATGCGCTTTTGCTGAAGTAGCTTCATAGACTATTTCTGCTAATTCTGGTTCTTCTGCCAGCCCTTCAATCCCGTTATAAATCGGCTTCACCCCATGTTCCTTCGCCAGCGCCAACCCCTTAGAATTACGATCGATTCCGACCATCGCAGTAAGCTCAAGCTTATCGCTCCTTAGCAATTTGTACATGAGATCCGTGCCGATATTACCGGAGCCGATAATGGCACACTTAATTTTCTGATTGGACATAATCATCTCTCCCTATATTTGATTTCTTTCCTTCACAACAATAATGACACGCATCCTGCAGGTGTTCCGTTAACAGCTTGTTCGCCTGTGCCACATTCCCTTCAGCCAGTGATTCTACGATGCTGACATGCTGGTCGATGATCTCTTGCTGCTTGGACTCTGTCACTTCACTCGTGATGTCGATCAACGTACGGAAAACTTCCTTGAGTGAGCTCCATAGCTGAATCAGTGTATGGTTGTCCGTCAATTTCACCAGATAGCCGTGGAAGGCTAAATCCGATTCGATGTCTCTCTGTTTTTGCTCATACGACTTCTGCATCTGATCAACAAAAAGATAGAGGTTACTTTTATTCATTTCTAAAATTTCGGGATTAATCTGCTTGAGCGCATGTGTTTCCAACAGAATACGGCTATCATAAAGATTTTGAATATCAATGATGTCAAACCGCTTCACAACAGTTCTGCCATTGGAATGCTTCTCCACCAGATTCTCCGCTTCCAGCTTGGCTATCGCCTCCCTGATCGGTCCGCGACTGACTTCCAGTTGTTTAGACAAGGTCGCTTCCACCAGGTGGTCGCCTTTTTCAAAGTGTCCGAGAATTATCTGCTTACGTAAGTATTCGAGTACTCGATTGCTGATATTCTGCTTTTCAATCTTCATAAGTCTATCTCCCTGTGAATATTCTGAAAAGTTAACAGTTAACAAATCTTGTGTAAAAGTATAGAGGAGGAAAGGAGGTTAGTCAACCTTAAAAAAGGAAAAGCGGACGGGATGGGCGCATTTCCTTTACTGGTGTATGTCCTACTTGTCTCATAAACAGACTTCTATTCTCATATAAGCCTAAGGGTGTCTCACTTATTTTCGATTTTGTCTCTCATAATTTCAAAAGTGTCACTCTTCCCTTCGAGATCTTCTATCATATGCCTTCTACTGTCTCACTTACTCATAGGTTGTCTCATATAATCCACAAAAAAGCGAGCAGATCTCAGCCTGCCCGCTTTACTTTTACTTCTCTATATGTCCATGATTGTCATGCACGATCGCCACTACGCGATCGTAATCCTCTTCGGCAATATCCGCTGTCAGCACCTGCATCGGATACTTGTCTCCATCTTCTCTTGGACTGAATACACTTTTTAATATCCCAATCATTTCATGGTTGTCATCCGGCATTTCTTCCACCAGGATGTTGTCTGCACGTAATGCCTGCAACTTCGCTCGTACACCTTCCGCCTGGTCTTCATTTTGAAAATAAGCATGGATTCTTTTCATCGGCAAAATCCTCCTGTTTTTCATTTACCATTTATATTCCCCCATTTCCCCCTCGGCTAACAAATTCCATTTTCTGGAGGACCTGGGGTATAATCAACGACACCCCGGAGCCCTCCAAATTCTGGAGGACCCGGGGTAGACAGGATTTCAGTTATCAAGTTGTTGCCACGTACGCACGAGCCCGTCCACCATCCGATCAATTACTTCGTTGTCCTCGTCATACTGGCTGTGGGAGAAGGGATTCCAGCTTCTCAGAAGTCCACCGACATTAACCGCTACATCTTCGGTGACTACTTCACGATAATTTTCGTTTAATCCTCTCAGAGGATAGGACAGAATGTCGTCTTTATCGTAAAAATTCAGCCACTCGCCCTCGACACCGGCATGATGACGTGGCAAATTAGGAGCGGGTACCTGAATCGGCAAGCCGAACTCACTGAACCTGAGCGACCATAAAGCTAGCGGACTGCCCATCGTGTAAAAGTTTGCTAATGTTTCACCATTTTCCAATGGTGTGTTCTTAATCCTCCGCCATGTTCTTGTTCCGATATTCGACTGTTTCCGTTGCAGATCATACAGATAATTGCTTGCGATTACGGAGCCAAGGCTGTGGCTGATAACACAGAGCGGCGCTTCAGGCCCGGCTTTTTCTTCTAAATTACTCATAGCCTCTGCAAGCAGCTCGTGTACTTTATCGTAATTATTGTCCTCTACAGAAGACGGCTGGTAAGCAATCGCATCGGCTAAAAACTCAACCGTGAATCGCCTCAGCCGCTGGTAATCAAGGTCGGCATCTACGTGCACCCGCTCCCACAGCCGCTCCTGCTCAGATGCGAACACCTTGGACCAAAGTACCGGTTCAAAAATCAGGGCATCTTCGCCCACTTTTTCCTGAAAACGTTTAAGGATATGTTGGATAATTTCCTCCGCGAAATTATCGCTCGGTGTTCCCGCTCCATGTAAAATCATTACCGCTATTTTCTTAACCATGCCACGCCTCCTCCGAATACTTCTATTATTTGAATTTTAACCGATTTCCCATACAGAAAATAGTCATGTTAAAAAAGAACCGTCTTCGAAACAGACGATTCCTTACAAATACTGAAACACATTATACACATTAATCACCATGACAATAAAGACAGTGACCGTGAAAACGATCGTAACTACTTTTTCTGATATTCTGTATAAAAGACTGCTTCCGATAAAACCGCCAATGACCCCGCCAGCAATCATATAGCCTAGCATGGAAAGTTCCAGCTCGGTATAGCCCGATGTAAATGCCACTAATAACAATGCGGCCAGCTGCGAGAAAAAGATGATAAAGGTCGAATTGATGACCGCTTCCTTGCCATTCATCGAAAATAAAAGCGCCAAAATGGCAACATTCAAGGGGCCACCGCCTATTCCGAGAAATGCGGAAAGAAAACCAAGTGCCAGACCAGCAGCCAGAATTGCCAACGGATTTCTAATTACATAACTTTTGAAAAAATGATTCCACCTGAAATAAATGAGAATCAGCAATAAAATGAGCGCCAGCACTGTCGATTGAACGACACCGATAGTATTGTTCAAATCCAGACTGACGACAAAGTAGTTGAACACCCATTTTCCAATAATACCGCCGGCAATCGAACCAACCGCAATCAATGAGCTCACTTTTACATCAATATTCACATCAAGCTGACCTGATTTAACCAAGGACACACTCGACATCGCAAAAACGGTCGCAGCTGAAAGCACCCCGATAGTAGCCAGGTCATAATGGCCGGCAAAATCGAGCACCGGCTTAATGATAACACCGCCGCCAAGGCCGGCCATCGCTCCGACTAATGAAGAGATAAAACCAATTAAAAAATCGATAATAACGATGATGACCATCTCCATATGTTGAAGTCAAACTTAATCATATTAGAAACACTTGGCTTATCGCCAAGCATTTATGGCGAAAGCCTAAGTGTTTATTATACTTTAATCCTTTAACAAAGTTAAAATTCTTTAAAGTACTAAAAAATACCCTAGCAAGTAAATGACATTGCAAGGGCATTTGTAAGAGATTATTCTAAACCGATAAATGCTACAAACCGCTCCACCCGCTCCTGGACAGGAGCATCAAATGTGACAAATGGCCGTTCGTTCAAATACAGCAGCCCGAGTAACAGCGGAATCAATACTATATGATAGATAACAAATGGCTTTACGTGAATCTTTTTCTGCATGATATTATAAAACACCAACGGCACTGCCAAGCCAGCACTTACGCCAACCAAATTGGCGATCGCATCTAAAAACTCCGCACTTCGATTCGGCACGAAATATTGCCGGTACTCCTCCAATGTACCGACGGCCACGAGAACCATCCATGCATAAGAGAGATTTCGCTTCCCCACATGCCTACCTGAAATTAGCACCACCATCACCCCAACTAATAACGAGACAACGCTGTAAGCGAAAAAATGCATCTGCTTGTCCATTCCAAATAGCATATGTACATCCAGCCACATCCCCATCACCCTTTCTAACATCAAGGCTAACCAAAAAAGCACATGATTAGACCCTCAAGGAAGTCGTTATACCAATATCTGGAGGACCTGGGGTGTGGCCTCTCCAAAATTTAGTAAATACAGGATAATTATTTAGGAATATTTTGGCTATTGACTTGTATTTTGAGTCAATATGTTGTAATGTTCTTTTTAAAGAACATTATTTTGTTTAAAACGACATAGCATGTAGATAGGAGGTAATTAATGAACAAAAGATCCATCTTAGGATATGGAGGTTTTGTATGCCTGTTTGTTCTTTTGATTGTATGGATCAGCACAAGTAGTTCAGTAAATGCCAACACCAGTCAGGAACCCCTCATCACCGTTGTATATTCAGCACCGGATAACAAAGTCGGAGAACATGAAAGGCGTCTGGACATGCTTCTCAGCCACTTCAGCCAACAGGTTCATTTCGTAAATGTCCAGAATTTAAAAGAAAATGAACTCATCGATACGACACACCTCTTCTATTTTGGACAAATAAAAGAAAACCTCCCTGACAATACGATAGAGCTAATTAACAGATACCAGGGAGTCAAAGTAGCGATCGGTTATAACCACGAGCAATTGAATGACTTTTCGTTCGTTAAAATGAACAATACTGCGATAATCAATGAGCTATCTCTTCCTTCCTCGGAAGAATCGATTACGCTGCCAGAAAAGCATCAAATCTTTAATATTACAGGAAGCGACACCTCACACACATGGATTACTGCCGAAAGTGATGACCAGTCTTTTCCGCTGTTTATCCAAAATCAATCAAACTACTATTTTGCCGACAACAACTTATCACTTCAGGATACCATCTTACTTGGCGAAGTCCTGCATGAAATTCTTAATGTTCCTCATCAGGACGTTCATCCTGCGGCAATGCGCTTGGAAGATGTCAACCCGCTCCTTGACCCTAAGCTTTTACGGGATTCAGCTGATGTTCTGCTTAAAAGAAACATCCCATTCATGATTTCTGTAACACCTGTCTATAAGGATCCATCAACAGGGGAAAACTATTATTTATCTGAATCCCCTGGCCTGGCAAATGTATTACAAGACCTTCGAGAAGCAGGTGCTACGATTATTCTGCATGGATACACGGACCAAACAGACGTTGGCAAATCCGGTGATGGGTTTGAATTTTGGAACCCGGCTAAATCTTTATCGTCTGATCTAACAGAAAAAGGATATATACAAGCGCGTATCAAACAAGGGATCATCGAACTGCAAAAGAATGGGTTGGAAGTATATGCATTCGAAACGCCTCATTATACGATTTCCCAAGAGGGGTATGAGGCAGTAGCAGAATTTTTCGAAACTTATATCGGCCAAGTACAGCTGACGGACAACAATTGGAGAGTCATGGAAGAATCACCTTTCCTGACCAGTCCTGGTTTCATCCACGGGATGAGACTGGTGCCTGAGACATTACGATACATCCAGGATGGGGAACCGGACTCAGTTAATGAAGTAGTTGAGCGGGCGGAGCAATTATCTTTAGCAAGAGACAGTGTGATGAGCGCTTTTTATCATCCTTATTTAGGTGCCGATGGTTTAATAGATATGCTGGATAAAATCGAGACGATCTCAAATCTGGAATGGATTGATTTAGCTGCAAGCAGTAAACCTGCACCGATTTTAGCAGAAAAAAACGAAGCTATTGTTCAATCGGAAGATCCATCACAATTGAATTCCTTAAGCGTAATGGACCGTATTTCCCTCATGTATTTTCCGTGGCTGGCATTATCTTTAGGGGGTGCAGTTACAGCATTGATGATTCTAGCCTCTTACTACATGACATTGAAAGTCAAACGAGAAGAATGATAGCTTTTCACGCACATTCGTTCTTTATTAAGAACCACACTCCCGCCATCAGGAAAGGAGAAAGCTGATGATTCGATCGCTGTTTTTCTCACTGATTATATTGCTTGGGTTGCTTGCACCACCTATACTCACTTTGGCTGAAGGCAGCGAAGAACAATCTCCCCATGTCCTGGTCGTCTATTCCAATGATGAAGAGGACGTCGATGAGTATCAACGGATGCTGGATATGTTAGTCGGGCATTTCACGAAAAAGATAGAATTTGTTGCCATAGAGGACTTTAAAGAAAGAGATTTAGAGGAAACCACACATTTATTTTACCAGGGAATGGTGAAGGAAAACCTTCCCCAGCGTTTCCATGCTGCTGTAGAAAGCTTCGACGGTCCTGTAGTCGCATTAGGTTATAACTATGAACAGCTAGGAGATCGTTTTTCGTTCGCCGAACCGATCGATATAAAAAAATTCAATGAGATGTACTTAGCATCTAACCCTGAAAAGAAAATCAAAGTTTCCATCCAGCAAATATCAGCTATCGAACCAGATGAAAATTCCGAAGTGCTTGCCTGGACAAAGGGTGGTCATATCACTCACCCGCTGGTTACTAAAAACGACAATAACTATTATGTAGGAATCAGCGAGATAGACTACAATGTATCAATCATTCTAGCGGAAACGCTTCATGAAGTTTTTCAGCAGGCCCATGATCAACATTATCAGGGATATATCCGCCTCGAAGATATCCACCCGCTCGTCGATCCAAGGAAGCTGAAACAAGTGGCAGAGGTGTTAAAAGAAAAAGAGATCCCTTATATGATTGCCGTCATCCCGGTTTATGTCAATCCGGAAACGGGTGCTTATTCCCACATGTCGGACTACCCGAAGGTGCTGGAAGTATTGAAATATATGCAAAAAAATGGAGGAACTGTTGTCCAGCATGGTTATACCCACCAGTACCGGGCCACAGAAACGGGGGAAGGTTTTGAGTTTTGGGATGTACGAAATGATTCACCGATTTACAAAAGCGCAGATGACCCAAACCCTATTAAAGGACCAGCAGATTTCAAAGCTGAGGAAGACTATCAAAAATATCTGAAAGAACTTCAAGCTTTTGAAAAGAGCTATGTCGAAGAGAAAATAACAAAAGGTATCCATGAACTTAGCGGATTCGGTCTTAAGCCGCTCGCTTTTGAAGCACCTCATTACACAAT
Source organism: Thalassobacillus devorans (assembly GCF_900176565.1). Taxonomy (GTDB): domain Bacteria; phylum Bacillota; class Bacilli; order Bacillales; family Halobacillaceae; genus Thalassobacillus; species Thalassobacillus devorans_A. The sequence continues at coordinate 475,990 of NZ_FXEH01000005.1, forward strand.
GTCACAAAATGGCTACCAAACGGTTGCTAATCATTATTCAACTTATGTTGGCCAGCTTCAATTGAGTGATAAAGATTGGGAAACGATGGACTCCACCCCTTACATCACGAACCCTTCTATGCTTGATGGTATGACCTTATTGCCGGAAACATTGGGGTATGTCCAGCCGGATAATACAGAGGCCATGGACATCATCATGGCCAAAGCAGAAAAGCAGCTCATTGTCAGGGACGGCATGTTATCCGTTTTCTATCACCCGTATCTTGGCGTAGACAAATTTAAGGAACTGCTCGAACGTCTCGAGACACTTCCCGAAATTGACTGGATTGATTTAAAGGAAGAGGAAGCGATGGCCACCACATCCAAACTAACGATAACAGCGAAGGACGGAGAAATACACTCATCCAGAAACGCAATCGCTTCCATAACTGATTCGAAACTAAGCTTCACCTATTTTATTAAAAATACGATAGATAAGATTACCTGGGTGATGGTTGGAACAGGAGCACTGGCCGTAGTATTCTTTACGACTTCCACTTTCGTTTCATACAGACGCGTGGCAAAAGAAGAATGGAGGGATAAAGTTGGCTGATATCTTCCTGTATATATCGCTGTTTTTAATCTGGTTCATGCTGTTCTACCATATGTTTTTAATGCAGGGCGGCTATCTTCACATGCTCCATTATAAAAAAACGTGCGAAAAATGGCACAGACAGACAAAAGATTTTCCAACGGTGAGTGTATTGATCCCTGCCCATAATGAAGAAGTAGTCATTGAAAACACCTTAAATGCGATGCTGCGGTTGAATTATCCGAAAAACAAATTGGAAATCGTCGTCATCAATGATAATTCGAGTGATGCAACCGGTGATATTGCCGATGCTTATGCCCTTAAATACCCGGTAATCAAAGCGGTCCATACGAAACCGCCTAACGCAGGAAAAGGAAAATCGGGTGCATTGAACCATGGCTTGGCTGCTTCACAAGGCGAAGTAATTGTCGTATACGATGCCGATAATACCCCGGAGCCCGACGCAATTAAAAACCTGGCCCTCGGAATTCAAAACGATAAAAAAGCAGGAGCAATTGTTGGCAAGTTCCGGGTTACCAACGCCAACCAAAACCTTTTGACCCGCCTGATCAACATCGAAACGATCACCTTTCAATGGCTGGCCCAAGCCGGCCGCTGGTTCTGGTTCAAAATGAGTACGATACCCGGCACGAATTTCGCTATCAGGCGTTCGATTTTAGAAGAACTCGGCGGCTGGGATGAAAAGGCTTTGTCTGAAGATACGGAACTTAGCTTCCGGGTTTACAACCTCGGCTATCACATTCGCTTCTTCCCGGCAGCAATCACATGGGAACAAGAGCCTGAAACAATCAGGGTTTGGTGGAAACAGCGGACACGCTGGGCGAGAGGTAATGAGTATGTAATCCTCAAGTATCTGCTTGGGTTCCACCGGCTGAAAAGGAAAAAGATCGCTATCGATCTCACCTATTTCCTGTTCACCTATTTGTTGTTTTTCGCTGGGGTTATTATATCCCATACGATTTTTGTGCTGAACCTATTTCTCGACCTCAAGCTTTCGATCGGGCTCGTCTCTTATATTCTGTTAATACTCGGGTTTTTGTTGTTTGTAACAGAGGTCACCCTGGCGCTCAGCTTCGAAAGGAAACAGCTGACCTGGAAAAACTTCTTTGTTGTTTTGTTTATGTATTTCACCTATTCCCAGCTTTGGATCCTGCTCGTCATCTATGCCACTTATCTGGAAACGAAACGGGTTCTTTTCCGCCAGGAAGTCACCTGGTATAAAACTCAACGATTCAAAGGAAAGCAGCCGAATGAAAATCGCTCGGCATCTTGATAGGTGAGAAGGAGTTGAAAAAGACACTGATGATGCTGATTATCCTGATAGTAGCCTTCAATATTGCTTTCTTTTCCAAGGGAGCACTTGGAAGAACCAGCAACGATGATACGGTTCAGTTCATTGAAAAATGGTTGAAAAATGACGATGGTGCACTAGCAACCTATATGAAGGAAACGGTCGAGGCAGACGAAGATAAAGTTCAAGGAAGAGAAGCCTTATCAGAATCACTCGGGTTATGGATGTTATATACAGTTGAAAGTGATGACAAAGAACGGTTTGAAGAAAGCTTCCGAATACTATCGGAAGCTTTTATGTCAAAGGATGGATTCATCACGTGGAAACTTCCCGAAAACGGATCCGCCCGGGAAGACACCAACGCCTTGGTTGATGACCTACGCATCTACAAAGCGCTGGTGTCTGCCCATCGTAAATGGAAAGAACCAGAATATCAAACGACTGCCGATAAAATCGGGGCGTTTCTCGGAGACCATCTCATCTTTCAATCTGTCATGGTCGATTTTTACGACAGGTTCTATGACTATCAAACCAAGTCGATTACGCTCTCCTATTTGGATCCGGAAGCGATAGAGTTGTTAAATGAAAACGGTCATTTGACTTCTTTCAGTTATGAAAAAATACTGGGTGTGCTGCACAACATGCCGATGCATAATGGCTTTTATCCCAAGACCTACCATATAGATAAGAACCGGATGGTATATGACGAAGAAATAAACATGATCGATCAACTGCTTGTTGCCATCAATCGATCCCAACTCGGCTATGGCTCGGAAGAATTAATGGAGTTTATCAATCAGCAGTTGAGCGAAAGAGGTGTGTTGAATGGCAGATATAGTATGGAAACGAAAGAAGCAATGGTTGATTATGAATCTCCGGCTATTTATGGGTTCGTCATTCTTCAAGCCATTCATAGCGAAGAAAAGGAACTTGCAACGAAAGCCTATAAACGGATGGTCGAGTTCCGCGTCACCCGGTCTAAATACAAAGGCGCCTACTCTATCAACGAAAAACAAAACACCCATATTTTCGATAACCTTGTTCCGCTATTAGCAATTGAAAGGCTCAAAAATATCGGCTGGGTGCAAGAATAGAAACGACCAAATTCTGTTTATTACCACTTTATAGATGTAAGCAGCTATACAATTACCTGCTGGATGAATCTCTAAAGAAAGTTGGTAGATAATATGAAGAAAATAATGGTAGTGTTCGGGACCAGACCAGAAGCAATTAAGATGTGTCCCCTGGTGAAGGAACTCAAGGCCAGAGATCATTTGGAAACAGTCGTATGTGTGTCCGGGCAGCATCGGGAAATGTTAACGCAAGTATTGGAGGCATTTGATGTCATTCCTGATTATAACCTATCTATCATGAAAGACAAACAGACATTATTTGATGTAACCATAAATATCCTGGCAAAAATGAAAGCTGTCCTTGAAGATGAGAAACCTGATGTCGTTTTAGTCCATGGGGATACTTCTACTACTTTTGTAACTGCTTTAGCATGTTTTTACTTACAAATACCAGTGGGTCATGTAGAAGCAGGGCTACGGACTTATAACCTAAATTCCCCATACCCGGAAGAATTCAATCGGCAAGCCGTTGGAATTCTCGCGCAGTATCACTTCGCCCCTACAGAAATGTCCAGGGATAATTTAGTGAACGAGGGGAAGGATCCCTCATCCATCTATATTACAGGTAATACGGCTATAGATGCGTTGAAAACCACAATAAGAGATGATTACTATCATGAGCAACTGGACTGGGCTTCGGACAGCCGATTGATTATGATTACCGCTCATCGAAGGGAAAACCTTGGAGAGCCAATGGAAAATATGTTTAAAGCCATCAAGAGGATCGTCGACGAACATCCCGACATTAAAGCCATCTACCCCATCCACATGAACCCTGTTGTCAGGGAAGCAGCAAATAAAATACTTGGAAATAATGAAAGAATAAGAATCATTGAACCATTGGAAGTTTTAGATTTCCATAACTTCCTCTCCAGATCCTATTTGATACTCACCGATAGCGGCGGAATCCAGGAGGAAGCTCCAAGCTTAGGGAAACCCGTACTGGTTATGCGTGATACTACCGAGCGTCCGGAAGGTATTGCTGCTGGAACATTGAAGTTAGTGGGTATCGAGGAAGAAAACATTTATTATTACTTTAAACTTCTCCTGGAGGATGAAGAAGCCTATAGAAAAATGAGTCAAGCAAGTAATCCTTATGGTGATGGTTTTGCGAGCAAGCGTATCGTAGATATATTAGAGCCATATCCAATAGAAGTAAGTGAAAAAATTACGATGATATAATTCTATCCCCAGCTCCTCAAATATTCAGATAAAAGCTAACAAAAACACTCCGGCTCATCCATTCATTGGATGACCGGAGTGTTTCATAGAGATAAGAATATTAATAAGTTAAGAAGCTGCAGTTGCTACGTTTTCTTCTTCTTCCTCCTTAGAATCAACAACAACACAGGCACTGGCATCACCGACAACATTGACGGCTGTACGGAACATATCTAAAATACGGTCGATTGCTGCTACAAGTGCGATACCTTCTAATGGCAAATTGACCGAAGCGAGCACCATCGTCAGCATGACCAGTCCTGCTCCAGGCACACCGGCTGAACCGATAGAAGCTAACGTAGCTGTTATGACTACGATCAGAAGTTCCATAAAACTCAGGTTGACGCCGTAAAATTGAGCGACGAACATCACTGCAATTCCTTGGTAGATGGCTGCTCCGTCCATATTAATCGTCGCACCTAATGGCAAAACAAAACTGCTCGTCGTCCGAGATACCCCTAAGTTCTCCTGGGTATTTTTCATCGTCACAGGAAGTGTTCCCGCACTACTGCAGGTACTGAATCCTACCAAAGCTGCTTCGGAAATGCCTTTAAAGAACTTGATCGGATTCATATTGGCAAACGTTTTGACCGCTATCGAATAGACAATGATTGCGTGTAGAATAGAAGCGATAGCCATTGCTAAGATTATTTTCAGTAATGGAGCCAAAATGGACAGCCCATGATCACCTACTACCGGAGCAATTAAACCAAATACACCAATAGGAGCTACTTTCATGACGATCGCAGTAATCTTGTACATAACTTGAGCAAAGGATTCAAAGAAGTCATATACTGGTTTCCCTTTATCCCCCAAGCTTGTAACTGCAATACCGATAAATAAAGCAAAAAAGATAACTTGAAGAACAGATCCTTCTACAAGTGACTGGAAAGGGTTGGTCGGAACGATATTTAAAAATGTATCGACAATGCCCTCTGTTTCACCAGGTTTAACCGTTTCTCCAGAATCAACGGATACATCCAGATTCGCGCCCGGCTTAATGACAAAAGCAAAAAACAAACCAATGGAAACAGCCAGAAAGGTGGTAGTTAAATAATATATAATTGATTTACCACCCAATTTACCTAGGTTTTTCACGTTTCCAGAATTGGCTACTCCAACAATCAAGGTAGACAGAATTAATGGAATAATAATAAATTTAATCAGCCGAAGAAAAAGATCACCTAACGGTTGTACAAGATGAGTATGATTGCTGAATAATGTACCAAAGGCGATCGCCAAAATAAAGGCTGCAAAAATCTGACCGATTAAATTGCCTTTTAATAATTTCATAGATAATACCTCTTTTTCTATATAGTTTTCACCCGAGATAACCGGGCATCACAGACACACTTTGTCGTTTCACCACCTAACCGCTCATTTCCTGTCTTATTATAGCAAAAAATGGATACAAAAAGCTGATTAAATTTTAAGCTCCCATTATCTGGAGGACCTGGGGTGAAACCAGAACCATTTTGACCAAAAAGAATCCAGTTGATTAAAACAACCAACTGGATTCTTTATAATTAATTTATTGCTTTACACCTTCCGGCCAATGGAGGTCATGTTCTTCTACAGAAGTGATTTCATTCTGTTCATCTACAAATACGACTCTTGGTCGAAGTGTTTCAATTTCTTCATCTGTCATCTGAGCAAGACTTAATATGATAACGATATCCCCTGGAGAGAATAAATGAGCGGGAGGACCATTCAGACAAATTCTGCCTGAACCTTCTGGAGCAGGAATAGCATACGTTTTCCATCTCGTAGCATTTTTTAAGCTTGTGACTTGTACCATTTCATAAGGTTTAATATCGGCTTCTTTCATTAATTTTTGATCAATGGTAATACTGCCGACGTAATCCAGTTCTGCTTCTGTAACTGTTGCTCGGTGTATTTTACCTTTGCACATCAGTCGCTGCATGATAGAACTCCTCCTTTTGGTATGTATTCAGCATACCTTCATACCTAAAGTGAATCAATTTCAGCTTAGTTACAATCTATATACATATTAGGTAATAATATTACTATTTTTTAGTAGTTCCTGTTTATGGTACATATTCCAATAAGAATATTAACGTTAAAATAAGCAGAAGCTACAAAACCCCCCCTTAAAAAATTGGTTTATCAGAAATACTATAACTGGGTTGCTTTATATGAAAAATGGGAAAAGTTAAGGGATTAATTATAAAGTGGAATTCATTCCTAAAACCAGGAGGTAACTATGAGTAGAAAAACACTAGATAAAACATTAAAACCCCATTGGGTGTGGGCAATTGCATTAGGCTCATCGATCGGGTGGGGAGCATTCGTCCTGCCAGTAGAATGGATGGGGAAAGCCGGGCCGTTAGGAGTCATCATCGGATTTGCAATTGGCGCTGTCCTGATGGGACTGATTGCGGTCAGTTATGGTTTTCTCATTGAAAAATTCCCTGTTTCCGGCGGAGAGTTCGCTTATTCTTTCATCAGCATGGGGAAAACACATGCGTTTATTTGTGGCTGGTTTTTAACACTGGGGTATATATGTATCGTCGCCCTGAATGCTTCCGCATTTGCGCTTATGTTCAAGTTCGTCTTCCCTGATTTCACAATGAATTTCAAACTTTATACGATAGCAGGATGGGACGTTTACTTAATCGAGATACTCGTTGCCACGATTGCCTTAGCATTTTTCACCTATTTAAATATTAAAGGCAGCGGTTTATCTGGAAAAATGCAATTTATTTTCTGTCTGATCATGCTTGGTGGTGTCTTTATTCTTACCACGCTAGTTGGCGGCACGCCACAAGGAAGTTTTGAAAACGTCCAGCCTTTATTCAAGCCTGAGATCTCTACATTAGCAGCGATTCTATCGATCGTAGCGATCGCGCCATGGGCATATGTAGGATTTGATAACATTCCTCAGGCAGCAGAAGAATTCAATTTTTCTTCTAAAAAAGCCTTCAGTTTGATTATTTTAGCGATTTTATTCGCATTAGTTTTATACAGCATGATGATTATCGCAACTGCTATGGCTAATCCATGGGAGCAAATGGTTGATGCAGGATATATTTGGGGAACCGGAGCAGCAATCAGCGACTTGCTTGGGACTACCGGCCTCTTCTTATTGGTTCTGGCACTGAGCATGGGGATATTCACCGGATTAAATGGTTTTACTATTTCTTCAAGCCGTCTGTTATTTGCAATGTCACGTGCAAAAATTCTGCCGCCAGCTTTTTCTAAGCTTCATCCTAAGTCTGGAACTCCTTATGTGGGAATCATCTTCACAGCCATTATCGCTTCCCTTGCCCCTTGGTTCGGGCGTGAAGTATTGCTGTGGGTCGTAGATATGTCATCGATCGGTGTATCCATCGCCTATTTTTATACCAGTTATACCGCTTATACGTTTTATAAGTGGAGTACCGGGACGAAAGTCGAAAATGCGAATATCACAACCAATCCAACGAAAAAGTTCATTGCTTTATTGGGGATGATCGCCAGCATCGTCTTCATGCTGCTATTGCTACTACCGTTCTCACCTGCTTATTTAGGTATTGAATCCAGAATAGCCTTGATTATCTGGATTGCATTAGGCGGTATATTCTATTTAGCAAATAGACAAGTATTCAATAACCTTTCAAACGAGGAACTCAGCTACCTGATCCTCGGCGAAAACACCGCAAAAAAATAAGTATTACCATTATCTGGAGGACCCGGGGTGTAAACGAAAACACCCCGGGTCCTCCAGTTTTTGTATGTTAGGGGCATCAATGGGTCATTAGTTGCGTATACTTTCTTGATTGCTTTGGACTATTCATTGAAACGAAAGGAGGAGTACATAATCAGTCCAAATAAACTATAAGGAGTGATTGAATGCAACAGTGTGCCAACTGTAACGCAGAGTATCAGGGAGGAAAGTTCTGTGGAAATTGCGGCAAGCCTTTTAAAGCCCCGGCAACAGGAGTAAGTCAACCGCACAACACTATGACTTCACAAGACAGCGAGTCCCTTCCGGTTTCTGATTCAACGGCGCCAGAATACCACCCTGCCGTTACTCAACAACAAGCGCAACCTGCCGCAGGTCCTCCTGCAACAGCTGATCCTGACACTTTCCAAGGTTCATCCGGTAATTTTGTTCAATCCACCAAAGAATATCTCGAATATTTGAAAGTGGTGTGCAAAGAACCAACCAGTGCTTTTCAGGAAGGAATCGACGATAACTTCGCTAAAGCCAAAAACACGTTGTTTTTGTTCTTGATACTAGCCGGGCTTACTGTATACCTTGCCACCAAAAGTGTAACAGACCTTTTCGATCTTTTTGGATTTGGGTTTGATGTTCCATTTATGGCTGTGTTCTTCCCGGTTCTTATCACTGCTTTGATTGGGGTAATTGCAGTTAGTGTTACGATGTTTTTGTTGATAAAAATCGGGAAGCCTCAAACGCCTTCTTTTAAAGAAGTATCGGGGAGGTTTGTCACCTTTCTAACAATCCCAACTATTTTGTTGGCCATTACCTGCTTGTTTTTATTATTGGACCTCATTTCTTTGGTACCATTTCTAAATGCTCTTACCTTATTCGGCCTTGCAGCAGCAATCCCATTTACCCTTTATTCTTTGCATAACGATAAAAAACTGGGCCTGGACCCATTCATCCACACGCTGCTGACTTACCTGATCTTATTCATCCTTATGCGTGTTGCGGTTGACCATATTGTTACAAGCATGACTGAAATGTTTATGCCATTTTAAGCGAAAGGGGCCCTCAGTCGAGGGTCTTTTTGAATGCAAAAAAAAGACGCCGAAGCGTCTCTATCAATCCCGTAATGTTTCTAATATATCTATTCGTGTTATCTTATAGCTTTCTTCACTATCGATGGTGAGGTGATAAACTTTTTCGCGGTTATAATCGGTCCGGTCACCATTATGGGTGAAAATGAATTTTTCATGCATTCTCACTTTCGCACCATCTTCGCTCGTCTCTACACTAAGTGGATCATTTAAAGTAAAATTGAATTCAAAGGAGTCATCCACTTCTGTTTCAATATAGTCTTTCAACTCATGATACGCATCGCTGTCATATAATAAATAATCTTCTGCAATAGAAAAATCAACAGCATTCAAGGCATTTTCATACATGTTTCTGAAATTAATTATAAATTGGGCCGGATCCATTGCAGGCAAGACGGGAGTTGAATTGGTCTCCAATGTCGTCTCCCTTGCAGGTATGACTAATTGATAAACCCCGGAATCTCTCATGACACTTCTCGTTTCATTAAAGTCCTCTTCATAATCCATAGAAGAATACTGCACATCATTCACTTTCCATCCATTATCATAAACCAAATTATATTGTAAGGTTTGATTGTGAAAGCCCGGATCACCTGGCCCTTCCTCTGTCAAAAAGTTACTTTCAAAATAATCCATTCGAACATTTACATTGGTAAAATACTTCCCATCATACTGGGTCAGATAGCTGTCCCCAAGCTGTATTTCTTTATTTTTCACCCACAGCTGCGTCGTATAGCCTTCTGTTCCTTTCGTTTTTAAACTTTCTACAACTTTGCGGTTAAATTCACCTGTCACATGTTTAAGCGGTAAATCACCCTCGGTTTCAAATGATTCAAGATAAGAGCGATAATAATCCCCTATTGTAGTTGCTAACACACTTTCCATATCATCGGTAAATTCAAAAGTAATAGACATATTTGGTTCTTTTACTGTTAATGGGCCAGATTTCATAACTCCCCACGGAAATTCAGCTTCCACCTCTATTACAGTTGACCCACCCAAAACTACAGGACCATATGCTTCCCCTGAAAATGGGTCAAAATCAACCTTCTCTCCGTTCAACAAAAGCTTAGCTGGTGATAGCGGTATGGCATCTGTTTGAAATGTGACCGTATCGACTTCCATATTAAACCGGATATCCTCATGTGGCCGTCCCCATAGCTCCACCCGTTCCGTTGTAGTCAAATCAGCCGTATCACTTTTATAAGCAGCGTTTAATTTGGTAGATGCCTGGAAGCAGTGGTCCATATTCGTGCTGTTGCCCATCAGCCGTTGCCGTGTAAACTTCCTCTTCTCCATTCATCACCTTTGTACCTTTGTAGTCAGCGTGAAATGTAACATAAGCTGGCTTGACGGATAAACGATATTGGTCAAAAATTAACAATTTTCCATCCTGGACAACGGTAAGGAAGTACTCTTCCTCGAGCCATTCCTCCCATAATTCATCCTCTTTTCTTTTCGTTCTATCCGACTGTGCTTTTAGTTCATTCAGTAAAGACTCCGCCTTATCAGGATTTTCTTCCAGATAATTTAAAAAGGCTTTAGCATCCTCTTCCTCTACTTTTTCATCGGTATCCGTATATACCAGAAATTTTGCCAGCTCCTTCGCATCCTTCTCTTCTACTGCATTCTCATATTTTTCCACTACTTTGGCTTTCGAAGTCATATCAGCTCCAATTATGTAAGCGGTGACTAGCAGGAAGAAAACAACAATACCAACGATCGACCAAATCTTTTTCTTTTTTGGAAGCTTGCTAGTACTTTTAGAACGTATGGGTGGTTTGACAGCCTGTGCTGGGTCAGGCTCAGCTTTCAGCTCCACCGGGTGCCCACATTCTAAACAAAACTTATTGCTCGCGATCAGTTCGGCCCCACATTCTTTACAATAATTCATAAAGCCCTCCTTTGTCCTGGGAGTTTTGACAGGGATTATCCCTCAAACCATCCTATGACAAAAGAAGGTGCTTCATACTCCAATTCACCAAGATAAATTCAATACCTTACTGACTTTGAACAATAGATTTCCTTTTTCTGGAGGACCTGGGGAGAAAGCGAAAACACCCCGGGCCCTCCAAAAACTGGATGCTAAGCCTTCCCAAAATAATAAAGGACCAGCAGACGTTAAGCCTGCTGATCCTGGGAGTCCTGGTATTCCATTAGAAATTATATTATCACGGTGTCAGGACTAGCTCTTGACCTGAAAAACCATTGATACTCGTATAATGGTAGTTCCCTTCAACCCAATCCTGTAATTGATCCTGGTACCATTCACTTCTGAAGTGCCCGGACTGACCTGGGCCTACTAAATGATATCCCCCATTTGGATCATTCATATCTGTGATGAACCTCCATGAAGCTCCATGATCGACGATGCCATCTGCAGCATAACCGGCTGCCTGAACGGTCACGCGGCTTCCGTTCACCGGTTCAGGGTCTCCCGGATTGAAAAACTGCTCCAAAAATCCGATGCTCGATAAAGGATGCGTGAACGCGACAGCATGTTCCGCTCCCCATGTCCATGAACCGGGGGTTTTTCCGTGCTCCTCACTGAGTGACTGGATGGTATCCCGATAGGCTTCCGTCATTACAGATGCCCAGCCACCAGCCTCTTCTACCCAGATCGATTCTGATCCGCTTTGAGCCGCTCGCATCAACTCGTCGGTCGTCTGGCCCGTCCCATGGAAAAAGCCCATCATGTTCTCTGGTATCTGTTCATTGTATAAACGATTTTGTATTTCCTTCATCCAATGATGGTAAATCAGAGGTTGCACATAGGACTTTTCATCCTGGTAGTCCCATTCATTCATTAGGGTTAAGCCTTCTTGCTCAGCTCCCGTCAATTCCTCCTGGCTAACGTGATCGAGCATAAAAGGAAGAAATTCTTCTGCTTGTTTATTTTTTACATCCATCTGTAATTCCATAAAATCTTCTGCCGTCCAATCATCTTTTTGGGTGAGCATTTCCTCAATTCGCTCGTAACGATAAGGCTGCGCCCAATTGTGACTGATATGGTAAGGGTACGCATCATCGATGACTTTATTATTTGCGGTCGCGACAAAGCCCGCTTCCGGATTAACTGTCTTCGGCAGCTCCTCAAAAGGAATATAACCTTGCCATAAATCTTCCTTCTTCCACCCCCGCATTGGCAGCAAAGCTTTTTCGGGTTCGTCATAAATCGGAATAAGACCATTGGCCTTGTAGGCAATGGTTCCATCTTTAGAGGCAAACACGAAATTTTGAGCAGGAGCCAAAAACTTCTCCAAACCTTTTTCGAAGCTTTCCCAATCCGAAGCTTTATTGATGTCCAGCACCGCTTCAAGATCTGTGGTGGCATCCAATGCTGTCCACCGCAATGACATCACGGTATCTTTTCCGCTTTCTCCGGCAAACTCACTGATGATTGGTCCGTGTCTTGTTTCGACTACTTGATAATCCAGTGTTTCCTGGTCTTTGATTTCGATTGGTTCATCAATGACCATCGCCTCTTCCCACTCCCCCTCAAAAAGGAATTGAGCAGGATCTTCGGGGTTCCTTTTTTCTAAGTAAAGCTGTTGAACATCCGGTCCGACATTCGTAACGCCCCATGCAATGTTTTCGTTATGACCTAAGATAATACCAGGAATGCCTGCAAAGATAACTCCTGAAACATTATATTCTGGAGAGTTCAAATGCATCTGATACCAAATCGAAGGTGTCGCTAACCCTAAATGGGGGTCATCCGCTAATAATGGAAAGCCAGATGCCGTCTTCTCTCCGCTGACCACCCAGTTATTGCTGCCATTGAATTCATGAGGAATGACCGCCCCCTCTAAGCTCGAGGCAACATCGACCTGATCGGTTTCATCCAAAATCACGGAAGCTTTTTCCGGATATTTCGGAAATAGCTCATACGCCTGTTCCTCTGGAAATTCCGATAACAGATAGTAATTGAATGCTTGTCTTTCCCAGTGCCCTCCTAAATCGAATGCCATATACTTGCCAACTGTCAAGGAGTCGACAGGCGTCCATGGCTCAGGAGAAATTCCCATCAAAGCAAATTCAGGAGAGAGTCGACGTTCACCCATCGCTTCCTGAATAAAAGCATTAACGCCATCGGAATAAGCCTGCAAAATGTCTAAAGACTCATCCGAATAAGCAGCCAATGACTTCTCAGCAGCCCGCCTCAGCCCTAACGTCCGAAAGTACTGATCCTGCTTCAGCGTCGCCTCCCCGACCACTTCACTCAACCTGCCGGAAGCCTGCCTTCGGGCAAGTTCCATTTGAAACAAGCGGTCCTGCGCCTGCACGTACCCTTGCGCCATAAACAAATCATGCGCATTTTCCGCACTAATGTGAGGAACACCGTTTTCATCCCTGGTAACAGCAACAGATACGGTAAGACCTTCTACTTGGACATCTCCTTCGATCTGTGGCAAGGTTCGGTTTATGTAAACATTTATAAAAATAAGCGTACTTATTACGAAAAAAATAAGCACACCGACAATGCTCCAAGCCACCTTCTTCCATCTGTTGTTCTGTTCATGTTTCTCGACCAATAATTCCTTCGCTGTTTCCATGTGTAACCCCCTCCCCCTTGTCCTCTTATTATATACGATTTGTAATTTTCTGAAAATATTTCATATTATTTACAACTATAAAAAAAACCACCCCGGAGCCCTCCAAAAACTGGATGCTCCGGGGTGGTTTACTGGTTGTTCTTAATTAAGCTTTTTTACCTTCTCTAATGCTTCAGCAACCTGTTTGGATGCTAATATTTCTGCGTTCTTTTTACCTTCCAGCATCTTTTCCAGGCTGCGCTCAATCTGCTCACCGGCAGTTTCGATTGCTCGTTCCTTACCAGTATATTTCTCTCCTTCACTATAATCCTCTATAGCCACTTCCAAAACCAGCTCATTGATTTTTGCTGGAGTCAACTCCCCTGCAGCCGCGATATCAAGTAAGCTGTCAGCAGCTGCTTCCGCAGTAACCTCTCCTGCTAAGAAATCTTCAACCGCAAATTGGACTTTCTCACCAAAGGTAGGCTCTTCGTCTGCTTTACGTTCATCTAGTTTGATGACTATGGATGTCAACGGATCTAATGTCAGTGTATCGTCAGTCATTTCAAAGCCGGACTGCTGATCAACGGAATCCGCACCAGCTTCGTCACTATCTACAAGCACTTGACCTCCGCGGAAGTTGTAGTCTCCAAGTGTCAGGCTGCGCGCTTCATCATCGGCATTGACGAATACATAGTAGTTGCCTGTATCATCGGTTGAAATTGATTCATAGCCGATCAGCAAGTCGTTTTCCTGCATCTCAGGAAAATCGAGCAACGAAACATTTTCATCAACCAGATCCTGATCGCCTAAACGGAAGGCATCGGTAGATTTCCGCAGTTCGATCATGCCTTTCGTAAATTCACCAGTAACATGATTAACTTCATATTCTTCTTCATTGGTCGCTTTTTCCCAATCGAACATGTTGATGGCATCGGAAGAATCATAGGAGTCATGGATGAAATAGCCAAATGACTCACCATTTTCATCTTCCAGCTCATGATACTTCTGTTCAGGTACTCCTTCACCATGCCACTGTTTCGTGCGGCCAAATTCCTGACCGGCATGAAGGAACGCTGTTCCCTGGGATGTCAAAATCATCGCGTTTCCAAGTCGGACACGCTTATGAATCTCCAGGTCATTTTCCGGTATAGCCGGATCTTTTTTAATCGATTGGGCGATGACATCATATAACGGCAGGTTATCGTGTGCCGCGATATATTGAACCATGTCGCCTGGATCGTCCTGCGCTGTATTGGACGGCTGACCTTTGATATTGTTAAAAATCGTATCGATATCCCGCGCACCATCGGTAAGGAAGCGCGGCTCGCCTTCTGAACCGAAACCAGATTTCAGTTCGTTACGCATTTCATCGGAGAACACGCCTACATCATCGGTTTTATCCATCCAGTCCTGATCAGCGCCCATGCCCTCAAGAGATGGATCTGCAATATGGCCGGCAAATGTCCGCCAACCTTCCCCGATAAACAAGGCGTGCGGGTTGATTTCAGCAGCTGCGTCATAGGCATTTTGGACCGCCGGATAAGTGGCATCCCCCATCATATCAAAACGCATACCATCGATTTTGTATTCTTCGAACCAGTATTTCACGGAATCGACCATCAGCTTTTCAGCCATGGCGTGATTGGTTGCAAGGTTGTTGCCAAAGCCGCCAAGGAAGTTGCCCTGGTCATCCTGGAATGCATAGTAATCAGGAACAATGTCATTCAGTGTGCTCGTTTTAGCTGTATGCGTGTAAACCACATCAAGCACCACACCCATACCGGCGTCATGAATAGCATCGATCAGTTCTTTTGTTTCTTTCACGCGCAGTTCAGGATCGGCAGCATCCTCGGAATACGCCCCGTCTGGCGAGAAGTAACTGTGCGGGTCATAACCCCAGTTATAGGAATTACCGCCAGCAGAGTACTCCAATTCGCGCTCGTCCATATTTGTTTCATCGCCATAGTACCATGCCATAATCGGCAAAAGCTGGACGTGGGTGACACCCATAGACTTGATGTAATCGAGCTTGTCGATGAACGCCTGATAGGATCCCCATCGTGCGTTCAAATCACCTTCAATCGATGGATCGGAAGTAAAGTCACGGACATGAACTTCATAGATGACCGCATCTTCCCGTTTTTTATAGCCATCGATGTCCGCATGGCTGAAGCCTTCTGGATCGGTGCCTTCCAGGTCAACAATCGCTGCTTTTCCAACATCGTCACCGTCTGGACCAGGGTTGCCTTCAGTATCGACGGTGAAGGCTGCCATTGATTTGGCATATGGGTCCAGTACATTTTTCGTTACACCATCGTTGGTCACTTCGTACTGGTAGTAGTATCCCGCCAGGTCATCTACTCCCAGCTCCTCAGCCGTAATTTCTTTTGACCAGACGCCTTCTTCTTTCCTCAGGTCAACACGTCCGATTTCTGTGGCGGCATCTTCTTTATCAAAAAACTTCGCTACAACATTGCTTGCTTTTGGCGCCCATAGTTTCAAAATAGCGTTGCCATCCTGATACGTGGCACCAAGATCGTCGCCATCATAAGCATACAGTTCATCGATCATCCGCCAGCCGCTGTTAGCGATAACAGATCTGTCACCATACTCCACCGTTAGTGGAAGTTTTTCGATATCAAAATCTGCCTTCACTTTCACTGTCTTATCACCAGTAATTTCGGCACTTTTAGCCATTACTTCATTACCATCAGCATCTTTGATGACCAATTGTTCGAGTAAGTCTTTAGTAGAAAGTCCATCGGTCATTGTAAAGCTTAACTGGATGGTTTCTTCATTTATAACCTCAGCGGATGTAAGGCCAGTAGCTACTTCCCCATAAGGAGAAATATAGACCGTTTCATCACCTTGTCTGATCCATAGCTGATCGTACCTGTCCAGTAAGTTGAAAGTGCGATCGCCACCATCTTTACCTGCATCACCCTGAGTGACATCAAGTGGGAAGAAGCCAATTTCCTTGGCATCTTCTGTCAGCTCGATATCTACGTATGCGCCATAACGATCGGTATTTTCAAACATCACCGCATCTGTCGGCCAATCTTCAGAAGGATTCGCTACATCGCCCCAGTTCCAAAGACCGAAGTTTTCATAGTCATCGTTATCGCGATCATAGTGGATCCGGACCGTGTTCTCCGGTAAATCAACCGGCTCATACGTGTATACTTCATCGGAACCTTGCTTGATATAAATTTCGTTGATGTCTGGATTGGTGATCGTATAACCTTTGTCACCACCATCTTTACCATCATCTCCCTGGGTCACATCCATGACCAGGAATCCGATGTTTTTCGCACCTTCTGCAAGCTCAACATCAACATAGGCACCATAGTCATCGGTTCCTTCAAACATGGTAGCGCCTGTCGGCCAGTTGGCAGAAGGTTCGGCAACATCATTCCACAGCCATAGGCCATAATTTTCATAATTGCCATCGTCCCGTTTGTAGTGGATACGGATGGAATCTTCCGGTACAGGTTCAACTTCTATACCATCATCGCCCTCACCATTTCCAACCCCTGTGATCGCCCCACTGTCAACGGTCAACAGAGCCGTCCCGCCGTCCGCTTTTCCAGGGATCGTGACAGAAACTTGTCCAGCATCTGTTGCTTCATATACTTCACCGGAATAATGGTCGGTCACAGTCGTGCCACCTTCCAGTTCCAGGCTCACTTCTTTCGCTTCCTCAGCAACATTCAGTCCGACATAAACGGAGTCGTCTTCATAAGCACGCTCAAATAATAAGAATTCTTCATTATCAGAGCCGCCGACAAAGCTTCTTTCCCCTTTTGCAAAAACTTCGGACTGCTCACCACGGAAGTTCAATATTTTCGAATAGTGATCGAGAATATCATTACCTTCTACCTGATCCCAGGCAAAATCGTAGCGGTTATCATACACTGGATAGTTGTTGGCTCCCGACTGGCCAAGCTCTTCCCCATAATAAATGACCGGCTGCCCTTTTGCGGTTGCCTGCAAAGCAGCTGCAACTTTCAGCTTGCCTTCATCTCCACCTAGGGAATGCAGGAATCCATCTTCATCATGACTGCCTAAAAATTGCCCTAGTGTAGCCGTGTTGTCTATTTCCGTATTACGATCAGCCAGTTTTTCATCGGCCTCTTCCAAACTTCCATTGACAAAGTCATGGGCAATTTCTTTAAAACCGAAATCAAGAAGGGAGTCCATCATTCCGGTTTCGAGGTAGCCGTAATCATCGTTGGCACTCGCTCCCCAGGCTTCGCCGATCATCTTGTGCTCCGGCATTTTTTCTGTGATCGCATTCTTGAATGCCATCCACGTGGTATCTTCCACATGCTTCACGGTATCGACGCGGAAGTAGTCAATTGTGTTACCTTCATCAGTTGTAGCCGCATCGATCCAGTTAGTCTGCCAGTCGATAATTTGCTGGCGCACGTCCGGATCTTCGGTAATAAAATCAGGAAGTCCGGCCAGTTCACCGACAACTTCATCGGTTCCTACATCGGTGCCTTGACGGACAAGATCACTGAAGCGACTGCGATCCTCGTCGGTTGGGTAACCTTCCGGCTGTTCCGCTTCAGGAACGTTGCCATCAACTTCTTTCAAGCCATAGCCGGTATGATTCAGCACGACATCAACCATGATTTTCATATCGCGGGCATGGGCCTCATCAATCAGGTCATGGAACTCCTCCATCGTGCCAAAATGAGGGTTCAGTTCACCAAAATTGTTTGCCCAGTAGCCGTGGTAACCATAATAAGGCTGGTCGCCATCTTCGTTATACCGGACATCATATTTGATATTTTCAACAATCGGGCTGATCCAGATCGTGTTCACCCCAAGGTTGTCGAGGTAATCAAGTTTCTCCGTGATCCCTTCAAAATCTCCACCCTGGTACGTGCCACGTTTTTCGGTATCATATCCAAGGTTGTATGGATCATTATTTGATTCATCGCCATCAAAGAAGCGGTCGGTCAGCATAAAGTAAATGATCGACTCGTCCCAGTCAAAATCAGCTTCGCCGACAGACTGACGCGTTTTCACTTCCACTTCCGCTGTGCCTTCATGAGAATTGCCAAATGAATCAACAACAGTAAGTGGGATAGTTTTCGTTCCAGCGGTCACATCATCATCGACCGCAATCGTCACTTCCTGTAAGTCGGGGTCGATTTCAAGCTTGTCCGACCCCCCTAAGGCAGAAATGTCCGCAAACATTTGAGAGATTTCTGCTTCACCCTGGACGTCTACCGACAGGACCGCGTTTTGATTATAGTCGACAGCGCCAGGCTCGACTGTTCCTGACACGCTCAGGTCAGCTTTTTCAAAACTAATGGTAGAAACGCCATCTACCGTGTTATAAGGGTCCATCACCTCAGTGGTTTCTTCATCTTTTGTAACGAGATACGTATACTCATGTTCGCCATTCGGAATGTCATTGTACGTATAGACGAACCGCTCATTCTCCGGTTCATATGTCATTTCCTTTGTTTTACCGTTAACTTGCAACTCGACTTTATCGATCGTGTCCATCGCATCAGCAGCGAATAACTCTTTATCACGATAAAAGAAAGTCGCGTCGCCATTATCAATTACGGGAGCCGATCCATCCGGCACAATCCTTACTTCCTCGACACCGCTGGTTATGTATGCCTTGGTGATGGTGTCGTTCTGGCTGACCTGGATGGAGCGGTCGCCAAATTCTTTTTCCGCCGTATTCCAGTCTTCGGTACTGCGCAGGACAAAACCGAACTCTTTTGTTTCCGGTGCCACAGCAAAATTGGCTGTAGCAGTATTGCCTTTATAGGAGTCAAAATTAATCTGGTTGTCCTGTACGCCAGTATTCCAAACCCATATATTCCAATCGCCAAAATTCTGATCTTCTCTGATGTAATGGAACTGCACCGTTTTTTCTGTTGTTTCCTCTGTTGCATTCGCGTCAGAAGAATCTTCTGCGTGTACCTGTTGAACCGGTGCGATCGGCGACCATAAGCTCAACAGCATGATCAAAATCATAAAAATGGAGAAGTTACGCTGTGTATTTCTTCTCATGTAATAGTTTCCTCCCTGAATAGATTAGTAGAAACGCCCGCTTTTATGCCTCCTTTCTTCTTTACATAGTGAGCAACAAGTTGCGCAAACGCTTGCACAAAAGGTTAAAT
Source organism: Thalassobacillus devorans (assembly GCF_900176565.1). Lineage (GTDB taxonomy): Bacteria > Bacillota > Bacilli > Bacillales > Halobacillaceae > Thalassobacillus > Thalassobacillus devorans_A. The sequence continues at coordinate 495,684 of NZ_FXEH01000005.1, forward strand.
AAAAAGAATAACTTTAGTCCTAGGTATTTTAGATTGTTATGCAAGCGCTTGCATTCATAGTATAATTTTACAACAACCTTAATAGAACAGCAACCAAATCTAATAGATTTCTAAACCAAAACACCCCAGGTCCTCCAGATTCTGGAGGACCTGGGGTAAGGTACTTAAAAAAATTCTGACAACACCTTGTAAAACGCTTTCACTATGTGTATACTTTGAATCAAATCAATTATCCAAAACGTTTTGGAAAGGCTAGGAGACTACTATGGCAACAATCAAAGATATCGCAAAGCTAGCAGGAGTATCGGTTACAACTGTCTCGCGGGCATTGAATGGTTACTCCGACGTCAATGCAAATACCAGGCAAAAAATTGAACAAATTGCAAAAGAAATTGAATACAGCCCCAATGCTTTAGCCCGTAGTCTTGTTATGAAAAAAACAAAAACCATAGGATTGCTCGTCTCTGGTTTATCCCGCGAAGGGTCCAAAGACAATATTGTCTTCGACGTGCTGACGGGAATCAATGAGTATTGTGGAGAGATGGATTACGATTTGGTCCTTTTTAATACGAATTCATCCAAGCAAAAAGAAAAAACGTACACCCAGCTTTGTCGTGAGCGTCGTGTAGACGGTGTAATCGTACAAGGAATCAAGAAAGACGATCCTTATTTAATTGAAATCTTCGAAAGCGACATTCCTTGCGTATTGATTGATGTACCATTGGAAAACGAAACCACCGGTTACGTCACGACAGATAATGTGGATGGAACATTCCGAGCGGTCCAGCACTTATCAGGGTTAGGCCATATCAACATTGCTATGGTCAACGGACACGACCAGGCATTTGTCAGCCAGGAGCGGCTAAGAGGATTTGAACTTGGGATGCAAAAGCGCAACCTGCCCATCAGGAGAGAATGGATCGTAAATGGAGAATATACAGAATTAAAAGCAGAACAAGTCACACTCGAGCTATTGACCGCTTTCCCTGAAATTACTGCTATTGTGAGTGCAAGTGACTTGATGGCTTTAGGAGTTATGCGAGCAGCCAGGCAGCTGAACAGAAAGATTCCAGATGACTTATCATTAGTTGGTTATGATGATATCACGCTCGCAGCTTACGTCAGCCCCGCCCTTACCACTATCGCTCAGGATACATTCCGAATGGGCTTTACAGCTGCTGATTTGCTGGTTGGGATTCTCCAGGGTACCGAAACAAACAGGGTAAAAATCATAGATAATGAATTGAAAGTCAGACAAACTACTACAAAAATAAACTAAATTTTTTTAATGAAATTCCGAAACGTTTCGGATATTTTTTACAGCGTTTACCGAAACGTTTTGGACGGAAGGATGAGATGATGGACTATCGTGTGTTAAAAGACAATGAAGTTTTCTTTCTTACGGATAAAAATGGAGATATACCCATTAACCACCCTTATGGATTAGGGTTGTATAAAAAAGACACCCGCTTCCTGAGTGAGATGAGCCTAAAAGTCAACGGCGAAGACCCGATTCTGCTTAAATCAGAAGCTGATAATATCTATGATACCGAAATGATGTTGACGAATCCTCATATCGAAAAAGACGGCGAAGTGGAACTTTGGCGAGAATCCGTGGAAATCAAGCGACACCGCTTCATCTCCAATGATGTATTATACGAAACCTTATCCATTCGAAATTATAACCCTAAAGCCGTCAACTTTACCGTGGAACTTGCACTGGATGCTGACTTTGCAGATATGTTTATCGTCAGGGGTTTTCAGAATGGCGAAATTGGAAATGTATTAGAGCTCAAAGAAACGAACGACTCCCTGACCTTTTCTTATCTCGGAGCAGATGATGTAAAAAGAAATACACGAGTAACCTGGGAAAGCGACACGACAATCTCCGTTGAGGATGGGGCTATAAAAATCCCAGTTAGCCTCGCCCACGAAGAAATTCAGGAAGTGACATTCCACATTGTTCCAGCAGTGGCTGATGAAAAAGTACAAGTTTTAGACAGAGCTGAGGCATTTAAACAACTACAATCTACATACCAGGACTGGAACGAATCAGTAACCAAAATAAAAACCGATCATCAACCACTCCAACGTCTTGTTGATCGCGGAATCCAGGATCTTCAGGCGCTTTCCACGGATGTAGGCTTCGGCTCCTTCTTTGTCGCAGGACTGCCATGGTTCGGTGTTCCATTCGGAAGAGACAGCCTGATTGCAGCACTGCAAATGTTGCCTTTCCAGCCGGAAATTGCCCGTGGAACATTAAAGACAATGGCACATTATCAGGGAACGAAGAAAGATTCCTGGCGTGATGAAGAACCGGGAAAAATCATGCACGAGATTCGTTACGGTGAATTGGCAAACACTGGTCAGATCCCTTTCACCCCTTATTACGGGACGATTGACGCCACTCCCCTTTTCTTGATTCTACTTGTGGAATACGTCAATTGGTCGAAAGACATTGCGCTATTTGAAGAGCTGCTTCCAAATGTCAAAGCTGCCCTGACCTGGATAAATGAGTATGGCGACAGGGATGGTGACGGGTTTGTCGAGTACCACCAGGAAGCCAGTAAAGGGATCGCTAACCAGGGCTGGAAGGATTCCGCGGATTCCGTCGTCCACCGGAATGGGGACTTGGCCCAATCGCCAATAGCTTTAGCTGAAGTTCAAGGATATGTATATCAGGCACGGGTTGGTGTTGCCGAACTCTATGAATCTATTGGGCAAAAAGAAAATGCTGCTAAATTAAGAACACAAGCCGCTGACTTAAAGGAAAAATTCGAAGCAGCTTTCTGGATGGAAGACAAACAATTTTATGCGATAGCTTTAGATGAAAATAAAGACCAGGTCGGCACTGTGACTTCTAATCCTGGCCATGTCTTATTCTCTGAAATGATAGAAGATGAACGGGCGCAACGTGTGATGGACATGCTCACTTCCCCAGCTATGTTTTCAGGTTATGGGATACGCACCATGGGCGAAGGAGAAGCCGGCTATAATCCAATCAGTTACCACGATGGCAGTGTATGGCCGCATGACAATAGCATGACTCTCCTTGGCATGGGCCGCATGAAAGGGGCCGAGCATGCAAAAGTTGTGATGCAAGGGTTAGTCGATGCTTCTCATCATTTTGAATATGAACGCCTGCCGGAATTATTCTGCGGCTATAGCAAGGAAGAAGGTAAGCCAGTCCCTTACCCTGTTGCTTGTTCTCCCCAAGCCTGGGCGGCAGGTACACCTTTGACATTCATCCGGACGATACTTGGGCTTAACCCCGACTATAAGAGTAAGGAATTAGTAATCGCTCCGCACTTCTTAGACGAAATGAACGAGCTGGCTCTAGAAGAATTGCCAGTAGGACAAGGACAATTATCCTTACGTGTGAAAAGAAGTAAAGGATCTTATGAAATAGAAATATCCAGGAATACAACCGGATTACAAGTGATTTTGGAAACTAACTCAACGGTATTTAGTTAAAAAATCTGAAGGGATAGATGGATATGAAAATTAACAAAATGTTGGCGACAGTAGGAGTCACAGGAATGTTATTGGGTGGTGTATTAGCAGGCTGCAGCAGCGATTCTTCCAGTGGTAGCGGAGGCGATGGAGACAAAACGGTCGTAGAACTCGCAGGATGGGGCGCTTCTCCAGAAGAAAAAGAGCTTTTACAACAGACATTGGAGGCATTTGAAGAAGAGCATCCGAATATTGAAGTGAAGCACGAAGTTGTATCTGACCAATATATGGATGTAATGAAAACCCGTCTGGTAGGTGGAGAAGCAGCAGATGTATTTTACCTTGACGCATCCGAAGCTCCTGGCTTAATTGATACTGGCGTATTGGAACCATTAAATGATTACGTTACAGATGACTTTGATTTGGAAGATTTCCAGGAACCATTATTAAATGCGTTTAAATCCGACGGAACTTACTACGGATTCCCAAAGGACTTCTCTACGCTCTCCTTATTTTATAACAAAGAAGCCTTTGAAGAAGCTGGCTTAGAAGGACCGCCAGAAACATGGGAAGAGCTGCAGGAGTATGCAGAGAAACTTACCGTCGATGAAGATGGAGATGGCCAGCCAGAGCGATTCGGGCTTGGGATTTCACAGGAGCTGGCACGTCAATTTTATAAATTCCAGCCACATGGCGGACAGGTTACTGATAGTGAAGGAAAAGCAGCTTTCGCTGGAGACAATGCCATCGCAGCATTACAGCCCGTTGTCGACATGTATACCGATGAAAAAACTGCAGGTCTGCCTTCTGATGTAGGTACAGACTGGGGCGGAGATATGTTTGGACAAGGAAAAGCAGCAATGGTCATTGAAGGAAACTGGACCATTCCATTTCTGGAAAATAACTTTCAACAGCTTGAATTCACGACAACGGAACTACCGACCATTAATGGAGAAAAAGCGACCGCTGCCTTTACGGTTGCGTATGTTATGAACAAAGAATCTGAAGTTAAAGATGCGTCTTGGGAACTCATCTCTTACCTTACTGGAAAAGATGGTATGGAGATCTGGACAAGCAAAGGTTTTGCTCTCCCAACACGTCAATCTGTTGCTGAAGAACTAGGTTACGCTGATGATCCACTACGAGGTTCATTCATCGAAGGCTCCGCTTATGCCCAGCCATGGCAAGCTGGAAAGAACCTGCCTACAATCATGAATAACTTTGATAACCAATTCAGCAGTGCATTACTTGGTGAACAAAGTCTTGAGGAAGCTTTAAAGAAAGCCCAGGAAACTGCCAACAAAGAAATCGGGTCAGCTAACTAAAGGATAAGGAGGCGAGTTTCGTCTCCTTTATCTTTAAGAAAGAGGTGTCAATATGGAGCCAGCAAGAAAAGTGGATCACTCGGATGATAGAAAAAAGGCGCAGTCAAAAGGCATAAACCGCGGAAATAAGACTAAAAAACGGATGACTAAATCATTCAAAGAAGGATTTTCCGGCTATATATTTATGAGCCCGACAATTTTCACCATTGGTGTGTTTGTCGTCATCCCGATATTATACGCTCTTTACTTATCATTTAATGATGTTCAGCTCCTCGGTGGGATCGGGTATGAATTTATCGGTTTAGAAAACTATACACGAACCATAGATGATGAACGTGCCATTATCGCGCTTAAAAACACAGCGGAATATGTACTGATCGTGGTTCCAATCCAAACGATATTAGCGTTACTTTTAGCTGCAGCTCTTAATTCCAATATACGGGGGAAAAATGCCTTCCGTATTATATTCTTTTTGCCAACGGTTACATCTTCAGCGGTATTAACGATTATTTTCATGTGGATGTACAACCCGGATGGCCTGATCAACAACTTTCTAAAGTTTTTAAGTCTACCAACTTATAACTGGCTAGCCGACCCAAACATTGCCTTGAAGTCAATCATGATTATGAACATATGGGCGACAGCACCATTCTTCATGGTCATTTACCTAGCAGCCATGCAGGATATATCGGATTCAGTCTATGAAGCAGCAACCATTGATGGAGCAAACTGGTGGCAGAAGTTCATTTATATCACCGTACCGATTTTGAAACCAGTCACATTCTTTGTAGTGGTCATGGGCCTCATCGGCACATTCCAGCTGTTCGACCAATCTTATATTTTCTCAGGCGGCTCGGGAGGACCGAACAATTCTACCTTGACGATTGTTCTCCTTATTTACCAATATGCCTTTAAATCGCTCGATATGGGATATGCTTCAGCATTAGCAGTGGGACTCGCCATTATCATCATGGTCGTTACGCTCATTCAAAAGAAATTCTTCGGCGAAGAGAAGCTTCATGATTAAGGAGGACTTACGATGAAAAAGAGCATATTTTCCAAAACATTTGTCTATACCGTACTCATCACTTATGCTGTCATCACGTTCATCCCATTTTTATGGGCGATTCTTTCCTCCTTCAAGCCATTAGAGGAAATCGTATCAGGAATCACCTTTTTACCTGAAAACTTCACATTAAATAACTACATCCAAATATTTTCAAAAGAGCCGTTATTCTTACGGTGGATGTTCAATAGTGTATTTATAACCACCTGTATGGTCATTTTAAATCTCATTTTTAATTCGATGGCAGGTTATGCATTAGCCCGGATTAAGTTTGCCGGCCGGAACTTCTGGTTTATGTTAATTCTGGTCGTTTTGATGATTCCTTTTCAAGTCACCTTGATTCCAAGCTATCTGATTCTTAAAATGTTTGGCTGGCTGAATACCTATCAAGGGCTGATCATCCCTGGCATGGTCAATGCGACATTCATTTTCATGATGCGTCAGTTCTTCCTCAACTTCCCGAAAGAACTGGAAGAGGCTGCACAAATGGATGGCCTTAGCCGTCTGGGGACGTTCTTCCGAATCGTAATGCCCTTAGCAAAACCAGCCCTGGCTGCTCAGGCTGTCTTCATTTTTATGGCATCGTGGAATGATTTCATGCGACCGCTGATTATCATGTCTGATGAAGCCATGTTCACACTGACATTAGGATTGAACACATTTAAAGGACAGTACATCAGCTTCTGGAACTTAATCATGGCCGCTTCTACCGTCATGACGATACCATCACTGCTTATCTACGCCTTTTTCAACCGTTACTTCATAAAAGGCGTCACCTTCACAGGCGGAAAATAACCAAAAAACCTTACTCACCCCAGGTCCTCCAGATTCTGGAGGACCTGGGGTAGGATAAGATTCACTTTAATTAAAAGCACTAGAATAAGAACGTGTGTTCTGTTATAATGATATACGAACCGTCCATTCAAGTTGACCTCCCAGCTACTTGAGATGGATATCTACTTATTCCCAAAAGGAACATGCAGCTTCCTTTTGGGATTTTTTTAATCCCGTCCAGAGTTATATCAATCATCAATCGCTATTTTATCGCCTGCTCCCCCCTGGCGGAGCTTACCTACATAAATAGAGACGTAAACAATTAGAAGTTTACGTCTCTTATTAGCAGCTACTAATGCTTTATGCATTGATTTAAGATAAGGTTAATCGATCGATTCAATATATGTTTTTAACACATGAACTCCCTGCACGATATCATTCAAAGAAGACCATTCTTCTGGATTATGACTGATTCCGTTTTTACTGTTCACAAACAACATAGCTACAGGAAGATGATGCCCGACAATAAGGGCGTCATGCCCTGCTCCACTTGGAAGCTCCACCGGCTTAATATCGTGCTTTTCCAATGCCTCGCTTAGAAGCTGCTTCCTTTCTTCATCAATAGGAACCGGAGTTACTTCTAGGTTTTGTTTGTGGTTGACGTTTACACCGAAACCATCAGCTATCCGTTCTGCTTCTTGGATGATCCTGCGCGTAAGTTCATTCCTTGTGTCTGCATAGATATCGCGGATATCAACAATCATGGAAACTTTGCCCGGGATCACGTTAGCTCCATTCGGATAGACGTGAAGCTTTCCGACAGTAGCAACAGCGGAGTCACTCACTTGTCCAGGCAAGTGATGGATGGTGCGGACAAAGTCACCTGATGCGACTAAAGCGTCCTGCCTTTCTGTCATTGGCGTGTTCCCTGCGTGACCGGCACTTCCAATGAAATCAACTTCCAGCCAGGCTGGACCTGCAATACCTGATACGATGCCAACGGGCAAGTTTTGTTCTTCTAATTTTGCTCCTTGTTCTATGTGTATTTCTACATAAGTTTTAATACCACTTAAATCCCGGGCTGCTTCAGCGAAGCTTTCCTCCGACAGACCAATATCTTCCATGACTTTTGCGAAAGAATTATCATCCTGATCGGTAAAGCTTTTTTGCACTTCCATATCAACTTCTCCTGCCATGGCCCGGCTTCCGGTCAGCCCGCTATTAAAGCGTGCTCCTTCTTCATCGGAAAAGATGGCGATTTCATAGGAATGGTTCGGCTGGTAACCTATTTCCTTCCATGCTTCTACCACCTCAAGTGCAGAAAGCACCCCGAGCGGGCTATCGAAATGCCCGCCATTCGGGACACTGTCTACATGGCCGCCACTCATAATCGCAGGTTTAGAAGGGTCCTTCCCTTCTAAACGTCCAAACACATTTCCTGCTCCATCTTCCGATATGCTCAGGCCTGCTTCTTCCATCCAGCTTTTCACAAGATCCTTCACTTGTTTTTCTTCCTTAGAAAAACCAATGCGCCTGCTTCCGCCGTCTTCTGTCAGCCCAATTTTCGAAATAGCATGGAACGGCTTGGCTAATCTTTCTCCATTGATGCCGTCATGCGTATGATTTTCATCATAATCCCTGATTAATCTACCATATAAATTCCATTCTTCTTCCATGTTATCACCTTTCTGTCAAATCTTTATAAATATTGCCATCTTTTATGACCATCACGATCCGGTCACTGTCTTCAAGTGCGCGAATTTCTGATAAAGGATCGACGTCGGTCAAAATGATGTCTGCCAGTTTTCCTTCTTCTACTGTTCCAACTTTATCTTCCCATCCCAGGCACTCAGCAGCTGTTTTTGTCGTAGCGACCAATGCTTCCATCGGAGACATACCGATGTCACACATCAGCCCGAGTTCCCTGAGGTTGGTACCATGAGGCATCACCCCGGCGTCTGTTCCCATGGCAATTTTCACTCCTGCCTGATATGCTTTCGCGATACTCTCTTTATGCGCTTCGATGACTTCTTTTGATTTTTCAACGGCATAAGGAGCCATCCGGTCATTTTCTTTGCTGGACTCCAGAACGGACACAGGCGCAAGCAGGGTTGGCACTAGAAATGTCTCGTTTTCCAGCATCAGTTCAATCGCTTCATCATCGATATAGATGCCGTGTTCAATGGAATAGATACCGGCCCGGATTGCATTTTTGATCCCTTCCGCTCCCTGAGCATGAGCCATCACCTTTACCCCTTTACGGAACTGCGCTTCTTCCACCATGACCTCCAGTTCCTCCTGGGAAAATTGCGTGAACTCAGGATGATCCGTCGGACTTGAGACTCCACCTGTCGCATGGACTTTGATGACGTCCGCCCCGGCACGAAGCATTTGACGGACCGTCTTTCTGACTTCTTCTCTTCCGTCACAGATGGCGTACGGCATGCCAGGATAAGTTTGCATCGTCGTATCGAATCCGGAACGGTTCCAGTTGTCACCGTGACCGCCCGTGGTTGTGATGGGGTTGATGCTCACTTGCATGCGCGGCCCTTCTACGACTCCATCTTCCACTGCTTTTTTCATACCTAGATCAGAAAAGCCGGCATCGCGAACCGACGTGATTCCAACATCGAGTGTTCGTTTCATAAAGTGGACACTTTCTTAAAAACGGTAAGAAAACGGTGTAAGAATCGTGTCCTGGATGCTTTTTAATTCCATCGCCATATGAACATGGGTATCAATCAGACCAGGCAAGATATATTTTCCTTCTGCATCGATGATGTTGGCACCCTCCGGCGCTTGGACATCCTCCACTGCTCCCACCTGTTCAATTTTGTTTCCATTAATTAATACCGCCGCTTTTTGTACCGGCTCGTTCCCTTTCCCATTTATCAACGTTCCGTTTGTTATCAATGTGTAAGCCATAGTATCTCTCTCCCTTTTTTATAGTGTTCCGATTAAAATACTTGCGATGACAATCGAGCCTATCGTGACCGAAGTGAACCCGCCGATCAGCATCGGTGCCACGAGTTCATCCATGATCCGTTTTTGCTCCGCTTCATTACGTCCAATACTTCTGCTCACTTCTTCGACAATCAGGTAATCACCAGGAAAACCGTATAGCGCTGTCAAAACGACAGGAATGGATTTCGTCGGTTTCCATTTGAAAATTTTTCCTCCAATGATGGCCCCGATAATCAGACCAGTCGTACCGATGACAATAATGATGATGACAGGCAATAAAGCCGATACGACCTGATTCCAGGTGATGCCTACCAGGGAGTTGATAACGACAATGATTAGTGCCACCATGGCAAGACCTGTACTATTCGATTTATCAAGAGCACGGTCTGGATAAAAGCGAAAAGCAGAGCCCGCTACACCAATGGCCAATGACCAAAGGCTATAGTTGATGCCAGTGACACTGCCAAGCCAGGTTGCCAGAGCACCCCCAATGAATAACAGGAATAGGATGATAAAATGACTTTGCATGAAGCGAGCTGGTATAATCAGCTTTTTATCTGGGTCAGCTGCCATTGGACTGCCCGACTGTTCTGTTGTTGCAGCTGCCTCATCGGCCAGGCTGTCACGAATGCTTAGCGCGTATTTACTTAATAAAATCGAAGTAAGCGGCATGCCGACAAGATTTTGCAAAGCGAAAACCACTACCGGTATGGCAGCAATGGAGGTGTACCCTGCTGCTGTCAAACCCTCTGAAGTCACGATGTAAGCGATGATCCCACCTGTAAGCGGACCAGCACCAGCTACAGCCGTACTATAATCGAAAAACAGGGTAATAATAGAAAGCATCGTCACTACAGAAATAACTAATCCTATAACGGTAATGAGGACTGCCTGGTATTGTTTCTTGATCACCGGTAACGGGATTAATGTACCCAGATGCACAATCAGCACCGGAACAAGTACACTTCCGGCAGCAACGAATGTAGATGCTTCAATGAATGATTCAGGTAAAATCCCTGTCTGAAGCAATACGAAAGTTGTAGCTACGACCACCAATAAGGTAGGTATCTTTGCTCTCGTAGATAACGAAAGTAATTCCCCTAATGCGATGATGGCAACAAGTATCAAAACGATGTAAATGGGTTGCATAACTTCACGTCCTCTTCCAAGTAATAGTCAAAATTATAAGATAATTCTAAATGATAAAAAATATGGGTAACCGACAAATATAATGGTTGATTTTTGTCGGTTACCCACAATCCCGTTCTATTCATCCAAATATTCCAGAATACTTAACCCCAGCTGAAGTTCAAAAGCTTTCTTACCATTTAATTTTTCCACACCTAATTGATCATAAATGGTTTTCAAACGATATTTGATCGTATTGACGTGGACATATAGCTCTTTGGCACTCTGGGTCATACTCTGGTTCGTATCTAAATAAGTTTTCAGGGTTTGCAGCAGTTCTGTTTCGTTTATGTTATCGTACCTTCTAATTTCTCCCAGCACCTCATTGGTATAATCCCGCAATTCTTTTCGGTCCATCTTCAAAAAAAGACGGTAAGGTCCAAGCTGCTGATAGTTCAGCATTTGTTTTTCCTTATACGTGGATTGTAAAAAATCGATGCAGCGCTTGGCATCATGATAGGAAAGGTGCACGTGCTTCAATTTCTCTACCACCTGACCGAATCCCACATTATTAGTGAGCTCCAACTGCTCTTCTCCAAGCTTAATGATGGTTTTAAAAAGTTTTTCAAGCTGTTGATAAACCTGGTTTTCATCTAAGCCTGCCGAGACTGTGAACATCATCGTCACTTCCAGATTTCGATCATACACTAGAGTTTTATAAGGCAAACGGGAAACTTCCCGATAAATGATTCGCATCAATTGCTGTTTCTTATCAGAAATTTTTTCAAAAGCAAGTAATGGATGCTTGATATAGAGCTGGGCTACAACATAATGATGCTGATCCAGCTCCGGGAAATTGATTTTAGCCAGGTTGATCGAAGATAAATCATCATAAGGATCATGAATCAGCCGCTCTAAAATGGAACCTGAATAACTGAAATCCTCTGCAACCAGACGTTCCTGGCGATCAATTTCCATCGCAAACACTGTAACAGCCTGCTCAATTGCGAAACGGTCAAGAGGATCAAGGTTGGTACCCTCCGCCACCAGTATGGTAAGCAAGCCAAACGAACGGACCTCTGTGTGTATCGGAAAATTATAGACGGTATACCCCTTACCTTCGAGGAATATTTGCTGGGAGGTCGGTTCTCCTTGGGATAGAGATGAATCCAGTAATGTAGTGAAACTGGTCCTTAAATTTTTTGCTAAAGAAAAAACACGTGGTTCTGAAACAGCCAGGTTTTCCAATAGCTCATTAAATACCATCACCGGTTTTTCAATCAGGTTGGAAAGGGAGGCAGTGATGTCTTTCAGTCCGCCTTTGGGCAAGGAAACTCTGGAGAGCTCTTCATGAATCCGTTTGGTCCGTTCATTTTGTGAAAACAGGGTAGCATTCTCAATAGCAATGGTCGCCTGACCGGCAAAAGTTTCAAGCAACTCTAAATCGGATTCATCAAAATGTATATCTTCTTCGTAAATATCAACGGTCAACACGCCGATACAATCACCATTTGAAATCAACGGGACACAAATAGCGCTGACAGGGTATTCCATTCTCCCTAACGATCTCGCATATGTCTCCTCTGTTTCTGAAGAAATATTGGACATCCCGTAAGCTGTATCAGCAAGTGAAGAAAAGATTTTACCTTCCTTTGATAAAAATGTCCGTCCGCTCATCCCCTCACCGGGGTGTAGCTGAATTTCTTTCATATATTCCATATCAAAACCGATGGCACTTTTAGCATAAAGCATGTCCGATTGTTCATCATAAAGGAACAATACACTTGCATTAGCCCCGCCAATAACATTAAGTACCTCTCGGATCAACTGCTCCAATACGGCGGAAAGATCACGTGTAGAATTCAACACCCGGACAGAATTGATTAAACTCATCAGCTTCTTTTCACTTTTCATAAGGAATCCTCCTTTCCCTTGTCCAACATTATTACCGGTAAGCATACGCTATCCTGCCTCGTGAGTAAAGTATATTCCAGCAACTTAGAACACCCCGGGTCCTCCATATTTTGGAGGGATCCGGGGTGTTCTTGGTTCTACCCCAGGTCCTCCAGATTCTGGAGGACCTGGGGTAGCTCATTTTATTTTTCGATTTTTGTTTTTCTGCTTTTCCGTACTGCAACGATAAGGATAGTTACCAATACAACAAACGTGACTAACGGTATCCCATAAACAACCGTCAAAAAGCTGAACTGAGTCCTCTCCGGCGGCTCCAAATCCGCGGTAAATTCATCGGAACCATTACGTATTTCCTCTGTCGGCAGGGCATAGACATTGCTGTCCTGACTGCCTACAATCAACGTATCATTCATAATGATCGGACCAGAGGGCGCCAGGGTGCCGCCGAGTTTCTTTCGTCCTATTTCATCCCCTGTTCCGGCATCGAGCGCATGAACGAAGCCTTTGGCGTTGGTAAAGTAGACAACTCCTTCATCCGCTACCGGCGGAGCCTTCATCGTGGTGTTTTGAAAGTCCCAGAGCCGCTCACCTGTCTTTAAATCATAAGCGTAAAACTTCTTCGTGATCGGACTCCCTACATATACCTTACCTTCATATATCATAGGTGCGCCTGATTTATTATTTTTGACCATCTCGCCGTATCCTAGGCTTTCTTTCCACAGGACTTCGCCGGTATCCGTATCCATCGCATAGATGACATGTTCCGGGTGTTCTTTCCGGTCTCCAGTGATAGACTTGCCCATTTCTTTATAAGCTTCAAGCAACCCATACTGTTCATACACTTCTTTAAGCGACAATTGCTTATGCTCTTCCAGCGATGTAGTGACTACAATATCATCCTCAATCGCAGGCGGGACGTCATCCAGACCGGCAAAAGCTTTCGGCATTTCCGTCTGCCATGCCACTTCATCACTGGCTAAATCGATTGAAGCAAAGGTATAAGGCTGGGGATGCCCGCTCCCAACAAATAACTTCCCTTCATAAAAATTAGGAGAAGACATACTGACAACATGGCCCAGGTCTATCTCGTCGACGACATCCCCTGACTCCGCTTCCATTTTATACACCTGCCTGTCACCCGTTGCGGCATAAACAAATCCATCATTATACACAGGAGTCGGCATGACTTCGCCTCCAGTGCTTGTCTGCCACTTTGTTTCACCTGTTTCTGCATCAACTGCCATCACGCCGCTTTCATCTGTACCCCGGAGGCCGTTCCCCTGGAAGAAACGATTGCCATACCCGACATATACCGTGCCATCATGGTAAATCATTTCGGAATGGATCCAGTTTGGCGCCTGGTTTTGCCATAGCTGCTCGCCTGTCTCGATGTCAAAAGCATACATATCTCCAGTATTATGGTTACCAACAAACATCCGGTTCCCAGCCACAACCGGTGTCGAGCGAATTTCATCGCCTGTCTGGAAGGTACTTGCCTCAAGAGCCTCCACTCCTTCCTGTTTATAGACAGGGTTATTACCATCATTCATCCGGTATTCGAGCCACTCCTCCGGCCCAAAAGCCGCTTCTGTCACAGAAGGAGCAATTAATAAGTATAAAATAAACAAAATACCAGTCCATTCACTTTTCTGCCCTTTCACAATAGAACGCTCCCCTCCAAAAAATATCAATTCAATTACCTATTATCATACCCTTGAGACGGTCACGTTAATACAAAACAACCAAGTAACTAAAAATGCATAAAAGTGTCTAGGAATATAGTTATTTTGATTGGTTGGGGTAGTTAGTTTTAGAATTTACAATATATAGTAGAAAGGAATTTCCAAGAATCTTGCCAGATTTTCGTTTCCTATCAAAAACTCTTCTATTACTCTTGCCCAAAGCCAAGTAACTAAATGTCCATCCGCAAACCTCGTAGAGTTTCCACAGTCCCTCATCACGATTATTTCATTGTTGCCAACTCTTTTATCTCAACTCGTTGCATCTTTCAGACCAGCACCTGGAGAGAAGATAAAAGGTTCACATAATAGATTATCAAAAAGGAGGATGCCATTCATATGACACCTGTTAACAGCTGGAAGAAGATGTTGTGGCTTTGTTCGATTGCATTGGTATGTATACCTTTGCTTATTGGGGTAAAACAGGCAAACGCTGAGAGCAGTGATGACCTTAACATCAACCCTACACCTCAAGAAATCAACAACACCGGTAATGCCTTTCCGCTTACCCCTAAAGTTGGAATCGTGATTGGCGAAGAAACGGATAAACATGCAGTCAAGGAAGTAGAAAAAGCGCTTAAGAAAGCGGAGGTTAAAGAGATCATCCGTCTGGAACCTGGTGATAAAGTGAACACACCGGTTACGATCTGGATCGGCGGACCTGAAGAAAACCAGGATTCTGTAGAGGTGTTGGATAATCTCGATGTAGAAGGACCTGCATCCATAACAGATGAAGGTTATGTCCTGGTGGCAAAAGAAACCGATAAGAAACAGATTGTCTTGGCCGGAAAAGGTAAGACGGGTACCTATTATGCTGCATAAACTTTTAAACAGCTCATCCAGGAGAGTAACGGCAGAGATTTGATTCCAGAAATAGAAATACGTGACTGGCCCGAGATGCCAATTCGCGGCTCTATCGAAGGATTTTACGGGCCCCCATGGACTCATGAAGATCGATTAAACCAGATCGAATTTTACGGCGAAAATAAAATGAATCTATATATCTATGCGCCGAAAGATGATCCCTACCACAGGGAAGACTGGCGGGAACCTTATCCGGCACAAGAATTAACAGCACTTAAGGAATTGATCGATAGATCCAAGGAAAACCATGTGAATTTCACATTCTCCCTATCCCCGGGTCAAACGATTTGCTATTCAGGAGATCAAGACTTTGACTTGTTGACTGAAAAAATGGAGGCCGTATGGGACCTGGGCGTTCGCTCCTACGCTATCTTTTTGGATGATATCAGTCAGCAGCTGCATTGTGAACAAGACAAGGAGAACTTCGGTGATGATGCCGACCCGGTTGCAGCAGCACACGCTTACCTGTTGAATCGCTTCAATGAAGAGTTCATTCAAACGCACGAAGGGGCTGAGCGTTTAATTACCGTTCCAACTGAATACTCCGGGAATGGTACCACCTCTTACCGTGAACGATTTGCTGAAACACTTAATGAAGACACGATCGTTATGTGGACAGGTCCTAAAGTTGTCTCCGAAGAAATCACATCGGAAGGAGCCGATAAAGTTTACGATATCTTCCAGCACGACTTACTCTTATGGGACAATTATCCGGTCAATGATTTTGACCGTAATAGTTTATACCTTGGACCACTCGTGAACAGAGATGCCGACCTGACGGAAAACGGGGTAATCGGTTTAACGACAAACCCCATGAACGAAGCAGAAGCATCCAAGATACCGATATATACGATTGCCGATTATAGCTGGAATCCGTCCGATTATAACCCTGAAAATTCCTGGGAACGCAGTATCCAATCCTTTGGCGGAGATGCATCCGAACTTGTTCGGTCATTTGCAGAAAACTCCTATTCTTCGCCGCTTTCTAGCAAAGAATCGCTAACATTGACACCTTTGATAGAGAATTTCTGGGAAGCCTATGTATCAAATGAAGACACGGAACAGGCAGCGGAAGAATTAATCCAAGAGTTTGTACATCTACAGCAAGTGCCAGAGCAATTAAACCAGGAGATGGATAATGAAAAGTTTTTAACAGAAATCGAACCTTACCTTGAAAAACTAGAGTATTATGGCGAAGCTGGTGAAGTTGCCGTTAAGCATCTCATGGCCAAGAAGAACAACCAAGAAGAGAAAACTGAAGAATATAAAGAAAAGCTGATTACTATATTCAACCAGTCTGAGCAAATTCCGCAAAAAATGGGCCAGGGAGTAATCAAACCATTCTTAGTTCAAAGTGTTTTAGGTCTACCTTCGTTACAAGTAACTATCCAACCTTCGATAGATACCTTCTGGGAAGCCTATGAGTCCGATGATGCGACACAAGCAGCCGAAGAATTAATCATGAAATTTGAACATTTACAGCAAATCCCTGACGATGTAAGAAAGCAAGTGGATAACGAAGAATTCCTGAATGCTATCGAGGATTACTTGACGAATCTAAGCGTGTATGGAGAAGCTGGTCAACTGGCTGTTCATTATTTAATGGCACAGAAACATGGCGAATCAGAAGAAGCAAACGAATATGAAGAACAGCTGTATCCACTGATGATGGAAGCCTATCAGATGCCACAAAAAATCGGGCAGCAAGTCATGAAACCTTTCCTGATCGACAGCATGTGGCATGACCTGAATGTCATCGATTATCGTATGTTGGATGGAGTCAATAAAGGCCGAGGAGCAGGAGAATTAATTCAATATACTCCAGAACAAGGGGAACGCACCGGAACAAATCAATGGGGTTATGAGGTAACGGTGGTTGATGGAAAAGTCGTCCGAAGAGGCGGAAACAATTCGATCATCCCTGATAATGGTTATGTGCTTAGTATTCATGCCAATGACTGGCTAAGAGACAATGCCACGATCGGCTCCACCATTCAGATTGAAGATGGTGTAGTTCTAGTTATAGAACCCTAAAAAAATTACATTCAACTGTCCTCCGTCCCATTCACTTGGAGCGGGGGATTTTTTGATCGAGTCCCCCATCGTGCCCTCTAAAAGATTCCGATTAAAAATCGAAATAGACGGTATTTAAAGTTTCAATATTTCAAATAGTCAGATCCCATTGCGGTTCCTATAGAACTTTGGTTTAATAAAATCAATCCTTAATGTCAGCGCTTACATTTAAAAATGAAAGGGGAAAAGCAATGGAAGAAAGGAAGCAATTAAAAAAGACGTTAAAACCACATTGGGTTTGGGCCATAGCCTTTGGCTCTGCTGTAGGCTGGGGTGCTTTTGTTTTACCGGGCGATTGGATGGCTGCTGCAGGACCACTTGGTGTTATTCTCGGTTTTAGTATTGGAGCTTTATTGATGATTATCATCGCGGTCAGCTACGGGCAACTAATTCAAAAATTGCCGGTTTCTGGTGGAGAATTCGCCTATGCATACTTTGGGTTTGGCCGTTATCATGCCTCCTTTTGTGGATGGTTTCTTACCCTCGGGTATATGTGTATTGTTGCATTGAATGCATCAGCGCTTGCTCTCTTAATTAAGTTTGTCCTTCCAGGTGTAGCCATGCAAGGGTTAATGTATAATATCGCTGGCTGGGACGTATATTTCGGAGAAGTGTTAGTCGCCTGTATCGCGCTGATTACATTTGCCTACTTGAACATAAGAGGCACCAGTATCTCCGGCTTTATGCAATTTATCTTCTGCCTGACTTTAATTGCAGGCTTGAGCTTATTAGTCATTGCTATGATTCTTCATCCTTCCAGTTCCTTTTCCAATGTTCAGCCTCTATTCAACCCTGAGATTGGTGCTGTATCAGCCGTTATTGCCATCATAGCCATTTCTCCCTGGGCATATGTCGGATTTGATAATATTCCACAAGCAGCGGAGGAGTTTAACTTTTCTCCTCAGAAAGCGTTCAAGCTGATTGTAATTGCACTTCTCTGCGCTGCAGCAACATATTCATTGACGATTATTGCGACAGCTGTCGCTATGCCTTGGCAATCACTTATTGCTCAGGAGACGGTTTGGGGGACTGGACTTGTGGTAGAAAATGCTTACGGAACCATTGGAGTCCTCCTACTATCGATTTCATTAGCAATGGGGATTTTCACCGGATTAAATGGCTTTTATGTAGCGACAAGCCGATTATTATTCGCGATGGGAAGAGCAGAGATTCTTCCTCGGATATTCGCTAAATTACATCCGAAGTATGAAACCCCTTTTGTAGGTATCATATTCACCTGCTTAATTACTTTATCCGCTCCCTTCTTTGGCCGGCAGGCACTGTTATGGGTAGTAGACATGTCAGCTATCGGCGTAACGATCGCTTATTTTTACTGTTGCGCAGTAGCCTATCGCCTTTTCAGCTGGACAAGTACTGCTGATGCAGACGTAATCGTATCACCTGCCAAAAAAGCTATGACGCTTTTAGGTCTCATAAGCAGTACCGGCTTCTTCCTGTTACTTGTAGTACCAGGTTCTCCTGGGTTTCTAGGCACTCCTTCATGGATTGCACTCTTTATCTGGATTGCTATAGGATTCGTTTTCTTCATGATGAAACGAAAAGATTTTGCGCGTATTCCTAAAGAGAAGCTGGATTATAACATTTTCGGAAAAACGCTGGAAAGTGAAAGTATTTCTTCCAATACAACAAAAAAAGAAGCTTGACTAATGGCCCAAACGGAATACGTTTAATAGAAAGAAGGTGTTTTGCATGAAAATGCAAGACACCTTTTCCTATTTCATTGATTCGCTTATAATGCTTGTTAAGATGGGAGGCGGGGCACTTTGAAAATATTTAGCAAAGACTTGATTTTACTTATTATCGGCTCTTTTATTTTTGCGATTGGTATTAATTATTTTGCCATTCCTAACAAACTATCAGAAGGAGGTATTATAGGGATAACGATCGTTACCTATTACTTGTTTGGCTGGTCTCCTGGAATAACGAACTTTGTCTTAAATACTTCTCTAGTCGCGATAGGGTATAAGTACTTTACAAAACGAATGACCCTTTTAACAATAATCTCTATTATATTCACCTCTGTTTTCCTCCATATCACCACTGGTTGGGGCGATCAGCTAAATGGAGACACTCTATTAGCGGCTTTATTTGCCGGTCTGGCAGTAGGAATGGGAATTGGTTTAATATTTAAAGCTGGGGGAACATCAGGTGGCACCACCATTCTTGCACGCTTACTCAACCAATGGCTGGGGTGGAGTGTCGGTAGCGCCATGCTGATTATTGATATTGCTGTTATCGTCGGTTCTTCCTTTGTTATCGGTAAAGAAAAAGCCATGTATACGCTGATTGCTGTATATGTAGGGGCGAAAGTTATTGATGCTATCGTAGAAGGCACGGAAGAACGCAGCGCAGTCATGATAATCTCAGATAAAAATGAAGAGATCCTTCAGGTAGTCATGGACAAAATGTCCCGAGGCGTCACGGTTCTGGAAGCAAGGGGCGGCTACAGCCAGGCAGATAAGAATGTATTATATATTGTCATTAATAAGAGAGAAATCGTACAACTTAAAAAACTGGTGGAAGATATCGACCCGGATACGTACATTACACTGCATCGCGTTCAGGAAATTTTCAGAAGAGGTTATAAAGGATAATTAAAAACAAATAAATTCGTTAAGGCGGTGTGTTGCCGAGTTAGTCACAATACCCTTGAGTTTGGGAGGTATATGGCAGGGCAAGGACACAATATAGTACCGTTAGGGTTGAATAGCTTCCGGTAAGTCAATAAAGCCCACGGTATTTCTTTTTGAGCTAAAAAAAGCTGGCATATCGCCAGCTTTTTACTTTAATGGTTATTTATTTCCCCAGCTTTCTACATCCAGATGCTTATATTTCTGAAGGTGTCGCGTCGGCATCTTCAGTGCATCTTTACGGAACGGCGGTGCTAATTGCGTGCCATCTACCTGGATATCAATGACGGCCGGCTTTCTGGATTTAATGGCTTCGGCAACTACCGGACCAACGTCCTCCGGCTTGTCGACCCGATAGCCTTGAGCTCCCATGGACCTGGCCACTTCTGCAAAATCCGGTGCATCGATATCGGCACCGACGAAACGGTTATTATAATAATCCACCTGGTTCTTTTTCTCGGCACACCAGGCACCATTATTAAACACACAGGCGACTACTGGAATATTTTGTTCCACTGCCGTGCTTACTTCATGTAAGCTCATACCCCAGGCTCCGTCTCCGATAATCGCAACCGCCGGGCTATCCGGGTCGGCCAGCTGTGCTCCAAGGGCTGCCGGATAAGCAAAGCCGGTATTTCCAAATGTCAGGGCAGCAATGTGTTTGCGCGGCTGATTAAATTTCAAATAGGCATTAGCGGTAGAGGACACATTCCCGATGTCTGTAGAAATCATCGTACCCTCCGGTACTGCCCTGGTTAGCTCTAAAAGTGCCCGGCGAGGGTTGATCGGATTGCCGTCTTCCATAGCAAGGTCTACAAGTTCTTCTTCCCACTTTTCTTTTTCAGTTGCAACCTCGCTCATTCGTTCGCCGTTACGCGTTCTGCCTGGTGTTTCCCGCTTCAGTCGCTCTGCAATTTCTTTACTGGCCGCTTTGGCATCCCCGATGATACCGACTTCCACCGGGTGGGTACGGGCAATGTTTCTAGGATTGATATCGACCTGTATGATTTTTGCCTGCTTAGGAAAATAATCAATATCATAGCATGGCAAGGTTCCAAAAACGGAGAGCCTGGTGCCAACCGCTAACACGACATCCGCTTTTTGCAAAGTACGCATCGCTGCCTTGGACCCCATGTACCCTATCGGACCTACCGCCAACGGATGCTCATCTGGAAAAGCATCATTGTGCATGTAGGAGACAGCTACAGGAGCAGTCAAGTGTTCGGCTATCGCTTTGACATCATCAATGCCATCTGCATCTACCGCTCCTCTCCCGGAAATGATAACCGGATATTCTGCTTCTTTTAATAAATCCACCGCTTTACTGAGCGACGCCGGGTCGCCTGCTCCTCGGGCATCGGTCCGATACTGATGCGGCTCAAGAATTTCGTCTTCCAGCTCCCCGTAAAAGTAATCTCTTGGAATATCAAACAATACTGGCCCTCTTTCAGCATAGGCAATACGGAAGGCTGTACGTAGATTATCCGCTACTCTACTAACATGAGTGACCTGGACGGTCTCTTTCGTAATACTTTCGAATACAGATACTTGATTACATTCCTGGAATCCATCCCACCCGATTGTAGGTGTCCCGGCTGACGGGGAAATGACAACCATCGGCGTATGGGCCTGGTTTGCAGCAGCTACCGAAGTAACCATATTGGTGATACCAGGACCATTCTGCCCCACCACTACCCCTGCAACACCGGATACACGAGTGTAGGCATCGGCCATGTGGGCTGCTGTCTGTTCATGGCGGACAGGAAGGAAGTTGATTCCTGCAGTTGGAAACAAATCCAGCATATCCATAAAGGCAGATCCTAATATTCCATATACCTCTTTTACTCCTTCCGCTACCAGTGTTTCGACAATTGCTTCACTCGGCGTCATTTTCACTTTCTGTCCTTTGGCTTGTTTAGCTTGTGATTCTACTTTTGCCATTTAAAATTCCTCCCAATTCAATTAATTTATGATCATTCTTTTTTGCTGGCTCATCGGATAACTTCCCCGCCAATCCTTCCAATGTGGCAAGGAATACGTCGGTCGTGGCTTTCAAGACAGCTTCCTGATGATAGACAATATAGAAGTTTCTTTTGAAGGTAATTTCTTCGATAGTAATCAACTGCAACAGGCCAAACTGCAACTCCTTCTTAATTGCACTTTTAGATAGTATGGAAAGACCTAGACCCGCTTCCACGGCAGCTATTACAGCTTCGTTACTCCCTAACTCGAACTCTATCTTCAGTTGCTCCGGATTGATGTTGTTGGCTTGCAGATATTCGTTCATGACAGTTCTAGTCCCGGACCCCCTTTCCCTCAATACCAGAGGAAGGGAAGCTATTTCAGAAAGCATGATCCCTTTCGTTTCTTCCGCAAAATAATCAGGTGGAGCGACTAATACTAGCTCATCTTCCATAAAAGGCTGAATATAGAGATTGGGATCTTCCATCGGTGCTTCAATCAAACCGATATCCAATACGTGATCTTTCACTTTTTTGATAATGCTTGCAGAATTGGTGATATTTACACGCATTTGAATAAACGGATAGGCAGCTTTAAATTCCCTGAGGATCGGAGGCAGGATATTTTCCCCGATCGTCAAACTGCAGGCAACTTCTAAATCGCCATGAACCTGTTCTGACATGCTCAGAATTTCCTTTTTAGCCGTATCACTGACTTTGATGATTTCCTTTGCATATCGGTAGAGCACATGAGCCGCTGCTGTAAGCTGTACCTGTTTAGTCGTCCTGTCGAACAAGGATGTGTTCAGGTCTTTTTCTAATGATTTAATCTGGGATGTAATGGTAGGCTGGGATAAATATAGGATTTTTGCCGCTTCAGAAAAGCTCTTCTTTTCAGCTACGGTGATGAAGGTTTGCAGCTTCTCGTAATTCATGATTCATTCCCCTTTCACTAAGGGATAAGGCCAATAGGCAGTGTTATTTCTGCTTAAAAAAGGCGTCTATAACCGTGTTCACTAAAAACTTCAGATCATCTTCTGTTGAGGACAATGGAGGAGCGATGATTAGTACATTATTGTAGCCTGGGACAGTATCGCCGTTTCGACCGATAATCAGCCCTTTTTCCTTACAATATTGGATGACCGGGTTAATCAAATGATCGGCTGCCGGTTTTTTGGTGGTTTTGTTTTCTACCATTTCAATTCCATACAGGAAACCGATATTCCGAACCTCTCCCACGTTTTCATGTTCGATTAATCCTTTCAGTTCACCCAGGATAGACTCTCCCAGCTTGTTTACACGTTCGACGATGCCTTCACGTTCAATTATTTCAATGTTTTTCAATGCGACTGCGCAGGAAGCCGGGTGTCCCCCATAGGTGGAGACATGGCGGAAGTGGTTATGATCGCCTGCTTCCTTAAATTTTTCATAGATTTCAGATTTGACTGCCGTAGCCCCCAGCGGTAAATACCCGCTAGTTAAGCCTTTGGCCATCGTTACAATGTCCGGCTGTACCCCTTCCGCATGCATGAACCCAAACATCTTACCGGTACGACCGAATCCGGAAACCACTTCATCCATTATTAAAAGTACATCATGTTTCTTGCAGATTTCAGCCACTTTCTGGATATAAGCTGTTGATGGTATAATTACCCCTCCACCGGAAATGAACGGTTCCATGATTACACCGGCTACCGTTTCAGCTCCTTCCCAGGTAATCATCTGGTCGAGCATTTCAGCTGTAATTAAATCACTCTGCTCTGGGTCGTCTGTGCCAAAAATGCTCCGATAACTGTACGGCGGTGGTGTATGGAGGAAACCCGGAACACCAGGGTCATATTTCATCCGGCGGTTCGCCTGTGCCGTTGCGCTCAGAGCCCCTAAGGTAGTCCCGTGGTAGGCCCGATACCTGGAAATGAATTTGTATTTGCCAGGATTTCCGTTTTGGTTATGGTATTGACGGGCAATCTTGAAAGCGCATTCATTGGCTTCCGACCCACTGTTAGCAAAGAAGGTTCGATAGGATCCACCCAGCAATTCACTGATCTTAGCGGCTAATTCAATCGCCGGTCCATGACCGAACGTAAGCGGAGAATAGGAAAGATCTTTCATCTGTTCTGCTGCAGCATCTATAATTTCCTGACGTCCATGCCCCAGATTCAAACACCATAGACCAGATACCCCATCCATATATTTCTTCCCCTCCACATCGGTGAACCATGCGCCTTCCCCTTTATCGGCCACCATTCCTGGCTGATTCTTCTTATACCGATGCATCGCATGCCAAAGGTACTGTAAATCTTTTTCTAATAGACTTTCCTTTTCCATTTCCACTTTCATGGCACCCATCTCCTTTATACGTTTGATTACGATAGGACATTCATCCTAACATCAGCACTTATCTACAATTACCATTAAGAAGAAACGGCAGCGAAGCCATCCAGACTACGTTCCAAAGACTGGTATGGTAGTCTCAAAGCATCTGCTACTGCAGGATGTGTCACATTTCCATTCCAAGTGTTAATCCCTTTTGCGACAGCACTATTTACCTGTGCTGCTTGTTTAACACCCTTGTTAGCCAGCAGCACACCATACTGGGTCGTCACATTTGTCAACGCATAAGTGGACGTCCGGGATACAGCTCCAGGGATATTCGCAACCGCGTAATGAACAACTCCATGCTTTTCATACGTCGGCTGATCGTGGGTGGAAATCTGATTGGCCGTTGCGATCGATCCCCCCTGGTCAATGGCAACATCTACAATGACCGAACCTTTCATCATTGTTTTCACCATATCTTCTGACACCAGCCGTGGAGCACGTGCACCGGGGATTAACACAGCGCCTATCAGAAGGTCAGCAGATGCGACAGCTTCTGCAATGTTGAACTCATTGGACATTACAGTAACGACCCTGCCGTGAAATTCATTATCCAGCTCGCGCAGCCGGTTTGCGTTAATATCCAGCAAGGTCACATCGGCACCCAGTCCAATTGCCATCTTGGCGGCGTTCGTCCCCACCACACCACCGCCAAGAATAACTACCTTTCCCGGCTGCACCCCAGGAACTCCACCTAGAAGGGTACCTTTTCCTCCATTCAGCTTTTCAAGAAAATGAGCCCCGATTTGAACGGACATCCGCCCTGCTACTTCACTCATCGGTGTAAGCAGTGGAAGCGACCCGTTTTCCAGCTGGATCGTTTCATATGCGATGGCTGTCACTTTCTTGTCGAGGAGCTCCTGTGTCAATTCTTCTTCAGCGGCAAGATGTAAGTAGGTGAATAAGATGAGTCCTTCATAAAAATACTGATATTCTTCCGGTTGCGGCTCCTTCACTTTCAAAACCATCTCAGCAGTCCAGACTTCCTTTGGGGTAGAGACGATCTTTGCTCCTGCATCTTCATAGGCTTGATCAGAAATACCGCTGCCGATTCCTGCAGTCGATTCCACCCAGACTTCATGCCCTGCCTGTTTATAAGCAATAACACCTGCAGGGGTTATAGCCACTCGGTTTTCATTATTTTTTATTTCCTTTGGCACACCGATTATCATTGCATACCCTCCTTTTACTAACTAAGTCATTCAGACGTCCGGTGGTTCGGACCAGTTAAAAGAATAAAATATCCTTAGCTGTTTTTTCTGGATAAATTGATGGAAAAAGAGTACATATCAGAACGATAAAACCCTTCCTGATATTCAATCAGGCTTCCTTCCTGATCATAAATCATACGGTGAATCATTAAGGCACAAACATCGGAGGTTATTCCTAAGTGTTCTGCATCGGCCTCCTGGAAACATCCGCCTGAAATATTCTGTTTGGCATCAGCAAAGTGAATGCCCAGCTTTTTCTCCAACAAATCATATAAGGTTCCTTTATCAATGTCATAGTTTGCCAGCATGGTACCAATATCTACGGGATAGTATTGGTTCTCGATCGCTATTGGAATGTCATCGGCATAACGGATACGTTTGATAAAGTATGCCGTTTCAAGCCCCGTCGCCTCCACAATTTCCGGGGCGGGCTCAATGACTCCGTGGTCGAGCAGCTTTGCACCTGGTTTCATCCCCATATTACGGATAGTTTCGGTTGTACTGCTTAAGGATCCCAGCCAATCTTGAATCGGCTTAAAAGAAACAAATGTACCTTTCCCGTGCTTTTTTTCCAGTACTCCTTCACGCACCAGCAAATTGATAGCTTCTCGTACAGTACTGCGACTGACCGAAAATTGCTCCATAAATTCTCTTTCACTGGGAACTTTAGCCTGATACTCCCCATCAAATATCTTTTTCTCCAATATTTCTTTTAATTGAATATGAAGAGGAACGGGGTTCGACTGATCTAAAAACATGTACATGACCTCACTTTTCTTGATTACTCATGATGTAGAATAGTTATTACTTTGATATACTTCTTTGACACCTATCAGCCTCCTTCATAAACCTTACTAGTTACCAAATCTTAACTTATCGGTTACAAGTCAAGTATAAGCATATCCTCATATGGTTTTCAATAAATTCAGAAAAATTAAATTCTTCAAAAAGGTGATAAGTATCATAGAAAAATTTAATGAGCATTTGCTAGCTTGTGTATGACATGGAAAAGCACGTTTATCCCATGTTCTATGTCTTCCCAGAATGTTTCTTCTTCTTCACAATGGCTCTTTCCGTTTATGCTGGGCACAAATAACATCCCGGTTTCGGTGCTCTCTTGCATATACATAGCATCATGTCCTGCCCCACTGCTCATGCGTCTATAAGGAATATCCAGCTCTCGGCAATGGGCTTCCATGATAGAACCAATTAGGGGAGAAAATGCTACCGGAGGTTGTGTCCGTATTTCATTCAACGTAAGTGTAAGGTGGTTTGCTGTAACTTCTTCCTGAATAAGCTGTTTGATTTCATCTAAACCCTCATATAAATCGCCTTTATTCGGATGGCGGAAGTCAATGGTGAATAAAGTACTGCCTGGGATAGCATTAATGATGCCTGGTTTCGTTTGTATGTCCCCTACTGTGACAACCGTCAGTTGATCACGACTCCTGCCCCAATCATTCAATTTCTTTATAATGGATGAAGCAGTGACCAGGGAATCCTTTCTCATAGACATCGGGGTAGAACCGGCATGATCCGCTTCCCCTTCGATACAAACCTCCAACCAGGAGAAACCAGCCACTCCTTCTACTACACCGATGCTTTTTTGTTCTGATCCTAATATTGGTCCCTGTTCGATATGCAACTCAACAAAAGCATCCAAATTCTTCGCTCTATGTTTTTCCTCTCCCATAAATCCTATAGCATCCAGTGCTTCTTTAAAGGTTTTCCCTTTGTTATCTTTCCGTTGATACACATATTCTTTTGCGAATTTACCTGTCACCGCACCACTTCCAAGCATCTGAGGGGTAAACCTCGCTCCCTCTTCATTGGTGAAAGATACAATCATAATGGATTTGCGACATGTTGTTCCCTGTTCAATCAGTGACTCTATCACTTCAACTGCTGCTAAGACGCCTAACGTTCCATCGAATTTTCCTCCATTTGGTACCGTATCCAAATGTGATCCTAGCATGATAATCGAATCTTCTTCTACTCCGGCCAACATGCCATAAATATTTCCAAAGTCATCTACACGAACCGAAAGTCCCAGTTCTTCCATCCAGTGTACAAGTAATTGTCGTGCCTCCATATCTTCCCGAGTCAAGGCCAGGCGGCTAACCCCTCCTCCCAACGTTTTACCAATAGCATTCATCTTTTCCATGCGTTCCTTTAACCGGTGCAGGGAAACCATTGTGCATCTCCTCCTTCTATAATATATCCCTAGAATAAATCGCTTCCGTTTTATTTCCAATAGTCGTCCTTTCAGGAAATGCACAAGAATACAGTTATATTGGTAGTTTACGTAGACTTATATAAAGTTTTAATAAGTAAAATCAACAATAACAATGGTTGGAATTTTCCGAATATATTTTACTTTTATGATTACATAGACTACTATTTTTAAATAAGACGAGCTTATACTCTGCCTCGTCTATTTTAAAAAAGGAATGGAGGATATATTTATGGCTTGGTATCTGGCCTATATATTAGGCTATTTTACTTTTATGTTTGCCCTTGGATTCTATTATTTCACCAAGGTAAAAACAGCAGATTCCTATTTGATTGCCGGCTGGAATATGGGATTCTGGAACATCGTTGGTACGATTATCAGTACAAATGCCGGTGCTGCCGTTTTTATAGGGTGGATAGGAATGGGTTTTACTGTAGGGATGTCAGGATTTTTCAAGTTTGCACTACCAGCTTACCTGACCAGCATGTTACTCGTCGCCTTATTCAGTAAACCGTTGCGAAGACAAAAACTTTATACCATGGCAGATTTATTCGGGGAACGATTCGGTGCAAGAACAGGAATTGTGCCATCGATATTCTCTGCTTTTATTTATTCCGTCCCCACAACTGCTCTACAAATAGTCGGCATGAGTACCGTATTTAATATGGTTTTCAATATCGAACCAGCGATAGGAATCGCTATGTCGTTTATTTTAATATTAGCTTTTACCATTCTTGGAGGGCTGGTAGCGACTATCGTGACGGATGCCATTCAGAGCGTGATTTTAATTATTGGCATTATATTGTTATCCTTTGCAGCTTTGAATTATGGTGGTGGCCTTTCCAATGTCATTGCCAATACTCCTTCCCAATACTTAACACCTACTGGTGCAGAGGGACTAAGTGAAGTTTTGCTGTTTGCATTGACAGTGGCTCCTTTCTATTTGATTTGGCAATCGACATGGCAGCGGATCTTCGCTTCTAAGACCGAGAAAATAGCGATACGAGCAGGGCTTACCGGCTTCGCCATAGCCATGGTCATTTCTGTATTACCATACAGCATCGGGGTCATTGCCAGACAATTTGTTCCCGCTGATATTCATCCAGATTTGATTTTTTCCTATGTAACAGTCGAGCTGCTTCCTCCTGCTTTAGGGGGTCTCGTAATAATCGGTCTATTATCTGCTTTGATGACCGGGGCCGATTCTTTTATCCTGCAAGGAAGCTCCAATATTACACAGGACCTCTATCATCGACTAATTAATCCCAAGGCTACTGATAAACAAATGATGTTTATCTCCCGGGTAAGCGTAGTAATCATTTCGTTACTTTCCGTGATTGTCGCTTATTTACTTACAGATATTATCACCATGTATCAATGGGCATTAAGAATTTCCGCTACAACTCTAGTAATTCCATTCCTGGCTATAATGCTTTGGAGAAGAACGACAACCAAAGGTGTTGTTTCGAGTATGTTTGCCGGATGTTTGATCACGCTTTTATGGCCGCTATTTCCAACCAATGTAGACCAGGTTATCCCAGGGTTAATTGTTTCGTTTACCACTTTAGTTATTGTTAGTTTATGGACAAACCATTCCCCCAATGAAACCGTCAGAGCTGTATTTTGGGAAGACCTCCCATCAGCCAAAAGAAACATAGATAATTCCAGCGATTCAGATAATACACAAGTCAGTTAGAAAGGAGTAAGTTTATATGAATTTGGATTTAATCGTTACTAACGCGAATATTATTACCCTTGATTATCAGAACACCATGGCAAAATCTCTTCTTGTTTCTAACGGAAAAATTGTAAAGGTCGATGCTGATCCGATTCCGGATACTCATGGATATACGGTAACGGCAAGCACCGAAAAAATGGATCTGCAAGGTGCTACCCTATTACCTGGCTTCATTGACACGCACAGCCACTTGTTAATGTATGGCGAATTGTTAAATTACATTGATTTTCGTTACCCGCACACCACAAGCATTGAACAAATAAAAGAGAAAATCAAAGAAGCTACAAATGATACACCACCAGGAGAATGGATCATTGGCTGGGGTTACGATGACACGCTTCTGGCTGAAGGAAGGCATCCTACTATTTTCGATTTGGACGATGTATCCAGAGATCACCCTGTGTTTATCCGGCATATTTCCGGACATTTTGCTGTAATAAATTCAAAAGCTCTTGATTTAGCCGGTATAACAGCAGATACCCCAGATCCTTATGGAGGATTCTTCGGCCGTGATGAATCCGGAGAATTAAATGGAGTCATCCATGAAATTCCTGCCTTAGAAAAGGTCTTTCGGGTGTTGCCAGTATTAAGTGAACAGGAAAGTGTAGATAGTATCGGAAAAGCAGCCGAGATTTATCTTTCGCAAGGTATTACCACTTGTACCGACGCAGGTGTTGGGTTAGACAAAGGTATAAGCGAATTACATGCACACTTAGCTGCGATCCAATCAGGTAAAAACCCTCTTTCCATGAGGTTAATGGTGTTGCATCATTTATTAGGGGACGAGGGAGACTTTGCTGATTATAACGCTCAGGAATTACAAGAGGAAATATCTAAAAAAACAAACTATAAAGCTCGTTTGGACAGCGCCAAGATGTTTCAGGATGGCTCAATTCAAGGATATACGGGTGCTTTAAGAGAACCATACTATAGCAAACCATTCGAATCAGGAGGTTTACTGCATGAACAGGAAGCGTTCAATAATGAAGTGTTAGACCTTCATAACAGAGGCTTTCGCATCGCTATTCATGGGAATGGCGACCGTGCAATCGAATCAAACATCAATGCGATTAAGAACGCCGTAAATATGGTACCAAGAAAAGATCACCGCCACAGAATTGAGCATGTGCAAACAGCGGCTCCCGAAGATTTACGAATAATGAAAGAACATGGAATTGCGGCTTCTTTCTTTATTAACCATGTCTATTATTGGGGCGAACGGCACCGGGATATCTTCCTTGGACCAGAACGCGCAGCACATATTAACCCACTGGCCGATGCTAAGGAGTTGGACTTATTATTCACCCTCCACTCTGATTGTCCGATCACTCCGATTTCCCCCTTATTTTCTGTATGGGCGGCTGTCAACCGGCTAACCAGTAAAGGGAATGTGCTGGGGGAAAATCAAAAAATCGACGTACTAACAGCATTAAAGTCCATGACCATTTACGGGGCCGAGCTTAACTTTGAAGAGGACGAAAAAGGTACTATTGAAGTTGGAAAAAAAGCTGATTTTGTTGTATTAGAAGAGGACCCATTAACCTGTCGGCCAGAAGAAATAAAGAATATATCTATTCTGAATACAATCATTGATGGTAAAACAGTTTGGGCAGATAAATGTAAAAGTATTGTATAGCCTGGAAGATTGAGCTGCTCAAAAAATAAATGAACCAAAAGGTCTGATGAAATTGCTCTTTCAGACCTTTTGGTTCATTTTTCAATTAGTATAACTTACTGGCTGTATTCTTCGTAATCCCCATTTTCACTTTTTCTGCGTACTCATAATTCTTAATCGTTAGTCCGGTACATATCAAATCGATTAAGAATAACTGGGTTATCTTAGCCACTAGCGACCCACTGTCCAATGGGCTCTCTTTTGATGATGATAGTAAGACGTGATCCGCAAATTTCGTGAGAGGGGATCTGATATAGTTTGTGAGTGCAATGACTTGCGCGTTATTTTCCTTCGCAATAGCTACACTATCCACAATATCTTTGGTGCTCCCCGTCAGGCTTATAGCGATTACAACCGTATTTTCATTCATGGTTGAAGCACGCATCACTTGAAAGTGTGGATCAGCTATAACGTCGACATGTTTACCTATACGCATAAGTCGGGTCTGCATATCCTGGGCGGCAATACCAGATGAACCTACACCGAATACCACAACATCGTTCGACTCATGGATCGTGCTGATAGACTGCTGTAAGACGTCCGGGTCTACCAGGTCATAGGAATCCTCGATGGCCTGTACCATATTATTCTTGATTTTTTCTACGTACGTAGCTTCATTATCATCCTTGCCTTGCACTGACACTTCCTGAGCGAACAAAAACTTGAAATCCTGAAATCCCTTAAATCCCAGCTTTCGAAAAAAACGCAAGACCGTAGCCTCTGCCACACCGCTCGCCTCTGATAATTCCGTTAATGAATGATAGAGAACCTGCTGGCTGTTTGCTTGGATATACTGATATATTTTATTTTCTGACTTTGTAAAGTTAGGCTTATTTTGTTCCATTAAAATGGAGGGTTTCACACCATTAAGTCGGTTCTTTTCCATAAAATAATCCCCCTCTTTCTTCCTTTGCGGTCAATCAGCAAAATAATGGTAAGCAGCTCCCAGAAGGTTTGCTTTATTTTGATGAACTGCTATCCGAACATCCAGGTTTCTTCGATGATTCGGCATCACTTTTTTAAATAGCGATTGTTTAATATGGTTCAAAAGAAATTCACCTTGCGCAGAAACACCGCCACCGATGACAATCAGTTCTGGATTTAAAACATGGACAACCGACTTCAGGCCAGTCGTCAAATCATCCAGCCAGCGATTAAAAATTACCTCACTCTGTTTATCACCATACCGCAATTTTTCAAAGAATTCTATAACCTTTACTTTACTATCAAATGATTCATTTATCATCTTTTCCAGTGCAGAACTGGAAGCATATCTTTCGAGGCAGCCATAATTTCCACACGTGCAAGCCTGGCCGCCGGGATAGAGAGTGAGGTGACCGATTTCGCCGGCAGCATGAGTGGAGCCTGAATATAATTGACCATTTAAAATTAACGAACCGCCAATTCCCGTACCGATGGTCAAACATAAAAAGTTTTTCTTATCCGTTGCAGCTCCCTTCCAATACTCTCCGAGCGCTGCACAGTTGACGTCATTTTCCACTTTAACCTTCACCCCTGTTGCATTCCCAATACTATTCGCTATACCCATTCCAGTGTAATCAGGGATATTATCCGTAGCATGTACCACTACCCCTTTTACCGCATCAATCTGACCGGCCGTACTGATGGATATTCCATCTATATTCCAGGCTTTATTTATTTCCAGACTTTTAGTAATGACTTTTTTTATAATTGCTTCTCCGCCTTGATTCGCTTCTGTCGGAAAAGAACCTTCTTCCATAAATGAGCCATTCCTATCCACAACACCATACTTTATCGATGTTCCTCCTATATCAAATACGGCAATCAACATAGCTATTTCTCCTCTATATTCAAGTTAAAAAGAGAAAAACCTGCGCACAGGCTTTTCTCTTTAAAATTACGGGCTAAACAAGTTAGGTAAAAATAGTACAAGTTGTGGAAATATCGTTATGATAATCAATGTAACGAACAACGGAATCCAAAATGGAATGACCCCCCTGGTGATGACATGAATAGGTATATTACCCACTTTTGACACGACAAACAGTGCCATTCCCATAGGTGGGGTCAGAATTCCGATCATTAGGTTGAGTATAACAATAATTCCAAAGTGAACCGGATCGACTCCAGCCGCTACAACAACCGGCACCAAAATCGGTATCAATAAAATAAGCAAGGCCAACGATTCGATAAACGTACCCAAGAAGATCAAGAGTAGATTAATCATTAACAGTAATAATACTGGGTTTTCTGTTACATTTAAGAAAAAGTCTGCTATTTCCATGGCAACTCGTTCATGTGCGATCATCTGGCCAAAGAATTCTACAGCCATAATCATCAATACAGCTACCCCGGTCAATTTTAACGAATCAACCACATTATCAAAGAACTTCTTCAAAGTCAGTTCTCGATATAAAAAGAACCCCAGGATCATCGCATAAACGGTTGCTACCACAGCAGCTTCTGTCGGTGTGAATAATCCAGAAAAGATACCACCAATGATGATAACCGGTGTCATCAATGCCCAAAACGCTTCTTTGAAGTGAAAAGCTCGCTTTTTGAAGGTAGCTTTTTCTTCTTTAGGAAATCCACGTTTCTTTGCAAAAGCATAAGCGACCATCATCAAGCTGGCAGCCATGATAATACCAGGAATAACACCAGCTAAAAATAAATCAGCAATGGATTGATCAGAAACTACACCATAGATAATAAGTGGAATACTGGGAGGGATAATTGGTCCAATGATTGCTGAAGCTGCTGTAAGGCCTCCAGCGTAATCATCATCATATTTTC
Source organism: Thalassobacillus devorans (assembly GCF_900176565.1). Lineage (GTDB taxonomy): Bacteria > Bacillota > Bacilli > Bacillales > Halobacillaceae > Thalassobacillus > Thalassobacillus devorans_A. Next base: position 529,607 of record NZ_FXEH01000005.1, read on the forward strand.
CATCACGCATCGACTTGATTTCTAATTGCCCCAGCCCGCCGGCATCAGCAAGGGCTGAACCGGACATTCCGGAGAACATAAGGCTCGCCATGATGTTCACATGTCCCAGTCCACCCATGAAGTGACCTACCAGCGATCTGGCAAAACTGAAAATCCGCTCAGTTATCCCAGAAGAGTTCATCAATGTTCCAGTTAATATAAAGAATGGTACAGCAAGCAACGAAAATGTATCCAGACTATCAACCAATTTTGCACCTGTGAAAAATACGAGGCTCCAGTCATTGGTGAGGAAATAAACAAATGCCGCGAGTAGCAACGTGAATCCTACTGGCATTCCCAAGAATAAAAGGACAAGCCATAATAACAAAATCATAAAGACATCCATTTATCCCACCTCCTTCTTACGCTTGATATCTTTGATGTTTTTTTCAATCAAACGATATAGCATAAGCAAGGATAAGACCGGGAGCGCCATGTACATATATACATAAGATATATTCAAGGAAACGATCTCCACAGGAAGTTTACGCATCGACATTTCATATCCGATATAAGCCATTACTATTAATATGGCTCCTATCAAAATTTGAAGGATATAATGGATAATATTCTGTATGCTGACTGGCAATTTGTCAAAGAAGTATTCGATTCTGACATGTCCATCACTTTTAATCTCAGAGGAGACGGCAAGGTAGGCGACATATACAAACAGAAACCTTGCCAGCTGCTCAGACCACGTATTCGGATTATCCAGTACCTGTCGTGAAAATATCTGGATGACCAGCACCACTAATATGACAATGAATAGCGATCCACCAATAATCTCCTCAAGATTCCGTAAGAACTTTTTCATAAACATTCCCCTAAATCGAGTTTGAATTACCGTGCGTCTTCAATCTGCTGTAAGTAGTCCTCTCCATCGCCTTCAATATCTTCCAGGTATTTAGGATAAGCTTCGGAGACTGCATTTCTGAACTCCTCTAAATCAGGCTCGGTTACTGTTACACCTTCTTCTTCAAACTTAGAAATCAAGCTTGCTTCTTCCTCTTCAAATAGCTTGGTATGTTCTTCGGCAGCTTTATCAATTCCATCTTGCAATATGGTCTGAAGATCTTCAGGTAATGTGTCCCACGTCTTTTTACTTACTACATAATTGGCATCATTAACCACATGATTTGTCAAAGCAAGGTAATCCTGTACCTCATAGAACTTTTGTGCATCAATGGTGGAAAGAGGATTCTCCTGGCCGTCGACAGAATTGGTCTGAAGCGCCATGTAAACTTCTGTAAATGCCATTGGGGTAGGAGATGCACCAGTAAATTTAGCATAATCAAGTAGTGTATCGGCTTCAGGGACGCGGAGCTTCAATCCTTCCATGTCACTTAATGATTCTATTGCACGGTTGGAAGTTGTCTGGCGTGTACCATTATAGGCAGTTGCCGCAACCATCCAGTTGTGGTCTGTCTCGAGCTCCTCATGAAGTTCTTTACCATAATCCGTTTCATATACAGCACGTTTTAAATGATCGAAGTCATCGACAATATATGGGAGACCCATCAGTTCGGCACGAGGAACCCATATCCCGAACCTTCCTGTTTCAGCAAGTGTAATGTCTAAGCTATCTTCTCTTACTTGCTCCAACATTGCACGGTCATCTCCAAGTTGAGAATCTGCATAAATGTTAATGGTCAGTTGTCCATCACTTTCTTTATCAACATAATCAGCAAGTACCTCAGCTGCCTTGTATTCATTTTGAGCAGTTCCGGCTACCATTCCGAACTTCAACTCAAAGTTTTCCTCATCAGATGAAGAGTCAGCACCTGCAGAACTTGTTTCATCTTCTCCAGAACAAGCGGCTAAAGCGAATACCAAAACTAACAAAAAGCCTAACTTCATGATATGTTTCTTCATAAAATAACCCCTCTCCCTTTAAAATAATGTCTCACACATGTTTGAAACGCTTTCATTTATTAGTAAAAATATATCACCATGAAAGTTTGTTGTCAATATTACAATTATTATGAAAATAAACTATCAAAAAAGAAATTTATTTAAAATACTTGTCAGCAATTTCATTAGCTCTTGTTACTTCTATTTCCGTTAGTGCACGCATCGGCTTTCGACAGAATCCAGCGTCCACACCTTTATACTTTAGTACTTCTTTGATCGTTTGATAGAGTCCATTATCAAGGATTTCAGCAATTAGATCGTTCGTTACTTCTTGTACTGCTCTCGCCTCTTGGTTCTTACCACTTTGCGCCAATTCGAATATCTGCTTTGCCCGTTGTCCATTCAGATTGAATGTACTGCCAATAGCTCCATCGATATCTAATACACTTGCTGGCAGAAGCATTTCATCAAATCCAGAATAGATCAGTTTCTCTGGAAACTTGTGCCTGATTCGCTCCAGCAGGAAGAAGTCTGGTGCTGTGAATTTCACGCCAATGATTTTTTCATGTTCAAATAGCTCAGCAAATTGATCCAGGTTCATATTGACCCCTGTCAATGCCGGGATGGAATAAATGATCAAATCGTTATCAACGCTTTCTAGAATTGTCTGATAGTAGTCTTTGATCTCTGCAAAATCAAATTTATAATAAAATGGCGTGACAGCAGAAATTGCATCATACCCCAAATCTGTCGTGAACTGGGCCAGTTCCACTGCTTCATCGATATTCAAAGAGCCCACTTGACCAATAAGCTTCACTTCGCTGCCAACTTCATCCTTAACAATTTCAAATACCTGTTTCTTTTGATCCGTGGATAACAGGAAGTTCTCCCCGGTACTACCATTTACATAAAGACCATCCACTTTGGAAACATCAATATTATACCTGACAATTTCTCGCAAGCCTTTCTCATTTATGTTGCCTTGTTCATCAAAGGAACACATTAAGGCTGAAAATAATCCTTTCATACTTATCCCCCTATTATTTGCTAGATTCATATTCATTCACTTGATCGATGGCTGCTGCAAATCTCTTAGTAATCAATTGCGGCCTCGTGATTGCACTGCCCACCACCACTGCATGTGCACCTAGTTCTAAAGCTTTTTTCACTTTTTCCGGTGTATCATAGTTGCCCTCTGCTATTACGGGAATAGAGACAAGCCCCATTACCTTCTCCAAGACATGTAGCGGAACCACACCTTCCGTATAGCCGGTATATCCTGCAAGCGTTGTCGCAACAATATTTACGCCCGCTCTTTCTGCTACCATTGCCTCTTCCGGCGTAGATACATCTGCCATAAAAAGCTGTTGCGGAAATTCCTTTTTCACTTTTTGAAAGAACTCAGTAAATCCTTGCTCATCCGGCCGCTTACGGCAGGTAGCGTCGAAAGCAATGATGTCACACCCTTCTTCGTAAAGCTCCCTCACCTCTTTAATGGTCGGGGTAATCCTTACATCATTATCAGGGTAATCCTTCTTGATAATCCCAATGATAGGAAGGTCGACCTCCTGCTTAATCGCCTGAATATCCCTTACTGTATTCGCCCTTATGCCTGCAGCCCCGCCTTGGGCTGCTGCTAAGGCCATCTTGCTCATGATGTACGGATCGTGAAGCGGTTCTCCTTCCAGTGCCTGACAGGATACAATCAATTTTGACTTTAAATTTTTTACTAGATCCATAAATGATCCCCTTACCTAATTTGCCATACTAATGTCTTTTTTTAAAAACGCTTTCAGTAAGTTCACTATAAACCTATGATTGTAGATTGTCAATATTAAATATTATATTGACAATCTACAATCATAAATACAAAAAGGGCATCATTTTTTATAGGTGATGCCCTTTTTAATAGACCTACTATTCTACTATTTTGAAGCTGTTATTATTTCATCTTCCAATAAAATAGCTTCTTGATATAGTTTTCCGTATTCATTAAACCACCGTGAGTTTTCAGCTGACTCAATCTTTACATCATGTATCCCAGCGGGCAAATCAGGCAGTGTGCCAGTAAATGTAAAATGGTTATTATTTTGTTCTTCTAATTGTAAAGTTATCTGTTTCCCGCCAACGGTACCATGAAGCTGCCTTTCTCCCATTAACATCATATATGCATCTTCAAATGATACATCCACACTTATTTCATCACCTTCAACATATACGGGAGGAGGATTAGAGATAATATGAGCCGTTTCTAAAGTCGGATCAGGAGCTTCTCTGAATTTGTCCCATTTCAGAAATTCCTGATTAAATTTGATGAAATCCATTTCCGTGTTGGGAGTCCCCTCATAGAAAAGTCCTAACTTCCCGTCACTCAAGTTAGCAAGACTGGAATACCCATAATGTCCTTCTTTGACAAGCTGTTCATATTTCCAATTGAAATCATACTTTAAACGGCCATTTTCATACGTACCGTTTTCCTCTATTAGGCCGAAACGGACTGCTCCATTGATTCTGCTGGAATTATCATTAGCACTAGACAGTACTACTGCTTCTTTGCCGTCAACCATTCCCTCATACTTGATAGCTGACATTTGACTGTATGGCGCATCTACTGCTTCTTCGGTAATTACCTCATGATGCCATGTTTCTCCACCATCGAAACTAGTTGCAATTTGTGGATGGCCACTATGATTCCTCATGAACAACTTCAGTTGACCGTCTGGCATCTCCACAACCTGGGCTTCTGTAATTTCATACTGCCAGCCTTCAAAGGTTTTCTCATCTAACACTTTGTCGTCACCGACTATTCTGCCATGATTTGGAGACTCACCCCGATGCCATGTTTCTCCGTTGTCATCACTATAAATGACCGCACTGGCCTGGCGATTATTATCATTGATGAAATAAACTGGGAAAACCAGCCTTCCCTGATTCGGTCCTTCTTTCAATTGAATTCCATTACCAGGGCCAGCTCCCAAAAACATCATCCAATCTTCTTTGACTTCATCATTCAAGTCAATCGGGCCAGTCCATGTTTCGCCTTCGTCATCACTATAATATAACTCAAGATAAGAAGTCTTAAATGGCTTTAACGGAGAAGTCTCACTGAAGATGTTATCTATTTTCTCATCATCCTGATATAAATCCCTCTCCATATCGACTGTATATTCAGTAAGCGCTCCTGATTCATCATAAACCTTGCCTTCCTCACGAATCGTATATTCGTTTCCACTTTCATCGGTAAGAAACATATATTCTTTTCCATTAACCGTTTTAAACCCAGTTCCCTTGGAAACGTTCGTACCGAATCCTCCCATCAATCCAGCTCCATGGGGAAATCCATCCACTAAAGCAAAAATTCGTTCAGTTGAGTGATCTTGCAAGAAAGCTAAGTCAATATTGGACGCTTCATCTGGATAATCATTGATAACAATTCCTTCATCCCAGGTTTCGCCTTCATCAAAACTTCGCCTGATTACTGCATCAATATTATTGGGGGAATCAGCCCCACTCTCAACTCTTCTGTCGATTCCGGCAATAAGAGTTCCCGCTTCCGTGTTAAACAAAGCAGGAATACGATAATTATTTGAATCCATGAACCCTGGATAAAAAAGGCTTGTAGGTTCTGTAATGTAGGCGTCCTCGGGCATTGGATTTATCAATGCTTCTTTTGAGGTTACTTCGGTGATGTTAGTAAGTAGGTGATCAGAGAGGGGAGTGGAGTAGAATTCAAAGAAGTCAATATCCCCTTCAAACGGATAAGGATTTCCTCCCGATGCCCGTTCTGTTATTCCCAGTTTTGCACTGTTTGGTTCGTAGATGTTATCGAGGAATTTCACAGGTGAAGTTTGATCATGCTTTATTAATTCACCATCAAGAAAATATTTATAACCTTCCTCCTTGTCTACGGACATTGCTAAAGTATAAACTTCACCTTTTTTTAAAGACAGATTAGGGGCTTGGATGTGTGTATTTTCTTGTGGTTCACCTGGCTTTTCATAGCGATTCTCACTTCCAATCGCTCCAGGCGATACATATAAATGAAAATGACCGTTTGCAAGTCTGTTATTGCTTAAAGAAAACAAAGACATAATCGAATCACCAGTATAACGGAATCTGACCACAATCGTTCCTTCTTCTTGCTGCTTTAGGATGTCTAACTTATTATTTAAATCTACCGATTCGCCACTTGATAGTTGTTTGTTCTCGATTCGCAATATCGGCTCTATCTCTTCTTCAGAAATAGCAGACACTCCAGCGACAGGTTGAAAAGCTGAAATTACCAAAAGGAATACCAGCCCAAGCAGAAAAGCTTTTTTGTTCAAACAATCTCCTCCTAGTTTATAAAAATGTTTATGGCAGCTACCCTCCTATTTTGAAATATTTTTCCATTTAGAAAGATAGTAACATTATGAAAATAAAACATCAATATTAATTTTAATGATGACAATAAATAATCAAAAATTATTGGTCACTTCGTTAATAGACTTATATAAAAAGCACACAAACGAAAATTAACGTTTGTGTGCTGAATACTAATTTCAGTTATATATCCTCGGTATTTCTTTTTCCCACGTTTTCTCGGTTACTTTTTCATCATTTTCATACGCCCATATTTTATTGACCAGATAGAACGTTGTCGCATCACTGGTCATTTCACTGAATGTTTTCACCTTTGTCTGCCAATCCTCCCTGCCGATGGTTAACTCCCATTCGCACTGAACCTTGGCGGAGGCAGGATTCTTTTCTTCTATTATATAGACGTTTTTATTGGTACTTCCATACTCTATCCCATTGGCAGGCAGCCTGCGCTTTCCTTCATCAGAAAAGTCATGCAGCGTCCATGTCTGCTGGATAGGGTCATGGGTGATTTCCTGTGTTCTTTCTTCTTTTCGTAGTATCTCTCTTTCCATGACTGTTGCCGTTTCTGGTGGCTGGAACTTGCCTGCTTGGCTGTCCTTCTCACTCGGTACTCTCTTAGGCATTTCCAGGTAAGTGGAGTCTCCAGTATATAAGGTAAGCTCCACTTCTTCAGGAGAAGGCCATGCCTGTGGCCAATAGGTGGGAGCAATAGCCACTTCCAAACGATGTCCTTCAGGAATAACTTGTCCCAATGAATCAAGTTTGATAGCTGCATGATACGTCTTCCCTGGCACCAATGCTTCAGGGTTTTCATGGGAATCCAGATGATTCAGATTCAGCATTCCCCAACTGATTAACGTAGACTCTCCTGTCGGTGATTTATCCGATAAGCGCACAGCCACGAAAGCATTTTCTTTGTTAGCAGAGAAATTCATATGAAAGACCGGGTGTCCAAGGTATTCTGTTTGTTTAGAAAACGGTTGAGATTGGAACACAACCGATTTTCCATTTTCTAACCTCTGATCGGCAGGCAGATCACCAGGTTGACCAAATGGGCAATACGTACCCGCATAAAATCCATGCTCCTGAACACTGGGCACTACTATTGCTTCCCTGGATGATGCCTTCTCCTGCAATTCATCAGAAGAAACAAACCATTTCTCTTCCTTTAATTGCGGGGATGGCCAGGATTCGTCCCCCACCCATTTTCCTGGGCGTTCATCATAACTGACAGCAGGTTTGACACTGTCCTGCATCCAGGAAGTGAGTTTAGGATCATCCATGATTCCTGTATCAATACCTTTCAGCCAATGATCCCACCAACGGATACATTCCTGCAGGAACCCAATGGTCGGTTCAGGGGTAGCAACTTCAGGAAACTCATGTGCCCACGGGCCGATAATCCCTTTGCTTTCTTTTGGCAGGTTCTCTAATAGGCGGAAAACGGCATCCGTATATCCATCCTGCCACCCACTGACAGCAAAGACAGGGATTTGAATGTCATCATAATTTTCGCAGACAGACCCATGCTTCCAATAATCATCCCGTGTTTGATGGGTCAGCCATTCTTCTACAAAAGGAGGGGTATTTTCGAGACGATCCATCCAATTTTCTTTCCAGATTTCCCCAACCACTGCCGGGTCTTGCGGACGGACATTATAAGCGAACATCGTTGAGGCCCACCAAAGCATGTCCGAAGCAAGAATATTTCCTCCCCGATAATGTACATCATCCGCATACCTATCATCCGTGGAGCATAATGTGATGATTGTTTTTAAAGCACGATGCTGCCTGGCAGCTACCTGAAGTCCATTAAAACCGCCCCATGACTTACCAATCATGCCTGCAGCACCGGTCGCCCACGGCTGATTTTCTATCCAGGTAAGTATGTCTAAAGCATCGTCTTGCTCCTGCTTCGTATACTCATCTAATAGAATGCCATCTGAATTCCCGGTACCTCTAATATCAACCCGGATACTGGCATAGCCATGTCCTGCAAAATATGGGTGTCTTGCCGAATCACGTATGGCTGTAAAATCATCCTTACGATAAGGGAGATATTCCAAAATGGCAGGGACTGGATTATCCTCTGCATCTGTCGGGAGCCATATTGTGGCAGATAATTTTGCACCATCAGACATAGGGATCCATATGTTTTCTATCTTTTTCACTTTTCTAGGGTAATCGGTTTTTACCTTTCTTCGGTCAGAATCTTTTATGTTAAATACCACCGGTTTCCACCTCTTTCAAAATTCGATGTTTAAGTCAACTTTTTCTCTATTAACTTCTGGTATGGCATGAACCAAAATTTCCCGCACATATTTTAACGTTAGATAAACTGCTTCATCTTTTGCTAAAGGACGTCGTTCATTGATGTAAGTGCTCATCATGCCTTTCCAAATCATTAAAGTCATATCGGAAATAAGTTCTACTTTTTCTTCCTGGATCAAACCTTCTTCAACAGCTTGCTGAATAAAGAGAGCACTACGCTTAGAAAAACTATGTTCTGTGATAATAGATCTTATTTCTTGCGGCAGCCCAATTAAATCATCAGCGTAAATATCATAATAGTGATCAAGGAGATCCTGGGCAGAGCCCCCAACATTTTCGATGAAAATTACTTCATAGATTTTTGGTTGTTCAAAACTATGTTCACAAAAACATTCCCAGGCATACAGCCATTTTTCCAACGTGTTATTACCCTTTTCTAAATAAGCAGGCAGCTCTTCTGTATAGCTTTTTGTGAAGCGCATCGCTGCAAAAAATTTCAAATGAGAAAGGTCTTTGAAGTAGTTATAAGCAGTGGAACTAGTGAAACCGGCTCTATCTGCTATCTTACGGATGGTTACATTTTCAATGCCTGACTCTTCGATCATCTCTACAGCAGCCTCCATGAAATAGTTCCACATCCGCGCTTTTTTCAATTTTTTTCTGTTATCTTCCATATCACTCATCCTCTATTTTTTATCATCTATATAAACATGCAAATGTTCATTGCTCTTTAACCATTTAATAAGAGAATAAGCCATCAGGATATACATTATCAATACAGGGACAGATACTAATACCGAAGAAGTCTGGACAACATCCAAGCCTCCGACAATGGTCAAACTAATTGCCAGCGCAGAAAGTAAAATACCCCATAGCAGTCGATGCCAACGGGCAGGTTCCGCCCCATCTTCCAACTCCCTGGTAGCAACGCTTGCAATGACATAACTTGCTGAATCAAGAGATGTAGCCAAAAATATAAAGCCCAATATTACAAAAAATGTTGACACTAATATAGGAAGCGGGAGTGAGTTCAACACTTCTACAATGACGGAAGGGCCACCTTTCTCCGTAAGAATGGATGTTAGGTCTACTTTGTCGGTCAATTGCAGATTCATGGCATAGCCACCAAAAACCCCGAAATATAACCAACTGCCAAGTGACCCCCATAATAAAACATTAGAAACTAATTCACGGATGCTTCTTCCTTTGGAAATACGAGCTACGAATATTCCTATAAATGGAGCCGTAGCCGCAAACCATGCCCAGTAAAAGACAGTCCAGGCCTGTAGGAAGCCACCTTGGTTGATAGGATCGGTGTAAAGGCTCATGCGCATAAATTTGTCCAACATGATTCCCAAACTATCTGTAGTATAAGAGAGAATAAAAAAAGTCGGACCAAAGATGATGACGAATAATGCTAGGCCTAAAGCCATATAAACATTCCAGTCGCTCAGTTTGCGAATACCTTTGTAAAGGCCGAAATAGGCACTGGTACTGAAAATAAATGTCCAGATGACAATAATGGTAAGGTTAAGCCATAAAGAAGGCTCGATACCAAAAAGGTTTCCTAATACGGCAGCCACCATAGGTACTCCAAGCCCTAAGGAAGTACCAAGCCCGCCTATCATACTCCATATCACTAATACATCAATTGTTTTCCCAAGAAAACCGTCTGCATGTTTTCCTAATACTCCCCTGCAAGCAGCACTGATTTTCAACGAACGATCCTTTCTAACAAAAAAACTATACGCCATGACTACTGCTGGAAGCGCATATAAGGCCCAGGCAGAAATTCCCCAATGAAAAAAACCGTAACTCAGAGCATACTCTGCTGCTTCATTGGTACTTGGCTCAATTCCAAATGGAGGGCCTGTGTAGTAATAAAGCGGTTCGACAATGGACCAGAACATAATGCTGGTTCCCATACTTGCACAAAATAACATGCCACCCCAACTGAAACGAGAGAATTCAGGTTTATCTTGTGGATCGCCCAACTTCACTTTTCCATATCTGCCGATCATCAGCCAAATAAGTATAATAAATAGTCCTATCGTTAAGAATTCGAATGCCCAATCCAATCGATTATTGATTGCGGACATCATACCCGAAATAACCGGTGCTGCTGATTCTCGTAATATAACAAGCAACAGGGTTACGACGACAACTAAAATCAATGACGGCCAAAAAATACTTTTTTCTAAATTAGCTTTCATAAGAGTTTGCATTCCTCCCCTATTTATGAACACGTTCTTTTTATGAACATGTTCATATTAACATAACAATAAGATTTGTCAAAAAATTATTGAAAAATAAAATCACCCCGGAGCCCTCCAAATTTTGGAGGGCTCCGGGGTAGACTCACAGCTAGCGTACTTTATTGTTCAAATGTTTGATCAACTGAAAGAATAGAAGCATGATTCGACGAAATCCTTGTAAATGACTAATAAAAGCACACCAAAATAGAAAGACCAATAAAAAATGTCGTTAAAATACTTCCATCCAGTTCCCTCTTATATACCCTGCAAAGTTTCAATTCGCAGAAGCAAGGGTACGCTTATAACAGAGAAAACGACGGAGGTACATCATGAACGAATTAATGGTTTCGGTGATCATCCCTGGCTATAATGAAGCTGAAAATATCAATCCGGTATATAACGCCCTCCAAATGGAGTTTTCCACGCTTCCCTACTCCTGGGAAGTCGTATTTGTCGATGACGGAAGTCAGGACGACACCTTACTGAATATCCGGATCCTGGCCGATAAGCATCCGGAAGTGAAATATGTGTCCTTCAGCAGGAACTTCGGCAAGGAATCCGCCCTCCTTGCTGGACTTCAGCATGCGAAAGGTGACGCAGTAATCATCATGGACGCCGATCTCCAGCATCCGCCTGCACTGATTCCTGAATTGATCGCAGGCTACCAGGAGGGTTACCAGCAGGTGGTCGCTAAACGTAACCGAAACGGTGAAGGCAGACGCCGATCCTTCCTCTCTTCCCTTTACTATAAAGCGGTCAACCGGTTGATCGATGTAAAATTGAATGACGGCGAAGGCGACTTCCGGCTGCTGGGTAGACAGGCAGTCGATGCCATCCTAAGCCTTAGTGAGGGAAACCGGTTTTCCAAAGGGCTGTTTTCCTGGATCGGCTTTGATCAGAAGACGATCCATTTTGACAATGTCGAGCGGGAAAACGGTGAATCGCAATGGTCGCTGAAACAGCTTTTGGAATACGGAATCGAAGGAGTCATTTCATTTAACCAGCGCCCGCTCCGCCTGGTTTTGTACACCGGGTTAATCATTATGAGCCTTAGCCTTCTCTATATTATGATCATGTTCGGGATAATCCTCATAAGAGGCGTAGACGTGCCGGGCTATTTTACCACCATTTCATCTATCTTGTTCCTCGGCGGGGTGCAATTGGTGAGCCTTGGTGTAATCGGGGAATATGTGGGCAGAATCTATATGGAAACGAAAAAACGACCACACTATTTGATAAAAGAAAGCAATGTGAAGAGGGATACTCGTGATCAAAGGAAGTCAGTTGCAGAAGACGATCGCTATGAAAAAGTGGAATAATGAATTCACCCGGTTCGTCATCGTCGGCGGACTGAATACGGCGAATTACTATCTTTTTTATGTTCTTTTTTATAACCTGATCGGGTGGCATTACCTCCCCTCCCACATCCTTGCCTTTTTCATCAGTATGGTCATTTCCTTTTTCCTTAACGTGTACTTCACCTATAAAGTCAAACCGACTTTGTCTAAATTCCTGATGTTCCCGTTCACCCAGGTGGTCAATATGTCGGTGTCTTCGCTGTTGATCTATGTATTTGTCGACCTGCTCCACATTAACGGAAACATCGCTCCACTTGCCGCGGTCATTTTTACCGTGCCAATTACATTCATTGTAACGAGTAAAATTTTGAAGAGGTAAGGCGTGAACAATATGACAACGAAACAATCGATCCTGCTTATCGGCACAAGTCTCGTCACAGCTATCCTGGCGCATGCCTTCTTCCTATACCAGTGGACACAGGGAGTTTATATGGCTGGGCCGGATGACGGGCTTTCTCAGATGGTGCCGTTCCGTGACATGCTTTATGACCAGTTCACGATTGGCAATTTCTTTTACTCGTATGAGTTTGGGCTCGGTGGCGGAACGTTCAGCCAACTCGCCTATTATTATGGCATCAACATCTTTTTCTACTTGACCGTAGCGGTTGTATTCCTGCTGGAGTCCCTGTCGATTATAAGAGAAACGGATATTCTGTTCTGGACCGAGGCGACGGTATTCATCAGCATCGTGCGCATGACGCTAATCCTGTTGGTCACTACATATGTATTCCGCTACCTGAACGGCAGGATACTTCCTTCTTTCATCGGCGCTGTCCTTTACGGGGCGTCGGGTATGTATTTCCGCCATGTCACCTATTGGGAATTCTTCGGCGACGCGTTCCTATGGCTGCCGCTTTTAATTCTAGGTGTTGAGAAAATCATCCGCGAACAAAAGCCGGGCTGGTTGATTGCAGCGACAGCCATCTCTTTTTTCGATAATTTCTACTTTGCCTACATAAATGGCATTTTTACCGGCATGTATATCGCTGCCAGATGGATTTTTCCACTGATTGACAAAGAAACACCAAAACTAAAACAGCTGAAATATTATACCGGTTCTGTCCTGCTTGGGCTCGGGATCGGCTCGGTCGGACTCATCCCGGCGGTTTGGGGCTTTCTGCAAAATATCCGGCCGCCTTTTGACCAGGAAATTCCGCTTGTCTCCAGCACCAGCAACATACTCTATGACAGCCCGCACCTGATTGTACCGGCTTTATTCGTGCTTATGCTCGGGCTTTTACCGTTGTACAAGAAACCACAGTTCAAGCTGTTCACAGCATTGAGCCTGCTGATCATCGTGCTGCATTTTATTCCCTGGGCGGCCAGCTTCTTTAACGGGCTGTCTGCTCCTCAGCACCGATACGAATACCTTGCTTCCTTTACTATCGGGGGCGCAGTGGCTGCCGCTTTACCGGCATTGGAAAAAATTACCCGAAGACAGTTCACGTTAGCGGGAACAGGTTTGGCCGCAATCTATGTGTTATTTCACTTGGTAGATTTGAGCCTGGAGTTTATCAATCTATGGACACTATCTATTCCAGTTACGGCAGCACTGGTTCTCTTGTCCGTTTTTTGGTTCATCAAAAAACGAACTTTGTATGTCCTGCTTGGCCTTACGCTCCTGTCTCAGCTTGTGATAATCAACCACTACCAATATGACAAACTGTATGTCCACGGGGGAGTAAAGGAAACCACGAAGGATTACATGCTGAGTAAAAACTACCTGGCAGAAGAACAGCAGAAACTAATCGATGACGCTCTGGAAACAGACGCTTCTCCCCTGCCACGGGTGTCATGGAAAGCAGATGGCAGATATAACACACCAATCGTCCAGGGGTTTGCCGGCACCAGTGCTTATTCCAGCATTCTCAACGGACACGTGCTCGATTACTATTACCATGACCTTGAAATCGATATGAAGCGGGAAAGTGTCAGTCGCTACTCCGGCTTCGGGGATCGCGCGAGCCTGCACAGCCTGTGGGGGGCAAACTATATCATGTACGAAAAAGGGAAGGAAGCGAATATCCCATACGGATTCAAACTCGCTGAAGAAAGTGAAAACTATGTTGTCTATCAAAATACTAACCCGCTGCCGTTCGTGCAGATATCTGACCAGATTTACAGTGAAGAAGCCCTCGAAGATAGTCATCCGATTTCACGTGAGCAGGCGATGATTCAGGGGCTGGTAGTCAAAGATGCGACAACATCAGCAGAACAAATTCCGGAGTATGAAAATCTGATCGATCAATCAGAAATAGAGCCAATTGGAGGCAGTTATTCCAACGGCAGGCTGGTTATTAGTGAAAAAGAAGGCGGGCTCGATATCACTCTTCCCCAATCGGTTCTGGATTCAGGAGCAGAAGATATCTATGTTTCCTTTTATCTATTCAACAATGTAGAGGAAGCTTCCTTGTTTGCCATGCGGGTCAACGACTTCTGGACCTCCCGGAAGTCGAGGGAATCATTTTATAAAACGAATGTAAATGACATCACCATCCGTGTGCCAAAGGAAGAAACCATCTCTATCCTCGTACCAGAAGGAGATTATACGCTCAATGAGTTAGTAATCTATGCAAAAGATTATGAAGCATTGGAACAAGCGACAAAAAGAGAACCACACCAGCCAGAGGTAACGCTCGATGGTAACAAGGTCACGCTAACTGACCTGCAGGCAGATACGAAAGGCTACCTGGCTATCCCTGTCCCTTATGAAAAAGGCTGGCAGGTCAAAGTCGATGGAGAAAAACGCGATATAGAACAGATCAACTACGCCATGCTCGGCACCGCCATCCAGCCAGGAGATGAAACCGTAGAATTCACCTACCTGCCGCCATACTTTAAAACGACCTTGTTGGCAGCTGGTCTATCACTGCTAATAGCTGTATTTTGGATTAGGAGAAAGCACACCTGATTACGTAGTCGTGGATTCAGACCGACCATAACAAAGCTATGGATAGTACATTGTGGTGGGTGGTTTTTTCTGATTTAACCCTGGGAAACGGATTTCTTTTTTAACTTCAAAATAAAAGCTAAAGGCTCCCCGTTATGGGAGCCTTCAATTAATAGTTATAATTTTGCTCAGGTAACTGATCATAAACCTTTGCATTAGCTTTGAAAATGGATCCATCAGCAATCGCAGCTGACGTTGTCTTCAGTGCCAAAAATGCTTGCTTCGTATTATAACCATTGGATTTTTGTCCTAATACATAAGGTTCGTAGCTGTTATCGGCCATCCCCCTCATTTCAAACAGAATAACTGGAATATCATATTGTAGAGCCATCGCATTGGAAGCTACAGAAGGTCGAGTTGTCGGTGCATCATATTTGAAGACATGGGACCAGCCGTATCGCTCCAACCCCTGATACAAGACCGTTGCCAACTTTTTGGATTGGTTCAATACCGATGGATCTACATCCGAATGGTATGGTGCTAAAAGAGAGGCAGAAGAGTACCTATCGTCATAATCCTCTTGCGTTCCTTGGTGGTGCATATCGATCATATAATCAATCTTATATTTTTGGAGCACATTTTTATGTAAGGCTTTCGTTTCCGGTGCCACCTTTTCTACGTGGTCGCGATTAAGATCAATTCGGTCGGCGTTATAGCGCGTGAGATGACGCCCGCTTGCTACATGATCATCCAAAGAAAAATTAACATCTCCCATAGCTCCATCTGCATTATACATTGGTAATATCAAAATGTTCACTCGGTTCAGCATCTCTTGATTTTGGGCACTGTTGGAACCTAAGTGACGAATAAAATCCAGAGCACCTTCTGTGGTTAATGCCTCATTTCCATGCTGTTGAGTAAGGTAAAGTATCGTGGGATTCTCTGGATTGGATATATACTTAACCAGATGGATATCTTTTCCTTTCGTGGTTTGTCCAATCACCTCTAGGTCCATTTGTTGTTGTTTGGTAGCTTCCTTTTGAAGAAAGCTTTTCATCTCACTGTATGTGGTGAACATCGCCGTCTGTACCGTCTCATTCCCGTTAACGTCCGGGCCGTTCCCTCCTGCCAGAGCTGGTGATGCAGTCACTCCCATTCCCGTTAAGGCCACTGCCAAAGTCATCGTTACTATTTTTTTCTTCAAATCCTCATCTCCTTCATTCATCCACCTTGAACACTGTTACTTTAAAAAGTTAAAAGCATGCAAGGATATTTTTTTTTCTATAGTAGAACTCATTCTACATATGGACGAAATTTCCTTTATATATATATAAATTCACCTGAGTAACCTTATCGATTTTGAACTATCCTTCCACCCCACTCTATCATAATCGCCACCCCCTCTTTTCCCTATGAGTCTTCTAACCAGCTTTACCATAGTGGCTATTTAGAAAATAAAGTTATTTTCTACAACACCAAACGACACCCAACTTCAGATAATAGTAATAGATATCTAATAACTGCAGAACCGGTTCTCGAAACGAGAATAACCATGTCGAATCTGTTAGACCAATCTTTCGAGGAAGTGTTAAAGCAATACGACAATATGATCCACTACCATATCCACAAGCTACATATCAACGACCCGGAGCAGGAATTCTACCAAGAAGGCTGCATCACACTCTGGGAAGCCTACCAGACACACGATCCATCACGAGGAACATTCCGTCAGCTTGCAAACTATAAAATCCACCATCGCTTCATCGATCTGATCCGCAAGCATTCCAAAGCAGCAGAGAACGAGAAGAATTATGTGGATCAGCACGCCACCGTCGAAGATAACAGCACGTATGATTATCCGGAAGACTGCTATTTTTGGAACGCCATTCAAGATGAATTGACCGAAAAACAATGGAAATGGATGAAGTATTACATCATTGAGGGTTTTTCTTATGCGGAGATTGCGAAGAAAGAAAATACTACAATTGATGCTGTGAAGAACTGGGGAAGAGAAGCTAAGAAAAAATTAAAATGGTTGGTAGTAATTGAATAATAATATAGAACGAGTCTGGGACATAACTAGCCGAAAATAGTAAAAAAAGGGTTCCGATTATCGAATTTTGATGACCGGAACCTTTTTTACTGAGTCAATCTCATAATTGGTTAGACGGTTTCCGTTTCAGGCCGTGTACTTTCTCAAGTTCACGGCCAAAAAGGCAAAACCTAATTCATTTTCAACGTTATCGCTGCCCCTAACGGACATGCGAGTGAAACGCAAATTAGCCTTCAGAAATCCAAAAACTGGCTCTACATCTACTTTGCGTCTGCCGTAGAGTTCGCCGGTTTTCTCATCCGAAAGCTTCTCTCTCACCGTATTTTTTTGTTGCTCCCACTTTTCATTATAATAGATTTTTCGATTGTTCCCTTCTTTTGCCTTCGTGCACTGGGAACGGAGCGGACATCCCGTACAATCTTCGCTCTCGTACACTTTGAACTCCCGAGTATAACCGTTTCGATCGGTTTTCTGGGATCGGTAACGGAACGTCACTTGTTTTCCGTTAGGACACGTATAGGAATCTTCTTCTTCATTGTATGACCAATTCGCGGAGTGGAAGGCATTTTTTTGAAAGCTCTTCGTCTTCTCTTTACGATAAGAGTTGTATGTAATCAGAGGCTCACGCTCCCGGTTTTCCAGGACATCTTCATAATTTTCTTCACTCCCATAGCCCCCATCGGCGACGATGTAGTTCGGAAGTTCAAAGTAATCCTGTTCGATCCGATCAAGGAAAGGACCGAAGGTACGCATATCCGTGGGGTTCGGAAAAATATCATAAGCGAGGGCGTATTGACCTTCCGTCGCAACTTGGATATTATAGCCGGCTTTCAATTGCCCATTCTTCATATAATCATCTTTCATCCGCATAAATGTCGCATCGTGGTCTGTCTTCGAATAACTATTCCTTTTCCCGAAGATTTCCATGTCGTTCGCATATTTTTGCTTGCGCGCCGCAAAGTCTCTGAACTGTTTCCTGGCCTGATTCGGTTCTTTGCGTTCGGAACGAATTTGTTTTCGTTCACTTGTGTCTTCGCTTTCTTCAATTTTCCGGTTCAAGTCTTCGACTTTTTCATCTAATGTTTCGGCTATATCAGAAAGTTCGTCGACCGATAATTCCTCCGGATTTTCCCTTTCTATTTCAGGGATGATTTCCTTTTCCACTAATTCATCATACATTTGGTTGGACTTTTCTATTAGCTTGTCGCTGTAGTTTTCGACGGCCTTACGCCAGACGAACGTAAACTTGTTGGCGTTTGCTTCTATCTTGGTTCCATCAATAAAAATAGCTTCCGCATCAATGATATCTTCTTGAACCAGTCGGGAACGAAACTGGACAAAGCTCTGGCGAAGAAGATCTTTGACGGCGGGGTGGACACGGAACCGATTAATGGTTCGATAGCTGGGCTCATAACCTTGAGCCAGCCACATCATACGCACACTATCCTTGAGTAGCCCTTCGATTTTTCTTCCAGAGAACACGGATTGGGTGTAGGCGCATAAAATGACCTTCATCATCATGCGTGGGTGATACGCCGGGCATCCCGTGTCACGCAGGAATGCTGAAAAGGCTTCATCCGGAATACTTTCCACCAACTCATGCACGGCATAGGCGATATCATTATCTTGAAGTTTCATTTCCACATCCATAGGCAAGATTACTTGGTTCATGTTATACTGTTTAAACATAAGGACACCTCCGATGGTTGTTGTGTGGTAACTTTAATTTTATCAGAGGTTGTCCTTATTTTCTTTATTGAAAATAAAAGAAAACCATAAAAAAGTGGTCGGCATCATTTTGATGCCGACCACTTTCCGTTTAATTTACTGGGTTTTGTCCCAGCCTCGTTTATCCTTCGTTATATTAAACTTAAGGCTTTTACCATTCTGCGATAGTTCCATCTTTATGCCGCCAAACAGGGTTTCTCCAGCGGTGCCCCTCTTCTGCCTTCTGCTTCACAAATTCCTCATTGATCGAAACACCAAGACCTGGGCTTTGCAGATTTTCAACATACCCCTCTTTGTAATCAAAAACAGATTTATCAGTTAAATAATCAAGCAAATCGCTGCCCTTATTGTAATGAATTCCAAGACTCTGCTCCTGAATAAAGACATTGTGGCTTGTTGCATCAACTTGAAGGCATGAGGCAAGTGCGATCGGTCCAAGCGGACAATGGGGAGCAACTGCAACATCATACGCCTCCGCCATGGAAAAGATTTTCTTGCATTCGGTTATTCCGCCGGCATGAGAAAGATCGGGCTGAATGATGTCTACATATCCATCCTGAAGCAGCTTCTTAAAGTCCCATCTCGAATACATTCTCTCTCCCGTTGCGATCGGAATATTCGTTACACGGGCTATATCCCTAAGTGCTTCATTATGTTCAGGAAGAACCGGCTCTTCAATAAACATCGGGCGGAAAGGCTCCAATTCTTTCGCCAGTATTTTTGCCATCGGTTTATGGACCCTTCCGTGAAAATCAATGCCGATGCCGAAGTCATCCCCCGCGGCTTCTCTTACCGCAGCAGTTCTTTCCAATACTTCGTCGATCTTTTTATAAGAATCGATGTATTGCATTTCTTCTGTCCCATTCATTTTAATAGCGGTAAAACCAGCGTCCTTCGCTTCCCTGGCGGCAGTCCCGACATCCGCCGGCCGGTCTCCCCCGATCCAGGAATATACCCTTACCGAATCACGGCATGCACCACCCATTAATTCGTGGACGGGCGCCTGATAGTACTTTCCTTTAATATCCCATAACGCTTGATCAATCCCGGCGATCGCACTCATATGGATGGGGCCGCCACGATAGAAGCCTGACCGGTACATAACCTGCCAGTGGTCTTCGATCCGTAGCGGGTTTTTACCGATGAGATAATCGCTTAGTTCTTCTACTGCCGCCTTTACGGTATCTGCTCTTCCTTCAATTACCGGCTCTCCCCATCCTTCAATTCCCTCATCAGTTTCTATCTTCAGAAAGAGCCATCTTGGTGGAACCTGGTATAACTTTAGTGATGTGATTTTCATTTTTATTCTCCTTTCCCGTCTACTAATGCCATGAACGCTCTCGCTTTATTTGTCAATTCTATGTAATTGTTATGCTGGTTAATTGCATCGGCATTTACTAGTGACCTGCCCAGCCCAACCGCAATTACATTTTTTTGAAAATAGAATGGCATGTTCTCCTGGTTAATACCTCCTGTTGGTACAAGAGGAATGTGAGAAAGCGGTCCATTGATTGATTTTAAATAATTGGGTCCCAGAGCATTCGCCGGGAATACTTTTACAGCATCTGCACCGCTCTGATAAGCTTCAACAATTTCTGTCGGAGTCAAGGCCCCCGGGATACTGATAACGCCTTTTTCTTTCGTCACACTGATGGTCTCCGTACAAACATTTGGTGAAAATATAAAATTTGCTCCTGCATCGATGAGCGTTGCTGCTGTCTGAGTATCCAATACAGTACCGGCACCAATGATGACGTCATCATCAAATCTAGTATTCAACTTGGCAAGCAACGCTTCTATCTCCGGAGTATCAGCAGTGATTTCAAGTGTTTTAACCCCGCCATTGACTAGAGCCTCGGCAGCAGGTAATACTTTCTCTGGAGACATCCCTCTCAGGACAGCAATCACTTTATTCTGTTCGATCTTTTTAAATACATTATTCATTTCCTCATACCTCCTAACGACTGACATCCTCCTGGTTATTAAAATAGGAATCTAATAAATTTCTATCAGGAAGCCCTTCTACATCTCCTGGCACAAGGGTCACCATTGCTCCAATAGCGTTTCCCCTCTCAACAGAATCTTTAGGACTAAGTCCATCTAATAAACCGGAAAGGACTCCCGCTGCAAAGCCATCACCGGCGCCAACCGGGTCAACGACCTGTTGGACCGGAGACCCCTTTACTAATCCTTTATCTTCTTTTGTGAAATAATAGGCTCCTTCAGCTCCAAGCTTAATGATGGATAGACCTACGCCTAATTGAAAAGCCTTTTCTCCGATCAACTTGGGGTCAGATACGCCAAACATAAACTCAGCTTCATCAATACCTGGTAAAAATATATCGGACAGTCCGGCAATTTCGAGCAAGACTTGTCTCGCTCTCTCCTCATTCCAAAGGTTTTTTCTTAAATTAGGATCAAAGCAAATCTTCACCTTATGTTTTTTAGCAGTAGAAATCGCATGGTGTACCGCTTTATAGCACTTATCACTAAGTGCCGGTGTGATGCCTGTAATATGCAGGTATTTGGCATTAGCAATATAGTCTTCTGCTATATCTTCTTCTGTCATATTACTGGCGGCCGAATGGGAGCGATAATAATAAACCCGGCTACGTTCACGGTTAAGGGCCTCTTTCAAAAATATCCCCGTGGGGAACGTTTCATCAATTTTCACCTGACTTATATCGACTCCCTCTCCCTGGATAAAGGAGCGCACCTTTTGTCCCAATTCATCATTACCAATTCTACTAATCCAGCCGGCTTTGTGACCTAGCCTGGAGAGCCCGATCATCACATTGGATTCTGCTCCTGCAACTCTTGCGGAAAAATCATTGGCATATCTAAGCAGTCCCTGGGAGTTGGAGGCAAACAGTACCATAGATTCTCCCAATGTAACAACATCCATCTAATCACCTCATTTCACTAACAAAAAACTAGACTTATCGCCAAGTCCTTATGGCGAAAAACTTAGTTTTACTTATCCTTTAACAAAATCAACTTTCTTAAGGAACAAAAGCGCAAGCGCCTTGCTCACCCCCGACAAGCTTAAGAAAAGCCTCGGCGTGACGTTTTTTGTCACAGAGAGGATTTACTTAAGACCTCGAGGGGGTTGGCGCTGGAGCTGGAGGAGACCCAGCAAGTAAAGCTACCACGAAAAGAAAATTTTATAATTTCCTAGACAGCAAGGAAAGAGCGGACTAAGCCGCTCTTTTGCCTTACTTCAATCTTGCCTTTGACTCTTTTGCAGCATCTTCCATCGCTTTTTTAGCATCTTTTTGACCAAGCAATACAAGGTTCACCTCTTCAAACAGTGGATTTGAAACTTGTCCCCAGTTAGGGATATCTGGCGGGAATTTTACATAGTCAAACTGCTTGGCAACGTTTGGCTGGTGGCCAAGATCGTTAAATTCATCGCTCTCATACACAGCCTTTGATGCTGGTGCCTGACCTGCTTCTGCCCAGGAAATACCGTTCTCCCCAACATAACTGATGAATGCTTCAATGCCATCGATTTTCTCATCTTTCACACTGTCAGGCATGACAAAATTATGAGAGTTTCCATATACAGCCTGCGTCTCGGTTCCTAATTGCGGCATCGGCGCACTGCCAAAATCTACATCCGATTCTTTAAACTGATTGATCATCCACGGACCATTAATTATCATGCCGGCTCTTTGCTGTAAAAACAGTGGAGTTGGACTGTCCTGGACATTACTTGGAGCCACCTCATATTTTTCTATCAGGTCTCTTTCAAATTGAAGGGCTTCAATTACAGGCTTTGAGTCATAGTTAATCTCTTTGTTTTCTGTAATTAACTCACCTCCGTTTTGATAGACAATGGAAGGAAAAATAAAGTCCTGTAATCCTCCGGTTGATACGATTGTTCCATATTGACCTTTGTCCTTATTCGTAAGCTTTTCAGCATATTCCAGGAACTCCTCCCTGTCTTTCGGAGGTTTGTTTGGATCGAGTCCCGCTTCCTTAAACATTTCCTTGTTCCAGTATAAAATAAGCGGGTGAATATCCAGCGGAACACCATAAAGTTCTCCATTATAAGTAGCACCCTCTAATGCATTTTCATGATAGTCCTCTTTCTTCACAAGATCTCCTGTCATATCATCCAGCTGCTTTAAAATACCTTTATCTGCATAAGTAGGAAGGTGATTCGCATGGACAATAAACAAATCCGGAACTTTCTTCTGATCCTGTATCGATAAATCCAGTGTTTTGTAATAATCCTCATTCGGTTTAATTTCCAGATTAACTTCATATTCTTCCTGCGATTGATTAAATCCATCCACAATTTCTTTCATTTTAGGCCCGTCCGGTCCTGAGAATGGCGTCCAGAAAGTTATTTTCTTTACACTTCCTTCTGCCTCGCCGCCCTCCCCGTTACTTTCAGAAGAGCATCCGACCATGCCAATAACTAACAGAACAGCAATCATACTTACCAAAAAACGTTTGATTTTCATTATAATCCTCCTTTTGTTAAATGGTTTCAGGTAGTTAAACCACCCGTTGTTCCATATTAAGGAACGATGTTCCGTAATATGAATATAAAATTTACTGGGCAAAACCCAGTAAACTTGATATTTCAGTTGCAGATTTTTTTAACAATGGCAGGTATTCCTGGATATGCTGGTCCGTCATTTGTACGGAAGTTCCTGTAATACTAACGGAATAGTTCACGCTATTTAAATGATCGAATATAGGAACAGCAACACACCGGATCCCTTCTTCGTGCTCTTCATTATCAATGGAATATCCATTCCTATTAATTCGCTCAAGTTCATGTCTGAATTCCTTTTCTTCTGTATAGGTGTTTTTGGTGAACTTATGAAAAGAGTTTTCAGACAGGTAACGAGTTAGTTGTGCTTCATCAAAGTAAGCAGCTATAGCTTTTCCTACCCCAGTACAATAAATCGGAGCACGTTTACCCAATTGGGAATAGATACGTACAGCAGATGGAGTCTCCACTTTATCAATATAGATGACATGAGAATCATCAAGCATTACTAAGTGGGATATTTTGTCGGTCTGGTTAGAGATTTTCTCCATAATTGGATGAGCAAGCTCAACGATATTCAACTGATCAACGACAATATTACTCATCTCAAGAAACTTTAATCCAAGACGGTAAACGCTTTTTTCCTGCATTTGCTTAATATATCCATGCTCTTCTAAAGTCATTACCAAACGGTGAGCAGTACTTTTAGCTACTCCTAAACGATTGGCTATCTCTGTAATTCCCAGACCTTTTGGGTGTTCTTTAAGGTATTCTAAAATTTTTAAAGATCGATCAACAGATTGAATCATTCATTTTCACCTTTTTACTAAGTAGTTGTTCCTTATTGTGTAACCGCTTTCCTTATAGTGATTACTATCCTATATAAAATTCAGAAATTTGTCAACTTTATAAATTAATTTTTCAAAGAAAGTTATGTATTTGGTGTATTGTCACATGTTACAGGATTAAAAAAGGAAAGACTATGCAGCCTTTCCTTTTTGTTGAGCGATTAGATTTGGTTAATAAAACGTCTAAACGCCTCTTTCCCTTCCTTATCTTGTTTAAATACACCGGCATGCTCCAGTACAGTCGAAAATGTTTTCCCTATTTCTTCTTGAAGAACCTGTTTGACATTGTTTTCATTTAAATCCGTATACTCATTTTTTATCCGCTTGGCCCACTCAACATGTTTGGCCATCCGGTCATCTTCTTTTCCTTCTGTATCCAGCTTATCATTTAGGATGTATTCTCCCAGCACTTCCATCTCTTCTACCAATCTGCCAGGAAGCACGGCAAGCCCCATGACTTCTATCAGTCCGATATTTTCTTTCTTGATATGATGGACTTCCTGATGGGGGTGGAAGATGCCAAGCGGATATTCATCATCTGTACGGTTGTTTCTTAATACGAGATCCAGTTCATACAACCCATCCCGCATGCGGGCAATCGGGGTGATGGTGTTATGCGGATCGCCACCAGTCTCAGCAAAAATACCGACACTTTCATCACCATAATTTCTCCAGGAGTGAAGAATCCTGCCGCCAAGCGCGGCTACCTGCTCCCGGTCTTCCCCCTGGAGCCTGATTACAGACATCGGCCATTTGACGATACCTGCAGTGACCTCTGAAAACCCGTCAATGGAAAAATACTCTTCTATCGGAGCTTTAGCCATTGGAAACTCATGGTGACCTGCCTGGAAGTGATCATGGCTGAGAATAGACCCTCCCACGATTGGCAGGTCGGCGTTGGATCCCACGAAGTAGTGTGGCAGCTGCTGTATAAAATGGAGCAGCCGGTTAAAACCATCCTCGGAAATTTCCATCGGGCGGTGGTCACGGGATAGGACAATAGCATGTTCATTATAATAAACGTAGGGCGAGTATTGTAAGTACCACCTTTCACCTTCCAGTTCCATCGGTATGATACGGTGGTTCTGTCTGGCAGGGTGATCCAATCTGCCTGCATAGCCGACATTTTCTTTACATAACAAACACTTGGGATAAGCTACAGCTTTATTAGCCTTTGCCGCTGCTATCGCTTTTGGATCCTTTTCCGGCTTGGACAAATTAATCGTTATTTCAAGGTCCCCGTAAGATGTAGGGCTGTACCAGTGGACATTTTTAGCAATCCGGTTTGTCCTGATATAATTAGACGATTGAGCAAGCTGGTAAAAATAATCGGTAGCCGCAACAGGTCCTTCTGATTCGTAATAATGATAAAATGTTTTATTGACTTCACCAGGTTTCGGCAGCAGCTGGTCCATGATACGGGAATCAAACAAGTCCCGTTGTGTCACGGTATCCTCTGAAATCAACCCCTGAGCAGCAGCATAATCCAGCATAGGTTCCAGAATCTTAACAGGAGTTTCCAGCTGTTCATCTATCACCTCTTGCGGCTGGTAGTCTTTTAGCTGGAACAGGTCCAATAATCCATTGCGTACATAATCCGTATCCCACACAGTGATCATTTTCTTTTGCAATCCATATTGAATCAATCGATCGATCTCTTGATAGATATTGATGGTCATGCCTGCACCTCCTATTATTAAGCCTGATAGCCGTCCGGATTTTTCTGAAACCAATTCCATGCTGTTCGAATCATGGTGTCGATATCGGAATAGTTCGGACTCCAGCCTAATTCATTGATCGCTTTTTCCGAAGAAGCAACTAATTGAGCCGGGTCACCCGCTCGACGAGGAGCTACTTCTGCCGGTATCTCATGCCCCGTCACTTTTCTGGCAGCGCCAATTACTTCCTTAACGGTAAAGCCATGGCCATTACCCAAATTATAAACGGCACTCTTTCCATCTTCCCGTAATTTCTTTATAGCGAGATGATGAGCATCAACAAGGTCAGTAACATGAATATAATCGCGGATACACGTCCCATCCTTGGTATCATAATCTTCTCCAAAAATGTAGATGTTCTCCCTTTTACCTAAAGCAACCTGGAGAATAATCGGAATGAGGTGAGTCTCCGGACGATGATCCTCTCCAATTCTTCCCTCAGGATCTGCACCAGCTACATTGAAGTATCGTAATACCACATGCTTGATGCCATGCGCCTGTTCGGCCCATTTCAACATTTTCTCAATGGCAAGCTTTGTCTCTCCATAAGGATTGGCCGGGTTTGTAGCATCTGTTTCCTGGATAGGGATCTGTTCGGGGTCCCCATAAACAGCTGCTGTGGAGGAAAAGACGATCTTTTTGATGTTATGCTTTGCCATAGCCTTCAATAGACAAACCGCACCATACACATTATTATCGTAATATTTCAATGGCTCTTCCACACTTTCCCCTACAAGAGAATCAGCAGCAAAGTGGATGACAGCGTCGATGTTGTTTTCCTCGAACACTTTATCCATAAAACTTTCATCCCGAAGGTCACCCTGGTAGAAGACAGCACCGTTGAATAATGCTTGCTGATGCCCCTTCTGCAGGTTGTCCACTACAACCACGTCTTCTTGTTTGTCTAAAAGCTGTGCTACGGCATGGCTCCCAATATATCCTGCTCCACCACATACTAATACGGTCATTAAAAAGCCCTCCTTTTATAACGTCTTTGCTCCATCGCCAATGTCCACTACATAAAAATCTGCTTCCAGACCTGTACTTTCGTAGTACCTGCGGCCAACATTTTCAATAAAGCGATCGGTTGCTTCCTCAGGGACAATACTTATCGTACAGCCACCGAAACCAGCCCCAGTCATTCGTGAGCCAATCGCTCCTTCCTGCCAGGCGGCCTCTGCCAATGCATCCAGTTCTTTCCCCGTCACTTCATAATCGTCCCTTAATGATTCATGGGATTCATTCATCAATCGGCCAAATCCCTCAATATCACCGCTATTCAACTTTTGTACCGCTTCTACGGTACGGACATTTTCATAAACGGCATGTTTCGCTCTTTTCTGTACTACTTTATCTGAAATCAAATGTTTATGTTGTTCAAATTCTTCCCGTGTAAGGTCACCTAAGGAATCAATGGCGAGTTCAGCCTGCAATTCTTTCAGCGCTGTTTCACATTGAGATCTTCTTTCGTTATATTTAGAATCTGCCAGGCCTCTCCGTTTATTGGTATTCGTGATGATCAGCTTCTCATTTTTGAGAACAATCGGAGTATACTGGTAGTCCAATGTATCGCAATCCAGAAGAATCGCATGGTCTTTCTTACCAAGCCCGCTCGCAAATTGATCCATGATTCCACAATTCACACCTACGAACTCATTTTCTGCCTTTTGGGCAAGCCTTACCATTTCCACTTTATCTATATCGAGGTGAAATAATTCTTTTAACGCTATAGCTGTGACCAGTTCTAACGAAGCAGATGAAGATAGACCAGCACCATTCGGGATATTTCCATAAAAAGCAATGTCCACTCCCTGGTTAATCTCATAACCTGCTTCTTTCAGCATCACAGCCACACCGATCGGGTAATTCGCCCAATCTCGTGTTTTATCGTACTCTAGATTATCTATCTTTGTTTCTATAACTCCCATTTCTTCAAAGTTCATAGAATACAAGTGAACTTTTTTATCGTCCCGTTTCCTGGCAATCGCATAGGTGCCTACGCTCAAGGCACAAGGAAATACATGTCCGCCATTATAGTCGGTATGCTCTCCGATCAAATTAACACGGCCAGGTGCAAAAAAAGATAACGTGTTTTCCAAATCACCGAAACGTTCTGTAAACGTATTGCGAAGTTGTTTCATCCTGACACCTCATTTTCCTTCAATTTCCCTATTTCACGCTTGTTTCTACTACATTGTAACATACTTAGTTAATTTAATTAATTATGTTTTTATGTTCTTAACTATTTCTTTAAATCTTCTGCCTACTCTATTTTCCTTTCGAACCATTTGGCCTTTTTCATTCATTTCTAACGTGTAAAGTCCAAAAGGCATCAATTCTTCTTCTGCGCTTTTACCCGATACCCGGTATTCCCAGTCTACTAGATCGAAGAAAGGGAACCAGGTATAACCAAGCAGGTCTATCCCCTCATTTCTAAGGGAAAAGCAGGCATCGACGGAATCATTCAGCCACTCCACCCTTTCTGTTTCAGATCCTCTAAAACTGGTCTCCGTAATCATGATAGGGGCTTGATAGCGATTTACCGCTTCCCGGATAATATCCTTTAACTCTTCCCCTGTACCTAAGACGTGGGGATAGATAATATATCCTTTATCATCCCGTTTCACTTCATGTACACTAAATTGCGGATAATAATTGATGCCAACGATATCAAAGTTGCAATTATGTTCCTTGAACCATTTGACTTCTTCTGTAGAGACACCATATTGCAGCATAAGCTGGTATAATGGATGGTCTTCATTCACACGGCCATTTAGAAGTTCCCACATGACAAACCTATTTTCATTCCATATATCCACCTCTGTCTGTAATGCTGGATCATAAGTGAAGTATTTCTTCGTCGCATCCACATGCACCATCACTGCTTCTGAATCTATGGACTGAATGGCCTTGACGGTCTTGATGATTCCTTTTCCGAGTTGCATGATCATGTGGTAAAACCCATGCAGCCCCGTATGATAAGGCGGCCACACACCATTCAACCCACAGAACTCTGCATTTACATAGGGCTCATTAAGTGGAGTATAGTATTTCACAATATCGCTGTACCTTTCTGCAAAAGCTGCAGCATATTTAGCGACACAATCCGGATATCTTCCATTACTGAACTCATTCTTCAACCAATGAGGTGTCCCATAATGCATCAGATCTATAATTGGTATCAAATCCGGGTGCTTACGAAAATAATTCATGACTTCATCTACCCATTCCCAGTCAAAGACACCTTCTTCATTCTCCACCTTATACCACGGAATTCCATACCTGATCATCCTGGCACCAGACTCCCGGGCGAGATCCAAATCTTCTTTCCAACATTCATAATGCTGGGTCAGTGCATATTCATCTAATGGACGTTCTCCTTTTTCTACCTGGGTTACGAACGTGTCCTCAATTCCTACAGCCCAAATAAAGTCCATATTTTGTTCCATTTACCGCTTCACCCCTATAGAAAAATCGGATGGCATAATACCACCCGATATTTGATTATTTTTGGTCGTTGATTTTTTTAATTTTTTCTAATTCGCATTTTGGCTTTCGATCATAGGTTAGTAATCCATTAATCTCCTGTTCCACATCTGTTAATTGGGTATAGCAATACCCTTGCAGAATCGGCGATTGTTGTAATGCTTCAGTTTGCCTGCGGTATTCTTCGACCAGGTCTTCACTTGTACTTACGGATGAATAACCCCAGCCTTTTTCACCGATTTCGTAGGCGATTCCCCCATATTCCGTCACCATGACAGGTTCACCCCGATAGGAAAAACCTTCTGCATAAACGGGCCGGTCAGCAGCAGTCATCCCTGTTGCTGATTCAATATCTTTAAAGTAATCAGCCATAATGTCTGCCGAACGATAATTATGGACGCCGCAAATGTCTGAGATCGTATGCTCCCATCCTTCATTAGAAAGAACCGGCCGGGTTGTATCAAGGGATTTGGTTAAGTAATACATACCTAATGAATGATGCTGCTGTTGGGTTTCATGAGCCACTCTTGAAATACCCCAACTCTCATTCAAAGGAACCCAGGCAACGATGCTCGGATGGCTATAATCCCTTTTAACAGCCTCGCCCCATTCCGCTGAAATTCTTCGGACAGCATCTTCACTATACTCAGCAGCGTTAGCCATTTCTCCCCATACCAGGAACCCTAGCTTATCTGCCCAGTAAAGGTAACGTGGATCTTCTACTTTCTGGTGTTTACGTGCCCCATTAAAACCCATTTCTTTAGCGAGGACAATGTCCTGCTTCAAGTCATCATCTGTAGGAGCCGTCAACAAAGCACCTGGAAAGTAGCCTTGGTCAAGCACCAGTTTTTGATAGTAAGGCTTATTATTTAAACGGAATTCTCCATGATCAATGGAAACTTTTCGCATACCGAAATAACTAGTAACGTTGTCCGTCTCTCGACCACCCTTTATCGATTTCAATTCGACATCAAATAAATTAGGGGTTTCCGGGGTCCAGTACCATCCCGAGTGGTGAATATTACTACGATCGGTAAACCTGTTCCTTAAATTGAAACTTCGCTTCGTATAGTTTTCAAAAACGGTGGCACGATCAGAAATAATCGTTTGACCTTCAAATTGTATGGTCACCTGTAGTTCAACATCTTCATCGATGTCACCAGCGAATTCTGCCTCCAGCTCAATGTCACCGCGATCAATCTGCGGGGTCCAGCGGATAGAATCGATATGTGTGTTTTCTACTGCTTCCATCCAGACGGTCTGCCAAATTCCAGTTGTTCTTGTGTAAAAGATGGATTCTGGTTTCTCATGCCAATATTGTTTTCCACGAGGGATTGTTTCGTCTTCGGAAGGATCTTCTACACGAACCACTAGTTCATTGCTTCCTTCTTTGACCGCATGGGTGATATTAGCTTGGAAAGGAGTGTTTCCACCTTCATGGAAAGTGACCATTTCTCCATTCACATACACCCAGGCACGATAGTCCACTGCCCCAAAATGGAGCAATAGTTTCTTATCTTCCCAGTTATCCGGGACATCAAATTCACGATGATACCAGACGACGTCATGGAAAGAAGGGTCATTAATACCGCTTTTCTCGGTCTGGAAAGCAAACGGGACAAGGATCTTTTTCTCTTTTGGAAAAGAGTCATACCATTTTTCTGTTAATCCCTTCTTATTGTCATCAAATGAAAAATTCCATTCTCCATTTAGATTGACCCACTCTTCCCGTACAAATTGCGGGCGGGGATATTCATTACGAACATTATTCATCGTTCTCCTCCTATTCCTGCGATTACTTAATACCTGTTTGTGTAATACCTTTGATCAGTTGTTTTTGTCCGATTAAGAAAATGATGATGATTGGAACAGTAGCGATAGAAGTTAAGGCCATCAACTTACCATAAGAAGATACAAAACTACCCTGCTGCATAATAGCAATACCAGTAGTAATGGTTCTCATTTCTGGTGAACTAGTCGCAACTAATGGCCATAAGAAATCATTATAGATTGTCATAAAAGAGAAAATGCCCAGCGTCCACATGATCGGTCTGGCAGACGGCAAGACGACTTTCGTAAAAATCTGCCATTTATTAGCTCCATCCAGATGAGCAGCTTCTTCCAGTTCTTTCGGGAACGAACGGAAAAATTGATAAAGCAGGAAAACACCGAAAGCATTAGCGGTATATGGGAAAATCAATACAGCATAAGTGTCTAAAAGACCTGCGTTGCTGAACTGCATATATAAAGGAAGGAATGTGATGACCCAAGGAATCATCAATGTACTGATAAACATCGGTAATAATATTTTCTTAAAAGGCACATCCAATCTGGCAAGAGCGTACGCTGCCATTGCATCAATAAATACAATGATCAATGTACCGGTTATCCCAGCAAACAGGGAATTGAACATCCACTTGAGCACTGGAACATTCAGCCCTTGACTAAGCAGAGTGTACGTGTAGTTTTCGGTGGTAAATTCCTGTGGAAGCCAATTCAGACCACCAGATATCGCTTCAATATCTGACTTAAAAGAAGTGGAAAACATCCAGAAAAGCGGGGCGAGGAAAATGATAGCTACAATACTCGCTAACAAGACCAGAAATATTGTTTTTGTTTTATTCTGCATGATTTGCACCTCTCTTTTTAGTAGAATTGGATACTTTAAATTGAATGATGGATACGACAA
Organism: Thalassobacillus devorans; assembly: GCF_900176565.1. Taxonomy (GTDB): domain Bacteria; phylum Bacillota; class Bacilli; order Bacillales; family Halobacillaceae; genus Thalassobacillus; species Thalassobacillus devorans_A. The sequence goes on from NZ_FXEH01000005.1 coordinate 561,662, forward strand.
TCATGATTAATGCCATGACGATTGCCATTGCCGAGGCAGATCCCAGCTGTCTTTGTTCGAAAGCTTGCTCGACAATACCCATTAGAAGCACTTCTGTGGAATCGCCTGGCCCACCACCAGTCATCAGGTATGGCTGTCCATATATATTGAAGGAAGCAATGGTTGAAGTGATCACAACGAATAACATAATAGGACGGATGGATGGAAGTGTAATATGGATGAAGTTCTGCCACGCACTTGCTCCATCAATAGCGCTGGCTTCATACAAATCTCCAGGCACCTCATTCAACGCATTGATGAAAATGATCATATTAAACCCAACTGTCCACCATAAGGTTGCTGCCACAATGGAAATCCAGGCATAAGGCATGCTTGTCAACCAGGGAATCGGGTCAAAACCCATTTTTACTAAGTAATTGTTGATCAGCCCTGAGTTTGTATCTAACAGCCAAAGCCATATGATAGCGATGACAGATACAGAAATGGAATAAGGGATAAAATAAAAAGTTCTGAAATACCCCCTTAGTTTTGCAGGTAAGCTATTTACCAGCAACGCCAGACCAAGACCTAAAAACACCAATAAAGGTACAGAATAAATGACGAATTGAAACGTATTCCAAAGACCTTCAAAGAATAACGAACTCAAATATGAATCCGGGTTAAACAGAGCAATATAATTTTTCAACCCCACTAACGGGCGGTCACTCGATAAAAGATCCCATTCATGAAAACTGATATACACCCCATAGACAAGCGGGACCACCAAAAAAGTCATGAACATGATAAAGTAGGGTAAAACAAACAAAGCTGACGTAAAAGAAGACTTTCTTGTGTTCATGATTTCTACCTTCCTTCTATTACAAAAAATTCTGTTAACTAAATATAGAAGGGCAGGTAGCTACCTGCCCATGTTTAGTTATTGCAACCTTTCATCTGCCTGCTTTTGAGCATCCTCTAAGGCGTCCTGGACGTCTTTTTGTCCAAGTAATACTTCATTGATCGCGTTATACAATGGATCTGAAATTTGACCCCAGTTTTCTACCTTTGGTGAAAATACAGCATTGTCAAATTGCTTGGCAGCCTCTGGCTGCTGTTTCATTTCCTGGAATTCATCGCTTTCGTAAGTTGCTTTTGCTGCTGGAGCCTGGCCAGATTCAGCCCAAGCCATTCCGTTTTCACTTACATAAGTCAAGAAATCTGTAATGCCTTCTACTTTTTCATCGCTGACACTTTCAGGGATGACAAAGTTATGAGAGTTTGCAAACACTGCTTCCTGTTCTGTTCCTAGTTGTGGAACTGGGGCTACACCATAGTTGATGCCTGAGTCTTCCCATTGCTGCATCATCCAAGGTCCATTAAGATGCATCGCATTTTTTCCCTGAACGAATAATGTAACTTCTCCATCCTGTTGTACATCAGCTGGAGAAACATTATGTTTTTGGATTAAATCAAGTTGGAACTGGAGAGCTTCCTGAACAGGCTCTGAGGTGAATTGAGCTTCCCCATCGGCATACAATTCTCCACCATTCTGACTTACAATTGTAGGGAAAATGAACTGCTGAGGCCATAATGTCGGAACAACAAAACCATATTGCTGTTTATCTTTATCGGTTAATTTTTTGGCATATTCAACGAATTCTTCCCGGTTAGTCGGTGGAAAATCCGGATCTAAACCAGCTTCTTCAAAAAGATCTTTGTTCCAATAGAACATCAACGGGTGAATATCCAAAGGCACACCATACAATTCACCATCGACTGTTGCATTCTCCCAGCCTTTTTCATGGTAAGCATCTTCTTCTACCGTGTCTCCAACGATATCGCCTAAGTTTTTAAGCACATCTTTGTTAGCGTAGGAAATGATCTGATCACCATGCATGACCATCATTTCCGGCATGTTTTTTTCTCCATTAACTGCTAAATCGACTGTTTTGTAGTACTCCGATTGAGGTACAATTTGTAAATTAATATTATAATCTTCCTGAGAGTCATTATATTCGTCGACAATTTCCTTCATTTTTGGTCCATCGGGTCCAGAAAAAGGTGCCCAAAGAGTAATTTTATCTCCTCCATTGGATCCACCGCCATCTCCTGAATCTCCACCTGAACAAGCAGCCAAAACAAAAACCATCAAACTAGCAAACAATATGGGTAACCACTTTTTACTTGCTGACATATCCTTGCCCCCTATAATTGTAATAAAATCAGAAACCGCTTACAGAACTCTGCAAAAAATATGATAGTTAATTAAATAAATTAACTATGTTGTTAAAACAAGATTACTATTAAACTAGTTTTCTGTCAACAGCTTATCTTTTTAAAATATCTGGCCTTTTCACCTTTTTGCCTTTTACCTCTACTTCCTGATAAACCCATTCCCCAGTGTAGGTAAGGAATTCCACATCGTTATCTTTTACGAGAATCGTGTCTTCTGATTTCACCCCCGGTAAGGATGGATTCCATGCGTAAGCTTGATTGCTTTTGATGATATGGGAGGTATTTGGATCAGCTAAAAACTCTCTGGAGGCATAACCTGTCAGCCCACCTTGATGTAACAACTTCCAATCATCCGGAAATCCCTCTTTTTCATATTGTGCGATACCCGCCTGGATAACGTCACCTGCCGTGTTACCAGGCAAGGTTGTCACATTCATCATTGCATCAATTCTTGCGACTCTTTCTTTATTTTCCTGCACCTGTTGGGACATTTCACCAAAGTGAACAAACCTGGTGACATTAGCTACGAGACCAGCTCTTTCGGCACAAAGCACAATCATTGCTTCTTTATCCAGTATTTTTCCTGTAGGAATCGGATGGCGATAACGGTAAATCCGTTCATCCGTAGCCACCAGGATAACTTGGGCTTTGATTCCTTGTGCGATTACTTTTGCTGCTAATGCCGCTTCGATTTCATGCTCTGTTTGTCCTGGTTTGATCGATTTACAAATTTCTTCTACAGCTCTTGCAGCCCTTTGACACAAGTCCCTGTAGCTTTCTATTTCCTTTTCGCTTAGTTCGGATCTCCATATACTAAGCTCTTCATCTACTACCTTCCAGTCTTTATAAGGAGAATCTGTCACCATCTTCTTCCCTGATGTAATCTCCTCGATCAAACCATCTGTACTTTTGAACCAATCAACCGTAGCAACTTCAACCTCAAACGGGAACTGGGAGCATTCCTCTTCTACTAATCTTCTTTTTTCCATTTCAGACGTCACTAAGTGGGCTTCATCCCTGGTGATGATTAAATCGGCTACTCCCTGGTCAGTAGCTTGTACAATGTGGTTGTACCTTCCTTCCGTTACCCAGGAAAAATTATTACGTTTTCTCAACAAAATACCATCCAGACTATTTTCTTCTAAGTAAGATCTTACTTTTTGTATATTCATAGACTCCTCCTATACGATGTCTCTCAAACATCCGGTGTTTTTTGCGGGATATCTTCCGGAACGCCTCCTTCAATAACCGGCCAGCCATCTTCCCATTTAATCGGATCCAGCATTAAAGGCCTTCTACTGGCCCCCGTCCATAGCAAAGGATCCTTCTTATCAATAGCGTGATAGACAATCCAATCGTCACCTGACTCATCCTGAACAATTGCATTATGTCCTGGCCCAGCAAATGTATCATTTCCTTCAAGGATGACCGTCCCGCCATTGTTTGTCAGTTTATTACCTTCCTTGTCTACATAGGGGCCTTTAAAATTTTCCGAGCGCCCTACAGCGACATTATAGGTGCTATTTTCCCCTTCACAACAGGAACCTCTGGAACCAAAAAAATAATAATATCCTTCTCTTTCGATGATATAAGGGGCTTCATAATCGGTACCAGCAACTTGGAATTTCTCTCCCTTTATAGAGGTACCATCCTCCGATAATTCCACTCCATAGATACCATGAAAACTCCCCCACATTAGGAAAGGTGCACCACCCTGGACATAAAAAAATGGATCAATCGAGTTTTGTACTCCTATTTCCTCACTATCAAATAACTTCCCCTTATCTTCAAAAGGGCCTTCCGGATTTTCCGAAACAGCGACCCCTATACCAGGATTAGAATCCCCCCAGATCGATAAGGAATAATAAAGGTAGTACTGGCCATTATGCTTGGTAATTTCAGGAGCCCATAGTGCGCCGCTCCCTTTCCATGAAGGCTTTTCTTCAAATGCTTCCCCTACATATTCCCAATCCACAAGGTTTTTCGAGCAGACCACCGGTATTAACTTCGGCTGTGTATCATCTCCCCAGGCGTCCTCTGTTCCATATGCATAATAGTAGCCGTCTTCCCCTTTGATGACAGAAGGATCAGCCAGCACGGGTTCAAAAACAGGGTTTTGGAATTCTTTTGTTACGAAATGGTTATATGCCATATAACCTGGTCCGCCACCAACTATTAGCAAAAGCAAAGTGATAACCAGCCATTTTTTCTGCATAACATCCCCCCAAATGTGAAATAACTAAACTTACTTAATTAATTTAACTATCTTTATGTTAGTATAAGGGAAAGGATATTTCAATTCTTTTCTAGATTTAAAATGGAGGAATCTACTATGCAGGTAAAAGGCAGCTTCCAGTTAATGAAATCCCTCAATCGATCAGTCATACTTAATAAAATAAGAACAGATGGACCAATATCAAGAGCAGATATCGCTAAAGAAACCCATCTCACTCCTCCTACCGTCAGCAGCATCGTCAAGGAGTTATTGGAAACAGGTATGATCAAGGAGAGCTCCCAAGGTGTTTCAAAGGGCGGCAGAAAACCTACGATGCTTATCATTAACGCCAGCAATTTTTATATAATCGGTCTTGACGTTGGCCCTACCTTAATGAAGTCTGTATTAACGGATTTGAATGGCACATTGGTTACGGAAAGTCAAACCCCTATCCCACAGCCGACATCTAATGATGAATTGCTTGAGCTTATGAAAGTGACCGTCCAACAGTTAATTGCTTCTCAACAAGGCAAGCAGGACAAAATCATTGGAATCGGCGTTGGCATGCACGGGGTAGTAGATGTGGAAGAAGGAGTATCCCTGTTCGCCCCTAATCTACAATTACAGGATATTTACATTAAAGATTTTCTGGAAGAAGAGTTCGGTATTCTAGTGAAGGTAGAAAACGATGCCAGAGCTATGGCACTTGGTGAACTATGGTTTGGAAATGGGAATGGGGCAGAAAATATCGTAACGGTAAACCTCGGTCGAGGCATTGGCGCGGGAATTATCATTAATGGGAAACTGTTTCATGGAGAGAATTCAATCGCAGGTGAAATCGGTCATATGACCATTGACATCCGTGGACCAAAATGCAGCTGCGGGAATTACGGATGCTTGCAAACCCTGGCCTCTGGTCCTGCGTTAGCAGAGAAAGCAGCAAGGGAAATAGCAATCGGAAAACAAAGCCTGTTGCAGGATATGGTAGACAATAACCTTGAGGAAATTGGCGGCCGCTTGATTCACGAAGCAGCTAAAAAGGGAGACCAGCTCAGTATTGATATATTAAAGGAAGCAGGTCTTTATCTTGGCATTGGACTCACGAACCTTATTCATACGCTCAATCCAAACAGAATCATCATCGGCGGAGGAGTTTCCCAGGCAGGAGAATTCCTATTAGATAGTGTGAAAACTACGATTCAAAGCAGGGGATTGACGAAGTCCGCTAAAAATACAGAAGTGTTACTTTCTAAATTAGGAGCAAACGCCACAGCGTTAGGCGCTGTGTCATTGATTCTGGTAGAGCTTTTTTCCAGAACGGATACGGATTAAAAAAATTGGAACTGGGGTATAAACTCAAGTATACCCCGGATCCATCCAATATCTGGATAACCTGGGGTACGCACGCTTCCTTCTCGTCTAACACAAATAAGAAGCCCTAAAGATACAGGACTTCTATTCTATACTAGAATAGCACGATACTTGGAATCAGCGTACCCGCTATCTATAGGCTCCTTTAATAATAATGCCGTGAAGTATACAGATAAGTTGAGAATCCTCATCAATGAACTTTAAGTAAACCTTGGTACTTGCAGTTAAAGTTATGGCTTAACACCCTGCCTTACAAAGTTGGTTGAACACCTTAAATAATCTTCCTATATATTAGCAGTATGTTCCTTATATGGCCATGCTGGCAAAGTTTTTCGAAGAGGCTTATCTTGTCGATAACCGAGTACGTAATCTGCTTGCATAAGTGTGTGTATTTCTCTTGTCCCTTCATATATGACAGGAGCCTTAGAGTTTCTTAAATAGCGTTCAACGGGATATTCATTAGAATAACCATAGGCCCCATGGATTTGAACAGCATCATTGGCAGCTTCATTAGCAAAATCACAAGCTTGCCATTTAGCCAGGGACGTTTCTCGCGTATTTCTCTTTCCTTGATTCTTGAGCCAGCCTGAACGAAATACGAGAAGCCTTGACATTTGCAGACCTGCCTCCATTTTGGCTATCATTTGCTGGACGAGCTGATGTTTTCCAATTTCTTTTCCGAAGGTTGTTCTTTCTTCACAGTATTTTATAGACGCTTCTAAACATGCCATGATTGTCCCACAAGCACCAGCTGCAACAGTGAACCGGCCATTATCAAGTGCGGACATCGCTATTTTAAATCCTTCTCCTTCTTCTCCTACCAAATTTTCCTTAGGCACTTTAACATGATCAAAAAAGATTTCCCCTGTATTTCCAGCACGTATCCCCAGCTTTCCTTTAATTGCTTTCGAGGAAAACCCTTGCATATCCCGTTCTACAATAAAACAAGAAATGCCTTTATGTTGTGCTGATTTATCTGTATAGGCAAAGACCAGGAAATGATCAGCAGCATCACAAAGTGATATCCAGGTTTTCGATCCATTTAATATATAATAATCTCCTTCTTTTACCGCCGTTGTCTGTAGGGCAGCAACATCTGATCCGGCGTTTGGTTCCGTTAAACCGAATGCTGCAATTTTTTGGCCCTTTGCTTGTGGTACCAAGTATTTTTGCTTTTGCATTTCATTTCCCCATTGAAGAAGTGTCATACTATTTAATCCGGTATGGACAGACACGGCAGTTCGAAACGCTGTGTCTCCTCTTTCTAGTTCTTCGCATACAATTGCAAGGGAGTTATAATCCATCCCACTTCCTCCATATTCTTCGGGAATGCACACTCCCATCAAATCTAATTCAGCTAAACGATTGATGATGCTAGTCTCAAAGTGACCCTTGGCATCCCATTCAGCAATATAAGGCATAATCTCTTTATCCACAAAGTCTCTCACCATTTTTCTGACCATTTCCTGTTCTTCTGAATAACTAAACTCCATCATTCTACCAACCTCCTAAATTATATTTTTACCTTTAAGATCCTCTATATCTTCAAGGGTGTATCCCATGTCTGTCAGCACTTCTTCTGTATGTTCTCCTGGAAGTGGCGGGTGTCTTTTGTAATCAACAGGTGTTCGAGAAAGTTTCAATGGGCTTCCCACAAGTTTTACGCTTCCAGCTGTAGGATGTTCGACTTCAAGAGCCATTTCTCTCGCTTTTACTTGTGGATCTTCAAATACATCTTTTATATTGTTTATTGGACCACAGGGTATACCATTATCTTGTAAAAGTTCATTCCATTCTTTTGTGCTTTTCTCTTTTATCTTGTTAGAAATTAAATCTATGAGTTTTTCGCGATTTTGAAGACGAAGTGAATTCGATGAGAATTTAGGATGATTGGTGAGTTGCTCCAACCCCAGCAGACTACAGAGCCGGGAAAATTGACCATCATTACCGACAGCTATAACGATCTCTCCATCTAGTGTGCTAAACACTTGATAGGGCACAATATTAGGATGTTGATTCCCTAGAAGTTGAGGGATGTTTTCGGAAACTAAGTAGTTACTAGCCACATTTGCGAGGGCGCTTACTTGGGAATCAAACAAAGAAATATCAATACTCTGCCCTTTATTGGATTGGTTTCTTTCATTGATAGCAGCAAGAATTCCTATGGCTGAATATAATCCAGTTAAAATATCTGATATAGCTACCCCGACTTTCACCGGCCCGCTTTCTTTTGTCCCGGTGATACTCATTAATCCACTAAGAGCCTGAATGATAAAATCATATCCTGGGAGGTGGTTATAGGGCCCATTCTGACCAAATCCGGTAATAGAACAGCTAATTATTTGCGGATTGAGCTCTTTTAGGTTTTCATAGTCCAATCCCCATTTTTTCATCGTAGTATGTTTGAAGTTATCAATCACCACGTCTGACTTTTTAACCAGATCTTTTAATATCTTTCTGCCACGTTCAGATTTAAGATTAATAGTGACAGCTCTCTTGTTCCTATTAGCGCACAAATAGTATGCGCTTACATCATTGGCATACGGAGGACCCCATTCTCTCGTTTCATCGCTCCCGCGTGGGGCCTCAACCTTAATTACCTCGGCCCCTAAATCTCCAAGAATCATCGTACAATAAGGTCCTGCTAATACTCTCGTCAAATCTAAAATGCGTATATTACCTAAAGCTTTCGTCACATCAACACCTTCTTTATAAAGATTTATTAGTCCATAATCGCCTATCTTTTAAAAATTCAGCTGTTCCCAAGTGTGGTTAGGAACAGCTGATTTACCTTAGCTCATTAATTGCATTCCTACCGAAACTTGGTTAGGGTTCATTTTTAATTCCATAATGGTTGGTCTGTCTATTTCTTGAAGCGCCTCTTTAAAAGCCTCACGGAAATGAGTGACAGAATCTATACTTATTCCACGCGCTCCGAGCGCTTCTGCCAATTTTGAATAATTAACGTTAGATAGTTCTGTCCCAATCACATGATCAGGGAATGTTTTTTCTTGGTGCATCCTAATCGTTCCATAGGAGGAATTGTTGAATACCAGAACAATAACGGGAGTTTTATTTCGGACAGCTGTCTCAACCTCTTGAAGAGTCATCATAAAGCCTCCATCACCAGCAAATACAATAACAGGGCGTTCAGGGGAAGCCATTTTGGCGCCGACACCAGCTGGTAAACCATAACCCATTGCTCCAGAAGTGGGTCCAGCGTATGATTTCCTTCCAGTAAAGATATGGAAATTATGCATCCATGTTGCAAAATTCCCGGCATCGTTTGTAATAATCGTATCCATAGGGCACAATTCGTTAAAAGCCTGGATTATTCCTTTATAGCTGATAGGCCATTCTAATTCCTGTATATCTTCCATACGTGAACTGCTTAGAAAAGTTTCTCTTCGTTCATCACTCCATTTGTTCCACTTAGTATAATCTCTTTCTTTTATTGCCGCTGTCAGAGAATGAAGGGCTGCTTTTGCATCTGCTACAAACCCGAATTCAGGTGGGAAAACCCTCCCCAAAATATCTGGTTCAATGTCAATATGGATTAACGTCTGTTCAGACTTTAATAAGGAATAATCCTGGGTAGTAACCTCTGAGAGTCTTGTGCCAATGGCAAAAATCACATCGGCCTGTTGAACTGTTTCTATTTGAGTAGCAGGTGTACCAAGACCTAAATGACCGCAATACAGCTGGTGGTCATTGGATAGTACATCATGCCTCCGGAAAGAAGCCATTACTGGTATATTCGTTTTTTCACTGAAAGATTGAAGTGCTTCTTCACCGTTGGAAAGCTTGACTCCCCCTCCTGCAATGATAACCGGTCGCTCGGCTTTCTTTAATTGTGATAAGATTTCTTCCACTTGTTGCGATGAAAGTGCAGGTTTGGAGATAGTAGTACTCTGTGCGAATCTCATTTCAGCTTTTTCCGGCAATACATTTTCTGGGAGTGAAACAACAACCGGACCTGGGCGCCCTGATTTTGCAATCCGGAAGGCACGCTGCACCAGCTCAGTTGTACGTTCCGGATCACGAATCTCTACGCCCCACTTCGTTGCCTGTTCCAGGAAACGGTCAAGTTCCATTTCCTGAAACCCTTCTCGCCCACGGAATTTAGTATGTACCTGTCCCAGGAAAACGACCATGGGAGTAGAATCTTGATAAGCAGTGTGAATGCCAATGGAAAGGTTTGCTGCACCAACTCCACGAGTTGCCATCACTACTGCAGGCATGTTGGAAGTCTTGGCGTAACCCTCAGCCATAAATGCTGCTCCACCTTCATGGCGGTTGGAAATTAATTCAATTCCATTTTCATTATAAATAGCCTCCATTAAAGGAAGGTAGCTTTCTCCAGGTACACAAAATACACGCTCTACGTGTTCGCGTTTCATACATTCCACAATTGCTTCAGCGCTTGTCATACGGGTCATATCAAATCCCTCCTTATTGGAGTACGGATAAAGTTCGCAATCCGCTTAGCTGCTTCTTGCAATCTATCTTCACCAGAAGATAAAGAAACTCGGAAAAAACCTTCACCTTGCAATCCAAATGCAGAACCTGGCGTAATGATGACACCAGTTTGTTCTAATAATTGCTCAGCAAATTCCTTAGATGTAAGCCTTAGTGGTACTTTACACCATAAGAATATACTTCCATTCGGTTTGCTTGCCTCTATTCCAGCTTCCTGCAAGGCGTTATACATAATAAGCATACGATTCTCAAAGATAGTATTATATTCTTTCATAAAGGATTGATCTCCTGACAAAGCATAAGCCGCAGCTTTTTGTATTGGTAAAAACTGGCTGGTATCTAGATTACTTTTAATCACGCAGAGACTGTTTAAAGCTGCTTGAGACCCCACAGCATAACCTATTCTCCAACCCGTCATGCAGTAGCTTTTGGAGAGTGACCCGAACTCTACTACCCTTTCTCTATTGATATCAGCTTGTAATAGGCTAGGAGCTTCATAATCTTTAAAAGTTATCATATTGTAAGCTGAATCATGAATGAGCAATAAATCATACTTTTCCGCAAAATCGGCTGCTCGTTGGAAAAACTCAAGGGTGACAGTAGCTGAAGTCGGGTTTCCCGGATAGTTTAGAATCATAGCCTTCGCTTGGTTTGCTTTTTCTACAGGAATATCATTGAAGTCTAGTACAAATCGATTTTCTTCTTTTAACGGAAAAGGGATAGTTTTGATTCTTGCCAAGACAGATGCTGATTCGTATACCGGGTAACCTGGGTCAGGTACTAAGAAATGATCACCGGGGTTCATTACCGCAGGAAGTAAATGGCCGATTCCCTCTTTTGACCCTATTAAGGTAAGCACTTCTTTTTCGGAATCAAGTCTTACAGAAAATTCACGTTCGTAAAAAGTTGCTACTGCTTCACGGAACTCTGAACACCCTCCATAAGGGGAATATTTGAAATTTAGCGGGTCTTCCATTTCTTCTTTTAATTTATCTACGATGTGAGGTGGTGTAGGTAGATCAGGAGCACCTATCCCCAAATCAATTACATCCATTCCATGTTCAATTAACTCTTTTTTTCGTTGATTGATTTTTGAAAATAGATAAGGAGGTATACTTGACACTGCCTCAGACTGAAAATTCATGTTTTCACCTTTCTTTTACAGGATATTTTATGGCTGAATAACCACACGTTTAAAATTTGAAAAGTGCTTTCATCGCTCGGAAAAGCCTAAATTTTTAGTAATGGCTAGAGCAGCTGCTTGGGTTTTTTCCAGTATCTTAACCTTTCTATCACTCGAAAATCTCATACTTGGTCCAGTTACTCCAAGAGCCCCGACTACGTTACCTGAATAGTCACGAATAGGGAAAGATATACCAACTGTATCAGGGTCCTGTTCCCCGTTACTCACCGCATAGCCTTGTTTGCGAATCAATTCTAACTCTTCATTCAATCGATCTCTATTGGTGATGGTATAAGGAGTAAAGGCTTTGAATTCCATCTTACTGATGATGTCTTTTTGTTTTTTTTCTGGAAGGTATGCTAAAAGCAGTTTAGGGCCAGAGCCTACATACAAGGGTAGTCTTTTTCCCACTCGGGTATATAAACGAATGGTCTGATTGCTTTCTACTTTTTCAATATAGATAGCTTCATCATCTTCGCAGATGGAGAGGTGTACTACTTCATTTATTTCTTCAGCTAAGAACTCCATTTGTTCTAATGCGACTTGCCTTAGTTCTAAATCCTCTCTGACTAGATTACCAAGCTCCAGCAGCTTAAGCCCAAGTTTGTAGTAAATATCATGTTCTGACTTTTTATTCTTCCGGAGAAACCCGCCTTCTTCCAAAGTATAGAGTAAACGATAAGCAGTTGCTTTAGGCATGTTTGTCATCTTACAGATGTCATGAAGCGATAGTTCTCGTCTTTCTTCTGTAAATAATGAGAGTAATTTAAGGGCTTTACTAACGCTCTGATTCACGATAATTCACCTTTCTTCCGAATGCAGCTGTAATTTAAGCGATGAGAGTTAGTTGAATAATGTAAGTTTTATTGCTTTAGCTAGCTTTTTCATGAGTGTCAGCACTACCTGACAATCGATTATAAAAGCTTATCATTTTAGCTGATGGCTTCGTCAACTTACTTACGATCACAATTGTAAGTAAGGAGAGTATTAAAGTAGGAATCATAGGATCGATGGTGTCTGTCAATAGTCCGACAATCTGTAAGGTTCTCCAGCCTATAGCAATGATCCCACCAGTAATCAATCCTGCCCATGCACCCTCTTTTGTCATATTTTTATAGTACATGCTCATCAAAATTACGACCCCACCAGTGCTCCCAGCAACAAAATAAGCTATATTCATCATTTCCATAATATAGGCTGGTCTCCAAATACCTATTGGAACTGCCAAGGCACCTATTATGATGATTAACAGTTTCGTGATCATCAACACCTTATTATCAGAAACATCTTTTTTGAATGTTTTTTGATAGATATCTCTACCTAAGCTTGTAGCTCCTGCTAAGAGCCAGGAATTAGCTGAGGACAATATAGAAGCAAAAACACCTGCCATAGCGATGCCAATGATCAGCGGGGGAGTAAATTCATACATGTAGGTGATCCATATTAATTCTGAATCTGCGACGGAAGGATACAAAAGTTTTGCAGAAGCAGCAGAGAAGAAGACAATGGAATAAACAGGTACATAGATTAAAGAAATACCAATACCAGACTTAATAATTTCCCTTTCATTTTTAGCAGCGTAAAATCGAGTCAAGAAGCCTGGATTTCCTAGATATCCGAAGCACCATATAAAAAACCAGGAAAATGCCATTATAGCTGTCGTAGTTCCGGAGGAAGTGAAATATTCAGGCTGAGTAGCACTTACGGTAGAAGCTACTTCAGTCCAACCACCTGCAGAGTTAAGGATCAAGGGGAGAGCAATAAGTAAAGCTAAAGTTAAAACAATCATTGCCAGAAGGTCGCTGTTCATTACTACCACCATACCACCAAATACTGTGAATACGATAACCAGTACGGATGTCATTATTGAACTTGTAGCGTAATCCCATCCGAACATCTGAGAGAACAATAGACCACCTTGTACATATAATGTCCCTAATAAAATAATCATCCATAAAGAGACGATGATAGAGAATGTCGGTCGAAGTGCAGGACTGTCAAACCGCTCTGCAAGATAATCAGAAATGGTTATTTTTCCAAACCTTCTAAGTCGTGGACCAACAAAGAAACACAATATAAAATAGCTCCATGCTATACCAGCATTAATCCAAAATATCGGCATACCTAAGTCATAGTAGAAGGCGACCATACCAAAAAACGCGGATCCACTAATTCCAGATGCTAATAAAGAACCAACAATTAAATACCATTTACTTCCCCTGGATGCTACAAAAAAGGAACTTAAATCTTTTGATTTCAGGTGTGATATTACAGCAATGAAGCCCATGACAACCATGACAAGAGAAAATCCAATAATAATTAAGAAATTATCCATACTGCACCTCTTTCAGGTTGATAATTATTCACTTTTCCTGTTTTTTTCTTCAATTAAAGAGTTTTCCCACGGAAATCGTTCATGCTTTAACCAGTAGGTACCTAAAGTTACAGATAAAAAGGTTGGTAAAAATAACATCAGTAGAAGCAGCCAAGTATCAGCCAACCATCCCATACAAACACCTCCTAACCTACTTTAAATGGTTTGATATTAATATCTCTGCTTTCAAGCTTGTGCTTTATCCTTTTTATCATTTCTAAAGCAGTGGGCGTATCTCCATGCACACATATACTCTCCCCTTCTACCTGTATTTCATCTCCAGTGATTGTGGTGACCTTACCTTCTGTGACCATCTTAAGTACTCTATCAGCTACTTTATCAGGATCATGAATAACAGCATCTTTATTCTTTCTTGAAACCAAAGAAATGTCATTATTGTATTCTCTATCGGCAAAAATCTCTAAAACAAAAGGCAAACCCTTAGCTTCTGCAACCTTGTGTAATTGTGAGTTGGGTTTGACCATTAAGGGTAAATCCTCATTTATTTCTAGAATGGCATCTACAATGTTTGTTGCCATTTCCTCATCGGTATCTGCCATATTGTTCATATTGCCATGTGGTTTCACATGACGAAGGGATACCTCATGTTTTTCACAAAAAGCATTTATTGCCCCGATCTGATAGATAATCACATTCATTAAATCCATTCTTTCCACATCAATATTACGACGTCCAAAACCAATTAAATCTTGAAAGCCAGGATGGGCACCGACCCCAACTCCGTATTTCTTTGCCATAGCCACAGTATGATCCATAATATTAGGGTCTCCACCATGAAATCCACAGGCAATATTCACGGAAGAAATCAATGGGATGACTTCATCATCATATCCAAGTTTATAAACACCGAAGCTTTCCCCCATATCACAATTCAAATCAATCGTTTTACTCATTTTCACCGCTCCTGTTCATCTGTAAGAGTATGTTTTCATAATCGATAAATCTTTTTCTTTCTCCCTCAACAATTCATGAGCTTCTTCAACTGTGGTTTGTTCAAAGGTTATACTATCTCCAGGTTTGACTTGGGCGAGTTTTGGTAAGTCGGTTGTTATGACACCTCCGATCTTTGTATATCCACCTATGCTTTGCCTACCGACTAGAAAAACGATGGGCTGTCTATTTTTAGGCACTTGAATGGCACCGAAAAAGATACCTTCTGAAATAATGTCAGCTCCTGCTATATGCTCAATTTCCGGACCTTCTAACCTACAACCCATTCGGTTTACGTCCTTTGTTGCTTTATAAGTAGAAGTTAAAAATGTTTGAATAGCTTCTTCCTTGAAAGCATTTTCCTGAGGGCCAAGCACAACTCTTAGATGAAAAGTGTTCGTATATTCAGGAATCAAATGATCTGGTAATCGGCGTCTGATTCCTTTGAAGTCTTGAATCGGCTGTTCATTTGAAGGAATAATATCATCTTTTTTTAATACTCTTCCTTCCATACCACCTATGCCTCCAACCGTATCAGTAGATTTACTGCCAAGTACTTTTGGGACGGAAACGCCTCCTCCCGCTATGCTTAAGTACGCTCTGCATCCAGACTTACACCCATTGAATTGAAGGATATCTCCCTCTTTAACCGTTAGTGAGCTCCACAATGGGGCTAAAACTCCATTGATAGTGAAATTAAGATCCCCTCCTGTAACGGCTATAATCGCTTCTTTTATAGCTTTCATTTTTAAACCCATAAGCGTTATTTCCAAAACCGCTGAAGATTCAGGGTTTCCTACAAGAATATTGGCTATCCGATGGGAATATTGATCCGCTGATCCTGCCACGGCAAGTCCATATTTTTGGTATCCCGTCCTACCTAAATCTTGTATGGTTGTAAAAACTCCTGGATTAATTATCTCAAAAATATCAGTCTCCCCCTTTCTAAGAAGTAGCCTCTATATTTTTGTTCTTATTATGCTTGATATTTGGGGTGTAATTTTGCGAAGCAACTTGTTCTTTGATATGTTCAAATTCATCCAATGCCACCTGTTTAAATGTGACATGATCACCGGGATGGAGCAAAAAGGGGTCTTCTGCTTCAGCATTGTATAATTTTACAGGGGTTCGTCCGACTAGTCTCCATCCACCTGGACTTTCCACAGGATAAATCCCTGTTTGATTGTTTGCTATACCTACACTGCCTGGAGGTATTGAAATGCGTGGTTTTTCTAATCGCGGGGTTGCTATTTTTGAGGACATTCCACCTAAAAAAGGATAGCCAGGGGTGAAGCCTAAAAAATAAACTAAATATCGGGATTCTGAGTGAATGGAGATGACTTCTTCGGTTGATAGGTTATTATGGGAGGCGACACTTATTAAGTCTGGCCCATACTCCCCTCCATAAAGGACAGGGATTTCAATTTCTCTCCCTTCATCACGGCTCAGTTTATCTGTTATTACATCTATATTTTTTAGTTTATCGATTGCTTGGGAATAAGAGATTTGGAGGGGATTATATTGTACGAGTAGCGAGCGATACCCAATAATCACTTCACCAAAAACATCCTGCTCATTTTGCTCAATAAAATCAGCTAAACTAATAAGACGCCTATTAGTGCTTTCATTAATTTCTACTTCTAATTCCATCAAAATGGATGAGTCACCAGCAGGTTTATAACTAAATTTCAATATAACCATCCCTTAATTAGAATTTCTTGGTGTTTCACTATGTGAAATAACGTTTTATTTTTCATTTAAAACAATGATAACGGTTAATTATTAAAAAATCAATATATTTTTCAGAATTTTGTAATATTATCGACTATTCAGTCGATTTGTGTGAAGTTTAATATTTAAACAACCAAAAATCCAATCCACACTTAAAAGCTGCCCTTTTTGCCAGGACAGCTTTTACATGTATTTTTTACATATATAGCGGAATATAATAAAAGACTAATGTAAGGAAAATAAGGGTCGTACCACTGACAACTAATATATTTGGGTATTTATTTGTAGTCGACATATCACCTCTGCCCATAAATTCCTTTGGAGGCTGCAACAGTTTTTCCCTGAATATCTTTTCCTCATTTGTAATCGTCCCTAATTTAGAACCGATGATTAAGGAAATTATAGATAAAACCCCACCTAGTATGGCTGAATTTAAATAAACCGGTAAAATAACTCCTGCTTTACTTAATAGTTCTCCAATAATAACACCAACAAATCCCATTATAATTGCCCAAAAAGCACCTTCTTTATTTACATGTTTGGAATAAATACTTGAAAATGCAACCGGTCCCCATGAAGCAGCAAATAAAGTGGCTGCAAAGTACCCTATCCACATGATTGCGGGTGGCTGCCATAGAGCTATACCAAATATGAAAATACTTACTACGAGCATAGATATTCTACTTGACCTTAAAGCGGTTGAATCTTTTCTGTCTTTAAAAATCAAGTCATGGGCGACACTATTCCCTATTAATTGAAGGAATGTAGAGCAAGAAGAGAGAGCAGCAGCCATTATACCTGTTAATGCTAGGATTCCTAGCGAGGTAGGCAATATATTTATAGCTGACCATACAAAGACTTTTTCTGATGGTGAGATTCCTGGGTTTATAGTCGCTACTGCAGAAATACCGATTTGCAAGAAGAAATAAATGAACATTAAAGCGATCATCGCTATAATACCAGACCGAATAGCTACATGCTCATTTTTGGCCATAAGATACCTGCTTGTTTGCCATGGACTTACTGAAACAACCGTTCCCCACACAAGCCCTAGAATAATTGCCCAAATAAGTGCTTCCGTAGGAGTTCCCATATAGGCTGTATCTCCTGTCAGCCCATGCCAAGTCAAAACATCAGGTCTTGACTCGAGACCAGCCGTTTTTATAAGTGCGTCCGGCCATCCACCCGCTACATAAATTATGTAAGGTATAGATATAGCAGTCGCCACTACAAAAATAAAAAACATAATCGTGTCATTGAATAGAACACCTTTTGCTCCTGATAAGAAGGTAAAAGACGTATAGGCAATCCACATAATCACTAAAGCAACGGAGTAAGGTACGTCCAAAATAGACCCTAATAAAAGTGCCCCTCCCTGTGTAACAGCTATTAAATAAGCTGACACACCAACGATAGTCGTAATCCCTGCCGCTCTGCGAACCTTATGAGAATTAAATCTTCTTCCAAAGAACTCCGGAATGGTAAGAGCTTCACTTCTTCTAAGATACCTGCCAAATAAAAAGACACCGAGAACATAACCGCTTGCATTAAAAATCGTTAAGATAAGCAGTAAAATGGGATACCCATCATATGAAAAACCTACCTCTCCCATAAAGGAAACAGTGCTTAAAAAAGATGCAACAAGTGATCCTGTAATCATCAAAGTGGAAGCATTTCTTCCGGAGACATAATAATCAGCAACATTAGATATGTTCCTGGAAAGAAATACACCGATAAGGATATAGATTAGAAACGAGGCTAAGACACCAATAGCATAAACCATGTTTAAATAATCTCCTCCTCTTCATTGATTTTGGAAGAGTCTTTTGTCTGAGTGCGTCTCAACATCCATTTCACAAAGAACGCCATTAGCACAAGTGAACCACCATAAGATAATGTGAATAGAAATTCTCCCATACTCATTCTCCTTCTTCTTTTATTTCATGTAGATGAATTAAACTTTCATCCCTGTGTTGAAGCCCTCCCAAACCGCCTCATCCAATGATCTTGGGCTGTACGCATCTCCTACACGGTGAACTTCTTTCAGCTGTCCTTTTAAACTTCTATACAGTTGCAGAGAATCAGTTGAATCATTCCCAATAGCCAGTACAACAGCCTCTGGGTGTCTTATTTCTTCCCTCCCACTAAACAGATGCTTTAATTTCAATCTATTACTCTCCATATCTACCAACTTAAATTGAGGGGTCTGTTTGACACCATACTTATCCAAATTTTCTAATGCTTTGTGCCGAATATACTGCTGTAATGATTCTCCAATCCCATAGGTTGCAGAAACCAACTCTGTGTTTTTTCCTTGACTTGCCAAGTATTCTGCTGCTTCTACTCCAGGCCAGTCTCCTTTCCAATCAATAACCAAAACAGATTCCTCCATAATTTCTTGACCCTTCAATACATCCCAGGCAGAGTACACGGTATATTCTAAATCTGTACTGAATGCCGGGACTGACGGTTTAGACCCTGTGGCTAAAATTAAAGCGTCTACCTCTTTATTTTTTACCTCATCCGCGTGAAAGCGCTTACCTAAATGGACAGGAATTTCCAGCCTTTTCACTTCATTAATTAAAAAATCATGCCAAGTCTCAACTTGTTCTTTGTGAATCGCGCCTAACATCACCTTTAATTGACCGCCCAAATCTTTTTTGGCCTCGATAATTTCTACTTGATGTCCTCTTTTTTTTGCAATGATAGCAGCTATTAAGCCAGCAGGACCTCCCCCTACCACAGTTACATTGCGGGAAACTTCGGCTGAATCAACTTCATCAAAGTATCGTTCTCGTCCTGTTCTAGGATTCACTGTACACCGGATTGGTAAATGTTCTTGATAACGGCCAATGCAGCCCTGGTTACATGCAATACAAGGAATCACTTGATCTTCTTTATCTTCAAGCGTTTTGTTGGGCATGTGGGGATCTGCAATCAATGCCCTCGTCATTCCCATCACATCACCTATTCCTTGCGCCAGCATATTCTCGGCAATAGCAGGTTGATATATTCTGGAGGTAATGATTAAAGGGAGAGGATTTATAATTTTTCGTACTTCATTTGTTCTGTGAAAAAGGTTATCTGCTGACTCAGTTTGAGGGGGTACAATAAATGAGCTGCCTTTGTGTGTAGCTGAGGATCCTATAACTAAACTCCAGTAATCCAGTAAACCAAGGTCATTTAAATGTCTGATTATTTTAAGTGACTCTTCTGTAGATGCACCAACGTCGTCCATCGATTCTAACGATATTCGCATTCCCAGTGTGAGATCACTCCCAACAGCAGATCTCACCCGCTTGATCACTTCTCTGGCGAACCTCAATCGGTTTTCGAATGATCCTCCCCATTGATCCTTTCGAATGTTCATTTTTGGGCTCCAAAATTGTGCTAATAGATATGCATGAGAACCTACCAACTCTACCCCATCTACCCCGGCTTCCTTACAATGAATAGCCGATTTTACGAAGCCTTCAATAATATCTTCAATCTCTTCTTCCTCGAGTTCTCTTGGAATAGTATGAAACCGTTCTGTAGGGATGGCTGAAGGTGCTACGGTAACTGTTTGATCATCACTCGGATAGGCCTCTCTTCCATTGTGCATTAATTGTGCAAACAGCCGAGAACCGTACTTATGTACATTATCCGCAAGCTCCGAGTGGATTTTTATAATTTCAGGGTTGGATGCATCAATAGCGTGAGGGGTGTTAAGTCCTGTTTTATGAACACCATGAGCTTCCATAACTATTAATCCTACCCCGCCTTTAGCACGTTCCGTATGATAGGCGACAAAATCATCGGTTGGAAGATGCTCATCAACAAGCGTCGTTTGATGCCCACTCGTCATAATACGATTTTTAATCGTTAATTTTCCAATATCAAGTGAAGAATACAAATGAGGATATTTCATTTTTCCACCCTTTCAAGAAATTAATTAAGTATTAGTTAATTAACCTATACTTAATTTTATCTCATTATAATCTCAGGGAATTCTCCAGTCAACACAATATACAGAATATTTTAAACATTGCAATTGTTATAAATGATAATTTTACTTGCATCCATATCCTGTTATATTAATGGATATAGACGTTGACGACACGACATTAAGGAGTGGCAAAAGTGATGGAGGATCAGACAAATTCAATCGGGGAAAAATTACGAGTTATAAGAATGGAACAAGGGGTAACGATTAATAAGCTCGCTAAACAGACAAACCTTACCCCCAGCTTTATCAGTCAATTTGAAAGAGGTATAACAAAAGCATCTGTTGCATCAATCCAAAAAATTACCCAAGCCCTAAATACATCATTAGGTTCCTTATTTGAAAATGGATATGAATTTAAGCCAAATAATGATATTACATTAATTCGTAAAGAAAACCGCCGCCAATTAACATTTCCTAAACCAGAAAATACGAAAGATTATTTATTAACAGGCTTAGAAGGAAAGCTTCAAGTTATATATTCAAAAATTGAACCAGGTGGCGGAAGTGGAACACAGTATACGCATAAAAGTGAAGAAGAATGTATCGTAATACTTACAGGAGAAATGAAATTGTCTATTGAAGAAAAAGAATATATTCTTTATGAAGGCGATTCTATAACATTTTGTAGTCGTCAATTACATGGGTGGAAAAATATAGGCGAAGGCCCCTTGGAAGCCATGTGGATTATGACACCACCAACTTTTTAGCATAAAGCTTCATCACAAAGAAATTGTAGATGCTTTAAAGAACCGGGGTAGGAAGGAAAAGAAAAAGCTAAATTGCTGTAATGCTTAATCTTAATAAATAAAATCCAAATAAAAGTGCCTCCCACAAAATTTAGTGCGAAAACGTACTGGGGTCAGCTTATAATAGCTAATAAGTCAGCAGATAGATTCTTCATAAAAAGACCGACCTTAACAAAAGTTCATTTAACTTGTTTTAAAACGAATCCTAAAAACATATATAAAGGAATTCTCTAGGATGTAAGAGAATCTGCTTCTTTATCTTATAGGGGTGTAGCCTAACAAGTATAAACTTTAATTTCACGTATTTTTTTATTTGCAGGGAAGAATAAATAACGCTGACTCACGAGGTCTCCAATTAGCCTCATGAACCATGAAATATGTGATAGGTAATGACGAATTATCATAAAAGCAAAAATTATGTCAGCTCTTAATTTATTCTTAATAATGTATACGAGCACTTATATGTATCGTGAGATTCATAGATTTATACTGAAAACGGGGATCTATATATGTTATGTCTATTTACTACAAAAGGCATCGAAATTCTCCAACTTTTTCAAATATAGAGAAAACGTATTAAAAGCCTATCCCCATAATAAGGGCAGGATTTTACACTGATGCGTTCATTAATAAGTTCAGCAGTACATCTATCAGAGGGTAATCAGAAGCTTCTATATCTTTTAGTAATCCAGCTAAATTATAAGTCGTCCTTACAATGAAGGCTTGCCCCCATTCTCCCTGATATCTAACAATATATTAGATTGCTGGGCCAATTCATCAAAAGGAAACCAACGATCCGTGTATTGACCACCATTTTTCCATTGAAGACATACTGCTTATGAATATGCCCGTAAATATAGCCATCAGCCAGATGGTGCCATCAAGCGATCTTTCTTTTCTTACCCTGTGGCCTCGGTAAACCACTTCAAATAGGTCAACAGGAAGACTACTACATTTGAAAACGTCTCGAAAAGGAATTGACTGCCAAGCAATGGAAATGTGTAAGGTTACCCCTTAGACGAAAAAAAGCAAAGATGATAGTAGTTAAATCGTGCCTTTCCCTAACTAGGGAGGGGCACTTCCATACACTTTCACAAAAAAAGAGCCTCCTAATCAGAAGACCCTCTACTAACCTATTATTTTTCTGAGCGCACCTCAGCAACTTTATCTACATAGTTTTTAGCTAATTCTTTCAACCCTTGCCAATCCTCTTGTTCAATCATAGTTTTATTCACAAGAGAACCACCGACACCAGCTGCAACGGCGCCAGCTCTTAAAAAGTCGCCCAGGTTCTCGAGGTTGATTCCTCCGGTCGGCATTTTCTGAATATGGCCGAGCGGTCCGTTGACATCTTTGAAAAATTGAGGACCGACTACGGTCGCTGGAAATACTTTCACCATATTTGCTCCCCATTGATAAGCCTGATAGATTTCGGTTGGTGTAAATACACCTGGAATCATGATGACTCCCTGGCTTCTGGTGTATTCAATCGTTTCCTTATCTAAGGTTGGGGCGAAGACAAAGTCAGATCCTGCGTCGATTGCTTCTTTTGCCTGATCCTTATTTAATACCGTTCCGGCTCCAACTAACACCGTATCCCCATAGCGTTCCTTGAGCTCACGAATAATTCGTACAGCCCCTTCAGATTCCATGGTGATTTCAATACTTGATACGCCGCCATCGACAAATGCCTGGACGACGTGATGCACCTTTTCTGTATCTACTTTTCGCACTACCGCTACAATTCCCGATGATACTAGTCGCTCTAATAAAGCTTCCTTACTCATTATAAAACTCCTTTCCGCTCAGACCGTGTTATACACCGGAATATGCCATGAATCCACCATCAACAGGTATAGTAATACCTGTTACAAATCCTGACATATCCTCATCTGCCAGCCAAAGCAACGTTCCAAGTAAATCTTCCGGCTTACCGAATCGTTGCTGTGGGGTATGACTGATAATTTTATCGGAACGTTCCGTTAAAGAACCATCTTCATTCAGCAATAGTTTACGGTTTTGCTCGGTCAGGAAGAAGCCTGGTGCAATGGCATTAACACGGATGCCAACATCGGCCATATGAACAGCCAGCCATTGGGTAAAGTTTTCAATTCCTGCTTTTGCTGCACTATAGGCTGGCACTTTCGTCATCGGAGACGGGGCACTCATCGATGACATATTAATGATTGTTGCTCCCTTACGATTCATCATTTTTTTCGAGAAGACTTGCGTAGGGATAAACGTTCCAACTAAATTTAAATTAAAAACAAATTGAAACCCGTCGTTGGTCATATCAAAGAACGTAGAAATATCCTTGTTCTCTAAATCCTCCGGCTTCAGTGTTTCGTTTGTCGTCGTTCCGTCTGGATGATTGCCGCCGGCTCCGTTGATCAATATGTCGCAGACACCTAATTTTTCCGTAATGATTTGTTCCGCTTCACGAACACTTTCCACATCAAGAACATCGCAGGAAACCGCCAAGGCTTCTCCTCCAGCGTCCACAATATCCTGTTCCACTTGTTTACCCGCTTCAATATTACGGTTTAAAACGGCAACCTTTGCACCCTGACGGCCAAGCTCCCGAGCCATGGCGCTACAAAGCACGCCGCTGCCCCCTGTAATGACAGCTACTTTTCCTTTTACATTTTCGTTCAGAGTCAACATGTTACTCCACCTCTTTTTCCTGTCTCTTGAGGGAATCCCATATGCCCCATAAGTACATAATGCCTAATCCCCGATCATACAGGCCGTAACCAGGTCGACATTCTTCTCCCCAAATGTGACGCCCATGATCAGGACGTGCATAACCAGTGAAACCTATTTCGTGATAAGCTTTTACGATTTCATAGATATCGACGGAACCGTCCTGTGTACGATGGGACGTTTCAATAAAGTCACCATTCTCATAGGTTTTGACATTACGAATATGTGCAAAATGGATGCGGTCAGAAAACGCCCGGACCATATCGGCTACATCATTCTCCGGATTGGCGCCTAAGGAACCACTGCAGAGGGTAAGGCCGTTATACGGATCATCCACCAGCTTTAAGAATCTCTCAAGGTTTTGCTTATTCGTGATAATACGCGGGAGGCCAAATACAGAAAATGGCGGATCATCGGGATGGATCCCCATTTTAATATCATTTTCCCTTGCGACCGGAATCACCTTTTCTAAGAAATACTGAAGGTTTTCCCATAAATCCTCTTCCGTTACGTTCTTATATTTTTCAAATAGATCGGCCAGATCAGCGAGCCTTTCCGGCTCCCAGCCAGGCATCGTATAAGCGGAGTTTTCGGAAATGGTATTCACCAATTCCATCGGTTCGATATCTTTCAATTTATCATTCTCAAAAAATAAAGCGGTTGAGCCATCTTCCATTTCCTTGAATAAATCGGTACGAGTCCAGTCAAAGACCGGCATAAAATTATAGCAAATGACCTTCACACCGACCTTGGCCAGTTTTTCAATCGTTTTGATGTAGTTTTCGATATATTTATCCCGTGTCGGCAGACCAAGTTTAATATCTTCATGCACATTGACACTTTCAACGACATCAATATTCAGTCCGTGGCGGTCCGCCTGTTCCTTCACTTCTGAAATTCGTACCATCGGCCATTCCTCACCGGCCGGAATATCATGTAAGGACCAGACAACACCTTCAACTCCTGGGATTTGCTTGATATGTTCCAATGGGATTCGGTCATTTCCTTCGCCGAACCAGCGCATCGTCATCCTCATAGACTATGCCTCCTTGCATACCTCTTCCAAATAAATAGCTTTATAGATTAATAATCACCTTACGAACATCTGGTGACGCGTTGTCCATTAATTCAAATGCCTTTTCTGCTTCCTCTAATTCAAATTGGTGACTCACCAAATCTTTCACATCAAACTCCAGCGTGTTAAACAGTTCAACTACTTTCGGGAAGCGGTGAGTTTGTAAACGGGAACCGCAGATGGTCAACTCTTTCTTGGTAATATTCACTTGAGCAATTTCAGACATTTTCGTATCAAAACCAAGTAAAACCACTCGAGCCGCGACGGAAGTCACTTCTATCGCTTGTTCCACTGTCTGCGGAAAACCAACGGCATCGATGACAACATTGGCACCCATTCCACCAGTCCAGTTAAACACCTCTTCTTCTACTTTAGAGTTTTGCGGGTTGATAACATGATCGGCTCCCCACTCTTTGGCAAAATCAAGGCGTTGATCATTGAAATCTGAAATTGCGACCTTAGCACCGGCTTGCTTTGCCATTTTCAAACAACATAAACCAATCGGTCCAGCACCGATGATGAAGACATAATCCCCTTCTTGCACTTGGCCGCGATAGATGGACTGTGCCCCAATCGTAAAGGGTTCAATCAAGGCAATTTCAGGCCAGTCCAATTGATTGTTTAATTTATGGACGAGGTGTTCTGGCATGACCATCAATTCACGGCCTCCGCCTTCCCTGTGTACGCCGTAAACCTGTACGTTTTCGCAAACGTTTGGACGATCTTGTCGGCAGGCGTAGCATTCCCCGCAGGAAGTCATTGGTTCGACTACCACTTTGTCCCCTACAGACAGGTCAGAAACAGCATCTCCAGTTTCGACAATTTCCCCGGCAATTTCATGACCAATCACACGCGGATAGCTGGCAAAAGGATTTTCCCCATGAAGAATGTGCATATCCGATCCACATATCCCCATAGCTTTCATCCGTATTTTCACTTGATTGGATTGCTCAATCGCTGGCTCTTCCATTTCAACAACTTTCAGGGTGCCTGGTTCTTTTACTTGAATCGCTTTCATGACCAACCCTCCTTCTTATTAATCAAATAAGCTTGGTAAATATAGCGTTATACTTGGAATGAAACTTACCGCTAATAAAACGAGTAAACTAACGCCTAAGAATGGCAATAATGCCTTAGACGCCTGACCTAAGGATACTTTTCCAATACTGGAGGCAACGAATAAACAAACGCCCACTGGAGGAGTAGATAAACCAATCATCAAGTTGAGCACCATCAACACCCCAAACTGTATTGGGTCCATTCCGATTTCCATTGCAACCGGCAGTAATACCGGAAACAGGATAACAAGTGCTGCGATCGTCTCCATGAACGTTCCAACAAATAACAACAACACATTAAGCAGCAGAATAACGATAATCGGATTTTCGGAGATGGCAAGAATGGAGTCTGCGACCAATTGTGGAATTTGTTCACTAACGAGAATCCATCCAAATAGGTTGGCCATTCCAACTAAAACCAAAATCCCAGCTGTACTGACCATAGAATCCAGGAGAATTTTCGGAAGCATATGCAGCTTAAGGTCACGATAGATAAAAAGACCGACTAGCAAGGCATACACAACAGCCACGATAGATGCTTCGGTTGGTGTAAAGTACCCGCTTAATATTCCGAACAAAATGATCACTGTCATCATCAGAGCCCAAAAAGCGCCAAAGAATGATTTGGCAATGACGGAGAACTTTTGACGTTCGCCTTTCGGATAATTATTCTTTTTCGAAATGATATAAGTAACGGCCATTAAACTAAGTCCAAGTAATAGACCAGGGATTGTACCTGCTATAAATAAATCCCCGATCGATACCGTTGCAAGTGTCCCTAGGATGATCATCGGAAGCGAAGGCGGGATAATCGGCCCAATAGTAGAAGAGGATGAAGTTACAGCTACTGAAAAAGGAGCATCATACCCTTCTTTTTTCATTGCGGGGATCATTACCGACCCGATGCTCGCAGTATCCGCCAGCGCCGTCCCAGTGATACCGGCAAATCCCATGGATGCACCCACATTTGACAGACCTAAGCCACCACGGATATGGCCCACAAGCTTGTTTGCGAAATCGATGATTCGTTCGGTAATACCACCGGCATTCATTAAATTCCCTGCCAGAATGAACCCGGGAATACAAAGTAACGTAAAGGAGTTAATGCCCCCGAACATTTTCTGAGGGATGACATTTAACGGAATATCAGCGATCCATATATAGACAAGGGAAGATAAGCCTAAACTAAAGGCGATGGGAACGCTGAGAAATATTAAAGCGATAAAGGTTACAAACAATATGGCGGCCATCATAGTTGAACACCTTCTTCCTCTTCGTGCTGGCCTGTGAGTAAGGCATAAATATTGATAAAACTATACAGTGCTAAAAACACAAATAAAATAACCATGCTTATATTAATGTAGAACATTTTAATCGAAAGCGTGGCAGACGCCTGATTTTTACCTAGTAAGGAAAACTCATACGCATAAGATACCAGGTAAGCAGAGAACAAACCTACGATAAGGTAAATCAATGCCTCAACATATTTTTTTGCCTTTTTTGGAAGAATGGAGAGGAATAAATCGACTCGAACATATTCCCGTTGCTCCATCGCAATTGGTGCGGCAAAGGCAATGGAAAAGATAAATAAGAAACGTGAAAGCTCCTCTGTCCAAACAAATGTAAACGGGGAGTAACGCCCTGTGATTTGTATGATGACAACGATAACGAGGGCGGTAAAACAGAGAATGGTCAAAAGCTTTAGTATTCGACTAAGAATGTTAACTGCCTGCATGTTGCTCACCCTTTATAATGGGTAACATACCACCCTTTAATAGAATGGTATGTTACCTGGAAAGTTGTTATTGTCCTGCTTCTACAATTCTTTGATAAAGTTCAAGTTGCTCGTCTGACAGGCTTTCCTCCACAGCTGGCTTCATAGCTTCTCCGAAAGCTTCCTGATCTACTTCAACAAATTCCATTCCTTGATCCTTAAGGTCCTGCTCAATTTCTGCCGTTTCTGTTTCATATAGTTCCAAGCCATATTCTTGCGCTTCCGCTGCTGCTTCTTGGACAGCTTTCTGCATATCTTCATCAAGGGAATTGAACTGCTCATTTCCTACAACCACATAGATCCAGGAATATACGTGCTCGGTAACGTTTACATAATCCTGTACTTCAGGGAAGCTGGCACTTTGAATCAAGTCAACCGGGTTTTCCTGACCATCAATAACCCCTTGTTGCAGCCCGGTAAATACTTCACTGAAATCCATTACCTGTGGTCTAGCTCCAGCAGCTTCCCAAGCATCCATGAATAATGGTACGTTTGGTACACGCATCTTAAATCCACCTAAATCTTCCGGGGATTCAATTGGTTTATTGGAAGTCAAGTTTCTAGGTGCACGCATATGATAGTAAAGTGGTGTTACGCCAACATTCTCTTTCACAGACGCTTCGATTTCTCCACCGATTTCGCCCTCTACTACCGTTTGCAAGTGCTCTTGCCCAGTAAAGGCGTAAGGCACGGCCATTAATGCAGCTTCTGGTGCCCAGTTCTGCATCGTTTCACCGGAAATCGTCATATCGACGGTACCAGCTTCAATTCCATTTAGGACTTCAGTTTCAGAACCTAATTGCTCATTAGGATAAATATCGATTTCTAACTTCCCGTCTGTTTTCTCATTAACCAGCTCACCAAACTTTTCTGCTGTTTTATGCCATTGGTGATCTTCGTTAGATAAGTGTCCCATTTTCCAAGTGATTGTCTCTCCAGATCCTGATGCTTCTTCTCCATCTCCGCCACAGGCAGCTAAAACCAAAATCAGTGCAGATACGACCAAAAAGCTTAGTAATTTCTTCATGAAAAGTATCCTCCCATTTTTAATAGATTAATATAAAGCAGAGGTTTTGCCCTCTTAACTTACGAACTCAAATAGTTGTAAATACTTTCTGGAACCGGTATTCCTTCCTCTTTTCTTACTTCTTCTTTCAGCTGTTCCGGTTCCCCAGGCACCATTACAGAATCAAAACCTTCTGCTGGTTTGACGTCATGTAACTCATCAATCATCTTATCCATGTTTTGCATGAATTCTTTTTTATCAATGAACAAACCTGGATTGATGGTTATGATGGTGTGACTTAAGCGACGATAGTTTTTATAGTCTCCATACATGGTGGTAATGTTTGGTCCAAACGCAGATCCAGTTAATACGCCTGTTAACACATCGACAACAAGGCCCAGCCCATAGCCTTTAGGTCCGCTGATTGGCAGTAAGTGTTTCACCTGGTTGGGATCGGTAACTGGCGTACCATTTTCATCTACGCCCCAGTTATTCGGAATCTCTTTGCCTGTTTCTCTGGCATGCAGTACCTTCCCTAAAGCAACATTACTGGTTGCCATATCTAATATAATTGGACGGTGTTTACTTGCTGGAAACCCGTACGCAATTGGGTTTGTCCCAAAATAGGAGTCAGCTCCCCCAAACGGTACGACGGCACTATCGGTATGTGTCACGATCATGCTGATGGTATCCTGCTCTGCTGCTTGTTGGGCAAAATAGGACAATGCTCCACAGTGGCTGCTGTTAACGACCCCGACGATTCCAATGCCGTTGTTTTTTGATAGCTGAATGGCATGGTCCATCGCTTCTCTGGTAATCAAATGGCCCATTCCGTTATCGCCATCAAATAAGATAGCGGAAGAACCTTTTTGCTCGGTATGGAATTCCGGGTTTGGGTTCATGCCCCCTTCTCCCAGTCTTTTCACATAGTGCTCGGTACGCAATACCCCGTGTGAACTTACCCCGCGAAGGTCTGCGTGAACGAGTACATCTGCAACAACCTTGGCGTGTTCTTCATTCACCTTTGCGCCCGTTAATTTTTTGATAACCAAAGACTTTAATTCATCTTTTTGTACAACGATATCTGACATATTCTCTCCCTCTCATTGCAGATTGGCATGATTCCTTTTCATCAAGTCATGAATATCCTTTTCATCGCTGGTCATGGAAATGACGACACCATCCAGTAATAGATGAACCGATTGATCAAATTGATTGCCCATCGGCTGAATGGTCGCTGGCTCCTCTTTTCTACGATGCTTTGTAGCTGCTGGTACAATCACTTGATGGTTGGCTATTTTTTGAATCCTGGATTCTTTATTTGTCGTGACTAGATGAACGTCAGCATTTGAATTAGCTGCCTGCTCGGCTACGAGGGCAACGGAGGGAGTGTTTCCCGACCCACTGATGGCAACAAGCAGATCACCCTCCTGAATACTTGGGGTAATCGTCTCCCCGGTCACATAAACGGGATAACCTGCATGCATCAACCTCATCGCAAAAGCTTTCCCCATCAATCCTGATCGCCCTTCACCACAAACAAAAATACGTTTGGCCTGCTTCAGGGCCTCTATGAAAGAAGTTACTTGTTCATTTTCTACCTGTTCCGCTACTTGCTTCAATTCTTCTATAATTTGAAAATACACGCTCTTCATTTCTTCGGAATCACCCCCTTCATGACGCGGCTGGCTTCACCAGGATCATCAGCGCCCGTGATGTAACCGCCTACAATAAAGACATCAGGATTAAGCTTTTCAAAATGTTGAACGGATTCCGGGGAGATCCCTCCTGCCGCAAAAACCATAAAATCATCCGATAAGCCATCGTATTGGTTTAAGGAATCCCCAGTTGTCTGACCTTGTGTGTCTTTACCGATATGAACGGATACTAGCTCTACTCCTAATTCCTTCAATCTGGCCAATCGCTCGGGTGGGACCTGCAATAAATCGACTAAAACCTTCTTATCCAATTCTTCTGCTACTTGAATGGAATCAAGAATGGTTTGATCATGGGCAAAACCCATTACTGTTGTAATATCGGCTCCCGCTTCCAGCGCCTGGCGGGTTTCATGTTTTCCTGCATCGCAGGTTTTCATATCTGAGACAATCCGCTTTTCGGGAAACCGCTTACGAAATTCACGAATAATATCCATCCCGTACTCCTTGATAACGCCGGTTCCAATCTCGATAAAATCGACATATTCATACGTCTCTTCTGTAATAGAAATACACTCACTTTTAGTCAAACGATCCAGAGCCACTTGAAGCATCTTTTGTCACCTACCTTACAACAGAATCTTTTTCCCCGAGCCTTTCCAGGACGTCTTCATAATACGGGAGGCCTTCATTATCTCCATACACGCCGACGACCATGGCTCCAATGGTATTGGCAAATTGCAGGATTCGTTTTGGCTCCCAGCCATTTAATAATCCACAAATCACTCCAGCATCAAATCCATCTCCTGCACCGACAGTATCAGCTACTTTGTCTACTTTGACCGCTGGGGCTTCGATGGTTTCATCGCCGGTCCAGACTAATGAACCGCCTTCTCCAAGCTTGACGAACAAATGACTGATATTATACTGCTTCGCTCTTTCAATAAGTTCCGATACGTCACTTGTACCAAACAGCAATTCAGCCTCGTCCAGCCCAGTCAGTAAGTAATCAACGTAAGGCATCCATTTCAACAGCGTTTCCCGCGCCTGTTCTTTCGTCCAAAGCTTCAAGCGAATATTCGGATCCATGGAAATTTTCACACCATGTTTATGGGCTAAGGTAACAGCCTGATCAATCACACGAATATTCTGATCACTAATCGCTGGGAAAACGCCTGTAATATGGAGCAGCTTCGCATGTTTAAAGTAATCTTCATTCAAGGTCTCTGGAAGTAATGTCTCTGTTGGTGATTTATGGCGATAGTAAAACGTTTTTCCAGAGCCATCGGCCTGAATTTCTTTAAAATTCAAGGAAGTTGGGTAACCTTCTTCCAGCTTGACCTCGGATACATCAATGCCTTCTCCTCTGGCAAAGTTATATATGTATCGGCCAAATTCATCTTTCCCTAGACGGCCAATCCATCCGGACTTAAGACCCAGCCGGGAACATCCAATTGCAACATTGAATTCAGCTCCCCCTACCTTCCTCTTAAAAGAACCGGAAAACCGGAGGGGACCAGTAGAACTGGGATCAAATGTAATCATGGCATCCCCGATCGTTATGATATCGTTCATAATTGTGCACCTGCTTTCTCTGATGATTTTCTAACAATAATAGAAGGAGCAAACCGATATATTTTAGGATCATTGCTCTTTTTGGAATCGAACTTATGAAGCAGTAATTCTACCGCCTTTTCCCCCATTTCAAAAGTTGGCTGCGCAATCGTCGTGAGAGGCGGGTTATGAATACTCGCGTAAGGCACTTCATCGATGGTGACTAAACCGACGTCCGTACCGATTTTCATATTATGTTCTGACGCATATTTTAAGAATTCCATTAAGGTTAAGTCATTTCCTGAAACAATCGCCTGTGGCGGTTTTTCTAACTGAAAAAGTTCAGCTATCCCATCTTTCATAACCGAAAGATCCATGGATTTGATGTAATCTTCACGTAAAGGGAGCTCGAACCTTTCCATTGCACTCCGATACCCTTGAATACGCTCTAACCGGGGTACAACCGCATTTTCCAGTGAAGTAGTTAATACCGCTATATCTTCATAACCATTGGTTAATAGATGTTCCACCGCCAGATGAATCGCTTTTTCATTATCCAGCATGACGGCATCGGCATTTAAATCACTTACATAGCGGTCGACGAAGACGATTGGAAAATTGGAGTCTGCCAATCTTTTATAGAGCTCCTGGTTTCCGCTGGTAGGAAATACAATCAAGCCATCCACCTGTCTGGCTAATAACGTTTCGATGTATTTCTTCTCTTTGGCCGGATCATCATCCGCATTACAAATAATGGTTGAAAAATCATTTTCATTTAATTTATCTTCAATGGCACGTATCACCTGGGTAGAAAAGGAATGAAGAATGTTCGCCACAATCACTCCAATCGTAGCCGTGCTTTTTAGCTTTAAACTTCGTGCCACGTTGTTCGGTTGATAGTTTAGTTCTTTAATAGCTTTTTCAATTCTTTCTCGTGTTTCTTCTCTCATGTACTCAAATCGTTCATTTAAAAATTGAGATACCGTACTTTTCGATACTTGTGCATGTTTTGCTACATCACTGATCGTCGTTTTTTTGATAGGCATTTAAGTCATCCTTTAACAAAACCGTTTTACTAAATCGGTTTACTAAACCGGTTTAATGAAACTATAACATAATGAAAACGCTTTTAAAATAGAAAAATTAAAATTTTCCCTAGGAGTAATATGTAAGTGCTTAAATTATTAAAATTATCACCTGTAATAATGTGTGGGGGAGATGTGAAGTAAAATATGAAGAAGAGACTGACATAAGTATAAGAAATTATCATTTAAATTTATATCTCACCCTTATTTAACGCTTTAATCTATCATTTTTAAGAACGTCAAATTCAGATGTATAACTTGCGCTGGCCCAGATAAAAACAAGGAACACTTCCATAAAGAAGGTTCCTTGTTTTTAAGGTAAATGCTATTTTGCTTCTTTTATTTTTTTAATGTAAGATTCGTATTCTGGATACTCTTCATATACAGATTCCACAGCTTCTCTAAAACCAGAAACATCAGGATTTGTGAAGGTTACTCCTTGTTCCTCAAGTATTGACTTTTGTTCCGCCCATTCTTCTTCTGCAAGTTCAAATTCATATTCTTGTGCTTCTTCGGAAGCTCTTTGAATTGCATCTTGAACATCTTCTGGGAAGCCTTGATATTTTTCTTCAGAAATTAATACCCAAACTGGAGAGAATTGATGGTTTGTCAAAGCAACATGATCATTAACTTCATAAATATTTCTGGCATTAATAATCGACATAGGGTTCTCCTGGCCCTCAATTACACCTTGCTGTAATGCTGAGAACACTTCATTCATTGGCATTGGGACAGGTGTAGCCCCCATTGCTTCCCATGATTTTGTTACAACATTACTTCCTGCGACTCTAATTTTAAGCCCTTTTACATCATCAACTGATTCAATTGGATTGTTTGTGGTTAACTGTCTACCATCACGTAGGTAAGACATTAATACACGCATTCCAGCTTTTTCTTTTACTAACTCTTTTAATTCTTGTCCTACTTCTCCCTCGTCAACTGTCCGAAGATGTTCCACACTATCAAATAAAAACAGGAAATTATAAACCCCTATTTCTGGAACCCACTGGGTTAATGGTTCGAATACATAGGTCATATCAACAGTGCCAAGTTCGATACTTTCCAAGACTTGTTCTTGAGAGCCTAATTGTCCCGAATCATAAATTTTAATATCTAATTTACCGTCGGCATATTCTTCAGCTAACTCTGCAAATTTCTCAATACCTAACGTCCAACTAAGACCTTTTTCTCCGTTGTGAGCAATTACTAATTCATGTGTGTCACTCGAACCGTTTCCATCATTGTTATTCGTTTCCCCATTAGCCGCCTCATCTTCTCCACATCCTGCCAATAATAAAAATGCAGATAGAAAAAATAATGGTAAAACGTTCTTAAAATTAATTTTCATTTCTTCCCCTCCTAAAAGTTTATTTACCATAAATCAAATCTGGTAAAAATAACGAAACGGCTGGAATAAATGCTACAAGTAACAATACCACCACACAAGCTACCAAAAATGGAATAGTCTGAATCGCAATAGCTCCAACAGACCTTTTACTTACACTCGATATAATAAATAACGCTGGTCCAATTGGCGGAGTGATCGTACCTAGCATAGTTGCAAGTACAATCATGACAACCATTTGGTAGGGATCCATGTTTAAAAATGGCGCAATCGGAACGAGGATAGGAACAGCAATCAATAGAGTAGCCATTCCTGCTATAAAAGCTCCTAATGCAAGTAGTATCAAATTAATTATGATCAAAAATAGGTACTTAGACATCTCCATGTCAGTAACATATTGAATTAGGTTTTGTGGAATTTGTTCATACATTAAAATCCACCCAAATAATATAGCCACCGCTGCGATTAAGAGTACTTCGGCACTAACGATGATAGATTGATAAGCACATTCTCTGACTTTTCTTAAAGTAAGATCCTTATGGATTACACCTAATACCATCGCTGCCAAAACTGCAACTGCTGCGCCTTCTGTAGGAGTAAATAAGCCGAATACAATTCCTCCAATAACTATTGCTGGTAGCACAAGGTCAAGAATAGAGTTTGTAAAACTTTGCATAATGGTTTTGTAAGAAGCACGCTCAAACTTAGGATGGTCCCGTTTTTTCGCGATAATTGCCACTACAACCATCATCGCTAACCCTAGCAAAATCCCCGGTACAATTCCGCCAATAAAGAGTTGGGTGACAGATAATCCAGCCATGGCACCAGCCACAACCATTGGAATACTTGGTGGGATAATAGGGCCCACTACGGAAGATGACGCTGATACAGCAGCAGCATAGTCTGTTTCATAACCTTCATCTTTCATCGCTTTTATCATAACTGTTCCAACACTTGAGGTATCAGCGACAGCAGAGCCGGATACTCCTGCAAAAATCATACTTGTTAAGACATTTACATGTGCAAGCCCCCCTCTAATATGACCAATTAAGTTTCTAGCAAACTTCAATAAACGGCCAGTCATTCCACTTGCATTCATAAGTTGTGCTGCAAAAATGAATAAAGGAACTGCCAATAGTACAAAATCTGTAAGGTAGTTCACCATAACTTGTGAGACTACAGCTAATGAAACATCGTTAATTAATAAATAGAATAGACATGCAATCCCAATAGAAAAGATGATAGGGAAACCCAGGATTAGC
This sequence comes from Thalassobacillus devorans, assembly GCF_900176565.1. Classification (GTDB taxonomy): domain Bacteria; phylum Bacillota; class Bacilli; order Bacillales; family Halobacillaceae; genus Thalassobacillus; species Thalassobacillus devorans_A. The sequence goes on from NZ_FXEH01000005.1 coordinate 597,431, forward strand.
ATTAATAAAAATCCAGATACCAACAAAGCCACACTCATTTGATTTCCCCCTCCTTCTTCTCAAACAAGGGAGCTAATAAATAAAGTGTCATCGAGAAGAAAATCAATATGCCTATTACAGTTAGTGCACTATATATATAGCTCATGGGTAAGTTTAGGGCAGGTGTGTAAATAGTGGAACCCCGTTTTACCAGTGCCAGGGACCCATAGGCTAATGTTATAGAAAACCATGCCGATAAAACGAAGATAATTATTTTCAAAGTTTTTTTAGCTTTTCCATGAAGCCGATCAATCACCATCCTTAATCCAATTGGTTCTCGATCCAGTATTAGCAACCCAGCACCAAATGCAATTATCCACACTAACAAATAGCTTCCCACTTCCGTTGTCCAAGAAGGCACCTTTGGCAAGAAGGTCCGTGCGAAAATTTGCAAAATCACATTTCCAAATAATAATAATAGAAAGCTTGTTGCCAAGAACTCTAATATTATTTTGTAGTATTTGCTGACTTTCAATTGATCCCCCCCTTATCCCTATTAGGAGTGCAATTATTAATTGTTTAGTTGATTTGAAAACAAATCAACTTGCATTTTTTTATTTTTAAGACTTGTATCTAATGCTTTATAAAGACCATCTGCGGTTTCATCAATTGTTCTTGTACAAACAGTAACATTTCGATTATACGCTGTTGCCTTATCTACTTGTTCAATCCATCCTTGTGGAAGCCCCTCTGCCCCAGAAAGCGCACCCGCCATACCAGCTGCAATAGCAGCAGTACAGTCTGTATCTCTTCCAAAGTTAACTGCTTCTATTATGGATGCCTTTAAATCAGCATTAGTTTTAATGAAGATTGCTAACCCTCGTGATACAACTTCCTCACCTGAACTTTTTCTCTCACCATATTTGTAAATGAAATATTCATTAATCTTTTTTCTCATGTCCTTTATATCTTCATAACCATATGCAAAATCAAAAACGGTTTCGAATTCTTCTTTAACAAAATTATCAAGACGACTAAGCACTTCATTAATTACGGATTCTACAGTGGCGTTTGGTTTCAATGCCTCCGCAATGCCTGCAGCATACGCAGCAGCTGTTTGCATCCCTGTTCCATTAATCTGGTGATAGATACCCCCTATGTTGTATACATCATCTTCTGCTTGAGTAGGATTTCCTGCATTAATTAAACCAATTGGGTGACAACCTCTTGCAAAGGTCACAATTTCTGGCCATTGACTGAATAAACCAATATAACTTGGCGGCATCCCGGCGTTCAACATGTCGAAGAATTGCTTATCACTCCAGTGAAGTGCATATCCAAATTTATCTTCTGTGATATTTCGCTGCCAGCTCCGTGCTAAATCATGGATATTAATTCTTTCTTGTCTCTCGATAATGGCATCAGCAATAAGCTTCTGCCTCTCAATTCCATCTTCAGTGGAACCCTCCATATAAGTAAATTGTTTCTTACGAGTTTCCGGACCATGTGGCCACCGGAATTTTTTAGCATTTTGTTCTACAGATCTCAACTCTTCAATTCGCCCATATTTTCTATCAATATCGTCAATTGGCATGTGTTCTGTAGGCATTGCCATAGAAGATCCGATTCGTGATCCTGCAATACATCCCTTGATTTTTGAATGTAGAGTAGCCATTTTATACACTCCCCCTATATTAATTTCTACGATCCATTTGAGCTAGCTTTTCTACTCTTCTTCGAAAATGTTCCTCTGTGCTAAACTCTGCTGAAAGATAGGAATCTATTAATTCTTTAGCCAAAACATCGCCTACAATTTGTGCACCTAAACACATTACGTTAACATTGTCGTGCTCTACACACTGATGAGAAGAATAAATATCATGGCACACCGCCGCGCGGATACCTGGAATCTTATTGGAAGCAATGGCAGCTCCTACGCCCGTGCCACAAACCATAATACCTCGTTCAGCTTCTCCGTTATTTAAGGATTGACATAAACTTTGAGCGATATCTGGAAAGTCAACTGGGTTAGGGTCGTAGCTGCCATAGTCTTTGACCGTATGTCCTTCAGATTCTAAATATTTAATAACCTCTACCTTTAACGGGTATCCGGCATGATCTCCTCCGATTGCAATAATCATTTTATCCCTCCATTATTTTATAGGATTTATTTTCAATCGAATTTAACTCTTCTAAACTAGGGATTGACTTTTGAGCGCCATATTTTGTAACTGTCATTGCCGCTACTTCATTTGCAAAAATAGCCGCTTCTTTCAAAGAAACTTGATCCACAAGTTTCTTTGCTAACGCCCCCGCAAAAGCATCTCCGGCTGATGTCGTATCTTTGACCTCAACTATATGTCCTTCGATATGGAAATAGGTTAGATCCGAATTAACAACAACTACTCCTTCTTTACCTAATTTCGCAAAAACGTTTTTAACCCCTTTATTGATAAGCTGTTTTGAAGCTTCTATCGCTGAATCTAAATCAATAACTTCAACATCTGTTAACTTTGTCAATTCCGTTTCATTTGGAGTTATGAAATCTATTTTTTCTAGTAAATCCGAAGGCAACTTTTGTGCCGGTGCTGGATCGAGAAGTACAGGGATTTGATTATCAAAAGCGATTTGAATAGCTTCTTTTACCGCTTCTAAAGGAACCTCTAATTGAATTACTAGTAGTTTTGCGTTTTGTATATATTCTTTATTTTGTTGTATGTAGCTTTTGTTTACAGCACCATTAGCACCAGTGCCTAGAATAATATTATTTTCCCCCGTCTTATCTAAGGTGATGATAGCAACGCCACTTGTGGCATCAGCAGCAGTATGAATTGATTCCGTATTAACCTTCGCTTGCTCTAAGTTTGCCATTAGGGTTTTACCAAAGTCGTCATTTCCAACTATTCCGATAAGGAGCGCTTCCCCTCCCAACTTTGCTGCGGCATATGCTTGATTTGCACCTTTCCCACCACAACTATAAAAAACCTTTTCAGCGTGAATGGTTTCTCCAATTTTCGGTCTATTATCTACTTTAATTACAATATCCATGTTTAAGCTTCCTACCACTACGATTTCTGAATAATACATCACCCTTCCCCCCTCCATTTAATTTTCTAAGAAGACTCTCTTTTAATAAGCTCTACATCTAATTCGGTTACATATTTTTCAACTTTTTTACCATCAATTATTGATAACAAAGTATTCATCGCTCTTTTTCCAATTTCATAAATTGGTTGTTTTATAGTTGTGATGCTTGGTATTGTCATTGCAGAAAGCGAAGTATTATCAAAACCAACTAATTTGATATCCTTAGGCACGCTTATACCTCTTTTATTTAATGCCTTAAGAGCCCCAAGCGCCATTAAATCATTCCCTGCGAAAACACCATCGATTTCGGAGTCCTTGTCTAGTAATTCGTTCATTCCATCGAAACCATGTGAAACATGAAAACCATTTTGGTAAGAAATAAGACTAGGTAGATAGCATGTATTTTTCTTACACGCCTCTTCGAACCCAACGAACCTTTCTCTGGAAGCATAAACTTCAAAAGGGCCAGCTATGTGTGCAATTTTTTTACAACCTTGATCAATTAAATGCTTTACAGCAATATAAGAACCTTCTCTGTTTTTTGAAACAATGGCGGGGATGTTAGAAGAATGAAAAATCCTATCTAGAACGACAACAGGGAATCGATCCTGGTATAAATTTAGGATTTGTTGTTCGTCAATGGTGTAGGAGGCAATGATGATACCGTCAACCTGTTTTGTTTGAAGAACATCAATATAATTTTTTTCTTTCTGAAGATTGTCATCCGTATTACAAAGTAACACGGTATAGCCAATTTCACTTGCAACATCTTCAATTGCACGCGCAATTTCAGGAAAGAATGGGTTCATAATATCCGGAATGATAAGTCCCACAGTATAAGTTTTTTTACCAGAAAGACTTCTCGCAATTGTATTTGGCTTATAATTTAGTTCTTTAATAGCTTTTTGAATCGCTTGTTTTGCATCAGCACTCACATACCCTGACTTGTTAATTACTCTTGATACTGTAGCAACTGAGCAACCAGATAACTTGCTGACATCTCTTATTGTTACCAACCCGAACTCTCCCTTATTCAATTGTTTGTGTAATCGGTTACACATTAAAATATTCAGATATCACAACAGCATTATCAAACATGTGTAACCGGTTACATACATGTTAATACAATATTTCAGAATAGTCAATAAATTTTTGAAATTTATAAAAAAAGGCTGGAATCGCTTGCGAAAGGAACTGACTAGAACAAAGCCCTTGTTTAAAGTCTTATCTTATTGAAGAGCTCTCTAATTAATATTTAGATGGCAAATAACAAACAGCTGTTGATGCTGTAAAAACCGGGGCAGAGAAGCGAAGCAAAAAGAAACTGGTTTTAGTATAATTCCTCCCTTACTAATAAAAGTTGCCTGCCCCCAACACACCGGGGGCAGGCAACGAAATATAGTCCGTCAAACGTATTTTTCCTAATATGCTTTTTATTTGTTCCACTTGCATCTTAAGCTCATAAACCATTTCTACTTTGTCACTACTTCACTTCAACCGATCAATGATTTTCCCCCAGCCATTTTCCTCGGTTGCATAAAAGTCACCCACGGTATACGTGCCACCTAAAATCTCCTTAGGCTGAAGGTCTTCTAAAGGTGTAGTTTTATCTCCACCCATCTTGACGGAAATGCTTCCTGTCTGGCTTGAAGATAGCTCGAAATCTGGAGTAGTATCTCTGGCAATAACATTTTGGTATAACACTCCACCTCCTGGGTGCGGAACGGTTTGCAAGTTGAGGTGAGGGGTCAACTTCAATTCAGGAAGCGATACCGCTTCGCTATTTAGACCAAATTCCAGTCGAATGATTTCCTTTCCAGCTTTCACTGCACTAGCCACCACTTTACCATCTGTTCTTTCAACGGATAGTTCCGCATATTTCTTTGGATAGCCCCATAACTCACGCCCTGCAGCAATCGCGAAATCTTCATTTTCGTATTCAAACAGGTATTGTCCTCCAACGGTGTCTTTATACCTTGCTGGAATGACGACAGCACAATCAATAAATGCTCCTTTATTACAGTTTCCAAAATCAGATACAGTGACAATGAACGTATTATCAACATACTCAAATGGAGTTTGTTCCAGGTATTTTTTTATAATAGCTTCATCAGTCCGGCATATGGCAGTTACTGTTTGGTTATTTTTACACTCATATGGTACAAAAGGGTCTGGAAATAGCGGTGATTGGATCGGTACATTGTTTCCTGTCTTATAGGTTGTTGGCATAAAAATTCCTCCTTAATTAACTTGTTCGATATTATTTGCTTCCTCTGCTGTTGATGTAGTCAGCTTACTGACAACGATAATGACGATAAAGGATACAATAACTCCTGGTATTAGTTCATAAAGGTATGCGGCGTAAGGGGTGTTTACCCAAATGATGGCAGTCAATGCTCCGGCGAGCATTCCTGAAAACGCCCCCCACTTCGTGACAGTGTTTGAATATAAGCTTAATATGAGCAATGGACCAAAAGCTGAAGCCAGTCCTGCCCAGGCATATAATACTAACGTGAACACAGCCTGGATATTCATTAACGCCACAGAGGTTGCTACTATTCCTAACAAAACCATCGTTACCCTGCTGATCTTCAGGTACTGTTGGTCTGTAAATTCTTTTTTAACAACACTCTTAAAGATATCACTCGCAATAGCCTGGGTCGCTACCATCACTTGGGAAGAGAAAGTTGACTGGATAGCAGCGAAGATCGCGCCGATTACAATACCGGAAACCACAGGCGGCATAATATCTGATGTGAGTTGTGGAAAAACATATTCCGCATCACTGAGATTGGGAAGCATGATTCTCCCAATTAATCCAAGTAAGTTAGAGCCAGTCATAACGATTATGACCCAAATCATAGCGATGAATGTGCCTTGGCGGATTGATTGGTCATCTTTCGCAGATAAGAATCGCTGCACTATGTGGGGCTGGCCCGGCTCACCTAACCCGAAGCCAATAAGTCCGATTAACACACCGAAACCTAACGCCCCTGTCGCTCCACCTGTTGAGGACAGCAGCATAGGATCGATATTGGCTGCCTGATTGAAGAATGAATTCCACCCACCTAGCTGGATGATCATGTAGGCCGGGAAGAAAACTAATACTCCCATCATGATGAATCCCTGAATGACATCTGTCCAAACAACAGAGCGATATCCACCAAAGACGGCATACCCTAAAACAAACGCTGCGCAAAGCACCAGTCCTGTATTAAAGTTTAAGTTCACAATAGCATCCAGCGCTTTTCCTGCAGCCGTCAATTGGGAAGCCATATAGGCAACAAAGAAAATCACTATAATGATACTGGTTGTCACTTTCAAAAGGTGGCTTTTATCATAGAACCGCTTTTCAAAAAAGTCTGCCAGGCTAAGACAATTCTTCTCCTGCCCATACCTTCGCAGCTTCGGGGCCACGATGAACCAGTTTAGAAAGTAACCGATAACAAAACCCGGAAGCATCCACATCGTGGAAATCCCACCAACATAGGAAGCCCCTGCAGCACCAATGAAAATCCATCCACTGGTATCGGTAGCTCCAGCACTGATGGCTGTTGCCACTGGCCCAAAGCTGCGATCACCCAGGTAATAGCCTGCTTCGCTTTTCGTTATGAATCGCTCAGCCACTACACCAATTGCGAACACTGCTATCAAATAAATAACAAATGTAGTGATCATGTCTGTTTATCCGCCTCCTTTTTCTTCGTCCATTTCAATAAGACCCCCGTAAGAACCAAGCTTACTACCGGTACAATGATATAAAGGAATGTGACAAGAAATGGTACGGAATCTTCCACTCATTTTCCTCCTTTTTATTCAAAATTTACTTTTCTCTTATAATACTTGCAAGTTACATGCCAACTTTTTAAATGTTTAAATTACGGTGTTTTCAGAATAGTCAGCCTTGTAATTACTAAAAAAACTACTCAAAAATTCACTCATTTTTGAGTAGTTTTTATTTCTTTTATATAGTCTTTCAGATGATATTTCTTCAATTTCTTATCTAAAGTCTGCTGGGGGATATCCAATTCTCTTGCAGCTCGGGAAATGTTACCGTTAGTTTTTCTCAATGCTTTCTTAATCAAATCTGCTTCCAATCGTTGAACTTCCTGTTTTAATAATATCCGTTCCGTAGAGTCAGCACCTTCTGCTTTAGAAGGTTTCGGCATGCTTAAAACGGAATGTGGCTGAACATCATCCAAACAAATTTGCTCACGGTTCGATAAATTCATGGCCCGCTCTATCATATTCCTTAACTCTCGTACATTCCCAGGCCAGTCATGATCAAGGAAAAATGCCATCGTATCTTCGGAAACTGACGTTACCTTTTTTCCTAATCTATCGTTAAAAGAACGAATGAAATAGTCAACCAATAATGGGAGGTCTTCCTTCCTCTCCCGTAGTGGAGGTACCTCGAGATACAAAACGTTCAATCGATAATACAAATCTTGACGCATCTCCCCACTTTCCAAAAGTTCTTCCGGCCTGACATTCAAAGCAGAAATCAACCTTACATCAACGGCTTTTTCCTTATGGTCCCCTATTCTTCGCACTTTTCCCTCTTGCAAGACACGAAGAATTTTTGTTTGCAAAGTAATAGGCATGGAATTGATTTCATCCAGGAAAAGCGTTCCCCCATTAGCTGCTTCAAACAATCCAGGCTTATCCTCAGCCCCTGTAAACCCTCCTTTAGCTGTGCCAAATAAAATGCTTTCCAGCAGCGTTTCCGGAATAGCCGCACAGTTTTGGGTTACAAGGGGTCCGTTTTGCTTTGAATGAATCGCTTGCACAATCAGCTCTTTCCCAGTCCCTGTTTCTCCGTAAATCAAAATTGGTGAAGGACTGCACGCAACCATATTTATCGTTTCTTTCACTTTTTTTATGGCAGGACTCTCTCCAATTATAGTTTGTTCCATAGTATATGTATCATCACTAGCAATGGAGCCTGGAGAATGTTCGTTTCTATTTATCTCTTGTAATTTCTCGGACATGTCTTTCAAACCAGAAATATCCGAGAAGACTTCAAATACGCCTACCACCTCTTCCCCTCTAATAATAGGGTAGGTAGACGTTACTGTTGTCTTTCTTTCCCCTCGATAGGTTACAAATGTTTGTATTTTTTCTTTAATAGGTCGTTTCGTATGAAAAGCATTAATGATCGTGCTATTTTCCTGATTTAAATCAGGAAAAATATCAAATATACTCCGCCCGACTACCGCATTTTCTTTGAAGCCCATCGTTGTGGCTGCTTCATTCAGGTAAATTGCCTCATATGCCTGATTAACGATAATGATTCCTTCTCTCATCGAAGAAAAAACATCTTCTATATATTCCTTTTCTTGAAAAAAAGAATTCAAATCAAGTGAATGAGCCAAGCCCTCTCCCCCTATCCCGCAGTTACTTTACAAGTATTCTATCATAACTCAATGGACTTCTTTCTATGGGAGGTAGAAGAGATAGTGAAAAATAACATAGATGAATAAAATGAATGGAAAGTATTCTTCAAGGGTGGCTTGTAATACCCATTTTTTTCCTATACCACTTTTCACTAAGAACAATATAGTGGCATTTGACTTTGCCCCTTTTTGCTAACTGCATGTTTAATAAAATACATTTTTAAACACTTGTGTAAAAATGTCATCAATAAATATCTTCTATATCAAAATTGAAATAGTATATAATTACGCATCTTAACGATTGGCACGAAACTTGCAAGTATAGTAGCATAATAGATTTTTCATAACTGATTTTTTGGGGAGGTGGAAAACAAAATAATAGAAAATTCCAATAGAACAAGTAAGAATTGACATTAAAGAAAGGTGAAAACATTTTATTTAACCAATCGAATGTGGTAAATCCAAACACTCTTTAAAATTATCTCAAAGGTGGGAATTCATAATGGAGAACAACAATGAACTTATGGATGAATCGATGAGACCGTTGAATCAGGCAAAACATGTAACAGGAAACGTTATCGTCGCAGGAAAAGGAGAGGGAGAGGTTATTGCAACGGATGTCCCCTTAAGTTTTTGGGGAGGATACAATTCTGAAACGGGTGATATTATTGATCACCATCACCCACTTTACGGTGAAAATCTAAATGGGAAGGTTTTTGTCTTGCCTGCAGGCCGAGGTTCTTGTACTGGAAGTATGGTTCTACTTCAGGCCATCTATTCGCACAATTCTCCGGGTGCTATTATTTTAAAACAAGTGGATGAAATCATCTCATTAGGGGCCATTGTGGCAGATGAAATATTTAAAATGAAGCTTCCGATCATTGCACTTAACGGACCCGATTTTGCTTTGGCTCAAAAAGCAAGCTATATAAAAGTCTCTGAAGATGGAAAAGTAGTCATCAATCATTAATTAATATTGGTAGATTTATATTTAATCCTATTAGAAAATCCAATACATGGGTGGTGCTAGTTGTGTCGAACATTAAATTATCAGAGTGGGATAAACGTCTTTTAGAAGGAAAAGAAGGTAAGGCTAAACAAATCGCCATGCAAATTATTGTAAGAATGGCTGATGTACAAAAAGCAAAACAGCTAATTGGTATTTCTCAGGCTCATATTGACGGTTGCATTTATACAGGAGAGGCTAGTCTTAAATTCGCAGAAACATTAGCAGACTTAAATGGGGAAGTCTCTGTTCCGACAACACTAAACTCCATCTCTGTTGACCAGCAAAGGTGGAAAAAACAGGGTGTGGATTCAGGTTTTGCAGAATTAGCTAATCGGTTAGCCCAAGCATACGTACAAATGGGTGCAAAACCATCCTTCACTTGTTCCCCTTACCAATTGCCTGAAAAGCCAAACTTTGGAGAACATATTGCATGGGCAGAGTCCAACGCAGTAGTTTTCGCCAATAGTGTGATAGGAGCAAGAACTAACCGCTATCCGGATTTTATGGATATATGTGCTGCATTAACAGGGAGAGCCCCGTTATCAGGTTATCATTTAGATGAAGAGCGTTTAGGCGATGTGTTAGTTGAATTGCCAGGTCTTGACCATATAGATGATTCTTTTTTTCCAGTGTTAGGGTATTTAGTGGGCGGGAAAGTGGAGTCTCAAGTTCCAGTGGTTCATGGTCTCAACTACAAACCTACTCGCGATGACTTAAAGGCATTCGGTGCAGCTGTTGCTACATCAGGAGCGGTAGGAATGTTTCATATAGTTGGAGTTACACCAGAAGCACCAACTGTAGAGGAAGCGCTGGGGCAGAAAACTCTTACAGAACACTGGAAAGTAACAATGGAAGAATTGAAAAATGCTTGGAAAGAATTGAATACAGCAAACGATCAGAAAATTGATCTTATCGCCTTTGGTAATCCGCACTTTTCAATTTCGGAATGTTCAAAACTCGCTGATATTTGCCGGGGGAAACGGAAGCATCCGGATGTTAACGTATTGATTACAACAAGCAGATATGTCTATGAGGAAGCTAGAAAGCAAGGGTTAACAGATGAAATAGAAAGATTTGGAGCAGAATTCATTACAGATACTTGCTGGTGCATGATTGAAAGACCAGTTATTCCTGAACATACACAAACCATTATGACTAATTCAGCAAAATATGCCCACTACGCTCCAGGACTTGTAGATTGTAACGTTTATTTTGGAAGCATAGAGGATTGTGTTCGTACTGCAACCTCCGGAAAACCTCAAGTTTCTGAACCAAAATGGTTACAAGAAAACACGTATACATGAAACTTAAACAGGCACCTTCTCCATCGAGAAGGTGCCTGTTCAAGTATTCATTTAGCTTTATTTCAAGTTCACCCAAACACTTTTGACTTCTGTATAATTATCTAAGGCATAAGTGCCCATTTCACGGCCTATTCCTGATTGCTTATACCCCCCAAATGCAGCTGCAGGGCTTTCCTGGTTGGTGTCATTAATCCACACCGTTCCTGCCTTCAAACGACGAGCAACTTGGTGCCCGGTTCGAATATTTTCCGTCCAGACCGCTGCAGCCAGTCCATACTCGCTATCATTAGCACGGCGAACCGCTTCTTCCGTCGTGTCAAACGGCAGCACCACGACGACAGGGCCGAAGATTTCTTCCCTCGCAATCCGCATCTCGTCTTCTACATCTGCAAAAACAGTCGGCTGTACAAAATACCCTTTATCATATGCTCTTTCCCCGCCAGCTACAAGACGGGCTCCTTCTTCTTTTCCAATGCGTATATAGTCAAGTACACGATCCCGTTGTTCTTCAGAAACAAGTGGACCCATTTCCGTACTTTCATCCATACCTGGTCCAAGCTTAGTAGCCTTGGCTCGTTCGGAGAGCTCCTCTACTACACGCTCGTAATGCTTGCGATGAACATAGACACGTGAAGTAGCACTGCAATTCTGTCCGTGGTTATACATAATGCCACCGAAAGCACCGTCTATGGCCTTTTCAATATCAGCATCTTCCAAAATCAAGTTCGGTGATTTTCCTCCTAATTCAAGCGTTACATGTCGGAGGTGGTCGGCTGATTTTCGCATAATAGACTTTCCGACTGTAGTGGAACCGGTAAACGCAATCTTATCGATTTGTTTATGATTGACAATCGCCTCCCCAGCAACTTCACCAAATCCAGGCACAATATTGACGACCCCATCAGGGAAACCAGCTTCTTTGAACAGACGCGCCGCATACAGAAGAGAAAGTGGAGTCTGTTCTGCCGGTTTCAATACAGATGTACATCCCGTTGCCAGTGCTGCCCCGAGCTTCCATGACGCCATAGACAATGGAAAGTTCCATGGAATAATCTGGCCGACCACTCCTACAGGTTCATGCTCGGTGTAATTCAAATAATCTGGTGACAGTGGTGTTGTCTGACCAAGCACTTTGGTAGCCCATCCAGCATAATAGCGGAAATGTTCAATGGTGCCGTCAATATCATCTTCCAGTGCAACGGCGTATGGTTTCCCGTTATCCAAGGACTCAAGCTGGGCCAGCTCTTCTCTGTTTTGCTCCAATAAATCGGCAAACTTGTAGATAAGATGAGCACGATCAGCAGTAGCTATCGTAGACCATTCTCCATGCTCAAATGCTTGTCTTGCCGCCTGGACAGCCAGGTCAATATCTTCACTTTCAGCCTCACTTACTTTTGCAAGCACCTCTTCTGTCGCCGGATTATAGACGTTAAATGTTTTCCCACTTTTGGAAGGAGTATATGCGCCATTAATATACAATTCAATATTCTTTTCCAAAAAAGCTTTCACCTTTGGTTTTAATTCAATATTAGATGTAATCATTTAATCCCCTCCTGGTTAGCATTTGCTGTAAGCTGATTTAGAATCTCCTGTAAAGTGGCATCTTCTTCTTCCGTCAGCGGCAGGCGCGGTCTTCTCGATGGACCACCTGCCAGCCCTTGCAGGTCCATGGCTCGTTTGACAATTTGCACATACTTTCCGGATCCTTCGATAAAGTTACATAACGGTAGAATCTGATCATACAACTCCCATGCGCGGTCAAGATTGTTCTCTTGCACAGCGTTGTATAAATCAGTGACAAGTCTTGGAGCGATGTTTCCAGCTACAGAGATCCACCCGGTAGCCCCTACCAAAAAGGATTCTAGTGCCAAGTCATCCGACCCACAAAATGTGTTGAGATATCCTTTTCCTTGTTTGGCAATATCCCGAGCTTTGCGAATGTCCCCACTCGACTCTTTGATATGAGTAATGTTCTCCACATCTCTGGCTACGTTTAATATCGTTTCTGTCCCAATATCGACCCCTGAGGTGAACGGGTTATTATAGATCATGATCGGGAATCGAACAGATTCCGCTACCGCTTTAAAATGTTCATAAATCTCTTCATCTTTTGGATGAGCATAATAGGAGTTGATCAGTAAAGCTGCATCTGCCCCGGCAGCTTCCGCCTGTTGCGTGAACATAATCGCATCCTGCGTTGTTTCGGCAGCCGTGCCGACAACCAATGGAATACGGCCATTCACTTGTTCTACAGCTATTTCTGTAATCCTAAACTTTTCTTCTTTCGTTAAACTGACAAACTCCCCTGTACTGCCATTGACGACAATACCCGCAACACCTTGACGGATAAAATAATCAATATTTTCTCTTAGACCTTGTTCATTTACTTCTCCGTCTGCATACATCGGTGTGATTAATACCGGAAACGCACCTTCTAAATTTTTCATTATAAATTCCTCCTCTTTCCCTTAAGAATTGATAGCTTTTTGTTCTTGCTTCGTATGGTCGATTTCTTTGGTATACCAGATGAATTTATTGGTAAAACCATAAACAAGTGAAATGATGACTACTAAAAAGTTGAACCATAAGAATGGAAGATACGTAAGCGTAGAAACGCCCAGCGTAGCTGCCATGAATACACCGCCATCAGACCAGGGAACCATCGGTGTTGTCACTGTTCCTCCGGCTTCTGTATTTCTCGATAATACCCGCCTGTCGATATGGAGCCGTTCATAGTTCTCCTCTGTAATTTTACTGGCCGTTATAATCGATACATAAGCAGCTCCGCCAAAGAAGTTACCGAAAAATCCCGACAGCATGGTGGTCAACGTTGTCTTCCCTGCATTGTTTGCCCAGGAAAGCATCGTCACACAAATCATTTTTAGAATCCCGATTTTTTCCATTAATCCGCCTACCCCAAGGGCAAAAATAATGAGCACGATGACTCCTAGCATGAACTCAATTCCGCCTCGGTTCAGGAGGTTATCGATGAAAGCTACACCGGATTCGATATTGTTACCTGAATACAAGCTGTTAACGGCGTCCAGAAGAGGCATGTTTTGAAATAGGAATGCCCAAATGGATCCGAGCAGCGCACCAAACAGAATGACTGGTATCGATGGTTTTTTCAGTGCCAATAGTGTAATGATAAGAACGGCGGGTATGATCATATACCAGGAAATGTTGAAGTACTCATTCAGCGAGACCATCGTCTGTTCTGCCTGACTCAAATCGCCGCTTTGGTCATGAGAGATAAACCCTGCGCTTAAGAAGAGCACACCGGCAACCACAAACGCTGGAGCACTGACATAAAGCATGGACTTAATATGCTCGATCAGGTTCACTTTAGAAAGAGAAGCAGTCATGACGGTCGTATCGGATAATGGTGACAACTTGTCCCCGACATAACAGCCCGAAATGACAGCTCCTGCAACTAAGGCAAGTGGAAAGCCAAAGCTTTCGCCGATCCCCATCATGGCAATTCCTGCTGTCCCTGCAGATCCGAACGATGTTCCCGTGGCTAAGGAAGTAATTGCACAAATGATGAAGGAAGCCATCAGGAAAATAGAAGGATCAATGATCGATAATCCATAATAGATGATGCTCGGAACAACCCCGCCGGCAATCCACGTACCAATCAAAGCCCCGACAGAAATTAGGATAAGTACAGCTTCTAGCCCGTCATAGATGCCTTTCATTATCCCCTGCTGCATCTCCGCATAGTTGTATCCGATCTTGAGTCCAACCGCCATAATGACAAACCAGGTAGTCAATAAGGCTAATTGGATAGGGATGCCAAACTGTACCACGAACAAAAACATAATGACGATGAAAGAAACTAATACGAAGACGACCTCCGACAATTTGGGTAATCTTTTTTCGGTATCCATGTGTCACTCTCCCTTTTTATAAATAATTAGCAATCGCTTTCACAAACCGGTAAAGAAAACAATCACTTTAATAAGAAACCTTGGGCCAAAGGATCCGATTTGTCATACATAAATTGGTGCTCCCCCGTTACGAACGCCCGTGTCTGTATGGAAAAACGAACCGAAGAACCAGGCAGGCGACTTGCCTTTAGAAAACTTCCAAAAATACTGTAATTGACTAAATGCCGCAAGCTTTCACCTTCTTGAAGCAAAACAGTATAAATAGCAAATGTCGTATCGATGCCAGGTGACCGGACAATTGCACCTTCCAGGTCAAACGTTACCGAACGGACTTCCCCGTCCGAGCATCTTTCCAGTAAAACAATTCCTTGGACAGTTGAATCCTCTGGTAAACTTCCTGCTGTACGGCTCCCCCACTCAAGTATCGAATAATAATAGTCCATGGTAATAGAAGGAATCGATTCAGGCAGCGGGTAGACCAGGTAATGTCTCGACTCTTCAACAGCTACCGTATGATAATCCGGTTGTGATTCGACCAGCTGACACGGCCCACTCTCCACCGTCACCTGTTCCACTACATCTCCCTCACATTCCGCCTGCACATCATAAACGCCATTACTGGTTTCCACTTGATAACTGCCATCTTTTTTTATGTCTAAATTCCCCATTTCCAGTAAGGCGGTTAACGTGGCCACCACTCCGCTGTAATTGAAGTGGCTATGATTTTCATGATTAACCAACAGCAATCCATAGTCCGCTGTCGCAGATGGGGTGACAATACAACCATTGATGGCACGATGGCCTCTCGGCTCATTTAATAACAGCGATCGCTCCTGTTCATACTTCTCCAGCAGTTTCTCATTCCTGGTTTGAAGATCTTGCGCATTCAGTTGCAGAGCGGAATGGACCACTATCCGGAATGTTTCCCCCGCCACATGGGTATCAATGGCGGCAAACATCTTTTCTACATTCATACAAATCCTCCTCTCTAATGTCCTTCCATCGGTGGAATCATTAAATATCCTTCTTTCAATGGATCATTTTCCTGGTAAAAAAACCGGTGCATTCCCATCACCCAGGCAGAACCTGTCACCTCTGGCAGGACGGCAGGGTATTCTTTGATGGCTGTGGTTTCAAGAATTTGAGCTCGGAACAATGTCCCTACGATACTTTCGTAAACAAATGGCTCCCTTACCCCGATTTCGGAACGAGCGAATAGGGTTGCAAGCTTAGCAGAAGTACCTGTCCCGCATGGAGAACGATCGATCCCCCCGGGCGGCACCACGACGGTATTCTTCAGGTCGGCCTCCGGGTGAACAGGATCTGTAAAAAATTCAATATGGGTCAATCCGTTAATAAAAGGAAATTCCGGATGAACCACTTCTTCTGTTTCATTGATAGCATTTCTGATTGCTATCGCTTTATTGACTATTTCTGAGGCACGATTGGTTGTTAATTCTAATCCTAATTTTCGTGCATCGATGATGCCGTAAAAATTGCCGCCATAAGCGATATCACATTCCACATGCCCGACTCCTTCCACATCAATCGCAATCGATTTCAGTAAAAAAGACGAGACATTATTAAAGGTGACATCGATCGCTTTTCGGTCTTTTACTTTAACTTTGGTTTTCACAAGACCAGCTGGAGTGTCCAAAGCAATATACGTATAAGGCTCCTTTACTTCCACCATCCCTGCTTCAATTAAAGCTGTGCAAAAGCCGATCGTATCATGGCCGCACATCGGTAAATAACCGCCTGTCTCGATGTAAATGACACCAAAATCAGCATCGGGGTGACAGGCAGGCACCATGACCGCGCCGGACATGACATCGTGCCCCCGCGGTTCATTCATTAAAAACTTCCTAACCCAGTCCTCGTGTTCCTTCATATACAGCATTTTTTCTGACATCGTCTCGCCTTTTAATTCGGGAACACCGCTTAATACGGTTCTCGTCGGATTACCGCCTGTATGGGTATCAATAGTAGTAAACAACCGCTGGAAATTCATTAGTTTGTCACCCTTTCTTTGAAGCGGTCGTGGCGCAATGGTTCCATCGGGATGGACGTTTCTTTTCCTGAAATCATCTCTTCCATTACTTTTCCAGTGATGGCAGCCAGGCTGATGCCATCTCCTTCATGACCAGCCGCTACATAAAATCCTGGTACTTCGTCTACGTGAGATATGATCGGTAAATGATCTTCTGTCCACGGCCTGAGCCCGGCGTAAGTACGAATAACGGTCATATCGGCCATGCCAGGATAAAAGCGCATCGCCCTTTTCGCTATACAGCGAGTCACTTCCTGATTCACCTTAAGATCAAAGCCGTTAAACTCCCTGCTGCTGCCAATCAAAAAATTCTGGCTTTCCGTCGGTTCAAATACGAGGGCTACGCCATATTGGTCCGTTAATGGATCAACGATCCGTTCCCCGCCAAACTTGGAAATCAGATAGCCTAACTCCATCACTTTTCTTAGACCAACCGGCTGTTCCCGCGAAGCGACGATCAATTGCCCTTTTCTTGGTTCAATCGGTATAGAAACCCCGAGCATCTCGCCAATTCTTGGCGCCCATACGCCTGCCGCATTGACAACTTGATTGGCGGTCAAGGTTCCCTGATTGGTTTCAATGACGAAGCTGCCCGTTGCATCTTTGGAAACATTCTTCACTTCTGTTTTGGTATAGATGTCTGCGCCTTGCCTGACTGCACCATCGAACATGGAATAGGTCAGCATATAGGGGTTCACTGTAGAATCTGTCTTGCATTCCAGCCCGCCATAGAGATCATCTGCAAAATACCTGGATTCATTGCGCAAATCTTCCCGGTCCAGCATACAGAAGTCAAGCCCGGCAGCCTGCTGTTGATCCACCCATTGTTGAGCTGCCTCCAACTCCTGCTCGTTTTCACAAACAAGAATACTTCCGGGATTACGATATTCAAAGGAAATATCCAATTCCTCGTTCAATTGATGGACAAGCTCCTGGCTTTTTAATGACATCTGACTATCGAAACCAGGGTCTTTGTCGATCGCAAGGATATTTCCATCACAACGGGAAGAGGTACCGCTTGCCAGTTCATTTTTTTCAAGGACGGTGATGTTTATCCCTGATTTCGAACAGTAATAAGCAATTGCTGCCCCGATGATCCCTCCTCCAATAACGACCACATCATGATGACGTTTCATAAAATCCTCCCCTCTACAAACGTTTCAATAATAACTAATGCAAAACGCGTGCCAACTTTAATCTTCCATATTTTCCGAATTTTCATTGAACAATAAAGAGAACTGTGTAAAAATATTTTAAAAGTGTCAAATAAATTAAACATATCAGGAGGGAAGAATAATGATTGCTGATGAGATTTCGATACAACCCATCATAAAAAAATCATTTCTTTTTATAGTGGAAGAAAAAAGTGACGAAGAACTAAAACAACTGATTATGTCCTCTTCTGCAGCCAAAACCTTTATACGAAGAAATGAAAGCGTTTACGAAGTCAGTCTGGCAGGTGACAAAAAAACACTGCATTATCAGCACTGTACACCCATCCATGGGGAGGAATCATTCGAGGATATCATGACCTTTGTTTCTGATAATCACTGTCTTGTCATGATGGATGGAGACAATAACGTCACCGGCTTTGTGGAGCCATCAGATATCTGCCATCATTTGTTTAGGAAATATCAGCATTTACATGCCTATATCGACACTATCCTTCATACAACTGAAGAGTCCTGTACGGTGATCGACAAGAACCAACATGTTATCGGTTGGACGAAGGGAGCAGAGAAGCTCTTCTCCATGGAGCGAGAGCAAGTTATCCAAAAACCGATTACAGATTTTTTCAATCCGGAACACCTGGAGATCCTTAACACGTTAGAAAAAGGGACATCCGTTTATCATAGACAGCACATAGCCAGAGAAAACCAAGTGGTTTTAATTAACTCGAATCCTGTCTATTTCCAAGATGAAATCATTGGTGCAGTCGTTTCGGAAACAGATATCACCAGTCAAATAAAGTTGAATAACGAGCTATATAACGCCAGAGAGAAGTTGTTTCATCTAGAAAAAGAAGTGACAAAATTGACAGCCTCCTCCGATCCTTTCCAACGTATCCGGGGGAGAAGCCCTGCCATGAAGAAGACGATCAATAAAATCAAAAAAGCTTCCTCCACTCAAACAGGGCTGTTGATTCAAGGGGAAAGCGGGGTCGGGAAAGAGTTATTTGCGAAGGCCGCCCACCATCTGCGCGAGGATAAAGACGCTCCATTCGTAGCTATTAATTGCGGTGCCATCCCCCATTCTCTATTTGAAAGTGAAATTTTCGGTTATGAGAGAGGAGCTTTTTCCGGTGCCGATTCCAAAGGGAAGAAAGGAAAAGCAGCACTCGCAAAAGGAGGCACGCTTTTCCTTGATGAAATCGGTGAAATGCCGTTAGACATGCAAGTGAAAATCCTGCGACTGCTGCAGGAAAAGAAATTCTATCCTGTCGGAGGGACAAAGGAATTAGAAGTAGATTTTCGTGTGATCGCTGCTACCAACCGTGATTTGAAAAAGATGGTCGCAGAGAACGCGTTCCGTGATGACCTTTATTACCGGTTGAATGTTGTCAGTATCGATATTCCACCGCTAAGGGAACGGCCCGAAGATATCATTGAATTAACCCATTATTTCTTACATGAGCTTTCCATTACCTACAACAGACCGATTCATGGGATTTCACAAAATGTCATGCAGTGCCTGCTCCACCATGACTGGCCTGGAAATATTCGAGAACTGAAAAATGTAGTGGAAAGACTTGTCGTTTTCTCAGAAGACGGAGAAATTAAAAAAGAGGATCTCCCTTTTGATTATGAAACACCTGCCATCCCTACGTCTGAGCTTTCCACTTATAAAGGAACGGAGAGCCGTTCCCTGACGGAGCGACTGAACGAAGTAGAAAAGAAAATGATCATCAATGAATTAGAAAAAGTGGAAGGCAATAAGTTAGCATGTGCGAAAAACCTGCACATAACAAGAGCGACACTTTATAATCGCCTTAAAAAACTCGGGATCACTAATTAGTGGCACAAATCTTGCATTCATTTTCAGGTACAGACTACTTGA
This sequence comes from Thalassobacillus devorans, assembly GCF_900176565.1. GTDB lineage: Bacteria > Bacillota > Bacilli > Bacillales > Halobacillaceae > Thalassobacillus > Thalassobacillus devorans_A. Next base: position 617,203 of record NZ_FXEH01000005.1, read on the forward strand.
AGAGGTGATAAGAATGAATCAGCAAGATTTCTTAGTATGCCGCTGTGAAGAAGTAACCTATAACGAATTAATGGAAACAGCGAGCCGAAATGGATGTACGGCAAGGGAATTGAAGCTCCGTACACGTGCAGGAATGGGATATTGCGGTGGCAGAACCTGTCGCCCGCTTGTCCAGCAAATTACCAAAAAGCTTGAACAAGCTCCTCATACCCGAGTCACCTTAAAGTATCAGCCGCCTGTCCGTCCAATCAGCTTCGGCGTTTTGGGAGGTGGAGAGGAATGAGTGAACGCATTACCAATCATCCTGTCCTCGGCCCTATAGATATGAAAAAAGAAGTCTCCTTTATATTCAATGGAAAAATCTATAAAGGATATGAAGGAGAGTCGATCGCCGCTGCTTTATTGGCAAATAACATTCGCACCCTGCGTTATCACGAAGAAAGCGGCTCTCCAAGAGGCATTTACTGTAATATTGGTCATTGTTTTGAATGCAGAGTAACGGTCAACGAAAAACAAGGACAACGTGCCTGTCTCACCCCTTTAAAAGAAGGAATGGCGATACAAAGCAGTGGGATGCTTCCAACACCGGTGAAGGAATGGAGGGAGACCTATGTATGATGTGATCATTATTGGTGCAGGTCCTGCAGGCCTTTCTGCTGCAACCACGAGTGCTAACGAGGGATTAAATGTGTTGGTAATCGATGAATATATGAAAGCAGGAGGACGTCTCCTTGGTCAACTCTATGAAGAACCAGACGGCACGTATTGGAACGGTATCAAAGAATCGAATCACTTATATGAACAAGCCAGACGATCCGGCGCAGAAATAAAGCTCAGGAACTCGGTCCATAACATTGAAAAATCCGGAGATGTTTGGCTGGTATATACGGAAAGGGCCACCTATGAAACCAGCCATTTGCTATTAGCCACAGGAGCAGCTGAATCGCCCCTGCCAGTTCCCGGCTGGACGCTTCCTGGTGTCATGTCCGTCGGCGCAGCACAAGTGATGACGAATGTCCATCGAGTCAAACCAGGAAAAAGAGGGGTCATCATAGGAGTCAACCCTCTTGCAGCCGTTATTGCTTCTGAACTGCAAATGGCGGGTGTAGAGGTTGCCGCCCTTACCTTACCGCAAATGAATGGATTAAACGAAGAAGCCGCTAATCCAAAACAAGTGATGAACCAACTGCTTCATGTTGCACACATGGCTCCATCTGCACTGATCAGGCAAGGAAGCAAATGGATGAAGCCTTCCATCATGCAGCAGCTGGGGATTACGTTTTACCCAAAGAGCGGGTTCAAGATGTGGGGCATTCCTGTTCATCTTCGGAAGGCAGTGACAGAGATACTAGGAGATGAAAAAGTCGCCGCTGTCAAACTGGCAACCGTCAAACCAAATGGAGATGTCATAGAAGGTACTGAAGAAATCATTACCTGTGACTTTGTTTGTATCGCAGGTGGCTTATATCCATTAACAGAACTAGCCGCGGTTGCCGGCTGTCCTTTTTACTTAGTAGAAGAACTTGGCGGTTATGTGCCGCTTCATAATGAACGGATGGAAACCGCATTGGACGGGCTATACGTCGCAGGCAACATTACGGGAATAGAAGGAGCGAAAATTGCAATTGCCCAGGGAGTGACAGCTGGCCTGACCATGGCTTCCAACCATGGCGTCCCAGGGCTCGAAGCTAGAATCGATCAGTCTATTAAGGAGATTGAACATACGAGAGACAGCGCACCATTTCATTTTCATCCTGACGTGAAAAAGGGAAAACAGATAGTTCAGGAAAAGTGGGAGGAAATGATGAAGGCAGAACAACCGCTTTAACAACTGGGGAACTCTATTACAAAAAGAATAAGGATTATTATTAGAATAATAAAAAACAGTTCCTCCCCCGTGACTTTCGCGTTCTAACGTACGGGAGAGGAACTATTTTTTGCTGATGCTGATATTCTAGGGACAGACCTTAAACAGATGCGTTTATTAATAAGTTCGTAAGTACATTTTTTTGAGGATAGTCAGAAGCTGTAAACGCTAGAATAAAGTTGACAGTTTTCGCTTGATAGGATTTTACACTTTTGCTCTATCAGCCTATTACTTTAGTAAAATAGTTGGTGACGTTATTTTACTGGAGGTTAGGATTTTGGAGGAGAAATTAGTGTTGTATTTAAATATCAAAGACCTACATAAACGGAAGTTTAAAATAGCACAAATTGCTAAGGAGCTTAAGATTTCAAGACCAACTGTCTATAAATATTTAGAGATGACTTTTGAAGAAGCCAAAGCTTATACGGAACAACCGATTGGGAAGAAAAAGAAATTAGACAGTTACAAAGATTGGATACTCGCCTGGTTAGAAGAGTATCCCCACTTGAGTGCTGCGCAGATACACGATTGGCTTTTAGAGAGATACCCCGACCTAGCGGTCGGTGGAAGTACAGTGAGGTCATATGTTAGAGAAGTCAGGGAAGTCTATCAGATTGAGAAGAAGCAATTGGTTCGCCAATATGAGGCAGTTCCTGAACAACCAATGGGGAAACAACTTCAGGTAGACTGGGGTGAAACAAAACAGAAGACAACTGACCGCAAAGAGATTAAGTTGTATTTCATTGCGTTTGTACTCGCCCACTCCAGACAGAAGTATATGGAATGGCAGTCAAGACCATTTACCACGAGAGATGCGATTCGCTGCCATGAAAATGCCTTTCAATTCTACGGAGGATGTACAGAAGAAATCGTATACGATCAGGATCATTTAATTACGGTTAGTGAAAATGCAGGACAGTTGCTTTTAACAGCTGAGTTTCAAAGTTATGTGAATGAACGTAAGTTTACGGTTCATTTGTGTAGAAGAGCTGATCCGGAATCTAAAGGAATGATTGAGAATGTAGTGAAGTACATTAAAGGCAATTTCGCAGACAGTCGAGTGTTCAGTGATATAGAGGATTGGAATCAGCGGGCTGTACAATGGCTAAAGCGTACCGGAAATTATCAAGTTCATCAGACAACGAAAAAAAGACCAGCTGAAGTGTTTCTCGTCGAAAAGCAACACTTAAAGCCGGTCTCTTCCCTACTTTCATTTGAAAGTACCAATAATCAAAGTATATCAAGAAGTGTAAGCAAGGACAATACAATCCGGTATAAGTCCAATCGATATTCCGTCCCTCTAGGGACTTATCAAACAAACGCTGATAATCATGTTTTGATTGAAGTTATAGGCAAAAAACCGTCTACGCTCATAATTCGAAAGGAAGCAGAAAGTGAGATTATCGCCGAACACTGTATCAGCTTAGAAAAAGGGAAGCTGATTCAAAACCGCAACCATACCCGTGATCGCTCCAAAGGGATTGAAGAATTCAAACAACGGTTGATCTCCTTTTTTGAAAATCAAACACAGGCAGCTACTTACTTTGACGAGATTAGCAAAAGATACCCAAGGTATCGTCGAGACCAGTTTGCGATCATTCATCAGGTCATCCAACAGTACCCAACGGTAATCGAAAATGTATTGGCCAAATGTATGAGAGAAAAGCTGTTTAGTGCGAATGACTTTCGTGATATTGCCCAGCACATTCATAGATTACCTCATGACCAGGTAAAAGAGATAAAACCCTCTAATGCCTATCCAGCAAAACATTGTTATATTAAAACTTCTACACGATCTTTAAATGCTTATACCAGCATTTTAGGAGGTCGATCATGATGAACAAGACAGTAAATGAATTACAAGATCAGTTTCGTCAGTTACGTCTATCAGAAACGGCGGAGGAGCTTCCGCAGCTTCTTCGCGAAGCTGAAAAATCCTCATGGACCTATTTAGAATTTCTAGAATCTATAACGCGATATGAACTAGCAAAGCGTGAAGCAAAAAGCCTTGAAAAAAGAATGAAATGGGCACGTTTCCCTTTCGTGAAGTCATTAGATGAGTTTGAACTGAACGGTCAAAACGTTCTGACTGCCCGCCAGCTAACTCAACTTAGAGAGTTAAGCTGGCTGGAACAGCAGTATAACTTAATTATCCTCGGTCCACCCGGAATAGGAAAAACGTATATCGCAATTGGGCTGGGACTCGAAGCTGTTTCCAGGGGATTCAATGTTTACTTCGCTACAATGGGTGAGCTTGTACAGCTCTTAAAGACGGAAGAGTATCTGAACAAATCAAAGGTACAACTGAAACGAATGAGAAACGCTGACCTTGTGATAATTGATGACCTGATGTATATGGCGATGGATCAACGAGAGGCGAACCTGTTTTTTCATTTGATCAATCATCTATACGAACGAAGTTCGATCATTCTGACCTCAAATAAAAGTCCAGAGGAATGGGGGCATTTGATTGGCGATCAGGGAATTACGACAGCGATTTTAGACCGTTTACTCCATCGTGTGGAAGTTATACATGGCGGAGAAAATGAGGAAAGTCATCGTATGAAAAATAGAAAAAGCATATTTTCAGCAGAAGTGTAAAGGGGAAACGAGCAAAAAGTGTAAAATTCGACTTGACGTCTACAGAAGCTTCGATATCTTCTACTAATCCAGCTAAGTCATAATTAACCCTTACAATGGATGCTTGTACCCCATTATCTCCGATATCGACCAACACGTAAGATGGCTGGGCCAACCCATCGAAAGGAAGACCAACGCTCCCGGTATTGATCACCATTTTTCCATTAATATAGCGGATATACGGCTTATGAATATGCCCGTAAATATAGACATCAGCCAATGTATTTGCCATCAGACGATCTTTCATTTCTTCGTCAGTGGCATGCGGTAAAACCACTTCAAACAGGTCGGCAGGTGTCGCGTGGAATCCGTGGATGTTGATTCCTTTGTACTCTTCCGTTATCTCTTTTGGCAGCTCGTTCAGATAGTTTACTGACTCACTCGTCATATTGGCATGTGCCCATTCTCTCTCCTGATTCATACCTGCGATCACTTTATCTGTTTATGGCATTCTAAAAATGTAAGGTTTGGCAGCTAATCTATGTAATATCTGAACATAAAAAAAGTCACTTGCCAATCACTCCCAATAACTTTAAACTCCTCGTTGGACCAACAACGTTCGACAGGAGGCTATTAGGAGATGTTAGCAGTGACTGAAATTAATTATATCAGATATGAAGCCAATCAAAAAGGCGAATCCTACGCAGATATAGGGCGACGCATGAAGGTCGATCCACGTACGGTTAGCAAGTATGCCAATCAGGAAGAGTTCAGGCCCAGAAAGAAGCAAACACGCCGTTCACCGGTCATGGATCCAGTCAAACCTATTATTGAGAAGTGGATCAACGAAGATCTTAAGAAGAAAAAGAAGAACCATCGCACGGCCAAACGCATGTACACACAGCTAGTAAAGAATCATAGTTTTACAGGTTCATATAGAAGTGTTCGTGACTATGTTTCAAAGAAAAAGAAAGAATTGAAAGCGTATGTGGAAGAGGCAGCTCTTCCTCTTGAATCTATCCCTGGGACTGCCCAAGTAGATTTTGGGGAAGCACCATTCATCTATCAATCGAAAGTGATTGATCTTCCTTACTTAGTGATGTCCTTCCCCTACAGTAATACCTTTTATTTTCAGGTTTTTCCTTCGGAAAATACAGAGTGTTTACTGGAAGGTCTTCAACGTATGTTTCATTATATGAGAGGCGTGCCACACACGATACGGTTTGATAACCTTTCACCAGCTGTAAAGAAAATTGGAGCTAAGGGGGAGCGTGAGCTCACCAATACATTTGAACGGTTCGTATTACATTATGGCTTCAACTATGAGTTTTGTAATCCAGGGAAAGGAAATGAAAAAGGGCATGTGGAAGCCATGGTTAAATATGTGCGAAATAATTTCCTATTGCCTGAATGTACCATCCTGGACCTTGATCACTTCAACGAGACTTTATGGGCATTAGCCGAAGAAGACAGAGATCGTATGCATTATGAGAAGGGTATTTTACAAACACACCTTCACTCAGAAGATAGAGATAAATGGTTGATGATCCCCGTTAAATCTTTTGATTGCGTAAGGCATGAAACGTTAACCGCAGATAAGTATGGAATGGTCTCTGTAGACCAAAGACAATACTCTACTTCCCCGCGTTTTGCCAAGCAGCAAGTAAATGTCCAAATCACTTATAATTCTGTTGTCATTCTAAATGATCATAACGAAGTGATTGTGAAGCACAATAGATTGTATGGAATAAAGAGAAAGTCGATGATCTGGCAGCCTTATTTGGATTTATTGTCCAGACGTCCAAGAGCAATCAAGTATTCAAGCTTGTATGAGCAGTTTCCGCCAGTATGGACGAAATACTTAAACCGTTGCACAGAGCAAGAACAGAAAGAAGCCTTACAATTACTCGGGAAACTGTTGAAGAATAATGACTTTGAATTATTGAATCAAGCACTTGAATTAGCAATGAAGCATGGTCATCCTAAAGCAGATCAGATTAAGCATTGTTTCTATTCGATCATCCAAGGAGACAGCAGCTATCAAACAATTACGCCAACAATGAAAGTTCCTAAAGTGCCGGCAGCCACCAGGGGATTGTCTCACTATGATTCCCTTATGGAGAATAGAGGTGACATGAAATGAATCATCAAATAGAAGTGTTGGCGAAACGTTTGAAATTAAGTTGGATTCGAGAGCATTATCAGGAGGTCCAAGCCGATACGAATGAAGAATTCCTTCTGGAATTATTCAAACGAGAAGTAGAGAATCGGGAAGAAAGAAAAATCAACCTATTACTTAGTCAGGCTCAACTACCCAAGACAGGTACACAACCATTTCAGTGGGAGCATATTCAAATCCCACAAGGGATTATCCGAGAATCTGTGTTGAATGGAGACTTCGTCCATGAAAAAGAAAACCTCATTTTATATGGAGGGGTTGGCACAGGAAAAACATATTTGGCAACGTTAATTAGTTTAAATGCCATACATAGGTTTGGCAGTAAAGTAAAGTTCTTTACGGTGGCATCTTTGGTGAATCATCTCATTGAAGCCAATCAAAAAGGGGAACTTCAGAAAGTAATGAAGCAGATTAAAAAGCTTGATTTATTAGTGTTAGACGAATTAGGCTACATACCATTGAATAAAGAAGGAGCAGAACTACTCTTTCAAGTGATATCAATGTGTTATGAAACTAAAAGTATTATCATCACAACAAACTTACAGTTTGGGCAGTGGAACCACGTATTCGGAGATCCAATCTTAACGGAAGCAGTGATTGATCGATTGATTCATCACTCCCATCTACTGTTATTTACCGGAGAGAGCTTTCGATACAAGGAATCTTTAATCTAATATGCGGAGTGGCAAGTGGCATACATTTTTAACTGCCATTTACTACATTTTTTACTTGCCAAATACACTTTATCAGGGACTTCGCCTTCCTGGACTCCCCTGACAATCCATTCATCTGCGTTTCCTTTGATAACTTGAGCATCAAGCCCACGTACCAATTCAACCGGACGCTCTGGCTCAAGCCCTCGATAAGCGATATCACCAAGCACAAACAATTGGTCGACGTTTCGATTATCGATATTTTCCAACACAGCTTCCAGGGCACGTGCGTTTCCATGAATATCGGATAGGAATGCTAATCTCATAACTTTCTCCTTTCTTTCAAGATCTTCTTAATATATAGCTTATCAAGAATACCAAAAGGATGTCAGGCTAAAAGTTGTGAGATCATCACTTTTCAACAATTACCTCATCGATTTGTTCTCCTAAGTGACGGCCTGGCTTATCTTTCAGTCCAAGGATGCGATCGCCAATTTCTAACTCTTCGATTGATACTTCTCCCTTGTTTTCTTCTAATACATGAACACTCGTGGATTTCTGTAAGGTAGCAGACACGATCCCTTCCTCGCTTTTACATACCACTCTAACAAATAGACGCTTTTCTATTTTTACACGGCCAAGCGGAAGTTCTCTTTCTTCCTGCTCACCTTCCACAATCACTTTCTCTCCGGGATTCAGTTCTTGTAAGTAATGGGTCTTATTTTCCTGATATAAATATTGATGAAACGCACCACAGTTAATACGAAAAGGTCTGGGAGGATATTTTTCTGACTCCCGATTTTCAGACAGCACTTTCACATAGCCATGCCCTGTATTTCCGACATACACGCCATCGTGAGTATCTAATATATCGATAAAATCAAGGCATACCCTCATCCCTTCTCCAACTTCCTCAATCTTGATAACTTCCAAATAATCTTTTTCTATCCTAGCCATCTAACCGACTCCCATCAAGTTTTTTTATCTAACTTGATTATAGGAGTTTTGCGAGCGTTTCCTCAAGCTAATCCAATCAGTGGGTCAAACTCCCGTGTCTAATTCCTGGAGTCTGGCCCGCCATACAAAGCGCTTTGCATCTCAAGTATCTTTACCAGAAAAAGCTTCCCTCAATATAAGGCTGCCAGGTTCAGACACCACGCGCCTTCGCCTACCATCCTGACGAATGCACCCCAGTTACTTCCATTTTTCCCTGAATGTGGTTCAATGAAAGTGCCATCGTTTTGATCTCCTTTTTTGGGATTGTAAAACTTGAAGTTCTGTGAAGAGTACTTCTATTTCACACTGAAAACAGTGGTATTTTATGTTTTAGCTATCTATTTACTACATTGGGCACCGAAACTGAGCACAATAGCTGGCAATTTTTAATTCTCTTATGCTTTAATTTACTTATTTCTCCAAGACATCAACAATTCTTTTACTTGCAAAACCATCACCATAAGGATTACTTGCTTTACTCATTTTTTCATACTCTTGCTTTTCTTCAAGAAGTAATTTGAAATTTTTATAGATATTCTCTTCATCTGTACCTACTAATTTCAGTGTTCCAGCTGCTATACCTTCAGGGCGTTCTGTTGTATCACGCATTACTAGAACCGGTTTACCTAAGCTTGGTGCTTCCTCCTGGATACCACCACTATCAGTAAGTATTAAATATGATCTTGAAAGGAAATTATGAAAGTCTAGTACTTCCAATGGTTCAATAATTCTGATTCTATCACAATTTCCTAAAATTTCATTAGCAACTTCTCTAACAACAGGATTCATATGTATCGGATATACTGCCTTAATATCAGGAAATTCATCAACAATCCTTTTGATTGCTTTAAACATATTTCTTATAGGCTCACCGAGATTTTCTCGTCTATGAGCTGTAACCATAATCAGTCTACTATCCGATGCCCATTCAATCTGATCATGAGAATAGTCTTCTCTAACCGTTGTATTAAGTGCATCAATAGCAGTATTACCTGTTACATATATAGATGATGGAATTTTCCCCTCTTTTAATAGATTATCTTTCGACATTTCCGTTGGAGCAAAATTATACTTCGCTATAATTCCCACAGCCTGACGATTAAACTCTTCTGGATAAGGAGAGTAAATATTATAAGTCCTTAAACCCGCTTCCACATGTCCAACAGGTATTTGTAAGTAAAAACACGCTAAGGACGTAACAAAAGTTGAAGATGTGTCCCCATGAACTAACACTATGTCTGGCTTAACTTCTTCAAGCACAGCTTTCATCTTTTCTAATATATTGATTGTTACATCAAACAGCGTCTGTTTCTCTTTCATTATTGATAGATTAAAATCTGGAACAATATTGAATACATCCAATACTTGGTTTAACATTTCTTTATGCTGACCTGTAACACAGACTACAGTGTTTAAATTATCTCGTGTTTTCAGCTCTTTAACCAATGGACACATCTTAATAGCTTCAGGCCTTGTACCAAAAACTACCATTATTTTTTTCTTCATGTTTTTCCAACTTTCCCTTATAATTTAATTTTTCCGAGAATCTTAGCAGGATAAAAACAACTAATGATAGCAAAAAGATTATCTTAAACTACATATATATTTTGTAGTAAAAGTAAACCCTTATGGTATAATTATCTTTTGAAATTTTTAACCTTATTTATTCCTTGGGGTAAAAATAACATAAACATTTTATATACATTTTTTATTCCCTGATACTTGCTAGAAATATGTTTTGTATTTAGTAAATTTTCTGTTCCTATTAAAATTTTATTTTTAGATAACTTCAGATTAGATATAAGCTTATTTCTATATTCATCTTCATTGTTTAGTAAGTGTGAAAAAGTAGTTATTAAGGTTTTTGACTGGAAATTTTCTAGCGATAATGCATATTCTGATAAACCATTTTGGTTTAAAAAACTTCTAACTTTTGGATCATATACTAATCCAATCCCCGGAATACCGTAGCTACTTCCAACTATTAAACCATGTAACCTCATACTAATTATGTAGTTCATCTCCTTAATTTGATTAACTACATCAATTGGCTTTACCGCATCATTACTGTATATAGTTACCTCTTCTTTCATCATAGAAGAAATTTCACGACATAATTTAATATCTGTTTTAGGTTCCATTGGAATTAGGAATACATCATAACCATGGTTAGCAACTATATTATCAAGTGCTTTTGAAAGCTCTGTCTTGAAATTAGAATCTATATTTAATTCTCGAATGGAAACCCCAACTCTTTTATTATCATTTTTATTTTCATTTTTATTTTCATTTTTATAGAAATCTGAATGCATAATTACCGGATCTCCAGTAACTGTTATTTGTGTTTTTTTTACCCCAATTTCCTCCAGATATTCTTTGGATTTCATATCTCTTACAAAAATAATATCAACATCATTACTAATTATCCTTGTAAGGTACTTTAATAACCGCCTTTTGATTGGTCCTACTCCTAAGGAAAAATAAATCACTGGCTTTTTTAGAATCTTAGCAAAAAGTGCTATTGATAAATATCTCGGTATAGTTCCAACCCAATGGACATCTTGGAGTAGCCCTCCTCCTCCAATTATTACATAATCCGCCTCACTTATACCTTTAAATACAGCAATTAATCTTTTCATATTTAGTGATAAACCCGGCCAGTATATACTATTTACACCGTGTAATTCCTTAGTTGTTTTAGGATCGATAGATAATACTGTAAAAACCGCATCCTTTTCAGCGCTCTTTATTATGTTCTTGATACTGTCAAGTATTAATTCGTCTCCAATATTATCTGCACCAACAAACCCAGATATAAGGAACCTTTTATTCAAAGTACTTCACCTCAATTTTAGTCGTTTAATATCATCTATATTTACTATCTTTAGGATAAATATGATGAAAATAAAAAAGAAGAAACCTAATAAAGCAGTTACTAAAATTTTTACTACTACATTCACGAAAAAGGTTGATATAAAAAATAGTAATAGAATATAAGTTGTTGTAAGTGTTATAAATTTTATAAATTGTATTGAAAGAGTTATCCCTATTTTTTTTATAAAGAAATACTTTGTAATTAATAATGAAAAATATGAGATAGCTGTGCCTAGTGCAGCTCCCGTAATACCCCAAGATGGTATCAAAACCATATTTAAACCGATGTTGAGTATTACTGCTATAACTCCTCCATAGATATTCATTTTGAGTTTATTACTTACTTGAAATAAAGGAACAGTAATTCTAGATATTCCAAAGCCAATAGTTCCTATAATCAATATTTGCAAGGGGATCTTGGCATTAATAAACTCTTCTCCAAAATATAAGAAAATAAAAGGTTCGGCTAAAACAAATAAACCTCCACCTAAAAGAATAAGTCCTAACGTTACATATTTCATTAAGTCAGAAGATATACGACTGATTCTTTGTATTTGATTTAATGCCCACAATTCTGAAAAAGCTGGGACTACAGCACTTTGGACTACCTGTGGAACAATCCATAGTATTTGGGATGCTGATAACGCAGCTTTATATAAACCAACATCATAAGAAGATAGCATTGTTCTTACCATAATAACATCTGCTTGATATAATAATTGGGCAATTATTACACCAATAACCATCCATCCTCCAAATGATAATAGTTCATTGGTATAGGCATTATTATTTTTCTCTACTTTTTTTGTTTTTTTAGTTAATGCATTAAAAAACGTGTTACCTTTTAACCTATATAAAATAAACAATTGTATAAGAGAAACTATTATAATTCCTAAAATGTACCCTGCCAAAACGCCTTCAACACCAAGTCCAATGTAAACTAAAATTATACCAATACTATATTGAATAAAGAAATTCAACACATTTAATGGTTCAGATAATTTTTGCATATGTAATCCAAAGAGTAATGCTTGCAAGTTATTATACAAAATACTAATAACAACAATAATCAATATATAAGTTAATATATTGTTTTGATTATATAAATCATTAAATATATATATTAATAAAACCCCTATAGTTAGAGTACCCAAAATTAGAGATAGAGAAATTTTAGTAATAGTAGAATAAAATCTATATTGTTCTATTATATTTTCCCTATCAACAATAGGAAGATATCTGCGTATTGCATCCGCTTGACCAAAGTTAGCAATAACCATTATCAAGCCAATAACTGACATAGCAAATCCATATTCACCATAGCCTTCAACACCAAGCATCCTAACTATAATGGGAGTAAAGAAAAACAGTAAAATAGTCTGGCTCATCTTACCCATAAATACAAATTTAATTGCATTTATAATCTTTTGGTTGTTAAGTTTTAACTGTTGCAAGCACATCCACCTTTTCAAGTTATATTACTTTAGTCATTTTAAACTATCCAGCCACCATAAAAAATCCCTGAACTCTTGTATTTTAAGTCAATCATACTATTAAAGTAAAAATTCTAACCAAATATTATAAAATAAAGTATTTCTCCGAAATTATATAGCCCCACTGAGCAACCCTAAGACCAGCGAGGCCGTTTTATAACTAGCTTTTATTTCACATGTGGTTTACAATGCTCTTCTACTTCCTCCCAAGTCATAAATATTCGAACAATATCTTCTTCAATAAGTTGTGAACCAGTCTGTACTTCAATAAATTCCATGTCAGTAATAGCCTTAATACCATGTTTCGCTTCAACTGGAATGACTAAAACATCACCCGGTTTTACATTTCGGATTTCCTCATTTAAAGCAAATTCACCTTCGCCTTTAATAATTGTCCAAACTTCACTTCTTGCATAGTGTTTTTGATAACTTAAATTCTTACCAGAATTAACTCCAATTCTCTTTGTTAAAACTTCATTTCCTTCTTCAAACTTGCTATGATCAAGTACTCTATACCATCCCCAACGTCTTTCTTCGTACATAGGACGTTGGTCAAACCCTTTCAGAATCTCTTTAATTCTTGGACTCGCAACTTTATCAGTTACTAAAATTCCATCCGGACTTGCAGCAACAACAGCATTTTTTATACCTAATACTGTAACAGGAATATCTAACTCATTTACTATATGAGTATTAGTTGAATCCTTACTAATAACACCTTTTCCTATTTGGTTAGTACCCATCTCTTCTGTTAATGTATTCCATGTACCGAGGTCTTTCCAACTTCCACTATATGGAAGGGCGGCGATTTTTTCTGCCCTTTCAACAACTGCATAATCAAAGCTAGTTTTTTCAAGCTTTTTATAATGCTTAGCCAACTCATCATATTGCAGTGGTAATCCTTGAGCCTCTAATAAAGAAATAATATAATCAAGTTTAAAAGCAAAAACACCACAATTCCATAAAGCATTTTTTTCCATTAGATCTATTGCTTCTGTTACTGACGGCTTTTCTTTAAAGTGACTTACTTGAATATATTCCTTAAGTTTATTTTGTGTTGGAACTATATAGCCATATTTTTCTGATGGAAAAGTTGGGTTTACCCCCATTAAGGCAATCTCAGCATCGGATGTGTTTAAAACACCCTCTAAATCTTTTATTCTTTCAAAAAAACTAAGTTCTACAAAAGGATCAACCGGTAATACTCCTACTACTTCATTTAAACTACTCCCCTTTACAGAATAAAGATAAGTAGCTGCTAAAGCTATAGCAGGGAATGTATCACGACGTTCTGGTTCTATTATTAACGGTACATGATTACCTAATTGACTATGGAGCATATCGACTTGAGACTTACTAGTTGCAATTACTGTTGATTCATGTAACTGCAATTTTTCTAACTGACTCCATACTCTTTGCACCATTGATTCCAATTTATCATCCTTGTCCAAAACTTTTAAAAATTGCTTCGATCTTGAATCATTAGATAATGGCCAAAGACGTTTACCAGATCCACCTGAGAGTAAAACAAATTCCATGTAAGTTGCCTCCTCTTATAATAAATCATTATTTTAGAAATTTTGTTAGACAATAAAATTCATTTATCTGTTAATTACCACAAAAACTATTTAAATTTTAGAATAGGGATAAAAGCGCCCTTCATATAATGTCAAACAAAAACACTTCCCCCCACCTTAAACTAAAATCAAAAGGCTAGTTTAATAAACTGTCATTCTTTCTCAAATTTAATAAAGGAAACAAAAACATTATGAATGAAATTGAATTTTGAATTTCAAACATTATATTTGCGGTTATAAAGAATATTAATGAATATCCTATTATAAGTAGGGGGTACAATTTATTATTTTTTGCCGTAAATATATTTAATACTAACAATGAAACTACAGCTAGTGCACTAAGAAATCCCCCACCAACAAACAGTGCATAATACGAATTATCAAAAGGTAACCCAAGATAACCCTCAAAATTACCTCTTCCAATTAGAAAATCCTTAAAACTACCATTAAGAATTGCATTATTAAACTTTTCAAATAAAAAGTTAGTTCTCAATTCCCATGACTCATCAGTTGCTAATCCTTTAATTCTATTAAAATTATTTAATAGAATTTTATTAAATACTTCTAGTCTTTTCATAAAAAAGCTCAGTATTAAAGTTATACTTATTATATACATAAAGACCCTTAAAATTTTTCCTACGGATAAACTTCTAACATTCTTCACACCAAGTATAATTAATACAAAGCTAAATGCTATTATCCCAGTAGCCGATCGGGATAAGACAACTTCAACTATTGTTATAATTAAGAGTAATATATTACTCTTCTTAGACATTGAGCTGAAATTTGTTAAGAATAGGTAATTCCCTATAACAAAATATGCAAAATGATTCTTAGCACCTGTGAATAATCCATACCCTAGGGTATATAAATTAATTGGATCCTCTATACTTAAAAAATAAGTAAAAACAAATCCAATAGGTAAAACTAGGAATTGAATAGTATAAAGGGACCTGTATAAAATATTTCTTTTTAGAGTAATAAAGACAATTATAGCAACCAAGATATGCATAGTATAACGTAACAAATATAATATATTGTCTAATTCTAATGATATAAGTGCTGCTATATATAAAGGTGCCAAGTATAAAAAAATAATATTAAGACGTTTTGGCAACTGATCTTTATAATATATAATGAATAATACTAAAGATATAAGGCCAATTATATCTGAAATTAATGGGTAACTTGACCATATAAAAATTATAGAGAAAATATAAGTTACTAGAAAAAAGTTATATAATGATTTTTTATAAATCATTATAAAAGTCCAACTCCTCTCTAACAATATGATCAATATTACATCTATCTAACATAAATTTACCGGCATTTGCGGAAAGTTTTTGAAATAAACTTGGACTCTCAAGAATTTTATAAATTGAGTCGACAAAATCGTTTACACTATTACAAAGTTCTCCATTATACCCACTCATTACAAACTCAGGTATAGCTGTATTATATGAGTTAACTGTTACTAGACCATTCATCATTGCCTCGCACATAGTTACCCCTTGTGCATCTTGACGTGTTGTATTTATATAAATTCCACTACTATCAAATACATCTGACATTTCTTTGTGATTTAAAAACTTTTTATATAAATTTACATTTTTAAACTTTTTTAATTTGTTAGTATGTTTATCAAACAATTTTCCATCTCCATAAACTTCGAACACAAGTTTATCTTGGTATTTTTTAAATCTAACATCTCTGTTAACCTTTGCTATAATTTCTTGTAGAATATCAGTGCCGTATTTATAAGATCTAAAAGATTTAATCGAGATTATCCGAAACCTTAATTCGGTAGATTTCCCTTCATTGTAAAAAAGTTCTTTATCAATAGGATTGGGTATTAATCTAGAATTATTAAGCTTTAACTTGAGATCTCTTTCTGTAACAGACTTCATCCAAGATGAAGGGAAGATAAAACCTACTTTTTCAACATTACTATTTTTTATATATCTATTTAATAAATTTCTCTGCTTTATACTCCATAAAAAATATTTTGAATAAGCCAAAAACCCTTCGCTCTTAAAATTAAATAGCCTTCGAAATCCACTAATAACTTCTGTACCATGTACCCAAATTAATATCGGTTTATTGTAGTTTAATGCGAAAAGCTTTTTAGCCAATTTATGACTTATAAAATGTATAAAAATCCCCTCATAACCTTCAATCTTATTAAAAACAGAATCAATAGTACAATAGTTTACATTTACCCCTTCATAATAATCTATATATTCTAAAGACTTATCTTCTACAATTACAAAAACATCTATTTTCATCCCTAAAGAAATATATTTTTTTACTCGCGTATGAACAAATCCAAGATTATATTTATTATCATTTGAAGGATATCCTGGTGTGATTAATGCTATAGTCATAAAATATTAGTCACTCCTTACTATATATATTGCCATTTAATTTTAAACTTCTAGCTAGGGATAAGCTCAGAAACCTTACTATAAAACTTGTGAAGCTTGCATGGAATCCAGATACCCCATCCATTATCCAAGCTTTTATTATCAATCTATCAAAAAACACTAATAATGGTTCAACTATTAATTTTGTGAGTGATATATCATTTTGGCCAATATTTCTAGCTTCCATTTTTACATATAAGTTCATTTTTGTTAGATATTGTTCAAAGTTTTGATATGTAAAATGTCTAATGTATCCGCTATTTACATTTTTACGCTTTCCAGTTACTAATAAATCTTCGTGTACAAGAATCTTAGTATCATATCTACAGTTATTTCTGTTAATTAACCTAGGTT
The DNA here is from genome assembly GCF_900176565.1 of Thalassobacillus devorans. GTDB lineage: Bacteria > Bacillota > Bacilli > Bacillales > Halobacillaceae > Thalassobacillus > Thalassobacillus devorans_A. Next base: position 634,199 of record NZ_FXEH01000005.1, read on the forward strand.
GATAATCACTCCACGCACGTTTTAACTCTTTTCCAAAAGCAATGGTCTTTCTTCTAAAAGAAAAAGAAGATATGTTCTCTTTTATACCTAACTCAATTAACTCTGGAATGTTAGTTAGTAATTCATCAGTTAATCTTTCATCAGCATCAAGAAATAAAACCCAGTCAGTTTTTGAATTGTCTAAAGCATAATTCCTCTGATCAGCAAAGCTTTTTAGATCCCTATGTAATACTTTACAATTGTATCTTTGTGCAATACTAAGCGTATTATCTGTACTACCCGAGTCTACTATGACTTTTTTTGCAGCTAAGCTTTTAATATTGTCAAGTAGATCATTCAGATTATTTTCTTCGTTCTTAGTTAAAACTATAACAGTTAAGTCTACACCCATTATATAAACTCCTCTAACAAGCTAATATGTGTTTTTCAAAGAAATTCACGTAAGTTTCTAACCCATTTTCATATATAAAGAAAAAGTCATCTTTTTTGTTATTTACTATCATGTTTTCTGGCATACTATCTATAGCACGATAAATACTTTTTTCGGATTTAGGATTGAAATAGGTAACACCCTTTACATCTTTAAGGTATTCTTTTACAGTTGGTAAATTTGAAACAGCCATAGGTATACCGACTACTGCTGCTTCTAAAGCAGTTCTACCAGTGGTTTCAAATAAAGATGGAAATATTAAACCTTTTGAATTAAACATAGATTTGATTAAAGATGGTTTTTCCATAAACTTTACATAGGTGAAAGTTTCAGGATATTCACTTATTAACTTTTCAAATTGCGCTGTATAATCTTTATATTCGGCATTTTTCCTACCTACAAAAACGACATGTCCTTTGAATTTATACTTAATTAAGCTGTTAATGATTTTAATCTGATTTTTTAAAGGCTCAATTCTACCAACGCAAATATAAGATTTGTTTATTTTATCTATTCTTATTTCTTCTAAATTAAAATTCTCATTTTTAAAGAAATCGATGCTATTGGAATTAATCATATTCGGTAAATTATATAAATCACTTTTTATGCCGAATGCTTTTCTTAAGCTTGCTTTTTCTGTATTGGTATTTGTAAAAACATAATCTGCTGTTTTAAGCATTTGAGAAGTAATTCTAATTGTAGATTGTGGCCTTTTTATCCTAGAAAATAAATTATATATTAATATGTTAGTATTTTGGACAAATACACTAGAAAGTATTATTTTTAAATCTGTTCGCTCTTTTATATATTGGAAAAAAGGATAGTTTTTATAATGAGCACCATAAATAATTACAGCTTTTATATTCTCTAAGTCATTTTCATTATGTATCCTTACTATTCGAATATTAATATCATTTTTTTCCGCATACAAATTAAACTCATTTTCGAACTCAACTGCTCTAACTTCTGCCCCTCCATATTTCTCGTGGAACGGATATACAAAATAACCAATGTAGTCCATTAGGAACCTCTCCTATCAATTATACCTTTGCAAATTTCACATATTCCCATACAAAAACTTTTCCATTTTCCTTACTAAAATATCAGGATCATACTTGCTTTGTAGTTTGATTACATCGATTGACTCAGGTCTTTTAAAACTCATTAAACATTTGAATAGGTTATTCACTTCATTACTGTAGTTTTTATCTAACTTAAAATAGTTTGGAATATCTCCAAAAATCTCTTTAAATACAGGTAAATCACTTATAATAACAGCCTTATTATAAAATATTGCCTCTAAAGGAGGTATCCCAAATCCTTCTGCATAGGAAGGATATATGAAGGCTGAGCAGCTTTGAAATAAAATCTGCTTTTCTTCATTACTGATATATCCTCGATAAGATAATTTACCTTGGAGCTTAGTAATTAAACTATTTAGTTTTTTTTCAACGTCTTCCTCTCTAACATTTCCAGCAAGAATTAACTTAAGGTTACCACCGTTTTTTAAATATTTTTCGTACGCATCCAAAAGAATTAATATACCTTTTCTTTTTTCAATGTTTCCTACGTAAAGAAAATATCCTTCATCGTTTGTATCTAACAAATCAGGAAAATTCACAAAATTGTTTGTTACTAAACTTGGCTTAACATTTATATTTTTATTAAAGAATTTTTCAGTTTCAGTTTTTGAATGTTTTGATACATAAAAAACTGCATCTGCAAGGTTTAAAGTCTTTCCAACAAAATATTTAAAATAAAAAGAGTATAATTTAGGAAAGAATTCTGGATTACTTATCGGTAAAACATCATGAATAGTAACTATTAATTTAGTTTCATGATTTAAATTTTTTAGGTTTAAAGGGTAAATATGATTAGGTTCCCAAAAGAAATCTGGCTTTTTATTCTTAATCATATCTTTTATAAATTTAAAATAACTAAAAACTTGAGTGTTTCTTTTTATCTCTTTTGAATAACTTAAAATATTTATACCTATATCCTTTAATTCTTTAATTTGTGGACTTTTACAAACATCTGTTACACCTATCACCTTTAATGAGTTTGTTAACTGCAACCTTTTTACATACTCATATGTGTAAAAACCTATCCCACTTGGTTTAGTAGATAAAGTCCTTAAATCAACCATAATTGTTTTCATAATGGACACCACAATCATCTTTAAATTTATATTAATTTAATTCTTTTAAATTATCATTTTTTAAATTTTTATAGTACACTTAGTTGTGAAATTTTAGAAATGAATAGCCAACCCTAACTGAATTAATCACTTCTCCTTCTATATTTATAAGGCTATTAGCATGAGGATCATTAAATCTGGATAAGGTCCGCTTTCTTTTAATAATTCGTATATTTCTAAGCAAGTAGATTCTATCAAGCTAAAATTAAATCTTTGAATCTCTATTAGGTATACTAATGCTATTTAATTGCTTCACTGACTTTCAATAATACATAAAGGGGCATATTCTTGGAGCTAGCTTCATATAAACTTACTCATTTCAGCAAACCTTGAGGCGGATACGGGTACCACTTTATTAATCACTGTTTTATTAATATTTAGACCTTGTTCTTTACAGTTTTTTGTTGGTTCCCCAAGTACATATCAGGTTCCTAAGATTTAACGTCGAATCCAATTACATTATATCCTGCTTGAGCAAACTTGAGAGCTAAAGGTAATACAACAATCCCAACCTTTTACCCCTATTTTTGCATTCTTTTCATTTATTTTTTCTTTAAGTTTTTTTAATAATACATTAATTATTTACTGAGATCATCCTAGAATCCACCCCTAATTAATTGCTATTGTGAAAGGGTAAAAGTGGAAATATATAAATACTTGCTATATCCACCATATTTAATTCCTAATTCAAGAAGCAGATCTCGAATTATTAACATTTAAAGCCTCTAACATTTGTTGTTTAACTCCTTCATAAGAAAAGTAATTCAGAATATAATTCCGAGCATTTTCACCTATCTCTTCGCGTTTATATTTATTATCGTCATCCAAATAATATAAGATTTGATTAATCAAGTCCTTTTTACCTTCCGCTATAATAATTTCATTTCCTTCTAAATTTGGAAGTCCTTGCGCGCCAATTTTGGTTGTGATGACACATTTCCCAAGCTTCATAGCTTCTAAAATCTTATTTTGTACACCTGCACCACTAATCATTGGTGCAACAAATAAACATGATTTCTTTATAATAACTTCCGGTTTTTCAACAAAACCTCTTACATTTACCCCATCAATTTCATTTAATCTTTCGATTTCTTTCGATACAAATCCACCTAGTATATCCATTTTCACCCCTGATTTTTTTTGTTTTAATTTGGGCAACACTTCTCTACAAAAATAAACCATCGCACTTACATTAGGTTCATAATTCATTGCACCTATAAAAGATAAGCTACTTTCATCCATAGAGATCACCTTAACTTCATCGAAATCTTTCACAAAATTGGAAATTACTGTGAAATTATTTTCCCCACCGTGTTTAACGATGTGCTTTTTGTCGGCCTCTGAAATAATGATATTTCTATCAAATATTTTACTTATTTCAACCTCATAGTTTATCAACCTTTTACTCTCGACCTTATAAATTTTTTTCCATAATAACTTTGCTCCTATTTGAGCAGTAAGGTAATTCATTGATATAGCATCTACGAAGTCAACTACTTTTGTAATATTATAACAGTATTTTTTAACATATTCTGTAGTTCTAACATGATTACAAAAAACAACATCATACTCATTAATTCTTTTATCAATCCACTTTTGTACTTTTTTAAAATAAAAATAATTAACTTGTAAAGGTTTTTTATTTCTAAGAAATCCAAATACAACATTTAAAATATACATTATATTATGAAAACGAAACTCTTTTATGTTATTACAATATTTCTTTATTTCATCAAGATCTTCTTTACACGTCTTTTCATTTGTTAAAAATAACAAATCTATATCATATTGCTCACTAAGTATTTTAAGATTATTAAAAACTCTTATTCTATCTCCTCTGGTTAAGGGGTATATTTTTTTAGATGAAATGAATAATAATTTTTTTCGCATATTTTTACCTTCCATTCCTAAATATATAAAGTTCAAACTCAAACAATTATTTTTATTAGTTAGAATTATTTTCCGATAGTTCTTTTTATCGATTCCTTCAATTCTACTTTTTCATATTCCCAATCAAAATGATTAGATATTGTTATATCATAAACTTTGTTACCAAAAACCTTATTTATAAAATTATTTTTTTTACTTATTAGTATAACTAGGGAATTAATAAATCCGATATTTAATGTTTTCTTCCCCATCAATATTCTAACTTCATTAATAATATATTTTGTAGACAGGTATTCTTTATTTTGTGGGTAAAAAACACCTTGTACGGAATTATCAACACATAATCGTAAAAACTCACATAAATTGTCAATGTATATCATACTTCTTTGATTTTCTATATTTAAAAAGACTGGAGAAATCTTAGCTAATTTTACCAACTTAGGGAAGTTACCTTTACAACCTGGTCCATATATCACAGGTGCTCTAATTATTACTGTCTTGAACTTATGATTACCTAATTCCTGAATAGCTAAATCAGCCTCTAATTTACTTCTCCCATAATAATCTAAAGGTGAAAATTCAGTATTACTTGATATTACCCTTTTCTCTCCTACTGCTCCATCATTCCCATAGATTATAATACTACTCATAAAGATAAACTGTTTTACATCTTCATTCTTTGCTTTTTGTGCAACTTCTATCGCCAAATCTTTATTAACCTTATAGTATAGTTCCTCTAATTTCGGTTTTTTTGAAACATGGGCTATTCCAGCTACATGAAATACAACATCATATTTTGAGAAGTCTTTCTCCTTCCATGAAGCATCTCTTAAACTAACTGAATCTATTAAATATCTATCAGAATAATTTTTAAGCCACTTCTCTAATCTCTTCCCTACATAACTGTTTTTCCCTGTTATTAGTATTTTTTTCATTTAGAAATGCTCTCCTTACTACTAGCAACTTCATTTTTCACTCCAGTCCCGCCTTCAACTATCCCGTCACTTTTCGCAACACTAACGATTGTCCCCAAGAAGCACTTGCCATCCATCCAAAGACTAATCTTCTCAACATACTCACCATCTAGTCGCGCCTTTAATTCAATAGGAAGTTCATCTCTACCATTAATCTGAGCCCAGCCAGTAAGTCCAGGCGGCACATCATTAGCGCGATACTTATCACGCTCTTCTATCAAATCATATTGGTTCCACAGCGCTGGTCTCGGGCCGATAATGCTCATTTGACCAACAAAGATATTCCATATCTGTGGCAGCTCATCTAGTGAAGTCTTTCTCAAGAACCTGCCCATTTTAGTAATATACTGTTCTGGTTTTTCTAGCAAATGAGTTGGAGTGTCCTTAGGGGTATCTATTCTCATTGTACGAAACTTTAATATATTGAAATATGTCTTATTGATTCCAACACGTTTTTGTTTAAACAGGACTGGACCTCTTGAATCGAGTTTAATAGCTATAATAAGAATCAAATAAATTGGTGACAATACTATAAGTCCTGTTAAAGAAAGAATAATATCTATTAATCTTTTAACCTTTAAATACATGTCTGCTACACTCCTTATAAAGTAAATTAGGACTTGATTGGAACCTGTTAATTCTTCCATTCCAACCGACTACTAAACTACTAAATCAATCTACTTTAAATAATATACTCACCTAGTAATATCTATTCAATCTACCAAGCAAATGCGAAATAGATATTTCCCTCATAATTACGCTTAAATGAGTTTCTTCTTAATTATATATAACATTCAATGAATCTATATATATCACTTTCAGCTTTATAACAATAATCATTTCTTAACTCCATTCAATATTTCCCATATTTCAGGCTAGCAAAAAACCAATAACAACAACTTTTTTAAAATAAAGGCTATTTTATTTTGATACACTGACATAATGGTATTATGTTATATAGATAAATTACATATATTGTATATCTCCCCTGAAAATCACATAACATGTAGCGGTCATCTATTAAACATTCTTACTTCTTAACATCATATAAACACAAAAAGGAACACTTCCTCCATCGTCTACTTGTGGTTCATCTTTAGCCGGGTGAAAAGCACAATCTGCTCCACCTTCTGTTTATATTAACTCATGTTTTCTTTACTGGCCTCTTAGAATTCTCCCTTAAATACTGTCTATACAATAAATCGCCATGAATAAGATTATTCATTTATAAATGGTTAAGTAGTATACTTATAACAGTTAGTACTACCATCATTTCTATCAAAGTAAATCTTCTCATTGAATTCATAAGTTTATTTAACTCTTTTATTTAAATGTGGCATGAACCCAGGCTCCTTTATTGGAGAAATTTCAAGTAGAAAATTATAAAAAACAGGGCATCTGACTTCCCCCACCAATCCCTTGATGATAAAATCTAAGGGGACCCTTAACCACCCAAAGAACAGCCGAGTGCCTCCCTTTATAAAGGTGAAGGGACATTGCCTTATGTATTTCCATACGCTGTGTAAAAGCATGATAAAAAGTTAAACCCGGCGGTTTAACTCTTCATCTTTTCTGGTAACAAATCTTGTAGCATCAATTGTACTTGAGAACCAAGCTCCTCATCTTTCAAAGCAAATTCAATCGTTGTACGAATAAACCCTAACTTCTCACCTACATCAAACCGTTCACCCTCGAAGTCATAAGCGAAAACATTCTGTAATTCATTCAGTTCCTGGATCGCATCCGTCAACTGAATTTCTCCGCCAGCACCAATTTTCTGCTTATCAAGGAATGAGAAGATTTCAGGATTAAGTATGTACCTGCCCATGATAGCTAAATTAGATGGCGCGCTACCAAGCTTTGGTTTTTCAACAAACTGATTGACCTTATAACGGCGGCCTTCCTGAGAAATAGGTTCAATGATACCATAACGATGGGTTTGATTATCTTCTACCTGCTGTACACCAATAACTGATGACCCTGTTTCTTCGTGTTGAGTAATCAATTGTTTTAAACACGGAGTCTCTGATTGAACAATGTCATCACCAAGCAGAACAGCGAACGGATCGTCACCAATGAATTTGCGCGCACACCATACGGCATGTCCCAATCCCTGTGGTTCTTTTTGGCGGATATAATGAATATCCACATTGGATGACTTGTTCACTTTTTCCAATAATTCGAACTTTTCTTTTTTAATCAGGTTATCTTCCAATTCAAAGTTGTTATCAAAATGATCCTCAATGGCACGTTTCCCTTTTCCCGTAACAATGATGATATCTTCAATTCCGGATTCAATCGCTTCTTCAACGATATACTGGATAGTAGGTTTGTCGACAATTGGCAACATCTCTTTTGGCATTGCTTTTGTAGCGGGTAAGAACCTTGTACCCAACCCTGCCGCCGGGATAATCGCCTTTGTTACCTTCTTCATAAATTCACTCCTCACTCCCGCTTACTTTGCCGCTACATAACTCTCTACAGGCTTTTCATTCGCTAACGAAATAGCATAACTGCTCAGTTCTCCTTGACTCATAACATGCTGATTTCTTATAAGGTAATTCACTTTCTGTGCATCAAATTCAACCGAATTCCCAATGAAAATCTTAGGGAAGACCGGTTCTTTATGAACTTCTTTCTCATTCAATAACTCTTCATACATTTTTTCTCCTGGACGAATACCTGTATATTCAATCCCGATTTCATCGACCTCATATCCGGAAAGTGTAATCAGATTTTTGGCAAGATCAACAATCTTAACCGGTTCTCCCATATCAAGCACAAATATCTCTCCGCCACGAGCTAACGCTCCAGCCTGCAGCACAAGTCTGGATGCTTCCGGTATCGTCATAAAATAACGGGTCATATCCGGATGGGTAACCGTAATCGGACCACCAGAGGCAATCTGCTTTTTAAATAGCGGAATGACGCTACCACGGCTGCCAAGTACATTTCCAAACCGCACCGCAACAAAATTTGTTTTACTGGTTTGGGCTAACTGCTGAATCACCATTTCGGCAATTCGTTTTGTCGATCCCATTACATTTGTCGGGTTGACCGCCTTATCCGACGATACTAATACGAATGTTTTAACACCGGCCGTATCAGCCGCTTCGGCAACATTTTTCGTACCAACCACGTTATTCTTAACCGCTTCTTTCGGATTGGCTTCCATCAACGGTACGTGCTTATGGGCTGCCGCATGGTAGATATAAATAGGCTTATAATCGTTGACGACCTGGAACATCCGGTCGCGATCCTGTATATCGGCAATGACTGGAATCAGTTTGGTTTCAATATCAAGTTGCTTCAGTTCCATATGAATCGAATAAATACTGTTTTCGCCATGGCCTAACAGAATCAATTCTTCTGGACCGAACTTGACGAGCTGACGACAGATTTCCGAGCCGATCGACCCGCCTGCGCCGGTAACCAGCACCGTCTGTCCTTTGATTTCATTGGAGATAGACTCAATATCGAGTTCCACTGGCTCACGGCCAAGCAAATCTTCAATCGAAACATCACGGATTTGACTTACGGAAACATACCCAAGAGCGATGTCTTCAATCATGGGCAACGTTTGCACACTTGGCACGACTTGTTGCGCTTCCGTGATGACGTCTTTGACACGGTCCCGTTCGACCGATGGCATCGCAATGACAATATGGTTAGCGGCTTTCTTTTCCACTATTTGTGCTAAATCTTTCGTACTTCCCAATACCGGAATGCCGTTAATGGTAAGGTGGTGAAGGGTGAAATTATCGTCCACAAACCCGACAACATTAAAGTTGTGATCACCATTCCCTTTCATCTGGCGAGCCAGCATCTGTCCTGCAGATCCAGCACCGATGATCAATGTCCGCTTTTGATCTGTATTCGCTTGTGCCTGCTTAACTCGCTTGCGTCTTGGTGCCAGTGTAAGTCCATAGGTCGTGTAATAACGCCAGGCGAACCGGACACCACCAATTAAAATGATATGTAACATCCACGTGACGGTAAGCGCACGTTCATAGACATTACCATACATAACTTTCTGTTCGACTGCTGTTACGATAATCGAACCAGTTACGGCAATAAAGATACCAATTAATTCTTCTAAACTGGCATAGCGCCACACTTTTTTATACAAATCCAATATGTAAGAAAAAACATGATGTGTTAGTAATAGCGTAATCGATGCTACCAGCATCCTTGTATCAAATACCTGGACGTATGGGTTCAAGAAAAAGTGCGACATGAAGATCGAGAACGATACAATGACCGAATCAATCAATATCAACAATGCCAACCGTTTACTATACGTCAAACTCACTCACCCTTTCTGTCCTCGCGAAACTTCTTTTCTTATTATCCGAATATCCCGAATAGCTTTTTCTTCTTTTTGATCGGTTCTGGCGGATCTGCCGCCAGCATTTGCCCTTCTGCAACAAATTTCGCATTTTCCACAAAATAATAAACCATGGATGGTCCATAGTTTTCCTCGATTTCCTGATAGGCATGTTGGACACAAAACCCCCGGGTCGTGGTGTTATGTGCATCGGATGCAATCAGGTGCGTCAGGTTGGCTTCAATTATTTGCTGCGTAAATTTCTGTATGTTCTTTCCGAACCGTCCTGTCATACTTGCTGCTGTTATTTGCGTGTAGGCTCCGCTTTGGACGAACTGGTATAGGGAGTCCGGTTCCTGGATCAGTCGTGCATTCCGTTCAGGATGCACGATGATCGGTTTATAGCCTTTCACCTGCAAGTCGAAGAGCATCTGTTTTGTATAACGCGGTACTTGATCGGAAGGTAATTCTACGAATATATAATTGCTAGATTCATTGAGAGGCAGGATCGTTGCTTCTTCTACTCCTGATAGGAAGTCACCATGAATACGTGTTTCCTGGCCTGGAAAAATGGTTAGTGGGATGTGAGCTAGATTTAGTTCTTCGTTTAGATGCTGTACTGCTTTTAAAACCGTTTGTCGATCATTATCATATTTTCCATTTCGATGATGCGGGGTTGCGATGATGGTATCGATTCCTTCACTGACGGCTTGTCTCGCCATCGCCAGGCTGTCTTCGATTGTCTTCGCCCCATCATCCAATCCGGGGAGAATGTGGCAATGGATGTCAATCACGTTATGTATATCTCCCTTCTGAAAACGAATCCTATAAAAATATGTTTCTCTTATACATCTATTCCGTATTATAGCAACTCCTTCCAATAATTTGTAGGGTATTTTACAAGATTTTATAATTTCTTCATTAATTACCCCTATAAAACGCTTACACATGTCGAACTTTCGTTTTTTGTTCATAAAAATAGCTCGCCAGCCTTAAAGTAACTCCCTCGATGGCTAACGAGCTATTTTTATAGGTATAAAATTTTACATCTATTAGAACAAACCAAGAAACTTCTTTTGCTTGATGCGCTCCGGCGGTTCAGCCGCCAATACTTCTCCCTGTGTAACATAGTAGGCATTTTCCATGAAGTAATAATTGGATGACGACCCGTATTTCTTCCGGATCTCTTGATGCGCTTCTTTCATAAAGAAACTTCTTCCTGCTGTATTATGAGCATCGGAAGCAATCAAGTGTGCCTGGTTCGCCTGAATTAACTGATGCGTGAACTTCTGAATATTTTTTCCGAACTTTCCTGCTACACTTCCTGCTGTCACCTGTGTATAAGCGCCGCCCTTTACAAAGTGGTAGAGCAAGTCAGGGTCTTCGATTAATTTTTTGTTACGCTCCGGATGGACAATGATTGGCTTATAACCCGCCCGCTGAATATCAAATAACATCTGCTTTGTATATTGAGGGACTTGATCAGAAGGGAGTTCGACAAAGACATATGTACTGTCCACATTAAGCGGCAGTATTTCTTCTTGTTCCAGCCCGGTGATCATATCACCATTGATTCGAATTTCCTGACCAGGTAGGATAGTAACTTCTATTCCTGCCTGCTGCAGGGCTTCATTCAATTCTAAAACTTTATGAAGAATAGATAAACGCGGATTCTCATACTTACCATTCAAGTGATGGGGAGTCGCGATAATCGTATCAATCCCTTGATCCAAGGCTTCTTCCGCCATAATAATGCTGTCTTCCATTGTTTGTGCTCCGTCATCTACACCTGGGAGTATGTGGCAATGGATATCGATCATTTCTCTCACCTCACCTATCTTTCTCCTAATCTCGCTCACTTCAAACCTTCTTTTACAAAATTAGGCTTGATTTAATACAGTATAGCAGAATAGCAGTTTTTAGAAAGAGGTAAATATTGTCGTTACTTGTCTATTCAAAACGAAAGACCCCGCTCTTTCGGTTAAAAGAGCAGGGTCTTTCGTTTTATGAACCGTAATAATAATAATAGTTGGAATGCTTCGCTTCTACGTCATTTAAGACGGCGCCTAATAAGTTGGCGTCTACTTGTTTCAGCAAATCGACTGCCTTATTCCCAGCCTCAACTTCTGTTTGCTTACTCCGCGTGACCAATAGAACCCCGTCGCAGATACGCGATAGTATCTGACCATCTGTAACAGCTAAGACTGGGGGCGTATCGAATATGACCATGTCATAAAAGTTTTTCGCGGTAGCAAGGAATTTCTCCATCGCTTTAGATCCTAATAACTCGGACGGATTCGGTGGGATAGGACCAGAAGGGATGAGATGCAAATTATCCAGATCACTTTTCCGGACAACCTGCTCGATGCTTTGGTCTCCTATCAATACACTGCTTAGTCCAAGACTGTTATCTAAGCGGAACGTATAATGAAGGGTAGGTTTTCGCAAATCAGCATCAATCAGCAATACCTTTTTCTCCTGCTGGGCGAACGTGACAGCAAGGTTAGCAGTCGTCAATGACTTCCCTTCCGAGGGTCCAGCTGAAGTAACCATCATACTACTTAAATCTTTATCAACAGAAGCAAATTGCAAGTTTGTTCGGATCGTACGATATTGTTCAGAAATCGGAGAACGTGGATTCATCTTTGTAATTAATGTACGTGCTTTGTTGTTAGATAGATTCTTTTTGCTGCGACGCATAGTTGATTCGTCCTCCTTTCGCACGAAGCGAGGTAGCACCTGGACGCTCAGCAGCTCGCTTGATTTCTTCATCTCCGATGTGGGTGACGATACCCATTACTGGAATGCCCAGTTTTTCTTCCAAATCCTTCTCCGTTTTGATTGAGTTATCCATATACTCAAGCAGGAATGCGATACCTACACCTACCATCATTCCCAGCACTAGGGCAATTGCTATATTAAGCATTGGCTTTGGACTTACTTGAGTGGCTTCAGCATTCAATTCCGCTCCTGAAAGGACGTTTACGTTGTCTACATTCATCAGGCTTGGAATTTCATCCTGAAATACTTCAACAGTCGTGTTTGCCAGCATGGCGGCTCGTTCATAATTCTGATCGGTGACGGTTACGGTTACGACCTGTGAATTCTGTTCGCTGGAAACACTCAATTTATTTCTAAGTTCTCCTGCTGTCATGTTAAGGTTCATTTCTTCAATAACTTCATCGAGAATTCTCGGACTCTTAATTACAACATTATATGTATTTATAAGTTCGACATTGGTCCGGATATCATTAACACTGAACTCTTCGCTCCGCTGACTCTCATTCTGATTGACGATAAACTGCGAGGTTGCTTCATAAGTCGGTGTCAGGAAAAAGAAGCTTATAAGAGCAGCAAGTACAACTGCACCTGCTGTAGTAGCAGCAATAAGTAAAAAGCGCTTTTTCAGGACTTCAGCAATCTCTTTCAAGGAAATTGTTTCTTCCATCTAACGTGTCCCCCATCTTTCTTGGTGATTTTTTGAAAACAAACTAGCACTATTATATCACAGACTATCGACAAATTTTGTTATTTTTTTCAAAACTTCCAATCTAATTCCTATGACTTATTTGTAACTAGCTTGATTATGTTACTTTCCTTTATTGATATCGTCGGGTTTCTATTAATCTTAAACCCACATAACCAAAAAATAACTTTTAGGAAATATTACTCACCACACCCCAGGTCCTCCAATATCTGGAGGACCTGGGGTGTGGTTCTCTTCCTTAAGGCTTTTTGTCTGATTTTGTTGGTACATTCTTACCTATTTATGATTATCAATAGGAATCTGCTCTTTAGATATTTAACTAGTTAATGTAGTATTACCAACACTATAAAAAGGGAGCTGTGTAAAGTGAACAGAAAACGTTTGTCTTTGTTGATCCTCATCATAGGACTGGTTCTTATGATGATTGGCGGAGATTTCGCCGGGAACTCTACGTCAGCACAGTCATCACTAAACGGAAAGCTGAAGTTAGGTCATGCAGGTCTTGAAGAAACAAGAGAAACGGAAGAAATTGCTCCTGGAGTTACTTACACACATATTGAACGCGGGCATGAAGCAAAACAGGACGTATATACTGTCCATGTCGACCTTGTTGAAACCAGGAAAGAAAGCAAGAAACTTGTAAAACAGCTTAAAGCAGACGGTTATAAGCCTTATGTCACCCAAATCAAAGACCACAAATATAACGACATCGACGAAAACAAGATCGCATACCTCGTCCGGGTCGGAACGTTTGACGACGTTGATCCGGCACAGCAGTTAGAAGCAGAATTGGAGAACGACGGTTACACAAGTGCCAGCACCCTTTTTACTGCCTTTGACGGAACAAAGACAGACGGCCCATGGTCAGTGAATATCCTGGAAGTGGACCCGGAGGTCTTTGACGGTACCGTCACATCCACCCTCGCTCAAGATGAGGTGCAGGGAAAAGAGAAAGTAACCGAGATATCGGAACGAACAGATGCACTGGCAGCTATCAATGGCGGGTACTTTGTTGTCGGTTCCCGTGACGGGACACCGGGAGACCTGGCCGGCATTTCCGTGATCGATGGAGAGCTGGTCAGTGAGTCTGTCAGCGACCGCACCAGTCTGATTTTTTCGGAAACCGGGACAGATATCGCGGAAGTGGAAACGGAACTGATGGTTGAGTCTTCCGATGGAGCATCCATTCCCCTGGATGGCATCAATCGGAAACCTGGGTTGATCCGCAGCTGTGGCGGTACGGGTGGAGATGAACCGACAGAGGAACCGAGACACGATGTCACCTGCACCGATGACAGTGAGCTGATTTTATTCAAACCTATATTTGGTGAGAATACACCAGCTGGTGAAGGACTGGAAGTAGTTTTAGACCCGGATGGAGAGGTTTGGGAAGTCAGAAGCCAAGGCGGACACATCCCGGTAGATGGTGCCGTACTTGCCGCTACTGGCTCACACGCCGAGTGGCTTAGGGAACATGCACAGCCAGGAACCAAGCTGGATGTGAAAGAAAGTTTACTAGTAGATGAAGAAGCGTCAACGGATGATGCGATAAATAGTATTGTAAATGGCGGTCCACGCCTGATTGAAAATGGAGAATTGACGATACCTGCCGCTGATGAGGGCTTCTATTGGAGTACAGACTTCCTGTATAACTTTGCTATCAAGCGACACCCTCGGACGCTTGCCGGTATCAAGGAAAACGGCAACCTTTTGTTTGTTACTGTAGACGGTCGTGCTGACAATAGCATCGGCGTCAACTTCCTGGAAAGCGCCGAGCTGATGAAGAGCCTGGGAGCCGTTGAAGCCATGAATCTCGATGGCGGAGGATCGACTACCATGGCGATTGGTGATGAGCTTATCAACCAGCCTTCCGATGCTTCCGGAGAAAGACCAGTAGGAGACGCAATCGTCATACTGCCAGAATAAACTCGTTTTAGTTGCACCCCAGGTCCTCCAATTTCTGGATGACCTGGGGTATTTCCTGTTTCACCCCGGAGCCCTCCAAATTTTGGAGGGCTCCGGGGTGCATTGTTTTATCTGGCGTTTTCTGCCATTCGTAGTGGTACGATTTTGTTTTTGTTCCATATTTGTTCGAATGCGCTCGTTGGCAGGTGCCGCTCGCCTGGATAAGCACCGATTTCAATCGTCAGCCCGGTTCGCTTGAACTCATCGACGAACCAGTCGGTATAGCCACCACCTGATGGATTCGGCTCAGGGCTTACTGGCTTATATCCGGTTATTAAGCCGATATTTTCCACTACCTTTTTATCCCGGTCGTATTGATTTCCATCCTGATTGAAGTACCAATAGATGATTTGACCGGCGGAATGGTAAGCAATGGTTGACCGTGGTCCAGTTTCATAAGTGAAACTGGCAAGGTGCTGGGATTCAACGGCTTGCATCGGATAGTATCCTTTAAAATCCTTATAATAAGGTTTTCCGCTGCTATGTTTGATGTTCTCCCAGTCGGCCGGATACTGGCGGTTCAGGTCTTCCCCTTTGGCATTCGCTTTCCAGCGGGTAAAGTCAGAGCTTCCGTCATTCATAGCCCTTAGGTTATCATGCATAGAGGAAGGGAACGCTCCTAATCCCTGCTGCTGCAGTGTCACGCCGTCTGGATTGACCATCGGTACAAACCAGATTGCTACATCGTCAAGCAGTGGCCGCACCTGGAAACCATTAATCGTCGTGTTATTGGAATAAGCCTTCGCGTACTCCTCTACCATTTTCATATTCAATGTTGAGGTCAGCCATTCCCTGGCATGATGAGAACCGTTGACAAGGATATTCTTCTCCCCGCTTCCTATTTTAACCGCCCAAATTTCTCTCCCATATGGAGATGTACCGATTGATTGATACGTAATCGCCTCTGGATATCGATCTGCTAATGCCTTGATGTCCTTTGTCAGTACGTCATAGGAATACGCAGTGTCAGGATTAACCTGTGAAGCGGATGCCGTATCCTCTGTCAATCCTAGTCCTCCTGAAAAAACAATAAAAAACGAAAATAGACCAACTATCAAATTCTTGTAGAACAAACGATGATTCCTCCCTGTTTCAAGATTCGACACATTTCCCTGTTCGTTATCTATTAAACTATCGCAATATTAGAGCCATTTCATCACTATTACAAAATGTTACGAAAAATAAATAGAACGAGCCATTCCGCTCCTACCATTGAAATAGCCCGTTGTTACTTCAATCCATACATTTAATGGATGTAAGAGAAGGTCTTCTTATTTCAACAATTTATGATACACTTTCTTCTGTGTGTCGGCTTTTGTTCTTTTAGATGACTAGTCATAGGAAAAAAGGGGTAAGGATTATTAAGAAAGTATCAATTTTCTACAATACACCCCCCAGAGTCCATACTACGATTGTTCAGTCACTAAACCCATAAGCTTTTCATGAGGAGATTAATCATGCCTAAACCAAGACAAAAATCAAAAGGCTCCGTAAAGAAAATATTTTTAACAATCGGCATTGTACTGTTATTTCTTGCTGGGATCGGAGGTGGCTACGCTTTCTACCTCTATAAATCTACTTCCGATATGGTTAGCGGTTCTTTTGAGGAGACCGGAAGAGAAGAGGAAAAGTCTGATCTGCGGGATAAGCCGGTCGATCCGGTAGAGGATAACGTTTCCATTTTATTCATTGGGGTCGATGACAGTGAGCACCGCGACCAGGAAGATACCCGGTCGGATGCCCTCCTTCTCGCCACGTTTAATCAGGAACAGAACAATGTCAAGCTGCTGAGCATTCCAAGGGATTCGTATGTCTATGTTCCGGAAGTAGGTTACAACACGAAAATCAACCATGCCCATGCTTTCGGAGGAACACGGGCAGCTATGGAAACGGTAGAAGAGTTCTTACAGGTTCCCGTGGATTATTATGTACGAATGGACTTTAACGCATTTGTCGATGTTGTCGATGCTGTGGGCGGCATTTATTATGACGTACCTTATGAATTTAAGGAATCGAATTCAGACGATGAAAGAGACTCCATTCATCTGTATAAAGGCTACCAGCACCTGAATGGCGAAGAAGCACTTGCGCTTGCCAGGACACGGAAACATGATAGCGACGTAGCCCGCGGTAAACGTCAGCAGGAACTGTTGATGACGATCGCTAAGAAAGCGACATCTGCTGAATCGGTGTTAAAAATAGATGATGCCATTGGAGCAGTCGGCGATAATATGAGTACCAACCTTACCTTCCCGGAAATGAGAGGATTTCTTTCTTATGGGTTGGATCAAAACGTGGAAATGGAAACGATCAATTTGGATGGTTCAGGCGGGTATAGCCAAAGTGGTGCCTGGTATTATTATGTTCGAGACGAAAGCAGACAGGAAGTGGCAAGCACCTTGCGAAACCACTTGGAAATAGAGGATAGTGAGGAAGTAACCGACTATGCTTCTCAAAAAGAAACCCAGCAGTCAGCTTCTTATTAAACGTTCCGGCCTTAAAAACCGGAACTTTTTTTATGCCACAGGAAGTCTATTTTTCACATGCATGCATAGAAATATCATGGAATATTTTCTGAAGTTAGACTATGAATCTCACTCTCTAGTTTTTTACCACAATATGCCTGAATGTGATTTACTATTATGTCGAATCATAGTAGAATATGGAGTGATGTTTTATTGAATTTTTTTACCGGTATCATGTACACCGGATGATAGATAAAAAGGAGCAAATCTATGGCTAAAAAGACTGCTGCGCCTTCACGGACCATGCGCAGAAAGAAACGAAAACTCAGGAAGCGAGCGTTCTTCGTCCTCATTCCATTACTCGCATTTTTCGCTGTCGCTGGGTATGCGGGGTACTTGTACTTCAAAGCAGAAACGGTATTTTCCGATTCGTATGTAGAAGAAGAACGGGAGAAATCCCCATTGCGAGACGCAGAAGTCAATCCCAGTCTTGACAATGTATCGATCCTGATCATGGGTGTCGATTCAAATGATCACCGGGATAATGCAGGCAGTGCAAGAACAGATGCCTTGATGCTTGCCACTTTCAATAAAGATGAGAAAAGCGTCAACCTGCTAAGCATTCCACGTGACTCACTCGTCTACATTCCGAAAGTAGGTTACGAGGACAAAATCAACCATGCGCACGCCTATGGCGGACCAACTGCAACGATTGAAACAGTCGAGAATCTATTAGATATTCCAGTCGATTATTATATAAAAGTAAACTTCCATGCTTTCGTCGATGTCGTCGATGCCTTAAATGGTGTGACCGTGGATGTTCCTTACGAGTTCAAAGAATCCAATTCCATGGATAAACGGGATGCCATCCACTTATACGCCGGCACTCAGAAGGTCAACGGGGAAGAAGCACTTGCCCTCGCCCGGACAAGAAAGCTTGATAACGATATCGAACGAGGCAAGCGTCAGCAGGAAATTATGAGCGCTGTCATCAAAAAAGCTACTTCTGTTAATTCCCTGCTCAACTACGATGAGGTGTTGACTGCTGTCGGCGATAACATGACAACCAATATGACGTTCAGTGATATGAAAACATTCATCTCTTACGGTTCCAAAGGAACGAACCTGGATATCAACACCCATACACTTCAAGGGTACGATCATCAGCCAGGCAGCACCTATTATTGGGCGCTTGATCAGCAGGCACTAACAGAGACTCAATCCATGCTCCAGCAGCATCTGGAAATCAGCAATCCAGTAGTTGAGAGCAGTTCTTCCAGTGAATATGCCGAGCCAGCCCAAGAAGATACCACCATAGAATCAGAGAACTATTAAACCAAAAAAACAACCAGCCTGCGTTATTAGGCTGGTTGTTTTTTAGTTAATTTTTCTTTAATAACTTTCCAAGTATCCGCAGTGGAGCAGTTACTCGCCAGGACGTGCTTTGTTCCATAGTTCGCATCCTTTTTTCCAACTGTTCGTTTTTTTGTTTTAGCCTATCGATTTCTACATCTGAGTTAGCATGCTGCGTGTCAGGTCCTGAAATAACTTCGTTCAGTTCGTTATCTCGAATAAAAGTATAGTATTCTACATTCAGTAATGCAGAGTGAGCTACCAACGGTGTTGTATTAGGGGCCCCGTTGGATTCAAATAGATACAAGTCACCGCTTTTATCAATGGCAACATCAAAGCCAATTGACATCGTCGGGGTCTTTTTGAGCTGTTCAATTTTGTAAGGAAGGGTCTCCCCTAACTCAGTCAGGTTATCCTCGATCTCTTTCCATTTGTCGTCAAAATTAGCTTTCAGGAAAGGCTTCGTATCACTGATTCCGCCGCCTTGATTGACGTTGGACATAACCTTCTGGCCAATGCCGATCCTTATATATTTTTTTGCGACCTGCCATTTTCCATTACGATTTTTTTGGACATGGATTCTGCAGTCAAATGGATCACCAGCTTTGGACCGGGAGGTAATGTATTTTTGCAGGATATAATTTTTCCCTGAAATATTCGTTTGAAAATGCTTTTCCAGTTCGTCACGGGTCAGCCGCTGCTCTTCTTTTTGATAGCCAAGGAGATATTCATCCCCATTCTGCTTCAACTTATATATCCCTTTTCCCTGCTGGCCATAGACAGGCTTCATCACAATGGTGGAATATTTCTCTAAGAAAGCTTCGACATCCTCAAATGTCTTTGCTTTGGCTGTTGGGATAACTAAATGCGAAAATTCTCCGTCTTTAGCAAGCTCTCTTTGTAACTTTGCCTTATTTAGGGCGTTCTTTTTATCAAATGTAAGGCGGACATTCTTTCTTAAATACTCCATCAATTCTCTGGTTTCTTTCATAAAACAATAGGCAGAGATATCAATTAAAGCAGGGAGATCTTTTGTAACCTCCACCCATTTATTATTTATATACATCCTGCCCCTTACGGTATTATTCGCCATATCAATATCCTTCGGCCTCATATAAATAAGTTCAAAGCCGTAATAATGGCACATCACAGCCGTTATTTTGGCTATGAAGGGAGGGTTTTCTGCACGTCTCATATAACCAACTAACATAATTACTACCTCTTTTTCTGAATGTATTCTCGTGTATTGGCTTTATTATACCACCGGTTGGCAGCTTAATAACTTCTGTTAAGGAATTGTTCCATGATTTTAATATTCCATTCTATGTATTTTTAAAAGAACCCTGCCTATGGAGCGTTGTTCCTCGATAGTGCAGGGTTCTTCTTTTTAATTACCCACGGATATATTTTTCAGCCGGACGATCTTTGAATACCGGTATTTCTAAATATAACGTATAGGAATTCAGTGTCTGATATATTTCATACAGGACTTCTAGTTGATTGGTAAGCCAATTGATATCCTTTTTTGGTGTATCTGGATCTTGCTTGTGAAGGTTAGTCGGATCGAAATATATTTTATATAACGTATTATTAGAAGTGCCATACTCCTCCTGCAGGAGCTTCGCATCATTGATTATAACTGCTTCCAAATCGCTGTCCGGGGTGATATTGCAGTTTTTCACCACATGGGAAACAAGGAACACTTCATTGATATTCCACGCTTTTGCAATTTCAATAAATAGATGCCCTTTCCCTTCCAGCAACCCTTTTCCATCAAGTAGGTTATTCAGTTCAGAAACAGTTGTAACATTTGTACGGAATAAATCGATAAAAAGAAATTTCATCTTTTCATCATTTATAAAGTTATTCGGGTTAAGCATAATTGGATGATTATCCATACCCACTTCGCTAATCGACTGTTTCTTGAGTACTTCCTCAAAGGTGATGTCGTACCTGCTATAAGTTACTTTTTCTTTAATTCTTTGTGCATTATTTAACTTCTCCATTGTAATGTCATCAGCAATACCACTTACAGGCAGGCCATAATCCGCTTGGAATTTCTTTACCATTCGCTCTGTTTTTTTACCGAATTTAGGTGTTAATTGTATCCGTCCATAGCCTAGAGAATTCAACTTACTCTTCAATGTAATGACTTCCTGATGCTCTTCACCAGTCTGGTAAGGGCTTGAAAGAATATCATTCATTTTAGAGAAAGTCACAAAATCCAGAGATCCTGTTACTTTTAATTGGTAATGTTTTTGAAAATCCATTAAGCACCTTTTTAGTTGGGCTTTATTTCCAATCTCACCGAAGCCGAGTCTCTCCAATGTAGACTGGAATCTACGTATCCTTTTATATTTGCTGTCCGGACGGAAAGCTATCGCAAAAGCTTCTTTTATTTTTCTGTTTGTACGGTAATCAACCATCCCCGTAGCTGCTAACTCATGATCTTCTTGAAACTTCATGACTTGATCTTTAAAATACGCACCGAACTTAGTAGTAATCTTACTTTGACCATAGCCAAGCCAATTCAGTTTCATTTTGGCTTCTACCAGGTCTGTATGAACCATTCCTTCTTTAAGCAGGTAGGAAGATTCAGGCTCAATTGTGACTTCACCAGCTGTATATCTGACAGGATTTTCAAACAAATCCCTGCTTTCCATTGCCATGTTACACACCTCTTCCGCTCATTTTTCATCTATCCATATCATTCGACATTATTCGCTCTTTTACGTCGTTCAGTGTAAAAGGATTTGATAGATGAATCAATAGGATTAGGCTATTTACCATCACTTACATAGATAAGGAATACTCTCCCAATTAAAAAGGCCATCCAAACTACTGACTTGTAGTTCGGATGGCCTTTTAGTTATCCTCGTATATATTTTTTAACGGGACGATCCTTATAAACGGGGATTTCCAGGTACAAGGTATAAGAATCCAGTGCTTGATAAAGTTGATATAAATTTTCCATTTGCTTCGTTACCCATTCCACATCTCTATCGTTCTGGGCGTTTCCTTCCTGAATTTCCTCTGGGTTGCAATACATTTTATAGAGCGTATTTTGGTTGGAATCATAGTGGCTCTTTACCTTTCCCGCCCAATCCGAAAGATCATCGCCCTCCACTAAATACGCTTCAGCGTGAATAGGGTAAAGGGCATGAGTAAGAAGAAATAATTCATTGATATTCCATCGAACAGCTGCTTCCATGATCGCCTGCCCTTTTTCTTTCAAACGATCGTCCGATTCCAGCACCTTGTTAAGAGTTGAAATAGAACCTACAACATTGGCACGGAATAAGTCTACAAAATAAAACTTCTTCTTGTTGTCATTGATAAAGTTATTTGGATCCAGTCGGCTCATCACATCATCTTGCATTGTTTCCTGCTTCTGTTTTACCGCATCCTTTAAGGAAACGTCATAATTGCTATAAGTTACCCGCTCTTTCACCTGCTGTGCCATCTTCAATTTGCTTAAAGTGATTTCATCGGCAATTCCACTGACAGGCAGCCCATAATCCTGCTGAAATTTCTTCAGCTTCTTCTCCATGAGTGAACCGAACTTGCTGGTCACTTTCAACCGTCCATATCCTAAGGCATTCAACTTCTGCTTCAGCTTCATGATCTCCTCGCTTTTTTCTCCCAGTTGGTATGGGCTTAACAGCAGAGCCTTTATTTTGGAGAAGGTTTCAGGATTGATATTTCCTGTAGGTTCCAAGTGATAATAGTTTTGAAAATTTCTGATAGAAGACTCCATTCGTTGCTTATCGGGGGAAGATGTTTCCAGTGCTTCACCAAATCCCAATCTTTCCAGCGTACTGGCAAGCATTTGTAATCGACCTTCTTCGTTGTCCAGACTATCCAGTTGCAGCAGGACACTATCTATCTTTTCTTTCGTCTCTCCATCGATCTTCCCGGTTATCGGTAACTGGTAATCCGATTGGAACTTCATCACTTGCTCTTTGAAATAGGGGCCGAATTTCGGCGTGATTTTACTCTTGCCGTAACCGAGCCAATTCAATTTCAATTTGAATTCCTTGATGTCATCATGGTGCATGCCTTCGGTCAGCGTATGTAAAGCACCAGTCCTTAACTCATTATTTTCTCCAGTTTCCGAAAGCTCTTCTGTTAGTACATCCCTTGCCATTTTCCATTTCACATCCTCTGCTAGATTTGTCTACCCCATTAGTGAATTCCATTTCGAGTATAAAAGAACAATAGTTGGCATTCAATGCAACTTTTACCATTTAACAGTAATTAAGAAGATTGATAACTAGGAACCATGTAAAAAGTCCAGCCTCCCTCTAGAGAGACTGGACGTTTGTTTTACCTGTACTGTGAAATATTGAATTTAAATAATGGATCATCCAATAGCTCATACATATTCTTGATATTTGTCACCTGCTTAGTTGCCCAGGCAATATCAGTAGCATATTGAGGGTATCCTGGATTGACAGGATTCCAACGCATTTTGTAGAGCGTATTCTGGTTGTATCTGTTATGCACATATCGCTCACCGATGAATTTTGCACCGCCGATAATTGCCTCTTCAGGAGAGAACCAGCCTTCCTGATAAGCTTTGACTGCTCCTGCTCGGTGGGCATCTCCATCGATGGCACCGATACCGAACATGTTGAATACGGTTTGAATGTCCGTCAGGTTATCACGGTTGTTACTCGTGACCAATATCTCTTTTCCATTACTATCCTTCCCTACTTCTATACCGGTAGCGAGACTGGAAGTTCCATGTCCCGTTTCCAGCAAGGCGTGGGAAATCAGATAAATCTCATTGACACGGTGTTCTGCTGCTGCATCAATGAATGCCTGTGCTTTCCCTTCCAACACGCCTTTGCCATCCAGTACGTTATTTAACTCCTCCGCACCGACGTCAACGCTGGAAGAAAGCTCCAGGTGTTGGAAAATGTCATTGTTATCTGGATTCAAGTACTTTTCTACATCTTCCTCTGTCGGATTCCTCCATGTCTTATAACTGATTTCATACCAGTTTCCTTCCTGACCATAGATGGTCACCCGTGATCCGGATGAAAGCTGACCAAAGACATGATAACCTGTGCCAGCACCAGAGCGTACATTCACTTTTGCAGTAGTTTCACCGGTAATCACATCCGGATCTACCAGAGAGGAGTGCGCATATAATGTTTGATCATTATAAGTAAACTTATACCATGTGGTGCTGCCATCATAAAGTGCTCCCTCGACAGTGCCCTGGATATTGATTGCTGTTCCTCTTCGGAGTGTCGCATAGACATTATTACCAAACTCTGGAGCGGTCCGCACATTTACACTATCTCCTGAAATGGCACCGGATTGGGTGATATCCAAATAGCTTCCATGTACAAATGCAGGGTCATTGCGATATTTATCGGTCTGCTGCAATTGGCTCATTTGGATATCAAGTGCTTCATCCAAGGAATAATTAGACTCTGTATACTCGTATACCTCCCGGGAAGCAGCTGCTGCTTTCTCCAATTCAATCATCGTCTTCTCATCTGCGATGCCGCTGACAGGCAGGCCATAATCAGCCTGGAATGCTTTTAAGTGCTCTTCAGTTGTTTCGTCGAAAGCAGTATCGACTTCCTGCTGGCCGTAGCCTAACTTGTTTAGCGCATCTTTGATTTTCTTGACATCTTCATGGCTGTTCCCAACCTGAAGTGGAAGAGATAGAATTTCTTCTATCTTGTTCCATGTCGGTTCATCCGCAATTCCATGGGTATTCAAGCCATAGTAGGATTGAAAGTCTGTGACTTTCTGTTTCATATAAGAACCATATAACGTAGTCGTTTTAATGGTGCCGAAGCCTAGACGGTTGAGCTTTTCCTTCAGTTCAGGCGTGTCTTCGTGACGCTGTCCTTCCTGGAAAGGACTGGACAGCACTTCGTCCATTTTCGCCCACGTTGGTCCATCGACAATTCCATTCACTACCAATCCATAATACTGCTGAAATGTCTCTACTTGTTCTTTAGTATAAGATCCGAAGTAAGTAGTTACCGTAATGTTGCCGAATTCCAGCTCGTTAAGGTTTTTTTTCAGCTGAATCGTATCTTCATGGCTCTCTCCTTCCTGAAAAGGACTGGACAATACTTCATCCATTTTCGCCCACGTACGCTCATCAGCGATTCCAGTGGTTCTCAACCCGTAGTACGCCTGGAATTCTTCCACTTTCTGTTTAGTAAGAGAATCATAGAGATCGGACGCTGGGAGTTCACCGAAGCCCAAATGATTCAAGTTCTCATGAAGTTTAATCGTATCTTCGTGGCGTGCACCTTCCTGGAAAGGAGTTGAAGCCACTTCCTCGATCTTATTCAACGTTGCGACATCAGCCTTCCCGGTAGCCTCTAATCCATAGTATTCCTGGAACTGGCTCACCCGCTCGGCAGTAAAGCTTCCATAATAATCAGTAGTTCTAATTCCTCCAAAACCAGTGTTGTTCAGGAGTTTTTTCATTTCACTGATGTTCTCATGGGAACCGCCTTCCTGGAATGTCGCTGAGAACAATTCATCAAGCGTTGCTCTTGTTTTGTAATCAGCTATCCCGCTAACCGGTAACCCTTGATCTTCCTGGAAGTCTTCTACTTTCTTCCCTGTATAGGATCCGAAATAGTTTGTGACGGTAATATTGCCATAATTAAGCCAGTTTAACTTATGTTTGAATGGTATGATGGCGTCATCTTTTCCACCTGGCTGGAAAGGACTGGCTAAGATTTCGTCAATCTTATCAAATACAGCTTCATCTACAACTCCATCCACTTCTAACCCGTAGTAGTCCTGGAATTGTTTGACCTTCTTCTCGGTGTAATTCCCAAACAATTCAGTCACCGTAATTTGTCCGAATCCAATCCGGTTCAGATTACGCTTCAGCTCAATCATAGCCGGATGGCGATCTCCCTGCTGGAATCCTTCTGACATGATGCTGTTAAGCTTCGCAAGCGTCACCTCGTCGATCATTCCATTGACAGCTAAATCATGATTCTCCTGGAACTTTCTGACTTGCTTCGCTGTATAAGCACCATACAAGGTAGTTACCGTAATAGGGCCATAGCCTAAGCGGTTCATATCCTGTTTCAAATCGATCATATCTTCATGGTGGTTGCCTTCCTGATAAGGTGTGGCAAGAACTTCGTCGATCTTAGCCCAAGTGACTTCATCTCCAATACCAGTGTCTCTTAAATCATAATACTCCTGGAACTGCTTCAGCTTTTTCTCTGTATAGGAACCAAATAATCTGGTCACCGTAATGTCCCCGAACCCTAATCGATTCAGGTCACGTTTCAAGGCAACCGTATCATCATGGCGTTCCCCTTTCTGGAAAGGGCTGTTGTAGATCTCATCCAGTTTATTAAGAGTCGTCACGTTGGCTTTACCTGTTGTATTAAGATTATAATATTCCTGAAATTGTGAGACCCGTTTAGCTGTGAAGCTGCCATAATAATCAGAGACGATGATACCCCCGAAACCGATATGGTTCAGTTTTTCCTTCATCTCAGAAATAGTGCTATGCTTGTGACCCTGCTCGTATCCGACTTCGTAAATCTGTTTGATTCTTGTTCTCGTCAGATCATCCGCGATACCATTCGGCTCCATTCCGTAAAAATCCTGGAACTGCTTCACTCGTTTTTCTGTAAAGCCGCCATAATAATCACTGACAATGATGCCGCCGAAGCCTATGGCATTCAGCCTTTCTTTCATCGTACCGGTCTCCGCATGTCTTTCACCAACCTGGAAAGGGCTGTTATAGACTTCATCCAGCTTATCCAGGGTTATCTGATCTGCTACACCTGTAACCGGAAGTCCGTAGTTCGCCTGGAAATCTTCGACACGCTTAGCCGTGTAAGAACCATAGTAGTTCGTCACGCGGATTCCGCTAAAACCAATTGCGTTAAGCTTTTCCTTCATTTCAGCAATGTCTTCATGTCTGTCGCCTTCCTGGAAAGAGTTACTGCTTTGGACAGAAAAAGAACTGATTCCCATTTCTTCCGAAGCCTCTTCTTCCTCTGCTTCTGTCTCGGAATTTTCCTGTTGTTCTTCTTCAGCATCCTGATCGGTTTCCTCTTCTAGATCAGTCTCAGTGTCCTCAGAAGAGTCTTTAGCTTCATTTTCGTCTGTGGATTCATCAGTTTCAGAATCAGGCGCCGATGTTTCCTCTTCCTTGGCGTCTGCTTCATCTTCGGTAGTTTCTGTATCTGTTTCTTTTGTAGCTGCGTCATCTGTTGCTTCTTCGTCTTCTTCACTAGTCTTCTCTGAAGTTGCGTCATCTTCTGCTAGATTTGTTTCCTCTTCTGTACCTTCTGTCTCTCCTTCAGTATCTTCTGTTGAATCCTCACCTTCTTCCGCATTCTCAGCATCTGAATCCTGCTCTTGATCAATAGATTCTGTTTCATATGTATCCTGATTGTTTACATCTTCCTCTGATTCTTTTTGATCATTCGCTGGATTTGTTGCTGCCTCTGCTGTGTGTTGACTAAAGTTGATAACAGAAAATAGTAGGGCGATTGATAGAATGATAGAATTTCTCAGTATCACTTTAGTTTCACCTCCCTGCAATAATTTACATACTAGTCCATTATTAGCCAAAATACCCAAATTTTCAACATGATTTTAGTAGGATGCAAAGATTATGTTGATAACAAGGTTTATTTGTCGAATAAAAAAAGAGACGGGACTTTTGGCCCTCGTCTCTTCATGGTAGATTCGCTGGTTATTTTCTTCCAATTCCAAAAGATTCAGCAATCGCTTTCGCCGTGATCTCTCCTAAATAGGTACGGTAACTGGAGTCCCTCAACATCTCGTTCTCCCTCAAATTATCAATGAACATATATTCTAATAGTATTGAAGGCATATCGGTGTTTCTCAACACATTGTAGTCTGCCTGTTTCATGCCTCGGTCTCCTACATCGATTCGGTCAATCAAGTAGCTGTGGATGTCCTCTTGGCGTTTCTCTGTTTCTTTCGATACGTTTCCATCATGGATATACGTTTCGAACCCACTTCCTTTACCAAGCCATGCGTTCGTATGATAACTGACGAAATAATCAGCCCCCCAGTTATTGGCCATTTCCGAACGCTCTTCCAGTGGGATGAATGTGTCATCTTCCCGGGAGAACTTGATATTAAAACCTTTGTAGCTTCTGTTTAAGGTATTTGCTGTACGTAAAGCGATATCGAGTACCACATCTTTTTCATTCAACCCGTATCCTTGACCGCCTGGATCATGATCGCCATGACCAGGATCAAGGAAGATCTTGACCACTTTGCTCGCGATTGTTTCCCGTGTGAGGGGGTCTACAATACCGCTTACAGGCAGGTTATAATCACGTTGGAACTCTTTGACACGCTTTTCGGTAAAGGAACCAAAATAATCCGTGACAGTTATCCCGCCATAGCCAAGTGCATTCAGGTTCTCCTTAACTTCACTCAAGGAACTGTGTCGTTTTCCGACTTGCAATGGACTATGATAAAGCTCATCCATTTTTGCCTGCGTATATTCTTCGATGATGCCATTAACCTTCAGGTCGTAAAATTCCTGGAATTCCTTGACACGTTTTTCGGTAAATGAACCAAAGTAGTCGGTCACAGTAATGCCACTGAACCCAAGTTTATTCAACTTTTCCTTTAACCCGCTTAAGTCTTCGTGCCGCTTTCCTTGCTGAAAAGGAGAATGATACACTTCATCAAGCTTATCGAGTGTTATTTGATTCGCTTCTCCTGTTTCAGGAAGTCCGTAATAACTCTGGAACTGACCGACACGCTTTGCTGTAAACGCCCCATAATAATCGGTTACAGTAATGCCGGCGAAACCGATGGCATTCAATTTTTCTTTCATGTCACTGATTCTGCTGTCTCTGTCCCCTTGCTGGAAGCTGGTTTCAGCAAGCAGTTCATCCAGCTTCGCTTGCGTGACATTATCAATAATTCCATTGTCTATCAAACCTAAGGTACGCTGCAATTCTTTCACACGTTTTTCGGTGAATTCCCCAAAATAATCTGTAACACGAATTCCGCCAAAGCCTGCTTCATTCAGCTTTTCCTTCCATTCACTGGTTTCGTTATGTCTTTCCCCCAGCTGGAATGGACTGTTATAAACGGCATCAATCTGTTCTAACGTCTCTGCATCCGCATCGCCGCTCACATTCAGCCCATAGTAATCTTGGAATTGTGTCACCTTTTTAGTCGTATAGCTGCCGTATAATTCTGTCACAAGGATCTTGCCGAAGCCAATGCTATTCAACTTCCGCTTCATATCCTTGATCGCTTCGTCTCTGTCGCCTTCCTGGAACTCTGACGGTTCGTCTGCCTGCAGTTTAGTTTGCTGGTTGGCAAGTTGCTGTAATCTTTCTCGTGTTAATGCATCCGCTATCCCATTCGTCTTCATATTGAGATGGCTCTGCAACTCTTTGACACGTTTTTCCGTAAACGAACCAAAATAATCGGTGACCGTTATACCACTGAACTGCGTTTGATTGAGCTGTTCTTTCAGGTCGATGACACGGTCATTTTTTTCGCCGGACTGGAAGGGACTGTTGTAAACTTCGTCCAGTTTTTTCAGCGTGGCATCATCGGCTATACCGTTTACAGGCAATGCGTAATTTTGCTGAAATTGTTCGATACGTTGTTCCGTGAAGGCACCGAACAATTCCGTTTCCCTAATACCCCCAAAACCGATGTTGTTCAGTTTTTCTTTCATGTCCACGATAGCTGGATGCCTATCGCCAAGCTGATAGTGCTGGTTACTCTGGACAGAAAATGCCGTTGCTTCATCATCGGTATTTTCCGGCTCAGCTTTTTCCTCTTCCTTTACCTCTTCATCCTGGGCAGTGTTCTTGTCTACCTCTGGATTTTCCTTTTCTTCTTTTTCATCCGAGGCTTGCTCAGAAACATCATCTTGTTCATATGTAGCTTGATCTTCTGTTTCATCTGCGGCGTTTTGCTCTTCTATGGTATTTTCTTCAGTTGTATCGTCATTGTCATCCTTAGACGTCTGCTTTTCTTCACTAACATCATTAGATGAGGTTTCTGAATCATCGCTGTCAGCTTCTTCTTCAACCATTATTTCTTCTGTATCTGTTTCTTCTCCTTCTTCATCAGCTTCCATCTCGCTATCTTTTGCCTGCTCGTCTTCCACTGTCTCTGTATTTGCTTCTTCTGCTTTCTCCTCGCTTGAAGCAAGTATAACTTGTGGACTAAAGTGGAAAATTAAGCATAATGCCGAGATCATGGTCATCACTCTAATTAATTTCACTTTAGTTTCACCTCCTTTATTCAATTGTTAAATATATCGGTATTTTCCAATATTTGTACATAAGACTAAAGTATTGTTTTAACTATTTTCTAGTGAATATGTATTATAAATCACCTTTTGAGGGTATAAATAATTACTTCATCCCTTAATAGTTATAAAATTCTACGCTTCTACTACCCAGAAAATAAATCGTGATAGCGAAGGTTACTAATACACGAAAAAAATATAAAAGGAGATACACCAATGCAGATTTGTTATATGCGTATTTTCAAGAAACCTCCAAAATTTGCAAGGCTATTATCAAAAACAAGTAAGTATTACAATATAGAAATCGTTTATGCTCACCCTGAAGATGTAAATATTGAACAGGAAGTCATTCACGGCCAAGTATTGGTCGATAATGAATGGGTTGAGAAAGATGTCCCCATTCCACCCTATATTGATTTGAATACGTATTGTTACCGCTACAAAGAGGAAATGAAATTTTTGAAAGAGAGAAGTCATTTGTCTACCAATGGCATGTATGGTGGAAAAGAAAAAGTATATCGCCTGTTAGAAGAAGATGGAGAATTCGCCGACTTGCTTATACCCTCACGGCGTGCAGGGAGTTTTGAGGAGTTTGCCCCTTTCATTCATGAACACCAATCCATCATCCTAAAGCCTAGAAATGGCCATAAGGGTCAAGGTATTTATTTAATAGAGAAAGTCGGCCAGGACTACATCTGGTATCACGGCAATGAAGAAAAAACAATGTCTGTGGGTGAATTAAAGACATTTATAGAGGAAATGGATGATAAATATCTATGGCAAAAATATGTAAAGTCTACCACCCCTAAAGGGGAACCTTTCGATACCAGATTACGCTTAGAGAAAAACGGCAAGGGTAATTGGGAAGTCACGACCTACCTGGTCCGGATAGGTGCTCATCAAAAAGTTGTCGCCAATGTCGCCCAGGGGGGCTGCGTCAGTAAGCTGCAGCCTTACCTGAAAGCAAACTTTGATAACTGGGAAGAAGTAAGTGAGAAAATTAAAACCATAGGAAAGAAACTCCCTTATAAAATCGAAGAGTTGTCTAATAAAAGAAATATTGCGATGGGGATTGATTTAGGCATCGAACAATCAGGTGAAGTCTATTTATTTGAAATCAACTCATCTCCCGGAACCGAATTCGGAGAAAGCGAACTCGCAAACATCAAGCCCGATTATTACAACTATATATTGAAACAACTTCAAAAATAAGAAAAAGGCAGGTTAACATTAGTTGTTAACCTGCCTTACGTTTGAATTACTTTTTAATTCCTTTTCTGATTGCACGCAATGGTTTTGTTACTTTCCAGGAAAAGCTGTTTTCTAAATACTCGTTGGCATTTTCATATTTTTCCTTCTCTTTCTTAAGCTTGTCCACTTGAGACTTCAGTTTCTTCACGTCACTACGTAATGACTCGTTTTTTGATTCCAGGTTTCTGATAGTGGATGCGACTTCTCTTTTTTTCAGGTTCCCTTTCAGGACCTTTGTTTCTAACACATGCTTGTAGTATCCAGCTCGTAAATAGGCGGACTCTGCTTTTAGTTTTCTTGCAGCTGGTGCTGAGTTTGCTTCAAACAAGTAAAGGTCACCTTTTTTATCAATCCCTACGTCGAAACCCAGGGTCAACAGCTCCTGCTGACGGATTTCTTCTAACTTATAAGGAAGCGTCATGGCCAGCTCAGTCAACTTGGCATCAATTTCTTCCCATTGATCAGGGAAGTTAGCCTTTAGGAAAGGAACAGGGTCTGCTACTCCCCCTCCCTGTCTTACATTTGATATGACTTTCTGAGCAATGCCGATTCTTATATAATTACGGGCAATTTCCCATTTTCCTTCCCCGTTTTTTTCCACATGTACACGACAATCAAATGGGTCACCCTGTAATGTACGGGAAGAGATATATTTTTGAACGACATATCCTTTACCTTTGATTGATTCCTCGTAAAACCGCTCAAAATTCGATTCAGACAAGACTTCTTCTTCCGTATTATGGCCTATATGGTACTTATCGCCATCCTTACGCAGGAAATAAATCCCCTCTCCGCCTCTGCCATATTCCGGCTTCATTACGATGGAGGAATGTTCTTTGATAATATCTTTCAATTCGCTCATATCTTGTGGCATATAAGTAGGGATCGGCAAGTGGCTGAAGTTAGGATCGTCCTTCAATGCACTCTCCAGCTTCGCTTTCGACACACGATTCAGACCATTATCCGATAAGATGCTGCGATCACGCAGGTAGCTTGTCACCTCTTCAAATTTAAACACAAACGGAGAAATATCAATAAAAGGAGGGATGTCTGTATTGACTCGTACCCACTCGCCATCCACAAGTTTCTTCCCTTTGATTATGTTCTTTTCCATATCAACATCTCTTGGACGGAAGTAAATCACTTCCATTCCATAATGGTCACAGACCATAGCAACCATTTTTGCAATGAAAGGGGGCTGAATAAAGTTTCTTAAAAAGCCGACCTGAATATTGCTGTCAGTATTATCAGCAACGGGACCTTTCTTTTGGCTTTGTTGCGATTTAGCCGTCTTTTTTATGATGAAGCCTTCCTTCACTGATTTCGGATAGGCTTCCTCTTTGATCCCTTCAACCTCCGCTTTCGATGGGCCTTCGTTTAATCGGTTTTTGAATTCTTCCAGATCTTTGTCTGTGCCAGCTGCTATCACTAGCACTCTGCCACTCTTTAAATTTTTTACATAGCCGTCGATATCAAGGTTCAACGCTTGCTCTTTCACCCATTTACGGTAACCGACCTTTTGTACCTTTCCACTAACATAAAATTTTTTCGCCCTTTTTTCACTCATGGCTCAGTTGCCACCTCGATTCATTTTTACAACGCCAGGATTGATAACCCCGTGTAACCAAAGGTACACGGGGGGATATTACCCTACTAAGCGTCCTTTTTTACCAATGACTTTACTTTCCTCAATGGTTCTGTAGCTTTCCAGGATGTGCTGTTAAGGATATGTTGGTTGTCTTTTTCAATCCTGTTTTTCTGTTTCGTCAGATATTTCAAATCTTTATCCATCTTTCGCAAAGCGTGCTGTACAGATTTCAGGTTGTTGGTATTGTATCGTTCGGCAATTTCAAAGCCGACTGTAACGGGGTCCTCATGGTTTTCTTCCACTACTTTATTGACCTTGGAATTTTGTGGATATTGCGTGATCAGCTCTTTGAATTCAGTAAGTGCTGACCTATCTGTACCAGCAACTACGATTTCAATTTCATCAAACACCATATTTTTTACATATCCATGGAGGTTACGATCCATAGCTTGTTTCTTTAACCAGCGATGGTAGCTTTGCCGTTGCACCGTGCCGTACACTATGAACTTCTTGGCATACAATTTTCCCATCGGAGCAGGGGCCACTTCTACTTCGAGCGCTGCCCTGTTCTCTAATGGTTCAAGAATATTAATTAAATCAAAGTAGACTTTGGATTTTCTGGTGTCCATTCCCTTTGTCTCTGGAAAATAATAATCAATGATAGCTGCAGGGATATCACGCGCTTTTCCTTTCAATGGGAACAGCGCCCCGCCAATTTGGGCAGTCGGGTTCAATTCAATGACAACACCCGCGACGTCCATCGACCGGTTTTCATTAGCAATGATATCGACACCGCCATGATCCAGACCAGGAACAGCTTTGAGGGCATCAATCGCAATTTGTTTCATTTCCTTCGACATCGTATCGGTGACATCGATCGGATCGCCACCGGATGAGACGTTCGTTTTCTGCCTCAAGTAAATTTGTTCCCCTTTTTTCGGAACACTGTCAAGCGTGTAGCCGGCGGATTGAATGTACTCCAGGATTTCTGTATCCATGTGGATCAGGCAGCTGTTCAACCTGGCATTCTTCTTCCGCTCCCTGTTCTTCAAATCGATCAGTTCTTCGATGGTATGTTCCCCATCACCAACAATGTTAGCTGGCTTACGATTATAAGCAGCAATCACTTCGTCTCCTACCACGTAGACTCGATATTCTTCTCCTTCGACATGCTGTTCAACAATTACCTCGTCATACCCTAGCTCGTGGCGTACATACTGCATCGCTTTCAAAAATTCTTCATCACTATTGATATTGGTGACAACCCCGTTCCCAAGGCTGGCGTTCGTCGGCTTCAACACAAGGGGGTAATCAATCGTTTTACTATAGGCGATGATTTCTTCATCGGTTGCATCCGGATCAAAGCCTTTCCCTTTAGGTACAGGCACGCCAGCTTTATCAAGGACGACCTTGGTATCATCTTTCTCCGATGCTACTTCTACTGCCTCATTAGCAACAATATCTCCCCGTGTTCGGAAGAAATAATGGGTTCTTTCTTCAGAACTGAGGGAAAAAAGCCTTCCCGGCGGATTGACACCGAAGATAATCATATCTTGAAAGTGCTCCGAGTCTTTTGTGTACCACTTCAGCTTCAGGCCTCTTCGCCATCCTTCCAAGGCTACTGCAAAAGCATCCAACCTGGTTTTTCTCGCATTTTTGACAATATCATTGGTAAGTTGGGGAAGACTGATTCCCTGCTGCTCACTCATTTTCTATTCCTCCTAAAACCGTACCTTACAGATGGTTGCTGTTATGATTTGATCTTCTTGACGACTGCTCCTGCCAACCGGATCGGTTTTGTTGCTTTCCAGGAAAGGCTCTTATGGAATTTCCTTCGCTGGAGTTCTGCTTTCTTCATGGCGTGTTCTGTCACTTCCAGCTCCTGTCTGAATGCCTTCAGTTCTTCAATTTGTGTTTTCAGATCGGCTTTTATTTCAAACCCTACTTTGATCGGCTCATAAAAAGGCTCTTCCTGAATTTCAATCACCTGGGCTCTCTCTTCGTCTTCCCAGATTCCATTTTTGAAGTCATCTACCATTTCAGGATCTGTTCCTGCCACCACGATTTCGATATCTCCATCGTCCCGATTCATAACAAACCCATGCAATTCGCGTTCAAAGGCTTGCTTCCGTAATCCGCGGTGGTAGCCAATATCCTGCACATCCCCACTGACGATATACTTCTTCGCAAAAATTTCTTCCTTAGGAGATGGGGTGACCGTAACTGCAACTGCGTCTTGTGCTTGTAGTGGATCGAGAACATCCTGAAAATCGAAATAAGTCTTGGTCTTGTTCAGTTCTATACCCTTCGTTTCCGGAAAATAGTAGTCCATAATTGCAGCTGGGATATCCCTCGGTTTACCCTTCATTGGATAAAGAAGCCCTCCAATTTGGGCAGTAGGGTTCAATTCGATGACATATCCAGTATTCTCGTCACCTTCAGGCTTAATGAGATCGACTGCTCCATGAACCAGTCCAGGAACAGCCTTGATTGCATTGACCGCAATTGCTTTGATATCCGGGTGCAGTTCATCTAACACATCGACCGGATCTCCACCAAGAGATATGTTGCTTTTATCACTCAGAAAAATTTGCTCACCTTTTTCAGGGACCATGTCCGCGGAATATCCTTTGCGGCCCATATATTCGATAACATCCTGGTTCATTTCAATCGGACAGCTGACAAGCCTCGGATTGAGGCCGCGCTCTTCATTTTTCATCTCGATCAGTGCCTTGATATCATTGACACCATCACCCATTACATTAGGCGGGATACGATTCATGGCACCTACTACTTCACCCCCTACCACGTATAGCCGATATTCCGGTCCGGGAATGTAATGTTCGACGATAACGTCTGGATAGTCGAGCTCATTTCGAACATACTCCAGGGAGTAGCGCAGTTCTCCTTCGCTGGTGATATTGGAAATGACACCACGTCCGAAGCTGCCATCCGTCGGTTTTAAGACAACAGGATAGCCGATTTTATTGGCAAACGCTATGATTTTTTCGTTATCTACGTCTTCCGTAAACTGCTTTCCTTCAGGTACGGGGACACCATACTCTTTCAGTACCTGTTTTGTCTTTTCTTTATCCCTGCCGATATCCACTGCTTCATTGGAAACAAGGTCTCCTCGAGTTCGGAAGAAGTAATGTGTTTTCTCACCGGAACTCAAGGAAAACAGTTGTCCGGGCTTGTCAACAAACCACGTCCTCATTTCCTTGAACTTCTCTGAATCTTTGACATGCCATCTTAATTTAAGTCCTCTCCGCCAACCTTCCAGCGATACGGCATAAGCATCCAACAGGTTGCCGTGAGCAGCTGCTACGATTTGACCGGATAGGTGCGGCAGCCATTCTGTGTTGTTCTCGTCCATCAGATTTCCTCCTAAAACTCTATACATTCTTTAAGGGGTCAAATTTTCCTTCAACTTTTCATAGTCACTGAACTTTTTACCGGCAACGAGATCTTCCGTTAGGCGGGATTCCGCTTCTAAGAACAAATCTCCCAGCCACCTGTCTGTTCGCTCGTCAAATTCATCGTAGTTGCCTGGTTTCGGTGTGAATTCCCCAAATACCAGCCCTTCTTCCGATTTCAGAAAATCGATTCGGATGAAAGGCGCTGGAATCTCTGTGCTGATTTCTGCAGCAAGCTCTATTTCAGCTACTGTTACGCCTTTTCCTTTATAAGGATCGTCCTCATATTTGCCTGTCTTCACTCTCTCGCCATCTGCTGTCCACCAGCAATATTTCAATTCGGGGTAGCGGATAATTTCCAGGATAAGTCCGACCTTGCCATAAAAGCAATAGAACTTGATGTCGCTGGCTGGAGTCTTCTTCTCTTTATTTTCTAAAATGAGCTCTTCCATGTACCAGCTGTCTGCTTCTACCATGCCGGACTGGAGGTCCTTTTGCATCGTTTCTTTCAACTTGCCCCAGCGTTCGAGTTTTTTCAATCGCTTCACATCGATTATATCATCCAATGCATATACCAGATATACACCGCGTGAACCGGCACCATTGGCAGGTTTGATAACGATTCCGGTTTTTTCAGGGATATCTTTCAATCGATACGTCTCTTCTGTCGTCCATGGAACACGCACATTCATTTGCTTCATAAATTGATAAGCTGCCTGCTTCTCGTCGAGCAGCATCTCCGGGAGCGCCCCGGTCAGCTGGAGTTTCCTCATTCGCATGTTAAGGCTTGCCCGGTAGGATGCAGCAGGTGTCAACGGTATTGGGTTATCTGTGAGTCCTTCCCGGATAAGAAACTCTGGTATTTCTTCGACTTGAAAGCCCTCTAGTATTTCTCGGTAAGCCAGCTTCCTGTATTCCGGTTTATCATTCATCCACGTTCTTGCGGCATATCGCAGCGCTTCATTATAGTTTGTCTCATGCTGGCGTTTTTGTTGCACCAGTTTTGTAATGTATTCCAGGAGTTTTCCTTCCTGTTTCTGCTCTTTAACCACTTTGAGGGTTTCATGGCTTTTCATGTAGCGATCATCGAGCATAACTTCCGCCAGCTGTTCTTTCGTTGCTTCTAACTCTCTTTGGAGTACTTGTTTTGTTTCCTGCTCTATCTCAAGGAGATGCTTGTCTGCTTCCTCTTTGTTTCCTGTTATCCTGCTGACTAGAGCTTTTATTTTACGAAGCGGAGCTGTATACTTCCAGGCTTTGCTTTGCTGCAATTGTTTAATTTCCTTATGGTTTTGCTTAAGCTCTTGTTCTTTTTTTGCAACCTCTGCTTCAACTTGAATCATGTGTTTAAGGTAAGCCTGTTCCTCACCCTGAGGGGAAGTTTGTTGTTTTTCTTGATCATGATTGTCGGTCATCGTCTTTCACATCTCCCCTCGGTGGTTTTACCAGCCAGTCATCAAGAAAAGCTTCGTAGTTGCTCCCGTTAGAGCTATGCCAGTTCTGGCTTGCCAATTTAATATATTTCAGTTCCCTGTTTTCCTCATTGGTTAACATCCTTCTCACTTGTTCGTTTTTGGGATGCCATCTTGCCTGCTTATCCACATATTCCAACAAATTTCGCGAACAACGCCTTAGTGAATACCCATGATGGCTATCTCCTGGGGGTGTATCCATGACAACCCTTACCATCCTGGCTACGATTCTTGGCAGCATTTCCTGCTTTTCTTCCAGCACTGGTGGGTGTTTGATGATAAGTAAATCGCAATTGATTTGCTTATTACTGTCGAGCAATTCTACTACTTCACCATCAATCAATTTTTGAATCGCAGGATCGATTGTTGCTGGCAGGCGAAAATCATAGGTTGCCAATTGGACAAGTGCGGTTTTTAACCCTCGCTTTTTGTTGATATGAATTTCTTCTAACGTATCTGCCAGCTCATTTTCTGACAGACGGAAATCGGTGGCAAACACTATATCTACTTGTACTTGCGCTTCAATCATTAGGGTGGGTTGCTGTTTTCCCTTACCTTCTTCCAGGGATAACAATGCTTTGTGCAGTTCTGGATGATCCCAAAATGCAAGAGCCTTTTGTAAAACCTGTTTCGATTTTTGCTTATGGTTAAGCAGGTGCAGACTTTCTGCTGTCAGAATAGCAGCTTGTCTGAGCAAGTCTGGATCACTTGTTCCCTTGACGGCTGTGGGCAGGTAAGCCAATGCCCTCTTTGCACCTGGTTCCGTCTTTTTACTGGCATACCAGCGGGATAGCTCCAAGGCTGCCAGCCGCTTCATGTGCTGGTCACCTGTTGTTGTATATATTTTTTCAAGGTCTGCTAAAACACGTTCGGTAAAACCTAATTCATATAAATAATAACGATAGGATTCCATTTGCTTCGTTCCTGTTTGAAGCCTCGTACCTCTCTGAAATAGAGTGAGAGCTTTCTTTTTTCCTCGAAGCACCTGTATGACATCTTTTATGAGTACTTTCACTTTATTAGCCTTATGAAGCAGCCTGAGAATATTACTGTTTTTCATGGCATAATAGCTGCCTTTTATTTGTTTCAGCTTGTTCTCACTGCTTGCCAGTTCCTTTTCTTTTTCGGCCAGTTGACGCTGCAGCTGCTCATACTCTTCTGCATAGCTTCGTGTCTGAGCTTTAGCCATTGCTGGTCCGCCTCTGGTCGAGCAGCTCTCTGGCAGGTTGAATTTCTCCGAGCAACTCTTTTACATCATCGGAAAATACACTGTTTTCACTTGCATACCAGCTTGCATTTTCACCGAAGTATAAGTTCAGGTGAAGCTTTGCCTGCTTTAGTTTTTCCTCACCTGCTTCTGACACATGGTGATCCGCAACGGCTACTTTTATATCTTTTGCATCTACTTCTGGGATATATTTTTGCTTATCTTCCAGCACACTTGAGTCTAAAATATACATTTTATTCGTTACAATTTTTTCACCATAGACAAGCATGTGTACTTTTTCACCATCAAGCAGGTCTCTGACTTTTTCGTGGATTGGTTTCGTTATGCTGAGATCGTACCCATACATCTGCACTAATCCAATACGCTTATCGGCGCGTGCAACCAATTCTTTGATTAGCTTCAGCTTCTTTTCCGGCATGACCCGGAAATCGGCTGCTATGACTTTCTCGAAATGACGTTTGCCGTCCTGCTTCTCCTCACGCTCCGGCCACATCGGTTCCGGGACCGGGAACGGGCGTGTCATTTGGGGATACGGGTAATACAAGCTGTCTGCCTGACGGTGATGATGCTCCAGGCTTTCGACGTATTCTTTTCTTACTCCCATGAAAAACCCGTTATAACCAAAAGCAGAACTTCCAGTAAGAGAGGAAACAGACTGCCTTGGCAAGGATAATGGGCCGGTTTCAAGGTCAACGTACTTCTCCTTGCCAAAAGTTTTAACCAGTCTCCGCTTGAACTCTCCATCTGCAGCAAATCTCACACTATCCCAATAACCGACTTTCTCCATCACTGGTTCACGCCGGAACATGATGGAAGACATGTTCGGAAAAATATATTTACCTGGAGTCCCGCGGCGGTACAATTTCAAGTCTTCGGTCAACCGGGCGTGGCCAGACGTGTTCGCGATTATGTCGGGATTCTCGATCAAATGGCTGACCTGCTTCTCGATCTTCTGCTCATGAGACCAGTCATCTGAATCATTAATCGTAACAAACTCTCCCTTAGCAGCTTGGAGAGCGATATTGCGTGCTACATAAGGTCCACTGTTCTGAGGAGTAGAAAGCAGTTTTACCCGCTTGTCTTTAGCGACGTACTCCTCGACCACTTTACGGGTATCATCGGGACTGCAATCCTCTACAACTAGCAGCTCGACATTTTGCCACGTTTGCGAAAGAATCGATTCGATGGCTGTCTGAATACCATCCTCCGCTTTGAAAGCTGGAAGAATGACGGAGATCAACGGACCATCGGTGATTTTCTTCTCACTTGCTATGGTTGTAAGGTCGTCATACTCGGGTTTCTGTTTAGAAGCAAACGAAATAGGCTGCAGCTGATAGGCTTCCATCGCCTTATTCATCCACTTCAGCCTATCCTCTATGTTATCTTCTAAATTTGCCATTGCTAAATAAAGGTCAGGATGCTTCTGGTTTGCCAGCATTTCTTTAATCGTTATTTGGCCTTGATTCTGATTTCCCAATATGTCATGGCATTCTGCCTTAATAATCGCAATTCTTCTAAGGTGATCGGGGTTGGATTCCATACGAGCCGCAGCGGGAAGATATTCCAACGCTTTTT
Source organism: Thalassobacillus devorans (assembly GCF_900176565.1). Classification (GTDB taxonomy): domain Bacteria; phylum Bacillota; class Bacilli; order Bacillales; family Halobacillaceae; genus Thalassobacillus; species Thalassobacillus devorans_A. The sequence continues at coordinate 675,101 of NZ_FXEH01000005.1, forward strand.
CTGCTCCTTCTTTGGAGTACTTATTCGCATTCCAGAGCACTAATTCCCAAGCGACAAGCCGTTTGATATCGTCACCTTTCACTTCCCTGTAGAAACTTTCTAATTCTTCCAAAGCACGTTCGGTGAAACCAAGGTTATACAGGTGGTGCTTCAACTGCCGTAATTTCTTTCTTTGGAGAAACTTCTTGCCATGAAGAATTTCTTTCACTCGCTGCTTTTGTTCCTGTGAAAGAAGGTCACCAAGCTTTTTCCGCTGCTTTTCGTTTAATACTGTGTACAACAGCCAGTCCATCGGGCCGGCTACCACTTTTTTCAGAAGACGTAACATATCGAGTCACCACCTGATCCCTGTTTATGATTTTTGATCTGCTTCTGTAGTGTTCGTCGTTTTATCTTTCGGCTGGTCGTTCGTTTTATTGACCGTTTTCGTCGTATCTTTTGCCTGCTTCGATGTTTTGACGCTTTTTCCATTCTTAGCATTAGCAGCCTTGTTACCTTTGACGTTCCTTCTCTTCTTACGTACTTTCTTTTGGACGCCTTGGGATTCGCGGTATTTAGCCACTGCTTCTTCGGCACTGCCGTCGAATTTCACCTGTCCTTTTTCCATCCAGATTCCTCTCGTACAAATCTGTTCAATGAACGTCAAGCTGTGCGAAACGATGATGACGGCCTTGGCACGTTCCATCATTTCCTGGATCCGTTCGCTCGCTTTCTGTTTGAATGCCATATCACCTGTCGACAATGCTTCGTCAATAATGAAAATATCCGGCTTTAAAATCGCTGCGATGCTGAAGCCGAGCCGGGCTTTCATACCACTCGACAGGTCTTTGACCGGCTTGTGGATTTTCTTTCCTAACCCTGAAAATTCCACGATTTCGTCATATTTCTCATCGACACGTTTTTTCGGAATGCCAAGCAGCATAGCGTTCAAATAGATATTATCGGCACCGCTTAAATGCGCGTTGAATCCTGTACCGTAGCCAAGTAAAGCTGAAGTCTCCCCATGAAGTTCGATTGAACCTTCATCTGGTGCGAGAATTTTCGTCAGAACTTTGCATAAGGTACTCTTCCCTGCTCCATTATGACCGATGATTCCCACGACTTCTCCTTCTTTGATTTCAAAGCTTACATTTTTTAATGCCCAGAAGTCTTTATTACTTAGCTTGAACCGTACGCCGAGGTTTTCTGCCTTAATAATCGCTTTATCCGTAACATCCGTTTCCGTCTTTTCCAGCTGCAGGTTACGTTTTCTTCTTGGTGGTCGCGGGGGTACAGAAGCTTTATAGTTTTCTACTACTTCCGCTGGATCACCGATTTCCCGTACTTCTCCGCCATCGATCCACATAAGCCGGTCACAGTTGCGCCGGGCATAGTTAAGACTATGGGTAACGATGATAACCATCTTCGCCTGCTGTACGAGCTCCTTCATCTTAGCAGCCGCTTTTTTACTGAATTTCGCATCTCCGGTATTCAATGCTTCATCAAGAATAAGTATCTCCGGCTGCAGGTGGGCAGCAACACTGAATCCTAGTCTCGCCTTCATTCCACTGGAGTAATATTTCATCGGCTGATAGAAAAATTCGCCAAGATCTGAGAATTCATGGATGTCACTAATATATTTCTCAATCATTTTTTTATCAATGCCGAGCATCATCCCATTCAAGAAGACGTTCTCTTCGCCGGTCAGCTCTTTATTAAAGCCCATGCCAAATGAGAACAAGGCGGTGACCTTGCCGTCTACCTCCATTTCCCCTTTGTCTTCCTGAAGGATGCCCGCAATAATTTTACTAAGCGTGGTTTTGCCCGCGCCGTTCGATCCGATAATGCCAAGGATTTCCCCCTGCACACCTTCAAAATCGATATCCGTCAGCGGCCAGACCAACTTATCTTTTTTATTGCTTCGTCCTTCTTTGAAAAAACGGAGCACTCGGGATTTATAGTCATCCTTGTAGTTTCCGCCAAAGAAAGAAACTCCGACATTTTTTGCCTTTATAACTTTTTCCTGCGTGTTGTCTTTATTGATAGACAATTGAAAAACCCTCTTTTTATTCAAGTTTGCATTCCTGTTTAAACACCAGAAAAGCGAATCGTCTTACAATGCCTTGATGATTTTATGTTCGTTATTGCTGTAGTAGCGGACCATGAAGATAATGGCAGCTACCGACAGTACGAAAATAACCAGCAGTCCCGTGAATGCAGGATTGTTTTGATGCATCAAGACAGCACGATAGGACTCGACAATGATGGCGATGGGATTGAAATCCACTGCCCAGCTGTACTCCGGCGGCAGTCTTCCACCCTCCCAAATAATCGGGGAGGCATAGAAAAATATCCGAATAACGTAGGATAACAGATTATCAATATCCCGAACGAATACAGTCATATAGCCAAGAATCATTCCAACTCCTAAAAGGAAAACCGTCTGTACCAGAACAATCAATGGCAGATAAACGACCTGCCAGCCTGGCATAACACCATAGATAGCAAGGAAAGCAGCTACAACTACTAACCCGAAAGCAAAGTTGAACAGCTGCGTGAGCGTAAATGACAATGGAAACAGCGACTTAGGTAAATAGACTTGATTAATGATAGAACTGTAGCGTGTGATCGATTTTGCCGAAGTATTGATCGTGGCACTTATCGCACGCCATGCTACCAGCCCGATCACAAGGAACAACGGGTAATTCTCCCCGCCTCTTCCGAGAATAACAACTACTAGGAAGTAGTAAACGAGTACGTTTAATAGCGGATCAAGCAGCCACCAGAAATAGCCGAGATAGCTGTTCCGATGCTCTGCTTTCAACCCGGATTTCACAAGATATATCAATAAATCCTTACGTTTAAGCATTTCCTGTAAATATGTTTTCATAGCTTCTCTTGACACCGTCCAATTTCTTCACAGCCGGAAGGTTATCCAGCCAAATTATTGTGAGATTCGATATTTAATAACATCTCTAATAGATAATATCGCATAATGAACAAAATACCAGATGCTTTTCGGAAAACTTTGCTTTTCGACTTCCCGGAAGACGCGCCAATTCTGTTTGGCTGCCTTCCACTTGTTGCTGGAAATCGAATTATCGACGACACGATATTTCGATAACACTTCCGGTATTCCATAAGCCAGAAACCCACGCCTAGTCAAATCCAGCCAAAGAGCATAATCCTGACGCGTCCGGATGTTGACCATTTCGACGCTGCCGGTTCTTTTCGTATCGAGCATTACGGTGAGACAGCCGATGACACAGCGCTTCATGAGCGCATCGTAGTGAACTGTCGCCGGTGCTTCTGTAGTCGCATTTGTCTCTGTACCGTCCTCCAGCATGCGGCGATACTTTGTGAATGAAAAAGCGACACCTGTTTCCTGCATAAACTTCAACTGACGCTCCAGCTTTTCCGGAAGCCATAGATCATCACTATCTAAAAACGCAAGATAACGACCGCCTGCCTCACGGATCGCCGTGTTACGTGCCACCGCCGATCCTGAATTTTCTTCCAGCACAACCAGACGGATACGCGGGTCTTTTCTTCGGTATTCTTCAACAATTTCGACCGTCCGATCCTGTGACCGATCATCGACAATGACCATTTCCCAGTCCGTGAACGTCTGATCGATAACCGATTGGATTGTCTCTCCGATAAAACGCTCTGCATTATAAGCAGGCGTAATGACGGAAACTAATGGAGTCTGTTCGTTTTGCATTGTTATCCTAACCTTCCATCTTAGCCGGCTGTTCGCCTAACAGGCGCTGGTACCAGCTGATCAGTTTCTGTTCTTGTGTCTGCCAGCCCAATTCCTCCATGACAGCCTTCTTGCCATTCTCGCCCATTTGCTTCGCTTCTTCCGGGTGGGCACGCAGGTAGTCGAGAGCATTGCGAATAGCCTCGTCATCATATGGATCCACCGCAATGCCACATTCATGCTTCTCGATGAACTCCTTCCATACCGGGAAGTCAGAGCAGATGACAGGAAGTCTTGCATTCATATACTCAAAGAACTTGGTCAGTTCTTTTTTCATGTAATGTTCCGTAGGTGGAAACAGGGCGACCCCTGCCAGCCAGTTGCGACTGAGGTAGCGGTCTTCTATCACTTCTTTTTCGATGAAGCGATCGATTCCTTCAATCACCAGTTGATCTTTGCGATCGCCTGCCACTTCATACATTTTCTCGGCTAATGGTTTTGGGCATTTACCGACAAAGTGAACGGATAAAGATTCATCAATTACCGGCAGTTTGGCATGAAATAAAGCTCCACGTACCTCTGTGACATTACCGGTGTAGATCACTTTGTCTTCTGCTTCCCCTTCACGTTTATGGTTGATGAACTTCTCGTTAACGGTCGGGTAGTTCAGGATACACGTCCCGGTTGGATAAATATCTTTATAATATTTTTCCGCAAGGCACAGCTCCATCTTACGGGTAAAAATCTTTTCCATCACCTTATAAACAGCAGCCACTGCTTTCTTTACCGCCGGTTTCATATAATCCTTCTGGAGGATGCTCGTAATATAGTCCTCATGGATGTCGTAGATGACGATGTTGTCTTTTTTCTTCAACAGCCAGCCGACCGGCAGCAATTCAGGATCATGGAAGTGATAAACATCCGCGTCCATTTTTTTAGCTTTCCGGTAAACCTGCCAGGTTCCGAAAAGCATTCGTTTCAGCTTACTATTATATTTTTTCACGGGAATGTGGCGGATCGGTTTGTCTGCCAGTCCACCATTATCATCTTTCTGTGCGATCAAAGTAACGTCATACCCTGCACGCTGGAGGGACTTGCATTCCTTATGAAAAATCCTTGGATCATATGGGTGGTGGACCGTAGTAAGGTGCACCACCTGTTTTGGATTCGCCATGCTTCTCATCCTCTGTTGGTTCGTTTCCTATTGTTCTAGTGTTTCGATGAACATTGTTTCGTATTCTTCGGCAATTTTTCTCGCATGAAAATCATTCGTGCGTTCGATGCCTTTTCTGACTATTTCAGCGCGCTGGTTTTCTTCCAATATAAGCAATTCGTAGATTTTCTTTGCCATATCTGCTTCGTCCCCAACCTTACACATTGCTCCGAATTCTCCATTGTTCAGTACCTCGACCGCTCCAGGGCGGCAGCTTGTAGAAACAATTGGCGTCCCTGTCGCTAGAGCTTCCGCCAACACGTGGCCGAATCCTTCTCTTTTAGAAGAAAGAACAAAGGCATCGGCATGATGGAAATAAAGATAAGGGTTGCGCTGGAAACCAAGGAAGTGAACTTTATCAGCGACTCCAAGGGTGTTAGCAAGCTGCTTCAAGTCTTGCTCTAGTTCTCCTTCGCCCAGGATGACCAGTCTGGCTGCAATACGCTCGTTCACCTGCTTGAAAGCTCGTAAAAGCGTCCGATGATCCTTATCATTGACCATTCTGCCAGCAGTAATGAGCACCTTGTCATCTCCTGCAAAAATAGGCTGGTGTTCTTCTGGCAAAGCTTCTTTTTTCATCATGGTACGGATGGTATCAATATCGACAGGATTGTAAATGACGGTTATTTTGTCAGGCTGTACATTGTACCGTTTCACGATATTCTCCTTTACCCCATGTGACAAGGCGATAACCCTGCCTACACGGCGGTAAAGTAACCCATAGAGCTTCAGTTTAAAATCCGCCTTAAAACTTCCGCCAAGATAAGCTGCTTCCCGTACAACATTTTTCGCCTTCGTCCCTGAAATGATCGTCGCGAGAATTGCAATCGTATTATAATTTGGAATCGTGCTGAACACGATATCTGCCTTTTCTTTGCGGATCACTTTCGCTAGCGGAATGATAGCGGAACGCAGCCGCTTCGTATCCAGCTTAATGAACGTAACGTCTGGATCCAGGTAAGACTCATAGCTTCCATTATAATCCAAAGTGACAAGAATCGGGGTGAATTTTTCCCGGTCCATGTTGTTGATGATATTCAAAATTGTGCGCGCTGCACCGCCCGCACCTAGTTGATAGATAAAAAACAGAACTTTCTTCTTTTTCATTTCGGCTTCAGCCTTTCGTTACATAAAAAGCACCATTATACTTCACGCATTATATCATAGCCAAACTGATAAATAAATTGTCGGAAAGATTACAAAACAGCAACATTAAGCAATTACTTTTCCCATTAATTGGAGGGATCCGGGGTGTGATTTAACACACCCCGGATCCCTCCAATTATTTGATATTTATTTCAATATAAAAAAGCTCACAGGATATTAGTTTCCCTGCAAGCTTTCTAGCTAATTGGTGATTATCCGTAAATGACCGGGCGGCCGATGGAGTGGTACTCGACGCCGCTGTTTTTGACCTGGTCGAGGTTGAAGCAATTACGTCCGTCAAATAAGAGCGCTTTATTCATTCTTTCTTTATAGCCGGAAAGCGGGAATTCTTTGATTTGCTTCCATTCTGTAAGAATGATTGCAACATCAGCATCCTGCACCGCTTCTTCGGCAGTTTCGGCATAGTTCACTTGATCCGGCAGCACCTTTTTCGCGTTGTCGACAGCAACTGGATCATAGGCTACAACAGTTGCGCCTTCTTCGAGCAGTTTTTCGGTTACGGCGATCGACGGCGCTTCCCGCATGTCGTCCGTGTTCGGTTTAAATGATAGGCCAAGGACAGCTACATTTTTGCCTTTCAGGTCATAGATGCGTTTGAGCAGTTTATCGACGATGATGCTGCGCTGACGTTCATTGACATCCACCACATTTTCCAGGATCGGCATGTCATAAGCGATCTCCTTGCCGATGGATATAATAGCCCGTGTATCTTTAGGAAAACAGGAACCGCCAAAGCCGATCCCGGCATTCAGGAAGCTTTCCCCGATACGCTTATCCATTCCCATCCCTTTAGCAACATGGTCAATGTTCGCACCGATCTTCTCCGAAAGGTTCGCCATTTCATTAATGAAACTGATTTTCGTTGCCAAAAATGCATTAGAAGCGTACTTGATCATTTCGGCACTTCGCAAATCCGTCTTGACGATCGGCAGGTTGAACCCGGCATTTACTGCTTCCAATAGTTCTAAGGCTTCTTCATCATCGGAACCGATCACGATCCGGTCCCCATGAAAAGTATCATAAACAGCAGAACCCTGACGTAGGAATTCTGGATTCGAGGCAACTTTTATATGTACCTCATGCACCAGGTTCGCTTCAATCGTTTCCTTAATATACTCATTGGTTCCGACTGGCACGGTACTCTTGGTCACGATGACCGTGTCGTTCTCCAGGTGTTCTGCAATGTCACGGCTCGCCGCTTCAATATAGGTCAAATCAGCGGAGCCATCTTCTCCCTGTGGTGTGCCGACAGCAAGATAGACAAGCTGTTTGTCCTTCAGGCCTTGCTCATAATCGGTGGTAAAATCAACCTGTTCACTGCGGAGATTCTTCTGAAGAAGTTCTTCCAGTCTTTCTTCATAGATAGGGCTTTTCCCGCTATTCAGCTTTTCTACTTTTTGTTCATCAACGTCGATGCAGGTGACATGATGGCCAAGCTCCGCCAGGCAGACACCGGTGACCAGGCCGACATAGCCTGTGCCGATTACTGCTATTTTCATAAGTCCTTCACTCCTAGTTGTTTCTTAGGTTGTCCAGCTTCTTTTCCATATAAGCTTTGATTTCTTCATGTAAGTCTTCCCGGTTCAAGGCGAAGTCGATCGTCGCCTGGACGAAGCCGAGTTTTCCTCCGATGTCATATCGTTTCCCGGTAAAATTGTACGCAAGTACCTTTTCCCGGTCATTCAATGTTTCAATTGCATCGGTCAGCTGGATTTCGCCGTCTTTGCCAGGAGCCTGTGTTTTTAAAATACCGAAGATTTCCGGCGACAGCACGTAACGGCCCATGATGGCCAGGTTGGAAGGTGCTTTATCGACCGGTGGTTTTTCTACCAATGATTCAGTTTCCTGTACGGCTTCTGGGTAGCCATTTTTATCAGATGGGTTAATGATGCCATATTTCGAGACATTTTCCCAAGGGACATCCTGAACGCCGACCACAGAGTGACCGTACTGATCATAGACATCAATCAGCTGCTTCAGGCATGGCTCCTCCGCCTCCACAATATCGTCCCCTAACAGGACGGCAAATGGCTCATTGCCCACAAAGCTCTCAGCGACACTGATGGCATGACCGAGCCCTTTTGGTTCTTTTTGTCGGATGTAATGGATATTGGCCAGACTGGAAATCGACTGGACCATTTCCAGCATGTCTGTCTTTCCTTTTTGAGTGAGTTTTTCTTCCAATTCATAGGAAGTATCAAAATGATCCTCAATGGCACGTTTACCGCGGCCGGATATGATGATAATATCTTCGATGCCTGACTGGACCGCTTCTTCTACGATATACTGGATGGTCGGTTTATCGACGATTGGCAGCATTTCTTTCGGCTGTGCCTTCGTAGCAGGTAAAAAACGAGTCCCAAGCCCGGCAGCCGGGATGATTGCCTTTTTTACTCTCATGGTTACTATCCCCTTTTTCAATCACGATAGTTTATATGCTAGTAGCTATTCTATCATAAACCATCCCCATTGAATAAAACATCAACTGTCATTAAATTGTTATATACGTATAATATTAACCGCTACACAAATGTTATAGATGCATGTATGATATTATTGTTGTACTATATACGATAAAACTTCCCATATAAAGGCAGGAATTTAAAATTATGAGTCTATATTCAAAGTTACAGGCAAAAGAAGAAAGAATTGCGGTAATTGGCTTAGGTTACGTCGGACTTCCACTAGCCGTGGAACTGGCGAAAGAATATGATGTTGTCGGCTTCGATGTCAACGAAGCGAAGCTGGACAAATATAAGTCTGGTATCGATGTAACAGATGAAGTCGGTAATGAAGCTTTATCCCAAACTTCCATGACCTTCACAAATGATGAAGATGAATTAAAAAGTTGTAAGTTCCATGTCGTAGCTGTTCCTACACCAATCAATGTCGATAAGACACCTAACCTGAACCCTGTAATTGGTGCGAGCAGAACAGTTGGCCGCAACCTGACAGAAGGTTCGATCGTGGTCTATGAATCAACCGTGTACCCGGGGACTACGGAAGAAATCTGCATTCCTATTTTGGAAGAGGAGTCCGGCTTGTCTTTCGGCAAAGACTTCAAGGTGGGCTATTCTCCAGAGCGAATCAACCCTGGTGATAAAGTGAATACCCTAACCAAAATCACCAAAATCGTTTCTGGATCCGATGATGAAGCACTACAGGAAATCTCTGCTCTATATGGTTCTATCATTGAGGCTGGAGTTTTTGAGGCAGAATCAATTAAGGTTGCTGAAGCCGCTAAAGTCATCGAAAACTCCCAACGTGATATCAATATCGCATTTATGAATGAATTATCGATGGTTTTCAACAAAATGGGCATCAGCACAAAAGCCGTACTGGAAGCTGCAGGAACCAAATGGAACTTCCTGAAGTTTACACCTGGTCTTGTTGGCGGTCACTGCATCGGTGTTGACCCTTATTATTTCACTTATAAAGCAGAGCAGCTTGGCTATCATTCGCAAATCATCCTGTCTGGTCGTAAAATCAATGACGACATGGGCAAATATATTGCAAGTAACGTCATTAAGAAAATGATCAAGGCAAAACAGGAAGTGGATGGAGCGAAAGTAGCCGTGCTCGGTCTTACATTTAAAGAAAATGTCGGCGATGTTCGGAACACGAAAGTAATTGACATCATTGAGGAATTGAAAGAATATGGTGTCGAGCTGCTTGTCCATGACCCGGTGGCGGATGCAGAAGAGGCACAAAGAGAATTCGGCATCACCTTGGTTGATAAAGAAGAACTGACCGATTTGGATGCGATCGTCTATGCTGTTCCTCACCGAGTATTCAAAGAAGCATATCCTTTAGAACAGCTTGACAGCATGTATAAAGATGACCGAAAAGTACTGATCGATGTCAAAAGCTCCCTGGAGCGTAAAGAATGTGAAGATAAAGGCTACCATTATTGGAGCCTCTAAACGAAACGCCCTGCCTAACCAGCAGGGCGTTTTTCATGAGGAATCCTTTTCTTTTTTAGATGACTTTGATGCTGTTTTTTTGACCGTATCAATGACGGGTTTCTTTCCTCCCCTCAGAACTCCGGTCATTTCAGCAAATAAGTGCAGAAGGACTAATATTAAGAACGTGAGTCCTAACGCCAGCGCAAAGGATGCATAGGAAAAAATTACTCCAAGGAATCCAAAAAATGCACTGAAGCCATATAAAATCAGAACTGTCGTCCGATGACTCAAGCCGGCTGCAATTAACTGATAGTGGATATGCTGGCTGTCTGGAGACATGATATTCTGTTTATTCCGAAGCCTCCTTAAAATAGAGAACATGGTATCGAAGATCGGGATTGCCAATACAAGAATCGGAATGATGAAACTGAAGAAAGTGATACTCTTCATTAAACCGACAACAGAAATGACTGCAACAGAATAGCCAAGAAATAAGGATCCTGTATCTCCCATGTAAATCTTCGCCGGATAAAAATTATGCGGCAGGAAACCAAGATTACTGCCAATCAATACCACACAGAACATGACGGCTGCAGCATGATTGTCAATAAACGCCATCACCGTAATACTTGTCAATGCGATGGTTGTAACTCCTGTAGCGAGCCCGTCCAGCCCATCGATTAGATTGATCGCATTTGTGACCCCGATAATCCAGAAAAACGTCAGGATGACACCAACAAAATGATTCAATGGAATCTGACCAATCAATGGAATCGTCAGGTTTTCCATAACCAATCCTGAAGAAATCAAAATGACAGCTGCAATGATTTGACCAGTAAGCTTTACGAGTGGACGCAATTGATAACGATCATCCAGTAATCCGGTAAGTGTCACAATGGCAGCTCCGATAGATATCGGCCAAAAAAAATCGTTGGTAGGCTGGAAATATACGAGACCAGCCACAGCACCGGCAAAGATTGCCAGGCCTCCCATCCGAGGTGTTACCGTTGTATGTATCTTTCTAAGCTCCGGATAATCCATGACTTTCAGCTTCTGAGCCAGCTTACGCACTGGAAAGGTCAGTAAGAAGCTTGTTCCAAAAGAGATTACCAGTCCAATAAGCAAATTATTTATAGCAAGCATAGGGGGACCCCACTTTATCGTTAATGTTTGATTATCTAAGTCAGACCTCTTTCATTCTACATGATTATCTTATAATCATAAAGCGGGCATATGAAATTTGAGTCCCCTCACAATCGATTTGAAACGATTCAACCTAATTGTTGAATCAATTGCTCAATCGCTTCCTCTGTCGTTTCGATTTCTTCCATTTCACTTTGCCTGATTATATTTTGTAACACTTCACTCAAATTTATATCTTCCTTCATTGTAATTAGCTCCTCTTCCCTTTTATTTATACATATGCATCTTTCGGTTGCTTGGTTTATACTACATATATTTACATATCGATACGACAGTAAACTTCGATTTACGACTGTATCAGTTAAGATAGGGTATATTTCTCCATTAAAAAAACTTGGCTTATTGCCTAGCCCTTATGGCAAAAGCCATTGTATTTTCTTATACTTTAACCTATTAACAAAAATAAATTTCCGAAAGTATAAAAAAGGTTTGCCTTTACCAGGCAAACCTTCCTTTTGATTTTTATCAGCAAGTCGTCCTTGCCCTTTGACGTCTACTTTTAATATTCACTACACATTCAGAAGTATTCAAACGGACAATTTCGACTCCTTGTGCAAGTTCGAATAATTCTTCAACATACCTGTCACTCTCTTCTAAGTTTCCGTGACAATGGTATTTCATTGCTAAATAATGAAATAAAGCTTTGTCGAACATTTTATTATGCTTGATAAAATCATTTGACTTATCCAAAAAATAGCTTAAATAATTATCTTCAATCCATGCTGCATGCTCGAACATCTGCTTTTGATAATGGTAGACCGTCAGCAGCAGATGATAGATCATTTCCTGATGAAGGGATGGAATCGGCTGATAAAACTCTATCTCAGTAACGACGGTATCAATATCCCTTTTCACTCCTGCAAATAAAGCATTTTGCAGCTTTTGCAACAAATTATGGAGATACTGATCGGTCATCTTATGGTCTGCAAAATAGGATACAGGCCTGTCGAAGTATTCGCTGAGGTACTGGATGCTTGAAGGTGGCAGTTGAATCAATCCCTTTTCGAGCATCTTTATTTCCTCACTTGGGATATCAAGCTCGTCTATTGTAACCCCGTTGATATGACATAAATAATCGATCCTCGACTTCAAATTCATCATAACGCCTCCCGCACTGGATGTCTGTTAATGATTAAACCCAATGTATCACAAGGCATTTAAGAAGTTTGTCATTTCTTGTAAGGATATTCTGTTTATTGTGAAAAGTTTTCGACAAATACGGGAGATTTCCCGGGAAATAGTTGATTTCAGACAAAATTATTTTTCTGATTTTCGAAAGGATGACACAATAAACAGGATTCCCACAGCAATTGTCGCACCTGTCGTATCTAATAATACATCACCGAAATATGGCGTGCGGTTGGGCGTCTGCCCTTGATGCCATTCATCAAAGGCAGCGTACAAAACAGTCAAAATCCACGCTATGAGCATTAATCCGCTAGTGGCCAGACGAGTAGATTTTTTCAAAGCATAATAGAATAACAGCGTCAGAACAAGAAACACTGTTATATGAGCACTTTTTCGGATAAAAAATTCTACTAAACCCGCCGTCCCTAACGCTTCAAGACTTACTTCAGAATGGTGATAAGTAAAATGGACCGGATCAAGAACAGGATTTAGAAAGGATAAGTCTATATATTCCGATAACATCGGTTTAATATCCTGCTCTTGATATGGCTGGGAGGAAGAATAAAAAATGCCCGCCATCCATAAGACCGGTCCTATCCAATATTTCATGTCTGGCTCCTCCTTTTCCTAATGACTTAATTCGATGAAAGTTTAACGTACTTATCTGCATAGGAAAACCTGCAAGCTAATGCTTGCAGGATCAGGCATTTTTCGAAGTGATATCAGATTCCGCCTTATGAAGCCGTTCATATTTCTCCTGGAGCTGTTTCGCTTTCTTTTCATATAACATCGCAAGGACTGGATATATTTCATCCAATTTTCTCTTGATTTGGTGATTTTCGTAGTAAGCAATCAGTTCTTCGTAAACAGTTATCGCCCGGTTGATATCCGTTCTTTCTAATATTTTCGCCTGCATTTGTTTCGCTAAGGATTCTTCCCATTCGTCGGCAGCTTCTTGTATCGCTTTTTTCCGATACATATCGGCGGCCGATATGTCATCTAAAGCAAGATACATATTGGTTATATTAATGTAGCCATGAAATAACCCTTCCTTCAGATTATATTCCTGTTGCAGGCGTATCGCCTGGCGATATCCCTTCAGGGCGTCAGTGTATTTTCCCGTTTTCTTATAAATGATCGCTAAATTATTTTGTCTGCGCGACTCTGTCAATGGATCCAAGTCAAGGGTCCCCATTTGTTCAAAATACTGAAGCGCCTTTGGATAGATTTCTTTCCACATATAAAAAACACCCAGGTAATTCCATGCGATCGATAAGCCACGCGTTCGCTTGTGAGCTTTACTATACTCGCTGAGCCGCTTCATATAGTCTATAGCCAGATCATAATCCTTACTGTCTCTTAATATTAATGCGAGATTTTGCATGATAGAGATGACTTCATCCGGATTTTTTGTTTTTTCTAAGAGCCGTTCGAAATAAGCGAACGATTCTTCCCGGTTGCCTTCGGAATAATATTTGACACCGTAATAATAAAAGAGGGCTTTTTGAAATACGCTCGATTCCTTGAGCACATTATATGCCGGAAGCATAAATAACAAATATTCCTTTTCGATACGTTCCGCTTCCTGTTGCTGGTTTCTTTTGTAAAGGTGTATAGATTTGAGTAAGTGAAAAATGACCTCCTGGGTCACATCCGAAAGCCTCCATGGTTGATCCAGCTGTTCCACTATGTCAGCCGCTTCACTGCTATTGGTAAGCAGGGCATGCTGTAATAATTGAAGTTGGCGGAATGTAACCAGATCGTTTTTATCGTAATCGTTAAAGTAGGATACAGGCACACCCCACCATTCAGCCAGATGCACAGCCTGGTGTGCAGTCAGTGGGAGTTGTCCGGAAAGTATCTGTTCCCACTCCTCTTCTGTTATAATACTTTTATTTAAATATGGGGGTGGAAGGCGATCTATTTCTATTAAACGTTTTAACCGTTTTGCAATTTTCATTGAACCATCCTCTAAGCGTGTTTTGTCTCTTTTTGCTTTTTATGCAAAGCCTCATGGCGTTTTTTATACAAACTTTCCATATCACTATTTCCTATCATTTTATACAGCTCCGCAAGCGCTGGGTATAGCTCATCCAACTCACTAATGAACTGGACTTTTTCGTAATATTTTAATGCCTGTTCATACAAGTCAATCGCCGTTTTCGGATCGCTTTCTTTTTTCATCTCCGCTTCTACCTTTTTAGCAAGTGATGTTTCATCTTCATTCCCTGCTGTTTGATAAGCCAGCTTGAGATAGTGGTTAGCATCATCCTGCTGTTTGGCTAAGAAATAGTTTCTGGCTAATGCGTGATAGGCTAAGAAAAGGTCTTCCGTCAGTTGATTGGACTCTTTGATGTCCTTCGATTCAAGAAACATTTCAATCGCTTCCTGGCGACGCTCTTGCTTGCTGTAAAGGATACCAAGGTTATGGTACATCCGTGAACGCATGAGCGGTGTCAGATCCAGATGTTCCATTTTTTCAAAATAATAGATAGCTGTCGGATAATTCTCTTTTAATAAATAAAGAACCCCAAGGTAATTTCGTGCAATGGCAAGCCCTCTATTCACTTTATTTGTTAAGCTGAACTCTTCCATCCGTTTCGCAAAATCAATCGCACGGTCGTATTCCTTATTTTCATTAGCGATCAATGTGAGGTTCTGAATCAGTGAAATGACTTCTTCCTTATCACTCGTCATCTCCAGCAGCCGTTCAAAGTAAGCGAACGACTCCTCTCTTTTACCCTCATAATAATATTTAAAGCCATAATAATAAAACAGTGCTTTTTGAAAGACACCGCTTTCTTTCATGATCTGATTGTTCGGCAGCATATAGCTGAAATATTCTGACTCCAAAACAGCTGCATTATCCAGCTTATTTTTCTTATAAAATTGGACCGCCTGTAATAGCTTGAAAATCACTTCCTGCATTAAGGAGGGAATACTGTAAGGAGCAGAAAGTTCACTTAGTGTAACCTCTGCCTGCTTATTATTTGTCAGCATATCATGCTGCAGGATTTGGAGCTTGCGGTGTATATCTATGTCAGTTTTATCATAATCCGTCAGATAAGCATATGGGATCTCCCACCGTTCAGCCAAATAAATGGCCTGGTCTGTGCGCAGTGGAAGTAAGCCAGCAAGAATGGCCTCCCATTCTTGCTGGAGAAATGGACAATGATGAAAGTCCGGGTGTATGAAGTTCTCTGATTCCAGCAAGTAATTCAATCGATCGGCGATATTCATCGTTAGTTCCATCCTCTGAGTGAGATTCATGCTGTACTAATCATCAAACGATCAGCATGTTATTTGTTTTTGGGAGTATGTGTATGGTGGTATAAGGGTTATGAGAAGGTCATGGTGTAAGTTTCGCAGATTTAATTGACAGTTAATTCTTGGGACAGCTTTAATTCCTCAAGGATAATTGGTCCAATGAACAAGTACCGTTTTTTTGAAGTTTATGGAAATAACTGATATATTTGAACCGTTTTGCAGAGACTGGTTTAGCTCCTCTTCCGTCTCATAAACTATCATTCTGGGTCTATCATATCACACTATTATAGCACATGATTTTACAAATTATTACACAATTTTTAACGGAAATTACTATAAAACACCCCGGATCGCTCCAAAATTTGGAGGGCTCCGGGGTGAAGTTGTTTAAGCGCCTAGTAAGATTAGAAGTATTGGAAGGGTGATAATGCTTAGCAATGTGGTGACTAACGTAATACTTGATACTAATTCCGGTTTGGCATCGAACTGGAGGGCATACATTGTAGTCGTAGCTGCTGATGGGCAGGCGGCAGCTACAATCATCACTTTTGCCATCAATGGATCCATCGGCAGTACTAATGTCAACATATAGGCGATCAACGGGGATGCCAGCAGACGAACCGTCGCACCATAGCTGATTTTGACCCAGTTCATATTTTTTACGGTAATTTCAGCGAGCTGCATTCCGAGCGTAATCATCATTGTAGGAATCGTCGCATCCCCCACCAGCGTGATAGCAGATAACAGGCTATCCGGTACAGGAATCGACCCCAGGTTCATCACTAAGGCAATGATGACCGCGTAGGTCGGCGGCATTTTCAGCACGGATTGGAAGGCAAGCTTAATTCCCGCACTTCCCCTTGCTGCATAATACACACCGAAAAAGTTCATGATGATCGCCTGCAGCACCATAAACGAAACGGCATAGGTGAATGCTTCCTTCCCGAAAGCAAAAAGGATGATCGGCGTCCCGTAATTCCCTGAGTTCATGAAGGCAGTTGATAGAATCATGCCGCTCTCCATCGCCTGATCATAGTTTCTTAATTTAGCGACAATTTTATTAATTAAAAGGATCGCAATCAATAGCAATGCTGCAAAAATCAGCATGACGACATATTCTTTATCGAGCTCCGCTTCATAAAACGTATTGAATACGAGGTTCGGCAGCATGATGTATAACGTAATGGTAGCGAGCGACTTGATGTCGAGGTGCGCCACCAGCTGGATGATGTACCCCGCCCCGAATATGAGCAGGACCGGCAGGACAACGGAGAGAAATACTGTCATTGTGCTGTCAGCTCCTCTAGATTATTTGTTAGATATATGTGTGCTGCTGCCATAGTTATTTTCCTTTCTCTATACTGTTCGCGCTTTACAGTTGTGCTATCTCACTTGATTCCCCTGTTTGCGCTATTTTAATTCGCTCCTGCTCAACCTTATAATCTCTTCCGCGAAATCGCTTTTCGCATTTTCGCCATCGCCTTCTGGGATTGCTCTTTCTTTTTCACACTGTAATTAACATAGAGTGCATCTATAATCGAAAGTTCAGCAAGCCTCGATGCCAGCGCTTCGGAGCGATAGCCAGTTTCCGGTGAAACGGTATACAGACAGACGTCCACCGCCTTACTGAATGGAGATTTGGCATAGTTGGTGATACCTATTGTCGGGACCCCATTCTGTTTGGCGACATCAACGACTTCCAGCAAGTCCTTGTTCGTTCCGGTATGGGAAATGAACAGCGCTGCATCTTCACTCGTCAGCTGGGACGCTGCCATCAGCTGCAAATGCGTATCTGTATAGGCGTGGCTCGGCAGTCCGCTTCGCATGAACTTATGCTGGCCGTCCTGAGCCGCTACCCCGGAGCCCCCATTGCCATAAAAGTGGATCTGTTTTGCATTGAGTATGATATCGAGCACCTTTGTAAAATTATTTTCATTTTGGATTTCTCGTGTATATTCGATGGCATTGATGTTTGCCTGGAAAACTTTTTTCATAATATCCATTTCGGTGTCATCTTCAATGATCTCCTCATGAATATCTTTGATTGGGCTTACCAGCTCAGAAGCGAGCGCAATTTTCAAAGCCTGATAGCCTTTGAATCCAAGCCGCTTGCAAAAACGGAACACGGTTGCATCGGCCACTTTCAAATCGTCTGCCACTTGATTAATGGAAGAATGAACGATTTTCTCAGGATTGGAGATGATATAATCCGCAATCTGCTTTTCTTTTTCACTGAACTGCTGATATGATGAACGAATTCTTTTTAATACGTGTGATGGTGCTTCAGCCATGCTCCGTCCCCCTTTTTCAGACATGTAATCAGTTTAAACGATTTAATTTCCTATTAAAAGTAATAGGTGAAAATATTTTTCATCTGTAAGGGTTGATTCGAAAAATATTTATTGTATAATCGGTTTTGAAGAAAATAATTTTCACTACATGCATTATTTTTTTATTAAAATTGAAAACGCTTCAATGATGGGAGGGATAGAGATGCAGCAATCTGTTGTCATCGCCATAGATATCGGTACTACGAGCACAAAGACATTAGCCTATGATACCAAAGGAACCATTTGGTCAGAGGTGGAACAGGAATATCCGCTCCACTCCCCTGTGCCGACAAGAAAAGAACAAAACCCGGAAGAAATCTACCAGGCAGTAAATTCGACACTGACAGAAGTTGCTAAACAAGTCTCTGAGAAAAACGCCAGGATTGCAGGCATCGGCTTCAGTTCTGCTATGCACAGCCTGTTGGCACTCGATGAAAATGGCCAGCCGCTCACGAATGTGATCACTTGGGCGGACCAGCGAGCGACAGAGGAAGCAGAATCTCTGAAAGCGAATGGCGGGCATGACATCTATTTACGAACCGGAACTCCGATTCACCCGATGTCACCGCTGACGAAACTGCTCTGGTTTCGGAAATATAATCCGGAAGTTTTTGACCAGGCGGCGAAATGGGTTTCCATTAAAGAGTATGTATTTTTTCGATGGTTCCAGCGTTTCGTTGTCGATTATTCGATCGCTTCCGCTACCGGTCTATTCCATTTAGAAAATCTGAACTGGGATGAAGAAGCGTTGAAACTGGCAGGGATTAACGAACAGCAATTGTCCCACCCTGTTTCGACTACTTACACCCTTGAAGGAATAGACGAAAACCTGGCAGAAAAACTGCACCTTGACCCTTCAACCCCGGTGGTGATTGGTGCGAGCGATGGTGTTCTTGCCAATATCGGCGTCGGTGCTATTGATCCTGGAGTTGTCGCCTGTTCGATTGGGACAAGTGGAGCGATCCGGACTGTGGTCGACAAACCGACAGTCGATCCGAAAGGAAGAATCTTCTGTTATGCCTTGACGGAAGACCAATGGGTGATTGGCGGCCCGATCAATAACGGTGGCATCGCCTTCCGCTGGGCGCGGGATGAGTTGTTTGCTGACTTGAAAGAAGCTACAGAGGGAGATGTCTATCAGGAGCTGACCAGTCGGGCAGAGAAAATCCGTCCCGGTGCAGATGGTTTATTGTTTTTACCATACTTGACCGGTGAACGTGCGCCGTTCTGGGATGCCGATACCAAAGGAATGTTTTTTGGCCTGACCTTGAACCATGGACGCGACCATATGGTGCGCAGTGTGCTCGAAGGAGTCATGTTCCAGATGTATTCGGTCGTAATCGCTATGATTGAATCAGGCGTGGAACCAAAGCAGTTCCGTGCTGGCGGAGGTTTCGCCCGGTCGGAATTATGGCGGCAAATGATGGCGGATATTTTCGAAGCGGACATTGTCATTCCAGAAAGCCATCAAAGTTCGTGCCTCGGTGCTGCCTGGCTTACAATGAAAGCGCTTGGAATGATTGAAGACATAACTAGCATCAAATCAATCATCAATACAAAAATGAAGCATTGTCCAATTGATGAAAACTTGAAAATCTATCGTGATTTGAAGCCGATTTTCTTAAGGCTTGCCCGCCAGATGGGCGATGAATTCAAAGCAATATCGGATTTTCAGCGTACACACGGCCACGGAGACGAAAAATTGTCAACCAGAATTAACTAGAAAGGAGTTTTCACATGACTTCAACTGCAGGACTGATTATTACCGCTGTCCTCGGTGTTCTACTTTTGTTATTTTTAGTAATGCGTACCAAATTGCAGGCATTCATCGCTTTACTAGTCGTCAGTATTCTGATCGGGTTAGCTGTCGGAATGCCATTACAGGATATAATTTCGACAATTGAAGAAGGAATGGGAGGAACGCTCGGATTCATCGCCGTCATCATCGGACTTGGCGCAATGTTTGGCGAAATGCTGCGTGTCTCCGGTGGTGCTGAGCGTCTCGCCCTGACATTAATGGACAAGTTTGGGGAAAAGAATATCAGCTGGGCCATGGGGCTCACCGGCTTTATCGTATCCATCCCGGTATTCTTAGATGTCGCACTTGTCATCCTGGTGCCAATCTTATACAGTTTGACACAAAAAACACAAAAATCGCTCTTATACTTTGGTATTCCTTTATTAGCTGGTCTTGCTGTCACGCACAGCTTTATCCCGCCTACGCCAGGTCCAATTTCGGTCGCATCCCTGCTTGGGGCGGACCTGGGCTGGGTCATTCTGTTTGGTATTTTGGCTGGGGTTCCAGCGATGATAATTGCCGGCCCTATTTTTGGTAAATATATTTCCAAGAAAATTCATGTCGGTGTTCCGGAATATATGATGGAACAGATGAAAGAAACGGAGTTAGACAGAGATCTTCCCAGTTTTAAAAGCGTTGTAGCAATCATCACCCTGCCGCTTGTATTAATTTTATTAAATACGACTGCAAGCCTCGTATTATCTGAAGGCAGCACAGTGCAGAGCGTCCTGACATTTATCGGTCATCCCTTCGTGGCCCTGACAGTGGCTGCCCTGTTGACGTTCTATATCTTCGGCTACAAACGGGGGTATAAAAAAGAGGAAATCCAGAAAATCACGACAAAAGCGCTGGAGCCTGCGGGGATCATCATCCTTGTTACTGGAGCCGGTGGTGTATTTGGTGAAATGCTGATTACATCAGGAATCGGTGACATCTTGGCTGATATGATGAAAAATGCTCAAATGCCATTGATCGTGTTTGCTTTTATTACAGCAACTGTTGTGCGGATTGCACAGGGCTCTGCAACTGTTTCCATGATTACGGCAGCCGGGCTTGTCGCACCACTGCTAGATTCATTCGATGTCAGTGAACCGATGTTAGGGTTGTTGGTTATCTCCATCGCCTCTGGGGCAACCGTCGTTTCTCACGTGAACGATTCTGGATTCTGGCTCGTTAACCGTTACTTCGGTTTAACAGAAAAACAAACGCTCCAATCATGGACGATCATGGAAACATTGATCGGGCTGGTCGGATTCGCAGTAGCATTATTGTTGAGTATTTTCGTATAAAAAATAGAGAAAAGAGGTTGATCATATGAAAGTAGGTTTGATTGGATTAGGAAAGATGGGTTTCAATATTGGAGCTCAAATGCTGGAGAAAAATCATGAAGTTGTCGCAACTGATGTCAATGAGGAAGCTGTCCGCGACTTTGAAAAAGAAGGCGGAAAAGGCACGGACTCGTATGAGGAATTGGTGAATAGTCTGGAGCAACCACGCGTGATTTGGATGATGGTTCCTGCCGGGGAAATTACAGACCAAGTCATCGAAGAGCTCTCTCCTTTGCTTGATGACGGTGATATCCTGATCGATGGCGGGAATTCCAATTACAAGAAGACTCTCGCCAACCACGAGAAATTGAGCGCTAAAGGTATTCAGTTTTTCGATGTCGGAACCAGTGGCGGGATTTCCGGAGCACGTCATGGCGCCTGCTTTATGGTCGGCGGCGACAAAGAGACGTTTGAAACCATCGAGCCGCTATTCCGCGACCTAGCTGTTGAAGACGGGTACCTTTACACTGGAAAAGGCGGCAGCGGCCACTTCTTAAAAATGGTTCACAACGGTATTGAGTATGGCATGATGGCCGCAATTGGAGAAGGGTTCGAGCTGCTTGAGAAAAGCCCGTTTGATTATGACTATGAAGATGTCTCAAAAGTGTGGAACCATGGCTCCGTCATTCGCGGGTGGCTGATGGAACTGATGCAGGATGCCTTCCGTAAAGATGCCAATTTGGATGACATCAGAGGTGTCATGAATTCTTCTGGTGAAGGAAAATGGACCGTAGAAACAGCACTCGATTTCGAAACGCCGGCGCCGGTCATTGCACTTTCCTTGATGATGCGCTACAGATCCCAGGAAAATGATACATTTACCGGAAAAGTCGTATCTGCTTTACGCCATGAATTTGGCGGTCATGCTACTGAGAAGAAATAAGGAAAGTATAAAAATACCCTTGCACTTTCGGGAATGCCCGAGCGTGCAAGGGTTTTATTATTGTTTCAATTTCCATTTATTAAATTCCAGGTATTCTTTAAACTGTTCTTTCGTCACGCCTGACTCCTGTGCATCTTTGACGAGCTTCATCCATTCTTCATCGAGAGCAGGATCTTCCTCGCCGCCATGTAATAAATAATTAATAGAAACGTTCAACTCAGAAGAGATTTTCTCCAGGAATTGAATCGATGGATTCGTTTGAAGATTCCGTTCAATCGAGCTGAGGTATGATTTTGCCACCCCGGCCCGTTCCGCCAGCTCGGTTAACGATAATGCTCTTTGTGTACGGATTTCTTTAATTCTATCGCCTATCATCCCACTCACCCTCTTTTTAGAAAAACTGGCATATCACCAAGTTCTTATGGCGAAGGCCTAAGTATTTCTTATACTTTACCCCTTCAACAAAGGGAAACTTTTTTAAAGTACAAAAAAATTATACCATACAAAAGATGAGTGTTCTATGATAAGCACAAAGAAATCAGTTTCCGTATGTATTTGTTCTCCCTATCCGCCTTTCATCTAAGAAATGTCTCACCTCTTCCTTGCTCATCCCCATTTCTTTTGCCTGTTTCATCAATTCTACCCACTCCATGTCTAACCCGCCTGTTTTCACTTGTTTAGTAATCGCCATCACATGATCCTCCATTTTTAGTCTTTCAGGTAGTCCAGCCGCCATAGTTTTGTTCCTTTGTGTGCCATCTATGTACACCTTAGGCCTGCGACTTTGCGCCCTTATTTTTCAATAAGGTAGCCATTTTCTGAAGAATCTGTCTCATTTATTAAGTAGAATATACTATAGATGTGTTATTAAAGTGTGTAGAAATTTGTCGATGGTCGTGCACTAGTTTTGTCGAACGGTAATTTTTTGGAAAAATTGTAGGTTTTTAGTTTGTGTTTATGGTTCATTATGCCCAATCACTTACCAAGCGGGCATAAAAAAGCTTGCAGAATTTGGTTTTCTGCAAGCTTGAGTAGGTTCCTGTATTAATTTTTCTTCAGATGATTTACTGCAGCGGAGAAGTGTTCGTTTTCTTGTTTTAACACGCGGCTTGCTTTTTGAGCATCAATTTGGAACATGAGCATGAGGATGGCAATCCTTGCGTCTCCTTCTGCCTGGATGCTTGCTTTTTGTGCTTCTTCTTCGGTTGCGCCGGTCAGCTCCTGGATGATCGATACCGAGCGCTGCTTCAGTTTTTCATTGGTCGCCTGGACGTTTACCATCAGGTTTTTATAAACTTTCCCGGTTTTTACCATGGAAGCGGTGGATAACATGTTCAACACCATTTTTTGTGCAGATCCTGCCTTCAGTCTTGTTGATCCGGTCAACACTTCCGGTCCGACCAGCACTTCAATCGGAAAGTCAGCTGCTTCTGCCAGCGGAGTTTGTCCGTTGCATGTTAGGCCGACTGTTTTCGCACCGAGCTTTTTAGCGGCCTCGATCGCGCCTAGTACATACGGGGTCCGGCCGCTGGATGCAATACCTACTATGACGTCTTTCACATTGGCGGCTTCTTTAATCGCTTTTTCGCCTTCAGCCCAATCATCTTCGGCATTTTCGATAGCATGCCGGAGTGCGTGGTCGCCGCCCGCGATGATGCCCTGGACTAAAGTTTCCGGGACACCAAACGTCGGCGGGCATTCGGAGGCATCGAGAACGCCCAGACGACCGCTCGTTCCTGCACCTATGTATAACAGCCGACCGCCATTGTTCAATGCAGCGACAATCGTGTCGATTGCTTTTTCGATTTGCGGCAGGCTTTTTTCAATAGCAGCTGGGACTGTGTGATCTTCCTCATTCATCAGGCGGATGATTTCCATCGTCGATAATTCATCCAGCTGATGGGACTTGCTGTGCCTCGATTCGGTCAACGTTCGTTCTTTTGTGTCACCCATTCATTCAGCCCCCAATTTCTTAAATTTAGTTCACACTTTTCTGTAGGATTCTTTAATGGATAGTACCGTTGTATCGGTCACCGATATGCCAGCATCAAGCAGCGCGCAGCCGTATGCCCCAACGGCCGGCGGCATAGCGGCCGGTAAAAATTCCATGCCGTTTTGAAAACGCGCCCGGCTCCGCTCGATGAACCGTCCGGTGAAATAGTCGGATTGAAAAACCCCACCCGCCAGGACAATCGGTGATACCTTTTCCCTCTTTTCCATTTGTGCTGCGATTAATTGCAGCAATGCTGTCGCAGCGTTATGGACGATTTCATCTGATACCGGGTCGCCCTCACTAGCCGCTTTTATCACTTCATTGGCTAAGGAAGCAATCGCAAGTCTAGGATAGTCGTGTTCATAAATGAACGTAATCAGCTGTTCCGGCTCATCAAGGCCGAATCGCTCCAGGAACCTGCCAGTCAGCTTTGTTTGTTTCTTCCGTCCATCATAAGCCTGCATGACCGCCTGCAGTCCGTGACGTCCGATATCAAATCCGCTGCCTTCGTCTCCAAACAGATAGCCCCATCCTCCGGTACGGACTGGCTTTTCCCCTGGCTGGAAGGTATATAGAATCGAACCGGTGCCCGCAATCAGGACGGATCCTTCTTTTGTAAAAGTAGTGCCGGCCAGTGCGGCAATGGCGTCATTTTCGACGGAAACTTCAGGTTCCTCTCTTACAATTTCACGGATCCATTGTTCCCACCGCTGCTTATCTTCCGTACGATCGCCACCTGCTGCCGCAACAAAAATATGCTCAATTGGACCGGGAATATCCTGCAGCAGCTGGTGCACCGTTTCCCTGACTTTAATTTCACTTCTCGACTTCAAATTTGTGGACGCGCCTGTTTTCGACAAAGTTACCTTACCGGTCTCATCTCCCAAAACCAGCTCTGTTTTTGTGCCGCCGCCATCGATTCCGATGAAGTACCGCTTATTTGATGGCACCAGCCGTCAGTCCTTCCATGAATTGTTTCGATGCGATGAAGAATAGGATCATCATCGGCAAGGAAGATAGCGTCAGCCCGGCAAACAGCGCTCCCCAATCGGCTGAGTACTCACCGAACAAAGACAGCATCCCGACGGGTATCGTCTTTTTCATTTCGTTCGAGATGAAAATGAGCGGGAAGAAGAAATCATTCCACGCCTGGATGAAATTGATGATCATGACGGTTCCAAGTGCCGGACGCATTAATGGCAGCAGGACATTCCATAAGATGCGCAGGTCAGTAGCTCCATCAATCCGGGCCGCTTCTTCCAGCTCTACCGGCATCGTCCGGAAAAACCCGGTCAAAATCAAAATCGATAACGGAATGCCTGTAGCTGTGTAAATGAAGATCAACGACCATAACGAGTTCGTTAACCCGAGATCCTTCATCAAAATGAATAATGGTACAATGCCCAGTTTGATTGGGATCATCATTCCCATTAAGAAAAAGAAAAACAGTGCGTTATTCCACCAGAATGTGTACCTGGCGATATAGAAGGCCGCGAGCGACCCGCAAATCAAGATCAGAAGGACGGCTGTCACACTGACGACGACACTGTTATAGAAATAAGTCATGAACGGCACCTGTTCAATCAGGTTGCGGTATGGCTCCAGGCTGAAGCTTTTCGGAAGGGATAATGGATTCATGAAAATTTCATTGCTAGGCTTGAATGACGACATGATCATCAAGAACAGCGGATATAAGCTAATAGATGCGACTAAAAAGGCAATGACGTAATACAACGGTCTGGTCCAGATGTTTTCTTTCATGTTTCTCCCCTCCTACATTTCTACTTCTTTTTTGCGCATGAAATAAAGCAGGATTGCTGTGAATACTGAGATGAACAGGAACAATACGACTGCAAGCGCGGAACCTAACCCGATTGCTGAAGAACCGCCACCGGATGTACCACCGAATGCGAGACGATAGAAATAAATCGCCAGTGTATCGGTAGAATGATAAGGTTCTCCCTGTGATCCTTGCATCGCATAGACAAGTTCAAACGCTTCAAATGACTGGATGAATGTTAATACGGTAATGATCGTGATGGCCGGCATCATCAGTGGGATGATGATTTTGCTCATCATTTTCCAGCCTTTTGCCCCGTCCAATGTAGCTGCTTCTATCAATTCATGTGGAATTGACTGAATGCCTGCTAAGAAAATCAATACCGCAAAGCCTAAGCCGAACCAGGAGTTTACGAGAATGATAGCCATCAATGCCGTATCAGGATCCCCGAGCCATGCTTTTTGCAGGTTCTCCAAGCCAAACTTGCCTAAAATGACGTTAAGCGCACCGAAGTTCGGGTTCAGAATCAGTTTCCATAAGAAACCGACAACGATGATCGACAACAGCCGCGGCATGAAAAAGGCAATTTTGAAAAACTCTGCCCCTTTGATTTTTTTATAGATGATAAAGGCAAGCACGAATGCCAGCCCATTCTGTACAATCATCTGAACGACAAAATAAAGGATATTGTGCTGAAACGCATTCCAGAATAAATCTTTATAAGGCTGCAGGGAAAATAGCGCTTTAAAATTTTCTAACCCAACGAACGCTCCCCTAACGAGCCCATTCCAATCAAATAGACTGTATGTAAATGCAGCAAGTATGGGATAAACGATAAATAATCCATAAATGATTAAGGCGGGAATAGGGAAAAGATGGATAGCCCATCTTTTCCATTTCCTTTTTGTTTTCGTTTTAGCAGCTGGCTTGTTGACAGCTTTGACTTGGGTTTCAGCAGTATTCAACGTATTCACCGCCTTGAATAATTAGTTTTGAAAAGGTTCGTAGTAGCCTTCGGCGCTTTTCTGTACGGCTTCTGCTACGCCTTCTGGTGTCTGCTCTCCTAAATACATGCCTTGCAGTTCTGTTTCAAGTTCTGCTTTAGAGGATGGATTTCCTTTGGCAAAGTGGACCAGGATCAAGTATGGTGTCGAAATTTCATCGGCTGCCTGGGCAAGGTCACTGACCAATTGATTGTCAGACTCTACGCCAGGAACCGCACTGACCATACTGAATTCTTCTGTGAACATTTGACCGAACTCTTCGGTTGTCATCCACTCAAGGAATTTCTTCGCTTCTTCTTTATGTTCCGAATTAGCGTTGATGGCGTAAGAACCATCGACCCACGTGGTAATGGTTGGTTCTTTTCCAACTGCAGACGGCATCGGGAAGAAATCAAGTTCAAGGTCAGGGTTCATTTCTTTCAATACTTCGATTTCCCAGCTTCCAAGCGGGAACATCGCTGCCTGCTCGGTGAAGAACAACGTACGGATATCTTCCATACCGAGTCCTTCTGAATTATCCGGGAAGTAGTCTTTCAACTGCTCCATCGCTTCGATCGATGCTACATACTCGTCGCTGACAAAGTCCGTTTCACCGTTTTCAATTTGTTCCACGAATTCATTGGCTCCATAATGCGCTGGACCTACAATTCCATGCATCAGGGACATCAGCCAGCCTTCTTTTGTGCCCATGGCAAGCGGTGTGTAGCCCTCTGATTTAAACGTTTCATTAAGCTCGATGAATTCTTCATATGTTTGAGGTTCTTCCAATCCCAGTTCATCGAAAATTTTCTTATTATAGAACATTTGTGTTGTACTCATATTTAATGGAACGCCATATTGCGTGCCATCGGATCCTTGTGCTGCCATCAGGGATGAATCAGGGAACGTATCCAATCCTTCAAGGTCCTCGATTGGCTCCAGGTACCCTGCGTCAGCAAGCTCAGCACCTGCTGCGTACGGACGAAGCTGCATGATATCCGGGCCTTCCCCACTTTGCAGCGCCGTGTTCAAGATCGTATTGTACTCTGTGTTCTTTGACGGCTTGAACTCCAGTTGGATATCCGGGTGCTTCTCATTGAATGCTTCAAAAAGTTTCTCATACTTAGCGGTATCTTCCGTTCTCCAACTGCCCACTTCCAATGTGACCGTATCGCCATTTTCCTCGTTGTTTTCTGTTTCGCCCTCAACAGAACCATCTGTGTCAGACGAACAGCCAGTTAAGATCAAAATAAACGCTAATAATCCAATCATCCAAGCTTTCGTGATTTTCGCCATGCTTGTTCCCTCCTGTAATAAATGATTTATTTTGTAAAACATTGATGCACAAGACTGTGTAACTGTTTACGGATTTCCTTTAAGTTGTGGTTCCTTCCGTAATGGACGACATTTGTAAGAAAAACAGTGACGATTTCATCATGCGGATTGATCCACATGCTCGTGCCCGTAAATCCGGTATGACCAAAAGATCCCGCCGGCCACTCGTTCCCGCATGATGGCGGCGTTCCTTTACCATTCCACACTTCCCAGCCAAGACCGCGGCCGGGTTCCTGTTCTTTGCTGGCATTTTTCAAAAGAGACGGTGCAATGACTTGCTGTTGATCCGGATACAGCCAATTCAATCCGTAGGCTTCCACATCTTCCGCTGTCGTGAACAGGCCTGCGTTGCCGCTGACTCCGCCCATTTGAAACGCTTTTTCATCATGGACCTCTCCTTGAAGGTATTGGCCGTTATCCCATTCCGTTGCTGCCGCTTCTGCTTGCTGCGCTTCCGTCAATCGATATGTAGTGTTCGGCATGCCCCATGGCTCGAAAAGGTGTTCAGCTGTGAACTCATCGAGCGGCTGCCCGCTGATTCGTTCGATCACCTTGCCAAGCAAAATCATGCCAAGGTCCGTGTATTTGACGGTTGTTCCCGGTTTCGTCGTAAGCTTTGATGTCAGTACTTCATGGAAAACATGGCGCTTTTGCCAGCGGTTTTTATAGGTAAGATCCGCTGATAGGCCTGCTGTGTGGGTCAATAGATGATAGATGGTGATAGGCTTGAAGTGGAATTCTGGGATGTAGTGGTTCACTGGTGCTTCTGGTTTCAATTCCTGGCGGTCTATTAAAAATAGGGCTGCCGGGAGCGTCGCCATCACTTTTGTAAGTGAGGCTGCATCGAATCTCGTAGAGCGTGTGATGGGCTGTGGTGTGCCGTCCCGGGCCTGGTAGCCGCCGAACGCTTCGAAATATCGGCGCTCGCCTTTGACATTAACGATGACGACCCCTCCGGGAATTTCCCGATCAGCTGTAAGCTGGTTCAGATAGGCTGTGATCACTTAATCATTTTCACCACCTTCCGTGTCTTTTCAAGGGCTGCGATATTGGCCTCCTGGTTGTTACGTGTGATGCCTAAAAACAAGATATCAATCACATTCAACTGGGCAATCCGTGAACTGGTGGCACCACTCCTTATGTTTTTTTCCAGTGAAGTCGTGTGTAAAGCTATGTCAGCCAGTGAAGACACTGGATTCTCCCCCATTTTTGTAAGTGTAATGATCGTTGCTCCGTTATCTTTGGCTACTTTCAAAGATTCATAGATGTCCCGGGTCTGACCGCTGTAGGAGACCCCAAAAGCGATATCCTTATTGGTAAGGTTCGCTGATATCGTCAGCTGGGCGTCGATATCGAGGCCCACCTCACACCAGTTATCAATCCGGGTCAGCTTCTGCTTGAAATCCTGCGCGATGAATCCCGATGCCCCGATACCGTAAACAGCAATCTTGCGAGCATTGGTCATCAGCTGGATAGCAGCTTCTACATCTTTCGTGTCGAGAATATTGAGCGTATTTTCCAGCGACTGGATGTTGTTATAGGAAACATTGTTGATAAGTGACTCAATGGAATCGTCATCCGGAATGTCCTGATATTTCTCCGGGGTCGTTTCAAAAACAGCCATTTCCCTTGCGATTGTAAGTTTCAAATCCTGAAAACCCTTACATTTCAGCTTTTTCGAGTACCGGATGATGGTCGCCTCGCTGACTGCAGTATTCTCTGCAAGCTTTTGAATCGATGAGTTCACTACTTCATCCGGATGCTTTAGAATGTATTCGGCTACTTTTTTCTCGGATGGTTTACAGCTGTCGAGGGATTCCTGGATGAAAATCAGTTGATTGGTCATAAGCGTTGCTCCAATGTCGAAATATTTTTACTTATTGTTATCTTACAAAATAATGTTACTTTATACAATACATTTCATGAAACTTTATTACATTTTACGAATTGGCAGATAAGTTTATGCTTTTTCTTTAACTATTCCTCTCCAGCAAATATTTGACTATCTTTCACCTCGTGCGCCGGCCTGATGTTTTTTTATGCGTGAATCCGTTATAATAAGAAGAAACATCAATCTTTACATACAAAGCAGGTGACTACGATGAACGGCTCACAAGAAGAATTGGAGCTTGCCGAGCGTTTTGAGATTGCATTCAATCAGATCCACCAGCAATTGAAGGCAATCAACGGCTTTCCGAAAAACGACAATTTCATGGAACTCGTCCAGCGTTCGAAACAGAAGCACAGTGTCATCCGGCATTACTTCGACAATTTGAAACAATATGCGAAGCTTCGTAATGCGCTTGTTCATGAGAAAATCCGTGATGATTACTACATCGCCTACCCGCACCGGGAAGTCGTCGAGGAAATTGAGAAAATTAAACAAACGCTTGATCAACCGCCGAAAGCGATTGAAGTTGCGACACGCCCCGTGCTTTTTTTTAAAACGGACTCTCATCTGACAAAAATTGTCGAGGCATTCAACCGCTTCAAAGTCTCCCAGTTCCCTATTTATGGGGATAATCAGCGGTTTTTAGGTCTCTTGACAAATGACGGGGTCGTGCGCTGGCTGTCACAGAATATGCAAAAAGGCTGCATTGAGCTCGAAGATGTTCGCGCTGCTGATATCTTGAAATTGGAAAAGAATCACAACGTGCGTTTTTTGAGTGAGAATAATTCGATATTCGACCTGGAATCATCCTTTGAACGCAGCTTCGAGCAGAAGCAGAAGCTGAAAGCGGTCATCATTACAGCGGATGGTTCCCAGCATAACAAGCCGCTTGGCATCGTCACGACTTGGGACCTGATAAAAATCGATCGTTATGGGGATGAGAGTTAACATTTTTAAAGGGAGAGGGAGCAGCTATGTATTACCGAAGAAATGAAGCCTTCCGTTATGCTTTTGATCCAAGCTTGCCTGGGAATTTCATTGCCCATACCACCCCGCCAATAAAAGGAGAACTCCATATATTAGACCTCAGTGTAAAGGGCATGAAGGTTGAAGTCCCGGTTCATGATTATCAAATTGGCGACCGTATGATTATCCAATTCAACCTGGTAAATCAGCAATTGGATGTCGATGGCCAAATCGTCTGGGTAAAAAATTTCGGCAGAAAAGTCCAGGCCGGCATTAAACTACATACTAGTGAAGACATGCAAAAACAATTAGTCTCTCAATTAAAGTTATATGTAAAACAGAAGTAAGAAAGGTTACTGCAGATACTATAAAGCCCCCCTGTTTGAAAAGTACATCAAACAGGGGGGCTTTATTTAGAAATGATTCAACCCGATATTATTTATTTTTCCCGAACCAGCCTGTAACTTTGTTCGATAAGTCATCAAAATAAGTGTAGACAACTGGAATCAGCAACAGCGTGAAAAAGCTGGAGATCGTCAGGCCGAAGATAATCGTCACGGCAAGCGGCTGTTGGGCTTCCGCTCCCTGACCGAGTCCCAGGGCAAGGGGCACCATTCCGAGCACAGTCGTCAGTGTGGTCATCAGGATTGGCCGCATCCGGCTTGGCCCTGCTTCCAAAATAGCTTCGTAGCGGTCGACGCCTTTTCGCCGGATGATGTTGATGTAATCGACGAGTACGATAGCGTTGTTGACGACAATCCCGGCGAGCATGATAATCCCGACAAATGCCGGCAGACTCAATGGCAGGCCGGTAATGAACAAACCGCTCATTACTCCGACGATAATCGAAGGCAAGGAGAACATGATAATGAACGGGAACAGGAAGTTCTCAAACTGAACAGCCATGACGGCGTACACGAGGAAAATCGAGAATATGAGCGCCAGTGCCAAATCGCCAAAGGCCTCTTGCATATCCTGAGCCTGTCCGCCGATTTCATAACTGTATTCATCCGGGAAGTTCAAGCGTTCCAGCTCTTCGCGGATGTCATTGGTTACACTTCCGAGATCCCGTCCGACGATTTCACTCTCGACGTTGACCTGGCGCTGCTGATTTTCACGCAGCAAGGTAACCGGGCCTTGCACCTGCTTCAATTCTGCTACGCTGGCAAGAGGAATCAATCCCCCGGTTGGTGTCTGCAGGCTCATACCTTCAAGGTCAGCAATCGTCTGCCGCTCTTCTTCTGGCAATATCATACGGACATTGATTTCATCGCTGCCATCCCGGTAGCGTGTGGCTATCTGTCCGTTGAACCCGAGCTCGACCTGACTAAGAACCTGCTGGTAGCTCAAACCGTACTGTGCTGCTTTATCCCGATCGACTTCCACTTGCATTTCCGGCCGGCCCTCATCGGTTGAAGATTCCGGGTTGTGAACACCATCGACATCTTCAATCATATAAATGACCTGGTCAGCGAGTTCAGTCAGAACATCATAGTCCGGACCATTCAACTGAATCTGAATCGGTGCGCCGCTACCGAACCCTGCCCCGATTTCATTGACAGCAATCTCTGCTCCTGGGATGTCGGATACATCGGCATCAATCGCCTGCATGATTTCGCTGGTCGTACGTTCGCGATTGGCAGGATCCACAAGCTGAATCGTATATGTCGCTTCATTGGAAGAGGAAGAGAAACTCTCAAATCCACCGCCACCGACCGTAATGTAATTTGTCTCGATGATATCTTCATAAGCAGTCAGTTTTTCATTTACTTTTTCTGTCACACTCTCCGTAGTTGCAAGTGATGTTCCTGCAGGTGTCGTCACGCTGATTTCTACTTGTCCCTGATCGGAAGGTGGGATAAATTCCGTACCAATCATCGGAACGAGGAAACCGCTGGCTGTTATCGTCAGTACCGTAACAAGGACGGTTGTTTTTCGCCATTTCAACACACGGCGGAGCATGGACTGATACCCATTGTTCACTTTATCGAGGAACCGGTCAAACCAGTACCTGCGACCGGAAGTCTGCAATGGTTTCGTCAATAATTTCGAAGACAGCATCGGAATCAACGTAACAGAAACGATCAAGGCCGCAATTAAAGCGAACGAGATGGTCAGCGCTAGCGGCGTGAACAGTTCCGATGCGATTCCTTCTACGAAAATGATCGGTAAAAATACAACGATAGTCGTGGTCGCTGAAGCGATGACGGCTGGCGCCAGTTCAGACGCCCCTTCTTTGGCTGCTTCAATCATCGAGTAACCGCGCTGGCGGTAGCTGACGATGTTTTCCAGGATGACGATGGAACTGTCGACCATCATCCCGATGCCAAGTGCAAGACCACCCATGGTCAGTACGTTCAATGTCTCTCCGGTAAAATACATCAACGTAAATGTTGAAATAATGGCGATCGGAATCGAGATGCCAATGACGATTGTTGCCCGAATGCTTTTTAAAAACAACAGCAGGACGAGAACCGAGAAGATTCCTCCAATGATGATGTTCATCATGACAGAATCAATCGATTGGGTAATGAATTCCGAGGTATCGAGCACAACGCCCATGTTGACACTTTCCGGCAGGCGTTCTTCTATGTCCTCCATCGCCGCGGTGACATTATTGGCTGTCTCGACGGTATTACCATCCGATTTTTTCAAAATGGATAGTACTACCGATGATTTCCCGTTAACCTTAGAAATCGTTGAAGCCTCTTCATACGTATCCTCAACGTCAGCGATCTGATCGAGGCGGATCTGCGCTCCATTCTCTGTCTGCAGCACGGTATCCTCTATTTCTTCAACCGATTCAAATTCGCCATCAATCCGGATTTGCAGGTCTTTGTCGCCTTTTTCCACGGCTCCCGCAGATGCGGACTTATTGGCGGCATTCAAGGACTGGACAATGGTTTCCGAGGTCAGTCCATATTCGTTCATCTGTCCACGGTCGATTAAGACACGGACTTCACGGGCATTCCCACCTTCGATACTGACGGACCCTACCCCTTCCTGGCGCTCCAGAAAAGGAACGATACGATCTTCCGCAATCTGCTGAAGCTCTTCCGGACTATCACCGGTGAGGCCGACCCACATGACCGGAATCTGCTGAGGATCAAAACGGAGAACATTCGGCTCGCCCGCTCCTTCCGGCAGCATCCCTTTCACCTGGTCCACTTTTTCCCTTACATCGAGCAAAGCATTGTCGAGATTCACACCCGTATTGAATTGCATAAAAACAATCGAGGCGCCTGTCTGGGATTGCGACTGGACAGTTTCTATCCCTTCGATGGAACTGACCGATGATTCGATCGGTTCACTGATCAATTTTTCTGACTCCTGTGGTGCGGCGCCGTCATAACTGGTAGATACGACGGCAATCGGCAGGTCGATTTCCGGGTAAAGGTCGATGGCCAGATTACGCAGCGACATGAAGCCGAGCGCCAGAATGGCCAATACGATCATGATTACCCCAACCGGGCGTTTGACTGATGTATTGACGAGTTTCAAATCAAGCATCCTCCTTTATGATGCTGACTTTCGCTCCGTCAGACAACGTCAATTGACCCGTAGTGACTATTTCAGCACCTGCTTGCAGGCCACCTTCAACCGCAGTGAGATCGGATTGCGCTTCCACTATCGTCACTTCCACTTTTTCTGCTACTTCGTCAACGATTTCATAGAGATAAGCTTCGCCGCCTTCTTCCACGACTGCTTCTGTCGGTACTAAAAACGTGTCTGATACGACGGTTTCCGGAAGCAGGAAGGTGGCCATTGTCCCCGGCTTGATCGCTTCCCCTTCATTGGCGATCGTGGCTTCGACCGGATATAAGCCTGTGTCATTCGGTACGGAAGCCACATAATCGACTGTCGCAGTCACTGGCTCTTCGACACCATTGATATCTACGTCTATTTCCTGTTCTTTTTCGAATAAATTAAGCTGATCCGATGTCACTGTCGCTTCGACGGTCATTGGATTTAACGCAACAATTGCTCCAATTGGCTGCTGGTTGGATACCATGTCGCCAACTTTTGCATCAAGAGAAGTGATTTCTCCGGAAGATGGTGCCGATATGGTATTGTTGGAATTCTGCTCACGCGCCTGATTCAGCTGGACCTGGGCCTGTTCGACTTGAAGCTGCGCCTGTTCCACGCCTACTTCTGCCTGCGCAAGCTGTTCCTCCGCCTGATCAACCTGTGCTTCCGCTTGTTCTACTTCTGCAGAAGATGGGGCAGTCTGATTCTTCGCCTGCTCGTACTGAGCGTATGCCTGATCCGCCCGGTTCTTTGCTTGTTCATATAACACTTCCGGGATGGTGCCCTCGTCTGCCAGCTTCTTTGTCTGATCAGCGAGCTCTTTCGCCTGCTCATATTGCTGGTAGGCTGCCTGTTCCTGACCCTTGGACTGCTCAGCCCGTGCCTGTTGGGCCTCTTTCGCGGCATCGACTTGTTTCTTAGCATTCTCGACCCCAAGTGCTGCCTGACGTCTTGAAATCCTGGCATTTT
Source organism: Thalassobacillus devorans (assembly GCF_900176565.1). Lineage (GTDB taxonomy): Bacteria > Bacillota > Bacilli > Bacillales > Halobacillaceae > Thalassobacillus > Thalassobacillus devorans_A. The sequence goes on from NZ_FXEH01000005.1 coordinate 710,450, forward strand.
CCAGCTGCTTGCTCGCCTGCTGGACGGCATTTTCCTGCAGCTCTACTTGACTTTGTGTATCCTGAGCGTCTACTTGCCCGATGGCATCTCCTTTTTCTACTCTGTCCCCTTTTTCTACGTTCAAAGCGACAAGTTCCCCTGGTGTCCGCGGAATGATTTGTGAAGTATCAGCTGGTGCCGTCCGTCCGACGATTTTCCGCTCAATGCTCAAATCCCCTTTTTCTACGACTGCCGTTTCTACCGGGGTGACGCGCTCTACTTCTTCTTCCGGTTCTTCATTATTGGAACAGCCACTGATCAATCCGATCGAAAGCAACGCCACGATGGCCGGCTGGATAATTTTTTTCATACCATGACTCCTCTCGTCTTCCTATATCAATTCAATATTCAAATCTCTGGCAATTTGGCGGCATTCCTTGTCAAATGCAGCTATCCCTTTAAAATGGGATAGCATGCCTTGGAACAAAATCGGCTGTGGCTGCTCTTTTTTTATTTCATTCAACAGTACATCCACTACTCCATGCAGGTCTTCCCTTTTCTGCTTTGCCATTTTCAGCGAGTCAATTTTGCCTCTCATCGCAGTCAGCTGCTCTTTCACCCGGCTGTGAGGGTCCTGCTGATGAAATGAAGGAAAATGTCGCTTGACATTATCCAAGGTGATCAACGGTTTTTCCTCTTTTTTCAGGATGCCCTCGACTGCATCGACAATTCGCTCCTGAATAAATGAAGCAAGCCGCTGCGGTTCGACATCGAGTTCATCAATAACGAGCCATTTGGCATACCCATCGAGAATCCCTTCCATAAGGATGGAGCTATCGACTATGTATGGTTCGACCGCTTCTCCGAATAGTTCTTTCAGATTTTCACTTGTCCAACGGAAGCTTTCTGCTTTCATCTCTAGGAGAAAGTCATCGACTTGCGGACTGAGCGACACATTATCACGCAGATGCATGATGATAAACTCTTTGTTCTCCATTAAACTGGTGATAAACACTTCGAGTTGACGGGTCATTTTCTCCTTGGGTGGCAAATCGGTCTGACGCACTTCTTCTACTTTTTGCATCAATTGCTGGTAATAAAATTTATAGATAGCCAAAGTCAGATCTTCTTTCGAGTCAAAATGAAGATAAAAGGCTCCTTTAGAGACGTCACTTTGGCTGGCAATTTCCTGAATGGAGGTTGCGTGGTAGCCTTTCTGGGCAAATAGCTTCATTCCAGCTTCAATTAACTGGCGTTTCCGTTCATGCATCTATATCCCTGCTTCCTTTTCTTTCTGACCAGTCAGTCACAACAAGGTTAATCGTACTAAATTACCAGACAAATTTCAATCACTATCGACTTGTTTTTTAAGCATTTGCTTTTTACAAAAAAAGAGACGAAAAGTCGAAGACTTGATTTTGAGATATCTAGGGTCCTTTACCATAAAAGTGTCAGGGGCGGCTGGAAGCTCACCGTACGCCCATGGAAAGCGAGTAATTTCCCGGGCCTCCAAACGCTCTCGAATATAACGGAAACTATCTGCAAATCTGAAAGAAACCATGCAGTAAGACGCAGAAAAGCCAGGTGACTGTGAGGTCACCTGGCTTTTTTGGGGTTCTTGTCAGGAAATTTGTCTTCCCATTTCTGACACCATTAAATCCAATTTCTTCACTTTTGAAAGACCGCTCTTTGGGAAACGGCGATCAAAATTATCGAACATTACCTTAAGGCTTTCCTCCTCCAGTAATATACTGTAGGTATCAAAGGTATGTCGGTACTGATCAATATACCGCTTCATCTTTTTATAAAAGCTATTCAAATGATAAGTTGAAGAAAAATCAAATGCCTTTGCTACATCACTGTCATACGTCGGGAAATTACCATTAAGTGTATGTAGCATAGCGGTAGCAAGCGGGAATTGCATCGTTGGGTTCCCTTTATGGTTTTTCACTTCATAAAGATCAGTTACGACCCGGACGATATTCGGCCTGCTTTCATTGCGTTGATTTTCCATGATTTCAAAAAAACGTTCCTGAAATTCCTGCGTCAGGCTCGGGTTGTCCAATTTATAAAAATAACGGAAAGCAAACTGGAAGACGAGATCCTTTGTTACATCCGTCTCTTTAAATCGGTCATGCAGGAAGCGATAAACTTCAATTTTTTCAGGATCGATTTGGTTGATTATGTTTTCCTGATCATCAAGCAGGAGATCTTTGATGTCATCTGCCGTTCTATATTTCATCCGAATCACCTCTCCTATTGATTTTCCCTTTGCCAAGAATAAGAAAACTATCAATTTTTCCCATTGGAACATGGCATTCAAACGCTCTCTTATTCTAAAGATGATGGCGTTTTCACGATAAATTATGTATGTTCATCTTACCATAAAAATAGGGAAGGAAAAACGAAAGGGTATTCATTAAGGCAGAAGAAGCTTCCTGCCTGTTTCAGGCGTGATGCAGCCGATTGACAAGCCGGGCGGCAAGTATGAATTGCCGGTTAAAGGAAGCTTTGGAGGTATCAATCGTATACGTCGTATTATCAGAAAAAAGTATTTCCATTTTGCCAGGGGCTGATTCTCTCTGGTCCTTGACATGATGGTAGTTAAACCATACTTGTTCGCCGGTAATATTATCACGAAGTGGAAACATGACAATTCCCGAAGGAGAACTTACTTCAATCGGCAACTTTTTATCGGTATGCAGGAAAGCACGGGCAAAATCCCTTCTTCCATTAAAGGAGGACCCATATAAAATACAGCTGTTATTAAGGATGTTCTGGACGCTCATCTTTGCACAAACCACGTGACTATCTTCCAGTATCAGCGCAGCCAGCTTACCTTCCTGCAGATTCGGTTTTACCATCATTGTCTTTTTATTGATCAAGTATTCTAACGCTCTTTCAGCACATTCCACATCTCCACCCCATCATCTCTCTATTCTATTACCTACGACCATATTACTATAATACCTATTTTCAAGTCGCATCGCTTATTGACAAAATTGTGAACAATACCCAATTCACCCATTTGTTGGTCACCCCAGAGGTGACCAGGAAATTCCATATTCATTAATCCAATATCAGGTCGATATTAGAAATAGTTCAGGAGAAAGGAGTGAAGCTATGGATGTTGCGACCGTCTCTGTCCTGATGAGCCAGCATTATGTGAAGCAGAATGCCAGTCTTGCCGTGATGGATAAATCGATGGATCAGGCCAGACAGCAAGGTGCCCAGATCGTCGAGATGCTTGAGACTGCCAAGCCGGAAGTTCAGCACCCGACACTCGGAGGCCGCCTTGATTTACAAGGTTAAGTGGTGGGAAAAACAAAGAAGACGCCGGCTGATCCTGTGCAGGTTACAGCGGCGTCTTCCTTTTTGTTTGGAAATTATTCGTTATTTTCATCGTCTTCCATAGTATCTTCGTTCGTCATGTCTTCCTCAGGGGCTTCTTCATCTGTATCTGCATCCCCATTTTCCTCATCTTTGTTTTCTTCCCCATCCATATTTTCGTCCATTTCGCCATCTTCTTCACCCATGTCAGCTTCTTCATTTTGCTCTGTGCCGTTTTCACCAGCGTCATCATCTTCAGTAGCACATGCACCTAAAAGGAAAATCGCCAGCGTAGCGGCACCAAACTTCATCCACCATTTATTAAGCATATTTTATTCCTCCTAATTATTTAGTTCACGCCTATCTTTCCCATATCGGAAAAAATAAACCATATTCAGGAGGAAATTTTTCAAATGGGCAGACGAAGAGTCGAACAACCTGCTTTACGAGCGAAAATCTGAATTTATGAGTGGTTTTTCATTTATTTCAACGCAAACATGATTTCCGCTTCACATGCCAGCTCGCCGTCGACCGTTGCTTTCGCTTTCCCTTTGCCCATCGGTCCCTTGGCGCGGACAATCTCGACCTCCAGCTTCAGGCGATCGCCAGGCTGCACCTGACGTTTAAAACGGCATTTATCGATACCCGTGAAAAAAGCAAGTTTACCCTGGTTATCTTCTTTTTTCAGCATAGCGACAGCCCCAACCTGTGCCAGCGCTTCAACGATCAATACCCCAGGCATAACCGGATATTCCGGGAAGTGACCTTCAAAAAACGGCTCATTCACGGTGACATTTTTGTAGCCAGTCGCTTTTTCTCCTTCTACGACTTCTTCAATCTGATCAATTAACAAAAATGGATAGCGGTGCGGGATGATCTCTTTGATTTCGTTTATATTCATCATATGTAAAATCTCCTTTCATTTATCAACTATGCTCATTATATACATGTTGGAGCATTTCGACAAAATTTCTTATGTAACTCCTTGCGAGGTTATAGGGTTAAAAAAATAGGGAATAATCAAAGTGAACTATATTTTTCCTGCCAATACATTTTAAGGAGGCCAAAACATGCTGTGGACCATTCTTATTGTCCTGTTGGTCTTATGGTTATTCGGTTTGATCGGCGGAATTGCCGGGAACCTGATTCACCTGCTGCTGGTCATTGCATTAATCGTTTTTATCGTGAGACTTGCACAGGGTCGAGGAAGACCTTAGCTAAAAAAACCCTCCTGAAGAGGGTTTTTTTAGTTAGAAGATACGGATTGGACAGGAGATTCTCTCTCCTCTTCCTGGTTTGCGTCTGTCTTCTCGTCAGCTTTCGGACTGAGCCAGAACGTAAACCACGAACCTTCTTTAATAATCGGATCCAAATCGAAAATATCAAAGTCTCCTTTTGCGAAAATCGTATCTAAGTCCGATTGTTTCGGCAGGGCATAGAGGTTAGAGTGCGCAACAAAGAAACTATTGAACGCGGAAGAAAACGCTTTGCCATGCTCGGTGCCGCTGAGTGGGGTGATAACGGAAACGACGCCATCCCCCTTCAGGTTTTCATTAATTTTCTCAAGCAGCAGGCTGCGATCCTCCGGATGGATATAATGAAAAATATTATGCAGCAGAATCATATCGACTTTACCTTCTTCAGGCTCCCATTCTTCAAAGTCACCTACTTCAAATCTGATATTCGGATAATCTTTCGATTGCAGCCTGGCACTCTCGATCACTTTTTCATTGATATCGACACCAATCATGTTTATGTCAGGAAAATGGTCGGCCAGCTTCCTTAAATATCCGCCATGACCACAGCCGAGATCGACGATCGTTTCAATTTTTTGCTCACGTACTTTCCGTTTGATTTTCCGGATGGCAAAATGCTCCAGTAATGCTGATGTCTCCGCAACGATGCCGCCAAACTCTTCATGGTCGAAGGAAGACCGTTCCTGCGAACGCATAATGTTCGGATAAGCAAGCAACGTCGGCAGGTGCAGTTCCATCATCTCCTTCAACAGTGCCGCTACCCCAGGGGATCCATAATCTGACATTAAGGCGCTGCACCGTTTTTTGGAGGTGCGGAATTTACTGTCCTTTTCTTTCAAGTGTTTTAATTCAACTCCGACCTGAACCCAGGATTCCAGCAAATCTTCGGGATAGCCGGTGCGAAATGCTACTTCTTCAATCGAAGCGGGTTCCTTGAATTCATCGAATAACCCAAGCTCCGAGCCGACATAGGCATGCCAACTGTATAAAAACGATTCATTTTTCTTCATCCATTTACGTGCCTGCATAGCTATCGTCCATTCATTCATCTATTTCTACCCCTTCCAGTTCGTTGCGTTTCCATGGATAATCATCTGTTTCATCAAAAATATAGCGTTGCTGCTGGTGATCTGTAATGCTTTTTTTGCGGACTGGCAGCATACTGCCTTGTATAGCCCGATCAACGAGGGAAAAATCCCAGATTCCAAGACCTGATGTATTGAGCATTTGTTTCACATGAAGCTGATCATCTTCGTACATCCGCTGCACGGCCTGCATCCTCAGCTTTCGCCACCAGGCATATGGATACGAATAGACAAGCGCTGATAGATGGCTCAGCTTCAATAAGAACGACACTCTCGGACGCCGTACCTGCTCATAGTAGGAAAGATAGCTATGATATGGCTTGCTCTTGTGCTTACACCAGCTGAGCAGTTCTCCGAGCACGTCGGCATCCTGAATAGCAAGGTTCATCCCTTCCCCCGCCATTGGATGGACTGTATGCGCGGCATCTCCCAAGAGCGCCATGTTCCCCCGGACGTAACGATCGACGTGATAGGTGTACGGCACCATCAGCTGGATCTGTTTCCAATCCTTAATGGCACGAACATACTCTTTCAGCCGCGGCTCCAAATCGCCATAGACTTCATAAACGTGTTCCAGTCCCTTTTCCTTAATGGCTTTATATTCACCAGCTTTGATTAAGAGCACTGTTCGGATTTCATGATCGGGCAAAGGGAACATCCCAAGGAAAGACTCCTTCGTCGTGACGATTTTCCCTTCCAAAAAAGATTCCGGCCGTGGAATGGTGACCGTTAAAAAATGATGGTTGTAATCCTTCCGTTTTATGGACACATCCATCGCCTGGCGTGTCGGGGAGCTTCTCCCCTCCGCACCGATATAGACATTCGCTGTTATGGCATAGGTTTCTTTTGCCTGCTTGATTTTGGCATGACCGTTTTCAAAACCGAGAAAACGTGCTCCAGGTATAAAATGAAAGTATTCCCCATACTGACTTGCTTTGTTGCGTAAAATCTCTTTGATTTTTTCATGGGGGATCATTACCGAATAATTGTACGTACTGGCAATCCGGTTATAGGTGAGCTCTGTGCTGCCAATTTCCTCAGGGGGTCTGCCGGGATTTATATCGGCTTCCTGGAAGGCGAGCGTTTCGATTTTATGTCCGTATTGCAACACTTCCGGCAAAAGATCCATTTGATCCAATATCGCTATCGTTTTAGGCTGGAGAAGTTCTCCTTTGTATAAGGGAGACTCATCTTTCAATTGTTCAGCGACCGTCACATGCACACCGCTGCTTGCCAATTTGACTGCAAGGGCAAGTCCTCCGACTCCTCCGCCAGCTACGAAAATTTCCGTTTGCAAAATCCAACCCCCTTTTTTCTGACTGCTTCTACTCTATTTCCACAAAAAGCAGCCAGGGAAACGCTTTACCATACGAAACACCCCGGGCCCTCCAGAATTTGGAGGACCCGGGGTGCAGCAGGCGGGCATGAAAAAAGCCCCGCATCATCATGCTGGGGCCGGGCTGGTTTCTATATCAATCTGTTTTTGTGGCGATATTCCAAATGTGCTCCCACGTCTCTAACTTCAGTACATCCAGTGGATCGCCGTCTCCAAGTACACCATAACCTACGATCAACCCGACAATCAATGCGAGTACACATAAAATCGTGATGACAATCAGACGCAGCCAAATCGGGAAAATCCTGCGACGTGGCGGCTTCTCCTCTTTTTTACGTGACGTTCGATTCTTTTCATCGGCACTTTTTGCAGCTGGTTTTGTTTCAGCTTCATTTTTATATTTTTTTCTTGTTGTCGGCTGTTTTTGACCGGTAGGGTTTGTTGACATGGTTGGGTAACTCCTTACAGTTAAGATCTCAGTTGATTGACCAAGCCACTCATCTGATCGCTCAAAGAAATAGATTGGCCATTGAATTGATAGGCTCGTTGTACCATCAGCATATTCGTCATTTGCTTTTGCATATCGACATTAGAGGATTCGAGTGCCCCAGTCTGTATATGTACGTCATCAGCAGCAACCGCCTGGATAATTTCATTTGCTTCCAGATTCAGTTCATCCTCTGCAGGCAGGCGGAAGGTATTGTTCTCACTGGCCTCCAGTATCCGTGGTCGTACCGCTTCTACAATACCGAGTCGCCCTTCGACAGATTGACCTTCTTCTCTGTCTACTATAATCGTACCATTTTCAGCTATTGTCAATCCATTAAAACCATCTTCCAGTACAATACGGCCGTTTTCACCAAGCACAGGCGCCCCATTGGAATCCGTCAGCATCAACTGATTGCCCCCAATCGGGTTCAAGTAAAAGTTTCCTGCTCGTGTATAACGGACCTCTGTCCCCTCATCTGTCGGCACTTCTACCTGGAACATATGGTTATCCGTAAGTAAGGCAGCATCAAGACTTCGTTCCGTTGTCTGCAGCGTTCCTTTGGTCAAATCCACTGTCACAGCACCCAGTTTGGCGCCGGAACCACTGCGGATGCCCTCAGGTGTCATTCGAGGGACAGAGGTGTTTTTCTCATCGAGGTTGTTGATCTGCTGCATCAATAAAGATGAAAATTCTGCATTACGTGTTTTATATCCCGGCGTATTGCTGTTTGCCAGATTATTACCGATTACGTCCAGTTTTTGCTGCAGCTGTCCCATCGTCACCGCAGCCTGGATCATTGACCTCGACATACCTGTCCCTCCTTACGTCAATCTGCCAATCTCATTGACAGCTTTGTCCATACTTTGATCATAAGCTTTCAACACCCGCTGATTCATTTCAAAATTACGGTAGGTATTCATCATTTCCGTCATCGTTTTGCCGGCATCCACATTGGAACGCTCCAAATGGTTTTGCTGTACAGAAAAATTCACACCTGGCGTCTGTCTTGCATTTTCCGCTTCGCCTTCTTCCAGGCGGAACGAGGTATCCCCTTCTTTAACAAGGCTGTTAGCATCATTAATATAGGCGATGCCAAGCGGAGTATCATTACCAGCCACATTGATCGTGCCATCTGAGGCTACATCAAAATCCATCCCGCCGACATCAATCCGGCTTCCTTCCTCATCGAGAACATAATTCCCTGTCTGTGTTACCAGGTATCCTTGTCCATCCACGGTGAAATTTCCATTTCGAGTATAACGCGCTTCTCCGTCCTCATGTTGAACGGTAAAATATAACGATCCCTCTTCATCAGGAAGGTCGCCGTTAACCAGTGCCAGATCTGTCCCGATTCCTGTCTCCCGGATATCTCCCTGGGCAAAATCAGGCACCGTTTCCTGCAAGTAAGTGCCGGTATTAAGTCCACCAAGTTCCTGGTTGAACGGGACGTGCAATCCCCTGCCGGTCGGCAAGCTTTTCGCTTCCATCCGCTGCATCAATAATTCCGGAAATGCACGCATAACACCCTGGTCCGATTTAAACCCTGGGGTATTGGCATTCGCCATGTTATTCGATAATGCTTCCTGGCGGCGCTGCTGTGCAATCATGCCAGAAGCAGCCGTATAGAATCCTCTCAGCAAGGGAATCGCTCCTTCCTATTAGAAAAACTTGGCTTATCGCCAAGGCTTTATGGCGAAAGCCTTAGTCTTTTCTTATACTTTAACCCTTTAACAAAGTTAAACTTTCTTAAAGTATAAAAACCGTTACCTTCTGATTTTATTTTTTGCGATCTTATCGATGTTTTCCAGCATAATTCCAGTACCCTTCGCGACGCAGTTCATCGGCTCTTCTGCGACAAGGACGGGTACCTTCAATTCTTCTGCCAGTAATTTATCGATGCCATGAATCAACGCACCACCACCCGTAATAATGATGCCACGGTCGATAATGTCTGCTGACAATTCCGGCGGTGTGCGCTCGAGAACCGATTTAGCCGCCTGTACAATGACCATCACCGATTCATGAAGTGCTTTTTCAATTTCGGAAGAACGAACCGTGATCGTACGTGGAAGTCCGGAAACCATGTCACGTCCGCGAATATCGATTTCTTCATCACGTCCATCAGGGAAAACAGTAGCGACACTGATTTTAATTTCCTCAGCCGTACGTTCACCGATCAATAGCTTGTACTCTTTTTTAATATAACTTAGGATTTCCTGGTCGAATTTATCACCAGCCATTTTGATAGAAGAAGCCGTAACGATATCCCCCATGGAAAGGACAGCAACATCTGTCGTTCCACCACCGATATCAACGACCATGTTACCGCTCGGCTGGAAAATTTCCATCCCTGCACCGATGGCTGCCACTTTTGGCTCTTCTTCCAGGTAAACTTTTTTCGCTCCGGATTTCTCTGCCGCTTCCCGGATCGCTTTTTGTTCGACCTTCGTTATATTAGTTGGACAGCATATCAACATGCGAGGCTTTGATAGAAAGCCACGCACATTGATTTTATCTATAAAATGTTTCAACATCGCTTCGGTAACGTCAAAATCAGCGATCACACCATCTTTAAGTGGGCGGATCGCCTCTATATTACCAGGAGTACGGCCAACCATCCGGCGGGCGTCCTCCCCTACTTCCAGGACTTTTCCTGTAGTCCGGTCCATAGCGACTACAGAAGGCTCATCCAGGACGATTCCTTTTCCACGCACATGGATCAGCACATTCGCGGTACCAAGATCAATTCCGATATCTCTAGCTAGCATGTTTAGTAGATCCTCCCTGTTCAACACAAGACTTTTCTCGCATCCGTTCGAAAACATAATGCATCTAATGTTATATTCTATCATAAAAGTACGACCATCGTCGCACCTCTACTGAAAAAACTTTCCAAAATTCGAGGAAATTATACAAAAGGGAGGATCTTTTCTGTTTATTGTGAGGGCTGTACAGGCTGATTGTTTTCTGGCTGTATTTTCATCTGGTACTTACGCTTCGTGGCTTCCCCACCACGGAGATGGCGGATCTCCTTATGGTAGTCGAGGATCTTTTTTACTTGCGCGGCCATTTCAGGATTCAACTCTGGGAGCCGTTCAGTCAAATCCTTATGGACGGTACTCTTCGAAACGCCGAATTCCTTCGCGATCACTCGCACTGTTTTTTTCGTTTCCACAATGTATTCCCCTATCTTGATGGTCCTCTCTTTGATGTAATCATGCACATCACTCGCCTCCTATGGTTGACTATCCAAGGTGTGTATTGAGACAAGGTGATTCACTTGGGGTATGTTATCGATGAAAAAGAGCATTTAACCGAAACTGTGTCATTTCTATGTGCGTAACGTTCACCTCGGATGCTACCGAATGCTCGGTTAATTACATCTTATTAGTGGGCTGGCAGGAATATGTATGAAAAACAAGGCGACAAGTCCTGAAATTAAGCGAAAACCGTCTTTTTGAGGGTATGAGGGGAAGGACAAGTTCATGACAAAAAAATTTATGCATAATATCCCAATAGGTGTACAAAATAAAAAAGCCGCGCAGGACGCGCGACTTTAATCAGGTTTGTGTCATGGAAATAGAGGATTCGGCATCTTCATTCATACCAGGCTCTTCTTCGACGCCTGTTTCTTCGTCACCTTCACCTGGTGCTTCTTCTTCCGCTCCAGGTTCCAATTCTCCGATTTCCTCGTCACTTACATCTTGATTTTCTTCTTCATTCGTGGCATCTTCACCTTCAGCTGATCCTTCTTCATTAGCTGCATCACTGTCTTTTGTTTTTTCAGTGTTCTGTTTTTCCAGTTCACTGAAAGGCTTTCCGAAGAATGATTCTGGATTCAAAGCTTCACCATCTTTGCGGACTTCAAAGTGTACATGAACTCCACTTGCCTGTCCAAAGATGTTTCTGCCTGAAGTACCAAGGACATCCCCTTGCTTGACTTCCGCACCAGCTTCTGTTTGTACTTCATCAAGGCTTGCATAAACAGTTGTCACTTCCTGGCCATGATCGATTTGGACGACATTCCCGTAAAGCGGATCTTCTTTCACTTCTGTAACGGTACCACTTAACGCTGCTGTGACATCGAATTTCTCATCGTTTTTCGTGATATCGACACCTGTACTCTGGTAATACTTATTGTCATATAATACAAGTGCGTTTTCCTGGTCTTCCTCAGAAGCGTCGTAATCATAAAACTTCGTTACAATTGTAGAATTCTCCTGCTCTGCTACTGGCATCGTCAACTCTTCACTTTGTTCCATGACTGGGACAGCATCTTCATCTCCGAATGGATCTTCTGTGATCACTTCATCATTCACATTCGGATCATCCGCAAAATCAACTTCTTCTCCACGCTGCTGATACCAAAGGACTCCTGCTAAAACTAGAGCTGCAACCGAAAGATAGATTGCCGGGTACACCCACTTCTTACCTAACAAGCGTCGGAACTTAAGTTTTGTGACGCTCTTTTTTTCTTCATCTCTCATTTGTTCATCACCTCAGCAACCATTCTGAGCAAAAAATGAGAGACTTATACATCCAATCAAAAAAAATTATCATAAACTGGAAGAAAATTCAGTTAAATAAATGTAAACCAGTACCTGTGAACCGTAGTTAGTTTAAGGTGGCCGGGAAATAACTCGCTTTCCGTGGGAAAGACGGCAAGCCTCCTCGGGCTTTAGCCCTGCGGGGTCTTGCCAGCCTTCTTCTCCCAGAGGAGTCTCGTCATTTCCCGGCCACCTTCTTCATAATTGCAATGGGAGTTACTAAATTAGGTATGGTACATTTATTCATTTACGTAAAAGCTAAAGATCTAAGGCATGAAAAAAGCCTGCAGAATGTTTCTACAAGCTTTACTCATATTATTCATTCGGGTTTATCATGGCCTGGAGGGTGTTGAGCTGGTCCATTTCGGTGATTTCTGCTCCCTGGTAGTAATGCTGGACGATTTCTTTGTAGTCACTTCCCTGCTCTGCCATTCCGTTTGCTCCATATTGGCTCATGCCGACGCCATGACCGTAGCCTTTGGTGGTAAAAATCAAATGTCCATCTTTTTGTTCAATGGAAAAGTCACTGGATTTAAGCCCGAGTTTTTCGCGGATTTCTCTCCCTGAAAACTCTTCACCGCCTACTTCAATACTGCTGACACGGTTGCCTTCTGTTTTATTGATACGGGAGGCGGTTACATCAGCAGGAAATGTAATTCCGAGCTTAGCTTCCACCTCTTGTACAGAGAGAACTTTCTGATCAAGAAACTTAGGGGATTGTTTATCCCATGGACTTTCGACGCTTTTCAAATAGGGAAAAGGGTTTTTCCAATAATCTTCCGAGTTTTCGGTATACCCATTGCTCGTTGAGAAAAAAGCAGCAAAAATCGGTTTTTCTTCATAGGTTATAATTTCACCTGCAGTTTCCCGAACTGCCTGATTGATTTTGTTCATCTTGGTGTCATAGTCAGCTTTCCATTGGTTCCGTAACTCCGATTCATTTTTGTACACTTGATGTTCCACGGTATCGGTGACATCGGCCTGCTCGGAAATTCCTTCTCCGTTGGAGTAATGCTGTACGATATACGTTCTTGCCGCCAATGCCTGTGCTTTTAAGGCTTCAGGTTCAAAATCTGCCGGCATTTCCGATGCGACCACCCGGGCGACATATTGTTCCAGCGGTACTTCTTCCACCTTGTTCGTGTTGGTGCGCAGGACATCGATGTTAAAAGGGGAAAGGTCTTCCGGAAGTTCTACCAGTTCCGGCAGCTCTTCCTGCTTTTCTTCGGCGATGCGCTGTTCCTTGTCTGAGTCAATAAATGGTAAGACGATCAGTGTGGGAATAATGAGTATCATCAGTAATAAAAAAGAAAATGTGATCAAACCTGGCCGTTTCCAATTTTTCATCCCATGCCCTCCTGCTAGAACGTTAATAGATGTCTCTAGTAAATATTTATACAGAAAAAGGATATGGTAGAACCTTTTTAGTAACATGTCTTCAGAAAAACTTGGTTTTTACCCAATTTAAACTGTATGTAATTAGAAAAAAACTGGCTTGTCGACAAGGATGAGAAAAATATTTTTTCATCATTAACCCTTTTCACAAAGTTAACCTATCTTAACGTATAAAAAAAGCTCACCCTGCCATTGAAGGCGGGGTAAGCTTCCATATTTCTTGTTATTAAGAAGTAGCTTGCACGGAATCTTCGACTGTTTCTTGTTCGCCTGCAGGATTTTCATTGATGCGCTCAATGTCAGCTCCAAGCTGTGCCAACTTATCTGCAAAATCGACATATCCGCGATCCAAGTGCTTCAATTCAGTTACACGTGTATAACCATCAGCTACGAGACCAGCAAGTATCAAAGCGGCTCCTGCCCGCAGGTCGGTAGCAGCTACTTCCGCACCCTGGAGATCGGAAGGGCCTTCGATGATTACACTGCGGCCTTCGATTTTCATTTTGGCATTCATGCGGCGGAATTCTTCCACATGCATGAACCTGTTTTCAAATACTGTCTCCGTGATAACACTTGTTCCTTTAGCAGAAAGCATCAATGCCATGATTTGTGACTGCATATCTGTCGGGAAACCTGGGTGAGGCTGAGTCTTGATATCGACTGCTTTTAAATGGTTTGGTCCGATAACACGAAGGCCATCTTCCTCTTCTTCAATAATGACACCCATTTCCTGCATTTTAGAGACAAGGGAACGCAGGTGCTCTGCTTCTGCTCCCTTCACAAGCACGTTTCCTTTCGTGATAGCTGCTGCTACCATGAACGTACCTGCTTCGATACGGTCAGGGATAATTGTGTGCTCCGCACCTTTAAGCTTATCCACTCCGGTGATACGAATCGTCTCTGTACCAGCGCCTACGATTTTAGCTCCCATCTTATTCAGGAAGTTTGCTAAATCGACAATCTCCGGCTCTTTGGCACAGTTTTCCAAGATTGTTTTGCCATCGGCAAGCGCTGCAGCCATCATGATGTTTTCTGTTGCACCGACACTCGGTACATCCATGTAAATCTTGGCACCTTTCAAGCGCCCATCAGCATTTACTTCGACAAAACCATTGCCGACATTTACTTTGGCTCCCATTGCTTCGAAACCTTTTAAATGCTGGTCGATCGGGCGGGATCCAATTGCGCATCCACCTGGCATAGCGACCTTAGCATGACCATACCGGGCCAAAAGTGGTCCCAGTACAAGTACAGAAGCACGCATCTTACGTACAAATTCAAATGGAGCCTCTGTTTTAATATCGCCAGAAGCGTCTACGGTAACTGTATTGTTTTCAAAGCCTACTTCAGCGTCAATATTGCGTAAAACTTCATTTATAGTAACTACATCAGCTAATGCTGGAACTTCATGAAGGACACTTTTTCCTTCACTTGCAATTATACTTGCTGCGATGACAGGCAGTACGGCATTCTTGGCGCCTTCAACTTTCACGGTGCCATTCAGCTGCCTCCCACCACGGACGATGATTTTTTCCACGGTTCATTCTCCTCCGAGTCCATATTCATTATTATTAATATTCAGACGTGATTATTGGTGTGCCTACTGTAATACTTGTCTTTGCGCCCAAACCTTTGCGGACAGCAAATTGGACATTCATGGCACCTTCTGGCAGCGGGATCGTCTGCTCCCACTCTGGTGTATATCCGGAAATACTGGTAAAGTCAGTTTCATTTATCGATTCGATTGTTTTTATATCTAGGGCTTGTCTTAATTTTTGATACACTAAAACATCATCAATAATACCATTAAATTCAGCTTTTGCACAAGAGAAAATAGCGACATTTTCTGTGAAGATTCGACCTTTTTTAACAAAAAAATAATTTGTTAAATAATGTTCACTTGCTTCCCCCCAGCTTGTCCCTGTTATTTTATAAATGAGTTCGATATGATTGCTCTTTTCCCTTGGGACAATGACAATAAACGTTTCGACGATCCCTTCCTTTTTTTGTGGGTTAGTCATCGAATATTTAATGCTGTTACGATCAGAAGCCTGCTGCCATTCTGCTTCTGGCAGTTCCTCTTCTATTTGTGCCTGGAGTTCCTCCAAGTGCTGGGACGGGAATGACTCCTTCGCCATCACATTCCAGCCATCCACCTCAATGCCCTGGTTTTGTAAATGTTCAGTAATGGCATAAAGTGGCATTTCTTCTGTGATTTTGACCCCTGCGAAAGTTTCCAAATCTGTGCTTAAAACCAAAGCAGCAACCAGGATGATCAACAGTCTTCTCATCGTAACAACCCTCTCCTTGATAGATTACTATTTTCATTGTTTCCAAGGAGAGGTTATTGCATACGGTTTATTTCTCAACATGATGCGACAATCAGAACAGATGGACCAACTGCTGCGACCATTGAAGGAAATCAAGGAAGAAACGGCTGACGCTTGTACCAATCGTGATAGTAACCAGAATCATCAATACCCTGACTTCAAATACATGGTCTTTACGGATCCACCCTTCCAGCTTTATCGCCTGAAGGACCCTCCAGGTAATAATGATAAAAATCAGATGAGAAACCATGCCGGCTAAAGCCTGTTGACCAGCCTGCTGTAAAAAAGTATCTAACATATTCCTATACACCTCTTCAATTTCATTTCCCTTATTGACTATAATCCTTTCCAAACATGCCATGGAGAAATGAAATTGTCAAACCAGCGGATATCCTAGTCTACTACTACCTTAATTTCACTCGCTGTAAACATACTGAAATTAAAAAAACTTGGCTTGTCGCCAAGTACATATGGCGAAAGCCTTAGTCTTTTCTTATACTTTAACCCTTTTAACAAAGTTAAATTTTCCTAAAGTACAAAAAAACCCCCCCGGCAGATGCAAAAAGCGCATCTCCGGAGGGAGTGATGTTTTTTAATAGAACATTTCTGCAAAGTTAAATTGAGTTTGGAAGAATTCTAACACCACTCCAGGGAATAAACCCAGGGTAATGGTACCTGCCGCACAGAATACCATGGCAATCGTAACTCCAACCGGCATCCTTATCGGTGCTGCACTGCCCGACGGCCGCATGAACATTTGTGCCATAACGCCAAAATAATAGAAGTAGGAAATGACTGTAGTTCCCATCATGACCGCCGCCAATATGTAGCGGGATGGATCCGAGAACAGAGCTCCTATGAAAATGTTCAACTTCCCAATAAAACCTGCTGTACCAGGAATCCCGGCTAATGATAACAAGAAGATCGTCATCATGACAGCCACCCATGGCCTGCGATAGAAGAGTCCGGCGAAGATGGATATATCTTCTGAATGGCTATGCTCACTCATGACCTGGATGACGGCAAACGCTCCTATGTTCATCAGCAAGTACGCCGCCAAATAAAACCACATGCTCTCAAACATCATCTCAGAAAAAGCGACGAACGGAACCAGTAGATAACCAGCGTGAGCAATACTTGAATAAGCGAACAGCCGCTTGATATTCCTCTGCTTTAAGGCGATAGTATTTCCAGCTATCATCGTTATTCCCGCCAGCACGCTTATGAATATCATCATCGATTGCAACAGGGAAGTATTCGCTTCTAATCCTTGCGCAAATGGAAAAACACTCAGTAAGACGCGTAGGATGATGACAAACCCTGCCGTTTTCGATACGACACTCAAGAAAGCGGTTACCGGAATCGGAGCTCCCTGATAGACATCAGGTGCCCACATTTGAAAAGGAACAGTGGAAATCTTGAATGCCAGCCCGACAAAAGTCAGGATAAAAGCGATACTTAATAAAACCAGTCCATTTTCCGGGGCAATATTCGATATTTCCCGGGAAATGTCGGCAAGATTCGTACTACCTGTCAATCCATAAATATAACTTAGTCCGAATAAGGTAAAAGCGCTTGAAATTCCTCCATTGATGACATATTTCATTGCCGCTTCATTTGATTGTGTCGATTTCTTCCTTGTTCCGGCCAGGATATAAGAAGAGATGGACAGTAATTCTAACCCAACAAACAGTGTAATCAAGTCAGCGCTGCTTGCCATCATCATAGCGCCAAGCAATGCGCTCATGAGCAGGTAATAGAATTCCCCGCGATAGAGAAGTTCACCTTTCGCTTCATAGGAAACTCCCATCAAAAGTACCAGCAGCGCTCCGATGAGCAGGAGAATTTTGAAACTCAAAGAAAATGCGTCCAGTCTGTAGGTGTTAGCAAGAATCATGGCAGGCTCATGCCCTATTTGACTGAAAAGGAAAATCAGGGCGATTCCTATACCCGCTGCGCCAAACCAGCCGAACAGCTTACGATCCACCTTTTTATCAGTAAATAAATCGACTAAGGATAAGACGGTAGCAATAATCAATATGGTGAACTCTGGGGCCATCATACTCCATTCATAACTTAACAATGTTTCCATATCCATAAGCTTACCCCCCTATCCCTGGCATGATAGATTCTAAAGTCAACTGCAGTGTATGTGTGATAATGGCAGGGTAGACACCAATCAATACAATTAATGCAAGTAAGGCAGCAGCTGGAATCATCTCTATTCTCGTCAAATCATACATTCCTGTAAAAGACTTGATCGTTTTTCCATAGGTGACACCGAGAACTGCCCGTAACATGTAGACAGCGGTCATAATTATTCCGAGCGTACCAATTGCAGCCATCCATGGCATCGTCTCGAATAGCCCAAGGAACGCCATGAACTCGGATACAAACCCGCTCATTCCCGGCAGCCCTAATGACGCCATTCCTGCTGCCAGCAAGAACCCTGCTGCGAGCGGCATCCCTTTGGCTAACCCGCCGAGACTGCTGAGTTTTGTAGTATGTGTTCTCTGGTGGATAATGCCAACCAGTAAGAATAATAAGGCTGCGATCAACCCGTGTGACAAAGTCTGGAAAATAGCTCCCTGAATTCCCGCTTCGTTCATTGCTGCCACTCCAAGTAAAACGATCCCCATATGGGAAACACTGGAATAAGCGAACACACTTTTCAATTCATTTTGCACAAAAGCGAGGAACGCCCCGTACAATAAATTAATTAAGCCAAGTATTGCAATGAACGGTGCCACTTTTGCAAACTGATCTCCGAATATTCCCAGACCAAAGTTGATTAAGCCATAGGCGCCAATTTTGAGTAAGATACCTGCGTGAATCATCACGACTGCGATCGGTGCATGAACGTGCACTCTTACCATCCAGGTATGCAATGGTACGATTGGCAGTTTGACCCCAAATGCGACTAATAAAGCCAACATACTTCCATAACGGAATTCTTCACTAACTGCCTCACCGCTTGCCATGATAGCTTTCAGCTCTTCGATATTGGTCGTTCCTGTTTTTGCAAAGATTGCTGCAAACAAAATCAACAGGATTGCTGAACCTAGACCGTTGTATATAAGGAAGCTATAGGCTGCCTTTTCTCGTTCAACAAAGCCCCATCGGCCAATCAGGAAAAACATCGGCACCAAGGTTATTTCAAAGAAAATGAAGAACAGGATCAGATTCTCTGCTGTGAATACTCCAAGCATTCCGATTTCCAAAATGAGGAACCAAAGGAAATAGGCCTTCAATCCTTGCTTAATCTGAGCAGCTGCCACACTGGCTGACAATGTCGATACGATTGTGGTCAGTAATATCAGTAACAAAGAAAAACCATCGATGCCAAGCTCATAGTTTACCTGGAACATTCCGTTCCCGAAACTGATCCAGCCATGAGAAACTCCCAGGTTACCTCCTCCATGAAACTGTGTGTAGATTACCAGCGATAGTAAAAGCGGCAGTACCGTAGCGAGAATCCCCGTAAGGCTTACCGTTTTCCTTTCTGCAGACTGAACACTTAATAGCAAAATACCAATCAATGGGGAGAAAATCATTAACGTCAACCAATCCATTATAGGTACCCCCCTGTCCAGACGACGAGGAAGACAAGAATAGCCAGGCCGATGAATGCCATAGCACCATATGTCTGCACTTGCCCCGACTGCAGCTTCGAGCCAAGGCTTCCGGCAGCCCGGGTGACACCTGCTACGGCTGCTACAATGACTTCCACAATGTATTTTTCTATAAAGCTTCCAAGATAACCGACGGCGCGCGCAGCGTATTCGACGGTATATTGATAGAATTCATCTATAAAATATTTGTTAAAGACCAACGTATAGGTCGCAGGCATATGACTGGATAAAAAGTCACGCTGCAACGATTTTTTATAATAGATAAGATAGGCAAGGCCGATACCAGCAAAGGCAATCAAGCTTGCCGCCAGCATCACCCATACCGGGCCCTCATGATGTTCAAATGGAAGAAATTCGCTGTCCCCTGCCAGCCAATCCCCTAAAAACGTTCCAAACCGGGGAGTATTGATGTAACCGGCAAAAGCCGCCAAGAATGCGAGCACCACCATCGGGATTGTCATCGAACGTGATGATTCACGTACTTCTGAGAGCGCAGAGCGATTTTCTCCAGTAAATACCATGAAAAATAACCGGAACATATAAAAAGCTGTAAAGAATGCGGCTACAAGTCCGATGATAAACAATCCATAACGCCCGTCGTACCAGGTCGCCAGTAAAATTTCATCTTTACTGAAGAACCCGGAGAACAGTGGCACACCGCTGATGGCAAGTGTACCGATTAAAAATACAGGGCCTGTGATCCGCATCTTCGTCCATAACCCGCCCATCTTTTCGATGTTCTGCGTGTGTACCGCATGGATGACACTGCCTGCTGCTAAGAACAATAGTGCTTTGAAGAAGGCGTGAGTCATTAAATGAAAGACACCCGCGACATATCCCGCTGCACCTAGAGCCATCATCATGTACCCCAGCTGAGAAACGGTAGAATATGCTAACACACGTTTGATATCTGTTTGTACAAGGCCGATGGTGGCGGCAAAGATCGCTGTAAATCCACCAACAACAGCCACAACCGTCATAGCTGCCGGGCTTGCTTCGAAAACTGGGAACAAGGCTGCAACAAGATATACACCAGCCGCTACCATGGTTGCCGCGTGAATCAAGGCGGATACAGGCGTTGGCCCTTCCATAGCGTCAGGAAGCCAGGTATGGAGCGGGAATTGACCTGATTTCCCGACTGCCCCGACGAAGATAAGAATAGCAATCAACGTCAGTAGTCCTTCCGGCACTTCTCCACCACTGACACCTGCAAAAATTTCGTTGAATTCAAGACTGCCGACCTGCCAGAATAAGAGAATCATCCCGATAAGTAATCCGACATCGCCGATCCTCGTCATAACAAACGCTTTTTTTGCTGCTGCTTTTGCTTCTTCCTTATAAAAATAGAAGCCAATCAGCAGGAACGAGCCGACACCCACTAATTCCCAAAATATATACAACTGTAAAAGGTTTGGTGAAATCACCAATGCCAGCATCGCAAAGGTGAACAATCCGAGATAGCTGTAAAATGTCGTCAGTCGTTCATCACTATGCATATAGCCCTTGGAATAAATATGTACAAGAAAACTGACGAGTGACACGATGACAAGCATCAATGCATTTAGCGGCGTGACTATTACTCCAAAGCGAAATTCCAACTGGCCGATCGTCAGCCAGACCATATCCGCTCCACCGCTTCCATTTGCTATTTGCGTAAATAGCACGATGACAGAAAGCAGGAAAGAAACCCCTGTAAAACCGATGCCTACATAGCTGCTCTTTTCCTTCCACTGTTTTCCGAAGAAAAGGAGTAAAAGAAACGACAGCAATGGAAACAAAGGGATCAACCATGCATTTTCTAACATCCTGACACAACTCCCTTCTGTTCCAGGTTTGCAATTGAACCGATAAGGAACCTCAGTGCTTCATCGTATTCATCTCATCAATCTGCACTGTCGAGCGGTTCCGGTAAAGGGCGATAAGAATCGCAAGGCCGACAGCAGCTTCAGCAGCTGCTACGGTTATGGTGAATAACGAAAAAATTTGACCGGTAATACCCGGATTAATGCCATACTTACTGAATGCGACCAAATTGATATTGACCGCATTCAACATCAGTTCAATCGAAATCAGGACTATCACTGTATTCTTTTTTGTCAAAGCACCGTAAAGACCAATACAAAACAGCACTAGAGCTAAGAGAAGATAGGCATTGACTGGTATGGCACTCATTTTTGCTCCGCCTCCTCCTCGTCATCCCGTTTAGCTAATATGATCGCACCTACTAAAGATACGAGCAGGACCACAGACATCAATTCAAACGGGATAACATATTTGCTGTACAATTCGATACCGATCTGCTTTGTGTTTTCCACATGCAGACTGGTCGCCTGGTCGCCGAATGACACCTGGTTGATCGAGAAGTACATCGTAAAGAAAAATAATACTACTCCGGCACCGACAACCATATTTCTTGTCCGGTTGCCTTTTGTTCTTTGGGTATCGTTATGCCGTGTGAGCATGATTCCGAAAATCATGATGATCGTAATAGCACCGGAGTAGATCAGCACTTGAGCAATGGCAACAAATTCAGCTGATAACAGGACATATAGCCCGGCAATAGCAAGAAAAGTAAGGACGAGCGACAGCAACATGTGGATGACTTTTGTTAAATTCAACATCAGAATGCCACCTAATATCGCAAGCAATGCCAGAACGAGAAAGGCGAATAATTCTCCACTCATGCTTTATTCTCCTCTCTGATGTTCTGATCATTTTCATCCAGCCACTCCAGATTTTTGAACAGATCGTCACGAGAATACTCCGCCAGTTCGAAATTGTTCGTCATAACGATTGCTTCCGTCGGACATACCTCCGTACAGAGATCACATAAAATGCAGATTTCAAAGTTGATATCATAGGTGTCGATGACTTTTCCTTTTTTATCAGGATCCGGGTGTTTTTTCCCTGTCAACTGGATACAATCTGTCGGGCAGATGTTGGCGCACTGGTTGCAGACAATACATTTTTCCGGGTAGAACTTCTGGATGCCCCGGAAACGATCCGGCATCGGAACCGGCTCATCAGGATACTGGTAGGTCATTTTTTCCCTTGTCATATTTTTCAGGGTATATTTGAGACCTTTCGCTAAACCAAGCATATGTTCAGCCCCCTTTCAGTTGGTATGCTGTACCTTTGTTGAAAACCTGGCTTCTCGCAAAGCAAGACGAAAATATTAGAAAAACAGCTCTTTGATAATCGCTGTTACAAAAATATTCGCTAAAGCGATTGGAAGCAGTACTTTCCAGCCAAATTCCATCAACTGGTCTGCGCGCAGTCGTGGAAAAGTCACACGCAGCCACATGAAGAAGAAAACAACGACGATGAACTTCATGGTGAACCACACCGCTCCAAGCCCGATGTCGTTCAGGCCTATCCCTGGAATTGGTGCATTCCACCCGCCAAGGAATAACACAGTAATCAACGCAGAAAGTGCAAATAGATAGACATATTCCGCCAGCATGAAGAAGGCGAAACGAAAACCGGAGTATTCTACATGGTAGCCCGCTACCAGCTCTGACTCCGCTTCTGGAAGGTCAAATGGTGTCCGATTGAGTTCTGCTGTCCCGGCGATCAGGAAAATTATGAACGCAACTGGCTGTAAAAAGACAAACGCTACATTCTCTTGATAAACGACGATGTCATAAAGATTAAGACTGCCTGTAAACAGGATGATCCCTACTACAGACATCACTAACGGAATCTCATAGGAGATCATCTGGGCAGCGGCACGCATGCCCCCCATCAGGGCATACTTATTATTAGAAGCCCATCCTGCGGTTACAATGCCGATCGTGGATATACCAGAAATCGCGATGTAATACAGCAACCCGACACCGATATCTGAAAACTTGAATGCCGGTGTAAATGGAATGACTGCCAATACTAAAAAGGCAGGAGCATAAGCAATCATCGGTGCTAGAATGAACAGCGGTTTATCCGCTTGCTTAGGCATCGTGTCTTCTTTTATTAATAGTTTCAATACGTCAGCCACACTTTGGAGCAAGCCGAAGCGTCCACCGACACGGTTTGGGCCGTGTCTAAGCTGCATGAAACCCATTACTTTTCGTTCTGCCAGAATCGCAAAAGTTACGAAACCAAGCCCAATCCCCAGCATGGCAACACCTAGTGACAGGAAAATGGCCATGTTCCCCCAGCCTGGCTGGGATTGTAAAACGGAATCGATCCAGGTCATCAGCCATCCACCTCCCCTAAGACGATATCCACCCCTCCGAGAATCGTAATTAAGTTGGCCATGTTTTCCCCTTCGAGCAGTTTAGGGAGAATTTGAAGGTTGTAAAAGGATGGCCTTCTGAACTTAATACGGTACGGCTCTTTTTTTCCTTCACTGGCAATATAACAGCCGATTTCTCCACGAGGAGATTCAATTCTGACAAAAGCCTCCCCTTTAGGGGCTTTTATAATCCGTGGTACTTTTGCCATGAACTTACCATCATTCGGAATTTGCTCGACAGCCTGTTCAATTATTTTCAAGGACTCTTCGATTTCTGCCAGTCGGCATTGGTAGCGCGCCCAGGCATCTCCTCCATCTCGTGTGATGACGTCGAAGTCAAAGCGATCATAGATGGAATACGGTTCGTGCTTCCTGAGATCCCAATCGACCCCGGTACATCTCAAGTTTGCTCCGCTTAGCGAATATTGCAGGGCATCTTCCTGGGTGTAGCGCCCGACCCCCTTCACGCGGTTTAAAAAGATTTCGTTGCCTGTCACCAGGTCATGATAGCCAGCCAGCTGTTCTCTCATATAAGGAACGAAATCGCGTACTTTATCAATCCAGCCTTCTGGTGCGTCCCATTTGACCCCGCCGACACGCATATAATTGAATGTCAGCCTGCCACCGGAAAGTTCATTCAGCAGATTGATAATCGCTTCCCGTTCTCGGAAAGCATAAAGGAAAGGGCTTACCGCCCCGATATCCAATAAATATGTACCGAACCAGACCAGATGACTGGCTACTCTGCCGAGTTCCATTGCCAACACCCGTAAATATTCGGCGTGATCCGGGAGTTCAAGACTCATCATCGTTTCTACGGCGTGGCAAATGACATAGTTATTTGTCATTGCTGATAAGTAATCCATCCGGTCTGTATATGGAATGATTTGTGTATATTGTAAGTCTTCCGCAAGCTTTTCTGTCCCCCGGTGAAGATAACCGATGACCGGGGTCGCTTCCTTGATGGTCTCCCCATCGACTTTGATGACAAGACGGAACACACCATGGGTGCTCGGGTGCTGCGGGCCTACATTAAGCATCATTTCTTCTGTTCTGATCATTGCCTACACCTCCACATCATGGGGCTCGTAATCTTTTCTCATCGGATAGCCGACCCAATCTTCTCCAAGCAGAATCCGCTTTAAATCCGGGTGGTTAAGGAACTTGATTCCGAATAAATCGTATGTCTCGCATTCCGGCCAATTCGCACCCTTCCACAGGTCCGTCACCGACTCGATTTCCGGCTGGTCCCTGTCAATTTTCACTTTGAGGGCAACCGACTGTCTGTTGCGGAACGAGAAGAGATGTAAGTAAACTTCCATATGCGTTTCAAAATCGGTTCCATGCAGTTCTGATAGATAATCGAACCCAAGCTGTTCATTGAATTTTAGAAACTCCGCGATTTTATGATAGGTATCTCTTTTTGCTACCAATGTCGGTACGTGTTTGGATAAGCGATTGATATAGGCATCCTCAAATACATCTTCCCCGAGATGCTCCTTAATGACTTTCTTATATTTATCAAGGAGAGGCTGGTTCGGAGACGGTTTCTCTTCTTCAGTTTCCTCTTTTTTGTCAGCCCCTGCTTTTTTCTTAGCTCTGGCTGCCGCCGCTTTTGCTTTAGCGGCTGCTACTGCTTTTGCTTTTTCATCGTCTTCGGCCGACTCGCCGTCAGATGCTTCACGTTTTTTCCTGGCTGCTGCAGCTGCATTTGCTTTAGCAGCTGCTGCCGCTTTCTTCTTAGCTGAATCATCTTTATCAGAGGTTGAATCACTTTCGGTTTTCGATGACTCTTCCTGATTTCTTTTCTGTTTGGCTAAAGCAGCTGCTTTCGCTTTGGCTGCGGCCGCTGCTTTCTTTTTTGCCAGGTCATCCGGCTTTTCGGATGTCTTCTCTTCCGGATTAGCCGCTTCTTCCTGCTTTCGCTTCTGCTTGGCTAAGGCTGCAGCTTTTGCTTTAGCCGCGGCTGCTGCTTTTTTCTTTGCCAGGTCTTCATCAGTATCTGAGGTTTGGGATGCTTTCTCCTTATCTTTGACTGTGGCATCTTCTTCTCCCTCAGCCGCTTTTTCTTTCTCCTTCTTTTTCCTCAATGCCTCTGCCTTAGCTTTTGCCGCTGCGGCGGCTTTCTGCTTTTCCAAGTCTTTTTCATCACTCATCGACTGGTCACCCGCTTTCCGGTTTTGGCTTCATAGCGGATTTTCTCCTGTAATTTGTTGATTCCATAAATAAGCGCAGCTGGGTTTGGAGGACATCCCGGGATATATACATCAACTGGGACGATTTGGTCGACTCCTTTCACAACTGCATAGGATTTTATATAAGGGCCTCCTGCTGTTGCACAGGATCCCATGGCAATCACATATTTGGGTTCCGGCATCTGATCGTACAAACGGCGTAATACCGGCGCCATTTTTTTCGTAACGGTGCCCGATACTATCATGACATCCGAATGACGTGGAGATGTTCGGAAAAAGGATCCAAAACGATCCAGGTCATAATGTGAGGATCCGACCCCCATCATTTCAATCGCACAGCAGGCAAGACCGAAAGTCATCGGCCATAACGAATTGCTCCTTGCCCAGGCTTTGACTTGTTCTAATGTCGTCAAAAAGACATTTCGTTCCATTTCTGCTTTTTCTTGAAGGGAAACATTTTCTAAATTTAAATCCATCGTAGCACCTTCTTTTTCCAAGCATAGATGAGGCCAATCAAAAGCATGACGACAAAAATAAGCATTTCAATCAATGCGAAGACGCCCAGTTCTTCATAGGCAACGGCCCACGGGTACAAGAAAATGGTCTCCACATCAAATATGACGAACATCAAAGCGAAGATATAATAGCGGGCGTTGAACTGGACACGTGCATCCTGGAAAGGGTCAATCCCACTTTCATACGTCGTCCGTTTCTGTTCCGTCGGTTTATTTGGACGGAGCAGCCTCCCAAGTGATAAAGCCACAATCGGAAGCAAAATACCAAGCGCCAAAAAGATAGCTACCACTAAATAACTGTTCTGATATGTAAAAAGATCCGCCATTTCCCCTCCCCCTTCTAAATAAAAATTTTAGAAGATTAGCAATTTTGTAATCGCTATCATTATAGCAAATCCTGTATATAGTGTCGATATGACCCGAGTGATATATATCCAGAATTTACTATCTTTCGTTTTCTTCCCATCTTTACTTTAAATCAAATACAGTTTTCGTGCGATGACAAACGTGGTTGCCGGCAAAGGTTTTTTCAATTATAATGTTTGTTTAAGTTTTATGAGTTGTCCTGCTGAATCATGAATTATTCTTTTGTTATAAAACAAAGAAATCCTGCTGCTCTCCCAAAATATATCTGGCTCCTCACCTGTATATGCTACAGTTGGGGAGCCAGTTGCTTTTACCGAAATTAGAAATTCTATTAAATTTGCTGGATTGTCACAAAAAAGATAAGTAGTTTTCAAATCGATTTATATTAAAGATTTCTTAGACTACAAAAAAACTGCTTTCCAAATGGAAAGCAGCTTTTTGTTATTAATTATTTTGATATACATCTAAACGGTTGATCGCACGTTTTAGTGCCATTTCAGCCCGTTTGAAATCAACATCTTCCTGCTTCGTTTGCAGACGGCGCTCAGCACGCTCCTTCGCCTTCCGTGCACGTTCTACATCAATCTCAGAAGGCATTTCTGCCGATTGTGCCAGAATCGTCACTTTGTCCGGACGAACCTCTAAAAATCCGCCGTTGACAGCGATACGCTCGGAGCTGCCTTCTTTTTTCAGACGGACGGCACTGATCGTCAAAGGAGCGACCATTGGGATATGCCCAGGAAGCACCCCGAGTTCACCGCTTTCCGCCTTACAGCTCACCATTTCAAATGCATCTTCCAAAACCGGGCCATCAGGAGTGACAACACTCACCGTTAGTGTCTTCATGATTACCCCTCCTTGGGCTAACTCGACCTATAGGGATGGGCTGGCAAAGAGGCATCCGCACCCTTTTGCCTGCCCTTCCTTCAGGTAAGAAAATTCTTATTGCATCTGTTTCGCTTTTTCAACGACATCTTCGATACGTCCGACTAGGCGGAAAGCATCCTCTGGAAGGTCATCATATTTGCCATCGAGGATTTCTCTGAAGCCTTTGACCGTTTCCTGAACAGGTACATAAGAACCTTTTTGGCCTGTGAACTGTTCGGCAACGTGGAAGTTCTGAGAAAGGAAGAACTGGATACGACGAGCACGAGAAACTGTTTGCTTGTCTTCATCCGATAGTTCATCCATACCAAGTATCGCAATAATATCCTGAAGTTCCTTGTAACGCTGCAGGGTACGCTGCACTTCTCGAGCTACCTCATAGTGTTCCTGACCAACAATTTCAGGGTCAAGGGCACGGGAGGTAGATGCAAGTGGATCCACCGCAGGGTAAATACCTTGCTCGGAAAGTTTACGTTCCAGGTTAGTAGTTGCATCCAAGTGGGCGAATGTCGTTGCTGGTGCCGGGTCTGTGTAGTCATCGGCAGGGACATAGATCGCCTGAATGGATGTTACGGAACCTTTATCTGTGGATGTAATACGTTCCTGCAATTGACCCATTTCCGTCGCAAGTGTCGGCTGGTAACCAACGGCAGATGGCATACGGCCAAGCAACGCGGATACTTCCAGACCACCCTGGGTGAAACGGAAAATATTATCGATGAAGAACAATACGTCCTGCCCTTGTTCATCACGGAAGTATTCAGCCATAGTAAGACCTGTCAGCGCCACACGCATACGTGCTCCAGGCGGCTCGTTCATCTGACCGAATACCATCGCTGTACGGGAAATAACTCCGGAGTCCTTCATTTCAAAGTACAGGTCATTTCCTTCACGGGTACGCTCACCAACACCGGCGAATACGGAAATACCACCGTGCTCCTGGGCGATGTTGTTGATCAATTCCTGGATTAGTACAGTTTTACCTACACCTGCACCACCAAACAAACCGATCTTACCACCTTTAACGTAAGGTGCCAGCAAGTCTACGACTTTGATTCCTGTTTCCAGGATTTCCGTTTCTGTTGCCAGGTTTTCGAATTTTGGAGCCTGGCGGTGGATTGGATCGCGGCGAACGTCCGCTCCTAATGGCTCATCAAGGTCGATATTTTCACCTAACACGTTGAATACACGTCCAAGTGTTACTTCACCGACCGGCACAGAAATCGGGCCGCCTTTATCATTGACTTCCATTCCGCGCTGCACACCTTCAGTAGATGCCATAGCAACGGTACGGACTGCGTTGTCCCCTAAATGAAGGGCAACTTCCAATGTAAGGTCGACGTTTACTTCATATTCGTTTTGCGCGGGTGAATACACGTGCAAAGCGTTATTGATATCAGGGAGTTGTCCGTCTTCGAAAGAAACATCGACAACCGGTCCCATGACTTGGATTACGCGTCCTTTACTCATCGATTTCCCTCCTAACTAACTATTCGAAGTCCAGGAAGCTTACTACTCGAGAGCAGCTGCTCCACCGACAATTTCGGTGATTTCCTGGGTGATGGCTGCTTGACGGGCACGGTTGTATTTAAGTGACAGGTCACCGATAAGATCATCGGCATTATCTGTAGCACTCTTCATAGCAGTCATACGGGCTGCATGTTCACTGGCTTTACCGTCGAGCAAAGCGCCATATATCAAGCTTTCAGCATATTGAGGCAGCAACACTTCCAGAATTTCTTCCTGGTTCGGCTCATATTCATAGGAGCTTGTCGTTGCTTTGACCCCTTCGCTCAAATCTGTCAACGGCAGAAGCTTTTTCTCAGTCACTTCCTGAGTAATAGCACTGACGTAGTGGTTGTAATAAAGATAAAGCTCATCGATCACTTCATCGGTAAATAGCTGCACCGTTTCCGAAGCGATATCTTTGATATCCGCGAAGTCAGGCTGATCTGCAATAGCAACAATCTCTTTATCGATCGGCATGTTTCGCTTACGGAAAAAGTCACGACCCATTTTCCCGATGGTGATAAGTGTATATTCATCAGCCGAAACGTGGCGCTTTTGGATCGTTTGATAAACAGCACGCAGAACACTGCTGTTATAGGCTCCTGCAAGGCCGCGATCGGAAGTGATGACGAGATATCCAGTACGTTTTACGTCGCGTGACTTAAGCATCGGATGGTCAGCGTCACCGCCGCCAGTGGCGATACTTGCCACGACTTCCTGGATCTTTTCGCTATATGGTACGAATGCTTTGGCATTTTCTTCTGCACGATTCAATTTCGCAGCAGAAACCATTTCCATCGCCTTCGTAATTTGCTTCGTTTTTTTCGTGGAGTCTATCCGGCCTTTAATATCTCTAAGGGATGCCACGCTATTTCACCACCCTTTCTAACAAAGGTTGCGTTCCAATTATTCAGAAACGACGAACGTCTTTTTGAACGCTTCGACCGCTTCTTTCATATCTTCTTCATCTGCAAGCTTTCCGGTTTCACGGATTTGCTTAAGAAGTTCTTTGCGGTTGCTTTCTGTCCAGTTGTGGAATTCTTCTTCAAAACGTGTAATGTCCTCAACCGGGATATCATCTAAGAACCCTTTGATCAATGCGAAGATGATCATAACCTGCTTCTCGACAGCGAGCGGCTTATGAAGCCCCTGCTTCAATACTTCTACCGTACGGGCACCACGGTTCAGCTTAGCCTGGGTAGCTTTATCCAGGTCAGAACCGAACTGTGCGAATGCTTCCAGTTCACGGTAGGATGCCAGGTCAAGACGAAGTGTACCTGCAACCTTCTTCATCGCTTTGATTTGGGCAGAACCACCAACACGAGATACAGAAAGACCTGCGTTAATCGCCGGACGTACACCGGAGAAGAACAAATCAGACTGCAAGAAGATCTGTCCATCTGTGATGGAAATTACGTTGGTCGGGATATAAGCGGAAATGTCCCCGGCTTGTGTTTCTACGAAAGGAAGGGCTGTCAAGGAGCCTCCACCTTTTGCATCACTAAGTTTCGCTGCACGTTCTAACAGACGGGAGTGAAGGTAGAATACATCACCCGGGAATGCTTCACGACCTGGCGGGCGGCGTAGCAATAGGGAAAGTTCACGATAGGCAGCAGCCTGTTTGGAAAGGTCATCATAGACTACCAATACGTGCTTGCCGTTATGCATGAATTCTTCACCCATGGACACCCCTGCATATGGTGCTAAGTATAGAAGTGGAGCCGGCTGGGAGGCACTTGCCGTTACAACGATCGTGTAATCCAAGGCACCATGGCGGCGTAAGGTTTCTACTGTTCCACGAACGGTAGATTCTTTCTGACCGATAGCGACATAGATACAAATCATGTCCTGGTCAGCCTGGTTCAAAATTGTATCGATGGCAACTGTGGTCTTACCAGTCTGACGGTCTCCGATGATCAACTCACGCTGTCCACGACCAATCGGTACCAGTGCGTCAATCGCTTTAATACCAGTTTGAAGCGGTTCATCGACCGATTTACGATCCATAACACCTGGTGCAGGTGATTCAATCGGACGTGTTTTTGATGTTTCAATCGCTCCTCTTCCGTCTACCGGCTGACCGAGCGGATTTACAACACGACCCAGCAATTCTTCCCCTACAGGTACTTGCATGATGCGTCCGGTACGACGAACTTCGTCGCCCTCTTTAATATCTGTGAATGGTCCCAAAATGACAAGACCGACGTTGTTTTCTTCCAGGTTCTGGGCAAGGCCCATCACACCATTCGAAAATTCAACCAACTCACCAGACATGACGTTGTCAAGTCCATGAGCACGTGCGATACCATCACCGACTTCGATGACCGTACCTACATCGTTGACTTCAATATCAGATTCATAGTTCTCAATTTGCTGTTTTATCAGTGAACTGATTTCTTCAGCTTTGATGCTCATGCCATTTCACCCCTATCATCTATTGTTTCCAGATACCAATTTCCGTTCGATGCGCTCGAGTTTTCCACTGATAGAACCATCATAGATACGGTTTCCAATGCGGATTTTGATACCGCCGAGGATAGAACGATCGATGATGTTCGTAATTTTCAGGGTGTTCTTTCCAATCTTCTTGGCAAAAACATTTGAAATCTGGAGCTTCTCATCTTCGGACAGTTCTCGAACAGAATATACTTTTGCTTCCGCAATTCCTTTTGCATCATTCACCTTTTCGATAAAATGATCGATCAGATCAGGAATAATGTCCTCACGATGGCGATCCAGCAATAACATCAATGTATTCAGCACTTCGGAGGAATAACCTGCAAAGCCAGTCGCGATGGTTTGCTTTTTCTTATCGATGGAGACGCGTGGATGCTTCAGGAATGTCAGCAGTTCTTTATTCGTAACCCAGACCGCGCGGATATTGCGCAGTTCTTCTTCGAATTGTTCCAGCTTGTTTCTTTCTTTACCGAGTTGAAAAAGAGCATTGGCATAGCGTCTTGATACCACAGATTCACTCATCGCTCTTCTCCTACTTCTTTAATGTAGTCATTGATCAATTGCTGCTGGTCCTGCTCAGACAATTCTTTTTCGATGACTTTGCTGGCAACCAGTACAGATAAGGATGCCACCTGGTCTTTCAAAGTCTGAACGGCTTTTTCTTTTTCCTGCTCAATTTCCTGGCGAGCAGAAAGTTTCAGGCGCTCTGCTTCGGTACGTGCTGATTCCATGATCGCACGCTCCTGCTGTCCAGCAGTTTTCTTGGCTTCATCAATAATCGCTTGCGCTTCTTGTCTTGTCTTTTTCAACTCTTCGGAAGCTTCACGCTGCATGCGTGCGGCTTCTTCCCGACTTTTTTCAGCTGTATCTATTTCATTGGCGATATGTTCTTCACGTTCTTTCATGATGTTCATGAGCGGTCCCCAGGCGAATTTAGCAAGGAGTGCCAAAAGAACAAGGAAGAAGAACAATTGAGCCAACATATCTCCTACCATGAGGCCGCCTTCAGCGCCGACCATCAACCAACCAGTATATGCTTGCACAGTGTCCACTCCTTTCCACAACGTTACCGTAATAGGCTCTACATGAGAAAAAACCGGCTATGACAAGGTGTCATCAGTCGAATTCTCTTAATTTGAACATGTACAAATTCCCTATCAATCCGTTACAAAGTACAAAGCAATGGCGAAGACCTGCTTAGATGCCCTTCGCCATCACTCAAACTGCTATATTATCCACCCATTACGATAAACGCGATAACAACCGCGATGATCGGAATCGCCTCAACCAATGCTACCCCGATAAACATTGTAGTTTGAAGACCGCCGCGTAATTCTGGCTGACGCGCAATCCCTTCTACTGTACGACTAACAATCAAACCGTTACCAATACCAGCACCAAGTGCCGCCAAACCTACTGCAATTGCAGCTGCTAATAGACCCATAATGAAAATCCTCCTCTTATTTGTGAAAAAAATTATTTTTTAAAACTTATATTAATGGTCGGTGCTAACCTTGTGAGATAGATAGACCATTGTCAACATGGTGAAAATAAATGCCTGGATAAACCCGATGAATGTACTGAAACCTTGCCATGCAAGCATCGGGATAGCTGCTCCGAAGAATCCTCCGAAGCCGGAAACTGCAGTGGCTGCTAACATCGTTAACAGTACCTCACCTGCAAAAATGTTACCGTAAAGTCGCAAACCGAGAGTCAACGTGTTGGCAAACTCTTCAATGATTTTAAATGGAAGTAAAAATGGCAATGGACGGACAAATTGCTTTCCGTACTCTTTCACTCCATTCAGTTTAATACCATAATAATGGCTCAATACGACAACCATCGTCGCTAAAGTCAAGGTAATGCCGGCATCTGATGTCGGTGATTTCCACCATAAATCATTTCCGACGACTACCATCAAAATGACCCCGAGCATGTTCGCTACAAATATGTAGGTGAAAAGCGTCAGTCCAAGCGGCAAAAACCGTTTACCGGTACGCCAATCCATGTTCGAGCCAATAATACCTTTGACGAAGTCAATCAACCACTCAATGAAGTTCTGATACCCCGTGGGCTTTCGCTGCATATTGCGTGTTGCTGCTACACCGATGATGAAAACAATCAACGATGCAATAAACATCATCAACACGTTGGATAAGTTAAAATCCAGCCACGAAATCCCAAAAGCATCATTCCAAATCGGTGCTCCGTGATCCAACCTGTTCACCTCTCTTCTAATGCTAGTCTCTGGTTCTAAAAAATAAAAAATCTATCATAATGACAACGTAGGCTGTCATTAAACCCAATACAACTGCATGCAAATGGAAATATTCTTCAAACTGAAGAGCGATCAATACAGCCAGTGCCCCAGCCATTAATCGCGAAAAAGAGCCAATCCCCTTCACTGATTTAAGCTGGGCGGTAGCTTCGCCAAACTTGTCCACTTTCCGCTGCATCAACCAGAGATTGTAAAAACTGAGTGAACCTCCAAGAAGAAGTCCGAGGAATATACTGGTATAAGGGGTCAATCCCCAACCCAGTACAAATAATGCCAGAAGATAGAACATCCATTTCCGTTGACGGGTGATCATTTGCTGATACGCTTCCATGCTATTCGTCTCCCGTATATTCTCGTACTAAATGAATCGTTCCGTATGTACCTGCTCCTACCCCTAAAAATATACCGAGGATCAGAAAGAGTGGTTGAACAGCAAACTGTTCGTCGAGCCACTTCCCGAGGAATGCTCCAGCAAGTGGTCCGCCAGCCAACTGCGATACGATTGCACTCGTCAGCGCCATCGCTCGTAATGGATTTTTCGGTACCTTCAAACCCAACGCTCCCATCATTATTAGTGGATGGAAAACACAGTAGAATACAGTTATGAAAACCTTATCATTCCACACTAAGTAAGCATACAATAGGGGTTTTGGGATGTCAATGTGTTTGTGAGCAAAAATACATAAGAATTGACAATTTTCAACAGGAAATCCTCTTCCTGAAAAATGCCCTTTTAACATTATATAAGATTTTTGAAATTTGAAAAGAGACACCATAAAAAAAAGGACCTGTAAAGCCCTTTTTTAATGGAAATTATTGATTTCGACAGGAACGCCGTAGCTATAATGTTTATTTTCGTTTTCAACTGTGATGACAGCGATATAGCGCCCATCTTTCCCGATTTCATGACTGGAAAGCTCCCCTTCCACTACTCCTTGCTGCTGATCTGACAGCTCGAACAGCGTCCGTTCATGCATAAGCGTATCAGGGTTATACAGGTCCACCTTCACGTTGTCGGCGTCTTCAGGCAAGTAAAATTGGTAGTCATAAGTGGAAGAATCAAAGTCTGAAACTGCTATTTCAAAGCCCATGGCGCGCGGGTAATCACTTGTTTCCATCATGAATAAATAAGGTAGATCAAACGTTTGATCAGGCACAGCCATGCGAATCCAGCCTTGATGGAGGCCCTTTTCAAGGAAAGCAGGCGTCACATTCAGTCCGATTTCGATGCTTTTCGACTGCTCAGGTGCCAGTGTAAAAGCTTTTGGAAGATCCCAAATTAATCCCTGCATTTTCTTCGGAAGTGAAAAATGAACTTTTTGTGAACTTTTGCTGGTGTTCTTAATCTGGACCTTTATTTTCTTTTTTGGAAAGCTGCTGTTGAAGCGACCGAAGTTCAATTGGGCAGGTTCAATTTGCAGTTTCGGCTCTACTGCCGATGGAACATTCACCTTCCCCATCCCCTGTTCCGTGGGAGCAAGCAGATGCCCTTTTTTGTTTTTTAAGGGCGTGGCGGTCGATAGTAAAGCTGTTTTAATATCTTCCGGCTGCCAGTCCGGATGTGCTTCTTTGATTAAAGCTGCCACCCCGGCAATATGAGGCGCGGCCATACTTGTACCCTGAAGCTCCTGATAGCCGCCGGGAATTGTGCTGGTGATGGCTACTCCCGGAGCCAGAATATCCGGTTTAATCGCCCAATTGGCCGTAACAGGACCCCGGGAGCTGAATGGTGCCAATGAATCGACGATATCCACATACTCTGTGTCCACCCAACCTGCATTTGGGGAGTCACTCTGCTGCTTCAGCCATTCACCATCTTCTTCAGACACAGCTACTACAGGTATGTTAATCGAGCCATCATCAATCGTTCCCTGAAACTCTCCCGCTTCATTATTATATACAATCAATGCAATTGCTCCGTTTTTCTCAGCTAACTCAGCTTTTTCCGTGAATGGGACTTTTCCACGTTTCATGACGACAATTTTACCCTGGGCTTTTTCGATTGGCTTATCACCCAGCCCGCCGTATACCAGTTGATAACGTTTGTCCAGCTTCCAATCGGTCGATCCCATCATCGGGATAAGTGGAATCTCTTTTTTTGCAAAACGATCGATCAATACGGGTATCTTCAAAGGCGGAGTCGATGCCCCAACCGTAATAGCCTTAGTAGCTGTAGCTGGTGAGCCGACTGTCCAATCATCCGGTCCTGTATTGCCGGCTGCTACGACAACAGTTGTTCCAAGTTCAACCGCTTTATCCACTGCAACACTTGTCGGCCAGTCTGGTCCGTTGACATCATTTCCGAGCGAGAGGTTGATGATGTCCATGTTATCTTTCACTGCTTCCTCCATGGCAGCAATGACATGGACTGAAGTTCCGAACCCTCCTGGACCAAGCGCTCGATATCCGTATAACTCCGCATCCGGTGCGATTCCTTTCATCTTACCATTAGCCCCAATTACCCCGGCAACATGTGTGCCGTGAATGGTCGGGCTTTCTTCTGTACTTTCCATCGGATCGTCATCGAAATCAAATACGTCAAAGCCGCCTTTGTAATTGGCAGCAAGGTCAGGGTGGGTATAATCAAGACCAGTATCAATGACCCCAACCTTCACCCCTTTTCCTGTAAAAGGAACAGTTCGTTTTTCACGGTTTTCTTGCAGCAAAAATGGCACCGATTCGTTTAGATTCTCATCCATCGTTCGATAGGTCTGAACCGGATGCTGGTTGACAATCGCTTCTATTTTGCTCAGTTTGGACAGGTGAGCAGGCTTTCCTTTCACGGCTATACCATTGAATACCGTGTCATATACAGCCATCACTTCAAGGCGAGGAAGCATTCGCTCGATATCTCTTTTGACAAAATGAGGATCACCATCGACCTCAATGATTCTCGTGATTTCCTCTCTATCCTCTGGTTGTTCAAATCCGGGTAGTATGGTAAGTGTTACACAAAATAGTATCAGGTACAGAAATCGCAATGTCGTCAAGCCCCTTTCGTTGCTTCTATTATTTGAAAAAACAAGCGGGCTATACTTGCGAGAGGTTATAAATAAGTAAAATTGGCAGGTGGCTTATTGGCTCCCCAGGCCTTTCACCGTATAAAAAAAGCCCTGCCTCCCTAGTAGGGGCGGCAAGGCTCTGAGTGAATATAAAGTTTATTTCGTTCCGAACAAGCGGTCGCCGGCATCGCCAAGACCTGGGACGATATAGCCTTTTTCGTTCAACTTTTCGTCAAGAGCAGCGAGATAGATATCTACATCCGGGTGCTCTTTCTGTACAGCTTCGACACCTTCAGGAGCAGCAACGATACACATCAGGCGAATCTGGCGTGCGCCGCGTTTCTTCAAGGACTCGATAGCCGCATTCGCAGAACCACCTGTTGCGAGCATTGGGTCGAGAACGATCAGTTCCCGTTCTTCAATATCGCTTGGGAGTTTCACATAGTATTCAACAGGCTGGAGTGTTTCTGGATCCCGGTACAACCCGACGTGTCCTACTTTAGCAGCCGGAATAAGCTGGAGCATTCCGTCCACCATGCCAAGCCCTGCACGTAAAATCGGTACGAGGCCGATTTTCTTTCCGCTCAATGCTTTCGCCTTCGCTCCGTCCACGACTGGTGTATCGATTTCCACTTCTTCAAGAGGCAGGTCACGTGTAATTTCAAAAGCCATCAAGGCAGCCACTTCATCTACCAATTCACGGAAATCTTTCGTACCTGTGCTCTTTTTCCGTATGTATGTCAACTTATGCTGGATTAACGGGTGATCCAATACGTACACTTTTCCCATTGCCGATCCACTCCTTATTAAATAGTAGTTTTCCATAATCCCTTAAATTTTGCATCCTTCAAATTGTACATAATAATAGGCATTCCTGCAAGGCACATCACAAAGGAAAATATACCCTTATTCAACACAACAAATAGAAAGTCGAAGACTTGATTTCGAGATGTTTTTCTGGTTAACGGTCCGGTGGGGAACGACTCCCTTTCCGCGGACATGCGCTGAGCCTCCTCGAGCTGACGCTCTGCGGGGTCTCACCTGTCATGCTCATCCCGCAGGAGTCTCGCCGTTCCCCACCGACCCTTCCCATAGGAAGTTCACGAAATCACGCTTGTAGAAACCGCTTCCTCATGTCACACGTTTGGTCTCCATTACATTTATTATAAATGCGCATTGATGAAGGTTCAGTTATCCACTTTTTGAAGGGGCCGTTTATCCAAAACTGGCTGGATGGGCAGGGAAACGGGGAGACTCCCGCGGGAGAAGGGGCTAGGCGAGATCCCACAGGGCGTAGCCCGAGGAAGCTCGCCAGGTCCCCCGCAGGAAAGCGAGTCGCTTCCCAGACCATCCTTTCTCCAACATGGCAACGGCCCCAACTTTTTGTAATACTAATATTAATATTTAGCAGTGCCGAAGTACAAGAAAGTCCCGCTGCCGAAAAACGGAGCGGGACTTGGTTCTACGTTATTGATAAAGCGGGAATTGATTCGTCAAACGAAGCACGCGGTCTTCTGCTTCTTTCAGCTTCGCTTCATCTTCATGGTTTTTCAATGTGAAAGCGATAATTTCTGCAATTTCGTCCATTTCTTTTTCACCAAAGCCACGGGAAGTGACAGCGGCCGTACCAATACGGACACCACTAGTTACAAACGGACTTTCCGGATCGAATGGAATGGTATTTTTATTGGTTGTGACACCAATATCATCTAAAGCTTTTTCCGCCACTTTACCTGTCAGGTTCAACGGTCGTACATCTAATAGAAGCAAGTGGTTGTCCGTACCGCCGGATACGATGCGGATTCCATGCTTTTGTAACGACTCGCCAAGGCGCTTGGCGTTTTTAACCACCTGTTCAGAGTATGCTTTGAAATCTTCCTGCAGTGCTTCATAGAAGGAAACAGCTTTCGCAGCAATAACATGCATCAATGGACCACCCTGCATACCCGGGAAAACGGTCTTGTCAATTTTCTTGGCGAATTCTTCTTTGCAAAGAATCATACCGCCACGAGGTCCACGCAATGTCTTATGCGTGGTTGTTGTAACAAAATGAGCATGAGGAACAGGGTTCGGATGGTGACCGGTAGCCACTAATCCGGCGATATGAGCCATATCAACAAGCAAATAGGCATCTACCTCATCAGCAATCTCACGGAATTTAGCAAAATCAATCTTGCGGGAATACGCACTTGCGCCAGCAACGATCAATTTCGGCTTCAATTCTTTCGCGCGTTCCAGGACAGCATCATAATCAATTTGTTCTGTCTCTTTATCGACACCATAATCTTCGAAATTGTAAAGCTTACCACTGAAGTTGACAGAGCTTCCGTGCGTCAAGTGACCACCATGATTCAGGTTCATACCAAGTACAGTGTCGCCAGGTTCAAGGACAGTGAAATAGACTGCCATGTTCGCCTGCGCACCGGAATGTGCCTGCACATTGACATGGTCAGCTCCAAACAATTTTTTCGCGCGGTCACGGGCAAGGTTTTCGACAACATCTACATGTTCACAGCCACCATAATAGCGACGGCCAGGATAGCCTTCCGCATATTTATTGGTCAGAACGGATCCCATCGCTTCCATGACTGCTTCAGAAACGAAGTTCTCCGATGCGATCAGTTCGATTTTTTCCTGCTGGCGTTTCTTTTCCGCTTCCATTGCCTCGAATACTTCTAAATCCCTTTGTTTGACTTGTTGCATGTTCAGTTCCCCTCTCTATTTCCATCAAATTTGATTTAATCACAATCTGCTTCCACTTGAGGTTTCTTATAAACCGCACGTTCGCCGCCAATCAGTCGTGGTCTCGTCCGGGCAGCTGTCAGGTGAGCTTTCCCAATCGTCTTCTGGTTAAACCGAAGCGGGACGGCCACACGTTTTAAATGCATACCAATCATCGTATCACCGATGTCGATACCGGACTCAGCTTTGATTTCCTCAACAACGACAGGGTCTTCCATATGGTTAAAGGCGTAAGCAGCCATCGCTCCTCCCGCTTTTGGGACCGGGATAGCCGATACTTGCTCGTACCCTCGTTTTTCCATCGTCGTTCGTTCCATCACAAGAGCTCGATTCAAATGCTCACAACATTGGAAGACGAGCTCGACTCCTTCGTTCTCTTTCAATCCCTGAAGTTCTTCAAACAACACAGCAGCAATTTCTTCACTCCCGGAAGTGCCGATCCGCTCGCCTGCGATCTCGCTGGTCGAGCAGCCAATGACGAATTGTTCCCCAGTTTTCAAATGATCGCTGGCGGACAGTTCCTCTACAAGCTTCTGGACGTCTTGCCGGATGGATTCCTTACTCATGATGCAGGAACACCTCCATGAGGATGTAATGTAAAGCTTTGTTATATTTTAGCATTGACCGGGATCCATTTCCAAAAGGAAACCATAGATTTATCCTCTATTGCCATGGCCAATGTAGAAAAACTTTTTGCTTACCGCTAATTAATTTTTGGGAAAATCTACTTTACCCCTTTAAAATGTTAAATTTTCTTAAAGCGGAAAAGGAGAAGCGTATCCCTAAGGCTTCTCCAACACTCTATTTTCTATTCTATTATTTATTTTCGTATTCGGCAATCTTTCCTACGCGGTTGGCATGACGACCACCTTCATAGTCAGTCGACACCCAGGTACGGACGATTTCTTCGGCAAGACCCGGGCCGATGACACGCTCGCCCATGCACAGGACATTGGAGTCATTGTGCTCCCGTGTTGCTTTGGCACTGAATAAGTCATGCACTAGGGCAGCACGGATGCCTTTCACTTTATTGGCAGAAATGGTCATACCAATCCCTGTACCGCAAATCAGGATCCCTTTATCGAATTCGCCACTTGCGACACGCTCAGCCGCCGGCAAAGCGTAATCGGGATAGTCGACAGAACCTTCACAGTCGCATCCGATATCTTCATATTGAATGCCCAACTCTTCCAGTACCGCTGCTGCTTGTTTTCGTAAGTTTGTTCCTCCATGATCGGAGGCAAGGATAATTTTCATGCTGACACCACTCCTTCATCTACTAACAGTATTGTAACGTGTCAGACGATCAAATGGAAGCGGTGAAAAATTACTTATTTATCGTCATTCTGGTTCTTCTCCAGTTTTTCCAAAAGCAGGACGACATTCTTCTCTATCTCTTTCATCGTTTCGTGATAGATTGTTTCATTTCCCCCAAACGGGTCACTGATATCAAAGCTCGGGAGGTTACTTTCCATCTTACGGATTTCTTCCAAATCATCTTTCAATGCTTCATATAGTTTTTCCTGCATGGTTTCTTCACCATAGTCATTCCGGTGTTTGTTGATAAACTGGATCCGTTTCTCTTCCATTTCCGTATAAGCCTGTTTCAGATCCTCCCAATCGGAGGCCTGATCTTTGGCTGCATATTCTTTCAGAGTAAAATATTTATCCTGCCACTGCTCGTATTGCATGGCGAGTGACTGTTTATGCTGTTCGCTCATCGTCAAAACGAGGTCCGCCCATTCCAGCAGCTCCGGTGTCACCGGCTGGGATTGATGATCGATGTCGATCCCTTGTTTCTTCAGCACTTGTTTCGCTCCCTCAGAAATGGGCATTCCACTTCCGGCAAAAATCCCGGCGGATTGAACGTTCACATCGCCGGCTTTATTTATGAGTAATGCTTCTGCCATCGGGCTGCGGCATGTATTTCCGGTGCAGACGAACAGTATATTCATAGCCTGAACTCCTCCTAGTATCCCTGTTTTCACCTTATTATTTTACCATAGGAGAAAGCTTGAAACATTAGAACAGCATGTTGAGACCGATACCACATAAAATGCTGCCGCCCAGCAATTCACTATATACACCAAGAAAGCCTTTCGCTTTCCGCCCAAGCAGGAAGCCTGTCCATGTAAGGATCATGCTCATTACCCCAAACATCAATACCGCCATCAGCACCCCGACTCCGGAGAGTCCAAGA
Organism: Thalassobacillus devorans; assembly: GCF_900176565.1. GTDB lineage: Bacteria > Bacillota > Bacilli > Bacillales > Halobacillaceae > Thalassobacillus > Thalassobacillus devorans_A. Next base: position 752,213 of record NZ_FXEH01000005.1, read on the forward strand.
CTCAGACCGGCGGAAAAACTGTCGAGGCTGACGCTGAAAGCGAATAGTACAACACCGATCCCGATAGGCGACTGGGGCTTTTTATCGTCACGGAAGGAAGAAAAAAACATGTGAGCCCCAATCCCAATCAACAACAGTCCTCCAATCAGCATTGTCATATCACTCAACGGCGCAAACACAAGCTTGCCGATAATTATTCCGATAAATGGCATGAGGATGTGAAACATACCTACTAACATACCTAAGAAAAATATTCGTTTCAATCGCATCCGCTGCATTCCCATGCCCAACGACACCGAAAACGCATCCAATCCGAGTGCGAATGCAAGTATAAATAAGGATGTGAACTCCCCTAACCAAACGGTTTCCATAGAAAAACCTCCCCGGACATGCTATCTCACTATATGCGGGGAGGTGCTTCGATATGCTTTTATCAAAATTGGTTAATTTTCTTAACAGCCGCTTTTTGCAGACGGTTCATAATTGCTTCTCCATACTCTTCTTCCGAAAAAGTTTCGCAAAGAATGACATCGACATCTGCTTTTTTGAATTCGCGGAGCGCGCTATATAGATGTACGGCAATTTCTTTCAAATTTTCCCGGGATCCGCAAGCAAGGACTCGCTGACCTGGAAGCTGCCCGGCCAGTTCATTGCTGGCGATTATTCCGACACGGCTGCCGTCCTGTTCAATGGTATAAAGCTGATCCTTAAAAAACTGGTCGTCTCCATCAATCAGCCATAGTGGTGCTTCTGGAGCATAGTGGGTGTATTTCATTCCAGGGGATTTTGGAGCTTCCTGTTGAGAAGCAAGAGCAGGATCCATCATAGTCGTGCCCACAGCTGCTTCCATTTGCTGCCTGGTAATGCCACCGGGACGCAGAATGATGGGGATTTCACTGGTACAGTCGACTACCGTGGACTCAAGACCAACCCCCGTTGCACCACCATCGATCAAACCCGCTATCCTTCCGTTTAAATCCTGAAAGACATGATCGGCAGTTGTCGGGCTCGGCCGCCCTGAGCGGTTGGCACTTGGAGCCGCCAGTGGTACTTCACATGCTTCCAATAACGAAAGGGCGACAGGATGGTCAGGTATTCGTACGGCTACTGTTGATAACCCGGCTGTAACATTTTGGGCAGCAGCGCCACTGCTTTCCATTACCAATGTCAGTGGCCCCGGCATGAATGCTTCCATCAATTTTTTAGCCATCTCTGGAATTTCAGTTACCAGCTGGTGCACTTGCTCAGGCTGTGCCACGTGAACAATCAGCGGGTTGTCCGAAGGCCGTCCTTTTGCTTCAAATATACGGCGGACCGCCTGTTCACTGGTTGCATCAGCGCCCAGTCCATACACGGTTTCTGTCGGAAAGGCTACTACCTCCTGTTGTTTCAGTAGTTCAGCTGCTCGCTTGATATCATTTTGGTGCTCCTCTATACGCATCGGATCTATTTTCCACACTTTTGTTTCTGCAGGCATCATTCTTTAAGCTCCTTCACAAATCGTCTACTGCTATTATGCGACGGGAGATCTCAGGAAGCAAGTAAAGGAGTTAATCACAAGTTATTCACATTTTGTAGACAATTCTCTCATTAAAAAAGCCTGTAATTCCACGATTTTGTGTAAGTTTTACACAGGACACTCCATTTATCCACACAAATCACCCACAGACGTGTATAACTTTTCTCAATTGGATACATAAATCCAGGAATTCTCTGTGGATAAGTCAGTACCTGTTGGTAACTGCTCAGAATCAGAGGGCTTGAAATCGAAATGCCTCAACAATGTGTCCAGCTGTTGTGAGTGACTGTTTACGACAACTGACTCATATTCTGATTGGTTAATGTCTGCAATGATAGCTTGGAAAATTACCAGCAATAATTCCGGTGTCGCTTCACTGAATAAGGTCAGCTGTTTCAACTGCACCGTCGACTGTCCCATTGGTTTCAGCAGATAGCTGCCGAGCAGCATCTGACCTTCCTGGATCAAGAATCCATCCGAAAGGAGTTCGTCACGATTCCAGGTAACATTTGCCGGGTGGTTATACTTATTTTTTAATAGTTTCCAGTGTTTTTCTTCCAGCTTAATAATTTCCATAACAAAAACACACTCCTTTTCTATCACTAATCTATGAAAAGGAGTGTGCGAATTATGCTAAGAAAATAGAGATTTAATCTGATTCCAGACTTTTACGAGGAAAAATTCTACTTCCACTTCCTGTGTGCCTGGCTGCGCGCTTGTCTCCTGACCTGCGTCCGCAGCGGATGCTGTGGAAGTACCGTTGCCAAAATCGAGGAAACATAGCGGCGGGAATAATACGCACCACCAATTATCGCCTTTGCCTGCTCCCAGCGTAATCAAAATAGCTTCATACGTGCCAGCCGGGTAGATAAAATTACCGTACAGCTTAGTCGGGAATTCCACCCGATCATCGTATTTTACCTGATAGGCCTGATCCACTTCTGCATCTTCCAGTGTGTCAGCAACGATCTTCTCTACCTCTCCAATTCGCCGTTCGATCAATGTCCTTGCTGTTTCGATCGATGTCAGCTTTTCAACCCACGTGGTAATTTCCTCATTGACTTTGTCGCGGATCTCCCGCTTCAATTCCTGATCGTCTTCTCCATTGCTGTTAGCCAGTATCCGAAGACGAATCGCCTCATCCGGGATAACCTGGTATTCCGGTCCAGTAGTTGTTGCCCCTGTTGTTGTGATCGGTGAAGCTGTTATAAAAATCGTAATAATAATAAGCGATATAAGTGCTTTTTTCATTGTTCCTGCCCCCTTCTTGTTTTCAAGTATGGGCAGGACAATCTGTTTTTAAACTCTTAATCTATTAATTTTCTGCTATTGCAAAAATCATGCGTGGCTTTCCATTGATATCCGTACGTATTTCAATTTGATAGACAGGCAGCTCCTCTTCCATAATCGCTCTGACCGCTTCCCCCTGTTGATGGCTGATTTCGAAGGCGATCAGCTGAGGACTGGAACCTGATTGCTTTATCTGTCTGGCGATTGTCCGGTAGGCAGCAAGACCTTCGTCCTCTGCAAATAACGCCAGGTGAGGATCGAATTGACTGACTGTTTCGGACAGCTCTTCCTGTTCGGCATAGGAAATATACGGCGGATTGGAAACAATGATATCAAATTCCTGGCTGGCAACCGGTGAAAGGAAATCTCCTTGATGAAAGATGACTTCCGCACCAAGGTTCTTCGCATTTTGACCGGCCACTTGTAAGGCTTCTGCCGAGATGTCCGTTGCATGAACCTCAACATTTTCCGCTTCAAGCGCGAGTGTACAGGCAATCGCCCCACTCCCGGTTCCAAGATCTACAATGTTCAAAGGATTGGAGCGGGATGTCTGGTGAAGCAATTGCAGCACTCCCTCAACCAGCTCTTCTGTCTCCGGTCTTGGCACTAGGACGTCAGCGTTGACCGTATATCGTCGTCCATAAAATTCCGCCCAGCCAGTCAAGTGCTGGACCGGTATCCCCGTTTCCGCATGCTGCTCAACATCCTTCACAAAAGGTTTCCGTTTATCATCAGGAAAAGGGTCGCGTCCATGGACGAGCAGCCCAGTATAGGTCATATTGAGATGATGCTCGAGCAGCCAGTCTGCGACACGCTCTTCGCGGTGATGTGTTTTTAAAAAAAGAGAAGCCCAACGCCGGGCTTCCTCAATAGTGGTAAAAGCTCTTCCCATGTTATTCACCAATCTGTTCCAGTTTTTTCGTCTGTTCTTCCACAATCAAAGCATCAAGAATTTCATCCAGCTTGCCTTCAAGAATCTGATCAAGCTTTTGGATCGTCAAACCGATACGGTGATCAGTGACACGGCTTTGTGGGAAGTTATACGTACGGATTCGTTCGGAACGGTCCCCGGACCCGACAGCAGATTTACGGTTTTCATCATACTCCGCCTGTGCTTCCTGCTGAAACTTGTCGTAAATACGGGCACGGAGTACCTTCATCGCTTTTTCTTTGTTCTTAATCTGTGACTTTTCATCCTGACACGAAACGACAACTCCCGTAGGTTCGTGTGTCAGACGCACGGCAGACATGGTCGTGTTGACACTCTGACCGCCTGGACCACTGGATGCGAATGTATCGACACGGATATCCTTATCATGAATTTCGACTTCCACTTCCTCTGCTTCCGGAAGTACCGCTACAGTCGCTGTCGAGGTGTGAATACGACCGCCGGATTCTGTTTCCGGTACACGCTGGACACGGTGAGCACCATTTTCATATTTTAGCTTGGAGTATGCCCCCTGTCCATTCACCATAAAAATGACTTCCTTATAGCCGCCGACATCATTTTGATGAGACTCGATGACTTCTACCTTCCACCCCTGTGTCTCTGCGTAGCGGGTATACATACGGAATAAATCCCCGGCAAATAAAGCTGCTTCATCACCGCCGGCTGCCCCGCGAACTTCCATGATGACGTTTTTATCATCATTAGGGTCTTTCGGCAGCATCAGGAACTTCAACCGTTCCTCGAGTTCTTCTTTTTGCGGGTTCAATTCATCGATTTCTTCTTTTACCATTTCATGCATATCATCATCCAGGTTATCCTTCAGCATCACTTTTGCATCGTCCAATTGGTTGCTGATCTCTTTATATTCACGATAAGCCTGAACGGTCTCTTCCAGGTCCGACTGTTCTTTGGAGTACTCGCGCAATTTATTGGGATCACTGATGACCTCCGGATCACTGAGGAGTTCATTCAATTTTTCATAACGATCTTCAAGGGATTGCAAACGTTCTAACATGTTGATCCACCTCTTTCTCTATAACAGTCTAATTATATTATAGAGACATTGCACTTACAAGATGACGGGTTAAACAAAAAAAGAAAGGCAGCTTTTTAGCCGCCTGAAGATGAGTCTTTTAGCGCACCCGCACTTCGATATCGTATCGTGGTACGGCGCGGTATATTGCCTGTTCAATTTGCTCTTCCCACTCTTCGCGTTCACCGTCGGCCAAACGTCCGTTATCCACATTTGCCGTGACACGTACGATCGGACCTTCTAATATGACGCGTTCTACTTCGACTCCCGGCACACTTTCAGCAGCCTGTCTGACTTTTTCCCTATCCTGCTTTAACCCCCAGCTGTCACCGACGTTATTGATTGTACGAGGGTTATCGATTTGTGAGCCTCTTTCTTCTGGATGCTGTGTATCCATCAAGTCCTGGGTAGGTCCCTGGCCTTGTTCATCTCCTCCGCATGCTGCCAGGAGAATCGCTGTAAAAACCATTATTGCAGTCACATGATATTTCATGAATTTCCACTCCTTGCACTTTTCTTTTAGCATGCCCGCGGAGTTAGAAAATATGAATTAATAAACCTCAATAACACGTTTAGTCAAAAAAAGCACCAAAACCTCCTTGGAAGGTTTTGATGCTTGATTGTTTAAAATCGTTTAATTGGAAATTTTGGCTTTCAGCTGCGATTGCCTGGGCTTGTTTGGTACTTCATGGTGGTGGCGGCAGCGGGGCTCGTATGATTCTGATGCTCCGACCATGATGATTGGGTCGTCATAGGAAGCTGGCTTTCCATCAATCAAACGCTGCGTACGGCTCGCCGGTGAACCACAAACAGGGCAGATCGCATTCAGCTTTGTTACCATTTCACTTAATGCCATCAATTCCGGCATACAACCGAATGGTACACCACGGAAGTCGGTATCAAGGCCTGCGACTATGACACGGATACCTTTATCTGCAAGCTCCTCCACGACGTCTACTACTTCTTCATCAAAAAATTGCACTTCATCAATACCGACAATATCGATCGTATCGTCGACCGCCTTCAAAATTTCTCCAGAGTGCTCTACAGGGCGGGCGAGCACAGAGGTTCCATTATGAGAGACGATTGCATCTTCGGAATAACGATCGTCGATCAAGGGCTTGAACACCCGAACAGACAGATTGCCATATGTAGCACGGCGAACACGACGAATCAACTCTTCGGACTTACCACTGAACATACTGCCACAAATCACTTCTACCCAACCGCTTTGCTTCATCACATACACGTTGTTAGTCGCTCCCTTCCCGAATCTCCATCTCGAACAAACAGGCGTTAACACAGAAGAAGAGGGCTGACGGCATTCCTGCGACAGCCCTCTTTCGTACAAAAAAACAGGCAAAGTTAGACAATTTGCCTGTTTTTCGCGTGAATTCGTCTATCCCTATCAGGATAACGAAGATTACTTAATGTTATATTTTTTCTTAAAGCGATCGACACGTCCGCCTTCTTTGTCAGCTTTTTGCTTACCTGTGTAGAACGGGTGAGAAGCTGAGCTGATCTCCACGCGGATCAATGGGTAAGTGTTGCCATCTTCCCATTCGATAGTTTCGTTGGAGTCCTTAGTGGATCCAGTTAGAAACTTGTAATCAGAACTTGTGTCTTGAAATACGACTTTGCGGTATTCTGGATGAATGCCGTTTTTCATGTTCTTCCACTCCTTTTTGCCCTGAATCCTTTGGAAACAGAGTTATTGTAAGAGCCGTATCAGGCAGAATCTGCCCTGTCTCGAAACTCACATAGAATGATTATAACAGGGGCATTTTTGCAATGCAAGAACTTGTTTTATTTTCCTGAAGTCTGTGTTCTTCTCCCTGTCGATTTGCCTTTCATCTCTTTATCCATGATATCGAAAAACTCTTCGTTATTCTTAGAAGTTCTTAACCTGCGTAAGAAACGCTCCGCGAAATCAGGCGTATCGGACAATGTTTTGCGGACCGCCCACATTTTTTCCAGATGCGCTTTCGGAAGCAGCAATTCCTCTTTCCGTGTACCGGAGCGAAGAATATCGATTGCCGGGAAGATACGGCGCTGCGCCAGGCTGCGATCCAAATGAAGTTCCATGTTCCCGGTACCTTTGAATTCCTCATAGATGACATCATCCATGCGGGAACCCGTATCGACGAGTGCGGTAGCTAAAATCGTAAAGCTGCCGCCTTCTTCAATATTACGGGCAGCCCCAAAGAATCGCTTCGGACGGTGGAACGCTGCCGGGTCGATCCCGCCGGAAAGCGTACGGCCGCTTGGCGGTATGACCAGGTTGTAGGCACGGGCCAGGCGTGTGATGCTGTCCATCAAAACGATGACATCACGCTTTTGTTCTACGAGACGCATGGCACGCTCGAGCACCAGTTCAGAAACTTTGATATGGTTCTCCGGTACCTCATCAAATGTTGAGCTGACGACATCGACATCGGCAGCTACAGAACGTTCGATGTCTGTTACTTCCTCCGGTCGTTCATCGACGAGCAGAATGATCAGCTTGGCATCGGGATGGTTTTTAGAAACACTGTCTGCGATTTCCTTAAGCAGCATCGTTTTCCCTGCTTTTGGTGGTGCCACAATCAGTCCACGCTGTCCGAACCCTACAGGAGCCATCATATCCATTACTCGGGTTGAAATGTTCTTGCTTTTTGTTTCCAGCTTCATCATTCGATCCGGATATAGCGGCGTCAATGCCGGGAAGTGGACACGTTCTTTCGCTGTCTCGGGATCTTCGCCATTGACGGCATCAACATGCAGGAGGCCGTAATAACGTTCATTTTCTTTTGGCGGACGGACTTTACCAGATACTTTATCTCCGTTCCGCAAATCAAAACGACGAATTTGGGACGCAGAAATGTAGATATCCTCCGCGCTAGGTGAATAATTGATTGGACGCAAGAAACCGAACCCTTCTGATGGGATGATTTCCAGGATTCCGTCCATGAATAAATAGCCGCCTTTTTCGGCCTGTGCTTTCAAAATCGCAAAAATCAGTTCGCGTTTTGTGAGTTTAGCGTAATAAGACACTTTGAACTGCCGTGCCAGTGCATATAAATCTTTGAGAGTCAACGTTTCTAAATGAGAGATTGTCAATTCAGCCACAAAATCACCACACTATTATATTTTTGTTACTTGTCCGTCTGCCGTCTCGAGCCCTGCAACACTATCTATCTAACGAAAAATGAAAAGTAGGAGGGGACAGCCATACACTTAGCAAAAGATGCTGTACTTTTAGCAGAACACTTCTTAGGAAGTGAGAGAAGATATTCTCGAAGCTATAATCAGAAGCTTACAGAGGTTTTTCACTATTAACGGGTTGATTAAACTTTAATCATTTTAACTCTTTTCCATGAAACTATTCAATATAAAACATAAAAAAAATCAAATTACTTTCCTGTACGTTTGTTTTGCGGCTTTTATAAGGGAAAAGGAAGCCGTCAGGACGGCTCCCTTGCCAGTTATGGTCTGATTACTAGATTCGGTTTCTTTTTCAAACTGTGGTCACCGTCGATAAAACGGACAGTCCCTGATTTGGCACGCATGACGACAGTCTGGGTCGTTGCTTTCGTCCCTTTGAACTGGACACCTTGCAGCAATTCGCCGTCTGTTACGCCGGTAGCGGCAAAGATCGCGTCATCACCGGAACAAAAATCGTCCATGTACAGGACTTTGTCGATGTCTGCAATGCCCATGCTTTTGCAGCGCTCCAGCTCCTCATCGTTAGCAGGGAGGAGCTTGCCTTGTATTTCTCCGCCAAGGCATTTCAATGCCGCGGCAGCAAGTACTCCTTCAGGAGCACCGCCAGAGCCAAACAGAATATCAACGCCGGTATGATCAAATGCCGTGTTGATGGCTGCTGCTACGTCACCATCCGGGATCAGTTTGATCCTCGCGCCAGCTTGACGGATTTCTTCAATGATCCCTTCATGGCGTTTTCGGTTCAAAACGATAGCCACAACATCTTCCACATCTTTATTCTTCGCCTCAGCTACCGCCTTCAGGTTGTCCGCAATCGAAGCATTGATATCTACTTTCCCTACTGCTTCCGGACCGACTGCGATTTTATCCATATACATATCAGGGGCATGAAGCAGGGCACCATGATCGGCAATCGCAATTACCGCGAGAGCATTCCATGTCCCCTGTGCAACAATGTTGGTCCCTTCCAGAGGGTCGACAGCAACGTCGACACGTGGACCGTATCCATTACCGAGCTTTTCCCCAATATAAAGCATCGGTGCCTCATCCATTTCCCCTTCACCAATAACGACAGTACCTTTCATCGGGATGGTATCAAAGACGTCACGCATGGCAGATGTCGCTGCGTCATCCGCTTCCTCTTTTTTCCCTCTTCCCATCCATCGTGCCGATTTAAGTGCCGCCGCTTCGGTGACACGTACTAATTCCATTGTCAAACTTCTTTCCATGGTTTTTCCTCTCCATTCATATCTGAATTTTTCCTCATCTCCATGGAAACTAAGATCCTATGAATTCTGGAACTGCTCTACTTCTTCTTCGGTCATTTTTTCATGCCAGATGGTCGCACCTAGATTCGTTAGCTTCTCTACGAGGTCCTCATATCCTCGCTCGATATGCTCGATTCCGGTGACTTCTGTAATCCCCTTAGCCATCAGACCAGCAATAACAAGTGCTGCTCCGGCACGGAGGTCGGTCGCTTTGACTTTCGCCCCTTGTAACGGAGATGGACCTGCCACAATCGCGGCTCCACCTTCCACTTTAATGTGGGCATTCATACGTCGCAGTTCGTCGATATGCTTGAAACGTGCCTGATAGATTGTATCAGTGACGACACCTGTCCCATATGCTTTTGTCAAAAGCGACGTGAACGGCTGCTGTAAATCCGTTGGAAAACCTGGGTGCACGAGTGTTTTGATATCGACACTCTTCAGCTTATCGCTCGTTTTAATGAACAATTGCTCATCGCTTTCTTCCACTGTGACTCCCATCTCACGCAGTTTGGCAAGCAGGGATTCCAAGTGTTGAGGAATTACGTTATCGATCAGGATTCCATCCCCAAGCGCTGCTGCTAGAATCGTATAGGTTCCCGCTTCGATACGGTCAGGAATGATGGTGTGGTTACAGCCGCTAAGTTGATCCACACCTTCAATCCGGATGACATCGGTTCCTGCACCCTTGATCTTCGCCCCCATACTGGTAAGCAAGGTCGCTACATCAATGATTTCCGGTTCCTTGGCAGCATTTTCGATAACCGTTTTTCCTTTAGCCCTTACCGCTGCCAGCATAATATTGATGGTCGCGCCGACACTGACGACATCCAGATAGATCCGTGCCCCGCGCAGCTCTTCTGCACGCAGATAGATAGCCCCCTGCTCATTAGTCACCTGCGCCCCAAGCGCTTCAAAGCCTTTAATATGCTGATCGATTGGGCGAGGGCCAAGATGACAGCCGCCGGGAAGACCAATGACTGCTTTTTTGAACCGGCCAAGCATCGCTCCCATGAAATAGTAGGATGCTCGCAGCTTTTTCACTTTTCCATTTGGCAATGGCATCGAAATCATTTCACTCGGATCGATTTCAATCGTCTGCCCCTCTTTTTTCACTGTACCGCCGATTTCCTCGAGCAGGTCGCTCAGAATCTGCAGGTCAGAAATTTTCGGCAGGCCTTCGATCGTGACTGGAGAATCCGCCAGAATCGCCGCAGGAAGCAAAGCAACCGCGCTGTTTTTCGCACCACCGATTCTGACTGTCCCCTCTAATCTTTTTCCGCCTTCTACAAGTAATTTTTGCATGGCTAACTCCTCGCTTTTATGTCCTGCAATCCACCCGCAAATGTCAGGCATTTAACAAGCATTCACCGGCGATTGTCCGATTGATTGACTTTCCCGGTACTCTTAATAGAAATCCAGTTTTCAGTCAACCTGTTCCTGCGCTGTTAGTTTGTACAATTTTACCAATTTCATGCTTATTTTTGTTGACTCTGATTCCAATCCGAAAGAAACTTTTCAATTCCCTGGTCAGTCAATGGATGTTTAACCAATTGGCTTAATACTTTGAAAGGAACCGTAGCGATATGTGCGCCGTTCAGTGCTGCTTCTGTGACGTGGACGGGATGACGGACAGATGCGGCGATGATTTCCGTTTCAATTCCATGGCGATCGAAAATTTCCGCAATCTGCGCAATCAGGTCCATTCCGTTATGCCCGATATCATCCAGACGGCCTAAGAACGGGGAAACATATGCAGCGCCCGCTCTCGCCGCGAGCAAAGCCTGATTAGCAGAAAAAATCAATGTGACGTTGACTTTGATGTTAAGTTCAGACAAGGCTTTGACTGCTTTCAAACCTTCCAGCGTCATTGGCACCTTAACGGTAATATTCGGTGCGATGGCTGCCAGTTCCTTCCCTTCCCGGATCATTCCTTCTGCATCTTCAGAAACAACTTCCGCACTGACAGAACCTTCGACTTCCTTTGTGATCTCCTGCAAACGTTCATGAAAAGAAACACCTTCTTTAGCTACCAGGCTGGGGTTAGTCGTAACCCCTGCCAGCACGCCTAAAGCATTGGCTTCTTTGATATCGTCGATATTCGCTGTATCAATAAAAAATTTCATGTAAATAATCCTCCCTATCGATGGTTGCGTTTTCATAAGATTGTTAAAAGGAAACCGTTTCTAGCAACGGCTTCCTTTGGACATACTTCATTATTTACGCTTTGTTAGAAGAACCGAATTCACGCATTTTACCAATGACTGTTTCTTTGATGGCGTCGCGTCCTGGTCCAAGGTACTTACGCGGATCGTAAAGGTCCGGCTTTTCAGCCAGTACTTCACGTACTGCTTTCGCCTGGGCAACCTGGTTTTCTGTATTGACATTAATCTTTGCAGTACCAAAAGAAATAGCTTTTTTGATGTCATGAGTCGGGATGCCAGTACCACCGTGCAGGACAAGCGGCTTATCGACAAGACCCATGATTTCTTCCATGCGGTCAAAGCCCAGGTTAGGCTCCCCTTTGTAGGGCCCATGTACAGAACCCAGTGCTGGCGCAAATACGTCAACATTAGTTTCATCCACAAGCTGTTTGCATTCAGACGGAATAGCATAAGCTGCTTCTGCGTCATCAACAATCAAGTCATCTTCTTGTCCACCAACACGGCCAAGTTCTGCTTCAACAGATACGCCATGCATATGTGCAAGCTCGACTACTTTTTTCGTAACAGCAATGTTTTCTTCAAGCGGGTCATGGGATGCATCGATCATGACAGAAGTGAATCCGGCATGAATCGCTTTTGCACAGCTCTCGAAGCTGGAACCATGGTCCAGATGAATCGCAACAGGAACAGTAGTTCCATAAGCATCCATCAGTGCTTTTACCATGGATACTACGACATTGAAACCACCCATATATCTTGCTGCACCTTCGGATACACCGAGGATGACTGGTGATTTTTCTTCTTCTGCTGCTTGAAGAATCGCTTGCGCGTATTCTAAGTTATTCAGGTTAAACTGCCCAACGCCGTAGCGCTGTTCCTTCGCAGTTTCGAGCATTTCCTTCATTGATACTAAAGGCATGAAAGCTCCTCCTTCGATAGGTATATTATTTACTAGCACATGTGCAAGACGTATCACAGATATGCTATGTAAGTTTAATCACAGTATAAGAATACCAATACCCAGAAGAAGGTGCAACAACCGGAGAACGAAAGAGCGCTTACATCAATAATTTTCTCAAAAAGTCATTTTTTGTACAACTATTATTGCAAGATTTTGGAGATTTCTTCCCGGATATCCATGATATTGAAGGGTTTAGACACCACTTTCTTTACAAAGTGGAAATCCTTCTCTTCCCCGAGGCTTTCCACGGATAATCCAGTCATCAGAATGGCTGGTTTGTCGTATCCTGTCTCATTCAAACGGTGCAGCAGTTCCCCGCCATTCATGACCGGAAGATTATAGTCAACCACCAGCAGGCTCGGGTCATTTTTCTCAATATAGTCAAGGGCTTCCTTTCCGGTTTCCGCGGTTGATACCGCGTACCCTTCTCCTTTGACCACTTCTTCCAGTAAGAGCCTGATCCCTGGCTGGTCGTCTACAATCAACACTTCTTTGGCCATGATTGCTCGCCTACCTTTCTGCAATTAAATTACGCTTCATCCGATACCTCCTTCTCTTTCCATTCGATATAAATTGACTTATTTCCTGCTTATTAGCCGGTTAATTTGTTCTCAAGCTTTCGGATTTATGCTAAGCTATGAAAACTGAATGGAAAAATAAAGGGGGATGTTCATGTTAAAAATGCTAACGACCCAGTTGACTGGTAAATTTCAGCAAATTCAGGAGAAGGAAGCATTAGCTATCGAAGATGCAGCGCGTGCATTAGCTCAGGCTATTATAGGGGATGGCAGCATCTATGTAAAAGGCTTTGAGGAAATGCTGGCAATTGAATCGGAAATGATCGACGGAATAGAAACATTGCCGAAATGCCGACGCTATGAACCTGGTGCAGCATTGACTTCCATTGACCGGGTGATTGTGGCTTCCAGGTTTGCCGATCATGAAGAAGCGATTACCATCATGAAGGAAGCACAGGAGCAAGGTGCCCAGGTCATCGGTCTTTCTGCTGTGAAAACGAATGATGATCCACTATTTAAGCAAGCGGACTTCCCGATTGATACAAAAGTGACCGAACCCCTGCTTCCTTTTGATATGGAACGAATCTGTTTTCCAAGCGCGATGGCAGGATTGTACAGCTATTATGCTATCTATATTACAGTAAAAGAAATCCTGTCCGAATACGAATAAGTCCCGCTCTGCACCCCAGGGGTGTCCAGGAAATGGAAAAAAAGCGCGAAACCTTCGATGAGGGTTCGCGCTTTTTTATTATTTATTATGGGCGGAAGCTGCTCCGATGAATCCGTAGAACAACTCTTGCGGACGAGTTGGACGGGATTTGAATTCCGGGTGGAACTGGCTTGCCACAAACCAAGGATGATCTTCCACTTCGATGATTTCAATCAAACGGCCATCCGGGCTTGTACCAGTGAAGGAGAATCCTTTTTCCTCCATTTGTTCCCTGTAATGGTTATTGAACTCGAAGCGGTGGCGGTGGCGTTCATAAATAACTTCTTCGCCATAGGCTTCTTTTGCTTTGGAACCTTCTGTCAGCTTACACGGGTAGATACCAAGACGCAGTGTTCCCCCGAGGTCGGACACTTCTTTTTGTTCCGGGAGAAGGTCGATGATCGCATGCGGTGTCGATGGATCGATTTCGGCAGAATGAGCACCTTCCAGGCCGAGTACGTTTCTTGCAAATTCCACAGTAGCCAATTGCATTCCCAGGCAAATGCCAAGGAACGGCACTTTATTTTCTCGTGCATAACGAATCGCTTCAATCTTACCTTCAATACCACGGTCGCCGAAGCCGCCAGGTACAAGAATGCCATCTACTCCAGCAAGTTTATCTTCCACATTGGAAGGGTCCACCTCTTCGGAATTGACCCAGTTGATATTGACATCGGCATCATATGGGTAACCGGCATGCTTCATCGCTTCTACAACGGAAATATAAGCATCTGGCAATTCCACATATTTACCGACGAGGGCGATGTTCACTTTTTTGGATAAATGGGTTACTTTATCGACAAGCTGGTTCCACTCTGCCATCTCTGCCGGCTTGCAATCCAATCCAAAATGATCGCACGTCAGCTGGTCCAGTTTCTGATCCTGAAGAATCAACGGAATTTTATATAATGTATCTGCATCCGGACACTCGATAACTGCCTGTTTATTGAGATCGCAGAATAAGGCGATTTTCTCTTTCATTTCTTCTGATATTTCCATTTCTGTACGTAATACAATTACATCCGGCTGGATACCAAGCGAGCGCAGTTCTTTGACGCTATGCTGGGTCGGCTTTGTCTTCATTTCCCCTGCAGCCTTGATGTATGGGACAAGTGTACAATGCAGGTACATGACATGGTCTCGTCCAATGTCACTTTTGATTTGGCGAATCGCTTCCAGGAAAGGAAGGGATTCAATATCTCCTACTGTTCCGCCAATTTCTGTAATGACGACATCTGCATTGGTTTCATGGCCGGCACGGAAAACACGTTCTTTAATTTCATTAGTGATATGCGGAATGACCTGCACGGTTCCACCCAAGTAGTCCCCGCGTCGTTCTTTTTTAATAACATGGGAATATACTTTCCCAGTTGTCACATTACTGAACTTATTCAAGTTGATATCGATGAAACGCTCATAATGGCCCAGGTCCAGGTCTGTCTCGGCGCCATCTTCCGTTACGAAAACTTCCCCGTGCTGGTAGGGACTCATCGTCCCAGGGTCCACGTTCAAATATGGATCAAACTTTTGGATAGTCACTTTCAATCCACGGTTTTTCAATAAGCGGCCAAGTGAAGCGGCAGTAATCCCTTTACCTAAGGAAGATACAACCCCACCTGTTACAAAAATGTACTTTGTCACGGTCATCCCTCTTTCTTCTTTAATCTTTCTTATATCATGACCTACTGGTTCCTTCAGCAGTCATAGAAATCCTGTTTTATAGGCTGGAGCAATTTAGAAAAACCTGCTATCGCCAAGTACTTATGGCGAGAGCTTAATTTTTCATAGTAAAAAATAAAAAGCGCTCCCCTATTATGGGGAGCGCTTTTGAAATTCGTTCAACGTAATTTTAAGAGCCCAAATAGAATTGTACTGATTTACGATTTGAAAGTCAAGGAGCAATTAGAGGTCGTCATCTTCCTCTTCATCATCACCTACAAAGCTGATATCATCCTCAATGACTTCTTCATCTTCTTCGTCGAGATCATCATTATCATAATCACCTTCGAAGTCATTACCGCTCTCATCAAGATCCAGATCCTCATCGTCCAAATCGAGTTCTTCATCCAAATCTTCTTCGAACAATGCTTCATCAGCTGTTACTTCTTTACGCTTCGCCTTTTTCTTCTTACGCTTCTTCGGAAGGTTGGAAATTTCTTCTTCCATCTGCTCCACTGGATACCAGCGTTTCAACCCCCACTTATTCGTACCAATGGTCATGAAGCCACCATCAATATTCATATCCGTATAAAACTGGGCGATAAAATCTTCTTTCTCCTTTTCCGTGTAGCCCTTCATATCTGCAATTTCGTGGAATAGGTCATTGAAGTCGACTGCCTCTCTTTTTTCTTCCAGCATGACTGCTGCAAGATCGATCATAGACATTTCTTCAATCTGATCTTTACTATACTGTTTCAAGCTCAAGGTTCAGCACTCCTTTAATGAAAATTAAGGTATATATGTGTACATTCATTAAGTCATACGTATCTCATATTTAACCATACCTCATATTATATGGTTAGCGTATATAAAAATCAATGATTGGCCGGTTTTCCTTTCCACCCTTACATTTCCCTTACCCTTTGAGTTGGTTTCCCACCTGTTTTTATCGTAAAATAAGTCTATCCGACTTACAGCTATCATAAACAAAGGAGAGAGAATCATGCGGACATCAAAGTGGCTGCTTATCATTGTGGCCGTCCTTATTGGTGGGGTCTACTTTTATAATAATTACGGCATGCTGCACAGCGAAGAAATGAGCGATGCCCAAATCGAGAAAAAGGATCATTCGGAGGACGACTATTATATTTATGTAGACGGTGAAAAATATAAAGTCAAAGACGAAAATACCTGGATGCTTTTAGATGAAGAAAAAAATTATGATTTTACTTACGAATGGTACGGACAAAAGACGCCTTACATCAAAGAAATCAATCAGACCGGTGACCACGACGACGTTGGCGGCGGTCATTAATGACAACTAACACTCCCACTCAGTTTGGGAGTGTTTTTTGCGCATTTTTGCAGACATGCCACGAGCCAGATGAGTGTCTCTCTTATAAGGTTTAATCCTCTCTTTTTTTAAAATTTGTCTCTCTTTTTCTCAAAATTGTCTCCTATCGATAGGAGATTTTCACTCTTCCTTAGGGGGATGTCTCCCATATTCCCAGATTGTCTCTTATCCCCACCAAAAGCAGGGCAGCACAAGCCCGCAGAAATCGATCCGTTCCCTCGCTCCCCCTGATGCTATCTAAAAAATCGAGTATGATACCTTTTCGGTTTCATACTCGACTTCGATGCTATCTTACATATTCCGGCGATATTGTCCCCCTACTTCGTAGAGGGCGTTGGTGATTTGGCCAAGGCTCGCTACCTTTACGGTTTCCATCAATTCCGCGAAGATGTTACCGTTGCTTGCCGCTACCTCTTTCAAGCGCTGCAAGGCTGCTTCTGTTCCGTCTTCATTCGATTGTTGGAATGCGCGCAAGGACTGGATTTGATGTTCTTTTTCCTCTTTGGTCGCACGCGCGATTTCCATGGAATTGATTTCATCTTCTGAAGGCGGTGTCGGATTCAAGTAAGTGTTTACGCCCACGATCGGCAGTTCGCCGGTATGCTTTTTGCTTTCATAGTATAGCGATTCTTCCTGGATCTTACCGCGCTGGTATTGGCGTTCCATGGCGCCTAATACCCCGCCGCGATCGTTGATTCGTTCGAACTCCTGAAGAACTGCTTCTTCCACCATATCGGTCAACTGTTCAATAATATACGCCCCTTGCAGGGAGTTTTCATTTTTGGTCAGACCGAATTCCTTGCTGATGATCATCTGGATCGCCATGGCCCGGCGGACGGATTCCTCTGTCGGTGTGGTGATCGCCTCATCATAAGAATTGGTGTGAAGCGAATTACAGTTATCCTGGATAGCAATCAACGCCTGCAATGTCGTACGGATATCATTAAAGTTGATTTCCTGTGCGTGCAGGGAACGTCCAGACGTCTGGATATGGTACTTCAGCTTCTGGCTTCGCTCATTGGCACCATATTTTTCTTTCATAATGATTGCCCAGATTCTGCGGGCAACACGGCCCATGACGGTATATTCCGGATCAAGACCATTAGAGAAGAAGAAGGATAAGTTTGGTGCGAACTTATTGATATCCATACCACGGCTTAAATAGTACTCGACGTATGTGAAGCCGTTTGCCAGCGTGAACGCGAGCTGGGTAATCGGGTTGGCGCCTGCTTCTGCAATATGATAGCCGGAAATGGAGACAGAATAGTAGTTACGGACATCATGGTCGATGAAATACTGCTGAATATCCCCCATCATGCGCAATGCGAATTCCGTTGAGAAAATACACGTGTTCTGTCCCTGGTCTTCTTTCAAAATGTCAGCCTGGACGGTACCCCGGACAACGTGAAGCGTTTCCGCTTTAATCTGCTCCACTTCCTCTTTGTCAGGTTTACGTCCATTCTCTTCTTCAAATTTTTCAAGCTGCTGGTCGATTGCTGTGTTCATAAACATGGCTAAAATGATTGGTGCAGGACCATTGATCGTCATGGAAACAGACGTCAAAGGATTGGTCAAATCAAAGCCGTCATATAGCTTTTTCATATCTTCCAATGTACAGATGCTGACACCGCTTTCGCCGACTTTTCCGTAGATGTCGGGACGTTCATCCGGGTCTTCCCCGTACAATGTTACCGAATCAAATGCGGTACTCAGACGCTTCGCATCATCATCTTTCGATAAGTAATGGAATCGGCGGTTGGTACGTTCTGGCGTTCCTTCACCTGCAAACTGTCTCTTTGGATCTTCTCCTTTTCGCTTGAACGGGAATACCCCTGCGGTAAATGGAAAAGCTCCTGGTACGTTTTCTTTTAACAGCCAGACGAGGCGATCGCCCCAATCGGTGTAAGATGGCAAGGCGACTTTCGGGATTTTCAGACCGGCAAGGCTTTCTGTCGTCAAATCCATCGTGATTTCCTTGTCACGTACCTTAAACGTATACGTATCTCCGCTGTAGCGCTCTTGGAGATCATCCCAATCATCCAGCTTTTCTTTCGCATCCGGGTCGATATCCCGCTCGTACTGCTGGATCAGTGCCTCGATTTTTTCCTTCGCTTCCTCATCATCCAGCGCTTCTGCAGTTCCCTTCAATTGATAGAGTTTGCGGGCTTTTTCGGCCTGCTGCTCGGCATTATCATGATAGTTGCGCACCAGCATGGCTATGTCGCGCAAGTATTGCTTCCGCTCATTCGGAATGATGACATTCTGCTTTTCCACACTGGCTGTTCTTTCAAAGGAAGTGGTGTCTTCCCAGGCATAGTCTTCATTCAGCTTATCAACGATCGCAGCAAAAAGGGTGTTTGTGCCCGGATCATTGAACTGGCTTGCAATCGTTCCGAATACCGGGAATGTCGACGGGTCTTCATGGAAGAGCATATGACTGCGCTCATATTGCTTCCGCACTTGCTGGAACGCATCCTCCGAGCCCTTCTGTTCGAATTTATTAATAACAATAAAGTCAGCAAAATCGATCATATCAATTTTCTCAAGCTGGGAAGGAGCACCAAATTCAGCGGTCATCACATACATGGATAAATCGGAAACATCTGTGACAGCCGCATTCCCTTGACCGATACCGCTAGTTTCGACGATGACAAAATCCACACCTGCAGCTTTCACGACCTGGATCGCTTCTTCGATCGCTTTTGATAATTCAGATCTGGAATCACGTGTTGCCAGCGAGCGCATGTAGACGCGGGGGTTAAAAATTGCGTTCATACGAATACGGTCACCTAGTAAGGCCCCACCTGTCTTTTTCTTCGTCGGGTCAATCGACAGGATGGCCACTTTCTTATCCGGAATCTCATTAAGGAAGCGGCGGATCAATTCGTCTGTCAGTGAGCTTTTCCCCGCTCCTCCTGTACCTGTAATCCCTAATACCGGAATATTTTTCGTTTCACTTTGTTTCACGGCAGCTTCAAACTGGGCAGCCGCTTCCCGTTCCTGTTCTGGTGTATTCTCCACGTAAGTGATGAACCGGGCAATCGCCTGATGGTTTCCGCTTTCCAGTTCCTTGACGGTTTCTTCGGGTACTAGTGGTGGAAGGAAGTCGCATTCTTCTATCATCTGATTGATCATGCCTTGAAGACCGTTCTCCCTGCCATCCTCCGGTGAGAAAATGCGGGCGACACCATAATCATGGAGCTCTTTGATTTCACGTGGCAGAATGACACCACCGCCACCTCCGTACACTCGGATATGGCCCGCTCCTTTTTCATTCAATAAGTCAATCATATACTTGAAGTATTCGACGTGTCCCCCTTGATAGGAAGAAACGGCGATCCCTTGAACATCCTCCTGTATCGCTGCATTGACGACCTCTTCGACTGAGCGGTTATGACCAAGGTGGATCACTTCGGCACCAGTTGATTGGAGAATCCGGCGCATGATATTGATCGAAGCATCGTGACCGTCGAATAAGCTGGAAGCTGTCACGAATCGGACGGGATACTTCGGCTGATATACCTTTGGTTGTTCCATCGTTCCATCCCCCTTTTAGTTAGGAAGTTTGTGATTCTTTAAGCTGTTGACGTTGAGACCTTCTAATAAAAAATGAACCTGGCGTTCGGTATAGCTCTCGAGCGTGAATTCTTTTTGCAGCATCCAGCGCCGGAACCCCCACATTTGGCCCTGGATGAATATATTGTTGGCAACGAGTGAAATATCCTGCTCCGACATCGGTTCGGCAATGCTGTTGCGTATCACCTGCGTCAGCATTTCGAGCATATCTTTCTCTTTTTGCAGCACATATTCCTGCGAATCACGAGGAAGAGACTTGACTTCCTGATACATGACTACGACTTCATCCTGCATATCGTCCATCAGTTGGAAGTAAGAAGTGACCGCATGGATGAGGCTGTCGATCGTCTTTTTTTCTGTATCGATCACCTGCTCCATCCTGTCCTTCACTCGTTCATAAATCGAATCACAGACAAGAAACAGCACATCTTCTTTGGTACGGATATATTCATAGAGAGTACCGATGCTGAACCCGGAAGCTTTCGCGATTTCCCTTGTCGTCGTTTTATGGAACCCTTTTTCGATGAAAAGAGATACGGCACCCTTGATCATCTGGTTGCGTCTTTTTTCAACGAGGTTCTGATCCTTGATGGAAGAGGGAACCTGTTGATCAGTCATGGCTATTCCCTCCTTTCCCTTTCCACTCCTGAAACCATTCCTTAGCCAACTGATACGGGTCGGCACTGGCATTATGAAAAACCTGCTGTTTCTCCTGGTCGCTTTCTATCGTTCGTTCGACATCGCGCCAGATTTCTTCCCGGATTAAATCATAGACTTCCAGTTTCAACTGCTGTTGGCGCTGTTCTTCCCCTTTGGCTGTTTGGTACAAATAATCATGATGCCGACGGATTTCACTCCATAGCTCACCAATTCCTTCATTTTGAGTGGAAATCGTCTGGACGATCGGCGGCACCCAGCCTTTCGGGTTGGCGATCATCATGTATTCTTCCAGTGTCGTCTTTAACCGCTGAACTCCTGGCAAGTCGGCTTTATTAATGATAAAAAGGTTGGCGATTTCCATGATTCCTGCCTTGAAAATCTGTAAGACGTCGCCACTGTTCGGCGTAAGCACAAGCCCTGTCGTATCGGCAACTTTCATAATATCCAGCTCGGACTGGCCGACCCCCACTGTTTCTACGAGAATGACGTCAAATCCGTAAGCATCACAGACACGGATCGTATCCTTGGTAGCCCGGGCAAGACCACCGAGGCTCCCCCGCGTCGCCATACTGCGGATAAAAATACCGGGATCCGTAAAATGCTGGTTCATACGGACACGATCCCCTAACAGGGCACCGCCGCTGAACGGACTGGTCGGGTCTACCGCGATGACTGCCACCGTCAGGTCCTGTTCACGCAGATGGGTAAGCAGCCGATTGACGAGCGAGCTCTTACCGGCTCCTGGTGAGCCGGTAATACCGATATAGTGAGCGTTCTTTTTCAAGGAAAATATTTCACTCAGCATATCCAATTTTTCCGGCGCATCATTTTCTACGAGGGTGATAGCTCTCGCCAGCGCTCTCATATCCTGTTGTTGGATCCGTTCAGCTAATGGGTGCATAATAGCTTCCTTTCTACTATTCTTTCGTCAGCATCCGTCCGATGACGAGACGCTGGATTTCATTCGTACCTTCATAGATTTGGGTGATTTTCGCGTCACGCATATAACGCTCGACCGGATAGTCCTTTGTATAGCCATAGCCGCCGTAAACCTGGACAGCTTCGACTGTAATCCGCATTGCTGCATCACCAGCGTATAACTTAGCCATGGCAGATGCTTTGGCATATGGCTTACCTTCTGATTCCAGGTAAGCTGCCTGATAAGTCAACAGACGAGCAGCTTCGACTTCTGTCGCCATATCCGCAAGTTTAAAAGAAACACCCTGGTTCTGAGCGATCGGCTTACCGAACTGTTCGCGCTCTTTCGCATAGCCAACAGATGCATCCAAGGCTCCCTGGGCAATACCGACAGCCTGGGCTGCGATGCCGTTACGGCCGCCATCCAAGGTCATCATCGCAATTTTGAACCCTTTGCCCTCTTCGCCTAATAGATTTTCTTTTGGTACCTTGCAATCTTCAAAAATCAATTCTGTGGTTGGAGAGGAACGAATGCCAAGTTTCTTTTCTTTTTTACCAAACGTAAAACCAGGTGTACCTTTTTCTACGATGAAAGCACTAATTCCGCGGCTCCCTGCGTCCGGGTCGGTTTTAGCGAATACAATGTAGATATCCGCTACCCCGCCATTGGTAATCCAGACCTTGCTTCCATTCAGGACATAATGTTCGCCGTCCAGTTTCGCCTGCGTGCGCATCGATGACACGTCACTGCCGGCGCCGGGCTCAGACAACGCGTAAGCTCCAAGTTTCTCACCGGAAGCGAGCTGAGCAAGGAATGTCTTTTTCTGGTCCTCGTTCCCAAACTTATAAATCGGCCAGCTGGCAAGGGAAATATGGGCAGACAGTGTTACACCGGTAGATGCACATACCCGGGATAATTCTTCTACTGCAATGACATAGCTGACAAAGTCTGATCCGATTCCATTGTATTCCTCCGGCCAAGGTATACCGGTCAGTCCGAGTTCTGCCATCTTATCGAAAATTTCCCGGTCGAAGCGTTCTTCTTCATCCCGCTCAGCAGCTGTCGGCTCCACTTCATTTTTTGCGAAGTCGCGCACCATTTTACGGAGCATTTCTTGTTCTTCTGTCAATTGAAAATTCATGTCGGTATCCCCCTTGATATATTAGTCCTTCAGTAGATGTTTGCTGATGACGATATGCTGTATTTCATTCGTTCCTTCATAGATTTCACAAACTTTTGCATCACGGAACAGCCGTTCAACTGGATAATCTTCCGTATATCCATATCCGCCATAAACCTGAACAGCTTCAATGGCATTTTTCATTGCGGTTTTCGAAGCGTACATTTTCGCCATCGATACTTCTTTGTTGCACGGAGCCCCAGCTTCTTTCAGAGCAGCAGCATGATAGGTCAATAGTTTTGCCGCCTCCACTTCAGTTGCCATGTCGGCAAGCTTGAAAGAAAGTCCCTGCTGTTTAGCAATTGGCTTTCCGAATTGCTCCCGTTCTTTTGCATAAGCGACTGCATGTTCCATGGCAGCTTCAGCGATACCAAGTGACTGGGCAGCAATTCCAATTCGCCCGGAGTTGAGGTTAGACATCGCTATCCTGAAGCCTTCCCCTTCATTACCAAGCATCTGCTCTGCCGGGACCTCACAGTTATCGAAAGTCAATTGAACCGTATTTGACCCATGAAGGCCCATCTTTTTCTCCTTTTTGCCGATGACAAGTCCCGGGGTATCTTTTTCGACAATGAACGTGCTGACTCCCTGATAGCCTCTTTCCTCCATATTCGTGCGTGCGAACACGATATAGGTGTCCGCCTCTCCCCCATTGGTGATGAACACTTTCGAGCCGTTCAGAATGTATGTGTCACCCTGTTTGACTGCACGCGTTTTCAGACTTCCAGCATCAGAACCGGCGCTCGGTTCTGTCAGCGCGAAAGCTCCGAGATATTCCCCTGACGCCAGCTTCGGAATATATTTCTGCTTTTGCTCCTCGGTTCCAAAGTTAAGGATCGGCAGCGTCCCAACAGAGGTGTGTACCGACAGGATGACACCGACCGTTGCACTCACTTTCGACAATTCGTGGATGGCAATGATATAGGACGTATAATCCATTTCAGAACCGCCGTATTTTTCCGGAATCGGAATCCCCATTAACCCCAATTCACCCATTTTGGTGACAACTTCCCTCGGAAAGCGGTCCTCCGTTTCCATTCTCTCTATGGCTGGAGCCACTTCTTTTTGAGCAAAGTCGCGCACCATTTTACGCATCATTTCCTGTTCATCTGTAAAATGCAGATTCATTGTTGTTCTCTCCCCTGAGAATCAATTTTCATACGTATAGAAGCCGCGTCCCGATTTCTTACCTAGCCAGCCAGCTTTGACATATTTACGAAGCAATGGACATGGCCGGTATTTGCTGTCGCCGAAACCTTCATGCAATACTTCCATGATGTATAAACATGTATCGAGTCCGATAAAATCAGCCAACGTCAACGGTCCCATTGGATGGTTCATGCCGAGCTTCATGACCGTATCGACGTCTTCCGGTGTCGCGACCCCTTCATAGACCGTGTAGATAGCCTCGTTGATCATTGGCATAAGGACACGGTTGGATACGAAACCAGGAAAGTCATTGACTTCTACTGGTGACTTGCATATCTTTTCAGTCATATCTTTGATAGATTGATAGGTTGCATCACTTGTCTGCAAGCCACGAATGATTTCTACCAGTTTCATGACAGGAACCGGGTTCATGAAATGCATGCCAATCACCTGTGAAGGACGGTTAGTGACTGCCGCGATTTCTGTAATTGGGAGGGATGATGTATTGGATGCAAGAATCGCGTGCTCCGGGGCAATCTCATCCAATTTTTTAAACAGGCTCGTTTTGACGTCCATATTTTCCACGATCGCTTCAATAACAAGGTCACAGGATGAAGCCTCATTAAGGTCGGTTGTATAAGACAGATTTTCCAGCGTCTTTTGCTGCTCTTCTTCTGCAAGGCGGCCTTTTTCCACCGAGCGTGCCAGCCTTTTTTCAATCCCTGCCTTCCCTTTTTCCAATGCTTCATCTGCAATATCATTCAACTTTACGGAAAAGCCGTACTGGGCACACACTTGCGCGATTCCTGCCCCCATTTGTCCGGCTCCGACTACCATTACTTGTTTAATTGACATAGAAAAACTCCTCCCTGACTAACGTGTTCGACATTAATTATTGCTTGGGAACTTCGATCAGGACAGCATCACCCTGACCGCCGCCACTGCAGATAGCTGCGATACCAAGACCACCGCCACGGCGCTTCAATTCATATGCGAGTGTCAGGATAATACGCGCCCCGCTGGCACCGATCGGATGACCCAAAGCCACGGCTCCACCATTGACGTTAACTTTTTCTTTGTCCAAACCGGCGATTTTCCCACTGGCAAGTGATACTGCAGCAAATGCCTCATTCACTTCGAAAAGATCGATATCATCCAACGATTTTCCTGCCTTTTTCAATAGAGAATTGATGACAATCCCTGGCGTTTTCGGGAAATCCTTCGCTTCGACAGCCACTTCATCGTGTGCGAGGATGGTTGCCAATGTTTCTGCTCCCATCTCTTTCGCTTTTTCATCAGACATCAATAGCATCGCACAAGCACCATCGTTGACCCCTGGCGCGTTACCAGCTGTGATTGTTCCATTTGATCCGAATACCGGACGAAGTTTTGCCAAGGATTCCTTTGAAGTATCTTTGCGAGGAGCTTCATCGTTTTCGACAACGACCGGATCGCCTTTTCGCTGTGGCACATCAACAGCAACAATTTCTTCTGCCAGTTTGCCTTCTTCCATGGCCTGTACGGCACGCTGGTGGCTGCGATAAGCCCAGTCATCCTGTGCTTCACGGCTCAACTCGTATTCATCAGCGACATTGTTTCCGTAGTTGCCCATATGCACCCCATCAAACGAACATGTCAGACCATCGTGTACCATCAAATCCTTCACAGCTGCATCGCCCATACGTAATCCCCAGCGTGCTTTTGGCATGAAGTAAGGCGCGTTACTCATGCTCTCCATACCACCAGCAACGATTACGCCTTCATCACCAAGGCGAATGAATTGATCAGCCATCGTGACACTGCGCATTCCGGAAGCACAGACTTTATTGATCGTTTCTGTCTTCACTTCCCATGGAATTCCTGCTTCACGTGCTGCCTGACGGGAAGGTATCTGTCCCTGGCCTCCCTGCAGAACAGTCCCCATGATCACTTCATTGATATCTTCCGCTTTGAAGTTGGCGCGATCCAATGCAGCTTTGATCGCTTTGCCTCCAAGCTGGGATGCAGTCAATGTACTCAATGCTCCTCCAAACTTTGCAAATGGCGTTCTTGCTCCTGAAACAATCACCGTTTTTGTCATAATAAAAATCCTCCCTTATGTGATAACGCTTTCAAAACTTATGGTATAAAAAGAGAGGTGGAAACAGTCCGTAACACCTGCTGCAGCCTCTCTTGCAAAAACTTCCCCAGTACGATTGAACGCTCGCTCAATATACCCTCATAAGGAAAGTGTACAAAACTTTCTGTACACTTTCCACTAAAAATTCAAAATATTAGGCTGATTTTTCCTGTTTTTCTTCAAAAATCGACTTAGCCAAAATCTCCGCAATATCCATCGTTCCAACGGATTCTTCCACTTCCTTCGCTTTCGTTCCATCGGAAAGCATCGTCAGGCAGTAAGGGCATCCACTGGAAATCATCGTCGGACTGGTTTCTAACGCCTGTTCTGTTCGTGCCACATTGACGCGGTGGCCTGCTTTTTCTTCCATCCACATCATACCGCCGCCGGCTCCACAGCACATGCCGTTTTCGCGATTACGCTTCATTTCTACCAGTTTGACACCTGGAATCATTTCCAGTACTTCCCTAGGCGGCTGATATACCTCGTTGTAACGTCCGAGGTAGCAGCTGTCATGGTAGGTGATCGTTTCTTTCACTTCATGGACAGGCTTCAAACGGCCATCCTTCAGCCATTCGGCAAGCAATTCGGTATGATGATAGACTTCTGCTTCAAAGCCAAAGTCCGGATATTCATTTTTGAATGTGTTATAAGCATGAGGGTCGATGGTAATAATCTTCTTCACATCATTCTTCTCGAATTCTTTGATATTCTTTTCCACAAGCTCCTGGTATAAGAATTCATTGCCCATCCGGCGCGCAGTGTCCCCGGAGTTACGTTCTTTGTTACCAAGAATGGCGAACTTGATTCCCGCTTCATTCATCAGTTTGGCAAAAGCAAGCGCGATTTTCTGACTGCGGTTATCATAGGCACCCATGGAACTTACCCAGAATAGATAGTCAAATTCTTCGCCTTCTTTTTTCAATTCTTTTACCGTCGGAATCCGGACATCCGGTTCCTGGTCACGCCAGTCTTCCCGCTCTTTCTTAGACAACCCCCATGGATTACCCTGCCGCTCGATATTCGTCATCGCCCGTTGTGCATCCGGATCCATTTTTCCTTCTGTTAACACCAGATAACGGCGAAGGTCGATGATTTTATCCACATGTTCATTCATCACCGGACATTGGTCTTCACAGTTACGGCAAGTGGTACATGCCCACAGCTCTTCCTCTGTAATGACATCGCCGATCAGGTTATGGTTCTGCGCAGCCTCTACAGAAGCCGCGGCTTCTCCACTACCTTGAGTCTGAGCCATTTTGGCAAGTTGATTTCCCTGTGTATTGGAAAAGGCATAGGCCGGTACCCACGGTGATTTTCCAGTTACCGCTGCTCCTTTTTCCGTCAGCTGATCACGCAATTTAATGATCAGGTCCATCGGTGACAGCATTTTTCCTGTACCAGTTGCCGGACAGACATTGGTACAACGGCCGCATTCGACACAAGCATAAAAGTCGATCATTTGCAGCTGGCTGAAGTCTTCGATTTTGCCGACCCCAAAGGATACATCTTCTTCCGCAGTCTCATCATCGACATCAAAGTCGATTTTGGAAAGCTTTCCAGGCGGTGTCTGGCGAGTTAAGAAAACGTTGACCGGAGCCGCCAGCAAGTGGGCGTGCTTGGATTGTGGTACATAGACAAGAAAGCTTAATAACACCAATAGATGAATCCACCACATGATGAAAAACACAACCGCTGCAGCAGTCGGGCTTATCCATCCGAAAACGCTTGCAATCGAGGTCGCAACAGGTTCTGTCCAGGCGCCTTCATGGCCGTGCCAGATTAAGCCCATACCATTACCAATCAATACACTTAACATTAATGCTCCGATAAATAATAGCACAAGCCCCGCTTTAAAGCCTCGCTTCAAGCGGACAAGCTTTTCCACATAACGGCGGTGGAATGCCCATACGACAGCGACCAGGATCATCAATGTGACCAGTTCCTGGAAAAATGTGAACCCTGGATAAAAAGGTCCTAACGGAAGATGACTGTCAGGAGCCAGACCTTTCCATATAAAATCAATGGCACCGAACTGTACCAAAATAAAACCGTAGAACATCATCACATGGATGATTCCGGATTTTTTATCTTTCAATAATTTCTTTTGACCAAAAACGTAAATCCAAATATTTTTCAATCTTTCTTTGATTTCGCCATCGAACTCGAATTTTCTTCCGAGCCTGATATAAGCGATCCTCGTCATGACGACGCGCACGAATAGATAAAATCCATAAATGGTTACGCCTAAAAATAATATCCAGTTCAATAATAACAGCGTGCTCATCCGTCTTACCCCCTCGTTAAGTATGAATCTCTCTCACTTGCTGTCTCGTGATTTTCAGGAAACGAGCCGTGAAAATTCTGAATCTTATAGCTTTACTATAAAATATGAATGAACATTCAGTCAACATATTTTCTTTGCTTTTATGTACAAATTTTGGTGGATTTGGGGAAGCTAAGGGCATGTGAAGCGATGGAGGAGGGAAAAAATGACTATTTTACTATGGTTTCTCGTTATCATTTTAATTGTTTTTCTATTGGTTATATTAGATTTTCAGGCGGGGAAGAAAAACCATAAAAAGAACCTGAGAAAGCTCACTTTCCCAGAGACTACTGGCAGCTACCGTTTCTTTCAAAGTGGTAATCGTCTGTTTGAAGCCATGTTCACCGATATCAAAAACGCGGAAGCCCACATTGATATTCTTTTTTTCATAATCAAAAAGGATGAAACCAGCCAGCGTTTCTTTCAATTACTCCAGCAGAAAGCGGAGGAAGGTGTGACTGTCAGGCTGATGGTAGACCGGCTTGGAGGATTTCGGATTGACAAATCCCTGCAAACCCAATTAGAAAATTCAGGTATACGATTTATATTCGCCGCAAAGCCTGAATTTCCTTTTTTTATTTACAAATTGAATCGTCGAAACCACCGGAAAATTGTTGTAATCGATGGAAAAATCGCCTATGCCGGCGGCTATAACATTGCTGACGAGTATGTCGGCAAAGATGCTGAAATGGGGGATTGGCGCGACTATCACTTGCGATTTACCGGCGAAATTGTAGAACAGATGCATGCCGTCTTCTTAGATGATTGGTTTTTAAATACAAATGAGAAATTATTTCCGACTGAAAACAAAGAAAAAGGCAGCCATGCGCTCCAAATACTGCCGACAGAATACGGAGAATTAGAGGAAGTACTCGTGGAAAAGTTCTCTGAAGCCAAAGGGGAAATTCTGCTTGGAAGCCCCTATTTCATCCCACCACGCCGTGTGATGGACGCACTGATACAGGCTGTAGAGCGAGGCATTACAGTCAAGTTGCTCTGTCCGTTGAAATCGGATCACCCCTTCGTGAAAGAAGGCGGCATCCCTTTTTATGAAGAATTATATCAGGCCGGTGGAGATGTGCGTTTCTACGACGCAGGTTTCTATCATACGAAAGTGTTTATTGTTGACGGAAACTTCTGCGATATTGGTACTTCTAACTTAGATCTAAGAAGTTTTTATCTCAACAAAGAAATCAATGTTTTTTTCTATGACAAGGAATTCATTGAGGAAATGAGACAGCGCTTTATAAAAGATTTCGAAATAGGCTTACCTTTTGATGAAAATTGGCTTGCGAAGCGCTCCATCGGTACAAAAATCAATATAAAAATCGCGCGGCTGCTCCGCCCGATTTTATAATGTCATCGTATTAAATTTGAGAGCATCGGCCCTACCCATGCAAATACTTTAAAACCCATGTAAATACCAATGATTCCGGCAACTCCGGCAAAAGCAGGCGGTGCTGGAATCGGAAGTTTAAATAAAGCGAATAAAAAACCTACGATAAACCCTGTCAGCAGCGCTAAAATTACTTCTTTCATGACATAGCTCCTTTCCTGTAGAGACAATCCCTCTTAGTATAACGTTTACACAGGATATTAAAAAAAGATTTCTCACATACGTGGGAAATCTTTTTTGATCACTCTGCTTTCTTAACAGCGATAATCAATGGTATTAAATAATAAAGCTTGCAGAAAACCAATTCCGGTTTTTCTGCAAGCTTTATTCACGCATTTTAAAGTTACATCCGTTCTGGTGCGGATACGCCGATTAGTTCCAATGCATTAGATAGCGTTGTGCGGACGGCCTTCATTAGACCAACACGGGCTTTGGTGCGTTCTGGCTGCTCTTGATCCAATACTTTTGCAGCATTGTAGAAGCTGTGCAGGTTAGAAGCCAGGTCGAATACATACTGCGTCACCCGATGAGGCGTGCGTTTTTCGGCTGCATCGGCTACTACTTGTGGAAATTCACCAAGCCGTTTCAGCAAATCTTCTTCTTTTTCAGAATCAAGCAACGTGGCATCGAAGTTCTTATCGAACGTGACACCCTTTTCTTCTGCCTGGCGAAGCATCGAGCAAATGCGCGCATGGGCATACTGGACATAATAGACCGGGTTTTCGTTCGATTCGGAACGTGCCAGATCCATATCGAAGTCCAGGTGAGAGTCTGCCGAACGCATCGAGAAGAAATAGCGCATGGCATCGATGCCCACTTCCTCCATCAATTCGCGAAGCGTGACAGCTTTCCCCGTACGCTTACTCATCTTCACTTTTTCACCGTCCTGGAACAGGTTGACCATCTGGATAATCGCTACTTCCAATGTATCTTTTTTGTAACCAAGTGCCTGGATAGCCGCTTTCATACGCGGGATATATCCATGGTGGTCTGCTCCCCAGATATTGATCAGCGTATTGAAGCCACGATCCATCTTATTTTTGTGGTAAGCGATATCAGGTGTCAGATACGTGTAGCTCCCATCCTGTTTGATCAAGACACGGTCTTTGTCATCACCAAATTCCGTAGTCTTGAACCAGGTTGCGCCATCCTGCTCATATGTGTAGCCCTGATCTTCCAGGACTTTCAACGCTTCATCAATTTTCCCATCCTCGTATAGAGAGGTTTCAGAAAACCACTCATCAAAAGGGACACGGAAATCTTCCAGGTCAACTTTGATTTTATCGAGCTCAAACTTCAAACCGTACTCCCGGAAGTAAGTGAGGCGTTCCTGTTCCGGTTTATCTGCCCACTCGGAACCATGTTCTTCTGCAAGCTTTTTACCTAGTTCAATGATATCCTTCCCATGGTACCCATCTTCCGGCATATCCCACTCCTTACCAAGCGCCTGCATATAACGTGCTTCGACGGAATAAGCCAGGTTATTGATCTGGTTTCCGGCATCATTGATATAGTATTCACGGGAAACGTCATATCCTGCCTTTGCCAAAATATTGGAAAGGGAATCACCAACTGCAGCACCGCGCGCGTGTCCCAGATGAAGAGTGCCTGTCGGGTTAGCTGAAACGAATTCGACCTGGATTTTTTCGCCTTTTCCAGTATCGCTTTCTCCATAAGCATCTCCTGCTTCCAAAATGGTGGATACAAGGTTAGTCAAATACTGATTGTCCATATAGAAATTGATGAAACCGGGACCGGCAATCTCAATTTTATCGATGGAGGCTTTTGTATTATCAAAATTCGCAACGATATCCTCCGCGATCATGCGCGGAGCTTTTTTGGCGATTCGTGCCAGCTGCATCGCCATGTTAGTCGCATAATCACCGTGCGCTTTATCTTTCGGCTGCTCGAGTACGACTTCCGGCATTTCCTCCTCGGTCGCCAACCCTGCCTTTAATACCGCCTGCTGGATCTCCTGTTTCAGTTTCGTTTCCGTCTGCTCCACAATATTCATTGCGCTGTTTCCTCCTTACGATAGCTCAAAGTTAATCGATGACGCTGAGTGATTTCCTGATTTAAAGTCAACTGGTAGCTGATGAACAGCCGTCCTTTTGCTCCCTTGGATAAGGATTGGTGTTCAATCTGATCCGTAAACGTGTTCATATGAAAAATACCATACGTATGATGGTAGTTGTTCTCTGTTGTATGTTTTTTTCGGAAAATCTGATGCATTTTGACAGCACCAGAGCGTTTGATGCTGACTTTTCCAGGCTGGATGGTAATCATGGTATCGATTGGTCCGCCTTCGTCGGGATGTTCGGTGAACTTGAGGACTTGTGTGTTTCCCCGTTCGTATAGTCCTCCCTGTTCTTCCATGACGACTGTTTCTTTTCGGCCGCTGTCCCTGATTTCTGTCACAAGGCGAATCGACACTGGTGTCTCGGCAGCACTCATACTATCTCTCCTTACGTTCCTCTTAACCTATCCATTATAAAAACTAAAAAAGAAAAGCGCAAGCCCTCCATAAATAACTCTTTGGTTGTTGATTATTTATACCCGAAAAGTCGAAGACTTGATTTCAAGTTATCAAGGGTTCTTTGCCATAACAGTGTAAGGGCTGGCTGGGAAACTACTCGCTTTCCTGCGGGGGAACTGGCAAGCCTCCTCGGTCGTTACACTCCCTGTGGGGTCTTGCCTAGTCCCTTCTCCCGCGGGAGATTCCTGTGGGATTCAGTAGAGGGGTCTTGAATGAAAAAAAGCCCTCCGTTATGATGCATTTGTACAACCAAATACAAACAAACATCAAAAGGAGGACTTCCCCTTGAATTCTAATAGGAATGCTAAAATAAATCAAATCTCTGGAGAATCCTTAGTGATCGGTATCGATATCGCTAAAAAAACCCATTATGCATGCGCGGTCGATGATCGCGGACGGGAACTCCAACGTCCCGTTGGATTTACTCAGAGTAGGGCTGGCTTCGAAGGGTTTCACAAACAGATAAAGGAATGGCTGCACCAACATGGAAAAAGTGAGGTTATCATCGGGTTTGAACCCACAGGTCATTACTGGATGAACCTGGCTGCTTTCCTCCTTGAAGAGGACATCTCTTTTGTGGTCGTCAATCCTGCGCATGTGAAACAATCGAAAGAGTTTGATGATAATCTTCAAACAAAAAACGATAAAAAGGACGCAAGATTGATTGCGAAACTCATGATTGGTGGTAATTTCAGCTATCCCAGAATTCCAGAAGGTATAGAAGCTGAACTGAAAAACGGCTCCATAACGCGGTGGAAACTGAAAGACAAACAAGCGATGTTGAAAAACCAAATGACGGGGTTGATCGACCAGTACTTTCCTGAATTTAAAACCGTCATCAAAGGGTTTGGTCAATTGGCTTGCGCCATTTTGAAATACACGCCTTTTCCTGAGGATCTACTAAACCAGGAGGTAGAGGAACTGGCACTGATGTATAAAGAAAAAGCGGGTATATCCTCTCCTTCGAAAAGTAAGATTCGAGAGATGAAACGGGCAGCTGAAAACTCCATTGGTATTTCGACAGGCAAAGAGGTGGCACGCTTTGAAATCGCCGCACTTGTCGATCAGTTTCTTCTAATCGAACGTCAACTGACAGAACTCAATCATCACTTAGAAGATTTAGTCACCCAGCTGGATGAATACGAATACCTGATATCGATTCCCGGCATTGGAAAGCATACGATCATTGATTTGATTGCGGAAACGGGTTCACTTAAGCAGTACACACATTCACGCCAACTCATTAAATTAGCGGGATTAACACTGCGCGAGAACTCTTCCGGTTACCATAAAGGTCAAAAGAAAATTTCCAAACGGGGACGAAAACGGCTCAGAAACCTTCTTTTTCGCGCCATATTGCCTTTGATTCAAAATAATCGTGCGTTTAAAGAATTGTACCAGTACTACATTACTCGTCCCGTTAATCCTTTGAAAAAGAAGGAAGCAATGGTCGTGTTGTGCGGAAAACTGTTAAAGATCTTTTTTGGTTTATCGAACCGCCAGGTTCACTTCAATGAGGACCGAATGAAACAGGACCTCCACTGTCTTCAACAGGCAGCGTAACCTATATTTCTGACCCATAAGATGACACGGAGAAGCTGGCGCAAAGCGAGACAACAGACTACGAGTCTATGCGGGAGAATAAAGCCGGCCTCTGCCTTATGATGAGACCAAACGAAGGAATGTAGGCGCACGACGCCAAGAGACATGGGAGGGTAAGTCCTCATAAGAAAGCAGGGATCCAAGGTGCATCGATTCATACAAAAAAGATCGCCTAATACAGTTAGGAAACGCAACGCGTCCCTTCGATTTCCTTAATATTGAAGAAAAGGAATAACTTGTTTAACAAATGAAGTATAAAAAAAATTTAAAAGTGTTAAAACGATCTTTAACCCTTGGTGTATCAACATTTCCGGAGGGAGTCTCGCAGTTTCCCAACCACCCCATTCGAAGAATGGGAGAAACGAAACCTGCCATACATGCAACTGTCTTCCGCGAACTCTGGTTACAAGCACGATTTTATAAGGAGCTCACCCTCTGGTTGAAGGACTACATATCCGTGTTTCCGTTTCTCCCATAAACACAAGGAGGTCAGGGAAATTGCGAGACTCCGATGGGAGGATAGTACATGGTGAGATCCCGCAAGGCGAAGCCTGAGGAAGCTCACCGTACGCCCATGGAAAGCGAGTGATTTCCCGGACCTTCACACCGTTACTACCGTAACGGAAACAACACATCAAGAAAGGGAGGTTATGTAAAAAACTGCCGCATGTGGGGGGGCGGCAGTTTGCTGTTATTATTTCACCCAGCCAAGCAGCATTTCGCGGACGAATTTGCTGGCTGCAATGGCAGTCTGTTCTGTTGGATCATAAGCAGGCGCTACTTCTACAAGGTCGCCGCCTACCACTTGAATATCTGAACCGGCAATCATATGGATGGCTGCCAGAAGTTCCTTAGAAGAAATCCCCCCTGCTTCAGCTGTTCCTGTTCCGGGGGCGAACGCAGGGTCCAGCACATCGATGTCAATCGTGACATAGACAGGCCGGCCCGCCAGTTTTGGCAGTACTTCTTTCAGCGGTTCGACGACGTCATACTTCGCCAGGTACATGCCGCTCTCTTTCGCGTACTGGAACTCTTCGCGCATGCCGGAACGGATACCAAAGGAATAAACATGTTCAGGCCCCATCAGTTCGCATGCTTTTCTAATTGGGGTCGAATGGGAAAGCGGTTCCCCTTCATATTCCTCCCTTAAATCAGTATGGGCATCAATATGGATGACGGCCAGATCGGGATATTTACGATACATTGCTTTCAACACTGGCCAGGTAACCAGATGCTCACCGCCCAGCCCTAAAGGAAACTTCCCTTTGTCTAATAGTGTTCCGATATACTCCTCGATCATATCAATGCTCCGCTGCGGGTTTCCGAATGGCAGTGGAATGTCACCGGCGTCGAAGAAATTCACTTCTTCCAGGTGACGATCCAGGTACGGACTGTATTCCTCAAGGCCAATGGATGCTTCCCGAATCCGGTTCGGACCGAAACGGGACCCAGGACGGAAGCTGACTGTCCAGTCCATCGGCATACCATAGATGACGGCGTCAGCTGCTTCACCGTCCTGTCTGCTCATAATAAAAACTTTTCCTGAGTAAGCTTCGTCAAAGCGCATGGAAGTCCTCCTCACTCGGTCAGATCTTTCACGAATTTCGGCAGAGCAAATGCCGCTTGATGTAATTCTTTTGTATAATACTTCGTCTCGATTTCATGGAAACGTTCGTCTGGCACTTCCAGTGGATCATGCTGTTTGCTTCCTATCGTGAAGGTCCATAGTCCGCTTGGATAGGTCGGAATATTAGCCGTATACACCCGTGTGATCGGGAAGGTTTCTTTTACATCACGGTAGACTTGTCGAATCAAATCGGCTTTGAACCATGGGTTGTCGGTCTGAGCGACGAAAATGCCATCACTTTTCAAAGCTTTGGCTATCCCCTCATAAAAACCTCTGCTGAACAAGTTGACCGCCGGCCCTACGGGTTCAGTAGAATCCACCATGATTACGTCATATTCATTGTCGCTCTCTGCAATATGCATGAAGCCATCTGCCACCTTCACTTCGACACGAGTATCGTCCAGCTGTCCGGCGATCTCTGGCAGATACTCTTTGGAATACTCAATTACTTTACCGTCGATTTCTACGAGGGTCGCTTTTTCCACTTCCGGGTGTTTTAACACTTCACGGATGACCCCGCCGTCTCCCCCACCGACTACGAGTACATTCCCAGGCTTCGGATGCGTAAACAACGGCACGTGGGCTACCATTTCGTGGTAGACAAACTCATCTTTCTGCGTTGTCATCACCATATCGTCCAGAACGAGCATGTTGCCCCACTCTTCTGTTTCAAGCATGTCCAGCTGTTGGAAATCTGTTTTTTCTGTATGAAGCGACCGTTTGATTTTCGCTGTAATACCGAAATTTTCGGTCTGTTTTTCTGTAAACCAAGTGCTCATCTATTGTAACTCCTTTCGTTTATAAGACAGGTATCCTTCTATTTATTCCAGTAAACAATCAAATTATAGAGAATTCCAGAAAAAAAGCAATAGTTTTTTTAAAAATGCCGATGATCAGCCTGATGTTTAAATTCTTACCCATTATCCCATAATGTAAGAAAACATTCGAAAAAATCGGATAACGGGAGCGCTTACGATGAAAAAATGGTTCCACCGTCAAAACAAGTGGATACGAAGGGGGCTTTTGCTCGGCTCATTCTCCATCGCATTGATTGCGATAGCAATGACGCTGATCCTTTTGTATGCGCTCATCAGTGGTCCTCCATCTTTGACGACTGAGCAAAATACGATTTATTACAGCCAGGATGGCAGTGTTATTGAAGAAGATTTCGGAAGCAAACGTCGGTACTGGGTCGATTTGGATGACATTTCCCCCTATATCATCCAGGCGACACTCACTTCCGAAGACCAGCATTTCTATGACCATTCCGGATTTGACATGAAGCGGATCGGAGCAGCGGTATTGAAGAATATCCGCAACCTGGCTAAGGTCGAAGGTGCAAGTACAATCACCCAGCAATACGCCCGCAACCTTTATTTATCCCATGAAAAAACGTGGGTTCGTAAAACCAAAGAAGCCATCTACGCACTCAGACTGGAGATGTTCTATGATAAAGATGAAATACTTGCCGGTTACTTGAACACCATTTATTACGGACATGGCGCTTACGGTATAGAAGCAGCCAGCCGTTACTTTTTTGACAAGCATGCCAATGAGCTTTCACTCTCTGAAGCTGCTATGCTTGCCGGTATCCCAAAAGGGCCAAGCTATTATTCTCCTTTTAATAATGAAGAGAATGCCAACGACAGGCAGAAGCAGATATTGGCCAGCATGGAAGCAGCAGGCCATATTGATGCCAGTAAAAGTACACTAGCTGCTCAGGAGAAACTGGAGTATCACGAGCCGAACGAAGAAGTTGCCCCCGATATTGCTCCCTATTTTCAAGATGCAGTAGCTGTAGAAGCCATGAACAGGCTGGATATCGACCGGGAGCAGCTCACAGTCGGCGGCTATCATATTCATACGACACTCGATATTCCAACCCAAAAAGTATTAGAGAAATCCATGGAGCAGCATATCGATAAAAATTCGGAAATTCAAGCTGCTGGTATTGTTATACAACCAGAGACAGGGTCAATTCAGGCTTTGGCGGGAGGACGCGATTATGAAGAAAGCTCATTCAACCGGGTGACCCAGGCAAAACGAATGGTCGGGTCCACCATCAAACCATTTTTATATTACGAAGCATTAGGGAGTGGTTTTACACCGACGACCCAACTGGTCAGTAAACCAACGAAATTCGAGCTTGGTAATGGCGAAGTTTATGCGCCGAGCAACTTCGACGGATATTATGCCAACGAACCGATTACGATGGCACAGGCACTCGCGCTCTCTGATAATATTTACGCTGTGAAGACCAATGTCTACCTTGGTCCGGATCGATTAAAGGAAACGCTTGAGAAGTTTGGAATTTCAGGAAAGATTCCTGCTGTACCTTCTCTTGCGTTAGGAACAGCCACCCTCTCCTTATATGATATGACGAAAGCCTATAGCAAACTTGCTCGCCCTGAAGAAGAAAATGTCCCGCACACCATTACGAAAATAACGGACAGTCATGGAAATACGTTATACGAATACGAGCCACCTGATAATGAGAACATGATTGACCCTAAGCGGGCCTTCTTGACTGCTCATATGATGACAGGCATGTTTGATTCATCACTCGACGGCTATATGCGAGTTACTGGTTCAAGCATTGCCGGGAAGCTAAGCCGCCCATACTCCGGAAAATCAGGAACAACAAACACAGACAGCTGGATGATTGGGTTCAGCCCTGATCTTGTGACAGGCATATGGACAGGATATGATCAGGGAAAACAAATCACTCGAACGAGCGAGCTGCAGTATTCGAAAGACATATGGGCCGATGTGATGGAACAATCTCATCAGGATAGAACATTCTCCACGCTGAAAGCACCTGAGGGAGTCGTGGGGGTATATGTAGACCCGGCAACAGGACTGCGGGCAACACCATATTGTGACGCCCAGCGTTTAATGTATTTTGAAGAAGATAAGATCCCGGAAAGTTTTTGTACAGAGCATACGTTTGAGGAGAATAGACACCCGCGGGAGAAGGAAAAGAACAAAGGTGGCTGGAAAGATTTACTGGACTGGCTATTTTAACGAGGTCAAAAAGAAGAAGGTCGAGGGTTACATCCCCGACCTTCTTCTTTGTCCTAGTAAAACATGTATAACCCATGTGATACACATTTTACAAATTTCACAAAAAAACCTCAAGATTTTCACACATCATTCACAATTTAGACACATTTTCTATACTTTTATACACTTAACCCTTGCTTTAATTCGTCAGAAGAGTTCTCCCACATTTCTTCGCTGTGCTCCTGCAGGAATTTCTTAAGAACAGCTTTGGATTTATCATCCATATGCTCGACAACAAACTTTCCTTTCAAGGATTTGTCCATATGGTTGACATGTTCAGGAAGCAGTTTATACCCCCGGCGAATTTCCCGGTCCACAAGAATTTCACTGCTGGCGACTCCATAATAATACGGGCCTTGCTCGCCTCTCTCAATTGTCACCCACGTAATCCAATACAGCAATCCATTAGGCACTTCTGATTTATCTGTAAGGAATTTAATCCGCTTTTCTACAGCACTGCGGGCATGCATCGCACCCATATCCACATAGGCTTTTTCTTCATTGGGATCCACAATGACCGGTGACATATTCTCTAATGTAATCGCCCCGACCCCATAACCACCGTGCCCATCGGTAGAGTCATCTTTCAATATAGTAAATTGATTCTTCTTTTTGTCTTTTTCATTATCATTGCCTTTTTTGAACTGATCAAATTCTTTCACTATGTGGTCCTCCTTTTACCGTTCGTTTTGTTTATTTTTTCATTCTAACATAATGTCCCTATTTCCTTCAGATTATAAACCTTACGTTCTTGTAATGGCGCTGCTTATGAATTATTGTTACGATTGATAGTGAATGACTAATTGAGGGAGCGGATATTATGCCGATTGTAACTGTACAAATGCTGGAAGGTCGCTCGGATGAGCAAAAGAAAGCGTTAGTGGCAGAAGTGACGGATGCGGTGACTAACACAACAGGCGCACGAAAGGAAGCAGTCACTGTGGTGATCGAAGAAATGGCTAAGAATCATTATGCTGTTGGTGGTAAACGCTTGAGTGACTGATTAGAGAAACCCGTTTTGTCTAACAAAGTTAAACTTTATTAAAGTAGAAATATTAAAAATCCCGCTGCACAGGTGCCCGGGATTTTTAAAATTATTTATTTGTAGAGCGTTGTAACGGCATGGTGCAGCAACGGAAAGACCCGCCAGATTTGATGATTTCCGAAAAGTCAACTTCAATGACTTCAAAACCTTTATCCCTCATGGCTTTATTCACCTTTTCATTTTGAGGCAGACTGATTACTTTCCCGGGCGCGATCGATAATACATTCACTCCCATTGTAAACTGTTCATCCTCCTCTACTTCGATCAGCTGATAGCTATGACTTAGCCTTTCATATTCTTCTTGCCGCAATGCCCCAGGAAAAATCAACGCATACTCAGAAGAGAGAATGTTGAACACACAATCCAGGTGAAGGTATTCTTCTTTTATCGGTACCGCTGTCACCTGATGATTTGGCAGCAGCTCCTGAAGACTTTTCACTCCAGATTCATTGGTGCGGTCACTTATCCCAACCCATACCTTGTTCTTATCAAGTATGATGTCTCCGCCTTCAATCGTCCCCGTTTGAATCTTTTCCCAATAAGAATTTTCCTGCTGCAAGGTTTCCTCCAGTAACTCCTCTTCTCCTTTACGAATTTCGTTGCCCATATTGGAGACGATTACTTTATCATCAATGCAAACTCCGATGTCTCTCGTGAAAACTTGTTCATTATATTGCTGCGCAGGCTCTAATTCGATCACTTCTATGTTGTGGTTGCGCATCACTTCCACAAATGAGTGGTGCTGTCTGCATGCTTTTTCAATATCTATATTTTCATCGACATATTTTTTTTGCGTTTCATTTATTGCTTCTTCAATCTTCATATATGCAGGTGAGCAGACAACGACTCGTTTTAAAGAATCGAACTCTGACCGGCATCCGATTTTTTGATTCCGTTTATTTTTATCCCTGAATACTACGGCCAACTTTACCACCTCTATACGATTTATTATTCACAATAATTCCCTGTTTCGTATGAAACAAACCATCTGCAACATTCAATACCATTTATTTTGTCCTAAACCGTCTGATTCATTATTCACATCTTTCACATTGACTAGTTTAAATATGTAGAAGATTGGCAATTGAACTTATGTAGCATTCAAGAAATTCAAATTTCATAAGAAAAGGAGGTAACCCGATTGGCAAAGGATAAAAGCGACCAAAAGCAGATGGGCTATGATGAAGCAGGTCCTAAAAACAAACGTAAACCAGAAGAAAAATATAATCCATCCAGACTTTCTAATATTGCAGATAAAGATGAACAAGATCCTGTCAGTCATAAATATAAACAGGATAATTTCAAAGATGTCAGGAAGAATGACAACCCTTCTGACACGTAAAAATTACAAAATAATTACAGATAGGTAAAAAAAAGGTTTTTAAGTTTTAAGTTTTAAAATAGGTGGTAACTTTAACAACAACTACTCAAAAGGAGGTTTAAACAATGGCTAACAACAAAAACAATAATCAAAAAATGAGTTATGAACAAGCTGGTCAAAAAGGTGGAGAGAAAACAAGCAACAAATACAGCCAGGAGCACTTTGAGGAAATCGGTAAAAAAGGCGGAGAAAAAGTAAGCGATAAGTACAGTAAGAAGCATTTTGAAGAGATTGGTAAAAAAGGCGGCAGAAATTCCAACTCTAACAATAATTCTTAATTTGACAAGGCGATCAAACTTCATTGTTTGACATATAAGCGACACATAATCATTATTAGGAGGTTTTTTCATTGGCTAACAACAATAAGAACAACAACCGTAAAATGAGTTATGAGGAAGCTGGTCAAAAAGGCGGCGAGAAGGTAAGTAACAAATACAGCCAGGAACACTTTGAAGAAATCGGTAAAAAAGGCGGAGAAAAAGTAAGCGATAAGTACAGCAAGAAGCATTTCGAAGAGATTGGCAAAAAAGGCGGCAGAAATTCCAACTCTAACAACAATTCTTAATAGTGAAGAGTCTCTACAGAATTTTTAAGCGATTGTTCGACACCTGATTCGGGAAAGACATCACGAAATTTCTAAGGAGGTTTTTCAATTGGCTAACAATAACAAGAACAACAACCGTAAGATGAGTTATGAACAAGCTGGTCAAAAAGGCGGAGAGAAAGTAAGCAACAAGTACAACCAGGAACACTTTGAAGAGATCGGCCAAAAAGGCGGAGAAAAAACGAGCGAGAAGTATAGCCAGGAACATTTCGAGGATATCGGTCAAAAGGGTGGAAAAACAACAAGCAGCAAATACAACCAAGACCACTTTGAAGAAATCGGTAAAAAAGGTGGAGAATCCACCAGCCAGAATAAAGATAAAGATTTTTATCAGGAGATTGGTAAAAAAGGCGGAGAAACAACAAGTGAGAAGCACGGAGAGGAATTCTATGAAGATATCGGTAAAAAAGGCGGTAGAAATTCCAACTCCAACCGTTAATACTTCTCACCTGATGATATAGAGGGCTGTCCTGTGACGAGGGCAGTCCTCTTTTGCATAGGGTTATCCCCTGATGCGCCTTCATTATAACAGAATTAAGTTCATGTGCAAACAAAAGGCCATACTTCCCATTATCAATGGGTGGTATGGCGTATTTCTTCGATAAAACCCCAGGCATCTTCTATTTCTTCCTCACTATAGTTCTGTTTACTTTTGACAGTAAATACCTTTTCCTCTACTTCTTCCCGAGGAAGATGCTCAAAATACAACATAGTGGAAACAAGTTCCAAAAAGCGCGAACTTTTTTCTTTCATCTTTGCCACCGGTTCTCCGATATCCGGGAGTTCGACCTGGTAATGATTTAAAAAATCCTTTCCAGCATCCGTCAATCGATAACGGTATTGATAATAGTTCTTCTTTTCTTCTCTCGTCTCATTAATAAAACCTAAATTGCACAATTCCTCAATTCTCAGTGTCAATTCCTCGGAATAAGGACCATAAAAATGAAACTGATAGCGATCTTCAAATGGCACATCGCACTTTTTTAGTATATAAATAATCTTTTGCAGCTTCTTTCTTCCTATTATTTCATCAGAGCTTGCGAAGAAGTGCATTAATTTCGCATGATTTTCTAACACAACGGCTCATCCCCTATCCGTACAAAATTTCCAGGATCCGCTTTTTAGTCTTACTACGATTGGACATTTCCTCCAGGCGATCAAGCGGAAAATATAGTTTATGATCGGTCCGCTTCTTCCCTGAGATCGATTCGACGATTTCTGATTGACGGGAAAGTTCTTTCAATTCCTGATTCGGCATCAATAAATGAATCGGCAGACGTTCTTCTTCCTCTCCAGGACGATAAAAATCATATGGTAAATCGGAGCTTGAGTCGACTACAAGATAATAATCCGGATTGAGACCGGCTTTGTTAAATAAACGATACAGCTCCATCCACTCACTCATTTGGAGGTTCGGATTGAACTCAATATATTTAAATAGGCGCCGATTCACGAAACGTTCGCATAAATCACTCAGAATCGGATCTTCTTCATTGATCCAGATTTGAAAATAATACATCGCGACCGCTTCGTCTAATTCTAAGTACTCTTTCAATGTAGGTTTTTCTTTGAAAAAAGATAAAAAATGCGTCGGTTTAAGCGAGAACTCGTATCCTGTTTCATGAAGTTCTTTGGCACGGTGAAGGATTTTTGAAAGAATCACTTCCGCACTACGGGTCACTGGATGAAAATAGACCTGCCAGTACATCTGATAGCGGCTCATGATATAATCTTCAACCGC
The DNA here is from genome assembly GCF_900176565.1 of Thalassobacillus devorans. GTDB lineage: Bacteria > Bacillota > Bacilli > Bacillales > Halobacillaceae > Thalassobacillus > Thalassobacillus devorans_A. The sequence continues at coordinate 795,766 of NZ_FXEH01000005.1, forward strand.
ATGCATGCCACTTTCTTTGATAACTACCTGATCTTCCATCGGACGCATTACCCTCAAAATCCTCTCCATATCGAAGTGGCCATAACTGACACCAGTAAAATAGGCATCACGCTGCAGGTAATCCATCCGATCCGCATCGATTTGGCTGGAGATCAAACTGACGACTAATTTATTATGGTAAGTCTTGTTGATGACATCGGCTACTTTTTTGGGAAAACCATTTTCCACTTTACTAAGTATGGCGTTGATCTTCGTATCTCCCAACAATATTTCCTGGGTAAAATCCTCATGATCGAGCTTGAAAACTTTTTCGAAGGAATGGGAAAATGGCCCGTGACCTAAATCATGCAACAATGCGGCACATAAGCACAGCAGTCGTTCATTCGGATCCCAATTCGGGCGGTCCTCAAAATTATGAATAATCCGACGCACGATTTCATAAACACCAAGCGAATGGTTGAAACGGCTATGCTCAGCGCCATGGAAAGTTAAATAAGAGGTACCCAGTTGTTTGATACGGCGCAGACGCTGAAACTCAGGGGCTCCGACTAAATCCCAAATGACACGATCCCTAATATGTACATACCTGTGAACGGGGTCTTTAAAAACCTTTTCTTCATTTAATTTTTCATCTTTATAAGCCATCGGCTACCCCTTCCAATCGCCATTTTTTTCTATTATAGCTGTTTTCTGCATTTAAAAAAACACCTTGACAGACAAGGTGCGTATTATTTTTGTCAGGGTATAGACTCCTGACGGAATACATTACCCATAATGTTCTTCTTTCCCTTTGAACCAATACAATATTTTACCGAGAATCCAGGATACATGCAAGCCAGTTGTTCTGTTATACTAGGAAAGGTTGAATGTGAACGGAAGGAGCATATCGCAATGTCTGAAATCCATCCTTTATTGAAAACAGAACAGTACCGCTTCATCGACCAAAGTACACTCGGGCCTGAATTCTCGGCGCTGCAGTCCTTCGCCATGGATGATGCGTTATGCATGTCCGTTGGGCAAGGTACTTCTCCCACTACGGCTCGTCTATGGGTGCACCATAACACAGTAGTACTTGGCATACCTGATGCCAGGCTTCCTTATATTGCGGAAAGCGTCGAATACTTAAAAACACAAGGCTACCAGGTGATTGTCAGGAATTCTGGAGGTCTCGGAGTGGTGCTTGATGAAGGCGTTTTGAACCTGTCGCTGATCTTTCCAGATTCAAAAACTGTAAATATTCATGAGGGATATGATGCAATGGTGGCTTTTGTCCGGTATTTATTTAAAGATTATACAGACCGGATTGAAGCGTATGAAATCACCCAATCCTACTGCCCTGGCACCTATGATTTAAGCATCGATGGAAAAAAGTTTGCCGGCATTTCTCAGCGCCGCGTCAAAAATGGTTCGGCTGTACAGGTTTATTTAGATATTACCGGTAATGGTTCGGCGCGTGGCCGTATTATGCATGACTTCTATAAAATTGGAAAACAAGATGAAATGACACGCTTCCACTACCCTGATATCGATCCGGAGGTCATGGCTTCATTAAATGAACTGCTAGATACGGACTTAACTGTTTCCAAGGTTCGAGACATGATACTAATGACACTGCATGAATGGAGTGGAGATATTTCTATGCAGCAGCTCGATGGCGCGGAAATTGAATGGTTCCATAAACGTTTCGAGCAAATGATCGAACGGAATAAGAAAGCGTTGGAATCTCTATAATAGCCGCCTAGCCACACACTTTCGATTCCTGTAACGAAACAAATACTTTCTTGTGTATCCACCTTAAGCTGCTTGGCCATGTTAAAATAGAAATAATTATTCAGGGGGTGGGGTTATGTTCACGATTTTCGTAATCATAGCTATTATTTTAAGTGTTATCGCATTGGTCGCTACGATTTATGTGGGAAAAGATGTCAATAAGACGATTGATAGGTATGAGCGGGAAGGTGACACGCCGGAGAATGAATTAGCCAGGTCGCATGAATATGAAAAAGCTTCTAACCTTCGCACCTTATCGGTTATTTATATTATAACTTTTATCGTTACGATTGCGTTAGTATTCATATTTATCCTTTAAGCTCCCTTTAATTGAAGACTCAATTTCGAGACATATTGTTTCCGTTACGGTAGTAACGGTATGGAGGTCCGGGAAATTACTCGCTTTCCATGGGTGTACGGTGAGCTTCCTCGGGCTAAAGCCCTGCGGGATCTCACCATGTACTATCCTCCCATAGGAGTCTCACAATTTCCCGGACCTCCTTGCGTTTAAGAGAGAAACGGTAACATCGATATAAATCACTTCAAACTTAGAAAGTGTACTTCTCAAAAAATGCCTACTACCTGAATCCTTGTTTACAGTTCGAAAACGGAGGACATCTTCATCCATGGTAGTAGCCCGTACATAATAAATTAATCATTAGAACACTTTAATTATTAAATTCACACCTAATAAAGCTTTATAAAAACGAGCCCCCATGGGAGGCTCGTTTTGTTTGTTATAGTGATTGGGCTGCTGTGATTAGGGCTAGTTTGTAGACGTCATCTGCGTTGCAGCCTCGGGACAGGTCGTTAACCGGCTGGTTCAGACCTTGAAGCACCGGTCCTACGGCATCAAATCCACCGAGACGCTGGGCAATTTTATAGCCGATGTTCCCTGCTTCCAGGCTCGGGAAGATAAACGTGTTTGCTTCCCCTTTTAATGGAGATTCTGGTGCTTTTTTCTCCGCTACTGATGGAACAAAAGCAGCATCAAACTGGAACTCGCCATCGATCATCAAATCTGGATTCTTTTCTTTTGCCATCTTAACTGCCTCTACTACTTTTTCCGTTTCCGGAGACTTGGCTGATCCTTTCGTGGAAAAGCTGAGCATCGCGACTTTTGGATCAACATCGAATAGTTTCGCTGTTTCGGAGCTTGCAAGTGCAATTTCTGCAAGATCCTCGCTGTCTGGAGTCATATTGATGGCGCAATCCGCAAACACATACTTTTCCTCTTCACGGACCATGATGAAGACTCCTGATGTCTTCTTGATACCAGGCTTTGTTTTAATGATTTGCAGTGCAGGGCGTACAGTATCGGCAGTTGAATGCACCGCACCACTTACAAGGCCATCTGCTTTCCCCATATAGACAAGCATGGTTCCGAAATAGTTGCCATTCTTCAGAATTTCTTTAGCATCTGCTTCTGTCGCTTTCCCTTTTCTGCGTTCCACAAAGCTTTGAACCATTTCCTCCATACCTTCGTAGCTCTCCGGATCAAGTATCTCTGCGGAGGAAATATCAACACCTAATTCGCCCGCTTTCTGTTTCACTTCATCTTCATTGCCAACTAGTACAGGAATCACTAACCCTTTCGTTGCCAATCGGCTTGCAGCTGTCAGGATTCTTTCGTCTAATGCTTCTGGAAGTACAATTCGCTTACCTTTACCATGAACTTTATCTGTCAATGTCTCAAAAAGATCACTCATATTTTTCCCTCCAATATCTTATCCTGTTATATATGATAAGACAATTTGTGTGTGAATGAAAGTATTATGTAGCCGAAACCGGTTTCCTCTATAAAATGTGTCAAAAGCGTGAAATCATACCAGATAATTACTTCCGGCATGAAGGGGAGTTTTGATTATGTTATATTAATTAAGGAGAATATTACTAATAGTAGTTTATTAATAAAGGAGCGTATGATCTATGCCAGAACCAGCGATCACCCTTGATGGATGGTATTGCCTTCACGATTTCCGTTCCATCGACTGGACTGCCTGGAAAATGATATCCAGCGATGAGCGTGAAAGCGCCATTCACGAGTTCAATCAATTAATCAGCAAATGGGAAAAAACAGAAAGCAACAAAGCAGGAAGCCATGCTATCTATTCCATCGTCGGACAGAAAGCAGAATTCATGATGATGATTCTCAGACCAACCATGGAAGAATTGAATGAAATTGAATTGGAATTCAATAAGACCAAATTGGCAGAATTCACTATTCCTACTTATTCCTACGTGTCTGTCGTTGAACTTTCCAACTATATGGCTCAAGGCAAAGACCCGGAGACAGACCCTGAAATTCAGGCCCGTTTGAAACCAATTCTCCCTAAATGGAAATACGCTTGCTTCTATCCAATGGACAAGCGCCGCCAGGGTAATGACAACTGGTACATGCTTGAAAAAGAAGACCGTGGAAAAATGATGTACTCGCACGGGATGATCGGGCGGCAATACGCCGGTAAAGTGCGACAGATCATTACCGGTTCCGTAGGATTCGATGATTGGGAGTGGGGCGTCACCCTATTTGCACATGATGTCCTTCAATTCAAAAAGTTAGTCTATGAGATGCGCTTTGATGAAGTGAGTGCCCGTTTCGGTGAATTTGGCTCTTTCTATGTCGGGCATCTGCTTGAAAAAGAAGCACTCCCTAAATTCCTTTCCGTCTGAATATAATGTTTCTACAGCACGCAGCCTTTTCAGCTGCGTGCTTTTTTTATTTTCATAAACGATTAACCCGTACATATATATTTACAGAGAAGCTCATCTTGTGGAATCGAAGCGGGGTGAAAAGATAGCGGTGATTCCTTCCACTGCTTCTTTTCCCCACTACAAAACGAGTGCCCAAACGTTTATTAATCACAAAAAGGAGTGATTGTATTGTCACAAAATAATAAGGAGAATAAAACTTCTTCTAACACGCAACAAAACCAGCCTTATTATGCAGCAAACCCATACCTTTATTATTACCCATCCTCTCCCGCACAGACAGGATATTATAAAGCCGCCAGATCTGACGGTGGGCAACAAGGCATGGGAATGATGGATATGGCAGGTGCAGGTCAACAAGGAATGATGCCTGGAATGATGTGGGCAGGTCAACAGGGAATGATGCCTGGAATGATGGGCGGTACTGGTAATCAAGGTGGTATGGCACCACCTGGCACACCAGGAGGTATGCTACAGACAGAAGAATCGTACATTGAAAACATTCTTCGGTTGAACCGCGGAAAAGAAGCTACTGTGTATATGACTTTTGAAAATAATGACCAATGGAATGCGAAGATTTTCAAGGGTATCATTGAAGCTGCCGGAAGAGACCATATTATTTTAAGCGACCCGCAATCAGGAAAACGATACTTATTATTAATGGTTTACCTGGATTATATCACTTTTGATGAAGAGATTGAGTACAGCTATCCCTTCAACAATACCGGAAGATAACTGGCGAATTACTCTCCAATATAAACCATAAGTAATCATTGTTCGTTCATATTCTTCCTACTCGTTGAAAAAAGCCACGCCGAATTCTCGTGCGTGGCTTTACCTTATCCAAGGTGGTGACATACTAGTGAAACACCCCTATGAAAAAATGCAGCGCTTCCAAGTATTAGCAATGGTGATTGCGCTCGTACTCGCTATCGTAGCACTTGCTCAACAGGCCTTTTCCTGGACCGTTCTAGCGATGTTTTACGCTCTATCTCTAAGCTTTATGTTTGAAGCGTTAGTAGAAATGCAAAAGAAAAATGCGTTCAATTTCATCTCTCAGATCATTCGCGCCTTCCTGATTGCTATCTTTTCCACCTTATTATTTTTCTAAATTCACAGCATTCGTGTTACAGCTATTCCCAGCAGCACCCATCCTACTAAAAAGGTCAAGCCGCCGAACGGGGTGATCATAGCCAAAGCCTTAATTCCGGTCGGCGCATATACATACAAGCTTCCTGAAAATAATACGATACCTATAAAAAACAGCCATCCAGCTCCTGTAAGCAACCCAGACTGGGTTTTCATCATCAATATACCGACAGCCAAAAGCGCTCCGGTATGAAACATTTGATAGGTTACTGCTTTTTCCCAGGTCTTCAATGCTTTTTCAGTTATCTTGCCTTCCAGCCCATGGGCACCGAATGCGCCAAGCGCTACAGCTAGAAACCCATTAATTACAGCCAATAAGAAAATTAATTTCACGTTACTCTCCCCTTAAAAATCGAATATAGAATCACCATTTGCTTCATCATGCTCGTCTTTCTGCTTTTTCTTTTCTTTTTTTTGATAGCTGGAACCAGCCATATCACCCATCATCGCCCGTACTTCATCAGCGGTCGGTTCCGATACATCCGTCGGATCGGGGTAACTTGATACCCTTTCCTCTGTATCTGGAGCAGGCCGATCATCCAGCATTAAATCACACAACAAGCGGACGGCACGCACGTGTTCACGAACCGATGCTGTTTCTCCGTGATTCGCCATTGCTTCCTGTATCTCGTTCATCATTTTCTTTAATACAGTTTCGTTTGAAATAGCCATCGCTATGACTCCTTTTGTTATACTCCAATATTTTTACTGGGTTAAATAAAAGAAATACCAGGTCTTCACCATAGGCCACTAGCTATGTATTTCTAATGGCAATCTCCCATTATGTAGTTTAACATGTTCCTGCATTTTCGCACTAGAAAGAAGATAAACCCAAATCAATTTATAGGTTATCATTTACTTGCCAGGGAGAAATAGGAGGATTCTATAGGAAAGACAAATGAAGGGGTGGAAAATAAGTCTTCCACCCCTTGAACTCAAATTCTTATTTTATTGTTCATAACAAAGAAGGGCTAGTGTGATCCCTTCTTCTGTCTTTACTTCTTGTATTTGTTGAAAACCATTCTTCTGGTAGAATCGCATCGCCGGCTCGTTCTTAGCCCCAGTTGTAACCCAGCATTTATTAGTGGGATTCAAGAACAATACACGGGAAAGAAGTTCTTTTCCCAGTCCCTGCCGCATCCACCGTGGATGTACGGCGAGCCTGGTAATCCAAAAGTCTCCAGCTTCCAATGTATAGGCGACAAGACCTACCAATTTCCTTTCTTTATAAATACCTAAAAAAGTTTCTTCTGCCCTGCTGATATCTTTATACGTTTCGATCAACGGAGGCAGTTTACGGTTATGGACATACCTCGCCTCCTGATGATAAGAAAGCTGCTGCAACGCTTCGATTTCTATAGCAACCTCTTCTCTGGTATGGTCCAATTCAAAAATGATAGCCATCCGCTTACATTCCCAAAAGACCGATAGCATTCAAGAAGATCAAAATGATCAAAACAGGAGCGATATATTTTACGATTCCATACCAGATGGGACCGAATGCGTTCCCGGTCAAATCAGTTGCTTCTAAAGCTGTGGCTTTTTTGAAATACCAGCCAACAAACAAAGCCATCGCTAAACCGCCAAGTGGCAGCAGAATATTAGAAGCGATAAAATCCATTGATTCCTGGATATCCCGATCACCGATTGGGGATACCCCGGCCAATACACCGTACCCAAGCGAGACAACCAGCCCAAGAATGAACATGATAGACCCGGTCAGGACGCTCGCCATTTTACGGCTCCAGTGAAAAATGCGCATGAAATAAGCGACAGGTACCTCCAGAATAGAGATAGCTGAAGACAAAGATGCAAGCGCTAATGCAAAGAAGAAAACCAGTCCGACAATACCTCCGAATGGCATCTGATCAAAGATACCAGGTAGTGTTATAAATACGAGTGGTGGTCCTGAACTTGGATTGATACCAAACGCGAAAACCGCCGGAAATATGACAATACCTGAAATGACGGCAAAAAAGCTGTCCATAACGCCGATACCAATTGTAGCACTAGGCAGTTTATTCTCTTTTGACAAGTAACTACCGTAAGTAAGCATGGCCCCCATACCAAGACTTAATGAGAAGAATGCCTGTCCCAATGCGGCTAAATAAACTGCCGGATTCGTTAATGCAGACCAGTTCGGCTGGAACAGAAAGCGCACGCCTTCCATTGCACCTTCCAATGTCAGGCTGTAAACAGCTAATCCAATCAACAGAATAGCCAGTGTTGGCATGAAAATTTTATTCGCTGCTTCAATTCCTTTTTTTATTCCTACCAGAACAATTCCGATGGTCATCACCATGAACAATGCATGCCAGAACAACGGCTGCCATGTGTGAGAAATAAAGCCGCCAAACGCTGCTTCATATCCGCCCTCCGGAGTAGTAAAGAAATCGCCGGTCACATATTTCCATAAATAATAGACAGACCAGCCTGCCACCACACTATAAAAACTTAAAATTAAGAAGGACGCGGCCACCCCAAAGAATCCTGAAAAGAACCAAGGCGTCCCTGGTGATAATTTCGCAAAAGAGCCAACGACATCACTTTGCGCTTTTCTTCCAATACTTACTTCTGTCAATAGCAATGGGATGCCAATTACGAATACAAAAAATAAGTACACAAGCAAGAAGGCTCCCCCGCCATTTTCACCGGCAACATAGGAAAATCGCCATATATTGCCAAGTCCGACAGCTGACCCCATAGCCGCGAGCATAAACCCGAGCTTGGAGGCCCATTTTTCCCTAGCCAATAGTATTCAACTCCCTCACTCAATTTTCTAATCTTTGTTAAATATGCCTCAGCATATCATAAAAATATCATTCCGACGACCTATATTCTGAAATTTCATATTATTTACAGTGGTTATATCCTAAAATCAAAGGAAGAGCTCCGGGGTGGCGGCTGCTCCGATATCTCCTTCTCTCTAAATTGTAAACATTTGAGTCCAGTCGTTTTCTTAACAAGATCAGCCGGCATTTCTCTTGTTTTAAACCCATAAGCTTTACATCCTCTAGGAAAATCAGTGTTCCAGGTAGTGAAGAAAAATTCACAGCGGAAGCAGTTGATCATCTTGACCACTTGTCGCCCTCCTTTTAGCCTATGGTAGAATGATAGCATAACAGCATTTATGATAATAGGATGATTAGCTATGAATCAATGGTTCAGCAGTTATATGGATCACCCCTTTTCTATGTTCGGCGTTAGTCATATTGCGATGCTGATGATTTATTCAGCTGGGTTAGCGCTGATAATATTCGCGCATAAACCACTTCGAAAACAGCAGACGAACTACCAGATTGTCCGGTGGGTGCTATTCGTCCTTTTAATCGTTTCTGAATTCTCTTATCAGACATGGGCTGCTGTCCACGGCTAGTATGAAGGAATACCTTCCGCTTCACTTATGCGGCATTGCTTCTCTGGTGGCTGCAGCTGCGCTAGTTACCCAGCATCATAACCTGATAAAAGTCACCTATTTCATTGCTATTATCCCGGCTCTCATGGCCCTGGTAACGCCTGATCTCCCCCATGACTACCTTCACTACCGATTTTGGAAGTTTTTCTTTCATCACATGGCGATATCCTGGGCAGGAGTTCTGCTCATCCTTGTCCACCCGGTTACAATCACATGGAAAACTACTGTAAAGGTGTTTGGGCTGCTGGTTTTGTACACTATAGCGATGGGCTTCGTCAATCAAGCACTCGGTGCAAATTATTTATATTTATCCAGAACTCCGTATGTCGAGACTCCTCTCGACTGGTTAGGAGACGGGTTCTGGTATTATATTAATCTCGGTCTCCTGGCTTTTGGATCCTTTTGGCTGCTTTACTTTATTTACCGGATTTTTTCAAAGTCCGTTTAAGGTTCATCAATAAATAAAGACCCGTAGATTCGGGTCTTTTTTCATTAGGCTCTGTTAATCTTTATTGATCTAATCACTTACTCAATAATAAGGCCGAAAAGTCGAAGACTTGATTTCGAGATGTTTGCCTGCATAACGGTCCGGTGGGGAACGACTCCCTTTCCGCGGACATGCGCTGAGCCTCCTCGAGCTTACGCTCTGCGGGGTCTCACCTGTCATGCTCATCCCGCAGGAGTCTCGCCGTTCCCCACCGGACCTTGCCTTAGGAAATTCTCGAAATCACACTTGGAGAAACAGCCTTATGAATGTAGACGTGTTGGTAATAAAAGCCTTGGCACCCCTGAAATTCTTTATAAATACGTTCAGATTAAGGGTGTTGTTTTACACTTTTTGAAGGGTCCGTTTATAACAAAAATAGCTGGATGGTCAGGGAAACGGGGAGACTCCCGCGGGAGAAGGGGCTAGGCAAGATCCCACAGGGCTTTAGCCCGAGGAAGCTTGCCAGGTCCCCCGCAGGAAAGCGAGTCGTTTCCCTGCCCATCCTATTCCTTTCATAGTGACGGACCTAACTATCTTGTACCTGAGCCTTATATTAAATAAGGGATATAGACGATGATGAGAATGCCTACCCAGATGATATCGACAAAGTGCCAGTAGTAATTGAAGATCTTATGCTTTTCTTTGAAGAGATTATAAGGCAAAAGCTTCCGTTGGATTAACAGGACGATCATCCAGAAAAGCCCAAACAGAACATGGGAGGCATGGAGACCGACCAGCACATAGAAAGAAGATAAAAAGTTATTGGTCGAAATGGTATGCCCTTCTGTGACAAACGTGTAGAATTCATGCACTTCAAAATACATAAAGATAGCTCCGAAAGTGAATGTGATCAATAAACCAGTAAGAATCATCTTTATATTCCGGCGATCCAGCCCTTTTTCCGCAATCATTAATGTACCACTGCTCAACAAAAGGAAGATAGAAGCCAGGACTACCGTTTTCACTTCGAAGACTTCACTTGGATGTGGTCCTTGCGGAGCTGGGGTGTAAATCAAGTATGTCGCAAACAGCGTCGCAAACATGACCGCTTCTACAAAAAGGTAGATAAAAAAACCCATCCGTTTATCACCAAACAAGTCTTTAGACATGGTTTTACTATTCATCGTCCTGTTCCTCCTTCCTATAAGCCTCTGTCCGTTCATCATTAAATGCACGTAATAGGAAGAATCCTAACGAAGCGGCGCCGCCTAAGATCTGCATCCATACCCATCCATAAATGAACCCGAAACTCAGAATCGTCAGTGCTGCTGACAGGACGAGTGGCTGAACTGTACGGACGGCTATCGGGGAAGCGCGTGGATGGTCTGCAACAGGAAGCGATCTTCCTTCCTGTTTCGCCCACCATAGCGCATCGCGACGATCGATAACCGGCATTTTTTCGAATGGGTGTTCAGGTACAGGTGATGGGACCGACCATTCCAGTGTCCGGCCATCCCATGGGTCCGGACCTACATTTTCCTCTTTCGTCCGGTGCGTTTTGTAAATGTTCCAAAGCACAAACAGCATGCTTGCTCCCATTAAAAACGCTCCGATCGTACTGATGAAGTTATAGACAAAAACCCCATCTTCCCACGTATAGTCATAGACACGACGAGGCATGCCGTTCAAACCAGCTAAATGCTGCGGGAAGAAAGTCAGGTGGAAACCGATGAGGAACAACCAGAAATGCCATTTACCTAACTTATCATCGAGGACTTTACCGGTCATTTTCGGATACCAGTAATACAGCCCGGCGAACGCACCAAGCACCGTTGAACCAATAATGACGTAGTGGAAGTGAGCAACTACAAAGTAAGTATCGTGATACTGCATATCCGCTGCGGCAGACGCCAGCATAACACCAGTCACCCCTCCCATAACGAAAGTAGGGATGAACCCTAAGGCAAATAGCATCGGAGTTTGCAATCGTATGACGCCCCGTCTCATCGTAAACAGCCAGTTGAAGACTTTTATACCGGTAGGAACCGCAATCATCATCGTCGTAATCGCAAAGAATGTGTTTGCGAAAGGTCCCAGGCCAACCGTGAACATATGGTGGGCCCATACCATGAAGCCTAGCAGTCCAATCAGCGCTAGTGCGATCACCATCGAAGTGTAACCAAATACATTTTTCCTCGAAAAATTTGATATGATATCTGAAAAAATTCCGAACGCTGGAAGTGCCAGAATATAAACTTCCGGATGACCGAAGATCCAGAAAAGGTGCTGCCAATATACAGGATGTCCCATCTCTCCAATGAAAAAAGTCGCCCCGTAGAAACGGTCGAACTGTAATAACAGCAATGCGATTGCCAATACCGGAAAGGCAACCAGAATCAGAAAAGAAGTAATCAGGCTCGCCCATGGGAATAGTGGCATCCTTGTCAATTTAAGCCCCGGTGCCCGTAGCCTGAGAATCGTCACAATCATATTGATGGCTGCAAATATTGTACCCAGCCCCGACACTTGGAGTCCGAAGATATAGTAATTATTGTTTGGCCCGCTCGTAAATTCATAGGTCGATAATGGCGCGTAAGCAGTCCAGCCGGCATTGGGTGCAGCATTAAAAAAGAAAGCTGCGAAGAATATCATCCCGCCGGTTAAAAACAAGTAGAAACCGATGGCATTCAAAAAAGGAAATGCCAGGTCATTCGCTCCGATTTGTAGTGGGACAGCAACGTTCATGAGTCCGATTAACAGTGGCATGGCAACAAAGAAAATCATCATCGTCCCATGTGTGGTGAATATCTCATTATATTTATCGCCCTGGAATACCCAGAATTCGTTCTCCGCTGTGACTAGCTGCATCCGGATAAACAAGGCATCTATTCCGGCGCGAAAAAAGAACAGCAAAGCAAAGATGATATATAACATGCCAATTTTACGATGGTTCGTGCTGGTGGCAAAATCCCACACAACGGGCCAGTAACGTTTCTTTGTAAACCAATATAAGACAAGCGGGGCTCCAATTATGACGGAAACCCAGGCGGCTATGACATCTGTTGGCAATACGATCAAATCTCCAAATAAGTAAAACTGCATATTTTCACCCTTTTCTCCCCCGATTATTCTTCAAGCCACTGTTGAAATTCTTCCTGGTCAACCACTTCGGTATCAAAACGCATGTCTGTATGGAGGGTTCCACAATATTCCGCGCATTTCCCCTGGTATGTTCCCTCTTCGTTTGGAGTGATCTTCATTTGATTTTCTTCCCCAGGCAGCACATCTATTTTCCCGCCTAACTTAGGAACCCAAAAAGAATGAATGACATCATTAGAAGTTAAATGTAAAACGACCTCCTGATCGACCGGAAGGACTAAATTTTTGTGCGTTTGTTTACCATTTTCATATTCAAATGTCCACCGGAACTGCTCCCCTGTCACATTTACATGAAGCGTCTCATCTGAAGTGGCCCCTATATCGGATACATCATACGTAATCATTACAGTAGGAATAGCCAGGCCGATCAGCAGAATAATCGGAAGTACGGTCCAAATGATTTCAAGCGTCCGATTCCCTTCTTCATGCTTTGGAGTATCATATCGATTTTTTTCAGTCTCTCTGTATTTCCATGTAAAACCAATAAAAAGGACCGTCACTACAAGTACGACGAACATCATAATGCCAAAACTTAAATAAATTAAAAAGGCCTGATCAGAAGCTGTTTGGCTTTTCGGATCAAGCACACGCAGATTGCACCCAGACAGGACCAGCAACACTGCCATCATCGCAAGTTTTTTCATAATGCCACGCAACCTTTGCCGATAAATTTTATTAGGAAAACGCTTAACAAGACTTATGTTACTTAAGGTAAAAAAACGTTATTATCCTTTTAACCTATCTATTTAGCTATCAAACATGTATTCTTTATCAATAATTGGGTATATACGGATGGAGACCCAATGAAATAAGCTGCAAATTTACGATTGTTAGGATAATTTAAATTTACTTAATTACGGTGACAATATATAATAATAGTAATTTATTGCTAAAAGGGACTGAATTGCTTTATGGTGCAAAAAGAACATGTGGTATTCTTCCAAAAGAAAATATCCGACAATGTTGATGAGTTGACTGAAAGAATATTCACTATGTCTCAACATAGATATCCAGAAGAGCTTGAAAGTTTGTCAGAAGAAGAGCTCGAGAATAGTAAAAGAATTGTACATCAACTATTCGAAACCATCGCTAAAACCATGCTGCACGTGGAAAAATCAAACGAAATCGCGACTCAATGGGGAGAAGAAATCGGAAAGAACTCTGTATCCCGAGGCGGTTCTCTAAGCCAGGCGTTGGAGAGAATTGGCATATATAAAGAAGTGTTGTGGACGTTCATCGAGGAGCAATCCCATGAAACGAATTATGAATTCAAACATATCATCGAAGTAGTGACACGTACGGATGATATCTTCAATCATATCGTTCATGGTTTCAGCCTGAGCTTCGCCAGAGAAGAAGAACGAATTCTCAAGAATTATGAAGAGAAATACTTAAAGCTTTCCACACCTATCGTCCCCATCAAGGATACCGTTGCCATCCTGCCAATCATCGGGGAAATCGATCAAATGCGGGCCGACGTGTTGATGGATGAAACCTTAAAAGAAGTAAGCAACTGGAATATCGAATGGCTGATCATTGATCTGTCTGGCGTTTATGACGTCAACAATTCCTTCATGAGTCACTTATACCGCCTGCTTGATTCCTTGACATTGCTCGGAATCACTCCACTCCTTACCGGTATGCGGCCGGACCTCAGCATGCAGGCGACTAAGCTGGGAATATTCCAGTCCAGTAAAAACCGGGTAACGACTTGCTCTTCACTGAAACAAGCTATCGAACTGCTCGACAAGAAAAATATATCTTAGAAAAACTTGGCTTGTCGCCAAGTTTTTATGGCGAAAGCCTTAGTATTTTCTTATACTTTAATCATTTAACAAAGTTAAACTTCCTTAAAGTATTAAATGAAACAAGCCAGCCTCTCTGTAGAGGCTGGCTTTCAGCTTGTAGAGAAACCCCGTGTTTTTCTACAAGCTTTTTTTGTGCGCCCGTGCGGGCGAATACCACTCGCTTTCCGCGGACGAACGCCCGAGCCTCCTCGTGAAAACCACACTGCGGGGTCTCGGATCGCCCGTTTTTCCGCAGGAGTCTCCTGGTATTCGTCCGCCCTTCACCGAAAAAGACTCTCCTTCACCTAACTCACCTTGGATAGGTGAAGGGCAATCTTCTTCATGTTCTGGCAGGCAGCCGTCAGTAACGCTTGTTCGCGTACATTTTCTTTTCCGCGCAAGCGACAATAACGCAGCCCATGCAGTTCTTTTGAATCTGCGAAGCTACGTTCCACTTTCTCTTTTCTCATTCGATAAATCCATTTACCTTCATTAGAAAGTCGGTTCAATCGAACCTGCTCTTTCGAGCCTTCCCACACATGACGGGTAACGGTTTTCTGGTGTTTCTTATTTTGTGTACACTTCGTAAGAAGAGGACAGTCCGCACAATTTTCAGGGTTTGATTTGTAATGCCGATATCCCTCACGGTCGGTTGTCGCATAACTCAACACTTCACCCTGCGGGCACACATACACATCTCGCTTTTCATCATATGTATATTTCCATTTCGGAAGGAACCCCTTTTTTGACTGATACCTCCGATGAGCAATTACTCCGAATATTCCTCTTTCCATAATAAGCCCATGACATATAGGGTTCGTCAAATATCCGGAATCCAAACCTACGGCTTCCACGTCAAAGCCAAACCGTTCGATCTGACGATCCAACCGTTGTAAGTAAGGTCTGGAATCATGAATATTTCCCGGAGTCACATGAACATCAGTAATAATGTTATGCTTCAAATCTGTGGTGCGGTGATCAAGATAGAAGAAGCCTTCCGGCTTATTTTCCCGATAGAGATAACCACTCTCGCTATCCGTGTCACTGACCTTGATTTCTTTTTTCTTTTTCGCCTCCTCCTTTTCCTTCAGAGGCTTTTTTCCATGATCTTCACGATCTTTCCTTACTGCCTCTTCCAAATCTTCGATGTAGTCTAACGTTTCTTCTTCAACTTCTTGTTTCGAGAATTTCTTCTTATTCGCATTAGCTTTCAAGTGTGTGGAATCTGTAAATAACACACGCCCTGATACCATACGGTGATTCATCGCTTGTAATACAATTTCATCAAATATTTCTTGGAAGATATCCGTATCTTTGAAACGAGTACGGCGGTTCCAGCTAATGGTGGAATGATGGGGAACGGGATCTTTAAGGTTCAACCCTAAGAACCAACGATAAGCAATATTAGTTTCGATTTGTCGTGCCAATTCGCGTTCGGAACGAACGCCATAGATATAACCAATGAACATCATTTTAAATAATACAAGTGGATCTAGTGAAGGGCGACCATTATCTTCTGAATAGTAAGGACGAACCTTTTCAGGGATGAAAGAAAAATCTATGTATTGATCAATTTTACGGAGGAGATGATTTTCGGGCACAAGCTCTTCAATCGTGACTATTTCCATTTCACTTTGTCGTTCTTTTTTTGATTGAAACATCAAATCACCTTTCAAATTATTAGTTATAAGTATTATAACAAATTAACGCGGTGATTTATTAAAGATGAGTGAAATAAGTAAAGGCTGTCGAGACTTTCTCGACAGCCTGCAAGCCAGCCTCTCTGTAGAGGCTGGCTTTCTTCTATTGTTCATTATGATCCTGGTGAAGCTTCTCCAAACGCTGAATACGGGCTTCTAACAGTTCATATTCATCTCGGGTGACAAACCCCATTTCTTTCGCCCGCTGCTGCATTTTCGCTTTGCCCTGTTCGCTCCATTCGGCATCTTTCTGCATCCCTTTTGCTATGAATTCATCAAACATTTCACGGGCCTGCGATGGACTGAGATCCCCGCGCTGTACGAGATCATCCAATAATTTTTCCGCTTTTTCTTTTCCGCTAAGCGCAGCTCCCAGCCCTAAATAAAATCCCTTTTTTAATAGATCACTCATCATGGACCCCTCCTGTTAGTATTGATGGTCTGCATCATTTTGACATGTTTCCTTCCAAAAGCCAGCAGCCCCGCTGTCCCAATCAAACCGATAGCGAACCCTATCCACATCAGCAGCAGATCAGCAGATTGGTACCAATATAAACCAAATACTCCTCCGGCTATCATAGTGAAAAAGGATATGCTTGTGTAAAATAAATAAAATTGGTGGAACATATGATTTTGCTGCTTTTCAGCAGCCCATTCCCGATCCCTGTCGCCACTCTCCAAGAAGCTTACTAGAGCCCTTGGAAGAGACAACAATGGTCTG
This sequence comes from Thalassobacillus devorans, assembly GCF_900176565.1. Classification (GTDB taxonomy): domain Bacteria; phylum Bacillota; class Bacilli; order Bacillales; family Halobacillaceae; genus Thalassobacillus; species Thalassobacillus devorans_A. Next base: position 812,606 of record NZ_FXEH01000005.1, read on the forward strand.
GCTGTATCGGCTGCTATATCCTTGTAAAAACCATACTTGGAATCCGCCCCGCTCATCCATTCCCTGATGACCGGCTTTCCCCACGCCATCAAGTCGATTTGCGGATAGACTGCCGTCAATACCCCGATAATAATAGAGGTCGCCCTTCCTAAAAAGGCGTAATCCGCCGGCAGCTGGATCGGCTGGTTTTTAACGAATTGCTGGATATCCTCCATAATGTCGTTCATGATTGTAGCATCAAGCTTTGTAAAATCACCTTCCAAATACATATCAACGGTTTCCCGCAGCATCTTTTTCACACGCTCTGTATCCGCATTGTCTAATAGAAAATTCATCTTATATAATGCATCAATGACCTGATCGTAATCATCGAGTATGAAACCTTGAATCATCATACGAAGGTAACTGGCATCTCGCTTCTTTATTTCCCCTACCATGCCAAAATCAATCACGACAACTGCGCCATCCGCTTTAAGCATCAGGTTTCCAGAATGTGGATCCGAGTGGAACATCCCGGTATATAAGAACTGTTCGACACACAGATCAAACAATGTCCTTGCCACCTGTTCCCGACTGATACCATTTTCCTTAATGAATGGGATGTCGGTGACTCTGGCTCCTTCAATCCATTCCATAACGAGCACGCGTTGGGTCGAAAGATCATTATAATATTCCGGAATATAAACATTCTCCATATCCTTGAACCGCTTTTTGAAATGGTTGCCGTTTTGGAGTTCCTTCTTAAAATCCAGTTCGTTGCTCATCACCGTGACAATTTCACGGTACAATGCCTGCAAATCTGCTTTTTTCCCATAGCTTGAGAACCGGCGGAGCATCCAGAAGACAATCCTCAGTGCTTTAAAATCCATCTGGAAAATCTCTTTGACTCGATAACGCTGTACTTTGATAGCAACTGGCGTACCATCTTTTAACGAGGCTTTATATACCTCGCCTATCGAGGCGGATGCGACAGGTTCTTCCTCCATATCGTCGAGAAATTCTTCCAGATCCCCTCCCCATTCTTCCTCGATTATCTTCTTAGAATAGGAAAAGGGTACCGGTTTGACGCGATCGACCAGCCCTTCTAATTCCTTTATAAATACTTGGGGAAGCAGATCAGCCCGAGAACTGAGGAACTGTCCGAACTTTATCAGCAGCCCGCCTAATCGGATGGATTTAATTCGATACTCACGTGCTTGCTTTGCCATCATGTCGTCCCATTTACGCTTCGTTTCCTCATCCCAGATCCGGTTGGTCTTCTGGAACCAGAATAATTGCAGCATGAACTTGGATGACATCCAGACAATAACGAATACCCGATAAAACCCTATGTATTTCATCCGATCCCGCACGGCCTCTCACCCCCCTGCTTTTTCTCTCTACTTATTAGTACCCTATTTTTTATCACTCAATCTTAGAATTCAGCACACGGATTTAGCTAATAAAAAGAAAGTTTTATTTTTTCGGTGACAAAAATAATTATTAAATTACATATTTTTCTTTTTTAAATTGTATTAAGTAGTGCTTACGTCTCTATCTATCATTACTTTAGAACCATTTCTGGTATAAAATCCCTCCTATTTTACCATTCACAATTTTCCGAATTTTGCCGATAATTATAAACATATGGAAAATATCCATGAATTTTAGGGGGAGGAATCACATTGAATAAAAAATTTACAGCCTTGCTGTCGGCTAGTGCGTTAACATTATCTTTGTTCGCGCCAGCTGCAGGAGCAGGAAACGTAAGTGCTGAAAGTAAGTACAGCAATTTCGACACGGAGCGGTACACAGACCGTATTGACATTGACGGATTGCTAGAAAAGCAGTCACAGGATGAAGACTTCCAAAAGGAAGCAAAGCAGAAGATTAAGGAAAATGCGGATGGTATTAATTTTAATGAGGATGAAGTTACGGGAACTAGCGAAGGAAATGATGCCAACTTTACATACGATGGGGGCACAAAGCTATTCCTAGACCGTGACCTGGCATTTAAAGAATTCACTTTACGCAGTGTAGGAGAAAATGTTGAAGTATGGGTTGCAGAAGATCTTTCATTTGGTGAAGATGACCCACGTGATGCGCATGTAATTACTCAACAACAAGTTGATAAAATGAAAGAAGAATTCGATTCGAATATCTACCCTACTGCTACAGAATTTTTCGGTACACCGGAAACTTTAGATGGCAGTAATTCACCATTACCGGAAATGGTCGGTCTTCCATCCGGATACTATGAAGGTGATGGAGATAAAGTGCTTATCATGGTCGACAACGTAAAAGACGACAACTATTATGATCCCGAGTACCCTTTCTTTGTCGCTGGTTTTTTCTGGCAAACATTAGAAAACTATATGGATCGTAATATTATTACAATTGATTCAAGGGATTGGGAAACCCGTTTAGAATCAACATTTTTTGGAACAACTATCCATGAACTCCAGCACTTGATTCATGCAGATAATGATGGTGACGAAACTTCCTGGCTAAACGAAGGAATGTCTACTTTTTCTGAATACCTTGGTGGTTATGGGATGGATGCTGGTTCGATCAACTTCCTTCTTGATCACCCAGAGAACTCCTTAACTAACTGGGACGAACACCAAGGTGCTGAAACTGGCCCTGAAACAATCGCAGACTACGGCTTGGTACAGTTATTCACTCTTTACAGCTATGAGCAATTCGGACAGGAATTCATCCGTGCACTTGCTAAGAGTGAAGATAACAGTATTGAAAGCTTCAATACTGTATTAAAAGATTTTGGATATAATACAAGCTTTACTGAAGTTTATCAAAACTTCTCTACTGCATTGGCTATTGATGAAAATAAATTCAAAGGCGGTATATATGGATTTGAAAACATCAACCTCCGTGATCTCCCTGTAGGAGATGGAGAAACTCGTGGACAAACAGTAAACTTTGAAAAGGCGAAGGAATATGAAAAAGATGGCGTTCCTGCTTGGGGAACCGACTATAAAGTCTTCGATTTTGATAAAAACCAAAAAATTGATACTATCAATTTTGATGGCATAGACTTCTTCCCTACTAAATGGGAAACCGTTGCTGATCCATTGGGTTCTAATAATCAAGTCTTTTGGGCTAATGAAGGACATGAGATGGATAATAGCATTATTTTCGAAGCTGATCTGACTAATATCGATGAAGCGACACTTCAATTCGATAACTTTATCGATATCGAAGAAGGATGGGACTTTGGAATGGTCCAGGTGACTACGGATAATGGTCAAACTTGGACATCTCTGGAGAACGAAAGCACTAGCTCTGATGTTGTAGAACAAGGCTATCCTAAAATCAAAGCAAACGTTCCTGGCTTTACCGGTCATTATGAAGACTGGCAAGAAGAAACGTTTAACCTTTCTGACTTTGCTGGCGAGAAAGTACACATCGCTTTCCGCTACCTCACAGACTGGGGGTACAATGATTCTGGCTGGTTCGTTGATAATATCGAAATTCCTGAAATCGGACTCAGCTATGATGGTTCTTCGATTAAACCATTTATGTCTATGGATAAACTACAGGAAAACTATGTTGAATATGGTGTAAGCTTCATTAACGAGAAGAAGAATGGCAAACACCGTGTCCTTCATGTTGATCCGTTTAATGTTACTGAAGAAGATGCTCTGCAATTGAGACAATTGTTCAAAAGCGGGAAGACTTACATGACTACTTACTATGCTGCTCCGCAAGACAGCCTGAACCCTGTTCCATTTGATTATAATATAGATTTTAAAGACAATGGTAAGGGTAAAGGTAATAATTAATTGAGACTTTGAAAACCAACCGGAGACACATTCTCTGGTTGGTTTTTTCTTTATTCTATGGCATGCTTAAAGAAAAAAGGCAGGCGAATACCTTTGCATATAAAAGAATTAGAAGTAAAAGATTTACAGAAGGTTTCGGAATGGCTCTATCATATGAATGAGCAGGACAAGCATTTTGTTGCCTGGCTCGCATCGGACCAAAACGAAATCTATGAACAAATCTGGACCTTGACGCAATTCACCGATCCATTAGCTTACGTAGCATGGGAAAACGAGCAGATTATTGGTTTTCTTGGCATCCTGCCGTTTTTCGAACAGAAGCTATGCCGGCTGCTTGGCCCGTTCGCCATCGATCAGGAAGCGGAAGTGATGGAAGGTTTATGGGATAAAGCATCGTTAACGATGGAACTCCATTTCAAGGCTGTAAAGGTAGCCAGTTTCAAAGCGAACAAGCATTTGATCGATTTTTGTGAGCGACACCGCTTCCATCTGTATAACATTGAAAAAACAATGGTACTCTACCGGGACGACTATCGCTCGGGAGAGTACGAAGCTCGTAATATCGTGGAAGTGACTGATCAGGACGAAGCGGAAATTAGCCGACTTCATCCAGAAGGCGCCTATTACACCACTTCCGAGATGATGACCCTGTCCCGGAAAGAATCGAACAAATTATGGGGCTACCAGAGTGGCGGCGAGCTGAAGGGCTATCTCTATTTTGAAACAATCATTCCAGGAATTGAGGGAGAAATCTGTTTCGTAAACGTTGATCAGAGCGAGCGGAGTCAGGGGATTGGCTCTGTTTTGATCGATCATGCCCTTCAATACGCATTCCTGGCACTTGATTTAGAAGAAGTGACGATTTCGGTACGAACGAATAATGATGGAGCCGAAAGTCTCTACCGCGAGCTTGGTTTTGAAGAAGCTCAAACCATTTATGCTTACGAAAAATTGTTCCAGGAACCGGTTCTGAAAAACCCTTTCCATTAAACACAAAAAGCCGCAGCTACCCTAATCCAGGTTGCTGCGGCTTTTTTACATATACAGGCCAACTCGCTTATAACTCTAACTTTCTAGTTTGACCAGGTACGATTTCTATTTTCTCTTCCTTTACAAACAGCTCTACCCTGTCTCCTTCAACAACCTCCAATTCTACGCCTTCCCGGGAAACCTTTACTTTGATTGCACTCCCGTGATCATGCAGATGGAAGGCATAATTCTCCCATTGTTCCGGAAGCTGTGGTGACAAATGCAAGCCGTCCTCTTTGATACGCAATCCGGCAAACCCAAAGACAATAGCCATCCAGGTGCCGCCCATATTAGCCATATGAAGACCGTCTTTTGTATTCCCATGGGTATTATCTAAATCGAGACGGGCTGTTTCTTCAAAATAATGATAGGCCTTTTCCATGTTCCCAAGCTTAGCTGCCATCATACTGTACACGCAGGAAGACAGAGAAGAATCATGGGTAGTGATTGCTTCATAGTAATCATAACTCTGTCGGATCGTATCGTCATCGCTGTAATCTTCCAATAGAAAATGAGCCAGTACGGTATCTGCCTGTTTGCAAACCTGGTAACGGTATAATGTCAAAGGATGATAGTTCAATAACAGCGGGTAATGCTCTTTCGGTGTATTTTCAAAATCCCAGACCGCCTTATTTAAAAAACTGTCATCCTGCGCGTTGATTTGCAGCTTGTCATCGTATGGCAGGTACATGGCTTCGGCAGCCTGTTTGAAGTAGTCGGCTTCTTCTGCCTGAAAATCAAGACGGGCAAATATCGTATCGGACTCGTCCTTTTCCCAGTCCTTCATTTTTTCATAGATTCGATAAGCCCATTCCAGATTAAATTTCGCCATGGCGTTTGTATAATAGTTGTTGTTGACGACGCAAGTATACTCGTCAGGACCTGTCACATCATCAATGGCAAATGTCCCGTCATCACAGAAATGCCCCATATCCATCCATAGTCGTGCTGTTTCCAATAGTACCTCTGCCCCGTAATCTTTCAGGAAATCGTCGTCCCCGGTGACATGGTAATATTGGATATAGCTATAGGCAATATCAGCGCTGATATGGTACTGCGCTGTTCCAGCCGGAAAATAACTGGAGCACTCCCCGCCATTGATTGTTCGCCATGGAAACAACGCTCCTTTTTCATGCCCCATTTCTTTCGCTCGCTCCCTGGCACGGTCAAGGATCGAGTGCCGGTAAATCAGCAACTGCTTGGCTAATTCTGGAGCGGTCATCAAAAAGACTGGAATCATATATATTTCGGTGTCCCAGAAATAGTGTCCTTCATAGCCTTCACCACTTAACCCTTTTGCTGAAATGTTACTGAATTTATCACGACCGGCAGATTGTAATAAATGGTACAGGTTAAAGCGAATCCCCTCCTGCAAAGCATCGTCCCCTTGCACCTCCACATCACTATGCTTCCAGAACTGGTGCAGATACTTTTCCTGAGCTTCCTTCAGCTGTTCTGCATCCATTGTATCCAGTTGACCTTTGACACGCAGTGCTTTTTGGCGTAAATCTCCATTGTGCCGCAGATCATCGACATAGATATTCCATTTACTGAACGCCAGGGACTGCCCCTCTTCTGCCTGCATCTCGTAAGTGTACACGAGCCGCTGGTCATCTGCCTCTTTTTCAATATCCACCAGTTTTCCATCGAGCCCTTTATGGTAACTTAGACAGGCCATTTCCAGTTCCGATCTTTCTGTTTTGCTTTTCATAAACGTGTTATCTTCGAAAGCATCTGCTTCCTGTACATGCAGCAGCTTGGCATGCCCTGCACCGACACGGGGGTCTGTCGGATCGACATGGTTTTCCACTTCTCCATCCACCGTAGAAACTATAGTGATGACATCACTGAAGTTCAACGGGGTAATTGTTATCTGGATCAAAAACAATTCTCGGTGTACAAACGAGACGACTCGTTCAAAATGGATTTCCACTTCTTTTCCCAGCGGTGATTTCCATGTGACCCTCCGGTCTGTTTTTCCTTGATCAAGATGCAGTTTCCTTGCGTATTCCAGCACCTCTCCTTCCTGAATCGAAAAATGTTCTTTTTCTTTTCCCAGATAAATGTGAATGGTTTGGCTATCAATGACATTCAGCATTTTTTGCTGTGTATCAGGAAAGGCAAATAGTTTTTCACCATAAGGGATATCAATGATATCATGAAAAGCGTTCAGATACGTCCCGCGTACGGTGGGTACCGCTCGTCCATATGATTCTTCAAAGTTCCCTCTAACGCCGATATAGCCATTTCCAAGGAAAAACAAGCTTTCTTCGTTATTTAAATCTAATTCTTTCAAAGAATGCCGTTCAATTGTCCAACTCATTTTCTCACTCCTCATTCTAATTAATCCAATGGAGCTATCCGTCCAACCTTTTTCACAGCTATCATTGTTCCCGTTATGCTTAACCAGCAAACACCGTCAAAGGACGGGTTTAAAAATATGTTGAAATCGCTTACAATGGTGATGGAATCATTACATAGCGAGATATTTTATGCTTAGGGGGCATCACGATGTTGACAATTAAGCAAACGATGATCGACCAGTTTATGAGCATACGCACGGCTAATACGAACCAGTACGCCCACCCACCCTACTTGATGGAACAACAATTGTTAGAGGCTATCACAAACAAAGATAGAAAACGGGCGATTCTGCTTTTGAAAAACATCAACCAATCGGATCGCATTATCCAGTCTAAGCAGCACTTGCGCTCATGGAAAAATTCTGTGATAAGCTCGTGTACTCTCTTTACAAGAGCGGCCATCAAGGGGGGAGTCGATCCGGATACAGCCTTCCGCTTGAACGATGCTTACCTCAATAAAATAGAAGCCATCAGGTCTCCTCGGGATATTTCTGAACTCGAGCATATGATGCTGGAAGATTTTATACATACCGTCGAACAAGCAGATAATCTCCCCTACAGCCCGGTCATCAACAAGGCCATCGCTTATATTCACGATCATATATTATCCGACTTAACGTTAGAGGAGATTTCCAGAGAATGTTATGTAAGCCCAAGCTATTTGTCCCACTTGTTCAAAAGAGAAGTCGGCGTTTCGATTGTTCAATTCATCAACGAAAAAAGAATCGATGAATCCAAGTATTTCTTACTTCATACTTCTACATCCATTTCAGATATCGCCAAGCTGTTTCAGTTTTGCAATCAAAGCTACTATACCTCTGTGTTCAAAAAGTATGTCAAGCAAACCCCGAGGCAATACCGCGAAGATCTGGCAACACCCATACAAGAGGAGTGCTGAACAACAATTCAGGGTATGAGTTTTGGTGGAGGGATAATATGAGAGAATTAATACAAGCCGCATTAGCTAAAGCGGGAGACAATCAGGAGATCAACACATTTAAGAAAATCTCAGGAGGAGATATCAACGAAGCTTTTCAAGTGACTACTTCAGAAACCAGCTATTTTATTAAAGCCAATCAGCAAATACCTCGCCACTTTTTTCAAATGGAAGCAAAGGGACTGGAGCTTATCCGCGCAACTGAAACCATCCCCACACCGGCCGTCTACCATTATGACCTTCCAGAAAATGGAGGACCTGGGGTGATGGTGATGGAGTGGATACATGGTACTCGAAAAGATGATACAGGGGAACGGTTAGGGAGACAGCTGGCGGCCATGCACCAATCCCAACAGGACTATTATGGATTGGATGGTGACACATTTGTCGGGACGCTTCCTCAGCCAAATGGCTGGTATGAAGACTGGCCAAGTTATTATCATGAGCAAAGACTGCTTCCCCAGATGAAATTAGCAGACAGTCAAGGCCTGCTCCATGATGGACGCAGAAAAAGGCTAGAGCAACTGTTCACAAAGCTGGACGAATGGCTTCCAAAGCAACCTGGTGCCTCACTGCTCCATGGGGACCTTTGGGGCGGAAATTGGATGGCAGGTCCCGGTGGGCAGCCATATCTGATTGATCCTTCTGTGTTGTACGGAGACCGGTCATTCGAGCTGGCCTTCACCGAACTGTTCGGTGGTTTTCCTGAAGACTTTTATGAGGCTTACAACGAAGTTTATCCACTGCCGGACAGCTATGCTGATCAGAAAGAATTTTATCAGTTATTCTACTTGTTAGTACACTTGAACTTATTTGGAGAAAGTTACGGGTCATCCGTAGATCGTGTCCTGCAGCACTACATTGGCTGACGACTTACGAGTAAGCCCTCCCCTTGCCGGAGTCTGATATTTCTACCAGTTCGAGCGGGTATGGTTCGAAATACGTCTGCCGCTTCAAATATTTTTGATCAAACCGGATGGTCCAGGCCTTCAAGATAGCCAGCACCGTGCTGAGCGGCACTTTTTCTTCCTCGTACTGACGCAGTTTAAACTGTCCAGGTAGCCTCTGGTGAAACGGACCATTTTTTCCGTAAGGTCTTTCTCCGTCGCAGGCTGGACAAGCCGTGGTCCATTCTCTGCATCAACAAGACGAATGACATCACGAGGTATACCAAGCCCGATTTCAACTTCCGGACATACCGGCATAAATTCAACAAATTCATCCAGTCGCTGTACTACCTTGTCCGGGATTGCTTCCCCATTGTACCGGACAGGACCAAACTCTAAACATTTGCTCACTACAACTATTGGGGTAGGAAAGTAACGCATTTTTGCATATCCTCCTCAGAAACTATGATGCTCGTTTTATCGCTTCTAAATTTTTCTATTGGCAATTCATATATTTTGTATTAAAATAAATCGTGCTGTATTTTTATGAATAATCTTATAGGAGTGTACAATCATGAAAAACTATCGCGCTGTCGATCACTTGAAATTTATTATTCCATCCTTAATCGGTATCATCCTGTTTATGGTGCCTTTTTATGATAAAAACCAAGAAGTTGTCACCATTCCAATCGCTATTTTATCCGGGTGGCTGGAAACCGCACTTGCGGATCATCTCTCCTTCATTATGATGATTATTATTTCCATCACTGCCATCGGTTCGATTGTTATCAGACTGACAGGTCCGGCATTTCTCGACCAATTCCCTTTTTTCCAATCCTTATTCTATGTGTCTCCTGTTTGGCTGATTACAAGGATTCTGGGAATGGTTTTTGCCATCATGGTTTATTATCAAATCGGACCGGAGGCGATTATTTCAGAAAATACAGGTGGATTACTCCTGGACTCACTGCTTCATGTCCTGTTTGCTGTATTTTTGTTCGCCGGTTTATTCCTGCCATTATTACTTAACTATGGACTATTAGAGCTTGTCGGTGTGTTATTGACAAAAGTCATGCGGCCACTTTTCACACTACCGGGACGCTCATCCATCGATTCCATTGCCTCCTGGCTTGGCGATGGTACGATCGGTGTTCTTTTGACAAGCAAGCAATATGAGGAAGGTTATTATTCCAAACGTGAAGCAGCAGTTATAGGGACAACCTTCTCTGTCGTTTCCATCACGTTCAGTCTGGTGGTTATCAGTGAAGTCGGTTTATCTCATATGTTCGTTCCATTTTATTTAACAGTGGCCTTTGCCGGGTTCGTAGCAGCCCTGATCATGCCAAGAATTCCGCCGCTATCCCGTAAACCTCGGACGTATGTAACCGAAGAAGCAGAAGATATCGAAGAGGAAATTCCTGAAGAACATAGTATGTTCAGCTATGCCTACCAGCAGGCAGTGGAACGTGGAAGTAAAGAAACCAGTGTGAAGAAATTCTTCAAACAAGGGGCCCAGAACATCCTGGATATGTGGATGGGGGTAGCACCAATTGTAATGGCGCTTGGGACGATCGCACTCGTCATTGCTGAATTCACTCCATTTTTCACATGGCTCGGCTACCCGTTCATTCCATTGTTGGAATTAATGCAGGTACCATATGCAGCGGAAGCATCCGAAACGATTCTCGTCGGTTTTGCTGACATGTTCCTGCCTGCAATCATTGGTGCCTCCATTGAAAGTGAAATGACACGATTCATCATTGCTACTTTGTCGGTCACCCAGTTGATTTATATGTCTGAGGTCGGTGGCTTGTTGCTCGGTTCCAAAATACCAGTGAATATGAAGGATCTATTCATCATCTTCCTTCTACGTACTCTGATCACGCTGCCGATCATCGTCCTTGCCGCTCACCTGATATTTTGATTGATAAAACACACCCCGGAGCCCTCCAAAATCTGGAGGCTCCGGGGTGTTACTTTTATTTATTCATTTCATCGACGAAGGCACGACCGGCGCTTAGGCTGGATTGTGGGTTTTGTCCAGTGATGAAGTTTCCATCTACTCGAATATGGTCTTCCCAATTCTCCTTCGTTACAAATTCTGCACCTTCTTCACGGAGTTTGCTTTCCAGCATGAATGGCATTAATCCATCAAGTCCTGTATCACGTTCTTCCGCGTCCGTAAATCCTGTGATTGTTTTTCCTTTCACAATAGAATCTCCATTGCTGTCTTTCACACCGACAAAGCCAGCTGGCCCGTGGCATACCGCACCGATCAGCTTACTGTTATCGGCAAAATGCCTGAGCACGGACTGTAATGTTTCATTCTCAGGGAAATCGAACATGGTACCATGTCCACCCGGAAGAAAAACGCCATCGTAATTCTCAGGTGTAATATCATCCAGCTTCACGGTACTGTTCAGGGGATCCATTACGCTGTCATCCCACTCATCCGGCAGCTCGTTGGAGTAGCTGTTCGGATCAATATGAATCTTCCCTCCCTTAGGGCTTGCAGTTGTTACATCATATCCTGCTTGCGTAAATTCCATATAAGGCTCGACAAACTCAGATAGCCAAAGACCTGTTTCATGCTCTTCATCAATTTTTTGGGTACTTGTTACAATCATTAATACTTTCTTAGCCATGGCGTCGCCATCTCCTCCTTTATAGTTGAAACTCTCTCTACTTACTATTTCACATTTCCTGTTATTTCAAACAAATGAAAAACCGTACCTGTCCGGAAAGATACCGGAAGATACGGTTTAATGTTTTTCTTTTATGAAGTTTGCTGCCTTTTTCTTAGGAATGCAAACTTACCTTCAATAAATGGCTGCGCAAGTGTCAATGCGGGTTTGCTGGATAATAACAACACAATCAGCATGGATAACACGGCTAAACCGAAGACATCAAGAATACCGTCGACCTTGAAAGCGTCAATTTGCCGGAAATATTGGATAAAAAATCCATGGAGCAAATAGACATACAACGTGCGTTGGCCTAAGCTGGTCCATCTTATTTCTCGCCCTGGCATCCAGGCGATTACACTAACAATCATCAGACCGGCAAGCATATAGGTGCCTAAGCGAATCAAACCGCCCCAATTTTCCATATTCAATACCGCATAAGATTTAGAACCTAACAGCCAGCCTGAGTTGATTTCAGGCAATGTTATTAACAGTCCTGCCACTACTGCCATGACTGCTAATGAGACGATTCTTACAGGAACCGTCCGCCATTGGGCGATATTTTCTTTCGACAGCCAGTAGCCCGCCAGGAAAAATGGGAAAAACACGAATGTCCGTGACAAACTGTAAGCGTGGCCAATGGTATCAAAGTACCCGACCAACACCCCAATGCTTACGGTTATAGCCATCCCGGCAAGCGGCGGTATTCTGCTGAATAACTGTAAAAGAAGATGCCAGCAGAACATACTCACTAAGAACCATAGTGACCAATGGGGATAAAAAAGCCCCGTTGCCCAGCTTTCTTTTCCTATAAAAAAGAAATAACCGGTATAAATGGTCTGGAAGATTAAATATGGGAAAAGCAGCTTTTTAGCTAATTTAGCTATATAGCCTTTATTGCCTGCACCTTTCGCAAAGAATCCCGCCAGCAGGATGAAAGCCGGCATGTGAAAGGTGTAAATCCACATATACAGGGTATACATCGGTTTGGATCCATCTGTAAACGGCTGAATCATGTGACCGAATACCACAAGAAATATCAAAATGAATTTGGCATTATCAAACAATGCATCGCGTTTCATACGCCTCAGTCCTTTTTTGCTTCATAAGTGTTCGCTTTCCTATTCACCGTTTCGCTTAATTCTAAACGGCTATTCTCCATTATTTTATTAGAAAAAAACAATAGGTAGTGCAATTTGAATAAGATGTTATGAGATTTTAAGCAGGGTGACAAACTATGTAAATAACCTGTAACAGAAAGAAAAGCAGCTGATGCTATACCAGCTGCTTTCGTCATTCTTATTATTTGAAATCAATCGCCCAGGATCCGTCGATGAACAGGGGCTCCGTATGGCCATTATCTGTCTCCCCCTGAATTTGCAGATCTGCTGATCCCATCATGAAGTCCACATGGATGAGGCTGTCATTGACCCCTTGCTTGTCCATTTGTTCCTTGCTCATATCGGAACCGCCTTCGATGTTGGTCGGATATGCCTTCCCCAGTGCCAGGTGGCAGGAAGCATTTTCGTCATACAACGTATTGAAAAAGATATGACCGGACTGGGAAATTGGTGATTCATGCGGGACCAAAGCGACTTCACCCAATCGTTTAGCTCCTTCATCGGTGTCGAGCAGGTGCTTCAAGGTATCTTCTCCTGCTTCTGCTGAGTAATCAACCACTTTCCCCTCTTCAAACGTAAGTGTAAAGTTTTCTATTAAGCTTCCGCCATAGTTTAATGGCTTCGTGCTGGTCACTTTACCATTTACTCCATACTTATGAGGCATTGTAAAGACTTCTTCGGTTGGAATATTAGGGTTGAATTCAACCCCCTTGTTCGTCTTTGTAGAACCGCCATGCCAGATATGTCCTTCCGGCAAATCGATGGTCAAATCGGTCCCGGGCGCTTTGTAATGGAGCTTCCGATATTGCTTTTTGTTTAAAAACTCTCGAGCGTGGCGAAGGTTTTCATTATGCTGGTTCCAGGCTTCCAATGGATCTTCTTGATCGACACGCGAAATTTTGAAGATTTGGTTCCACATCTTGTTGACGGCCATTTTCTCCGGAAGATTCGGGAATACCTTTTTCGCCCATGCCGCTTGTGGAAAGGCGATTATACTCCATGAAACCTTATCATTCATGACATAATCGCGGTAGTTGCTTAAAGCTTGAGCACTTGCTTTGTTGGCTTCTGCAATTCGTTCAGAATTTACGTCATTCATTAAGTCAGGATCTGGGCCATAAATAGTCAACAAGGAGTAACCATCCTGGACCATTTCTTCTAGTCCTTCTGCTTTCCACTTTGGATAATTTTTCAGGACATCTAATGGAGCGTTTTTCATTTTCATGTAGGAAACCAGTTCATCATTCCATTCTACATGAACGTTTTTTGCTCCTTTCCCATAAGCCTTCGCTACAATAACACGTGCGAGATCGGAGGCTTCTATGGGTGCATTCACGATTAACCCTTGTCCTTTTTGTAGGTTGACTCCCTTGGTAAGAGCTAAGTCTGCATATTTTTCAAGATTTTGCTGGTGGTTTTTCATCTTTTTACCTCCATTAATCCGTTTTTCTTTCTAACTATAATTATTTCATAATTTTTGCTTCTTTCCCAGCAAGAGCCTCACCAACATTCCTATAATTCCACCCTAAAACCTCTATGTTAATTTTCCAGTTAAGCTCCCTTTTGCTGAAGACTCAGTTTCGAGACGTTAGGTAGCGATTATGGTGGCCGGGAAAACGGATCGCTTTCCGTGGGCATGTGGTGAGCTTCCTCAGGCTCCGCCTTGCGGGATCTCACCGCTCATGTTCATCCCACAGGAGTCTCGCAATTTCCCGGACCTCCTTGCGTTTATGAGAGATACGGAAACATCGGTATATCGTTCTTCAAACCAAGAGTGAGCTATGCATGAAATGTGAGCTTAAAACCGCGTCTTTATTCAATTATCCATTAAAAGTAGAAGACATCTGCAATATAACAGGGGTTCTTTTCTCCCATCCTTCGGATGGGGTGGCAGGGAAACTGCGAGACTCCCGCGGGAGAAGGGACTAGGCAAGACCCCACAGGGAGTGAAAACGACCGAGGAGGCTTGCCGGTTCCCCCGCAGGAAAGCGAGTAGTTTCCCGGACATCCCTGACGCTATTATGGTAAAGAACCCTCACTATCTTGAAACTGAGTCTTCCACAATTCGGCCCTATTATTGAATAAAAAAACTCCTGTTGATCAAACGTTTGATCAACAGGAGTTTTCGTTCATTTAAACAGCAATATCTTTATCAATGGCAGCTTTGTCATTGAACATTTCGTTATTGAATTTACCAAGAATACGTGAGGTTAATGTACCCGATGTCATGGCTCCATTAACATTCAAAGCGGTTCTTCCCATATCGATCAGTGGCTCTACAGAGATAAGGAGACCAGCCAGATAAACAGGGAGATTCATGGAAGACAAAACAATCAAGGCTGCAAAGGTTGCCCCTCCCCCTACTCCGGCAACACCGAATGAGCTGATTCCAACTAACAAAATCAGTTGGATGAGGAACCCGGGACTGAGTGGATCAATACCTACTGTAGGGGCTATCATGACAGCAAGCATAGCTGGATAAATCCCGGCACAGCCATTTTGACCGATTGTAGCTCCGAATGAAGCCGACATGTTTGCAGTTCCTTCATCCACTCCCAAACTGTTCTTTTGAGCAGAAATGTTTAATGGAATGGTTCCGGCACTCGAACGGGACGTGAAAGCGAAGCCTAATACCGGCAAAACTTTTTTCAAATAAGTCAACGGGTTCAAACCGCTTAATGCTATTAATGACAAATGAAGTAAAAACATGACGAGTAAAGCTACATAGGAAGCCAGCACAAACTTCCCAAGCTCCATTATTCCGGCAACGTTTGTTTGTGCAACGGTGTTGGCCATCAATCCCATGATTCCAAATGGAGTTAAACGAAGAACGAGTGTAACGATTCGCATGACTACGGCATAAATCGCATTGATTCCTTTAATGAAAACCGCTGCCTGTTCCGGGTTCTTTCTCCTTACTCCCAGCACTGCTACCCCGATGAAAGCAGAAAATATGACAACCGCAATCGTTGAGGTGGCCCTATCACCCGTCATATCCAGGAATGGGTTGGCAGGAATAAATTGTAGTATCTTTTGCGGAGTACTCATTCCTTCCACATCCGCAAGCCGCTCTTCCATAAAGCTGCCACGTTCCTGTTCCGCCTGGCCTGCTTCAATTTGATCTGCGTTCAAATCGAAGGCAAGGGAACTGCCAATTCCAACAACCGCGGCAACCATGGCTGTCGCTACTAATATACCGATAATCCATCCAGACATTTTTCCTAATTCCGATGATTTTTCAAGATTTATAATCGATTGAATAATGGAAACCATAACAAGCGGAATAACAATCATCATCAATAATCGAACATACCCGCTTCCCAGTATACTGTACCAGTCTGTCGTTTGAGCTACGACATTTGAATCCGCCCCATAAATCACTTGCATAGCGATTCCCAACAGAATACCGAAGCCTAAACCAGCAAACACTCGCTTGCTGAAAGAAAAATGTTTTTGCTGCATTTTTACGAGAATACCGATAAGGACAAGTAAAACAGCAATATTCAAGCCAACTAACATATGAATCATCCCTTTCTCATCTAAAACTTTATAATTCCTATAAGTTTAATTGGTATTAAATAAGATACACTCATTCTATGCAGTTGTCAATAAATAGTTTCCTGCTTTATCCTATGAAAATTTGGCCTTGTCCTAGTCATAGTCTTACTAAAATAAAAAAGCCCACGCATTTAAGCGTGAGCCATATGAAGCTATTATTATTGGTCGAACATTTTATTCAAATTAGCCATTTCAATAGCAGCAGATGCTGCCTCCCAGCCTTTGTTTCCGGCTTTTGTACCAGCGCGTTCAATCGCCTGCTCAATCGTATCGGTTGTAATCACACCGAAAATGACTGGAATACCGCTCTTGCTGGCAGCCTGGGAGACACCTTTTGCAGCTTCACTGCAGACATAATCAAAGTGAGGCGTTGAGCCACGGATGACTGCGCCAAGTGTTATGACTGCATCATATTTTCCGGATTCCGCCATACGGGAAGCAATCATTGGAATTTCAAATGCACCCGGGACCCAGGCAGCTTCTACCTGTTCCAAATCGACACCATGTCGCTTCAAGCCATCCAGTGCTCCTTCATAGAGTTTGCTTGTAATAAAATCATTGAATCGCCCGATGACAATTCCTATTTTCAAGTCTGTACCGACTAGATTACCTTCATATTGTTTTACCATATCCTTCTCCTCCTTCAACATTTAAAAGTGAAATAGATGACCTAGTTTTGATTTCTTCGTTTGTAAATATTTTTCATTTTCTGTTCGGCTTGGCATCTCAATTGGAAGCCGTTCAACTACTTCTAGTCCATGCCCGCCTAAACCGGATATTTTTCTTGGATTATTGGTAAGCAGGCGCAATTTTGTAATGCCCAAGTCTTTTAATATTTGTGCACCGATGCCATAGTCCCGAAGGTCAGGGGCGAACCCCAGCTTCTGGTTGGCTTCTACGGTATCAAGCCCTTGTTCCTGTAATTTATAGGCGTGCATTTTATTCAAAAGGCCAATTCCACGGCCTTCCTGGCGCATATATAGCAGTACACCGCTGCCATTTACCTCAATTTGACGGAGTGCCGCTTCAAGCTGCGGGCCACAGTCACAACGGTAGGAGCCAAAAACATCACCGGTCAAACACTCGGAGTGTACCCTTACTAACGTCGGTTCATCCGGACTTATTTCTCCTTTGACCAATGCCACATGTTCACGAAAATCAACGTCATTGGTATAGCCATAAGCTTTAAAGTCCCCATATTCTGTCGGGAGATTGATTTCTACCTCTCGTTTTACATGATTCTCATAACGGTTACGGTATTTAATCAAGTCAGCAATCGTAATCATGGTGAGATCGAATTCATCTGCCATCTTACGCAAGTCGGGAACCCTGGCCATTGTTCCATCTTCTTTAATGATTTCACAAATTACACCTGCAGGAGCTGATCCTGATAGCTTAGCCAAATCGACAGCGGCTTCCGTATGACCGGCCCGGCGCATCACGCCTCCGTCTTTTGCCAGCAAAGGGAAAATATGACCTGGTTTATTGAAATCTTCCGGCACGGATTCCGGATTCAGTAACTGCTTAATGGTTTTAGCGCGTTCTGCAGCTGAGATTCCTGTGGTCGTATTTTTATGATCGATACTGACAGTGAACGCAGTAGCAAGAGAATCCGTGTTTTTCTCCACCATCGGGAATAAATTTAATTTTTCAGCAATCGGCTGACTGACAGGGGCACACACTAACCCTTTTCCATAGGTTATCATGAAATTGATCATTTCCGGTGTCGCATATTCGGCCAGCCCGATGAGATCCCCTTCATTTTCCCTATCCTCATCATCACATACAATGACTACTTTACCTTGTTTCAAGTCTTCCAGCGCTTGCTCTATCTTATCAAACATCTCGGTCACCTCTCTCAATTTCCTCCAAATCCGTGTTCATCCAGGAATGCCTTCGTCAAGTTTGAAGGTTGGCTCTTTTGGCTTTGCTGTCCTGATAGAAAATGTGCCACATACTTACTAATCATGTCACATTCTATGTTCACACTGTCTCCGACACTTTTTGCCCCAAGTACGGTATGTTCCATCGTGTGCGGGATTAATGAAATGGTGATGGTGTCCTCACTTACACCAAACACCGTCAAGCTGGTTCCATCCACTGCAACAGAACCTTTATAAACAAAATATCCAAGTAAATCGTCCGATAAGGAAATATCATAATATACCGCATTAGACCGGTTATTTTTGCTTACTATCGTTCCTTTACCATCAATATGACCGGAAACTAAATGGCCACCGAACCGGCCATCAGCTGCCATCGCTCTCTCTAAATTAACTTTGCTGCCTTTTTTCAGTTCATTTAAATTCGTTGCATGGTACGTTTCCGGCATAACATCGAAGGAAAGGTTGTTATTTTTTATATCAGTAATCGTCAAACATACTCCGTTAATCGAAATACTGTCACCCAGCTTGGCGTCTCTTACAATAGTATTAGCAGTTATCGTCAGTTCCATCGCTTCTGTTTTTGATGTAATCGCCTGGATTTCACCAATTTCTTCTACAATACCTGTAAACATTTATGTTCTCCCCTTTGGAATGGCTGTCAATTTGATATCTTCGCCCACCATCTCTGTCGATTGAATACGTAAATCCAGGGCCTGCTTTAATTGCTCGAAGCCTTTTCCTTCTACGGGAGTAAGCGCGTTTTTACCACCTAGCAGTTTTGGAGCGATGTAGGTGATTAATTCGTTAATTTTACCTGCGCGTACAAAAGCATCAGCTATCGTTCCTCCGCCTTCTACCAGCAGGGAGGTGACCTCTTTCTCCCCTAAATAGCTGAGAACTTCCGCAATTTTAATGGCAGGAGATTTAAGGGAAATTACTTCGACATGATTTTTAGAGCGATATGCTTTCAATTGATGAGGAGAGACTCTGCTGCTTGTAATAATCCAGGTCGGGGCCTCATCATTTTGAAGCAATTGAGAAGAAAGCGGCGTCCTTAAATGGTTATCCAGAATAATACGAATTGGATTCTTACCGTTTCCATCGATTCGGGTAGTCAACTTCGGATCATCGTTGATAACCGTCTGCACGCCGACCAGGATAGCATCACAGCGGCGACGGTAATTATGTCCGTCGTTCCTTGCCGCCTCTCCGGTTATCCATTTACTTTCCCCGGAGGAGGTAGCAATTTTTCCATCCAGCGTCATCGCGGTTTTTAAAAATACATACGGTGTGCCCGTTTCAATGTAATGAAAAAAGTCGGTGTTCAGGTGGTCTGCCTGTTCCTTCAATACGCCGGTCACTACTTCAATCCCGGCATTTTCCAACATCTTCACGCCTCTTCCCGCCACTTGGGGATTCGGATCGTTTGATGCGATGACCACCCGCTTCATACCAGCGTCAATGATAGCCTGGGCGCACGGCGGAGTTTTTCCATAATGGCTGCAAGGTTCCAATGTCACATAAATGGTAGCGTCTTTTGCCTTATCTCCAGCCATCTTTAATGCGTTTATCTCCGCATGGGCTTCCCCCGCTTTAATATGGACACCAAGCCCGACTACTTCATTATCTTTAACGACTACCGCTCCTACAGCGGGGTTCGGCGAGGTCTGGCCTACTGTAGGTTTCGCCATATCAATGGCAAGCTTGATATATTGTTCATCTCTCTCCATCATTTCCTCACTCCACATCTTTGCTGCAGAAATTCTACAAAGAAAAACCCTGAAGAAGGCATACTTCTCCAGGGTCTGTAAACGTCTTTATTTTTGAGTATGCTAAAGAAGCCATACTAACAGAATTTATGACCATTTACTTTTTTCCTTCTCCCATCCAGACTGTCACTGTCGGCTTTGGAATTTCACCAAATCAGGGGGAGAACCAGATGCAAAAGCACTTTTTCCATAGCCATTTATGGAGGTACTCCCCGTCGCGGGCTGAAAGCAATACGCTTATAACCGCCGGTTGAGAATTTCACTCGACCCCGAAGGAACTTGATACGTATTCGATTGACTTATACTAAATATAAAGGAAAAAGTCGTATTTAGCAATTCATTAGTTTAATTAAGGCTTTACACATATATTTCCACTATATTTTTCTTTTGCACGGCTACACTAAACATAAACATCATGAAGAGGTGCTGAGTATGAAGCATAAAGAAAAACGAAAAGAACAAAAGTATACGGACTTCTCTAACGTAGAAACACAACGCAACTTTCTGGTACCAGAGGACTTTCCAGATGGCCCTTACGGTTCACCAATTCGAAAAGATGAGCCGGTGGAATATAAAAGCACCCCTTGGAAAGAGGGTCAACAATATTATAGTAATTTCGCTTATGAAAATCGCAATTTGCACGAGGATTTGCCCCGGCAATATCCAGGAGCACATCCGACTCATGACGATAAAGAAATGGACAGTGAAGCCCCTTACGACAATGCTTCAAATAAAGGAGATAGTTAAAAAAAGTGCAAAGAGGGATTATTCCTTCTTTGCACTTAGCATTTACGATTCAGCTATAAACGTGTCTGCTTCCAGGGTAAGTTTCACATTTCCCTGGATTGCTTTTGAAATCATGCAGCTGGTTTCCGCTTTTTTCACCAACTTATCCAGTTTCATTAGATCATTTCTTGCTGCTTCTTTTTTTAATGCAACTTTAGGACGGTGGATAATCTCCTGATAGGTAAAAATACCATCTGTCACATCGACAATCCCTTCTGATGTCAAACCCATTTCCTTTAATGGCAAACCGGCTCGTTCAATCATAGCTGCAAGAGTAATGATATAGCAAGTAGACGCAGCCCCCAATAGCATTTCGTCCGGATTTGTTCCAATATCAGGACCATCCATTTCTTTTGGAATCGATATTTCTGTTTTAAGTTTTCCAGCATCTATATAACCGACATTATTTCTTCCCCCAGGCCAATCTGCCTTTAAATGAAAATGATGTTCTGCCATTATATCCCCTCCACTTCTTTATTCTATTGTATACAGGAACAAATTGTTATTCAAAAAAACAACCATGCCTCAAAGACATGATTGTATCATTCATCATTTTCAATTAGTTCTTTTAATACAAGCGCGTGATTATAATCTTCATTCTTTGCCCCGAACAATAACACCAGTCGTTCGTTTTGCGCCATTTCCTTTAACTGATCGAGCTGTTGTTTACGTTCCTTACTGTTATCAATCTGTTCTTTGTAATAGTTTTTAAACTCTTCATATTTTTCAGGATCATGGTCGAACCACTGTCTTAGTTCCTTGCTTGGAGCAATTTCTTTCATCCATTCGTCTACTTTTGCTTTTTCTTTCGAGATTCCACGCGGCCAGATGCCATCGACCAGGACACGGTTACCTCCTAATGGTTCGGATTCATCATAAATCCTTTGTAAAACTACAGACATTTCTCTAACCCCTTTCTCATCCTTATCCTTTTCTTATAACCGGTTTACACATCAAATAAACTACTTTTTTAAAAAAATTTCAGTAGTTCAGCATCGGGAGAAAAATCCCCCTATTGATGTTTTATTTTTGAGAAAGGATAGTCTGGGGTTCGTTACGCTTGCCAATCTTTTTGGAATCGTTCGATTTTGATCTGGAGGTCTTTCAGCATACGTGATAATTGTTCCAGCTCAGCACTGCCTGCTTCCTTTTCGTCCATCGAGTCTGCCACTTCATGAAGCATTTTTATTCGGTTTTTAATATATTTCATTTGTTCGCTTGGCTGATCAGCCGCTTTCCCCATCGTGCCACCTCCAAACCGTTACTACCTTAGTTTTATTTTAAAACAGCCGCACCATTAGGGTGCGGCTGATATGTTACTCCTCCGGGAGTTCTCTTTTGCTGGATAAGAACCAGCCTGCTGCTGCTATTAATACCAATACAGAATAGAAAATAACTTTCCAGAGAGTTGAATGAGCAAAGTGCTCATCCAGTATTTGGATGTTCGGATGCGCCAGCACAGATACAACCAGCTTGATACCGACCCAGCCGACAATAACGAAGGCTGCAATTTCAAGCCCCGGACGGGTGTGAAGCAGTTTTACGAAGACATTGGCAGCAAAACGCATAATGATAATACCAATCATTCCACCTGCCAATACGACCGCAAACTGTCCACCATCCAAACTACCTACGTTCGGGAGACCAGTTTCCGGCAGTGCAACCGCCAAAGCCACCGCTGCAAGAATGGAGTCGACAGCGAACGCCAAGTCTGCAATTTCTACTTTCAAGACAGTTGTCCAAAAACCACTGCCAGATTCCGGCGCTTTATCCTTCTCTTCTCTTTCGGCATCCGTTTCCCGCCATTTATCATACAGGTGCTTGACAGAAATGAAAATCAGGTAAGCAGCGCCCAGTGCTTGTACCTGCCATACATCGACAAGGAAAGAAATGACAAATAAAGAGCCGAAACGTAATACGAACGCTCCTGCCAACCCATAGAAGAGCGCTTTTTTTCGTTTTTCCTCTGGAAGGTGTTTGACCATAATGGCAAGCACTAAGGCGTTGTCTGCTGCCAATATGCCTTCCAAACCAATGAGTACAATCAGTACCCATCCATATTCAATCAATAATTGCGTTTCCATGCTAACTCCAGCTCCTCCAAATAAAAAATGATCTTCACCTCATGGCAAAGATCATAAAAACAGACCTTTACCATGAGTGGTAAAGGTCTCGCTCACAACGAATGTTGCCAATAAAGCCGGGGAATACATCCCGAAATGACGACTTTACTGTTTAAAGCTACTCCCCTTTAAGGAAATACTAATGTACTGAATATCATACCACGAAGCGACTGAAAGTCAATTACTCTCTATCGCTTGTAGTGGCTTTATTTTTTATCATAGCTGCTATATTCTTCCTATACCCATATCCAGCTATAATAATCCTATTATTAATATTTTTTTAGAACGACCTACCACTATCATTATTGTTTACAGGAAGTCTATAATGGATACATAAGGAAAGTATTATCTACATAGAAAAACATCGTTACTCGATAAGTACTTATGGCGATTGCTTTCGTTTTTTCTCAAACGTTCATTCTTTAAGTGAGGTAAACTTTTATAAAGTACAAAAAAGGTGTGTGTATAGCTTGTTGGATAAAACGTGGTTTAAAGTACTGGTTGCTGCTATCCTTATTTCTTTATTGATTTTCTTGTTGGCTAAAATCGATTTCATCTTTGATCCGCTCTGGTCTACTATTGGTGCCGTAGGTGTCCCGATAATTGGTGCAGGGATACTCTTTTATGTAACGCGCCCTATCATGTATTTTTTGGAACGATATAAATTTCCAAGGCTGCTTGCTATTTTAACTGTCTATTTAATTCTTATATTCATCGGATTTATCATCTCTAAGTTTATTGCACCGATTGCTCAGGAGCAGTTCTCCCGTCTGATTGATAATCTGCCTAAGATGATGGAGAGCGCCCAGGAATTTATTGTGTATTGGCAAACGAACCAATCACTTCTTCCAGCACAGGTCACGGAAACCATTAATCCAGATAACATCATGGAAAATATTGAGAAATATTCAGAGAGTGTTACTACTGCGATCATAAACTTTATCACCTACCTTGTCAGCTTTGTTATCGCATTGGTTTTGGTTCCATTCTTCTTATTTTTCATGCTGAAGGATGGCGAAAAATTAGTCCCATTCATTCGGCAGTACCTGAACAGACGTGTTGGTGACAGCTTCACACGATTAGCAAGCTCTGTCGATCACACGCTGCAGGCTTTCATTCAGGGTCAGCTGATAGTCAGCTTCTTTGTCGGTGTATTGCTGTTCATCGGTTATGCGATCATAGGGTTGCAGTATTCTCTTACCCTGGCATTATTCGGGATGGTCACTAACGTTATTCCATTTGTCGGTCCATTTTTAGCAGTCATTCCCGCGATACTGGTTGCTTTATTTCAGGATCCCATCATGGCGGTTTATGTAGCCATTATCATGCTTGTCGCCCAGCAGATCGAAAGCAACTTAATTTCCCCGAATGTCATGGGAAAAGCACTCAGCATCCACCCGCTTACCATCATTACGATTATATTAGCCGCGGGAAGTATTGCAGGTTTCCTTGGAATCCTGTTCGCAATCCCGGTTTATGCTGTTTTTAAAACTATCATCCATCATCTCTACCAGGAATGGCTGACAAGTAAAGAAAAACAGTACACGGATTAAATTTCTCCCTGCAGCTCCTGCAGGGAGAAATTTAATGCCAGGCCATCAGCAAAAATAGAAAGAAGGAGAATCAATATGCAAGAGACACCCCGGCTTTGGACAAGGCCGTTTATTTTTCTTTTACTAGGAAACTTGTTCACTTTTATGAGCTTCCAAATGCTGTTGCCCAACCTTCCTCCTTACATTGAAGCCATAGGTGGAAACAAAATGGAAATTGGCCTTGTCACCACCATGTTTTCCATTGCAGCTATTTTAATCCGTCCATTTATCGGACATATTTTAATGACCAAAGAACGAAAGGCACTTATACTTGCCGGTGCCATTTCCCTATTGTTGATGACACTGCTTTACCCGGTAACCCAGGTTGTTCTCATCGTTTTGCTGCTCCGGTTCGCCCACGGACTGGCATGGGGGTGGTCGACCACTACAAACGGAACCGCCGCTGTAGATATTGTACCCAGAAAGCGGGTCGGAGAAGGTATGGGGTATTTCGGATTATCGATTACCGTCGGGATGATTATTGCCCCCAGTCTTGGAATTTACATTTATCAGAACTATACTTTCCATTTATTGATATGGATTTCTGCAGCACTGGGTATTATAGCCATTGTTTTATTTACCCTAACCACCTTTCATACTCCTGAAAGTGTAAAAGAAAATCAGGAAGCTCCTCCTAAGTTTTCGTTTATCGGTTCCCTTGTTGAAAAAAGAAGCTGGTATCCAGCTTTCGTCACTTTTCTCACTACATTTGGTTATGGGTCGATTGTTACCTATATCGTAATATTCGGAAACGAACGAGGGTTAAGCGGCACCTATTTGTTCTATTTATTTAATGCTTTGCTTGCTACCATTTCACGTCCTGTTACTGGCCGATATTTTGATAAGCGTGGACCGTGGAACCTTATTATGTTCTGTACATCCATCACTTTCATAGCTATGTGGATTCTTGCCAGTGCGGATACTAATATGGATTTAATTATCGCCGGAGCTTTATTTGGTCTTGGTTATGGTTCCATGATGCCAGCCTTCCAGGCCTGGGTCATCTCTAAAACGACTACTGCAAGAAGCGGGATAGCTAATGGGATGTTTTATTCTTCCATAGACCTTGGCATCGGCTTAAGCGCTGTAGTATTAGGGGTAATCTATCAATTTGTTGAAACAGCTTCATTATTTAAAATATCCAGCTTTTTATTTATTCTTGTCTTCATCCTGACCTGGCTGGATGCCAGGAAGCAGACAGAGCCCTGGCAGCCTGTCAGTTAAATCAAAAGAAAAGGGCGACTCCCAAAAAGAGTCGCCCTTTTCTTATAAATATAATTATTCGCCTGCGATATCTTTAATTTCCTGCTCAAGTTTATCAAGGATTTCGCCGTCTACAGTTGAAACTTCCTCACGGTAGAAATCACGTACAGGCATTGCTTTTTCCCTGAACTGATCACGTTGTTCTTCTGTCAACTCGATGATTTCCGTCTTGTTTTCTTCATCGTTTTTAATGGTTTCGAGATACTCTTCATTTTGCTTTTTCTGTTCTTCAAATACCCATTCCTGCATCTCTTCTGTTGTTTCTGTCACCATGTTCTGCAGATCCTCTGATAGCCCATCAAACCAATCACTATTTACAGTAGTCATGGCTACGTAGTTGTTATGATTAGAAATGGTCATATAATCTTGAACTTCATGGAAAGAAGCATCTCCAATGAAGAAGATCGGGTTCTCTTGCCCTTCTACAGTTCCACGGTCAAGAGCCGTATATAGTTCTGACCAGGACATTGGAGTCGGCTGAGCTCCATAAGCCTTGTAAGATTCAAGAATCAAAGGAGACGTCTGGGTACGCATTTTGAAGTTTTGAAAATCTTCAGGTGTTTCAATTTTCTTGCTGGAAGTCCACTGCATCGCACCTTCCGTCCAGAAAGAAAGCGGTGTGATGGAATGTTCTTTATACTTTTCTACTAAATCCGTGTTCAATGCTTCACTCGTATTCAGAATTTCCTGCGTTTGTTCTACACTGTCTGGGAACAAGAAATGAAGAGCGAAAACTTGTCCTTCTTTTACCATGTTACCAGTGAACCCTGGAGACATAACAGCCATCTCTACAGCCCCGCCCTGCAGCTGCTCGACCTGGTCACTTTCTGTTCCAAGCCCACCGTACTCATACACTTCAATGTTCACTTGGCCGTCGGACTTTTCATTCATACGATCCGCAAATTCTTGGGCATATTCATACTGAACCTGCCCTTCAACTTCTTCCGTGACGAATTTCCAGTTTTGTGTGCCTTCACCACCAGATTCGCCACCATCTCCGCCGCCTTCATTACCTCCACAAGCAGCTAAAACCATACCAATCGACAACAACAGTATGAAACTAAGTAACCCTTGTTTGTTAAAAATAATCATTACCCCCTACAAGTTTTTTATATTATCCCCCACTCCTTACAATAAAATGAGTGAGAGCTCCTCAAAGAAAATCAGCAGGAACGAAACAAATACCAGCATGATGATGTATGGCGGTGTTCCTTTGATAACTTCCAGGTACGGCTTATTGAACACCGCACTGGCTGTAAATATGTCGACACCGAATGGTGGTGTTGCAGATCCTAGTGCTGCCTGGAATGTGATAACTACTCCTAAATGAATAGGATCGATACCCGCACTCATTGCAGCCGGATAGAAGATCGGTGTCAATACCAGAATGACGACGATTGGATCTACGAACATACATCCGATGAAGAAAAATAAGGTAACCATAAGTAATACGAAAATCGCACTAGGTTCAGGGCCAAGGACAGCCTCAGTGATCATTTGAGGAATTCTGGCAAACGAAATGACCCAAGTGAATGCCTGTCCACCTGCTACCAGCACAAATACAGCAGAGGTTACTAAACCGGTGGAACGTGCAATCTTCGGCAATTCTTTTATATGGATGGAACGATAAATCAATACTTCGAGAACAAAAGCATAGAGGACAGAAACCCCCGCCGCTTCTGTAGGACTAAAGATACCCTCATAAATACCACCTATGATGATAATCGGGAATCCCAGCGGAAGCAATGCTTTACGGAAGGATCGGAAACGTTCTCCCCAGCTCGCTTTTGCTGTCAATGGAATGTCAGCGACTTTCGCATAAATAACACTATAAATGGCAAATAATAGAAAAACAATAACCCCTGGAACAATACCGGCAATAAACAAATCACCGACAGATGTTCCCGACACAAGTCCATACATGATCATTCCGATACTTGGTGGAACGAGCAATGCGATATCACTGGAGTTAATAATCAGTGCTATTGCAGTAGGATCTTTGTAGCCCACTTTCAATAACCTTTCCCTCATCGGTGTACCGATTGCAACAACTGTCGCCTGTGTCGATCCTGAAATAGCACCGAACAACGTACAGGCAGCCGCGGTGGTAATCGCATATCCCCCGCGCAGATGACCAATGAAAGAACTGATGAAATCCAACAGCCGTTTAGAAGTCTTACCAGTCGTCATGATATCAGCCGCAAAAATAAACAATGGAACAGCCAGTAGTACATAAGGCTCGATTCCTGTAGCGAACTGCTTCATCAATAGCATCGGATCTAAGTTTGGAAAATATAAGAATAGGACAACCATTGGCGCCGCCATAAGCGGGATCATCATTGGGAAGTTCAATAACAATAGTACAACCATGATTGTTAACAGAGTAGCTACCATATTGTTTTCCTTTCCTGAATAGATTTGTTTGCATCAATTTAATTATCGTCTACAAATGAACTTCATCCTGGACGTCCCGTTCACTCAATTCTTTATCATTATAATCTGTAGCATCTGTGCCCAGATAAACGGTGTCCCTGTCTGTTATATTGATTAACATATTCCGTATAAATTGGATTCCTCCCAGCGCGAAGCCGATCGGTATCGCAATGTACATATAATATAAAGGTGTTTGCATCGCTGAAGTTACTCGCCCTGAATTTTTGATATCGATTACATATAAATAAGAATAATAAGCGAGTACAAACAAGAAAAGAGCTGTTATCGCGGGGATGAGAATCATAAGTACCTTTCTTATTTTAAACGGAGCCATATCGTAAAATGCCGACATACTGATATGCCTGCCTTTGCGTGCGGCGTAACTGATACCCATAAAAGTTGCGATAATGACGGAAAACTGACTGACCTCGTCAGCAAATGGAGGGGAATAAGTAAACAGCGCTCTCATCAGAGCTTTACCGACAACCATGACTGCAATGATGATTACAGCATAGCTTAATATGAATTCTTCTAATTTAAGTATAAAATTGTCTAGCATCCTAAGTAATTTCAATGTAAGTATTCCTCCTAATAAATTGCAGGAATTATCTAAAAAAGCTCATGTATTCATTATCATACCGAATGGCTTTCCTACATTCAAACTCCCCACTTCGCTATAAGACGCTTTCACTACATAAATATTGGCATATATAGCAGTTACGTCGCATATAGTTATATATTATCTCAAATGCTGGGTAATAATGCTTACTCTATATATTATCAGAAAATTCACTATAATTCTACCTAAAATATGACAGCTTCTAAAGGATGGAAGATTATAGGGTGTTATTATTCACGCGAAAAGCGATAGACCACCGATTCCCCGATAGGATAATATCCTATCTTCTTATAAATTGAATTAGATGTGGGATTTTCGGCATCGGTATAAAGGCTGCAAAACCGGTAACCTTGCTCTAATAGTTTTTCCGTCAATGCCCAGACCGCTTGGGTAGCGTATCCTTTCCGTTTGTATTCATCAGGAGTATAAACAGCGTTGACTGTTGCACCATGTTTCGTACTCCTTGACTGATTAACCATCGATACCGGGGTCCCATTCACAATCCATAAGTGCATGGAACCAGACTTAACCATATGTTCCGCCAGCGTTTCGGCGTCCTCCATAATCGATCTTTCTCCTGCTTCTCTTCCAAAGAAACGCAGCCATTCCGCAATCAAGGCTTTATCGCTTTCTTCTGCAACTTTTAGCTTTCCTCCATTTACATGAATTTGTTCAAGCTGGTCTAACCGATAGACAAGCTGTTTCATATGGATGTAGCTCGTACGTTTACTCTTCTTAGAACAAGCATCTTTAAACACGGCAGCACCCTCTGCTTTCCCTACTATCCCATCAACCGGATAGCCATTATCATATAGATAGCAGGCTGCCATTTCGATGACTGATTGATCGGTATCACATGCAGGAAGCACCCACTGATTCCGCATCGTATGTAACAGGGTATAGACTACCTCGCCGCCATTTTCAATTGTAATCAAGTCCGCTTCTGCAGGCTGTTTCTTTAAACGCTCTGCGATACCTAAAGGCAAGTTATTCATCGCCTCCTGTTTCATCAGCAGAGGCTCTACCTTATGTAAATACTCCTTTGGATCTTTGTATTCCTTTACCTCCATGTTACCCTCCCCCTTTTGGCTAAAAGTGCACTTACTATACCACACTTGACAGCTCCTCTACAATGGAATTAGAGGTGATGACAGTGACAAATAATGAAATCAAAGATCAGATTGCCGAGCTGAAATCCGATTACGTCCGCATCCAGGGTGATTTAGATAAAATAGAAGCTACTGGTGGAAATGTCACGAATGCGGAAAAGCAGCTTCATCATATTGAAGAAGAGTTGAAACGTCTGAATCATAAACTTGCTGAAAACAAATAGAGCAAAAAACGGCAGTCCGTAACGTGACGGACTGCCGTTTTTTATGACTCATCCCTACCGTTCCGCTGTTCTTCCAGTCGGGATTGAATTTTATCTTTTTCTTTATCAGGCGGCATCAAACTGACGACAGTATCGCCCTGTTCTGCCTTCGTGGGGAAATCTTCCGTAAAGAAATCAATTTTACCTGATGGCTTTTTAATAAATAACAGAATGGCACCGGGGTTTTTGTTCTCTAAATAATCTTTAAAGGTAAACTTCTGCGTAATACTTGTTTTCCGGAATTTATACCCTTCCTTTGCCAACTCGTTCAGTTTTTCCCAGGAAGCTCCTTCCTCAAAAAGGATACGGCCACCGATGGAGTGTACCAGACCTTCTAAATTATCTCCACTTTGGTTGCGCAAGCTTAATTGATAGAGGTTATTCCTGCCAAAAGTTGGTACAAAGGTAGTACAAATCAGAGCGTTATACGAATCAAGCTCCGACGCGGCAATCAAGTATTCGAACGGGGTCATATCCATCGTATATTCCGTCTGTTCAGACAGAATTTCTCCATGGTAGATTGGTACCCCTGCCTGCCTTGCTATTGATAAACGTTCCCATGAAGAATCAATAATCATTACTGGCACTTTTAATTCTTCCAGCGTTTTCGCTAAGGTTACCGTAAAAGAGCTGCTCCCGTTAATCAGGACACCTGGAGGCCCCTCCATGGATAAATTCAGTTTCTTTGCAAGCCATTGGATAGAAAAACCATGGGCAACCACGGTAGAAAACACAAGAGCAAAAGTAATCGAAAGCAGTAAGTTCGCATCTTCATACCCCTCATCCAGCAGGGCACTGGCGAAATAACTGGATACGGTCAACGCGACTATTCCTCGGGGAGCAATCCAGCCGACAAGCAGCTTCTCCGATTTGGTCAGGTCCGTTCCCATAGTAGAAATCCAAATAGAAAGCGGCCTTACGACAAATAACATTAACAGCACAAAACCGATGATTTGGAAATTGAGTATTTGAAATAAGGTATCTGTCGTCAAAGAAGCCGTCAGCATGATAAAGATTGTCGATATCAATAGCAAAGAAATATTTTCTTTAAAGTGTCTCATATCTGAAATAGATGGGATATGAAGATTAGCGAGTGTCATCCCCATCGCCGTCACAGCCAGCAACCCTGTCTCATGCATGATTTCATCCGATATGGTAAAGCAGGCGATGACGACCGTAAACACAACAGGTGATTTTAAATATTCCGGCACATAGCCGGTCTCGAACATCCACCCGACTCCTTTTCCGCAGGCCCAACCAAGCACAGCGGCGAACAGGGATGCAAGGAAAAACGCCAGCAGCGCCGGTACGCCAACTTCATCACTGAGAATAAATTGTATGAATTCAAAAGCGAAAACGGCTAACAAGGCTCCAATAGGATCGACGATAATACCTTCCCACTTTAGAATTTTAGCAGGTCGAGCCTTCAGTTTCGCTTGTCTTAATAATGGTAAAATTACGGTTGGACCAGTAACAATAAATAACCCGGCGATGACAATAGCTACGGTCCAGGACAAACCGGCAACGTAATGGGCAGCCAGTGCACCTAAAACCCAGCCAAGAAAGGCCCCAAACGTTACTATCCTGACAACCGGACGGCCGAGACCTTTAATTTCTTTAATATCGAGGTTAAGACTTCCCTCAAACAGGATAATCGCTACCGCCATCGCAATGATTGGACGGTATACATCGCCAAAGTCCTGCTCGGGGTTAATCAATCCCAGTATAGGACCTGCCAGTAAACCCGCAATTGACATGAGTACGATTGCGGGCAGCCGGAATCGCCATGCCGCCCATTGGGACCCTATTCCAAGCAGACCAATCAGCATGAATTGTAGTAAAATTGAATCAATCATTACATAACTCCTTTTCTATCACAAAAACAACACCTTTCTCCACCGTTTCTATCAACTTAAAATCATTCTATATTTCTATGATTCTACTGTAAATCATGTTGTTTAAGACTCTTTCCTTTACCCAAACAGAACTCCTTCTAACCATCCGGTTAAAATTGTCAACAAGCAATATAAAAATATATTGACATCGAATTTCGCCCCTGATAATATTAGCTCGTCTTATAAATATTCAAAAAAATCAGAGCTGGTGCAACAGTTTGAAGATAACTATTCTTAGTCCTATCGTAATACATGAAAATTATAGGTAAGGGTTAAAGTAAGTAGAGGGTCGTCCCTGCGGTCAGGGGCGGTTTTTTTACGCCTTCACCCTTTTGCCCATAAAGGAGGAAATATAAGTGAAAACAAGAGATACGGTCTTTATTGGTTTTATGTTATTTGCATTATTTTTCGGGGCAGGAAACCTCATTTATCCGCCTACACTGGGGATAGAAGCAGGCACTTCTTACTGGCCCGCTATCTTTGGCTTTGTATTGACCGGAGTAGGAATTCCAGTATTGACAGTTACCGCCCTTTCTTTAGTAAACAATGGAACCATAGAATTAGGGGCGAGAGTACATCCCTTATTCGGACTTATTTTCACTTCCGTCGTATACCTTGCTATCGGACCCTTTTTTGGCATACCACGAGCTGCCAACGTAGCTTATGAAATGGGCGTGCAGCCGTTGGTTAATGGAGGGAACTCCGCCGTATTATTGGTATTTACGCTTATCTTTTTTGCCCTTGTATTCTGGATAAGCCTAAATCCATCTAAACTCGTGGACCGTGTCGGTCAATGGCTTACACCGCTATTGTTAGCCGCCATTATAGCGTTAGTGATTGGAAGCTTCTTTTTATTGGATGGTACTGTTCAGCAGCCAGTTGAGAAGTATCAGTCTTCCCCATTTACCACTGGCTTTCTTGAAGGGTATTTAACGATGGACGCGATTGCGGCGCTTGCATTCGGTATCCTTGTGATTACCGCTTTAAAAGATCGCGGGGTAACAGACCGCCGACAACTCACCCGCTTCACCTTAAAAGTGGGAGCCGTAACAGCCATTGGTCTCACAGCAGTCTATACAGCGATTGGGTGGATTGGAGCGAAAATGGCTACGGAAGGCTCCTATACCAATGGCGGAGAAATTTTATCCGGAGCAGCGCAATTCATGTATGGACAGCCAGGGACGCTTCTCCTCGGAATCATTGTAGCACTGGCTTGTTTCACGACATCTGTCGGTTTGACGGTTGCCTGCGGACAATTTTTCAGCAAAACCTTTTCCGGTCTTTCTTATAAATTAGTTATTTCTATCGTGATCATCGGCAGTTTTGCTGCGGCCAATTTAGGGTTGGAGCAGATCATCGCATTTTCCGTTCCGGTGTTGGTCTTCATCTATCCGATTGCCATCGTACTGATTGCGCTTGCCTTTGCCAACAGGGTGTTTAACGGTTCTACCTTTGTTTATCAAGGTGCTATTTTGCTTACAGCAATCACCAGCTTATATGATGGGTTAGTAGCATTCGGGTTGGACTTATCCAATTTGGAACCATTGATGCAGCAATTACCTTTCTTTTCGCTTGGACTCGGCTGGGTTTTCCCTGCCCTCGCAGGAGCGTTAGCAGGCGGACTAATACAATTGCTTGTAACGTCCAACGATAAAAAACTAACAAACTAACCTTTGGACTCAATTATTAAAAGGGCTGTCCTGCTGGTCTTCAAAAGACTTCCAGGACAGCCCTTTTGGTTATGATTATATTTGAGAACAGAACACGAAATAGTTGATCAAAACTTTCTTATCACATCATTGCTCTAATAATGTGACACTGACTTTTACATCGAGCGTCTGCTGACCGCCCCGATATACACCCTGCAGCGGACTGACATCGGCATAGTCACGTCCCGTTCCAATACGGACATGCTGCTCAAGAGCCTCTACGTTATTCGTCGGATCAAGGCCGACCCAGCCGATGCCGGGAACCATTACTTCCACCCAGGCATGAGTAGCAGCATCCCCTATTAGCGCAGAATCTTCCCCAACATACAAATAACCGCTGACATATCGTGCCGGAATCCCTTTGGCCCGCAACACTGCCAGCATGATATGTGCATAATCCTGGCAGACACCTTTTTTATTCGGCCAGCTTTCATACGCCTTCGTATCTACATGGGTGGCTGTTCCATCATAAACAATCAATTGATGGATATAGGCCATCAAATCGAGCGAAAATCTGACCGGATCAGCGGGGTCTCCGACAGCTTGCGTAATCTCCTCTATCTGTTCTTTATACAAAAACGTATAGGGCGTCTCATTCAAGTATGCCAAATAATGTTTATGAAACAGGTCCGAGTGGAAAATCTCTCTCATTTCATCTGTGAAATGAATCATTCGGATAAACGGACTTTTCTGAATACTGACGATCGAATTCGTCTTCACTTCTAAATGTTCATGTTTCTCCGGTATGAAAAACGTCTCGACGTGGTTTCCCCACAAATCAATGTGTTCCTTTGTCATGGAAGCAGGCGTGATTTCAGTACGATAAGACAATAGCCGCTGACACTCATCTGTTCTCGGCTTAAGCCTGATATGGTTCATACTTTGGTCCACGAAACTTTCATAATAAAAGATATTCGTATGTTCAATTTTATACTTCATGATGCCATCCCCCAACCGCGAAAAAATTCGTTACGTACTAATTTATGATAAGCGTACTCTTATAGTACCCGCTCTTTGTCGTGAAACCCTTACCTTCTATTTTATTTCAACTGGCTCAATCAAATAGTAAGTTTCCGAGAAGACCCTGCTCACCTGTATACAGCGGTTTTGGAAGTGATCCAGAAAGCCCATCAGCTCTTCCATTGCCATTGCCTCGAGGTTGAAATCAGATACTTCCTGCTGGATCGTTTCAAGCAGGTGGAACAACCTTTCTGAATAATGGTGGATTTCCCCTTTTTCTAATTTGCGAATGGTTTCCATTACATGATCAACACAGTAACGAATCGAGCGCGGGAACCTTTCTTCTTCAATGATGAAATGAAGGACGTGCATCGCATTCATTTTTGGAGGATATTCCTTGATATAGGCATCATATCCATTTACCAGCCTTAAGGCAGCGAGCCAGTAATAATGATGATTGACCGATCCCTGTTTTTCCTTTCTGGCTTTCTCACAGATGACGTTCAGAATTCTCGCCGTCTTCTCTGCCCGCTCCAGCCATTTGCCTATTTTTATGAAGGAATAAGGGACACCGCGAGTCATTGTTGATTCAATGACACCCTGGGCATTCATCGATGTCATCGTAATTGTGTTTAGGAAATTTTGAATTTCCTGGATCGTAAATTCATTTCGGCGGACTGCCGGAAGTTCCAGATAAAAACGATTCAGCCCTTCCCAAACTCCTTCAGGAATAATGTCCCTTGTAGCACGAGCGTTCTCACGCGCATAAGTCATGCAATTGACGAGCGAATTAAAATTTCCCGGCTCAAACGCCACGTAATGGATAATCTCTTCTGACTTCAAGTTTGGATACTGGACTTGATAATCCGCTAAAGAAGCAGTGATTTCTAATACTTCCTCCCAGTCACGATTCAGTACCTCTCTGTCGTTCGCTTCCAGCATATTGATCAACTGGACATCAAGAACCCGGGCATTATTTTCCGAGCGTTCCAGGTTACGCGCCATCCAATATAACGAGTCAGCCACTCGACTAAGCATAGCCATTCCCCCTCTTTTGCAATACCCATGTGTCTTTTCCGCCGCCACCTTGGGAAGAATTGACGACAAGCGATCCTTCTTTCAAGGCTACCCGGGATAACCCGCCAGGCAATACGTGACTTTCCTGCCCGCTCATGACAAATACCCGCAGGTCGACATGGCATGGATAAAAACGTCCTTTCTGAAAAGCTGGAGCCCGTGACAATTTAATGGTTGGCTGGGCGATATATTGATTCGGTTTTTCTAAAATCTTTTCACGGAAGACAGCAATTTCTTCCTTACCCGCATGAGGACCGATCAGCATATCATAACCGCCGGATGCTCCCACATTCTTCACTACTAATTCATCCAGATGATCAAGCACATAAGTACGCTGTTCCTCATTACGCAAAAAATATGTTTCTACATTTGGAATGATTGGTTCCTCATCTAAGTAATAGCGAATCATGTCGGGCACGTACGCATACATAGCTTTATCATCGGCTACTCCATTACCGATGCCATTTACGATCGCTACATTGCCTTTACGATAGGCATTTAACAGTCCTCGTACACCTAACACAGATTTAGGGTCGAAAGCATCGGGATCCAGAAAATCATCATCGATCCGACGATATATAATATCGACTCGCTTCAATCCTCGAATCGTTTTCATGTACACGACGTCATCCCTGACGAGCAGGTCTCGTCCTTCGACAAGCTCAATGCCCATTTGCTGGGCAAGGAACACATGATCATAATACGCAGAATTATAACTTCCCGGTGTTAAAAGGACGGCACAGGGGTTGTCCGGTGAGGTAGAGTTAGCTGGAACATGAGCCATCAGTGCCTGATGAAGTTCCGACAACTGATGCTCGAGTGTTTCAATGGCATGCTCAAAAAATAATTCCGGGTAGACCTGGCGCATGACATAGCGGTTTTGAAATACATAGGATAAGCCTGATGGGTTGCGCAGGTTATCTTCGAGTACCCGGTATTCCCCATGCTCATCACGAATTAAGTCGATTCCAGCGAGGAAAATATGGTTTTGGTAAGGGATATCAAGCCCTGATGCTTGCTGGCGATAGTAATAAGGGTTTTGTTCTACTAATTCTCCAGGAATGATACCATC
Organism: Thalassobacillus devorans; assembly: GCF_900176565.1. Lineage (GTDB taxonomy): Bacteria > Bacillota > Bacilli > Bacillales > Halobacillaceae > Thalassobacillus > Thalassobacillus devorans_A. The sequence goes on from NZ_FXEH01000005.1 coordinate 849,523, forward strand.
TTTGATAATCTCCTGATTCCGGTAAATATCTTCCAAGAATAGATTTAGTGCTTTGACACGCTGCTTCATTCCTTTTTCTATGCGCTGCCAATTTTCAGAGGGAATGATGATCGGCACGAAATCAAACGGCATGGTACGTTCCGTGCCGACAGTGTCGTTATAAACGGTAAAAGTGATTCCTTTTCGTAAGAAGCTTAATTGGGCTGTTTCATTTTTTTCATGGAGGTTATCAATCGAAAAGCGGCGAAGCATTTGGTAGAAGTGTTCATAATGAGGCTTAGGCTGTTCTTTGTCTTCCATCATTTCATCAAAAAAACTTTCCATTTCATATTGATCCAGCATAAAATCCCCCCTATTTTAAATGGTATAAGTTCTTATACCCTAAAAAAGCACCAATTAGTCAGAAAATTATCCAAACTACCTGGTGCTTCTGTTATACTATTATTTGATAGAAATAGCAATCTTTCCTTGCGCGTGGTGCGTTTCACTCAGTTCATGCGCCTCTTTCAACCCTTCTTCAGAAAAGTCGAATTGATGGCCGACAACCGCTCTTACCTTGCCGTTCTTAATCAGGTCTGCGATTTTAGCAAGCTGCTCTCCTTCTGGCTCCAGCCAATGGAATCCTGCTTTGATTCCTAGTTCTTTTGCTTTTTCTTCTTCAGGCGGCTGGACGATAGAAACAAGCTTTCCGCCCTCTTTCAAGACTTCATAGCTTTTCTCCTGAACCTCACCACCGATCGTATCAACGACAATGTCAAAATCTTCGAGTACTTCACTGAAATCTTCTTCCTGATAATTGATGAAGCGATCGACACCAAGTTCTGTCACCCAATCCTGGTTCTTGCCGCTCGCTGTGGCAGCGACATAGGCACCGAAATGCTTCGCCAGCTGGATCGCATAGCTCCCTACTCCTCCAGAACCGGCGTGAATCAATACTTTATCGCCGTCCTTAATTTCAGAAAAGTCGACGAGACATTGCCATGCAGTCAGCCCTGCCAATGGGACAGATGCCGCTTCTTCGTAAGTGATATTTTCCGGCATGTGGGCAAGCAGCCGTTCATCGACTGCTGCATATTCCGCATATGTTCCAAGTCGTGTTAAATCCGGACGTGCGAACACATTGTCACCCTTTTTAAATTTCGTTACATTTTTACCTGTCTCTGCGACAACACCAGCCAAGTCCCAGCCAAGGATGATCGGAAAATCAAAATCAATATTTTCTTTCAAATATCCTTGTCGCAGCTTCCAATCAATCGGGTTGATCGAGGTCGCATGAAGTTCGACAAGGACTTGATCTTCTGTAATTTCCGGTTTATCTATCTCTCTCATTTTCAACTGTTCTTTATCGCCATAATTGTCAATGACAATTGCTTTCATGAATCATCCCTCCAGAATTGATATTCTTACATCATTTTTCCCCTGTCAGATTGAACTAAACATGATACGATTAACAAAGGATTTATAAAGGAGATACATTATGTTAGAACAAGCACGAAAAAAATTACAAGAATACTTCGGATATCCAACCTTCCGCCCCGGCCAGGAGGATGCCATCAGCCAGATTCTTCAAGGAAAAAACACCCTTGCTGTTATGCCGACCGGTGGTGGGAAATCAATCTGTTATCAAATACCAGGGCTCGTTCAACCTGGGACAGCTATTATCATTTCGCCATTGATTTCCTTAATGAAAGATCAGGTTGATGCGCTTACTTCTATGGGGGTAGCCGCTACCTATATCAACAGTTCCTTAAGTATGGAAGAGCAGCAGGAACGCCTGCGCGCAATGAGACAGGGGCGTTACCATTTTGTCTATGTCGCACCGGAACGTTTTGATTCCTCCAACTTCTTTTATGCGATTCAGTCGATTCCGTTATCGTTGATCGCCTTTGATGAAGCCCACTGTATCTCGCAATGGGGGCACGATTTCCGGCCGAGCTACCGATCGATTGTTCCATTGCTGAAAAAACTCACGAACCTTCCAACCATGATGGCTTTAACTGCCACAGCCACCAAGGAAGTCATCAACGACATACAGCATTTGCTGCATGTTCCTGAAACCTCGGTTATCAACACAGGGTTTGCACGGAGTAATCTATCCTTCCGCTTGATCAAAGGGCAGGATAAGCGTGATTTCCTGCTGAATTATGCTACGGAACGAAAAAGTGAGTCCGGAATCATTTATGCAGCAACTCGAAAAGACGTCGATTTTATCCACCAATTTTTACTGAGAAAAGGGTTCCAGGCAGGCAAATATCACGCCGGCCTTTCGGAAGACGAACGAAAAGAAGCCCAAAACAGCTTTATTCAGGATGAAACGCTGATAATGGTGGCGACCAATGCATTTGGTATGGGGATCGATAAATCAAACGTCCGCTACGTCATCCACTACTCGATGCCGATGAACATTGAATCCTACTACCAGGAAGCGGGGCGCGCCGGAAGAGACGGTGAACCGAGTGAGTGCATCCTGCTATTCTCGGGACAGGACGTCAACTTGCAGAAATATATGATCGAGCAGTCGACCTTGCCTGAAGACAAAAAAGCAAAAGAATACGAAAAGCTCCAGTCGATGGTGAATTACTGTCATACCCACCATTGTCTGCAACAGTATATCCTAGATTATTTCCATGACCCGACAGGCAGTGAGCCATGCGGCCGTTGTTCGAACTGCTTGTACGATGGTGAGCGGGAGGACATGACGAAGGAAGCACAAATGGTTTTATCCTGTGTGAAACGGATGGGGGAACGATTTGGAGCAGGCTTAACCGCCAAGGTGCTCCGCGGGTCCTCTGACCAAAAGGTAAAAGAGTTCGGTTTTAACCGGCTGAGTACTTACGGGTTAATGTCGCAATACACAGAAAAGGAACTGACGAGCTTCATTCACTTTTTGACAGCAGAGGAATTGTTGAACCCTGGTCAGGGTAAATTCCCAACATTACAGCTGACACCAAAAGCAGTCGAGGTTTTGAAAGGGGAAAAGCAGGTCTGGATGAAAATCGAAAAAACAGCCAGGAGAACGGAAGTGGATTACCACGAAGAACTGTTCGAGTCCCTGCGCAGCCTGAGGAAAGAAATTGCTGATGAGCATAACCTGCCGCCATATGTCATCTTTTCTGATGCTACCCTTAAAGATTTGGCTCGCTATTTACCAGCATCCAAGTCAGAGATGCTATCCATAAAAGGTGTGGGTGAACGGAAATACGAACAATACGGAGAGACATTCCTGGCTGCTATCGAGCCATTTAAAGAACGACAGCCAGCCAATAAATCTGTCAAAGGGCCGACGCCGATTTTCCAAAAGAAAACCGAGCAGGATAAAGAACCTAGTTATATGATTTCTTACCGGTTGTGGAAAGAAAAAGGAAAGGATCTTCCGGCAATCGCCCGCGATCGAGGAATGAGTGAAATCACCATCGAAAACCATCTGTTCCGCGCTGCCAGCGAGGGTCACGAGTTTGACTGGAGTCAATGGTTTGACGAACAAACCGAAGCAGAAGTGCTTCGGGCACGGGAAACGTTGGACGAGGATGAAGGTTTAAAAGTATTAAGAGAAGCGTTGGATCATGCTTACGATTACACCACGATTAAAGGTGTACTTGTCAAAAACGGATTAGCCAAATAACAAGAGCCCCGGCAAATGGCGCCGGGGCTACTTTGCATTTATTTGTCTCATATATGCTTAGCTTTTCTCATTTAAATTTGAAATTGTCTCTCATAATTTTAATATTGTCTCGTTTATTTTAAAAATTGTCTCTCTTTTCTTGAAAATTTGCTCATATAGCTTTGTTTTTTCTCATAACTCTACCAATCGTCTCTCATACAAGCTTTTTTTAGGATGTTCAAGTGAGGTTTAAATCTGAATTACTTCCCTCGTTCGCGCAGAAACCGTACAACTTCCGATTCTGTCGGCATGCCTCCTTGCGCGCCCGGTTTCGTCACAGATAATGCCGCACCAGCATTAGCAAATTGGCACGCCTCCTCTAACGAATATCCTTGAGCGATACGCGTACTCATCAAGCCACAGAAGGTGTCACCTGCACCAGTTGTATCGACTGGGGTGACCGGGAACCCTGGGACAGTGACTGCTCTCCCCTTCTCATAGAACATCACCCCTTGTTTCCCTTTTGTAATAATTAGCTTCTCTTCAAGAGCTTCCCTATTTTCATCATCGGTCATTAAATCTGCTGCTTCCGATTCATTCGGCGTAAGGTATGTAATTTTATCCAGCAACTCTTTGCTTAACGGCTGTGAAGGTGCAGGATTCAGCATAATGGGTACATTCGCTTCGAACGCGATTTCCGCTGCTTTCTTCACAGACTCCATCGGTATTTCCAACTGTAGCAGAACAATATCACTAGCGGTAAGCAAATCACGCTGTTCTTCTACATGTTCTGGTGTCACTTCGCCATTTGCTCCGGGTACGACAATAATCCGGTTGTCCCCCTCGGTTAAAAGGATTGTCGCCGTTCCCGTCCCCATTCCTGTCATCGTTTTAATTCCTGCAGTAGTTATTTTTTCTTTTGCTAAAATTGTTTTCAGAGATTCTCCAAAAGCATCATCCCCAATAGCGCCAACCATGGAAACCTCAGCTCCGCCTCTTGCGGCTGCTACTGCCTGATTGAAACCTTTTCCGCCAGGGTAGGTAGCAAATGACGTGCCAAGTACTGTTTCTCCCTGGTGCGGCATTCGGTCAAAAGAAGTAGTCAGATCCATATTGATGCTCCCAACAACTGCTATTTTCGGTTTTGTCATTGGCATTACTCCCCTTATCACCCATCTCTATAATAACTTGGCCATAAAATACTCATCAACATAACGTTGGTTGATATATAATGAGTTTCGTTTCACACCTTCAATTTCAAATCCTGATTTCTTATACAAACCAAGACCGCCTTCATTCGGTACGGCTACCGTAAGTTCCAGGCGATGGATACCTTGTTCCTCCGCCCATGCTTCCATCGTTTGAAAAAGAAGGGTTCCTACCCCTCTCCCTCTGAAACCAGCAAGGATTCCAATCACAAGATACACGGAGTGACGGGTACGTTTCGTCTTTCCGCCTACAGCAATTAAGTACCCGACCAACTCTGTCTCTTCTTCTGCCAGAAAAATAGCAGCATTGGGCTGCTCTGTAATCGATTCGATCATTGCGTGCTGTTGCTCCACATTTATCGCCCGTTCGCCAGCTTCATATAGCATATAATCTGATTCTGCTTCGACTTGCTGTACAAGCTTTCTAAACTTATTAGCATCTGCCGCTTTAATTTGTCGTATCTGCATGGTTCTTCTCCTCAGGCTAACCTGAATGTGCAATGTCCAAGAGGTTTACCGTCCCATAAAAACTCTATATGATCACCATTAGAGATAGGCCCCACTCCTTCTGGTGTTCCGGTGAAAATGATATCCCCTTCTCCTGCCCCTAGATGCATGCCACAATAATCAATTAACGTCTGTAAATCAAAAATCATCTGTTTGGTATTTCCTCGTTGTGCTTGTTCACCATTTTTCAAAAGCACAAAATCATTTTCCTTACACTCTTCTACTCCAGGAAACGGAATGAAATCGCCTATTACTGCTGCGTTAGGAAAGCCCTTGGCCAACAACCAGGGATGCCCTTTTTTCTTTAGCTCACTTTGGACATCTCTCAAAGTAAGATCAAGCCCAATCGCCATGCTATCGACAATGTCATCCACTTGGATGCCTTGTTCATAATTTTTCCCAAGACGAATGACCAGTTCGGCCTCATAATGGACTTCCCCTTTATCGCCTGGGAGCATAACTTCCCGACCATCCGCTTTCACAAGCGAACGATTAGGCTTGGAAAATAACAACGGTGAACTCGGTACGTCATTATTCAATTCCTTTGCGTGGGCTACGTAATTACGTCCCACACAATAAATGTTATGTATATCACTCATGTTCTTCATCCTCTCGATTTTTAAACACATAGCTTACTTTGTCATAATTCATTTTATCTTCATAAAAGCGGTGGGCATCTTTTCTATTTAATCCAGAAGACAAAGCCACACTTTCATAGCCATTCTCCTCTGCCCATCCTTCGACAAACCTGAGCAATTCATCACCATAACCACGAGAACGCTGTTTACTGTCTGTCACCAAATCACACACCCACACAAATCGGCCGTAATACAGGGTAGTCATCGGTTCAAAACCTACGACTGCTACTATATCCTCTCCTTCAACTAAGGCAAACAATTTATATCTATCTTTGGCCTGAGCTTCTGTTACAAGCTCCATGTAGGTATCTTTATCCAAATGAGTACGTAATTGATTCATAATTGGATACGCTTGAAGAATTTCTTCATCAGATTCCAGTTCTTTTATGGTTATAGCTCGCATTACAAAGCTCCTTATCTGAATTTTTTTAATATCACTAGATTAACATATTTACCTCCTTCACTGGGTAATAGACTGGGGACGTTTTATTTGTCAGTCGCTGTCAAAAAAAGTATAATCTTATAATTAGTCTGTGAAACTATCATTTGATTTATATAGAAAAGGAGGAAGCAGTATGCCGGATCAGAATTACAACAAAGTCTTAATGGCAGGATTATTACTGGCGGGTTCGTTTATCACCATTCTTAACCAAACATTGATGATTACGGCGATTCCTCCGATCATGCACGAAATGAATGTCTCAGCCAATTCAGCACAGTGGCTTACGACCGTTTTTATGCTCGTGAATGGAATAATGATTCCAATCAGTGCGTTTTTAATCGAAAGGTTTACAACAAGGCAGCTCTTCCTTACCGCTATGAGTGTATTTACATTTGGTACGGTCGTCGGTGGTCTTGCCCTGAACTTTCCAATGCTGCTGGCAGGAAGAGTCATCCAGTCAGCTGGTGCCGGAGTATTACTGCCATTGATGCAAACCGTTTTTCTATTGATTTTCCCTGTTAATAGACGTGGAGCTGCGATGGGATATATCGGTCTGGTCATTTCCTTTGCTCCTGCAATCGGCCCGGCATTATCGGGGTGGATCACGGAAAATTATTCATGGCGGGCATTGTTTTGGCTGGTGCTTCCACTGGCACTGGGTATCATTGCTATCGCGTATTTCATCTTAAAAAATGTTACCGAGCTTACGTATCCGAGGGTCGATATACCATCCATCGTCATGTCTTCCATCGGATTCGGGAGCCTTTTATACGGGTTTACCAGTGCTGGCAACAATGGGTGGGAGAGTTCCATAACCATGACGTCGCTAAGTGTGGGTGTTATCACCCTGATGCTATTCATTACGCGACAATTGAAAATGCATCATCCAATGCTTGAATTCCGCGTCTTCAAACTACGCACGTTCACGATTGCGACGATCATTGGGATGATCGCCTTCATGGGGCTGATTGGTTCAGAAACACTGATCCCATTATATATGCAAAACATGCGTGATTTCACTGCGATGGAATCCGGGCTGGTGCTTTTGCCAGGGGCCCTGATTTCAGGCTTCATGTCCCCAATTACAGGAAGGATTTTTGATAGAATCGGCGCCCGCCTGCTTGGTATTGTAGGGATGACGCTGATCACGGGTGCTACCCTTGCCCTTTCCTTCCTGGACACCCAAACGACAATGGTCTATTTAACCGTCATGTATGCCATCCGTATGTTTGGATTGTCGATGGTGATGATGCCCGTGACTACAGCCGGACTCAACCAGCTTCCGAAAAAGCTGATCCCACACGGGGCGGCCATGAATAATACGATGAGGCAAATCGCTGCATCAATCGGAACTGCTATTATTGTCACTGTGATGACAACAACTGCTCAAACAGCTTCCCAGAAGCCTGATATTGCTAACCCTGATATTTACGGTGTAAATGTAGCATTTCTAGTGATCACAGCATTATCATTTATTGGTATCTTCTTATCGATTTATGTAAAGAAAACTTCCCCTCCAACAGAGGAAGAAGCGGAAACAGGAACAGAAGACAGCTAATGCAAAAAGAACGGGCACTGCTTAAATAGTCGCAGTGCCCATTATTTTTCACATTTCTATAGAAGCTTTTCTTTTCCGAAAGTCAGTAGTTTTATAATACGTGTCTTTCACTAAGATATTAGGACCGAGACATTTAACTGCCGGACAATGACAGTTCAACCTTTTGGCTGTTTCTGTCTTCATCCAACGCGAATAAGCTTCAGGCAGTGAAGTATCTTTAATGTTTCCTAACGGGGGTTCATCCCCAAAGTCAGTCACAATCACCTCACCTGTAAAGATATTGACATTCAACCTGGACCTGCCATCTGGATCATTTCTAACCGTGACATTTTTTTCGTCATATAGTCGACGAAGTAGATTCAAATCATCCTGAGATGAACTGCATGCGTAAAAAGGCAATGTCCCAAATAGCATCCATACCTTCTCATTCCGGTGATCCAGCAGTCTTGTAATAGCCGTACGCATCTCATTTAAATCAAGGGTTTCTAAGTTGCTGGCAAAGTCAACCGGGTACATGGGATGGATTTCATGGCGGGCACACCCCATCTCTAAGATGTGATCATGGATTTTTTCCAAATAAGGAAACGTGCGTTTGTTCAGCATTGTTTCGGCAGATACCATAACCCCTGCTTCCGATAACCTTTGTGAATTTTCTACCATCCGGACAAAAAAAGATTCTCGTTTCTCAAGAGATGGTTTTCTATCCATTCGTGTAAAACCAGTTTCTGCGAATTCTTCTGAAGTGCCCCAGTTATGGGAAATATGTAAAACATCTAAAAATGGGATGATCGGGTCGTAACGCTGGTAGGGCAAAGTTAAATTAGAATTTATTTGAGTTTTCACCCCACGGCTTTGAGCATATTTTAATAACGGCAACACATGATTTCTTATTGATTTCCTCGACATCATCGGTTCCCCGCCGGTAATACTAAGTGTACGCAAGTTAGGTACTTCATCCAGACGTTTCAAAATCAGATCCATAGAAAGAGATTCCGGGTCTTTATATGACAATGTTTCACCTACAGCGCAATGAGCACAGCGCATATTACAAAGTGTAGTTGTGGTGAATTCAATATTTGATAGTGTCATTTCTCCGAATGCTTCAACATCCATATAAGCTTCCCACGGGTCATTGGAAGGAGTTATTTCTTTATTGTTTAGTTGCGTTTTCACATCGGGTTGCTCCCTTCCTTCATTAAGTTTTTAAATCTATCAAAATGAAGCTCTTCCTATTCTATCATCTCCAGCACCTATTATTACAGAGCTGACCGGTTAGTTATTGGAAGGCTCAACAATAACAGGCTATAATATAGCCAGGAGGCGATTTGATGAAAAATTCCAAACTTTCCCGTCAACACGCAATTGATAAAGACCAAAAAGATCAGCTAAAGCAATTCAAACAAGAATTTTACATAAAAGAAGGAACGTTATATATGGATGGAAACTCGCTGGGACTTTTATCAAAGCGAGCGGAAAAAACACTGCTCACTTCCCTGGAAGACTGGAAGGAGCACGGCATCGAAGGCTGGACGGAAGGCGAACAGCCATGGTATTACATGTCTGAAAAGCTTGGGGAAATGACAGCCCCGTTGATCGGTGCCAAAAAAGAAGAAGTGATCAATACCGGTTCGATTACAACGAACCTTCATCAGCTGCTGGCAACCTTCTTTAAACCGGATAATAAGAGAAACAAAATACTGGCCGACACCTTGAATTTCCCCTCCGATATCTATGCCTTGAAAAGCCAACTGCGCTTACACGGCCTGGATCCTGAAAACCATTTAATCCAGGTAAACAGCGACGACGGCCGCACCTTGAATGAGGCGGAAATCATTGCGCAAATGAATGAAGAGACAGCTTTACTCCTCCTCCCTTCCGTTTTATATCGAAGCGGTCAGCTGCTTGATATGAAGAGGATCACCGAAGCCGCACATGCCAAGAGGATTATCGTCGGGTTTGATCTGGCACATTCCATTGGCGCCCTGCCACATCAGCTTCATGATTGGGGTGTCGACTTCGCTGTCTGGTGCACTTATAAATATTTGAACAGCGGCCCAGGAGGCGTTGGCGGCCTGTTTGTCCATGAAAAGCATTTCGGACAGGCTCCTGGTCTTGCCGGCTGGTTCAGTTCCAGAAAAGATAAACAGTTCGACATGGACCACACCCTGACTCCGGCAGAAACAGCAGGAGCTTATCAAATCGGCACGCCTCACATACTAAGCTCGGCACCTTTGCTGGGATCCCTGGAGATCTTTAAAGAAGCAGGTATCGATTCTATCCGGGAAAAATCCCTCGATCAGACTTCCTTTATGATGGAGCTTATTGAGCAGGAACTTGATGGTTACGGCTTTGAGATAGCCAATCCACGGGAATCAGAGCGCCGGGGTGGCCATGTCAGCCTCGAACATGAAGAAGCTGCCAGGATTTGCAAAGCACTGAAAGAAAAACAAGTTATCCCGGATTTCCGTGCGCCTAACGTCATCCGGCTTGCACCTATCGCCCTTTATGTCTCTTATGAAGATATTTACGAGATGGTCATGCGGTTAAAAGAGATTATGGATAAGGAAACCTATAAAAAATTTGAAAACAAACGAGGAATTATTGCATAAAGGAGGCCCCATCTTGAAAATCATTGATATTTCGATGAAGCTAGACGTAACTACTCCCTCATGGCCGGGGGATGAGCGTTATAACTATAGCCTGACCTGGTCCATGGAAGAAACAGGATCCGTCAATGTCGGCAGTATCAAAATGAGCAATCACACCGGCACCCATGTCGATGCTCCTTTTCATTATGATTCCACCGGACTGAAAATTGCAGACTTACCTTTGGAGAGATTCCACGGCAAAGCCCTCGTCGTTGATGTAGCCGGCAAAAAAACGATTGAAGCGAAAGATTTGCAGGACACGGATTTATCAGGGATCTCTAAGCTGATTTTGCAAACGAAGAGCTGGCGGGATCGAACAGAGTTTCCAACTTCTTATACCGTACTCGGCGAAGATTTAGGTTCATTTTTAAAAACAAATGGCATTGATCTGGTAGGAGTCGATACGCCGTCGGTCGACCCGGAAACAAGCAAAGAATTGAAAGCACATCATAGCTTGTATAAAAATGATGTACTGATTCTTGAAGGGCTCGTGCTCGATCACGTAAAGGCTGGGCTTTACGAGCTTAGTGCTTTTCCTTTAAAAATGACGGAAGCTGACGGCAGTCCCGTACGTGCCGTGTTAAAACAGATTTAATAGTAAAACAACCCCAGCATCATTGGATGCTGGGGTTTCTAGGTCATAATTTTTGATAGCGTGCCATTTCATTCGCTACCTTAGGGGCTAACCAGACTACTGGAAGTAATAGTAACGAAACAGGTACAGCGGTCACAACAATGAAAGATTGTAATGCACTAACGCCGCCTTCCCCAATGAATAACAAGATAGCAGCTACTGTTCCCATGACTACAGACCAGAAAATACGAAGCCATCGTTGCGGGTTCCCCTCTCCTGTAACGGCCATCGATATGGTATAGGACATCGAATCATTTGTAGTAACTACAAATAATATAGTCAGCAGCAAGAAAAGCGGAGAAATAATTTCACTTAGTGGGAACTTCTCCGTAATTGCGAACATGGCAGCTCGCTTTCCTGCTTCATTCAATGCTTCAGATACAGAGCCTGCTGTTTCCATTTCGAAGAAAATACCCGAACCGCCAAGCACGGTAAACCAAAAGGCTGAAATTACTGGAGCCATAATTGAAATTGCAAGGATAATCTCCCTTATCGTCCGGCCTCGAGAAATACGACTGACTAAAATCGCCATCATCGGACCATAACCGATAAACCATCCCCAGAAGAACACCGTCCACAACGACAGCCATTCTTCATCGGCACGGAACGTACTCATCGGAATGAATTCTTGTACGTAAAATCCGAAAGAAGAGATAAAGTAATCAATAATAAAACCACCGGGACCAAATAACAGTACAAATAACATCAAAGCAACTGCCATCCGGACATTGAAGCTGCTTAACCATTGAATCCCCCGGTATAAACCAGTGACTGCTGAGATTGTGGATATGGTTACAACAGCAATAATAATGGATAGCTGTGTCCCGAACGTATCCGGAATACCAAAAATCACGTTCAGTCCATAACTTGCCTGCGCCCCTAAGAAGCCGATTGGTCCAATCGTTCCTGCGGCAACCGCAATAACTGAAAAGGCATCAATAACCGTCCCAAACCAACTGTCCCTGAGCTTTTCACCGAAAATAGGATACAACAGGGTTCGCGGCTTCAGCGGCATCCCCTTGTGATAGTGGCCATACATCATGACGACAGCACTGATGGTACCTAATATCGCCCAGGCAAGAAAACCCCAGTGCATAAAACTTTGTGCTAATGCTGCGTTAATTGCTTCTGTGGTTCCGGCTTCTATTCCTTCATGAACCGGAGGAACAGTAAGAAAATGATACATCGGTTCTGCAGCTGCCCAAAATACTCCGCCTCCTGCAAGCAAAGTGGCCATTATGATCGATAACCATTTCCATAACCCGATTTCCGGCTTATCTAATCCTCCCATCTTAACCTTTCCTCTTTTAGAAAAGGCCAGCCAAAGGCCGACGAAGAAGGTAGCCAACATCAACACCTGCCAAAAGGCTCCAAAATAATTCGAAGAAAGAACAAGCCCTTCCGTTACCAGTTCAGAAACCATAGGTAAATCTATAAATGCCAGTAAAATAAAAAGAAGCAGAGCTCCTCCACTTATAATTAAAACAGGCCAGTCTATCCGACCGTATTTCTTTTTTTCCATAATAATCTCCTTTGAATTTAAAATAAAGCACAATGACGGACTATACCATTTATAATAAAAGTTGTAAAACAAAAAAACTCATCCTTTAAAGGATGAGGCATTCTCTCGTATTTTATTCTTAGTCACCAGCAATATCCTGGTCCTCTCCAGGATTCAATCGTTCCTGACACTCTGCGCATAGTTTTACTTTTTCTTCCTGTTTGCTGGTCAACAGCTTACCACAGTTACTGCATTTACCAAATTCATTCGGATTAGCCTGAAAGCCCATTAAATGCTTATCCGGACCAGTCATATACAAACAACTCCTTGTACAAGGGATTATATCTTTGCTTTACCCGCCTCAAGGAAATCGAAACTTTCTGGTTAAAGAAGATGATTGAGCCCTTAAAAATAAGGGCAGTGTATATTAAAATGAAAGCAGTTCGCACCAGGAGGACATCATATGTTCAAGCAGATGATTAAAAAACATAAACTCTTATCACTTCTTACTGTTTCTATAGCGTTAGGGGTTTCGATATTTTTTATAAAGTCCCCTTATACGAGTTCCCAGGACAATTCTTCTATCACTCCGACTTTGTTCATCCATGGGTATAAAGGTGGTCCTGGATCGTTTAATACGATGATGGATCGTTTGGAGGATAACCGATTGGGAGAGAAAGAAATGACCGTGCGTGTGTCTTCTAAAGGGAAAATTATGATGCGAGGACGATTCTCAGCTGAACAGCATCCATTTATTCAAGTGATCTTTCACGACAATCGTGCCTCACTTACTAATCAGACACTTTGGCTGCAGAAAATCATGCATAAACTGAAAGTGGATTACGGGATACAGCAGGTAAATCTCGTCGGCCATTCCATGGGTGGCTTGGCTGCTGCGAACTTCATGACTCAAAAAAACAATTCCCTCCCAACGGTTGAGAAGCTGATTGTAATGGGAAGCCCGTTTAAAGGAATAGATAAGGAAGAGTATTTTGACATCAATTCCGGGGAAGCTCTTACAGATTTACGACCAGACGCTCAATTATTGTCAAGGCTGACAGGGAATAAAAACTCATTTCCTAACCACCTGAAAGTGCTGGCAATCGCTGGCGCTATCGACGCAAAATATACGAGTGAAAATGCAGATACTATAGTAAAACAAAAAAATTACGATGGAGGCGACGGACTCGTCAGCGTATCCAGTGCTCTTGGTATCCAAGAGGTTGTACCAGCGAACAACTACCACGAAGTAATCGTACGAGATATCGAAGCCACCCATTCCGGTTTGCATGAACATCCAGATGTGGACAAGGAAGTTGCAGCGTTTCTCCGGAAAAAATAAACCCTCCCGCCAGGCGGGAGGGAATTTTTATAAAGTTCACTTTTGTTAAAGGGTTAATGGATACGAAGTTACTAAAGCTTGCGCCATAAATACTTGGTGACAAGCCAGGATTTTCACTTCGCCTCTATGATAAAGCTTGCGAATTCCTCACCTTCGACGGTTACTTCCATCAGCCATAATCCGGCTTTATCCAAACCGAATTTCGCACCACTGGAAGCATCGGCACTGACTTCTGAGGAATTGTTACCGCTGATCCTCCATTCATAAAGCGTAACCGATTCATCTGCTTCCTCATGAGTGGCTGTCAGGGTATAGGTTTTTCCTATCAATTCATCTGATTCGCCCCAGAAATAGACGGAATAATGACGTCCTTGAGGACCGGCAGGAAAGGCAGGTTCATTTTCATTCCCGTTCTCTTTGACGATGGCAAATTTCCCTTCTTTTCCATAAAAAGTCCTTTCATCGACTTGGAACGTCTCATCCTGGCTCCATACTTCCTGCGGTTCTTCTGCTTCACTTGTACATGCAATTAAAATTAAAAGCATTAGTATTGTACTGACAGCTGCTCTTTTCATGGCGCTCCCACCCCTTCACTATCATCATCCATTACTAAGGATATTCGAGACTAGCTTGAAATAACCTGCTACTTTTTCATTAAAGCTCCCTTTAATGGAAGACTCAGTTTCAAGATATATTGTTTCCGTTACGGTAGTAACTGTGGGGAGTTCCGGGAAATCACTCGCTTTCCATGTGCGTAAGGTGAGCTTCCTCGGGCTAAAGCCTACATATAAAAATGCAAATGCCGGATGTCTGAGGCATCCGGCATTTGCATGTTATAAAACTAATCGAATTTTATTGCCCAGCTGCCATTTCGCATGACCGCTTCTGTTGTTCCGTCTTCTAACACACCATCGATATCCAATTCCCCGGATCCCATCATGAAGTCGACATGGGAGAGGCTATCATTGACACCGTGCTTGTCCAGTTCTTCTTCATTCATATCAGAACCACCCTCCAGGCTGTTCGGATATGCTTTACCTAACGCCAAATGACAGGAAGCATTTTCATCATAAAGGGTATTATAAAAAATCAGCCCGGATTGAGAAATCGGTGATTCATTCGGTACAAGTGCCAGCTCGCCAAGACGGGTTGAACCTTCGTCCGTCTCCAAAAGATGCTTCAGCGTAGCTTCTCCTTGTCCTGCTTTATAATCAACAACCATTCCATCCTTGAAAGTCAATGTAAAATCATCAATCAGGTTTCCTCCATAGTTCAATGGCTTCGTACTGGAAACCTGGCCGTTGACACCATATTTATGCGGTACAGTAAACACTTCTTCTGTTGGCATATTTGCATTGAATGGGATACCTTCTTTTTCAGTTTTAGAAGCTCCGCCCTTCCATATATGTCCTGCTGGAAGCTCAACTTCTAAGTCTGTTCCTGGTGCTTTATAAACAAGCTTTTTATATTTTTTGCGATTCAAAAATTCACGTGCCTGCGCCAGAATGCTGTTGTGTTCTTCCCATGCAGACACTGGATCTTCTTTATCGACCCTTACAATAGTAAAGATTTGTTCCCACAAGCTGGCCACTGCCTCTTCTTCATTGGCCTCGGGAAAAATCTTTTGTGCCCAGGTCGTGATCGGGATTGAAACGATGGACCACTGAATGCGGTCATTCATCGTATAATTACGGAAGTTCTTCATCGCTTGTGCCCCTGCTTTATTCGCTGCGGAAATCTTATCTCCATCTATCCCCTGAAGCAAGTCAGGATCAGTAGAGCGGATAGATAAAATGGCGGCGCCTCCTTCAGCAAAGTAGTCATACATATCCACTTTCCATTGGGGGACCTCTGAAAGTGTTTCTTTGGATTCATGTTCGTATTTAGTACGAGTGATGGCATCATCCGACCAATTGATATGGACCGTTTTTGCACCCATTTCATAAGCTTTCTTCACGACGATACGGGTAAAGTCTGCGCCTTCAATGGTCGAGTTTACCATCAGCATTTGATTTTTCTGCAGGTTAACACCTGTTTTCAATGCTAATTCGGCATACTTTTCTAACATTTTTTGTTCTGGCATATGTAACTCCCTCTCTCCATTTTCGTGATCTCGCTAATTTTTATTATTCCATAATTTGTCTTGATAAACAAAAATATCCCACAACAATAGCTGTGGGAATTTTTTACATTCAGCTGTTTTCTAACTCTTCGACGAGCAGTGACAACTCCTCCCATCGTTCCATCGCCTGCTCTAATTCCGTTTCCAGGTTTTCCTGTTCCCTGTACAACTCCTGTACTTTGCCAAGGTCGCTGCCTGCTTCCGCAATAGATGCCTGTAACCCTTCCATTCTTCCTTCCAGGTCGGCGATTTTATCTTCAATGCCTTCCCATTCTTTTTGTTCATGGTAAGAAAGTTTCCTTTTCTTGCGTACTGGTTTCTGTGCAGCTTTTTCTTTTTCAGTCTGCTCTTTTCTTTCCATACTCCTTATACGGTCGGCTTCTTTTTTCTCTTCAAGGTATTCGCTATAGTTGCCATGAAACTTTTTAATCTGTCCCATGCCTTCGAAAGCGATCAGGCGATCCGCTATCCGATCAAGAAAGTAGCGATCGTGGGAAACCGTTACTACAGCCCCAGGAAAATGATCCAGGTAGTCTTCTAAAATACTTAATGTCTTTGTATCCAAGTCATTGGTAGGCTCGTCCAAAAACAATACGTTCGGTTCCTGCATCAGTACACGCAGCAGATATAATCGGCGGCGCTCTCCCCCTGACAGTTTTCTGATATAGGTCCATTGCTGAGATCTTGGAAATAAAAATCGTTCCAGCATTTGTTCTGCAGTTATTTCCTGTCCATCCGCAGTAGTAATCACTTCGGCTACTTGTTTGATATATTCGACTACTTTCAAGTTCCCATCGATTTCCTCGTGATCCTGGGTGTAGTAGCCGATTTTCACTGTTTCCCCTACATCTATTTCACCTGTATCGGGTTCCATCCGCTGCGACATGATGTTGAGTAATGTCGTCTTACCGCTTCCATTCGGACCGATAATACCCAACCGTTCTTCAGGGACAACCAAATAACTGAAACCATCAATCAACGTTTTCCCTGCCATTCCTTTACTGACATTTTCCAGCTCGATGACTTTCTTGCCAAGGCGGTTCGAGCCGATAGCCATATCCATTTGCTCTTCTGTCTTTGGACCAGACTGGTTCTGCAATGATTCTACCCGTTGTTTGCGGGCCTTTTGCTTCGTTGTACGTGCTTTCGCTCCACGCTTTAACCACGCCAATTCCCGCCGAAGCGTATTTTGTCTCTTTTCCTCGGAAACCCGTTCCTGCTCGTCACGCTCGGCTTTCTTTTCTAAATAGGTTTCATAGTTTCCCTCATAAATATAAAGGCTGCCCCTGTCCAATTCATAAATCAGATTGGTCACTCTGTTTAAGAAATAACGGTCATGTGTGACGACTATTAATGCTCCCCGGTATTGGGAAAGATGCTCTTCCAGCCACTCGATCGTTTCATTATCTAAATGGTTGGTAGGCTCATCCAAAATCAACAGGTCGGCAGGCTGAATCAATGCCCTTGCGATAGCGACCCGTTTTTTTTGGCCTCCAGACAGTGTGCTGATCTTTTTGTCAAACGTATCAATTCCCAGCTTCGTCAGGATAGTCTTAGCAGTGGTGTTCGCTTCCCAGGCATCATTTTCATCCATTTGCTGCTGGTTCTTCAGTAACTCTGCCTGATACCTGGTATTTTCGGGATCCCTTTCAAGATGCTGGAGAGATTGTTCGTATGCCCGCATCGTTTTCATAATTTCGGAATCACCGTAATAAATTTGCTCTAATACACTCAAATTCGGATCCAGTTTTGGTTCCTGATGCAGATATTCAATCCGAAAATCCTTCGCATGCTTCATCTCTCCTGCTTCTTTTGAATCCAGACCGGCTAGTACTTTCAGCAATGTCGACTTCCCTGTACCATTAACGCCAATCAAGCCAATCCGCTGGTTTTGAGAAATTGTAAATGAAATATGGTCAAACAGGGTTTTATCCCCATAGGTTTTTGTTAAATTCTCTACTTGCAAAAGACTCATGTCTATCACCCTACCTTTTAAACTTCCCCTATTATAACATTCTCGCTCTTTTCATTAACACTTGTGACAAAACTGAAAAAAGTTATCCATTAGACTTGACTTGAGAATCATTTTCAGTAAAATTGAAGATGACATTGAAAACCATTATCATTTAAGCAATGCAAAAAAATTACATACGAGGTGAAAGGGACATGAAGAAAAGCAAGTTGTTTTTATTAGGTTTTGTATTTATTTTTTCCATCTTCGCATTAGCTGCCTGCGGTGGAAGTTCTGAAGAAGAAGGGGCAGATAATTCTTCAGAGAGTGAAGAAAATTCTTCTGAAGGAACAGAAGAGAATGCTGAAGCCGGTGGCGAACTAAACCTTTATACAGGACGTCACTATGAAACAGATCAACAGCTGTATGATAAATTTACAGAAGAAACAGGCATTAAAGTAAATGTCATTGAAGGTAAAGATGATGAGTTGATCGCACGCCTGGAGCGGGAAGGAAAAGCATCAGAAGCTGACCTTTTCATCACAGCTGATGCCGGTCGTCTGCACCGTGCTAAAGATAAAGATCTCCTTCAAGAAGTGGAAAGCGATACACTGAACGAGAATATTCCAGAAAAGTTCCGTGATGAAGATAGCAACTGGTTTGGCCTGACCAAACGTGCTCGTGTTATTGTATATAACAAAGAAACAGTCAACGAGGACGATATCAAGAATTATGAAGACCTTACGAAAGACGAGTGGAATGGCAAAGTCCTGATTCGTTCTTCTGACAACATTTACAACCAGTCCTTGTTAGCATCCATGATCGCTACAGAAGGAGAAGAAGCTGCCAAAGAATGGGCTCAGGGAATTGTTGATAATATGGCACGTGATCCTAAAGGTGGCGACCGTGATCAGGCGAAAGCTATTGCTGCCGGCGAAGGTGATGTCGCTGTCATGAATACGTATTACCTGGGGCAGATGTTGAACTCTGAAGATGAAGAAGAAGTAAAAGTCGCAGAGGATTTAGGAGTCATTTTCCCTAATCAGGACACTACCGGTACTCATGTCAATATCAGCGGTGTTGCTATGACTGCAAGCAGTAAGAATAAAGAGAATGCCGTGAAATTCATGGAATTCCTTTCCCAGGAAAAAGCTCAGAAAGATTTTGCTGAAGCGAATTATGAGTATCCAGTAAACCCTGATGTAGAGCCTGCTGAACTACTTCAATCCTGGGGCGAATTTGAAGAACAAGACATTAATCTGACAGAACTCGGTGAAAACAATGGAAAAGCTATCAAAATTATGAATGAAGTCGGTTGGAAATAATTTGACCATTTCATGACACATGGGCCGTACCAAAATAAGGTACGGCCTTATGTATATGTACATTTTCATTGAGAACTGTTATCATTAAAAGTGAAAATGATACATAAACCAATGTATATAAGTTAATTATGGGTATTGGTTTATGTTCCAAAGTCTTAATGTCGTCGCGTAGAAGGAAGTGTCCCAGTTGAAGTTTTACCGAAAGCTCCCAGGTTATATGAATATGTGGACAGTATTGAGTATGGTCATCGTCCTTCTAATTTTGATGCCTAACCTGACGATTCTGATCAGCTTTTTCACTCAAACAACTGATAATTGGGAGCATATCAAAGAACATATCTTACCATTACTCTTAAAAAATACTTCTATTATTATTGTGGTTACCGGAGTTTTAACGATACTGATCGGTACCAGTCTGGCGTGGCTGATTTCTGCATACGATTTTCCGTTGAAGGGCTTTTTCAAATGGGGACTCATCCTGCCTTTGGCGATCCCTCCCTATATTGCGGCTTATACGTATAATGGAATTTTAAATTATACAGGGATCATCCAGACGACATTACGCAATGACTATGGTATCCGAGTGGATCAAAAATACTTTGACATCATGAATATTCCTGGTTCCATTTTTATTTTCACTTTATTTTTATTTCCCTATGTCTACACGATTACACGGGCCTTTTTAGCAAATCAATCTTCTTCCCTGATTGAAAACGCAAGACTCCTTGGCCGGAATGCCTTTGAGATTTTCTTCCGGGTAGTCCTCCCGATTTCCCGTGGGGCCATCATTGGCGGAGCAAGCTTAGTGCTGCTCGAAGTGTTGAATGACTATGGGGTTGTCAAATACTTTGGTGTCCCGACTTTCAGTACAGCGATTTTTCAAACATGGTTCAGCATGGGGGACTTGAATGCTGCTATTAAACTCTCAGCTACCCTGATGTTTATTGTCTTTGCTATATTAATCTTTGAAAAAGTGTTACGAGGCCGTAAAAAATACAGTTATACGACCGCGAAAGTGAAGCCGCTCACACCTATCAAACTCACCGGGTGGAAAGCCTGGACAGTGTTCTTCTATAGTCTGCTTATATTCAGCCTGGGCTTTTTGATTCCTTTCATCCAGCTCCTGGACTGGATGTTCCTGACTTTTGAGAAAATCGCCAGTCCTGTGTTCACTCAATTAATCATGAATTCATTATTAGTCGCCTTTACCGGAGCTTTCATGATTGTTATCTTTGCTGTCATCATTGCTAACTTTACCAGGATGCATAAAAGCTGGCTTTCTAAGTCGGCATCAAGAATCACCATTCTCGGTTACTCGATTCCTGGTGCCGTCATAGCTGTCGGTATCAGTTCTGTATTCATAGATATCGACAACCTGTTGTTCACGTTTTACGAATCTTTCGGGATGGAAGCCAGCCTTTTTTTAAGCACGAGCCTATTTATGCTAATCTCAGCTTATGTTATCCGTTTTTTAGCAGTAGGCTATAACTCTATCGAATCGGGTTTTGACAAAGTAGGCAATAAATTCACTGAAGCTTCCCGAATGCTCGGGATGGGCATGACGAAAACTTTCTTCAAAGTGGATGTTCGCCTCATCAAAGGGGCGATATTCAGCGGATTCATCCTGGCATTCATCGATATTCTTAAAGAGCTGCCGCTCACATTAATTTTAAGGCCGTTCAATTTTGACACGTTATCAACAAAAGCATTCCAATATGCCAGCGATGAGCAAATCCATGAAGCATCCTTGGCATCGATCATCATTATTGTCATCAGTGGTATTGCGATTTATCTTTTCCACCAAGTACTCGAAAAGGAGCCGAAGTGATATGTACATTCAAATCAAAGACTTATGCTTCTCTTATACAAACCAAGGGGATAAAACTATTAATAACTTCTGCCTTGAGATTGAACAAGGGGAAATCATCTCTATTCTTGGGGAAAGTGGAAGCGGTAAGAGTACCGTATTACGTCTTCTGAGCGGGTTGGAGACACCGACAAAAGGTACCATTTCCATCGGCGGAAAAATCGTAACCGATGACCGTACCTTTATTCTTCCGGAAAAGCGCGGAATTGGAATGGTATTCCAAGACTATGCGCTATTTCCACACATGACGGTTGCAGAAAATATCCAGTTCGGTCTCAAAGGGTATTCCCGCAGTGAAAAGAAAAAGCGTATCGATGAAGTACTTGAGCTTGTCAATATGGAAAAATTTAAGAAGCGCTATCCACATGAATTGAGCGGCGGCCAGCAGCAGCGGATTGCTCTTGCGCGGGCGCTCGCTCCAGAGCCTTCCCTGTTATTATTGGATGAACCTTTCAGTAACCTGGATGCTGACTTGCAAATCAAGATTCGAGAAGAATTGAAGCAAATCATCAAAAAAACAGGCATTACATCGATTTTCGTGACACATGACCGGGAGGACTCCCGAGCAATTGCTGACCGGATCATTACCATGCGCGATGGTGCGGCACACGAATGGGAGTCATTATGCACCGTAAGAAACACTTCCAATACGTACGATTACGAAATGGAAATCATGTCGTAAAGCCTAGCCAGTTAATCAATGAAAAAGCCAGATGCCGCGTTAGCTGCATCTGGCTTTTTCACTATACCCCTATTTCCAAGGAAAGTCTGTTCCGAATTCTTTGGCCAGTTGTTTTGATTCTTTACTGCGTTCCTTCCTCTGTTCATGACGTGCCGGTGCCCCGGAATGCAGCAATTTTTCTTCATCGGATTCCGGCTTCACAGGAGGGACTGGCGTTGGCCGGTTATTCTCATCTACCGCAACCATCGAGACAAAAGCGGTCGTACAGACTTTCCGCTCTCCTGTCAACAGGTTTTCCGTAATAGCTTTCACAAAAACCTCCATCGAAGTCTTATGCGTCCAAGTCACATAGCTGACGAGACATATGGTATCCCCTTCAAACACCGGTGCCAAAAAGTCGATGGAATCAATCGACGCAGTAACGACAGGTTTTCGGCAGTGACGGGTGGCAGAAATCGCCGCCACGTCATCAATGTATGCCATCAATTTGCCTCCGAATAACGTCCCATGACTATTCGTATCTGGCGGCAGAACGTGTGAATTCTTTACTGTCAATGAATCAATGCATGCTTTTGTTTCCATATCTATCTCTCCTTCATTGCTCGTTACGGTTGGACCGTTGTTTCGGCAATATTATTCTAAAAGTTGCTCCAGTTGACTTTTCATTGTTACGTGCAATAATTTTCCCACCACTCCGCTCGATAATCGCTCTCGAAATGGCTAGCCCTAAACCGGTTTCTCCTTCTTTTCCTTTGATGAAGCGTTCAAAAAGCTGAGGAAGGATGTCCTCAGGAATTCCCGCCCCATCATCCTGGACTTCAATAATAATTTCATCTGAGGATTGCATCGTTACAATAGTTACGGAAGAAGTAGCATGTCGAATAGCGTTGGCAATGATATTAATGAACGCCTGCATCACTTTTTCCGGGTCAATCGATAAATAATAAGAGTCCTTTTGATTATGGACGAGTTCTACCCCTTTTTCCCTGGCTAGCGGGTAAAGGCCTTCCGTCGCCTGTTCCACTAACTCATGAATATCGACTTCTTCCGGGTGATACACGTTCTCATCACTATCCAGTTTTGCCAATAAAATCATTTCATTAACAATTTTCTTCAATCTTTCTGTTTCTTTTATCATAACGTTTAGTCCTTTATCCGCTGCCTCCCCTTCAAACACCCCGTCCCGGATCCCTTCTGCATAACCCTGTATGGACATTAATGGTGTCTTCAATTCATGGGAAGCATTTTGAAAAAACTGCTTTTGTGTGCGGATATAATTTTCTAATTCAGCTGCCATCGTTCGGATACTGTGCTCCACTTCTTCAATTTCCCCACTCGCTTTTACTGGCTGAAGCTCCTGGAATTTACGGTGTTCTATTTTTTTCAGTTCTTTCTTCAACCGGATCAGCGGTGTCACCAGGCGCCGGTTAAGCATATGACTGATACCTATCGCGAGCAGAAGCCCAATGAACAATACATAAATCATCCGCCAGGCAAACATCGTCTGCACCGCCTGTAAATCTTTAAGTGGTGTGGCCAAAACTAAAATAACACCATCGGCCTTGGGGGTGAATGCAATATCATAAACGACAAAGTCCTGCCCCTGACTTTCCCAAAGATCCTCTTCATGTAGTTGTTCATCGTATTGGCTGGCCCAAAGGGTGGCAGTTTCAAACGGCAAACTGGAAAACAGGATTTCCCTTTGTCCTCGGTCGAACATCAACACCCTCAAATCACTATCTCGAAGCAGCTGTGATAACTGATTCACCTTCACGGGACTGTCTTCTTCGTTCAATAAATCGATCAACAGTTCCCCTTTATCTTCCAGTTGTCGTTTTTCATCTTCAATCAGCATATTGAGAATCAATGAATATAAAATAATCGCAGTTATCGACATTACAATGATGATCAGCACAGCGAATGCCGTATTCAATTGATGCAAAAGCTTCATGATTCGATGCCATCTTTTCTAAGACGGTAGCCATAGCCCCACACGGTTTCGAGTGGAAAATCGGCCAGCTTTTTTCTTAGCCGTTTCACTAAGTCATCAACTGCACGATCACTGCCAAAGTAATCTTCCCCCCAGATTTGCACCAGCAGTTCTTCTCTGGAAAAAGCACGGTTCGGATGCTGAGCAAGCAACTTTAACATATCGAATTCCTTAGCAGTCACTTCCACTTCTGCTCCTCTCCAAACAGCCCGGCGTTCCGCCATGTACAGGGATAATTCCCCGACTTCCAGTATCTCTTTGTCCGCTGAGGCAGTATTCGTATTCATTACTTCCCACCTGGTCAGCTGCCGTTTAACCCTTGCGACAAGCTCACGAGGACTGAATGGCTTAGTCAGATAGTCATCGCCTCCCAGTTCCAAGCCTAAAATCCTGTCCACTTCCTCATCTTTAGCTGAGATGATGATGATTGGAACCTGGGAATCCTTACGTACTTGTTTACAGAATTCGTAACCATCCATTCCAGGCAGCATGATATCCAGCACCCATAAATCCGGCGGGTCTTGCTGAAACAATTCCCAGGCCGCTTCCGCAGATTCCATCTCGGCTACGTGATAACCTTCTTTTTCTAAATAAGCTTTGACAATGTCGCGAATGTTCGGATCGTCTTCCACTATTCCAATGGTTTGTTTCATGGAAAAGCCTCCTTCTCCATATAAGTCTGCTCTTATTCTCCCACAATTCTATAATTGATGTTCCATTTCTTTTTTATTTTACACATTTATTCCACATTTTCTCCAATCTCGTGCCATAACTCAAGTGTAGACTAAGAATTGTTCAGGAAACAGATAAACTATTTTCAAAGGAGATCTGCCTATATGGATACAGAACAACAGCGGCAAAGGCGCGCCAAAAAACGTGCTTATTTTGCCTATGTCGTTTTTGGAGCAATCGCAGCTATATTCCTTGTGACTACTGTATTTCAATGGAAAGGAATCTCCATTCAAATCAATACCGATGAACCGACAGCCCAAGCTAATGAACTGCAGATCGGCGAAGAGAAAGAGCCGGTTACTCAGGCGGTTGAAAAAGCTGGAGGCGCAGTCGTCGGTATCTCAAACATTAAACAAAGCAACCCGGTATCTCAAAATTCCGGTACAGGCTCAGGGGTCATCTATAAAAAAGAACAAGGTAACGCCTACATCGTCACCAATCATCACGTAGTTGAAAATGCGGAACAACTGGAAGTGATTTTGAATGACGGTACGAAAATCAAAGCAGAATTAGAAGGAAGTGACCCGTTGACTGACCTTGCCGTTTTGAAAATAAATGATAAGCATGTCAAACAGGTTGCCAAATTAGGTGACGCAAAAGACGTAGAAGTAGGGCAGACAGCCATCGCCATTGGCAACCCGCTTGGAATGGAATTCGCTGGTTCCGCCACCAAAGGCATCGTCAGTGGATTGAACCGCAACATTCCGGTAGATATGAATAAAGATGGCCAAGCCGACTGGCAGACAGAAGTCATCCAGACAGATGCGGCCATCAACCCTGGTAACAGCGGCGGTGCACTCATCAACCTTCAAGGCGAAGTTATCGGAATTAACACGATGAAAATCGCTCAGAACGAAGTGGAAGGATTAGGATTTTCCATCCCGATGGATGTAGCCAAACCAGTCATTAAAGACTTGGAAAACAATGGTGAAGTGAAACGTCCTTATATGGGAGTATCCTTACAGGACATCAAGCAGATTCCTGCTAATATCCTGACCGAGCAATTGAACCTCCCAAGAGACATTCAGCATGGTGTCATTGTAGGAGGCGTCGAGCCCGGGTCACCAGCGGATAAAGCCGGACTTAAAAAGAGCGATGTTATTACAGAGATTGAGGGTAATAAAATAGAGTCACTGGTTAACTTACGTCAATTCCTATATAAAGAGACAGAGGAAGGCAATGAAGTAGAATTGACGATCTACCGGAATGGCGAGAAGATCAAATCTGATTTACAGTTGTCTTCCCAATAGAACAGTATGAAACAACCTCCCCCCTAAACGATATAAAAAAGAACCTGTACCTTTTCCAGCAGCAAAAGGCACAGGTTCTTTTTGTATTTCTCCTCAGAAGATTATTCAATCAAAAGACCAACAAGTCGAAGACTTGATTTCAAGATGCTTTGGGTCCGTTACCAAATCAGTAGTAAGGGCGGCTGGGAAACGGTTCGCTTTCCAGCTTCATCGCCTAGACACTCGCGACATAAGCAGTCCATCAACGGGAAGAAAAAACACTTCCCTTTTGATGTTCTGCTTATGCGTGTCGTGTCTCCCAAGGCGATTACGCATTCATTTCTATCCTGTGGGGGAACCGCCGAGCCTCCTCGGTCGTTTCACTCCCTGCGGGGTCTCGTCTGGGTCCTACTCCCACGGGAGTCTCACCGTTTCCCTGCCGCCCAGCTGTTATAGGTTAACGAACCCACAAAATCTCCGAATCAAGATTCTTTTCATTGTATATTGCATAGCACTTTTTTGTTGTCTTATAGCTTTTCGTACTAACTTATAGCGTTTCCGTGACACATACAAATGCAAGGAGGTCCGGGAAATTGCGAGACTCCTCGAAAATGCTACGCATTTTCTTCGTGCGGTGTCTATTCAAGAAGCTTATTCAAAGTCCTATGGGAGGATAGTACATGGTGAGATCCCGCAGGGCTTTAGCCCGAGGAAGCTCGCCAGATCCCCCGCAGGAAAGCGAGTCGTTTCACAGCCCATCCCTTACCTTTCGGTAACGGACCAAACTATCTTGAAACTGGGTCTTCAGCAAAAGGGAGCTTAGCTGGAAAATAATCAAAGGATTGGTGATAATAATCTTGCGATGGATTCCTTGAAACGTATCCATTTTGACCTGCTCTTATAAAGACGAAGCGTCAATTGGGTGGATTCTACGATATCATCCAGGAAAGAATCCGATAACTCCTTAGCTACATCCGGGTGATAAAGGAATGCATTCACTTCAAAATTGAGACGGAAACTGCGAACATCAATATTTGCTGTACCAACAGAGGCGATCTTATCATCTACCACAATCGACTTCGCATGCAGGAAACCTTTTTGATAGATATAGATTTTTGCGCCGGCTTCCAGCAAATCCCCGACATTGGAATAAGTCGCCCAATAAACAAAAGGATGATCCGGCATTTTGGGAATCATGACTCTGACATCGACTCCGGATAGCGTGGCAATCCGGACAGCATCCAACAGGCTGTCATCCGGAATGAAATAAGGAGTTTGAATGTATATAGATTCCTTTGCCGAAAGTATCATTTTGATATAACCATGCTTGATTTGTTCCCATTCTGAATCAGGTCCGCTGGAAACAATTTGCATGGCAACATCCCCTTTTGCTTCGGCTTGATAATAGCGGTCCTCATACCCGATGTCCCTTCGGGAAGCGTGATTCCAGTCAAGGATGAACCGCGTCTGCATATTATGCACCGCACCGCCTTCAACGCGCAAATGGGTATCACGCCAATAACCAAACCTCTGATTGTAACCGAGGTATTCATCTCCGACATTAAAACCGCCAATATAACCGATTTTCCCGTCAATGATTGCAAGCTTACGATGGTTGCGATAATTGATTTTCATATTTAATTTAGGAATTAGAGCAGGAAAAAATGCTTCCATCTCCCCGCCTGCTTTTTTTATCCGTTTGATGTACTTCCTGCTCAATGTCCTTGAGCCCATATCATCATATAATACTCTTACTTTGACGCCTTCCTCTATCTTCTTAATAAGTAATTCTGATAACCTTTGGCCAAGCTGATCATCCCGCCATATATAATAAAGCAAATGGACATGATCGGTTGCACTTTCTATGTCTTCTAACAGAGCATGAAATTTCTCTTGACCATCGGTGAATATTTCCACTTCATTATCTTTGGTTAATAAGGCATCATTATTTTTGAGATGCAAATAAAAGAGGTCTTCAAATTCTTCTAATTCGGGATGGTCCAGCTTTAATGTATCCTCTTCAATGGAACGAAGCTGGTCCTGAACGGCTGTCAAAAGCCCTAAACGATTCTTTTTATCCCAGGTAAATATCTCTTTTTTGCTCAACCTTCTGCCAAAAATCAAATAAAGCAAGAATCCACCAACAGGGATGAAGAGCAGTACCATCAGCCATGCCCATGTAGCACTGGCATCCCGTCTTTCCAAGAAGATGATGGCGAAGGCAAGGAATACGTTGATAATAATAACAATTGTAAATAAATAAGGGCCTACTTCAAAATTTGGCATTCACCTTCACCCTTTCTTCTATAACTGCCTGAATAAAATATAGCATATTTCCTTCCTGCACAGTAAAATCAAAGGAAGAGATATTACCTTTTAATGGTATATCTCTTCCCTTATCCTATTCTTATGAATGGGTTTTGCTTCAAGATTTTAATAGGATGCCTTCTCTCTGCAATGCTTCTAACGCTTCATCCAATGCTTCCTCACTGTCGGCAGCGATCGTATGAAGATGAATGCCATCGGTAAGCTCTGAAAGAAAAGAGGCTTCTGTCTCTTTGATATTTTCCAGGAACTTTTGGACATCACGACGATTCCAAATCAATACAGAGGCTGTCAAATCTCCATATACGGGATGTTCGACTGTTACATCTTTTATAAAAACGCCATGATCGACTAAGATCGTCAGTTCCTTCTCTGTTTCTTGCGGGGTGTGCTTTACAGCTATCGTTCGTTCAATAGGAGGACTATCGGCCTTATCCGTCATATAGATATACCCCTGGCTTGTTGCTACAATCGGTTCACCCTTTGCTTTCAGCAAGGATATATCACCGACGATTACCTGGCGGGATACTTCCATTTTATCGGCTAATTCACGGCCGGTTATGGGATCTTCCCTGTTCTTCAACATGAACAGAACCTCTTCACGCCGCTCGGAAGCTGTTGATTTCCTTTGCTCCTTCGCCATGCCTATCTTCCTTTCCTGTCGGTATATTATGTTCTCATTTTACCATAAACATACGACAGTAAAGGAGTGACAACTCTCACGCTTTGGCTGCCCGGTGAATATGAAGGGTAAGATATCCAACTTCAGCAGAAGGGAAGTGAATATAGTATTCATCGGATAGGTAAGCCGCTATATCGACGGCGCACTGGTATGCCGTTTGATATTTATTCTGAATCATCACTAACATGTCTTTATCAACAACCTGTCGTTCTTCCCGCCGTCCTATCGCTCGGTTCAAGTGAGTGACTAAATGCTGATAGGCAACATTCTCCCTGGCCAGGTACCTCTGGTAAACTCGTTCAATGATATCAATTAAATCCCGGATAATAGCAGCTTTTTTTACAGATTGGTCATTGTTTGAATCAGAGGATCGCCCTCCGTGGATGAAAACAGCAATATGACCTGCTTCCTTTTCCGGAAGCTCACGATTAAAGCGCTCTTTGATGAGTCTGACAGCCCGAAGCCCCACCTGATACTCCTTAGCATAAAGAATATCTATTTCTTCAATCAAACCATTCTGGATGGTCACATGTTTTGGAGGATCGGCTAATAAAAATGCCAGATGATCAGCTAGCTCCATGTGCAATGATTCACTTAAATCAGTTTGAAGAAATTCTTCTGCATGTGTAATGATATCTTCCGTCAATCGAATGACTTCTTCTGACACCAGGTGAAAAAATCCTTCATATCGGCTGATATCGCCCTCCATACTAATTACTATTTCAATCGCTTCCGAATCAAGGTAATCTCCCCTTTTCTTTTCATGAGCTATATCCTGCCCCAGAACCAACTTGTTCTGTTGATTATCTGCGGCAATTACAATATTCTCATTGAGTATACGTTCAATCCTCACTCCGTCATCTCCCTCTCCAGATAGCCTGCTACTTCATTTGAATCATCATAATTTCGGTTTCTCCGCGAATAGCATTATCCATCGTATGCTGTTCCATATTTGCAGCGACATCATTATAATTTGTAATAATAATTGGTGTTATCGTACTTTTTGCTTTTTCCTGTACAAGATTCATATCAAACGTAATTAATTTATCACCGGTTTTCACTTTATCTCCGGCTTTCACATGGCCCTCGAATCCCTCTCCTTCCATACTCACTGTTTCTAATCCAATATGAACCAGGACTTCAACACCGGATTTCGTTTTGATCCCTACCGCATGGTTCGTATGGAATAACTGGACGATTTCCCCATCCACCGGACTGACGACTTCTCCATTGACTGGTTCAATCGCTACTCCCTCTCCCATCATTCGCTCGGCAAAAACAGGATCAGGAACTTCGTTCAGATCGACTACTTTCCCTTCTAATGGAGCATAAATTTTTAATTCACCTGTATTCTTTTTGAATAAATTTTTTAACATAACTTTCACCCTTTCCTAAATTAAATAGTTTGAAGCGGAATTACAAAATCGCGGTCTTATCCTGGGAATAAACATAACAACTACTTATTTATATTTGTTCTATTACCCTTAACCACGATTAATCATTCATCAATAATTTGACCTAAATAAATTAATCATTATGTTCTCCTAAAATTATAAACTATAGGGGAGTCTGAAGAAGGGGGTATGGTACCCTGAATCCAAAATCAATACATTAATATAAAAAGCAGGAACCGCCCCTTCGGTCCCTGCTTTTCCTTTTGTCAAATTATAGTAGTATTATTGATAGAAGAACGAATTACCTCCCCTTCCTGCAACAAACACTAATTTTTTATTCCTTCTTTTGCAGCTGGCAATTTGCTTAATGCTTTCTCCAAATCAGTCCAGATATCTTCCCATGCTTCTAAGCCGACAGACAGCCGGATCATTTGATCGGTAATCCCCATCTTCAACCTTTCTTTTTCCGGTACTACCGCATGCGTCATCGTTGCCGGATGCTGGATTAGGCTCTCTGCGTCGCCGAGACTGACCGCTATTTGAATGAACGATAAATTATTCAATAACTGCTGGGCATCTTCCTTGGTCCCTTCGATTTCAAATGCAATGATGCCTCCTCCCTGCTTCATTTGTTTTTCTTTGATTGAATAATCCGGGTGCTGGACATCATCTGGATAATAGACACGTTTGATACCAGCGTGCTTTTCCATTTCTTTAAATATCATTGCAGCGTTATAGGAATGACGGTCCATTCTCACCGGAAGCGTCTTTAAACCTCTGAGCAGGAGCCAGGCATCAAATGGTGATATAACCCCGCCAATATCTTTTTGCGTCATCATTGCCACTTCACTTAAAAACTCCTTTTTCGCCACGACAAGTCCAGCGATGACATCTCCATGCCCACAGATATATTTCGTCGCACTGTGGATGACAATATCACATCCCAGCTCGAGCGGACGCTGCAGATACGGAGTCGAAAACGTATTATCGACAACGACTGGTATGTTATATTCTTTTGCTACACGTGCAATCATTTCCAAATCCAAAAGACGCATCGTCGGGTTGATTGGCGTTTCAATGTAAATGCAGCTGGTATTAGGCTGAATCAGCTCCCGTACCTCTTCTTCTGTTTCCATCAAACTGAAATCACTGGTGATATTGTATTTTTCATTCATCATACGCAGTAATCCGAATGTGCACCCATACAGCCCCTGAGAGCAGAGGATATGGTCACCTGTTTTCGTCAGCGCTACCAGTACCGCAGAGACGGCAGCCATCCCGGAACCGAATGCAAGTCCCATTTCCCCTCCTTCCAGCTCCGCTATTTTTTCTTCCAAAGAACGTACTGTCGGATTTCCTAACCGGGAATATATATAGCCTTCCTCTTCACCCGCAAACCGTCTTTCCCCTTGTTCCGCAGAATCAAAAGTGAATGTAGACGTTTGGAAAATCGGTGTGGATAGACTTCCTAAATGTTGTTTCGAGTCATACCCCGCATGAATGACGGAGGTTTCAAAGCGTTTAGATTTGTTCATTCTATCTTCTCCCCTTTTTCAAAAATCTCCCTCTTCCCTTATGATATGTGAAAACCTTATTTTTTGAAAGCGTTTTCAGTTAAGTATTTGTTTTCTCTCCTTCCTTTTTCACATGAAAAATACACAGTTGGTAAACCTAAATAGAAATGAAATCATTAGGAGGATTTCTTATGAAAGAAACGAGAAAATGGGAACAGCCTGAACCAATATGGCGGAAAGATACAAAGATAAAGCAGTTCGACGCTCTTCAAGAGAATACGACTGCTGAGACAGTGATCGTTGGCGGTGGAATCACCGGAATCACAACCGCTTACCTGCTGGCAAAAGAAGGGCAGGACGTGGTGCTTCTTGAAGCTGATGAGCTGTTGAATGGGACGACCGGACATACGACCGCTAAGGTCACTGCCCAGCACGGCTTGATTTACCATGAGCTTTTGCAGCACTTTGGTAAAGAAGGTGCCCAGGCTTATTTTAAAGCTAATGACGATGCTATCCGTTTCATACGTGGCACAGTGGAACAGAACCAAATCGACTGTAACCTTCATAACGAAGATGCCTGCATTTATTCGACAACAGACCAATACACAAGAAAACTAGAAAAAGAATATAACGCTTATCAAAAACTCGGAATTCCTTGTGAATACACCGATGATGTCCCTTTTGATGCCGAGGCCCAAAAAGCTCTTTATATGAAAGATCAATCGCACTTTCACCCTTTAAAGTACTTGAACTTTTTGCTGGGTGAATTCACAAAGCTCGGCGGACGTGTGTATGAACAAACAGTAGCTGTCGATGTTGAACATGATCCGGAACTTCGGGTTGTTACTAAGAATGGAAACCGTATCTCTTGCGACCATATCATCTCCTGTTCGCACTTCCCTTTTTATGATGGGACTGGTTTTTATTTTGCACGTATGTATGCAGAACGTTCTTATGTAGTGGCCATTGAACCTGAACAGGAATTTGCAGGCGGAATGTATTTATCGGTCGACCAGCCCGTACGCTCTGTTCGCAAGGCACATTATGACGGAAGAAATGTATTATTAATTGGTGGAGAAAGCCATCGTACCGGCGAGGGAGTCGATACGGACTTCCATTACCGTGCACTTGAAGAATTTGCAGCCGAGACCTTTGGAATAAAAGAAAAACTGTTCCAATGGTCAGCACAAGACCTTTATACCTTAGATAAAGTACCATATATCGGACAAATCACCCGGAACAAAGAAAATATTTATATAGCTACTGGTTATAAAAAATGGGGAATGACTTCAGGAACTGCTGCAGCTTTGATGTTGCGGGATCAGTTAACCGGAAAGGAAAACCCATACGCCCATTTATTCAGCCCATCCCGTTTCCAGGCAGACCCAAGCTTGAAAAAATTCTTCTCTAATAACTTGAACGTTGCGGGTCACCTTTTGGAAGGTAAATCAGAGCGGGTAGGCTTTAGCCATGAAGCCCTGAAAAAAGGAGAAGGCGGAGTCATACAATATAACGGCCAGCGCGCAGGTGCCTATAAGGATGAAGATGGCCAGGTCTACCTGGTCGATACCAAATGTACCCACATGGGATGTGAAGTGGAATGGAATAGCGGCGAGCATAGCTGGGACTGCCCATGCCACGGTTCCCGCTTCTCAATCCAAGGGGAAGTAATGGAAGGACCGGCTAAACAACCATTGAAGCGCATAGCTATGGAAAAAGATATTCAAACAAACGAGCATCCAGAAAAAGACATGCCAGAGCCGGTATAAGATCAGCAAGCCAGAATCCTATGTTGAAACAGGGTTCTGGCTTTCTTTTTGTTGGCGTATTAGAGACAAAACGTACGTAAAATAGACAATGCTTAACTTAAGAGAGACAGAATCAAAATTAAGAGTGACAATTTTGAAGAAAAGAGAGAGGTTAGGAAGCATTTGAGAGACACTTTGGCGAATTTATGAGAGTTTTTTCAAGTATATGAGCATCATCTTATCCGGTACTCATCCCACAAAAACCCTATTGCTTTATCACGATAAATTACCTTATAGTGGAAAGATAATGAGATGCATGTAAAGGGGATAAGCAAGAATGAATGATAATAAATTAGGAGTTATCTATACAGGCGGGGCTTACGTGCTATGGGGATTCCTGCCGATATACTGGAAGCTGGTGCAAGAGGTTTCCCCGATCGCTATTCTCGGCCATCGTATTGTCTGGTCTTTCGTATTTATGATCGGGGTTATCTTGATATGGCGGAAATGGAATGAGTTTCGCTCAGAAATAAAAAGAACATGGAAAAACAAAAAAAGCGCGCTCGGTATTACTTTCGCTTCCATTGCCATCAGCATCAATTGGCTGACATACATATGGGCGGTAAACAGCGAGCATGTCGTCGAAGCCAGTCTGGGCTATTATATCAACCCTCTGGTGAGTATTTTACTTGGTATGATATTCTTCAAAGAAACTTTTAACCGGCCGCAATGGCTGGCATTCATACTGGCAGCTGCCGGTGTAGCTTATATGACCATCAATTTTGGTTCTGTTCCATGGCTCGCATTGATGCTGGCGTTCAGTTTCGGGATTTATGGCCTCTTGAAAAAGACAGTCGATTTAAACGCCATGTTCGGTTTAACAATTGAAACATTGATCATGACTCCGATTGCTGCCATCTACTTGCTGAGCCTGCCGCAAGCAAACTGGGGAAGCATCGACTGGCTGTCCACCACTTCGTTATTATTATTCGGAGCCGGTGTGGCTACCGCCATTCCACTGCTGCTGTTTGCTGCCGGAGCAAAACGGATTCCATTATCCATGGTTGGCTTTTTGCAATATATTGCTCCTACCATCATGCTGATCATCGGCGTATTTCTATACAAGGAACCATTTACACACGTTCATCTGGTGTCATTTTTATTCATCTGGGCGGGCTTATTAATCTATACGTATGCCAGAGTGAAACGACTGCGGCGATATGACCAGGCCGCCTAGGCAAGCTGGTTGAAGCTGGACACTTCACTTGTGGTATGATGAAGCTAAGAACCGAGGAAAGGTGGAATAAGAATGGGTCTATTAGATGGATTGATGGGGAACGCCTCTGAGGTTGATTTGAAAGATGTAGAAAAACAACTAGAAAAAGTCATTACTTCAAACGAACGGATTGAAAAGGCATATAGAATCCTTCGTGATATGATGATTTTCACGGATAAACGAATGATCATGGTAGATAAACAGGGGATGACCGGAAAGAAAATCGAGTTTCACTCTGTACCTTATAAGTCGATCACCCACTTCAGCGTGGAAACCGCTGGAACGTTCGATTTGGATGCTGAACTGAAAATCTGGCTATCTGGTGCATCAGAACCGATCTATAAGCAGTTCCGTAAAGATAAAAGTATTTATGATATCCAGCGGGCGATTGCTGAATATGTCACCCAGTAAAAAGCACAGGATTGCTCCTGTGCTCAGGCTGTCGAGAAAGTCTCGACAGCCTTTACTTATTTCACTCATCTTTAATAAATCACCGCGTTAATTTGTTATAATACTTATAACTAATAATTTGAAAGGTGATTTGATGTTTCAATCAAAAAAAGAACGACAAAGTGAAATGGAAATAGTCACGATTGAAGAGCTTGTGCCCGAAAATCATCTCCTCCGTAAAATTGATCAATACATAGATTTTTCTTTCATCCCTGAAAAGGTTCGTCCTTACTATTCAGAAGATAATGGTCGCCCTTCACTAGATCCACTTGTATTATTTAAAATGATGTTCATTGGTTATATCTATGGCGTTCGTTCCGAACGCGAATTGGCACGACAAATCGAAACTAATATTGCTTATCGTTGGTTCTTAGGGTTGAACCTTAAAGATCCCGTTCCCCATCATTCCACCATTAGCTGGAACCGCCGTACTCGTTTCAAAGATACGGATATCTTCCAAGAAATATTTGATGAAATTGTATTACAAGCGATGAATCACCGTATGGTATCAGGGCGTGTGTTATTTACAGATTCCACACACTTGAAAGCTAATGCGAATAAGAAGAAATTCTCGAAACAAGAAGTTGAAGAAGAAACGTTAGACTACATCGAAGATTTGGAAGAGGCAGTAAGGAAAGATCGTGAAGATCATGGAAAAAAGCCTCTGAAGGAAAAGGAGGAGGCGAAAAAGAAAAAAGAAATCAAGGTCAGTGACACGGATAGCGAGAGTGGTTATCTCTATCGGGAAAATAAGCCGGAAGGCTTCTTCTATCT
Organism: Thalassobacillus devorans; assembly: GCF_900176565.1. GTDB lineage: Bacteria > Bacillota > Bacilli > Bacillales > Halobacillaceae > Thalassobacillus > Thalassobacillus devorans_A. Next base: position 885,663 of record NZ_FXEH01000005.1, read on the forward strand.
TGATCACCGCACCACAGATTTGAAGCATAACATTATTACTGATGTTCATGTGACTCCGGGAAATATTCATGATTCCAGACCTTACTTACAACGGTTGGATCGTCAGATCGAACGGTTTGGCTTTGACGTGGAAGCCGTAGGTTTGGATTCCGGATATTTGACGAACCCTATATGTCATGGGCTTATTATGGAAAGAGGAATATTCGGAGTAATTGCTCATCGGAGGTATCAGTCAAAAAAGGGGTTCCTTCCGAAATGGAAATATACATATGATGAAAAGCGAGATGTGTATGTGTGCCCGCAGGGTGAAGTGTTGAGTTATGCGACAACCGACCGTGAGGGATATCGGCATTACAAATCAAACCCTGAAAATTGTGCGGACTGTCCTCTTCTTACGAAGTGTACACAAAATAAGAAACACCAGAAAACCGTTACCCGTCATGTGTGGGAAGGCTCGAAAGAGCAGGTTCGATTGAACCGACTTTCTAATGAAGGTAAATGGATTTATCGAATGAGAAAAGAGAAAGTGGAACGTAGCTTCGCAGATTCAAAAGAACTGCATGGGCTGCGTTATTGTCGCTTGCGCGGAAAAGAAAATGTACGCGAACAAGCGTTACTGACGGCTGCCTGCCAGAACATGAAGAAGATTGCCCTTCACCTATCCAAGGTGAGTTAGGTGAAGGAGAGTCTTTTTCGGTGAAGGGCGGACGAATACCAGGAGACTCCTGCGGAAAAACGGGCGATCCGAGACCCCGCAGTGTGGTTTTCACGAGGAGGCTCGGGCGTTCGTCCGCGGAAAGCGAGTGGTATTCGCCCGCACGGGCGCACAAAAAAAGCTTGTAGAAAAACACGGGGTTTCTCTACAAGCTGAGCACAGGATTGCTCCTGTGCTTTTTCTATGCCTTTTCGGCTTCTACTACTTCATCTAAGATCGGGTAAGCTTCCTCTACCCCTTTTTCGGCGACAAGGCATGCGACACCGAGCGGGGTTTGCCAGAAGGAATCAGGAATCTGTGGTGTTTTTAGTCCAGCTGGCTTAAACAATGCCCGGTACACCCGCTGTACATGTTCCTGGGTCAACTGCCTGTCCTCCACCCGTTCTCCCCGTGCAATCAAGAAAATGTAACGCATGGATTGGAATAGGTTATCACCCGGCATGAACGTATATTCCTTGAATAACTTCAATTGCTTTTCGACATCCTCTTTCAGTCCATTCCTAGCCTGTAAATCATCCAGATGAGCGAGTAGATGACTGTACACTTGTTGAAATACACGCCGTTTTTCTTCCTGCATGACTTGATCTGTATAGATCTCCTGTAACTTTTCGTAAGCTGCTGCCTTTGTCCACAAAGTTGACCTTCCTCCCCTTCGCTATGTTACTGACTACATTCATTTTAACATTATTTTCCGTTAAAAAAAGGACCACCCTGTTCATCATCCGGGTGATCCTTCCTTTGTTTAAAAACTATTTGTTATGCCCATTCCCTTTTCCTTTTTCATGACCTTTTCCATTGCTATTTTCATGGCCATGGCCTTTTTCTTTATCCGGCTTGGCAGGGTTGGCAATTAAATTGATGATATCACTATTATCCATGACGCCCTCAAAGTCCTCGCTGCCTGCACCAGTCGCAAATACCGGCACCATGTTACCTGTATGGCCGCCAGTATCACTTTCTGCCCGGATGTCCGTATCCACAGCACCAACTTTGTAGTAATCTGCAATAATAGAGCCGATTTCCCAGCCAACGCGGTATTCTGCATATACTTCGCCATCATTGTCCCTTACATTGACCAAAAACTCATCTACTTCTTCATCTGTCAAATCAATATTCGCATGCTCGCTGAATACTTGCTTGACACTGTCCACGGTAAATGTCCCTGTCTCTTCATCTGTCTCAAGCTGCTGGGCCATGTATTCAGGTGATACTTCAATATTTTTCAACCCATCAATGTCCATCGGCTCCGTTGCTGACATCCCCATGGTTTCATGGTCTGCCAAAACAACAACCATGGTGTCATCGCGGTCTTCTGCCCATTTGACTACTTGTTCAACTGTGCGGTCAAATTCCATTGTCTCCTGCCATATTCCGGTAGCATCCGCAGCATGAGAAGCATGGTCGATTCGTGCACCTTCCACCATCAGGAAGAATCCGTCTTCATCCTGAGACAGGACATCCAATGCTTTATCTGTCATCGCTTCTAATGTTGGTTCCTCACTATTCAGTTCATCACGATCTGTTTTATAGCTCATATAAGAATCATGGAATAAACCTAGCAGCTTATCAGGTGTACCGGTATCCTCAAGACTGTTTGCATCATCAACAAACGCATACCCTTTATCCTGGAAGTCATCAACAAGACCATCTCCTCCCTGACGCTCTGCACTAAAGTAGTCCGCTCCTCCGCCCAGGAGAACATCGTACTCATGTGCCAGCATCTGGCGCGCGATTTCATCTTGACCGCTGCGGTCCGACACACTTGCTGTAAAAGCTGCCGGTGTCGCATCTGTCACTGTATTAGTAGAGATAACCCCCACTTTTTTACCAGCGTCCTGGTAAAGGTCTAAAATACTATCTGTTTCTTCCCCTGCGCTGTCTACACCTATTCCGCCATTATAGGTTTTCTCCCCGGTAGCAATAGCTGTTCCTGCTGCCGCAGAATCTGTTACAAAGTTGTCAGCTGAATATGTACGCATTAAGCCGACGTTATCAAGAGATTCCATGAAAAGATCGCCCTGACCCTCATATTCTAGCAATCTGGCAATCTCTAACTGTCCGACTCCCATGCCATCACCCACCATGACGATAACATTTTCCGGTGATTTTTTATTAACTTCGACTTGTTCTTTCTCTTCACTATCCGCTGTAATGGACATAGGCAGTGAATCTGAAGCAAACCCGAAGGCGCTTCCAGAAACGATTACTCCAGCCGTAATGGCAGCTGATATTTTTTTCTTAACTGACATATTTCTCCCTCCAATTGAATTTTTTGTAAAAACAATGAATCCGCTTTCAGTGTAAATTCGCTAATATAATATCGTCAACAAAGGCTTCTCGAAAATTAACAGACAAAATGAAAATGAATCTTTTCTACTAGATTGCCAGATTTCCAAACCAATAATAGGGCTTAAACAATATCCTATTATTGGCAGGAACCTTTATTCATTATAATTTCTGCTTCTTGCTTCACTGCCTCCCATAAAATTGGACTGTCCTTTGAATGATGTTCGAGCAGCTCCGGTAAATGAGGAGTTAATTTGTTCCATACAATGGGATTAGCGGCTATAGTATTAATAAATGCCCTTTCTTTTTCTGACCATGGACGAACAGATTGTATGTAATCAAGCGTCAATTGATAGGAGGGTATCAATTGCTTGTCCCGCTGCTGATGAAATCTCTCCATCGATTGTTTCCAGTCTGCTCCCTTACTGTATTGGTCAATTGCTTCAGCAAGCAGAAAAGATTGCAGGAAAGCATCATTAATACCAAGACCAGTGCTCGGATCTTTGCTATGTGCCGCATCCCCAATCAATGCCCAGCCTTTCCCATAGGGCTTCCGAAAAAAGTTCTCCACTCCGGCACCGCCTGTTATTCTCCCTTGGAGCTTCGCTTGCTTCAACCGTATATTCATGCGGTAAAACTGGCCATAATAATGTTCAAACATTTGTTGAGGATTTCTCGTAAATTCTTTGAATTCCTCCGGATGAATTTCTAACCCGAGACAATCCCTCCCTGGCTCCATCGGAAACAAAAAGCCAATCCTGCCATCCTGGAGAAAAATTTCGGTGGCAGGCTCCTCCAATGGGTCTACACCTTCATAATAACCATAAAACACCGGTCTAAGGGCAGGCAAAGCGTTATACTTTTCCGCTTGTACCCATTGGGCTACTCGGGAACGCATCCCGTCTGCTCCCACGACAAGATCGCCGTAAATTTCACTTCGTTCGCCATTGTTATGTACAACTTCCACTCCAAAAACCCGGTCTGAGTCCCAGACTAGTCCGTCCACTCGTGTTTTTTCCATCACTTCTACCTGAGGGTATTCAAGCGCGCGCTTAAGTAATGTATAATCCAGAAAATCCCGCCTTGGAGCCATGGTATATGCCTGTCGGGGCCCTTCCATCAAGCTGTCTCCAATATATGTACGCATCCTTGTAATTTTCCTCAGTCCACCTTTTTCAACCTCCTCCAGCACACCTAATTGTTTTAAATAATTCAGGTGTGAAAGGTGGTGCGTGGACAACGTATCGCTGGGAAATGATGCTTTATCAATCAGCAGCACCTTTTTCCCTTGCCGGCCTAATAAAATTCCGAGGCTCGCTCCGGCCGCTCTTGCCCCAACAATGATGACATCATAATCTGCTCGCTTCATGTAATCCCGCCTTTGCCGATTTTCTCTTACTTAAGGTTAGCCGATTACACAAATTGCGCCAAGAAAAAAACCTGATTATTTTCAAAGAAATGGAGAAACAAAAGCGCCCTAAATAAAACAAGCCCAGAGCCAAATAGTGAACTCTGAGCTTGTTTGCATTTATGAATTAACTTGTTTGTTAAAAGGTTCTTTCTTCGATTACTTCTTTATTTTCATCCTGGATGGATACTTTGCTTGGTTTATTTTCTTTTGCCAGCTCTTCCGCTTTTTCAATGGCTACTGATTTTTCATCGTATAGATCTGTAGGAGCTGTATCCTCAATTTTTACAAACCAGCCTGTTACATCTTTGTTAGGTTCTACGCTATATTTTTTCATGTCATCCACTCCTCTATCTTTTGTTCTTGGTACTCCTGTTCCCACTAACCTGCACAGCAAAACATCGCCTGCTCTATAAATCACCATTAAGTCTTTCCTGGTCGAAAAGTCGAAGACTTGATTTCGAAATGTTTATTGGAGTTAAAATCAACACTAGGATTAACAGGTAATCTTTCTTAAAAATAAAAAATTGTTTGACTTTAAATTTGTAATCATCTAGAATACGTAGCAAGCATAAATATTGCATTAACCAATCGAATCTCTTATCGAGAGCGGCGGAGGGACTAGGCCCGACGATGCCCGGCAACCATCAAGCATTGCTTGAAAAGGTGCTAATTCCTACAGATCTGTGGATCTGAAAGATAAGAGGAGGACCGTATATACGCCCTCTTCTTAGGAAGAGGGCTTTTTGTTTTCCCTTCAAAATCTTTCCCCCACTTTTTCTGCGTGGAATACCTTTACATCCGAATCAATCATTTACAATTTTTAAGGAGGAATATTAATGAGTCTACCATTCAATCAATACAACCCGGAAACATTATTATTACACGGAGGACAGGAAGTCGACCCTTCGACCGGCTCCCGTGCTGTTCCAATCTATCAAACTACTTCCTATGTATTCCGTGATACGGAGCACGCTAAAAACCTGTTTGGTCTTGCTGAGCCAGGAAACATTTATTCCCGAATCATGAACCCGACTGTCGATGCTTTCGAGCAACGAATCGCTTTACTGGAAGATGGTGCGGCTGCAGTAGCTACTTCTTCCGGAATGGCTGCAATTACGTTGGCCATTCTTAATATCGCTTCTGCCGGGGATGAAATTGTTGCGTCCACCAACTTGTATGGTGGGACGTATAATTTATTCACTCATACTTTGCCGCGTTATGGCATTACAGTTAATTTCGTCGACAGTACGGACCCGGAAAATATCAAAAAAGCTATTACGCCAAATACGAAAGCTGTTTTTTCTGAAATCATTGGCAACCCGAGTTTAAATGTACTAGATATTGAAGCAGTGGCAGATGTCGCTCATGAAAATGGTATCCCACTCATTATCGACAACACATTTGCTACTCCATATATTTGCAAACCGATATCCTGGGGAGCAGATATCGTCGTTCACTCGGCTACTAAATGGATTGGGGGGCATGGCACCACCATCGGCGGCGTAGTGGTAGACAGTGGCCGGTTCGATTGGACGAACGGCAAGTTCCCAGGTTTCACGGAACCTGATGAAAGTTACAACGGACTTCGTTATGCCTATGATGTCGGTCCATTGGCTTTCGCCATCAAACTGCGTGTCCAGCTGCTTAGGGATATCGGTGCTTGCCTAAGCCCACAAAACGCATTCCTGTTATTACAAGGTCTGGAAACTCTCCACCTTCGTATCAAGCAGCACACACAAAACGCGCGTGAAGTAGCACAACATCTAGTGGAACATGATGGAGTCGAATGGGTGAATTATCCTGGTCTTGAAAGCCACCCTACCCATCACCTGGCCAAAAAATATTTAAACCATGGCGCAGGTTCTATTGTCGTATTTGGTATCAAGGGCGGACGAGAAGCCGGCCGGAAAGTAATCGATAACATCAACCTGTGGTCACATGTTGCCAATGTCGGTGATGCCAAGTCATTGATCATCCACCCAGCTTCTACGACACACCAGCAGCTAAGCGCCCAGGACCTTGAGAAAACGGGTGTTACTGAAGAATTGATCCGTTTATCCATTGGTCTGGAATCTACCACCGACCTGATCGCTGAACTGGATCAGGCAATTGAATTAGCAACAGGAGCGGAAACTCCTGCTCCTAAGATTTCAAAAGATACTGTTCATTCTGTTCTTGGTTCCTCGCTGGACCGCGAAAATGGAGAATTGAGAAGACGTGTGATTGTGACGACAGGTGAATTTTCTGAGACTGGTAAAACAGAAATCAAGAAATTGGAACGTCTAGGGTTCCAAGTGAAAGATATATCAGAAAAAGATGAGCTGCTCGATACTAAAGTCGATATTGTATACAGTGAATCTGCCACTGAAATCAGAAATAACCGGGAGGAAGTTACTCAACTGGCTCCTGCATTGGTTTGGGTGAAAGAGAACGAAGACATTACTTTAGAAGAAGGACCAGAAACGATTACCGGGGAAAATTTATATGAACGTGCCGTCACATTAAGACAAGCGACCGATCATTCTGATGTAGCCCTTACGCTATAAGTCCCTTATCAAGCGTTCGTATTTTCAAAAACAGCCGGGGAATCAGCACCCCGGCTGATATTAAGGAGGATAACTATGCAAAAAATCAAAGCCGCACTGCTTGGGTATGGCACAGTCGGCCAGGGAATACAGGAAGTGATTTATCAGCATCAAGAGCGGTTCCGCCTCCTCCTGGGTAAGGAAGTAGAAATTGTGGCTGTTCTTGTCCAAAACCCTGCGAAACAAAGAAACTTGCCGGAAAACATTCTTGTTACAACTGATTTTGAAGAAATTATCTCTCTTCCTGATTTGAATGTTGTATTCGAAGCGATTGTTGGTGAAGAACCAGCGCTCACCTACTTAAGAAAATCGTTGAATAAAGGCATCCATGTCATTACGGCGAATAAAATGATGTTCGCGAAGCATGCCAAAGAATTGCTTGAAACAGCCAGGGAAAACAATGTGCATATCGGCTTTGAGGCAACTACTGCAGGCGGTACACCAATCATCCGTACAATCGATCAACTGCTTCAAGTGAATCGGGTAGAAAAAGTAGAAGCAATCCTCAATGGCACCAGCAACTACATTTTAACGGCAATGAACGACCGTTTTATTGATTTTGATACCGCTTTGAAAGAGGCCCAGGAAAAAGGGTATGCCGAGGCCGATCCAACTCATGATATAGATGGCACCGATGCTTTTAATAAATTGATGATACTCAGCCAGCTGATCTATGGAGAGCAGCCCAACTGGCTGAACGTAAGAAAAATGGGAATCAATGGCCTGACAGAAGCAGATATAAATCACGCAAAACAAGAAAACAAAAAGTATAAGCATATTGGAGTCATTAAAAAAGTGGAGAATGACATCATAGCGGAAGTCTCCCCGGTGTTACTCTCTTCTACCCACCCATTACATCATATTGACGGTGTCGATAATGCACTTGCCATTACAAGTGATATCGTAGGTACGATCACGCTGACTGGTCCAGGCGCAGGAAAGCTGCCAACAGCCAGTGCCATGGTAGAAGATTTAGTACAGATTTTTCAGACGGAACATGCGGAGTTCTACGAAAAAATCTATGAAAAACAGGCCGCAGGATAAAAAAGAGCAACAAGCTTCAGGCTTGCTGCTCTTTTTTATGGGCGCCATGACGACAGAGTTGGTTGTCCTGTTATTTCCGGTTGTTTTTCCTGCAACAGCTGACTTACGGTTACCAGCTGGAACCCTTCCTCGGTCAGACGCTTTATTAGTGGTTCAATCACTTCTTGCATATGAGGTGAGACCTCCTGCAAAGAAATAATTGCTCTGTCTTCCGCGTGCTTCATCACTTCGTTAATAATCGCCTTTTCTTCTGATAAACGCCAAATCTCTATGTCATGACTATTCTCGATGACAGGAAGTTCAGTAATTCTTTGGATTTCCCGCTTTCCACGATTATAAGGAGCCTTAATAACACTTGGCTGGTGACCGGTCAATTCCTCTACTTTATCAGCAGTTCTCTGGAGCTGTTCTTCGATAGCAGCGTCACTCAATCGGCCCCATTGACGGTGATTCCATGAATGGTTACCAATTTCATGTCCTGCAGACGCAGCTTGGCTGATCAGTTCGGGATAATAAGTGAGCCTGTTTCCTAAGACGAAAAACGTAGCTTTTGCTTCATAGTTATCTAATACTTCCAAAATCCGTTCTGTAATGGAATGATGGGGGCCATCATCAAAGGTTAAAGCAATTTGCTTCTTTTTCTCATTCATCAGTACCTGGTCGGCCGCCACAGGAGCACCTTCCGCTTTAACATTCAGCTTTTTAACTGGAATCTCTGTACGATACTTTTTCAATGCTTCCATATACCTGTCCTTCATAAGTCCTTCAAGTTTGTTTAATGGTATGGTCACTTCAACTGATTCGCCCGGATTTTCACCAGCCGATATTTGATAATAAAAATTCATGCCGTTACTGTCCAGTGAAAACACATCGAAATTAGCTTCGTCGGGTGAAGTGATTTGTTTTACCCACGCTTTATCAAACGAGGTTCCGAGGTTTTCATGGGCAAGCAGCTGGTCTGAGACATGTTCTGACAGCTTATCTACATAATCAATGTTACTTTTAAATAATCTATCCAGTTTCAAGCGCTTCCCATTACTCACGTCAAAATTAAGGACCGATGTATCCACAGATGGATGCTCGCCCCCTAGATCAACCACTTCATTGAAAGTTATGCTGACAATCTCCCCCGATTTATAAAGAATATCATAGTCAATGTTTAGTTCATGGGGAATATCGCCCTTTTTCTCTTGTTTCAACTGGTAACTGTCCTGCTTGAATTTAGCAATGCTCTTTTTCACATAATCCATGATCACTTGATTCAACTGATCACTGGAGGTCTGAGGATAATGGACAGCTAACCGGTACTCATCGTATTCTTCAATGATTGATTCTATCGATATATTCAGTTTTATTTCTTTTTCCTTATTAGATGATAACGCTTGTTCTTCCCCTGAACTTGCCTGTGAAAAAGAGCAGGCAGTCATTAAAACAAGCATGATTAGTAATACAGTCATTTGCTTCATAGTCAGGTTACCCTTCTATTCGTTAATAGTGAGCAACCTTATTGTAACATGTTTGTAATATTAATCGACATTTTTTTTGAAATCCACTAGAAAAGTTCCCTATTCTATCACAAATTCGTTCGAACATCCCATAATTCTGGAAAAAATCGGTGGTCCAGTACTTTTTTCAAGTAACCTACTCCCGATGAGCCGCCTGTACCAGTTTTATGACCAATAATCCTCTCCGCCGTTTTCATGTGACGGAAGCGCCATTGCTGAAGCCAATCTTCGATATCTACCAGCTTTTCAGCCAGTTGATATAGGTCCCAGTATTTTTCTACATTCTCATATACTTTTGTCCAGGCAGCTTCCACCGTCTCGTCTCCGTGATAGGTCTCTGTAAAATCACGATTGACTAATGCAGGATTGATGTTCAGCCCAGCTTTGGCAAGTGCTTCTATTGCAGCGTCATATATGCTTGGCGCTTCATACGCCTCCTGTAATTTTCCGTGGAGCTCTGGATTCTTTTCATAAATCTTCAATACGTGGGGAGTTTTATATCCGAGAGCAAATTCAATCATCCTGTATTGATAGGACTGAAATCCGGAAGCCTGGCCCAGCTGATCACGAAATTGAATATACTCTGCAGGTGTCAAGGTCGATAATACGTCCCAGGCGTGGATAATCTGGGTCTGGATTTTCGAAACTCTGGCAAGCATTTTAAAGGCCGACTGCATGTCTCCTCCACGTATAGATTCAATGGAAGCCCGCAATTCATGAAGAATCAATTTCATCCAAAGCTCACTGACTTGATGGATAACAATGAACAACATTTCATCATGGTGGTCAGATAAACGATTCTGGGCGTCTAGCAGCTGATCAAGATCGAGGTACTCTCCATAAGTCATCTTTTCCCGAAAGTCTGTATGTACCTTTTCCTTTGCTTTTGAATCCTCATACTTCAATTTAGATACTCCTCCCTTTTTCCTGTTTATTATAGTTTACCATGTTATCCTCGGCACTTTAGTTGTTAATATTAAACTTTCTTACGTTTAAAAAGCTCACCAGCAGCGGCTGATGAGCTTCGCTCAATTAGAGAGCACTTCCACCGGGTAATTGAAAAAGATACCGTTTTCGATTACTCCAGGTATAGCATTTAAGTCCTCCTCTGTTGTCAACCCGATATGGTTGAACCTGACCTCTACTATTATATTCCCCGTTTCCGTAATGACAGGACCATCCTTATGTTTAGCCATCCGCAGACCGACTGCTGTGACATCCATTTCCTGAATCTTTGTTTCGACAAGATGAATGGCTCGTGGATCAACCTCAACCGGAACCGGAAAATTATGGCCGAGACGGTTGACGAACTTGCTTTCGTCAACCAGGATAAAAGTTTTTGGAGAGCTTGCCATCACTAACTTTTCAGCAAACATGGCCCCTCCGCGTCCCTTTATCAAATTAAATTCGGAATCTACTTCATCAGCACCATCAAACCCCCAGTCCGGCCGCGCTTCCGTTAATGTCGTGGTCGGGATTCCCAAACGCGCACAGCTTAAAGCCACTTCAATTGATGTAGGAATAGCTGTAATCGATAAATTTTCTTTTTTCACTTTATCGGCAATTGCCTGGATAGCCAGAAAGGAGGTTGAACCAGAACCTACACCAATGACTTGTCCATCTTTTACATGTGCCGCTACTTGCTCGGCCACTATTTCCTTTTGCGGTCGATTAGAGATATCAGCAGACCATTTCAAATTACCTGCTAATTGATTTTTCCATTCCATAGGAGTCACCTCTTCCGGTTATGCTATTACCAGTATTCCCAACTTATTAAATAGACAAGCGCATAATTGTATCTTTAAGAAGCATTGCCTTACAATAACTTAGTGGATAGGCTTGTACTGGGAGGGTGATGAAATGGGTACTTATTTATTAAAAGGAATTGGGCAAATGCTGTTGATTGTCTTTGCCGGGATATTTTTTTGGAACCTCATTCGATATGGGAATCTTTATTTTGTTGAATTAGGAATGGCGATCGTTGGATTACTCCTTTATGTATGGGGGCGAAAAAGAGCAGTTAAGAAGAAAAGGAACCAGCCCCAATGACATAGTTCCCTTCTCTTTTAATGTAATTCAAGCGGACGGAGCTTCGATTCTATCTCTTCTCTTTCCTGCTCTAAAAATGGCGGTAAAGAAAGGTTTTCCCCTAACGCTTCGAGCGGTTCATCAACATCAAAGCCTGGCATATCAGTGGATAGCTCAAATAAAATACCATTTGGTTCCCTGAAATAAAGCGCTTTGAAGTAATGGCGATCCACTTTTCCTGAGTTAGGTACACGTGCCTGTCTGATACGTTCTGCCCAGGCATCGTACTCTTCCTCATTTGGGACGCGGAAGGCTACATGGTGGACCCCGCCTCGGCCAAGTCGTTCTTTTGGCAGCTCAGGACGGGTTTCGATATGCACCTCTGCTCCAGCTCCACCCTCTCCGGTTGCATAAACTTCGATATCGGGAAGGTTTTCACTGACAAGAGATGGATAGGAGCCGACATGAGTAAATCCCATCAGGCTGGTGAGTATTTCTGCCGTCGGCGTTAATTCGGCGACCGTCAATGTGACAGGACCGAGACCGACGATTGCATGTTTTGCGGGTATCTCCTCCGTCTCCCATGGTTCTCCGGCTGCTGCACCGACTTCGCCGTTATCAGCTACTAATATTATTTTTGTTCCTTCTGTATCTTCCAAAGCCAGTGTATCTCTTCCTGCCCGCTTATTAATCCCCCCATGCTTGATACGCTTCTCTTCCAATCGCTCCTTCCAAAAATGCAAGGCATCCGTATCTTTAACTCTAAGTGACGTGGAGGAAATACTGGACACTCCTGGATGGGTCCTTCCTAACATCGGAATATCAAAAAACGTCACCTCTGTACCTGGGCTTCCTTTCGCATCCCCGTAAAATAAATGATAAGACTGGGTATCATCCTGGTTCACGGACTTTTTAACGAGGCGCATCCCTAATACTTTTGTATAAAAACGGTAGTTCTCTTCTGCTTTACCGGTCAACAGCGAAACATGATGAATCCCTAATAATTTCATTATAGTTCCTCCTGTAAATATCTCGAATTTGAGATAATTTTATCTCAGATTTGAGATAATGTCAATCGATTGAAATATTTCAAGCTTATCTCCCCTGTCTACATTCCTTCCCGGCTTACTGCGATCCTATTACTAAACATTAAAAAAAACTTAGCTTATCGCAAAGTACTTATGGCGAAAGCCTTAGATTTTCTTATCTTTAAAAAAGTTAAACATTCTTAAAGTATAAAAAAGAGCCTCCTCCAAAAGGAAGCTCCTCCTTATCACCTTATTTTGCATTCAAATATGGTAATTTATTTTTTAAGTAATTCATACTGATCTCCAGGCTCTCAAACGGCGAACGCCGGCTCTCGTCCTGTTCAACAATCCACCACTTCACTCCTGCTTCTTCCCCTGCCGCAAGCACTGCTTCTATATCGACGCCTCCAGTTCCGAGCTCCGCGAAGAACTGCTCATCATCATTCGTCATATCTTTCAAATGAACGAGCGGCGCCCTTCCTTGATAGCGTGTCAGCCAATCCACCGGATTCTCCCCTGCTTTTTTCAGCCAGTAGATATCGAGCTCTGTATGTACCTCCTCAGGATTCGTATCATCAAAAATCGTTTCCAGTGCCCTTCTGCCGTCGGATAAACGATCGAGCTCAAAATCATGATTATGGTAGCAAAGTGTAATGCCCTCTGCCCGACAGCTCTTTCCTGCTTGCTGTAAAAATGGTATCAGAGACCGGTAATCGGCTTCGTTTCGTTGCTCGGGCAGCAGGAACGGAACTACAATATATTGGCTGCCCAAAATTTTTTGCTCCTCTATAACTTTAGGTAAGTTTTCCTGTAAATCTTCCAGCGGTACATGCGAAGATACGGCCTGAAGGCTCAGTTCATCTAAAAGACTCTTCACTTCCTGTACGGTTAAATCGCCATACCCTGCAAACTCCACTCCGTCAAAACCTAGTTCCGCTACCTTTTTTAGGGTGCCGGAAAAATCTCGTTCACTTTCATTTCTTAAGGTATACATTTGGACGGCTACTGGTATATGCTTCATACTCTCTCCCCTTTTCCTGTTTTATTTGACGAGGTCATGCTTGAAGGCGTAAATGACAGCTTGCGTTCGATCATGGACCTCCAGCTTACCAAGAATATTGCTGACGTGGACTTTTACCGTCTTAAGAGCGATATACAACTCGTCCGCGATCTCCTGATTCGTTTTCCCTTCCGCTATTTTAAGCAGAATTTCCATTTCCCGCCCTGTTAATTGTTCATGTGGCGAGTCCTCTACTCGATTCCGCATCCGGCTCATGATTTTCCCCGTCACTTCCGGTTCCAGAATCGATTGCCCTTCATAGGTAGCACGTATTGCTGAAGCAATCTCTTCCGCTTTTGATGTTTTCAGTAAATAACTGGTCGCTCCCGCTTCAAGCGCCGGATATACCTTTTCATCATCAATGAAGCTGGTAACAATGATTATTTTAGCTTCCGGCCAGCCAGCGATAATTTCCCTGGTAGCTTCAATTCCATCCATTTCTTTCATGACCAGGTCCATCAGTATAACATCAGGCTTTAAACGTAAAGCTAAATCTACCGCTTCCCCGCCATCATCCGCTTCTGCCACCACATCAATATCTGCCTGTGCAGATAAATAAGCGGATACACCAATGCGAACCATTTCATGATCATCCGCAAACAGCACTTTAATCATTGGTCTCACCTTCCTTTAACGCTGGAACTTTTACTTCCAGCCTGGTTCCTTGTCCTTCAATACTGACAATTTTAAACGTACCTCCTACTTCATACGCTCGTTCTTGCATATTCTGTAAACCATAGGAACTCGACTTTGCCTGTTCGACATCAAAACCGGTCCCATCATCCACAACTCGCATAATGATCAGTTCATCACGCTCGATCAACAAAACATCCAGTCTATCTGCTTTCGCGTGTCTTAACGTATTCGAGATGGATTCCTGCAATATACGGAAAAGTTGATCTTCCACGCCTTTATCCATTTTTATATCTTCAATATTCCATTCAATTGTCATCGGCACTTTTTGCGTGAGTTCTGCCAGGAGTTCTTCCACCCCTTCGCGAATCGACTTACCTTTTAATGCTACTGGCCTTAAATGAAGCAGCAGGGCGCGCATTTCAAGCTGGGATTGATGAATCATTTTTTCAACCATAGCGAGCTGCTTTTTAATAGCGATGTTGCCCGAATTGTCTCCTTCGTTTATCGCTGACATCATCATCGATGCAGCAAACAGCTGCTGGCTGACAGAATCATGCAATTCACGCGCCAGCCGGTTACGCTCCTGGATGACTACTTCCTGAAGACTTTGCTCTCGTTCATTCGTTCTTTCTGTCGCCAGTCGTTGTGAAAGTTCAACCTGTTTATTTATTTTTTCTTCCAGTTGGGAAATATGCTTTTCAATAGCTGTGATTTCCTGAATCGTTTCATTTTCAAATTTGGATCGCTTCTGTCCTTTCACCAGTTCATTCAGCTGCCTGTCAATACCATGCAGCTTTCTACGCCAAAACCAGCCATAGACAACACCGATGATCATCCCAATAATAAGAGGGGCACCCACAATCACCATTAAGTAAGGAAAATCAAACACTTCTACTTCCCATAACCTCTCCCATTCTTTCAAAGGAAAAGCTAAAAAAGTAGTTCCTGCTATGATGATTGTTATCAATATACTAAACAGTACTGCCGACAAGATTTGGCGCATAACCATATTCATATGCGCTTCACCTCAATATTACCGGAGAACACGCTAGTGATGATTTTCACCTGTGGCTGTTTCGTTCCATACCCTTCTGTCCGGTAAGCAAGCTGCTGGTTGATCAGATTTGTATGAGGGTTATCAAAAACAGCGGCACGCCCAAATACGGCACTGTGCGAAATGCTTACTTCCACTTCATATGGAACATAGATTTCAATATTACCTATCAGATGCCGAATAGAAATAACAGCGGTATCGTCAACCGGAAGAACGGTATTGCTTAAGTCAATGATTCGATCACCAAAACCCCCGTGAATATTAATATCTTTCCATTGATATGCTGTATCGTCCGTTTGCTGGTTGCCAAAAAACTTCTGCTGAAAAAGAGGCTCCACTTTAAAAAGAGGTTCCCGGGCATCAGGCGACCATTCTGGCTTCAGGTGTACCGCTTCCTTTTTGGAACGGGAATAGTGAACCAAAAATAATATAAGCCCTGCTACAATCAGGAATCGTACCGCCATCATATTAAGAATTGTGAAGGTTAGACTGACCGCTCCCACCCAAAACACTACTTTGGCCCATAAGCGAGCGTATTTTTTCCAGCCCATGTACATCAGTAACCCCGAAAAGAGGACAGAAAAGATCAGTCCCCCATTAAAAAAAGCGATTTCAAGCACAAAAAGGAGGACACCGATGATGATAATCCAGTTTAAAGTATCGGTATTCAATCGTTGCAGCATCAGTGGTTCCCTCCTTTTTGTTGATTATGTATAAAAAGACGCAATGCCTGCGCCTTTTTAGGATATCATGTTTTTAATGATTCGCTGTAGTCTTTTCTTGTTCCTGCATTTGCTTTTCCAGGTGAGCAATTTTGCTGTCGAATGTATTGCGATAATAAGCACTGTTCACTTTATATTCCAGGTTGTCGATGTAATGCTCCATCTCCTGAAAGCGATTATAGGAGCTTTCTGATGTATGTTCGATTACGTGGTTCATTTTATGGTGAGCTCGCGCGACATTTTCCCGTCCCATCAATTCCATCCGTTTCAGGTGCATATCCTTTAACCTGTGTTTCATATCTTCATATTTCTGTTCCAATTCTACTAATTGCTCAATTGCTTCCTGTCGGGAGTCTTTCATACGTTCCGCACGCTCATGGTATTCCTGGTATTCCTTCATCGCGAATTCATACATACCCTCTTCTCCTGCCTGTTTCGCGATGTCTGCCTGCTTTTGCCGCTTATCAGCCATGTCCTGTGCTTTCGTTTGTTCCCGGGCAAACTCTTCTTTCAACTTATGCTGACGTTCCACTAATACTCTCACTTTCTCCGTTTCCTGTTCACTTTGACGCAAATATTGATTCAGTACAGCCATTGGGTTTTTTTGTTCTTTCTGATCTAATAATTCATGAAAGTCAGCTGAAATAGTATCTTTGATACGTGTAAATAAATTAGCCATTACTATTCTCTCCTTTAATTAATAATTTTTCATTTCTGCCCATTGCTTTTCAAAATTAGTGAATGGATCGGCTTGCTTAGCGCTGAAACTTACATCTTTCTCCAGCTTGTCTTCTTGCCATTTTTTATAAATGACATACAAGACATAAGCAGCAGCAAGACCAATGACCGCGTACCCATTCGCAACCGCTATACTCAGGATAAGCAGACCGGCTATGACCCATCCAATTTTACCTGCTGTAGAATCGCTCTTGATAAATTGCTTGAATACGATATACAACAGCCACACGCTCACCCCAAGCAAAACCATAGGTCCAAGATTAGCCAATAACACGAACAGAGCGATCAAACCAATAATAAATAACATGAACTTCTTCATTTTTCCTGCCTCCTTTCCGTTATCTTGATTTCATTCTACTTTTAAAAACTCGCTTTCATAATGAGCCTGAGCTATATTTCTTCCTAAGACCTGAGGCGTATATTTTTTTTGAAAAACATTTCATATAACACTGGTCATATAAATCACACATGTGTTAATATACATATTATCGTATTTTTATTCTTAAAAAACTTAATCTATCTACTTGATCGTTATTTTTGTTGTATAACCATGGTATAAATATGAAATAAGAAACAGAGGGGAGAATGGATGGATGATTCAGGAACAGACTGTTGAAAAACCAGTGAAATCCCTGGCAGGAAGAAGCTTTTTGACATTGAAAGATTACGTAAAGGAGGAAATTCATCAACTGATTGATCTCGCGGAAGATTTAAAGGCTAAAAAGAAAGCCGGGATTCCCCATCGCTACTTGGAGGGGCAAAATGTTGCGATGTTATTCGAAAAGCCTTCCACTCGTACACGCTGCGCCTTTACAGTGGCTTGTAATGACCTGGGCGCTCGCGCAGAATACCTGGGGAAAAATGATATTCAACTCGGAAAAAAGGAATCAGTTCGTGATACAGCAAAAGTTCTTGGAAGTATGTTTGATGGTATCGAATTCAGAGGGTTCAGCCATCAGACTGTAGAAGAGCTGGCGGAACATGCGGGAGTCCCTGTCTGGAACGGCTTGACGGATCTGTACCACCCAACCCAGGTGCTGGCAGATTTTCTGACTGTGAAAGAACAGCTTGGTTCTTTGAAGGGTATCACTTTTGTGTATGTGGGAGATGGACGTAATAACGTGGCTAACAGCCTGTTGATTGGTGGAGCAAAAGTTGGGATGGACGTGCGAATTTGTGCACCTGAAGCCCTTTTTCCAGATACATCGATTGTCCAGTATGCCGAACAGACCGCACAGGAATCCGGGGGAAAAGTGACTGTTTCAGCCAATATTGACGAAGCCGTTGCCGGAGCAGATGTCCTCTATACCGACGTATGGGTTTCTATGGGGGAAGAAGATCAATTCGAAGAACGAATCAAGCTCCTCCACCCCTACCAGGTCAACCAAACGATGCTGGAAAAAACCAATAACCAGGAAGTCATCTTCCTCCACTGTCTGCCGGCTTTTCATGACTTAGAAACAGAAGTGGGCAAAGAAATCTATGAAAAATTCGGGTTATCCGAAATGGAAGTGACGGATGAAGTTTTTCGCAGTAAACACTCCTTTGTTTTCGACCAGGCAGAAAACCGCCTGCACACCATTAAAGCATTGATGGCAGCAACCAATCAAAAAGCCTAAGCATAACTTACTTAATGAAACTGTATTAGGATTTAACCAGGAGATATTCCTCTAAGTTAATTCCCAGCAACATCAAAAAAGCGGCTTACCTCTCGTAAAAGGTAAGCCGCTTATTACTACTCGATGACCTGGAGTTCTTTCGGGAACTTTGTTAACGTTTCATAGCCTTCGTCGGTAACCAATACATCATCTTCGATTCTCACTCCGCCTATGGCCGGGTCATAGATTCCAGGCTCAATGGTGTAGACCATCCCTGCTTTCAGCTGACCGTCATTTAAATGGCTCATGGAAGGAAACTCATGCACATTAATGCCCATTCCATGACCGATTCGGTGCGGGAACTTGTCTCCATAACCAGCCGCTTCAATGATATCCCGCGCGGTTTGATCCAAGTCGCCGATTCTCGCTCCTGGCTTGCTGATTCCCAACGAGGCTTTCTGAGCTTTTAGTACGGTGTCATAGATTTCTCTTTGCTGATCGCTGGCAGCTTGATAGATAAACGTACGGGTTATATCAGAAGCGTAGCCTTCCAGCACTACTCCTAAATCAAATAATACAAAATCCCCTTTTTGAAGCCTGCGGTCTCCAGGGGACCCGTGGGGCTGTCCAGACTTTTCCCCGAATAAAACCATAGTTGAAAACGACATCTCCCTGACACCTTTTTTCTTTAGTTCATATTCGATTTTAGCTAGAACTTCCATTTCCGTAATTCCGGTCTGTAATGCTTCTGTTCCAACCTGGACTCCATAGTCTGCCAGTTCCGCTGCACGGCGGATGATTTCTACTTCCGAAGCATCCTTAATAACCCGCATGTTATTCAATATTCCAGCAATATCTTTTACCTTTGCTTCTGGGAACTGCTGAAGCAGCAATTCGCTTCTGCCGTACGAAAGGACATCTTTTTCTATCCCTATTATATTAATTTCGTCAGTAGCTTTTTCTTTAACCGATTTACCCAGCATCGCCCACGGGTCCTCATGGTCTGCGTAACTAATCACCTCGTATTTCCAGCCGGCCTCACGAAGCTGAGCCCTCTCCATGCCTGGTACGACAGCTATAGGGTCGTCTTCCGGGAAAATCATGAGCCCGATTAAACGTTCATGGGGATCTGTATGGAAGCCGCTTAAATAAAAGAAGTTTTCTTTAGCATTGATAAACGCTGCATCTAGTCCTTCACTTTTCAGTTGGTTCGCCATTTTTTCCAGGCGGTGTTCCATTCTACCACTCCTTATGTAAATATCTTCTTCTATCATAGCTCAAGCAACTAATTTAGAAAAACTTATTCAACTAAAGGGCCGAAAAGTCGAAGACTTGATTTCGAGATGTTGTATGAGTGAAGGGGCGTTGGGGAAGGATTCGCTTTCCGCGGGGAAGCCGTCAAGCCTCCTCGAGCTAAAGCTCTGTGGGGTCTTGCCAGTCTATCCTTTCCCGCAGGAGTCTCAACCTTCCCCCACGCCCTTACCATAAAAAGTTCTCGAACTCACCCTTTGGACAGGCCCATCAATAATGAAAAAAGACGTTTTGTCCTTTATATAGGCGTCTAGATAAAGGTTTTAGTTATGCACTACCTGAAGGGTCCGTTTATTACAAAACTGGGATTTAAAAGAGCCAACTATAAAAAAGCCGACCTTAAAACAGGTCAGCTGTGGAGATTATAAGAGAGTTTTCATGCTTAATCCTATCTCCTTGAAATCATTCATTACTTTCATAAGAGAAGAATCTGCAAGTTCCTCCTCATCAATACTTTCACTATTCAGGTCATCCATTCCCTGCTGGAATTCCTGTTTTATATTTTCACCTAATGATAACAGCTTTTCTTTAGCGGTGTTCAGATAAGTTTCAATGTCCGTTTCTTTTACTTTTTCAGAAACTGTTTCATAAAGGCTTTCCAGCTGGGGCAATATGTTGGTCTCCTCTAAATTTTGCTTCGACTTTTCATACGCAACGATAAAAAACTGTTCTATTTCATTCCAACCCTGTTCCCCATTCTCACTGCCATCCGCAGCCTGAACACCTTCCACTGGTGTATAGGCGGATATAAGTAACACAGCTATAATTACCGCTAGGATATTTTTCAATTTCATTCCTCCCTGATGTTTTTTCTATTGCTGCGGGACATGGAATTCTATAATGTGACCATCGGGATCACAACAGAATATTTGCGCAAAACCACTAGTGCTGTCCGGCTTTTCCTTTATATCTACTCCACTGGCTTTTAAATGGTCGCTTGTTTCCTGAAAATCTTTTACCCGGAATGCGACATGATTTCCCCTTGTATCAATATGAAGCTCAGGATTGTACACGAATTCAGGATCTTCAATCAAGTGAAGCTGCTGGTAGTCACCGATACGGTACCAGGCTCCAGCAAATGAAAAATCCGGTCTGTTTTCTTCCTCCAGCCCAAGTATATTTCCATAAAATTGTTTCGCTTTCTTCAAATCTTTCGTCTTTAGACTGATATGATGAATCATAGTTATATCCATACTCTCTCTCCTTTTTATTTTACAATACATCTGAACTGCTAAAAAATAAAACGTTTCTGGGAAAATTGACATTCTTGTGATAGACATTTTCTTCCTTGATTGCTTCCGATATAATTAGGTAGTCACTATGTGCATGTTACTAATTACATCATACAGGAGGTTGAATGATGGATCGTACACGTTTTCTGATTCGTGTGTCTGCTATATATGCCGTTATCGGTGCTTTTATCGGTTCGCATATGGCCGGAGCAGGCGGCTATGAGTTCAGGGCTGTCCATGCCCATATCCTCGTGGTCGGCTGGTTATCACTGTTTGCTTTTGCTATCTATTATAAAGTTTTCCCTATTCCGAAAAGATCCGCCATGGCAGCTTTCCAAGTCTGGACTGCATTTGTCGGTTCAATTGGTCTGACTGCAGGAATGTGGCTCTATTATGTCAAACCTTTAGAAGGAATGGATACTTTTAACTTGATATTCTTCATTGTCGGCGGATCGGTTCTTATGATTTCTTTCATTGTATTCGCCATTATGACTTTCATCCAGGGGAAGTATATTTCGGAAGATAACTAATTGCGAGGCAAACAAGATATATCCGCTATCATGCTGGCAAGGTGCCCTGCCCGGTCCATCGATTATGATTGGACCGGGCACTTTCTATAACAATGGGTACCTCGCTGATATATATTACGGAAGGTTCATCCGGACCAGGCGGTCGTCATCTTCTGAAGGAGTCCCACGTCCATCGGTATTATTCGTAATAAAAAACAACGCATCGTTTTCGATTATGACATCACGGATCCGCCCATAATCATCGGTCACAATCTCAGGTTCTAACGCCTTCAAGTCCATTACTCGCAAAGCCTGTCCCCGCAAGCTGGCTACAAATAGCTTACTTTCATTAATAGCGATACCGGAGGGTGCCCATGTATCAGTTCCGGTATGGAAGATAGGTGTCACCATGCCCTCCCGCTCTTCGTCACCACGAATTTCCGGCCAGCCGTAATTATTGCCCGCTTCAATTTTGTTTATTTCATCGTGGGCATCGGAACCATGTTCAGAGGCATACATTTCATTCTCTTCTGTCCAGGCAAGACCCTGTGGGTTTCTGTGACCTGACGTATAGACGTAAGAATTACCAAAAGGATTATCATCAGGTATGCTTCCATCCAGACTCATGCGAAGGATTTTACCTGCCAGGCTGTCCTCTTGCTGAGCTGTCTGTTGATTTCCCG
Source organism: Thalassobacillus devorans (assembly GCF_900176565.1). Classification (GTDB taxonomy): domain Bacteria; phylum Bacillota; class Bacilli; order Bacillales; family Halobacillaceae; genus Thalassobacillus; species Thalassobacillus devorans_A. The sequence goes on from NZ_FXEH01000005.1 coordinate 907,808, forward strand.
CATCCCCTGTCGTTACGTACAGTTTTTGATCAGGGCCAATCTTAATTCTTCCCCCATTATGGATCCTGCTTCCAGGTATATTCTCCAGCAATACGTCCACTTCTACCCATCCTTCATTTTCCAAACGAATGACAATGACACGATTTTTTGTTTCTCCATTATTTTGATAAGTATGGTAGACAAAAGCTTCTCGTGACTCCTCAAAGTCCGGGCGGAGTTCGAAGCCAAGCAATCCCCCTTCTCCTTGCTGATGTACTGCCTCCTTCGTATTCACACTCTCTCTTACCCGTCCTTCACTTTCCGTCCAGGTCACTATATTTCCCGCTCTTTCTGTTATATAGAAAGTGTCACCTGATACCTCGATATCCCAGGGAGACCTCAGCTCGCTTGCCAGGATTTCCATATCGCTTCCCTGCGTAGTTTTAGAATTTGGTTCCGTCTCTTCTTGATTTTCTCCATTTTCACTACATGCAACAGTAAGCATCATGAGTAAAAATAATAGAGCATATTTATACATGGTACCCACCTTTCTCTTAGTCTGACAAATTATTTTAAAGGAGATATGGTCCTATAAATACGGCGATTAGAAGAATGTGCACTGTCACAAAATAAGTGAACTTCAACACAACTCCCCAGTCCCTCTTTCCTGCTTCCTGCTTCATTAAAAGGAAGGATATTAAACCAAACACAATCAGCAATGCCAAGGAACTTCCAGGAAAATCGAAATATACAGGCAGACGATTCATCAGGCGTTCTGTAAACAGCAGGTCATACCATATCCCTGCCGATACAATATAAATCGCAAAAGCACCATACAGCACCCAACTCTTCTCATCTTCTAATGCTTTATGAAACCCTACTATGATGATAAACAAATATAAAAATGGCCCAATATACCACATCAATGTGACAAATATCGTGAGCGGGGCGTAGGAAAACATAGCGAGCGTCTTGCCAAGAGCTTTTAATAAATCATCCCTGCTCCAGCCTGATGCCTTCTCATCAACATCATATTCACTTGATGCGACTTTAATTTCCTTGTAATTCCCTGTTCCCTCCATCCAAAGAACGGTTTCTTCCTCGACCCGCGTAGGCTTTTGTGATCGTTCCGGTGTATTGCTGATACGAGTAACACCTGATTGACTTTCATTAATAGTCATCTCATAAATATTGAAAGCTGGATCATCTTTATATGTAGTTTGAGTAGCCCCATGGGCGGAAAACAGGATATTTGTACCTTTGCCGGTCAATGACAGTTCTAAGTCGCTCCATTCGTTCAACTGGCCAGGTCCAAAGGGATCTTCTGCATGAATTCTATTTAAAGCCAGCTCACTATCTTTCAGTTCATGTAAAGCGAGGTAATAATGATATTTTGAGCTGCCTTGTCTTAGATGAGTTGCCAATACTATTCCGAGTTTATCACCTTTCACATCAAAAGCGATCTCCCGGATCGACTCACCTGGTGTCACAGAAAAGGTATAAGCAGCCTCTTTTAGCATATGGCCTTCTTCAGGTAATCGATAAACCTCCAATATGGACTCGTTATTTTCAGCCCTATGAATCAGTGTATAAACTTCTCCATCGTTCTCCTTCACCATAACTTTACCGAAGGCTTTGTCCAGTTTTAAAACCTCTTTGGTTTCCAGCGTCTCACGATTTATCTGTATGAGCTGCTCATCTTTTAAAAATAACAAATGTGATTCAGTGGGGTGAAATTTATCAACCGCCGTAAACAGCTCGCCCTCTACCTCTTGATGCAGGCTATTAGCTTTAGAATAAAACATTGTTTCCCCATCGTTGAAAACCCGGGAAAATTCTTGATGATCAATTGGAAAACGATTCTCTGACTGTTGTGTCCAGGCACGATCATACCTGCTTTCTATCAAAAACCCATCAGAAAAATAACTGATCGTATAGCCATTACTGTCCGAATGAATGAAAGGCTTTGTGTTGGCTGATGTTTCACCCAGCTGCCAATCACGGCTTATATTTTCATCCGGAGCTTCTGTCACCTTAAGTAAGTTTTCAGTAAACAACACGGCCACGCCGATTAACAAAAGAATCAACGGTAATAGCCAATAACTTCTCTCCCTATACCACATGCAAGCTCCCCCTTGTTTCTACCTATTACGGCTGGGGCGGGAAAAAGGTTTCATTAGAAAAAATCGGCTTGTCTCCATGTGTTTATAGCAGAAGCCTTAATACTTTTCATATACTTGAATCCTTCTACTTCGTTAAACTATCCTGAATTATAAATAAGAATAAGAAGGGGAAATATCCCCTTCTTATAGTAAAATTACTGTTCTTTTCTCAATCTGCGGATATCTAATTTAGTTAAAATCGATACGACTAAGGCGATGACAAAAAATCCGGCAAAATAAATCAGGCTGCTTTCATAACTTCCCGTGGCGTCTTTCATCCAGGCTGAAAAAGAAGGTCCAACTAACCCTGCTGCTGCCCAGGCCGTCAGCAAATAACCATGGATTGCCCCCAGCTCTTTCGTGCCGAATAGATCTCCTATGAATGCTGGCAACGTAGAAAAACCACCACCATAACAGGTATAGATGACAGCCAGGAATATAACGAAAAGCGCCGTAACGGTTGTCCAAGGCAATAAGATGAACAAGGCTATTTGCAGAATGAAAAAAATCAAATAAGTATTTCCTCTTCCAATGTAGTCAGATAAGCTCGCCCATCCGATTCGACCAGCACCATTGAAAATCCCCATTACCCCAACTAAGGTAGCTGCGGCTGCTGTGCTCATTCCAACGCTTTCCACCGCCAAAGGTTTGGCCGCTGATATGACAGCGATTCCACATGTTACATTAATGAAAAGCATAATCCAAAGATAATAAAATCTTTTTGTTTTCAACGACTTCTTAGCACTCATATATGCAAGGTCTTTTTTATTATCTTCCCCTGTATCTCCTTCGAACCCTTCTGGCTTCCAGCCTTCAGGCGGTCTCTCTATATATAAAGAAGACAGAATCATAACGGCAAAATAGCTTGCACCTAAAATATAGAATGTCATCGCAATGCCGACGCTGTTAATCAAAAAGTCCATGACTGGACTGGCAATAGCCGCCGCAAAACCGAATCCCATGATTGCCATGCCGGTAGCCAGACCTCGCCGGTCAGGGAACCATTTGACCAGCGTTGAAACGGGTGCTATATAACCGACTCCTAGTCCGATGCCGCCTAAAGCACCATAAAAGAAGTAAAGAAGCCAAAGTGATTCCATCTGGACGGCAAACCCGGAGCCGAAAACCCCAATCCCAAAGAATATGGCCGCTGTAATCCCAGCTACCCTCGGACCATATTTTTCTACAAACCAGCCTAAGAAAGCTGCTGATAAACCTAAGAATAATATAGCAAGACTAAAAGTGAACTGAACTTGACTGGAAGTCCAGCCAAATTGATCACTCAATGGCGTAGTGAAGTTGCTCCATGCATAGACAGAACCAATGGAAATATGGATGCCTACGGCACATAAAGCAATTAACCAGCGGTTTTTCACTTTCCCATTTGACATATTAACCCTCCATCACTATTAATTGGTAAACTCACTAATATAGACATTTCCTTTCTCGCTGTAACTAAAACTTAAAATATTCATAAAATGTTCATATTTCATACCTGCTTAGTTATTTCTCCATATTCTTTCCGCTATACAAAAAAACGATGCAGCCTCTCTTTAGAGAAAGTATGCATCGTTTTTCGCAAAAACTTACAAAACATGATTATTTCCGGGGAAATAATCATGTTTTCGATCCATTTCCCACCTGGTAATGAGACCACTCAGGCGGGAAAAGACTTAAGTACTTATTGGTAAGAAAGCGATCATCTACTAAAAGTATCGCCCCATGGTCTTTTTCTGAGCGTATCAATCTCCCACCAGCTTGCAGCACTTTATTCATGCCCGGGTAAACATAAGCATAGTCATACCCAGGTTTACCTTTTTCATTAAAATGGTCCTTAATTAAATTCCGTTCCATACTTGTTGGAGACAACCCTATCCCTACGACGGCAACACCGTTCAAACGGTCACCCCTCAAATCGACCCCTTCAGAAAAAACGCCGCCCAAAACTGCAAAACCTACCAGCTTCTGTTTATCCCCTTCCTGGAAGCTGCCGAGAAAGTCATCCCGTTCTTGCTCTGTCATGCCTTGACTCTGGATAATTGAGCGGTACTTTTTACCTTGCCTGTTCCGTTTCAACCATTCGGCATAGACAAGTTCCATATAGTGATAGGAAGGAAAGAAAAATAAATGATTTCCCTTCACGTTATCCACCATAGTATATAAGTTTTCTGCCAGCTGTACGCTTGTTCTTTCGCGATCTTTATACCTCGTTGATAGAGGCTGTACCGTTATATCCACTTGCTCATAATCATACGGGGATGCCAGCTGGAGAATGTAATCTTCTTTTTTTCCTCCAAGCATATCTTTATAATAAGCAAATGGTGACAATGTTGCCGAAAAAAACACAGAAGCACGATAGTTCTTGGTTACCTCTTTCAGCAAATAGGAAGGATCGACACAAAACAAGCGAAGAAGCAGATTGTTTTTTTCTATCGTCCCATAAATGACGTAATGATCATCTACCAGCTGCATAACTTTCAAGAAATTCTGTGCTGCAAAAAATGTTTCTAATAACAAATCATTTTCATGCCGTTCCGGTTCTTCCCGCAACTCTAATTCCGCTTTTGTTATGAAATGTTCAACAGCTTCTTCTATCATTCCTGGAACTTCTTCTAAAATAAAGGACTCCTTGCCCCTATGCTCCTTTAACAAATAATCAAAAGCAGCACTTACGTATTCAATGGCTTCAGCCAGTTCTCCCCCATGATAAAGCTCCTGAAGATCATAGAATAGACCTCCTGACAATTCGGCGGAGTACATTTCCCGTGACCTTTCTACAAGGTTATGGGACTCATCGACAAGCAGTGCAGTTTCTTTTCTGTCCTCCTGAGCCATTCGCTTTAAAGAAACCCTGGGATCAAAAATGTAATTATAGTCACCAATCACCACATCTACGATATAGGCAAGGTCCAGGGAGAATTCAAATGGACACACCCGGTGCTTTCTTGCATATGCTTCGATTACGTTTCGTGTCATCCGGGTTTCATTGCGAAGAATATCTACCATCGCTTCGTTCACCCGATCATAGTAGCCATCTGCGAATTCACAGTATTCAGGCTGGCAAATAGTTTCTTCCTGAAAGCAAATCTTGTCTTTTGCTGTTAATGTAACCGAACGAAGCCGCAAGCCCTTCTCTTCCATTAGAGCCAAAGCTTCCTCCGCAGTCATTCGGGTAATAGTTTTCGCCGTCAAATAAAAAAGCCGTTCGGTATCGGAATCTCCCATAGCTTTGATGGCGGGGAACAATGTCGACACCGTTTTTCCAATGCCAGTCGGGGCCTGGCCAAATAAATTACGCTCTTCTTTAAGTGTTTTATAAACAGCACCTGCAAGCTTCCGTTGTCCTGGCCGGTAAGATGGAAAGGGAAAATCCAAATCAGGGATGCTCTTTGTTTTCTCCTCTCTAATATGAACTAAAATCCTCGCATAAGATGTATAGGCTGCAATTGTTTCTTCCATAAAAGCGGATAGTTCGTCAAAACGGCAGGTTTGAATAAACCGTTTCTTTTCTTTCGTTGTTTTTTGAACATAAGTCACCTGTACATGAATTTCATCCAATTCGTGATCCAGGGCATAAATATAGGCATACCCTTTTGCCTGTGCCCAGTAGACAGGGAAACTTTCTTCCGTTAATTCATCCAAAGGCATGGAGGTTGACTTGATTTCGTCGATCACTACCCCTTTATCCGTTTTTAACAACCCATCACAACGGCCATGCACTATAATTTTCATATCGCCGCTATGAAACTCTGTCTTTAAAAATACCTCTTTTTCATCTTCCCCTTTATACTCCCGCTGTACATGTTGATGAATCAGCGTTCCTTCCAATAAAGAGCTGCTTGAACGGAAGCGGTTATCAATATTTCCGCCACGATAGACATATTCAACTAACGATCGGACAGAAATCTTCATTTCATTCATTATTTTCACCTTCATTTATAGGAAATCCTTTAGTCACGGACATGTTCTTTAGAAATTTATCGAATCAATTATAATAAACGTTTGTCTGCTAGAATATTACTATTAGTAAGAATCAAAATAATTTCCACAACCCGTTGATTCAGCATATAATAGAAATAATAAAACACATAATACAGGTGTGATACTGTGAAAAATAAATGGTTCGTAACCGGAATTATGGCCATCATCTTATTGACAGGCCTTTTTATTATAACTACTACACAAGAACAGCCTGGTAACAATAATGATACGCCCCAGGAAACACAAGAGCAAGCAGACAAAAATAATGATACTACTGAAGAAGATAGTGCTGAAACAGAAGCCCCCGAAGAGGAACATAGCATTGGGGAGGATCTGAAAGAATCCTTTACCAATGTGATAGAAAACGCTGTCGGTTTATTTATTAAAAAAGATCTAAAAATTGTAGCACTTGGAGACTCATTGACCCAAGGAGTCGGTGATGATTCTGATAACGGTGGGTATGTTGGTATCCTGGAAGATAATTTGGAAAATGAAGAGCTTAATCCCAACTTAATGATTGAGAATTATGGTAAACGGGGAAACCGCACCGATCAACTCATTGAACGTATGAAAACAGAAGAAATATCAAGTTCCCTGGAGGATACCGATATCGTTTTGATTACGATTGGTGCTAACGATGTCATGAAAGTAATCAAAGACAACTTCCAGGACCTTGATTACCAGGACTTTGTTGAGCAGCATGAGCAATACGAACAAAATCTGAATCAGATTTTCCAAATGATCCTTGAGAAAAATCCGGATGCGAGCATTTACCACCTTGGCCTCTTCAACCCTTTCGCCGGCTATTTCAACAATATCCCGGAAATGGGAGACATCATGAGTGACTGGAACCAAATAGGAATTAAAGTTTCCGAAGAATATGAAGAGGTTACTTTCATACCGATCGAAGACCTGTTTGTAAACCCGGAAGAAACCTTGCTTTGGGAAGATCATTTTCACCCAAATACAAAAGGCTATAAACTTATTGCCGAACGCGTGTTAGAATATATAAAACCGGACATTGAACGAAGTGAATAAACCGGTATAAAAAAATTATCATCTATCAGGTGGAATGCTATGAAAGCCTTAGACTTTAAAAATAAATGGAAAGTATTATTTTTGGCCTTGGCCGCATTGAATATCGGTATTGTTCTCTGGATTCTGGCTATGATTTTTTTACCGACTTCTTATACACTCGTCAATGTAGACAACCAGGAGCAGAGCGATGAAGCGGAATTTACGATTGTTTCGACAAAGGAAAATATGGAGCAGCTTGTCAATGAATTTTTAAATGAACTCCCGAGTGATGAAGATATGAATTTTTCTGTTTCACTCGAGCGCAATGTTGAATTGAAAGGCAACATTAAAGCTTTCGATCAGAAGATACCTTTGACTGTGAGCTTTGAACCGATCGTTCAAGAAAATGGCGATGTCATTCTCCAGCAGGAGGGCATATCGCTTGGGAAGCTTCCTTTGCCTAATAAAAAAGTATTAGAGTATGTCGATAAGAGTTTTGACCTGCCGGAATGGGTCATCGTCAACCCAAATGAAGAAAATATCTACGTAGCGGTCACCGATATGAAGCCAGCAAGTAACTTCGACCTTAGAGTTGATCGCTTCAACCTTAAAACGAACCAATTGGCTTTTAAAATTCGTGTCCCGAACCAGAGTTTCCGGTTTGCTCACGACTTCGCCCAGAAAAACTTTTAACATGAAACCACCCGTCAGCTTTTCTGACGGGTGGTTTCATGTTTATTCATATAATTCAGATGGGATTTGTTTTAAAAACGGACTCATTTCATCTCGATAACAAATGTCCAATTCATGCATCGCCCTTGTACAAGCGGTATAAAACAGCTTTCGTTCATTTTCACGATAGTAGGTGGCTGCCGATGCATCTGGAATAATGACGGAATCAAATTCTATCCCTTTCGCTAAGTAAACCGGAAGGACCATCAGCCCCTTCTCAAAGGTCTGAGACTCTTTATAAATAAAGCGGGGAGAAAATTCATCTTGCAGGCTTGATACAATATGCTGACAATCCTCTTTTGTTCGACCAAGAATTGCGATCGTCTCCTGCCCTTCTTGCTGCCTCTCACGGATAGTTGCTTTTATTTGGTCCAACTGACTGGACTCACTAACAGCTAAGTGGATGCGCGGCAGCCTGCCGTCACGATTGAATGCCTGGATTTCATGCCCACCCGGCACAATCTTGCTTGTAAATTCTACGATTGGCTTGGTGGAACGATAGCTGCGCATCAATTTCATTCGTTCTACATGCTCATAACCACCTGCAGCTTCTAATATGGTCGGTGATTCTCCTACATTAGCCAATATCGCCTGATTGTAATCGCCTAATAATGTAAAATGTGCATTTGGGAACAATTGTCTGATGAACTCAAACTGAAAAGGAGTATAATCCTGCGCTTCGTCAATGAACACATATTGGATAACCGGATTAATCTTCCTGCCCTCGATTTGATCCTGCAAGTATAAATAAGGAGTGACCTCTTCCGCATGGAGTATGTTAGATTGTAAAGCAGCGATAGACTTCTCACCTATCCGTTTCCAATTATCCGGATAGGAAACAGGCAAATCGTGCTCATATAGCCCTTGGTAAATTTTCCGTAAATGAATGAATTTCAGCTTTTTTATTTTCTTTCTTAACGGTCGCAGGCTTCGCTCTACTACTACCCTCGTCAGGAGCTCCTCTTCTCTTTGATAGTCATCAAATGTCTCTTCGTTGAATTGCTGATTCTTTTGCAATGACTTGTAGGCATCCAGATAATCTTTTTTGTCCATGAAAGCAGCTTCTTCTACCGGCCAATCTTTCTCAATCTCCCGCTTCTCCAGTTTCTTAACTTTTTCCAGCAGCCACTCCATAACCTGTTCTATTTTGTTCGGAATAGACATAGCAGCATCCAGCTGATAAAAATAGTTAGAAATTTCATTAGCCGTGACTATCCGCTCCCCGCGGAACTTTATATTGCGAAAATGCATTCCTTTTTTAGCAAGATCTTTAACATATTCATCAATCAAGTGCTTGAATTCCAACCCAGCCTTGAAATGAATGCCATCGATTCGGGCGTCAGCGCCATCATCTTGAGAAGTTAACAGATATTCTAACTGTTCAAACGGCGTTTCTAATTTATATTCATCATCCAGGCGCTGTGCTGCATATTCCTGAAATGTATTCTGTCTCATGTTCTCTTCTCCCAATTCAGGAAGAACGGATGAAACATAGCTGATGAACATTTGATTGGGAGAAAATAATAACACTTGATCGGCACGAATTGTTTTCCGGTAGCGGTAGAGCAAATAAGCAATCCGCTGCATCGCAGCAGAAGTTTTTCCACTTCCCGCAACACCTTGCACGACAAGCATTTTATTCTTCTCATAACGTATGATCCGATTCTGTTCTCTCTGGATGGTGGCAACAATACTTTTCATCTGTGATGATGCATTTCCGCCAAGCACCTGCTGGAGCAATGCATCTCCAATAGTGATGCCGGTGTCAAATAGTCCGGTTATCTTACCCTTCCGAATCAGGAATTGGCGCTTTAAGTCCATTTCACCTTCTATCTTGCCTTCTGGTGTTTCATATTCACCCGCTCCTGGGGAATAGTCGTAATACATGCTTGATATAGGGGCTCGCCAGTCATAGATAAGGAAATCATCTTCTTTTTTATCCACCAAGGAACCAATTCCTATATATACCGTTTCTTTTTCGCCTCCATCTTCTGTAAAATCAATTCGGGCAAAATAAGGGGAATCTTCCAGGCGATTATATAGTTTGATTGACTTATAAAATTGACCGTGGCTTCTTTCACGCTCAGACAATAGTTCTGCCTGCTGCTTTATACTGGCATACGTTTCAATCACTTCGTCCGGTTCATCGATATTGACGGTAACATCGTCCCAGAAGTTTTTACGTAGATCAATTATATTTTCTTTCAGTTGTCCCGTGTTCTGTTCAAGAGCCGTCCTTTTTGTACGGATTAGCTCAATAATATTATCGACACGTGATTGTTCAAGCTCCCATATACTTTTCTTCTCCATCGGCCTCACTCCCCAACTTTTTATCTGTTCCACTTGACAAGAGATTTTCAATGCTGTAAAATTATAATTGGATATTTATAATTAAATCGTCATAAAATGGATAGACGTTTCTTATTTTACTATACGTTGAAAACAGATACAATATGTAAAGGGCACTTTTGTGTCCTTTTTTGTTTGCGCAGGCTAATCCCTATCACATTCGTAGGTATTAGACGTTATGATATGTTAAAATCAATGATATATACAGACCTAAAGGATGTGACGACATGAAAGTAGTAAATAACATGGCTGAACTAATCGGAGATACACCCTTAGTCAAATTGAATCGGCTGTCACCGGAAAACGGAGCGGATATCTACTTGAAACTGGAAATGTTCAATCCAAGTGGAAGTGTCAAAGACCGGGCAGCTTATAATATGATTGTAGAGGCTGAAAAAGCCGGGCATTTAAAGGAAGGATCGGTTATCATCGAACCGACCAGCGGCAATACCGGTATAGGTCTGGCTATGAATGCTGCCGCAAAAGGCTATCGCGCTATTTTGGTCATGCCTGATACCATGACCCAGGAGCGGATCAATTTATTAAAAGCCTACGGTGCTGAAATTGTTTTGACACCAGGAGCAGATAAAATGCCAGGAGCGATTGAAAAGGCAAAAGAGTTAGTCGCAGAAACACCGGGTGGTTTTATGCCAATGCAATTTGAAAACGAAGCAAACCCGGACGCCCATCGTCATACAACAGCTACAGAAATTATCAAGGCTATGGAAAAGCTCGGTAAACCGTTATCCGCCTTTGTTTCAACCGCTGGAACAGGAGGTACGATCACAGGTACCGGTGAAGAGCTTAAAAAACATTTCAAAGATATGACGATTCATGTAGCAGAACCAGCTGGCTCCCCTGTTTTATCAGGAGGTAAACCTGGAAAGCATAAACTAGTGGGCACAAGTCCAGGGTTTATTCCGAGTATCCTCAACCAGGATGTTTATGATGAAATCTTTAAGATAGAAGATGATGATGCCTATGACATCACCCGACGTCTGGCACGTGAAGAAGGTATTTTAGTAGGAACTTCTGCAGGAGCTGCATGCTATGCAGCTATCCAGACAGCAAAACAGAAAGAGCCCGGTGATATTGTCGTTGCTATCGCCCCGGATACAGGCGAACGCTATCTCTCCGGTGACCTCTTCCGTATATAAACATCTTTTGACAGATAATCGAGTATGAAATCGGATAGATTTTATACTCGATTTTTTGTGATGCTTATGGAAAGCGAAAGTTATTTTTTTCTTTTTTTATTAGAATAATAAGCTTTACATTCGGTAAAGGTCTCGGAAACGCAGGTGCCAGCCGAGATGGTAGGAAAGCACACGTAACAAAATAATTACAAAAAACAGGAGGTACATTTCAAAGGTATGATTGATATCCACCCATCCTAAGCCGATGGCTAACCCGGCAAACATTGCCCATACCGCATAAATCTCCTGGTGCAGCACCATCGGCTTCCGCTGCGCCAATACATCTCTGGTCATTCCTCCGCCAACCCCCGTCAAAATTGCAGCAAAAATGACGCCCCCTAACGGAAATCCAGCGGCCACCGCAAAAGCGCCACCCTGAAGAGCAAAAGCTGATAGTCCAATAGCATCAAGGTAAATATTCCAGCGATCCCAGAATAGCACCCAGCTTTTCGGAAAAAAATAGACGATGGCTATGGTTGCTACAGCTATGTAGAAAAGATATCCCTGTTCCCATACGTGAACGACAGGTACATCCAGCGCAATATTCCTTATTATTCCCCCAGCGAAAGGCGTGGCAATCCCCAGCATAAATGTCCCGAATATATCGTAACGCTCACTTAAAGCAACAATCGCTCCACTAAAAGCGAAAGCTGCTACGGCGACAATATTAAGTATTTCCCAAGTCATGAATAACGCTACCCTTCAACAATCTTTTAAACTTTATATTATCAGGATTAACCCAGGAGCACCACCGATTCTTACTTATTTGACTTCTGATAGTCTAAAATAAAGATTCTAAACATGGTTGTGACACTAAACATGTAGCTAAATTACCTAAGACCTATATTTTTTCATACTTTTCTATTATTGTTGCAATTTGCCACAAGGAAATCTTATGATAATGCCGAATTAAGTTTGTATAGAAGTATGGCTACAGTGAGGAAGCGGTTAAATGAGAACATGGCTGATCAAGCTTAGAAAAGAAAAAAGGTATACCCAGCAGGAAGTAGCATCCAAGGTTCATATCGATCGAGCCTATTATGCACAAATCGAAAACGGAACAAGAAATCCTAGTATTTTTGTCGCCAAACAAATCGCTGATTTTTTTCATATTCATCCTTCGGTATTTTTCACGGAGCATATCAGCGACCCGTTTCAAACGGCATTACTGCATTCCCCGATAGTTCTCGCCCATTGCGGAAGAGATTTGCGCTATACTTGGGTTTTTAATGCTCCCCCTCCCCACGGTGAAGAAATTCTCCTCGGGAAAAGGGATGATGAATTGGATGAAAACGAAGGAACATTAGAATTGATGAAAATGAAACAAGATGTAATCCATAACGGAAAGCCCCTCAGAAAACAGATAAGCTTTCCCCTTCACGAAGAGCTTGTCACCTATGATATTTACGCACAGCCAATTTACGATCCACCAGGTACTATCATTGGGGCAGCTACATGTTCAACCAGGCTTTCCTGACGGGGTGAAAGGAGTCGAACGCATGGAAAACCTATCTTATGAAATGCTGGTACAAGCCTATCGCGCTGCCCTCCAGTTAAATGTAGACGAGGATTTTATAAAGCTATTGAAAAATGAACTGAGACGCAGGGAAGACAAAAGAGGAAAAACATCCCCAAGTTTCCCCTCTACCCGATAACCTCTTTATGACCTCCTTCATATATTCCATTAGAAAAACTTGGCTTATCGCCAAGTACTTATGGCGAAAGCCTTAGATTTTCTTATACTTTAATCCTTTAACAAAGTTAAACATTCTTAAAGTATAAAAAAGGACGCAGTTTCCTGCGCCCTTTAACAAACTCTCCTATCACCTGTTCAATCGTTCTTTCACCCAATTGATCAAGCCGCCCATCAAGATGAATTCTAACTGTCTTGGTGATAAAGCGTGCTCTACTTTAATTGTTTTGTCTTTCCCTTTCACCTTCACTTCCAATTGATTACTTTCCTGAATTTTATCCCGCAGCTGATTGAATTGCAGAATATCCCCTTGTTCAAGAACATTCCAATCTTCTTCATTGACAAAAGTAACGGGTAATATACCGAAGTTGGCCAGGTTCTGCCAGTGAATTCTGGCAAAGTCTTTCACAATAGCTACTTTCAACCCTAAATACCGGGGAGCTAAGGCAGCATGCTCACGACTGGATCCTTGCCCATAGTTTTGACCTCCAACGATAGCATGACCACCCTTGTCGCGAATTTTCATTGCCCGATCATAATAAGTCTCATCTACAATTTCAAAACAAAACTTACTGATTTCCGGAAGGTTGCTTCGGTATGGCAAGACCCTTGCTCCTCCTGCCAAAATTTCATCTGTGGAGATATCATCGCCCATTTTTAGAAGAATAGGAACTTCCAAATCTTCAGGAAGTGCGTCCATTTTAGGTATCGTAGCAATATTAGGCCCTTTAACCAGTTCTACCTGCTTCGCTTCTTCTTCCGGGAGTGGCTCCTGGAGTAAATCGACGTCAACTGTCGGATTTTTTGGTTCTTCCACTTTTGGATATTTCATATCAAATGTTCTTGGATCCGTAATCACCCCAGTAAGCGCAGAAGCAGCAGCGGTTTCGGGACTGACTAGAAATACGCGGTCTTCTTTTGTACCTGACCTTCCCGGGAAGTTACGCGGGGTCGTCCGCAAACTATTCCTGCCTGTAGCCGGTGCCTGCCCCATTCCAATACAACCGTTACAGCCAGCCTGGTGCAATCGTCCGCCTGCCTGGATAAAGTTCGCAATGTGCCCCTCCTTCGAAAGGTCAAGCAACATTTGGCGGGATGTAGGGTTTAAATCAAACGAAACATTTTCAGCAACTTTGCGACCTTCCACTATTTTTGAAGCGATAGCAAAATCGCGATAACCAGGATTTGCTGAAGACCCGATATAGGACTGATAAATTGGTTCGCCCGCTACTTCACGGACAGGCACTACATTTCCTGGACTTGTGGGCTTGGCAATCATCGGCTCTAACTCGGACAGGTTTATTTCTTCTTCTAAATCATAAGTAGCACCTTCATCTGCAACAAGTTCGATCCACTCATCTTCCCTTTGCTCCTGCTTCATGAATCTTCTTGTTTCTTCATCAGATGGAAAAACTGTGCCGGTAGCTCCAAGTTCTGCTCCCATGTTGGCGATAACATGGCGATCCATAGCAGAAAGGTTCTTAACTCCAGGACCATAATATTCAAATACATGGTTAGCTGCTGCTTTGACTCCATGCCTTCGGAGCATTTCCAGAATGACGTCTTTAGCACTTACCCACTCAGGCAGCTCCCCCGTCACTTTTACGCCCCATACTTTCGGCATTTTAACATAAAATGGCTCTCCAGCTATTGCCATGGCCACATCGATTCCTCCAGCTCCGATTGCCAGCATTCCCATACAACCATTCGCGCATGTATGACTATCTGAACCCAATAAAGTTTTTCCGGGTCTTGCTAAGCGCTGCATATGAACCGGGTGGCTGACTCCGTTCCCGGGTTTGCTGTAATAAAGGCCGAATCGTTTTGCAGCACTTTGTAGAAACAAATGGTCATCCGGGTTCTTACTATCCTCTTGAATCAAATTGTGGTCGACATACTGGGCAGATGCTTCCGTTTTCGCCCGATCAACCCCCATCGCTTCTAACTCTAACATGACCATTGTCCCAGTAGCATCCTGGGTCAATGTCTGGTCAATTTTCAAACCGATTTCTGCGCCCGGGGTCATTTCACCCGAGACCAGATGATCCTTAATCAATTTTTGCGCTACATTCAACCCCATCTTATTCCTCCTTTTCATGAATAACTAGTAAGTATTTACATTCGACACAGTATTATCCTGTATATGTCTTTACCCGTGCCCGACTAATAGTATTCGCTATATTTTATTAGAAATACTTTTCACTCCATTAAGTTCCGGGTGAGGAATATTCAAATTGACGACTAAACATCATTAACCATAAAAAAATGCACCCGCATTAGCTGCGAGTGCATGTGATATTATTATTTTTCTTCTACTACTGGCATATCTTCTTTTACCCAGGCGTCAAAGCCGCCTTCAAGGTTTTTGACATCTTTATAGCCGTTTTTCTGCAAGACACTTGTAGCAATAGCAGAGCGTGCACCAGATAAGCAATGAACAATTGGTGTTTTTCCTTCAGGGATTTCATCCAACCGATCTGGAAGTGTACCGATAAAGATATGCTTGGCATCTTCAAGGTGTCCTTCATTCCACTCCGACTCTTCACGGACGTCAATGGTCACATAGTCATCATCATTACTATATTTTTCATGAAGTTCTTTTGGTGAAATATTCTCATACATTTCCAGGTTGGATTGTTTGGATACCTCTTCTGCTTTTACATAAGCGACAGCTCGATCAAGGGCGATGGATTGCAAAATGAGGTTGATATCATACGTGTCTTCCTCATTAGCGATTAATACAATATCTTTATCATAATCCATCATCCAGCCTGCCCAGTTGGCAAAAGATTTATTGAATGGAATATTGATTGTTTCTTCCAAGTGACCCTTGGCATATTCCTGCTTTGGACGCGTATCCAAAATAATAGCATCCTCTTTCTTATAGTCTTCTAATTTATCAATAGAAATTTGCTCTAAATCTTTATCTTCCAGGAAATCTGGTCCTTCTTTGTTGATCTTCTTCATCATTGCAAAGTATTTTGGTGGTTCAGGCTGACCATCAAGAAGGTTTTTCACAAACTCATCTTCATTTTCCTCTTTGACCGCCCAGTTATTGATTTTTTCATAACCGACGGTTGAAGTTGGAACAGCACCAAGAGACTTACCACAGGCACTGCCGGCACCATGGCCTGGCCATAGCTGCACATAGTCAGGAAGCTCTTTGAACTTCTTCAAGGATTCGAACATTTGGTGAGCACCTTTTTCAGAGGTACCTTCTTCTCCGGCTGCTTTTTCAAGCAAGTCAGGACGTCCTACATCACCGACAAATACGAAGTCACCGGTAAAGATACCCATTGGCACTTCGGAACCGCCACCTTCATCTGTTAACAGGAAAGATATACTTTCTGGTGTATGACCCGGTGTATGCATGACATCAAAACGTACTTTACCGATATAAAACTTATCGCCATCGTTTAGCAGTTCATGATCGACATCATTCAGATACTGATACTTCCAGTCTCCTCCGCCTTCATTGGATAGATAAAGTTTAGCGTTCGTACGTTTGGATAATTCACGGGCTCCCGAGACGAAGTCAGCGTGAATATGCGTTTCTGTTGTAGCTGTGATGTTAAATCCCTCTGCTTCTGCTGTTTCCAGATAAGGTGTAATATCACGGGCAGGATCGACAACCAGGGCTTCTCCTGTCGCCTGGCAACCTACCATATAGGACATTTGTGCAAGATTTTCATCGAAAAAATATTTGAAATACATGAAATACCTCCGTTTCTTGTGTTTTCATTGTACATTCATTATATACCCTTATAGGTATATAGTAAACACATATGCTTATCAATAATTTTGGTTATATTATACCCATAGCCGTTTGTGAAATATTTAAACCCAACGATTTTTTTCGTTAGGCTCTGTTAAACGCAAGGAGGGCCGGGAAATTGCGAGACTCCTCAAAAATGATACGCATTTCCTTCGTACGGTGTCTATTCAAGAAGCTTATCAAAGTCCAGTGGGATGAACACTGAGTCTTCAAGTAAAGGGAGCTTTACTGTAATATCAACAACGAATTTTAACAGAAAAAAACCACCATATGAACTTCACCAGATTGTCTATGATATAAGACAAAGGTGTATGTTCATTGGTGGCATTCATTATTTTTCATGAAAGTAGTCATTTAGCGTATCCAGCGGGACCATTTTTTTCAATGGGGATAAAATGATCTGATTATTCTCTTCATTAACCTTTATTGCATCAATTTCATCATACGATTGATCTCTTATCCCATGCTCCATATAAGACTTCACTTCATTCATCATACCAAGCACTCGGCGGTCATGTGTCTTCGTATAAACGATTTCCTGGCCAGCTTCCAGAAAATCATCAATAATCGTCTGGTCGACCTTTAACAGCCTCAATAGTTCTCTTAACGAGCCCATCAGGACCTGGTCGATATTTTTGAACTGTTCCTGTTTCAATCCGAATAACGTAAGGTTCAATCCTGTCTCGTCATTCATCAAAAGTACACATTTTCTTCTCTGGATGGTGAAAAAATTCATGTGCCATTGATAGATTTTTGGTACCTCCACGGAGTCAGCCGACTGGATCTCCCGCTTCAATTCTTTAGCCATTTTAGCTGTAGCTCCTATTTGCATCATTGCTGCTCACCCATTTCTAAAGGTCATTCATAGTCTATCCTTCATCATAAAGGAAAATGTATGTTTATCCAAGCGTAATCATTCCTGTGAAAGAAAAACACCTCCAGCGAGGAATTGCATGAAGCAGTTACTCACTAGAGGCCTTTTATAATTATTTACTACGACGGGCAAAGTCTACGAACCTGAACTTATCCGGTCGATGTCTGGATTCTGTGAATTGAAATAACGTGGTATCTTCAAGGAATACAAAGCTCCGGATGACAACCATCTGATCATGCTCTTCGACGTCAAGCAATTCACGATCTTCCTGTGTGACAGTTTCTACCACTATTTCTTTTTTAGCATAACCGATGACAAGCTCTAATTTGTTTTCGATATATTCATATAACGAATTTTCACAAACTTCCTTTGTCAGACCTGACACAATATCTTCCCGGATATAATCTTTATCCAAGATAACTTTTTCACCGTCTATTTCTCTGGAACGAACGAGGCGCCAGATCGGTGCATTGTTCGTATTACCTAACAGTTCTGCAATCTTCCCGTCAGATTCCAATTGGTATAACTCATGTACCTTTGTTCGGATCGTCTGGCCGGAGTGATGGGTCAATTCTTTAAAACTGGTCAAACCGGAGACAGGGAATTCATATTTGTCTAAATCCAGAACAATGGATCCCTTTCCCCTCACTTTTTGTATATAACCATTTTGCGCCAATAAATGAAGGGCTTTCCGGATGGTTTCGCGGGAGGTGTCATAACGGCTGCCAAGTTCATGTTCCGAGGGAAGCCTTTCTCCCGCTTTAAAATTCCCTTCCCTTATTTCCATCACAAGCTCATGATAGATATCTAAATATTTCTTTTTCATAGTATCACCGCTATCATTCTAACATCAGTGGATGTGATAGACGACAGATTCATACGGCCTCAATCCTATTCCGTCAATGATGCTCTTGCTTGTATCCTCATAATTGCTGATCAGAATATCCACTTGTTTCCCATGGGCATTAAACTTCTCAGGCAGTTGGAATCGGGTGGCCAGTCCATAGAAATTGTTGACGACAAGCAGAGTTTCGTCCTTCCACTTACGTACATAAGCGAAAATCTGCTCATCATCCTGGAGAATCCATTCGTAATCCCCGTACGTGATAATGTCATATTCTTTTCGCAGTTGAATCAACTGTTGGTAATGATAGAATACAGAATCTTTCTGTTCCATCGCCTTTTCAGCATTGACCGTCTCATAGTTGTCAGCTATTTCGATCCATGGTTCAGCTTCAGAAAAACCGGCATTTTTGCTGTCATCCCATTGGACTGGGGTCCGTGAGTTATCCCGGGATTTCTGTTTCAAAATCTCAATGATTTCGTCTTCCGTAACCCCTTCTTCTTTCAAAATTTGATACATATTCAATGATTCTACATCCCGGTACTGGTCAATGGTATCAAAGTAAGGGTTGGTCATACCGAATTCCTCCCCTTGGTAGACATAAGGGGTTCCCTGCATCATGTGAATGGTTGTCGCCAGCATTTTTCCTGACTCTACTGGGTAATTGACGTCATCACCAAATCGGGACAGTACGCGAGGCTGGTCATGGTTGCACCAGAATAAAGCGTTCCAGCCTTTTCCGACATTCATTTCTTTCTGCCATGTAGACAGGATTTTCTTTAGCTCATAAAAATCAAAATCAGCTACGGTCCATTTTTCACCGTTCGGGTAATCGACCTTCAAATGGTGGAAATTGAAGGTCATGCTAAGTTCTTTACGTTCCGGACGTGTATAAAGAATACAATGATCAATAGTTGTTGAAGACATTTCTCCTACGGTGAGCAGGTCGTATTTTCCGAATACCTCGCGGTTCATCTCCTGCATGTATTCGTGGACACGGGGGCCGTCTGTATAATACTTACGCCCGTCTCCCGGTGCGACACTGCCATCATCATCCGGAAATGCCTGATTTTTGGAGATTAAGTTGATCACATCCAAACGGAAACCATCCACGCCTTTTTCCGCCCAAAAGCTCATCATTTCGTAAATGCTTTTTCTGACCTGTTCGTTTTCCCAATTCAAATCAGCCTGGGTGACATCAAACAGGTGCAAGTAATACTGGTCTGTCTGCTCATCATATTGCCAGGCGGAACCGCCGAATTTTGATTTCCAGTTGTTCGGGGGACCGCCATCTTTGCCATCTCTCCAAATATAGTAATCACGATACGGATTGTCCTTCGACTGCTTCGACTGTTGGAACCATTCGTGGTCAGTTGATGTATGGTTGACGACGATATCCATAATCAGCTTCATACCCCGCTCGTGTACACCGGCAATCAATTCATCAAAGTCTTTCATCGTTCCGTATTCCGGATGGATATCATAATAATCACTGATATCATATCCGTTATCCCGCTGCGGAGATTTAT
This sequence comes from Thalassobacillus devorans, assembly GCF_900176565.1. Classification (GTDB taxonomy): domain Bacteria; phylum Bacillota; class Bacilli; order Bacillales; family Halobacillaceae; genus Thalassobacillus; species Thalassobacillus devorans_A. Next base: position 927,939 of record NZ_FXEH01000005.1, read on the forward strand.
AAGGAGGGGTCAGCCAAAGGACATCGACCCCTAATCCGTTTAAATAATCCAGTTTTTCCACGATGCCTTGCAGATCACCGACACCATTCCCTGTCGTATCGTTAAAGCTTTTCGGGTAAATCTGGTAGACTACTGCTTTCTTCCACCATGCTTGATTCATAAAAAACACCACCAACATATAGTAATACTTAGCTAATTATATAAAAACCAGTCGTTTGTTACATAGGTAAAAATCAGCAATCGCCTCTACGCTTCGCCCACAGATAAGTGATGACCATTGGCAAGATGATGACGATCGCCATTCCTACGAAGAAAGGTCCCCATTTTCCGGCGCTGATCGACAAGAAACCAGGGATGCCGCCGACGCCAATAGAAGTAGCAGTTACCCGCGCCACTGTAATATACATACCTGCAATACCAGAAGAAATCAGCGCTATTACAAATGGATATTTAAAACGCAGGTTGACACCGAATAAAGCCGGTTCCGTGATACCAAGGTACGCTGAAATCCCTGAAGTAGAAGCCAGGCCTTTCAACTTTTCATCCTTGGTTGCAAGAAACATAGCAAATGCTGCAGAACCTTGCGCGATATTGGACAACGCAAGCATCGGCCATAGGAAAGTTGTACCTGTACTGCCAACCAGCTGTATATCAACAGCAAGGAACGTATGATGCATACCAGTGACAACTAACAGTCCGTATAAACCACCATAGATCAAACCACCTAATGCAGCAAATTGGTCAAAAATTGATACCAATCCATCGGTCAGCAAGTTTCCGACAAAGAACATCGCTGGTCCGATAAATAAGAAAGTCAAGAACCCTGTCACTAATAAGGTTGTCGGAGCAACAATCAGTAATTGTAAGGAATCCGGTATACGCTTACGCAGCCAAACTTCAGATTTAGCCAACACCCAGGAAGCTAACAAGACTGGCAGCACCTGCCCCTGGTAACCTATTTTTTCAATTTCCATTCCGAACAAGTTCCAGGTCGGGATATTGCCTTCTTTTAAAGCATTACCATAATCCCAGGCATTCATCAGGTCGGGATGAACTAAAATAAGACCAAGAACAATACCGAACAATGGACTTCCGCCGAACTTTTTCACGGCCGACCAGCCAATCAGACCTGGCAGGAATACGAAAGCCGTATTCGCAATCAGATTGATCATTTCAGCAATACCGGACCATTGAGGATAGACATCAATCAAAGATTGCTCCTCATAAAAAATACCAGGACCAGCAAGGATGTTGTTAAGACCCATCAGTAGACCAGCGGTAACAATCGCCGGAAGAATCGGTATAAAGATGTCCGCCAGTACTTTTATCGCCTTTTGAAGCGGATTCATTTTTTCTGAAGATGCCGCTTTGACATCTTCTTTTGTCTGTTCACCGATACCCGTGAGAGAAATCAACTCCTGGTACACTTTATCGACTGTACCTTGTCCGATTACAATTTGGAACTGGCCGTTAGTTGAGAAAGAACCTTTCACTGCCTCTATGTTATTAAGCTTTTCCTGATCGACATTACTTTCATCATTCAAAGCCAGCCGCAAGCGTGTGACACAATGGGTAGCGGCATTGATATATTCCTTGCCGCCGATGGCTTCTAAAATCTGTTTTGCCTGATTATTCAAATCCATTATGGTTTCCTCCCGTAAAAGTTAGTTGGCCTTTGGCTTGATTTCCATAATTTCTGTGGACCCTGCTTGTACATCTCCCTGATTATAAAACTCCAAGGTAAATTCATTACTATTCGTAATAATGACAGGAGTCACAGTGCTTGAAGCTTGTTCCTCAATTTTTGAAAGATCGAAAGTGACTAATGTCTGGCCTGTTTTCACTTTATCTCCTTGTTTCACAGAAGCTTCGAACCCTTCTCCATTCATTCCTACGGTTTCGAGGCCGATATGCACTAACACTTCAACACCGGCTTTATTTTTTAAGCCGATTGCATGCTTGGTAGGGAATAATTGCACGACTTCGCCGTCAAACGGGGCCACTGCCTTCCCTTCCGATGGTTCGATTGCAAGACCTTCTCCCATCATTTTCTGTGAAAATGTCGGATCCGGAACCTCCGTTAAATCTACCACTTTCCCTGTCACAGGTGCAGTCAGAATTGTCTCTTTATCATTTTTGCCAAAAAGTTTTTTAAACATTGGTATACTACCTCCTCACAAATTTCCCAGCCGTCATTACATGTATATACAAGTTATGCTCCAAGTATAATTTGTATATACAAGTTTTGCAAGCGTTAACACTAAAAAATTTTTAGTAAAGATACCCATAAAAAAACTGCTCCTGAAAGGGATTAACAATCAAGAGCAGCAGCTAGGTTGCTTATCAAATACTATATTCTTCATTTTTCTTATCAGTAATAAACATGTGTCCTGGTGCATGAGTGATCATGATTTCCGGCTTCATATGCATGGCAACTGCCTGAGGAGTAACTCCGCAGGCCCAGAATACCGGAATTTCTCCGGATTTGATCGTGACCGGATCGCCAAAGTCCGGATCGGAAAGGTCAGTAATACCAATCGCTTCCGGGTCACCGACATGGACTGGGGCTCCATGTACCGAAGGAAACCTGCTGGTAACCTGGACAGCTTTAGGAATATCGGCTGCTTTCACTGGCCGCATGCTCACAACCATCGGCCCGGAAAAACGGCCGGCAGGTACACAGGGAATACTGGTTTTATACATGGCAACATTCTTGTTTTCTTCTATATGACGAAGTGGTATTCCATAATCTATCAGTGCCTGCTCAAAGGTAAAGCTGCATCCAAGGAGGAAGCCCACCATTTTTTCGTCCCATTGTTCTGTTATGTCCCCCAGCTCTTCTGTGAGTTGTCCATTGCGATAAACACGGTAACCGGGAAGATCTTTACGAAGATCTGAATCTGGAGCAACGAGACGAGGAACGGGAGAACCTGGCTCTGTTACATCCAAAACGGGACAAGGCTTTGGGTTGCGTTGACAAAACAATAAAAACTCAAAGGCCATTTCTTCTGGCAGGACGACCAGGTTTCCCTGGATATATCCCGGAGTCAAACCTGATGTCGGGCCTGTCCAGTATTGCGTTCGAATTTTTTCCCGTGCTATTTCTGGAGTCCACTTTTCCGGCAGTTCCATAAGTGTCTCTCCTTTCCTTTTATTCAAATAAATGCGGGATACCATCGAGCAGCGTGACGAAGCCCATATAAGACATGACAATAACTATTAATGCCCCGAAAATAGTCATCCACAGCGGATGCTTATAATCCCCAACGATTGATTTTTTATGGGCAGCGATAATCATAACTCCAAGGGCAAGTGGCAAAATCAAACCATTCAGGGAACCGACCAGAATTAATATACTGACAGGACGCCCGACGGACACAAATACCAAAGTAGATATAGCTATGAATCCAACGATGAACCATTTATGGTTCTTTTCAATGGTGTTACTGAACGAACGGATAAAGGAAACGGATGTATAAGCTGCTCCTACGACAGATGTAACAGCAGCTGCCCAAATGACAACCCCGAAGATCTTATACCCGACATTTCCAGCCGCTGATTGGAAGACAGTGGCCGCCGGGTTGCCTGGATCTAATTGAATGCCCTGGGCAACTACTCCGAGGGCGGCCAAAAATAGAAAGACACGCATGATGGAAGCGAAACCGATGGCTGATACCGCGCTGCGATTGACATACCCCAGGGATTCCTTCCCCTTGACTCCCGCTTCTAGTAAGCGGTGCCCGCCGGCAAAGGTAATATAGCCGCCGACAGTCCCGCCGACGAGTGTTACAATCGCAAGAAAATCGATGGTATCAGGGGCAATCGTCTTCACAGCTGCCTCTCCAAGGGGAGGGGTAGCGGTGAACATGACATAAACCGTCAAACCGATCATTAAAAAGCCAAGCATTTGGGCGAAGCGGTCCATCACCTTACCAGCTTCCCGAACGAGGAAGACTCCAATAGCAACGAGACCACTGAAGAGCGCCCCCATTTCTGGTGAAATTCCGAACAGTACGTTAGTACCAAGACCTGCACCAGCTATATTACCAATATTAAAAGCCAATCCGCCTGCCACAATTAAGGCAGACAAAACAAAGCCAAGGCCAGGAAGAAGCTTGTTGGCAATGTCCTGGGCCGGTTTTTCTGAGATAGCGATAATCCTCCAAATGTTCAACTGAGCTCCAATATCAATGATGATAGATACTAGAATAACAAAGCCAAAGCTAGCCGCTAATTGTTCCGTAAAATGTGTCGTTTGTGTCAGGAATCCAGGCCCTATGGCTGAAGTCGCCATCAAAAACGCTGCCCCCAGCAGCAGCCTCATCCGTGATTTTTTGTCCATCTGTTTCACTCCTCGCTGTTATTTCAATACATCCCTGACCTTTACTGTTTCAATGCCAGATTCCTTTAGTGCCCGATTGATATATTTTGCGAAATCCAAAGCGTTTTCGCCATCCCCGTGGATACAAATCGTATCCGCCTGCACATCAATATCCTTTCCTTGGATAGTGTGTACTTTTTTTTCTTTGACCATCCGGATCACCTGGGAAACTGCCTCCTCATAATCAGTCAGCAGGGCATTCTGTTCTTTCCTCGAGGTCAATGTTCCATCCTCCTGATACGTCCGGTCGGAGAAAACTTCACTGGCAGTACGGAGGCCGGCCTGTTTGCCTGCTTTCACTAATTCACTTCCTGCCAGCCCGAATAAAACGAGCTCCGGATCCACCTTGTAAACCGCTTCTGCTATCGCTTCAGACAAGTCCTGACGTTTGGCGGCCATATTATAAAGAGCACCATGCGGCTTCACATGCTGAAGGCTTCCTCCTTCTGCTTTTACAAACCCATTCAACGCTCCAATCTGATAGACTACCAGTTCATAAGCCTCTTGAGGGCTGATATCTATATTTCGACGACCAAAGCCCATCAGGTCCGGCAATCCCGGGTGTGCACCGATGCCTACTCCTTTTTCCATTGCCATTTCTGTTGTCTTTCGCATCGTCGTAAAATCACCGGCATGAAAGCCGCATGCTACGTTGGCCGATGTAATATGTTCGAGGATCTCCTCATCCCGACCTTTTTGATAGGTGCCAAAGCTTTCTCCCATATCACAATTCAAATCTATGATTGCCATTATCGTACCTCCTCTTTTAATTTCAGACGTATACCCTGGGCAAGCTGCTGGATGCTTTTTTCTCTTTCTAAATAAAGCTGTTGGGCTTTTTCAAGTGAAATTTCCTGAAAACGGGCTTTCTCACCAGGTTTTAATTGCGCTACGACTGGTATGTCGACGGAGGCAACCTGTCCGATTTTCGGGTACCCTCCTGTCGTCTGCCTATCAGCAAGAAGGATGATCGGCTGGCCATTGGAAGGTACCTGGATGGTGCCAAACCCTACCGCTTCAGAAATCATCTCCTGTTCCTTATCCAGCTGCAGCTTTGGCCCTTCGAGACGGTAACCCATCCTGTCTGATTTGCTTCCGATTTGATATGGCTCAAAGAAGAACGCTTCCTGACTCTCTTTTTTGAATAACTCGTATTGCCTTCCTTTTATAACCCGTACCGGCTGTTCTTCTTTGAATACAGGAATAAATTCAGATGCTACGTGCCAATCCATACTAATAAACGATTCTCCACCAGCTTGCTTCTGCAAGAAACTTTGAATCTTTGCAGCTGCTTCCGATAATTCCTGCGCTGCAAGTTCGTCTCCTTCTTTTAAGGCTCGTCCATGAAAACCACCCAGGCCGGCGCGAAGATAGGTAGACTTGCTCTCCATTACTTCCGGCACATGAAAGCCGCCAGCAACCGCTAAATAAACCCGGCAGCCTTCTTTTGCCTGACCAAAACGAAGTTCACTTCCCTTTTTCACATAAACCGGACGCCATGGTTTAACCTGCTTACTCCCGATTGTTGCGGAAAGGTCACCTCCACATAAGGAAATCAGCGCATCCTCCTGAAATTCCAGTACCGGCCCGCTCAGTGTAATTTCCAGCGTAGCTGCACCCTCCCTATTTCCTACAAGTAAGTTAGCGATACGGTGGGCTGCCGGATCCATTACACCACTGGCAATGACGCCATAGGTTTGATAACCTGTTCTACCAAGATCCTGCACACTGGTAAGCAATCCTGGTTTCAAAACTTTAATCATGATTGCTCCTCCTTATAAGCGTCAAATTCGCTACGGCTGATTGCCTTGAATACAACTTTATCGCCAGCATGGAGCAAGGAAGGAGGCTCCTGGTCCGGTTTAAAAAGACGTACAGGCGTTTGACCAATCAATTGCCAGCCTCCAGGGGTTTCTATCGGATATACGCCTGTTTGGCTCCCCGCGATCCCGACCGACCCAGCTGGTATGCTCAGACGCGGCTCTTCCTTTCTTGGCGTGGCAATCTCTTCTTTCATTCCCCCAATATAGGGGAATCCAGGGGCGAACCCAATCATATAAACCAAATAGTCGCCGGCAGTATGAAGCTCAATGACTTCTTCTTCCGTTAAATCATTATGTCTGGCCACTTGAGTTAAATCCGGGCCTAAATCCCCGCCATAGCAAACAGGAATTTCTACAACCCGGCCTTGTTTTTTTTCTCCCACTCCCAATTTAGGGAGCTCTTTCTCGATCGTTGTTCTGACAATTTCATAAGGCAATGCAAAAGATTTATCTTTTTGTTCCATTACTTTGACAGGGTCGTAGAATAACGCCACGGTAGTAAAAGCAGGAATATACTCTATTAGCCAATCAAATGGTTTATCATTCAGAAATGCTGTTACTTGTTTGACTCGTTCATGGGATGCTTCATCAATCGTTTTACCAAGATCGATGATGGCTCCATGATCGCCTAACGGGGATATGTTAAATTCCAAACCACAACCTCCTCTATTCACTCGTCTTTCGTATCTTCAAAAAATTCTATATTCCTAAATAGTAAATCAACTTTCCTAATGGTTCAAATGAATATTCAGATTATTTTATTGGTTATTATTCCCTTTAAGCTCCCTTTACTTGAAGACTCAGTTTCGCGAGAAACTATTTCCGTTACGGTTGAGAGCGTATGGAGGTCCGGGAAATTACTCGCTTTCCGTGGGTATGTGGTGAGCTTCCTCAGGCTTCGCCTTGCGGGATCTCACCGCTCATGTTCATCCCACAGGAGTCTCGCAATTTCCCGGACCTCCTTGCGTTTATGGGAGAAACGGAAACATCAAATGCAGTCTTTCAACCAAAGGGCGAGCTACTTGTAAGAACGTGCTTGTAACCAATAATTGCTGAAGACAGTCTTATCTATAATAGGAGGTTCTTTTCTCCCATTCTTCCGAGGGGGTGGTTGGGAAACTGCGAGACTCCCTCCGGAAATGTTGATACACCAAGGGTTAAAGATCGTTTTAACACTTTTAAATTTTTTTTATACTTCATTTGTTAAACAAGTTATTCCTTTTCTTCAATATTAAGGAAATCGAAGGGACGCGTTGCGTTTCCTAACTGTATTAGGCGATCTTTTTTGTATGAATCGATGCACCTTGGATCCCTGCTTTCTTATGAGGACTTACCCTCCCATGTCTCTTGGCGTCGTGCGCCTACATTCCTTCGTTTGGTCTCATCATAAGGCAGAGGCCGGCTTTATTCTCCCGCATAGACTCGTAGTCTGTTGTCTCGCTTTGCGCCAGCTTCTCCGTGTCATCTTATGGGTCAGAAATATAGGTTACGCTGCCTGTTGAAGACAGTGGAGGTCCTGTTTCATTCGGTCCTCATTGAAGTGAACCTGGCGGTTCGATAAACCAAAAAAGATCTTTAACAGTTTTCCGCACAACACGACCATTGCTTCCTTCTTTTTCAAAGGATTAACGGGACGAGTAATGTAGTACTGGTACAATTCTTTAAACGCACGATTATTTTGAATCAAAGGCAATATGGCGCGAAAAAGAAGGTTTCTGAGCCGTTTTCGTCCCCGTTTGGAAATTTTCTTTTGACCTTTATGGTAACCGGAAGAGTTCTCGCGCAGTGTTAATCCCGCTAATTTAATGAGTTGGCGTGAATGTGTGTACTGCTTAAGTGAACCCGTTTCCGCAATCAAATCAATGATCGTATGCTTTCCAATGCCGGGAATCGATATCAGGTATTCGTATTCATCCAGCTGGGTGACTAAATCTTCTAAGTGATGATTGAGTTCTGTCAGTTGACGTTCGATTAGAAGAAACTGATCGACAAGTGCGGCGATTTCAAAGCGTGCCACCTCTTTGCCTGTCGAAATACCAATGGAGTTTTCAGCTGCCCGTTTCATCTCTCGAATCTTACTTTTCGAAGGAGAGGATATACCCGCTTTTTCTTTATACATCAGTGCCAGTTCCTCTACCTCCTGGTTTAGTAGATCCTCAGGAAAAGGCGTGTATTTCAAAATGGCGCAAGCCAATTGACCAAACCCTTTGATGACGGTTTTAAATTCAGGAAAGTACTGGTCGATCAACCCCGTCATTTGGTTTTTCAACATCGCTTGTTTGTCTTTCAGTTTCCACCGCGTTATGGAGCCGTTTTTCAGTTCAGCTTCTATACCTTCTGGAATTCTGGGATAGCTGAAATTACCACCAATCATGAGTTTCGCAATCAATCTTGCGTCCTTTTTATCGTTTTTTGTTTGAAGATTATCATCAAACTCTTTCGATTGTTTCACATGCGCAGGATTGACGACCACAAAAGAGATGTCCTCTTCAAGGAGGAAAGCAGCCAGGTTCATCCAGTAATGACCTGTGGGTTCAAACCCGATGATAACCTCACTTTTTCCATGTTGGTGCAGCCATTCCTTTATCTGTTTGTGAAACCCTTCGAAGCCAGCCCTACTCTGAGTAAATCCAACGGGACGTTGGAGTTCCCGTCCGCGATCATCGACCGCGCATGCATAATGGGTTTTTTTAGCGATATCGATACCGATCACTAAGGATTCTCCAGAGATTTGATTTATTTTAGCATTCCTATTAGAATTCAAGGGGAAGTCCTCCTTTTGATGTTTGTTTGTATTTGGTTGTACAAATGCATCATAACGGAGGGCTTTTTTTCATTCAAGACCCCTCTACTGAATCCCACAGGAATCTCCCGCGGGAGAAGGATCTAGGCAAGACCCCGCAAAGGCGAAATCCTGAGGAGGCTTGCCAGGTCCCCCGCAGGAAAGCGAGTAGTTTCCCGACCAGCCCTGACGCTATTATGGTAAAGAACCCTTGTTATCTTGAAATCAAGTCTTCGACTTTTCGGGTCTTTTATTGATTAGGCCTCTTATGGGAATGCACTGCAAGCAGTGTGCATTTTTCTTTCAACCAGGTGAAGAGTATGTTATAAGTTTAGAATGATGCAGTAATATTTAGGGTTACGAAATAGTTTGAAAGAAGTGATTCATTATCGTGGACCAGGAAAGTATGGCTAAACGAAATTTATTCATCATGTGGTTTGCTAACTTCTTTATTGCAGGAAGCATCACCATGGTTCTTCCGTTTATTTCTTTATATATCGATAGCTTTGGTAATTTTTCTGACGCTTACGTCCAACAGTGGTCGGGCTGGGTGTTTGGCGTCACCTTTGTAACGGCATTTTTATTTGCGCCCGTATGGGGCCGGGTCGGTGATCGTTATGGCAGAAAGAAAATATTGATCATTTCTGCCGTTGGCCTGGGGGTGTCCGTCTTTTTGATGGGGTTAGCTGATTCTGTCTGGCAATTATTCTTCCTGCGCTTATTCATGGGAGTATTTACCGGATTCATTCCGATGTCACAAGCGTTGATTGCCACACAGACACCGAAGCATATTGCCGGTAAAGTTCTGGGGACACTGCAGACCGGCAGTATTACCGGGAGTTTGATGGGGCCGATGCTTGGGGGAGTGTTGGCTGACACATTCGGGTATTCCGCTACTTTTCAGGGGACTTCTATCACCGTCTTTCTATCTGCTTTTATCGTCATCTTTGGAATCAAAGAATTCAAGATTAACGATGAAAGCAGTGATAGTAAGACAAGCTATTCCCGGAAAGAGGTAATCGGACATATTTTACGGCATCCTGTGTTGCTGATGGTAATGCTCGTATCTTTATTTGTCCAAATCGCCCATTTCAGCATCCAGCCGATTTTATCCTTGTATGTTGCGGAATTACATGGTCCTGCCAACCTTGCATTCTTTTCCGGCATTGCCTTTTCCGCTGCGGGACTTGGTAACCTGTTGATGGCGAGACGCTGGGGCAGCATTGCCGACAAGGTCGGTTATATTAAAATCTTGGTGTTCCTGTTATTTATGGCAGGGATTGTCTATCTTCCAGGTGCCTTTGTTACAAGTATCTGGCAGCTAGTCATCATCCGATTCCTGTTGGGGGCCTCCATCGGGGGAATCATTCCAGTCCGCACTGCTTACATTCGCCAGGAGGCTCCACTTGCCATGCAAGGAGAAGTACTCGGGTATAACACAAGCATTCGCTTCTTAGGGAATATGATTGGCCCCGCGCTTGGCGGGATGCTTTCCGGGTTCTTCGGGTTCTCTTCTGTCTTTTATGTCACCAGTGCCTTATTAGCAGCTTCTGGGTTCGTCATGTATTTGACGATGCAGCGAAATCCCCGAACAGCTAAACACCATGCTCATTCCATATAACAGCAAATCCCTCCTTTCTTGTCGAAGATTGGAGGGACTTGCTTTTATTTTTGTGAAAACGCTTTATACTATAGGTAAAAGGTCTTTCCAATTCCAACAATCTACTTATTAAAGGGGCACTTCATATGAAAAAAGTATTTTTGCTGGTAATGCTTTCGTTTGTTATGGGAGCATGTGCGCAGTCGCCCGACAAACAATTTTTCGCCAATGACTTAACCGCCAAACAGTCTGACGACCCTACTAAACAAGAATATCCTGTTAATCCTAAAATAACACTGGCTGCCATCGGTGATATTTTGATTCATGCCCCAGTCTATCGTGATGCCCAAACCGCTGATGGGTATGATTTCACGCCAATGTTCGAGAATACAGCGCCCTACTTGGAAGAAGCAACTATAGCCATAGCTAATCAGGAAACGATGATTGGCGGGGCTGATTTCGGTTTATCCGGCTATCCAGCCTTCAACAGTCCTACTGAAGTCGGAGATGCCCTAAAGGAAAGTGGAATCGATGTCGTTTCGATCGCCAATAATCATACTCTTGACCGAGGAGAACAAGCAATTAATAACTCTCTTTCCCATTGGGAGTCTATTGATATGACCTACACAGGAGCATACAAAAGCCAGAAAGATCAGAAGAAACTTCGCGTGATTCAGACAGAAGAAGGAATCGATGTTGCATTTTTAAGCTATACGTATGGAACCAATGGTATCCCTTTACCATCCGGAAAAAATTATCTCGTCAATTTGATTGACGAACAAAAAATTAAATCAGATATCACACGAGCGAATAAACAAGCGGATGCTGTCGTCGTCAGTGTGCATTTTGGCTCGGAATATGAGCGCATGCCCAATCGCGACCAGAAAGAATTAGCTCAAGTGATGGCTGATGCCGGGGCTCACGTGATTCTCGGCCACCATCCTCACGTCCTGCAGCCCATCGAAATGCTTGAAGGAAAAAAGGGAAATGATACCCTGGTAATCTATTCACTTGGAAATTTCATCTCTGCACAGGAAGAAATCCACCGCCGGATCGGCGGTATCCTGCAAGTAGAAATCGAATTAGATAGACACGATGATTCCATAGCTTTGAACAAGCCTTCCTTCGTCCCTACTATTGTAGATTATGAACCCTTCACTGACGGGCAAGCCGGTACAGATTTTCAAGTAATTCCCATGCACGAAACAAAAAGAGTACTCATACCTGACCAGGAGGAAACTTACAAAGAAATAAAAGACCATATGTCTCAATGGCTGCCTGAATTAGACTTACCTTAATCATGATAAATATCACATTTTCACTTACCCGAGCATAAAAATTGCTCGGTTTTTTTGTCGAATTTATAAAATATAGGTTAAAGTTAACCAAATATTGTGAAAATAAGAATGGAATCTGTTACCATAAATTTAATATCAATATTCTTCATGCATGTTTTACCCTTAAAAAATGTAAGGAGATGTGAAAATGCCTAGAAAAACTCCACCATTTTTACAGAAACTGAAGTACTTAGGTAAAACACAGCCAGAGACAGAACACAGCGAAATGTCCCCAAAGTCGCGCAGTAACACGGAAAATTATTATCGCAGCCGCTGGCAGCATGATAAAGTTGTCCGCTCGACACATGGTGTCAATTGTACCGGTTCATGCAGCTGGAAAATCCACGTCAAAGACGGAATCATTACCTGGGAAACCCAGCAAACGGATTATCCGACCACCGGACCGGATATGCCGGAATACGAGCCACGCGGATGCCCGCGGGGTGCAAGCTTCTCCTGGTATACATATAGCCCCCATCGGGTGCGCTATCCTTATATCCGAAGTAAACTGTTAGAAATCTGGCGAGATGCAGTTAAGAAAACCGATGACCCTGTCAAAGCGTGGGCTTCCATTGTTGAAAACACTGAATTATCCACGCAGTATAAACAGACGCGCGGAAAAGGAGGATTCGTCCGGGCGGAATGGGATGAAGTAGAAACACTGATTTCCGCTCAGCTTATCCATACGATACAAACGTACGGACCGGACCGGATCTTTGGATTCTCTCCTATTCCTGCCATGTCAATGGTCAGTTATGCAGGCGGAGTAAAAAATACCAGGCACGGCTTAAAAGCGGACCGCTTCCTGCGTGCAAGCGACCTTTCCTTCACCACAGAAAAAGCAGAATGGAAAACAGTAGTCTATGACGAAGAGACCAAAGATTTTGCCATACCAAATGGTTCGATTGGACACCGCTGGGATGGTGAAAAGAATTGGAACCTGCTAAAGGCAGATAAAGTCAATAATATTGACACAATCTCCCCTGCCCTGTCCTTACAGGGCCACGAAAGTAAAATCGACCAGGTATGTGTCGCAGCGTTTGAGCAGGATGATAACCGCGTCTTCAAAGCTGACATACCTATGAAAGAAATCGAGACCACAGACGGCCCGGTTTATGTAACGACCGTCTTTGATCTGATGTGTGCCCAGACAGGGGTTAACAGAAGTCTGACGAAAGAAAACCCCGCCAATTATGACGAAGACCGGCCGTATACCCCAAAATGGCAGGAAAAGTATACAAGTGTCAGCCCCAAACTTGTCGCTCAGATCGCAAGGGAGTTCGCTCAGAACGCCATTGATAGTAAAGGGCGTTCGATGATTATCATGGGATCAGGGATTAACCATTGGTACCATTCTGATACTATCTACCGGGCGGTACTTAACCTTGTTTTGTTGACCGGTTCTCAGGGAGTCAATGGAGGCGGCTGGGCCCATTATGTCGGCCAGGAGAAGGTACGCCCGCTGGAAGGCTGGCAGACTGTTGCGATGGCCCGGGATTGGGGCGGACCGCCAAGGCTGCAAAATGGCACCTCTTTCTTTTATTTCGCTACCGAACAGTGGAAATATGACGAACAGAAAACACGCGATTTGGCTTCCCCATTGATTGATCAGCCAAAATATCAGAATTTAGCAGATTATAACGTACTGGCGGCACGGCTCGGTTGGCTGCCGTCTTACCCACAGTTCAATAAAAATGCTATCGCAATGTATGATGAAGCAAAATCACCAGAAGCCAATACCGAGCATTTAGTGGATGCTGTGTCCAAAAAGGAGATGAACTTTTCCATCGAATCTCCGAATGATCCGGTCAATTTTCCAAAATCCATGTTTGTCTGGCGGGCGAATTTGATCGGCAGTTCCGCCAAAGGGCATGAATATTTCCTTAAGCATCTGCTGGGTACGCACGGTCATAACCTCAGTGAAGAAACAGAAGACCTGGAGGCAAAAGAACTGAACCTGGAGATTCCATCGGCGACCGGGAAACTGGATTTACTCGTCAATCTGGATTTCCGGATGTCAGGCACCGGCCTATACTCCGACATCGTCCTTCCGGCGGCCACCTGGTATGAGAAGCATGATTTAAGCTCGACGGATATGCACCCGTTCGTCCATCCGTTCAACCCGGCCATCACCCCTCCATGGGAAAGCCGGTCGGACTGGGATATTTTCAAAAAGCTTGCCAGGCGATTTTCTAACCTGGCTGCACAGCATTTACCGGAAAAGGTATATGATACGGTCACTTCCCCGCTGCTGCATGATTCTACCGATGAAATTGCCCAGACATACGGGCACGTACCTGATTGGAAAACAGACGGCACCAAGCCGGTCCCTGGGGTTAACTTCCCTAAAATCCAGGTGGTTGAAAGGGAGTACTCTAAAGTCTATGACAAGTTCATTTCCCTTGGTCCGAAAATCAAACATTCTATTGGAGCCAAAGGAATGGCCTGGGATGCAAAGGAAGAGTATGCCAAACTTTTCGATATGCTTGGCCCATCGAAAAAATCGGCTTTCTATCAAGACTGTCCAAGCTTATATAACGATATTGATGTGGCCGAAACGATATTGACATTATCCAGTACCACCAACGGTTCTCTTGCAATGAAAGCCTGGAAGACACTCGAGGATAAAACAGGACAGGAATTAAGGCACCTTGCAGAAGAGCGCGCGGAGGAACATATCTCTTTCGCCGAAATTACAGCCCAGCCGCAAAAGGTCATCTCTTCGCCTGTCTATAGTGGAACGGAAACAGGCGGCAGGCGCTATTCTCCGTTTACCACGAACGTTGAACGGATGATACCGTGGCGGACATTGACCGGAAGGCAGCACTTCTATTTGGATCATGAAACGATGCTTGAGTTCGGGGAAGAACTTCCTACATTCAAGCCGCCATTAAAAAAGGCGTCATTTTATTCATCCGATAATAGACCGGCCGAGGGACAAAAAGAGATTACATTAAGATACCTGACCCCACACTTCAAGTGGTCGTACCACAGCACGTATGGTGATACGCTTCCGATGCTGACTTTGTTCCGCGGCGGCCCGCACGTCTGGCTGAACAACCTGGACGCGGATGAAGCAGGTATCAAGGATAATGACTGGCTCGAAATGTATAACCGGAATGGTGTCGTCGTAGCCAGGGCTGTCACGAGCCACCGGCTTCCTCGAGGGGTCGTGTTCATGTATCACGTTCAGGACCGTCTGATTAATGTGCCCGGTTCCAAAATTACGAAAGATCGCGGAGGTACCTTCAATAGCCCAACAAGAATCCACATCAAGCCGACGCAGATGATAGGCGGATACGCCCAATTAAGTTATGGTTTCAACTACTATGGTCCAACCGGCAACCAGCGGGATGAGCAAGTACAAATCCGCAGAATGGACCGAAGCGAGGTGGATTGGCTTGAAGATTAAAGCGCAATTTGGAATGGTCATGAATTTGGATAAATGTATCGGCTGCCACACCTGCAGCGTGACCTGTAACAATACCTGGACAAACAGACCAGGCGCCGAGTACATGTGGTGGAACAATGTCGAAACGAAACCCGGGATCGGTTATCCGAAGGAATGGGAGAATCAAGAGAAGAACAAAGGCGGCTGGGAAATGCGAAACGGAAAGCTTTCCCTGAAAGCCGGCGGGAAAGCGAACAAGCTTTTGAACCTTTTCTATAATCCTGACATGCTTGACCTAGATGAATATTACGAACCGTGGACATATGAATACGAGCACCTCGTTCATAGCCCCGAGAAAAATCATCAGCCGGTCGCACGTCCGAAGTCGCAGTTGACCGGTGAATATATGGACATTCTATGGGGACCGAACTGGGAGGATGACCTGGCAGGGGTTCACGAGACGGGTAAGCGAGACCCGAACATGCAAGGGGTCGATGAGAAAGTGAAGTTCGAATTCGAGCAGGCATTCATGATGTATCTGCCCCGGATTTGCGAACACTGCGTCAACCCATCCTGTGTCTCTTCCTGTCCATCAGGTGCCATGTATAAACGGGAAGAGGACGGCATTGTCCTCGTCGATCAGGATGCCTGCCGGAGCTGGCGGTTCTGCATGTCCGGCTGCCCGTATAAAAAAGTCTATTTCAACTGGCAGACCAATAAAGCGGAAAAGTGTACATTCTGTTTTCCGAAAATCGAAAACGGCGACCCGACCATCTGCTCGGAAACGTGTGTCGGAAGAATCCGTTATATCGGTATCGTCCTTTATGATGCCGACCGAGTCAAAGAAGCAGCTTCGGTTCCGAATGATCAGGATCTTTACGAAGCACAGCTCGATTTAATTTTGGATCCGAATGACCCGGAAGTGATCGCTCAAGCGAAAAAAGACGGCATTCCTGAAGACTGGATCGAAGCAGCTCAGGAATCCCCAGTATACAAGCTGGCCTGCGAGCAGAAAATCGCTCTTCCGCTCCATCCGGAATATCGTACCCTTCCAATGGTCTGGTACATTCCGCCGTTGAGCCCGATCGTCGATGCTTTCAATGGCCACTTTAACGACCTTGATCCATCTGTTGTTTTTCCGGCAATCGATCAATTCCGGATCCCGATTGAATATTTAGCCAACCTGATGACAGCTGGAGATACCGAGCTGGTTGCTTCCGTGCTTAAGAAACTGGTGGCCATGCGTACGTACATGCGGAGCGTAGACCTCGGCAAAGAACCGGATACCACTCTTATCGATGAAGTCGGCGTCTCGGAACAAATGGCGCGGGATATGTATGAACTATCCGCAATTGCTAAATATGGCGACCGTTACGTCATCCCGAAAGCGCACCGCGAGCAGGCTGAAGACATGTTCGCCCATCAGGGCAGCGCAGGCTTCGATTTCATGGATGGGTGTGAATCATGCGCCATGAATGGGGAATGGAAAGATCCTTACGAATACAGTGAATCTTATTGGAGCGATGTGACAGGAGGTGCCAAAGATGGAAGACAGTAGACATATTCTGAAGCTATGCTCCCTGTTCCTGCGCTATCCGGAAGAAGAATGGTTCCGGAACGAAGACGTCAGGCTTTTCATGGAAGGCTTATCCGAGGCGCCCCAAAGAGATAATCTGTTACGTTTCTGGAATTATGTGGAGAATTCCTCCTGGCTTGAATTCAGCCAGAATTATGTGAAGCAGTTCGACTTCAGCAAAGATTGTTCCTTGTATCTTACTTATGGCGTTTTTGGCGATAAACGGGAACGTGGCCTCGGATTCGTCAAACTGAAACTGGAATTCGCCAAAGCAGGCTATTTTATCAAAGATGATGAGCTGCCTGATTATTTCCCGTTAATTCTTGAATTTCTGGCAGAAGCCGAAGAAAGTTTTATCCAGAAGCTTTACTATATTCATAAAAAAGCGATCGATCAACTTTATGCACAATTGCGCGAGCAGCGATCTCCATATGCATTTGTCGTAGCAGCCGCTTTGGAAACGCTGGATTCCATCGTCGCCCGTCGCGAAGCCAAAACGGTATGAAGGGATTGATATCAGTTGACGCCAGTCGATTTTTTACTATGGGTAGCCTATCCATACATTACCTTAACGATTTTTGTCGTTGGCCATATTTATCGGTACAACCATGATCAGTTCGGATGGTCCGCTCAATCCAGTCAGTTTTTAAAAACCGATCCCCTCCTGAAATGGGGAAGTATTCTATTTCATTATGGGGTCATCTTAGTATTTTTCGGCCATGTTGGCGGAATTCTCGTACCTCAAGGCTTTTACCCGATGATCGGGGTCACGGAAGAAATGTATCATTTCGGAGCTGTCTGGTTTGGTGGAGCGGCCGGTGCAGCGATGGTCATCGGCGGTGCGCTGCTTACGATTAGAAGGCTGCGCAATAAGCGCGTCAGCACTAATGGATCACGCAAGGATTTGTGGGTGCTTCTGCTGATTGGAATCGTCACGGTCGTTGGTTTTACCAATACGGCCTGGTATACGGCTACAGGAGGAGAATTCGATTACCGTGATACAATCGGGCCCTGGTTCCGGGGAATTTTAACATTCCGGCCGATGCCTGAAATGCTGGCTACTGCTCCTTGGGGCTTCCAGGCTCATGTGTTTACCGCCTTCACCTTGTTTGCCGTATGGCCGTTCACTAGGCTCGTCCATGTATGGAGCCTGCCATTGGAATATATCAAACGAAGATATATCATTTACCGGCGTGCTAACTCGAAACAAACGAACAAGAAAGCACAATAGAAAGGAAGATGAAGATGTCAGGACCCGCACTTCGGCAGCTGGACGCCCACCGCTCCATTCATGAAGCGGCTTATGGGCAAGTGAAGGATATGACAGAGGTATTAAAGCGTCTATATCGCGAGGAGCGTTTGGAAGAAGCAAAGCAGGCGGAATTGATTTTGATTGAACATTGGCGTGACCATATTATCTCCCACGCGACATCGGAAGAAGAAGGACTATACCAGGATATCAAACAGGCCTATCCTGATATGGCTGACACCATCACCCAGCTGACCAGAGATCATGATTTACTAAGAAAAATACTAGCTCGTATCGAAGAAAGCTTATCGGCTGATCAGCAAGCCGAGGAACGTCTTATGATGTATGACAGCCTGCTTGTCGTAAACTGGCATCATAGCCGCGATGAAGAACACTACTTGCTTAACCTCTAAAATAAACGGGATGCCGATTGAGGCATCCCGTTTTATTGGTTCCACGTTATTCCTCCGGTGTGATTTCTGAAAACATAGCAACATAACCGGTAACGGGTTCATTTTTATTCCGGATGGGGCTAATCGTCAGCCATTCCAGGAACATCTCACCATTCTTCCGTTTATTCCATATCTCCCCTTTCCAATAACCTTCCTGTTCTATCTCCTGCCACATATCACGATAAAACTTTTCATCATGTTTTCCTGATTTGAGGATTTTTGGTGTGTTACCAATCGCCTGGTCTTCTTCAAACCCGGTAGTTTCCGTAAACGCCGGATTGACGTATTGTATCACCCCATCCTGATCGGTAATCATGATACCTTCTACTGTATTTTTCATAGCAGCGTGACTCATCTGCAGTTTGTCTGTAAAATACATCCAGATTACGATAATCAGACTTGCGAGGGCGAATTGTGACAATGCCATAAAGCCAATGGCATAATGGCCGGTCAACCCATACACAGCACTTAGGACGAGAGGTGGAAAGAAGCCGCCAAGTCCGCCGATAGCGGAAACAACTCCGTTGACAACCCCCGCCTGTTTGGAAAAATAAAATGGCACCAGTTTGAACACAAGTCCGTTCCCAATACCGGCGCAGACGGCCACACTTAATACACCGACTGTGTAAAGCTCGATGGTTGGGGAAAAAGACAGCACCACGCCAGCCAGCGTCAACCCGGCGAATACTGCCATCAATAAGATGAACGAATTGAATTTATCTCCGAGCCAACCCCCTACCGGCCGTAAAAAAGTTGCCAGCGCGATGAAACCTGCTGTTCTAAGCCCTGCATCTCCACTTGTCAGGCCGAAGTTCGATACTAAGAAGTTTGGAAGGTAAATAGTAAACGCCACGAAAGATCCAAATGTGATGAAATAAAATAAGCTGAGAAACCACATTTTTTCATTATCGATGACTGATTTAATCTGAGGAATGATCGGAGCCTGTACTTTCTTTTCATGACGATCTCCAACCAAAAAGTTAAGTAGAATAAAAAATAGTAGTAATCCTAAATAAAGACGGATTGTGCTTTGCCACCCGATTTGGGCAGCCAGAAAAGGTGCGGCAAAGGAGGTGACGGCAGTACCGACGTTACCCACACCATACACACCATTCACAAAGCCATGGCGCTTTTTTTCATAGTATTTTGGAAGTGACGTGACACCAATCGAGAACACCGCCCCACCCAGACCAAGCAAAAGACCGCCAATGACGAGGTCCAGGAATGAATCAGCGATACTTAAATAAAATACCGGCAGCAATAAAATGATGAAGCTGATGATGAATATCACTCTGGCCCCGAACTTATTCGCCCAGTAGCCGAGCGGTACCCGAAGTAAGGAGCCAAGGATGACTGGAATAGCTGTAGCTAATGCTACTTGATTGGCATTTAATGCGATATCTTCTTTGATGTATGGCATCAAAGAAGATATAATGACCCATACCATAAAGCCTGCAAATAAACTGAACGTCTGCAATCCTAATTGAATTCCCGGTTTTCTCATTCGCACACCCTTCCCAACGGAATATTTTTCCTCTAAGTGAATTATAACAAAGCAATCCTTTTAAATTCCATTTTTGACAAAAAATTCAGAAATTAAAAACGGTTTACGTATGCCAAATTAAGGTTCTATTGATAAGGATATCTAGTTGAAATTTTTTCTAAAACTAGATATTATGTAGTGTGGCACAAAAATGTTATCACACTTGCAATGTGAAACAGGAGGAATAAATAAATGAGTACTAAAGACTACCGAGTATTGTTGTATTATCAATATGTCGACTTGCCGGAATATGAAGAATATGCCGCTGAGCATTTAACGTATTGTAAAGACCTGGGTCTGAAAGGCCGGATCATTGTTGCTCCTGAAGGAATCAACGGCACCGTATCCGGAACTGTAGAACAGACCAATGAATATATGGAACACATGCATGCTGACGAACGTTTTAAAGATATGGTTTTTAAAATAGATGAAGTGGAAGGACATACCTTCAAGAAAATGCACGTACGTGCGAAATCTGAAGTTGTCAATTGGAGTATTGAAAATGATGACATCGATCCAAAAACCTTTACAGGAAAACGTCTGAAGCCTAAAGAGTTTTATGAAATGCTACAGGATGAAGATACGATCGTCATTGATGGCCGTAATGAATATGAATACCGCATCGGTCACTTCCGCAATGCAATTCAGCCGGAAGTAGAAACTTCCCGCGAGTTCCCTGAATGGATCGCTGAAAATGCAGATCAGTGGAAGGATAAAAAAGTCCTTACCTATTGTACGGGAGGCATCCGTTGCGAAAAGCTTACGGGCATCCTGATGAAAAACGGAGTGGAAGACGTTTACCAGCTCGATGGCGGCATCACCACTTACAGTAAAGATCCAGAAACAAAAGGGCGTTATTTTGATGGAAAAATGTATGTGTTTGATGAGCGGATTTCTGTCCCTGTCAACCATACCGAAGAAGATACCGTTATTGCGGAATGTGAACATTGTGGTAAAAAAGAAGACCGCATGATCAACTGCAGTAATCCGGTCTGCAACCGTCAGTATGTCTGCTGTGAAGAATGTGAAATCGAGCAGCATGCTGCCTGCACCACCGAATGCCGCGAACACCCGGAAAACCGCTGGGATGTTGACAAACAAAAACAAATCGACAAATATGATAAAATCCCAAACAAAAACTAAAACGACGTTGGTCTGTATTCAGGCCAACGTTTTTTCTTAACTTTTCAAGGAGGTTTTCAGCCATGTCAGATATAGCTTACCTGGATGCTACCGCACAGAAACAACTGATAGACGAAAAAGAAATTTCCCCCTATGAATTGACTAAGCATTACATAGAAAGAATTGAAGAACTCAACCCTAAATTGAATGCAGTGGTGCATACCATGTTTGATGAGGCGCTCGAACAGGCAAAACGGTATAAACCGGATAGCTCTTTATTTGGTGGTCTCCCTTTTCTTATCAAGGACTTGAATAATATCCAAGGCCATCCGACAACCTCTGGTTCGAAACTGATGGACGGATTCACAGCTGGAGAAGACGATATTTTTGTTGAACGTTATCGGGAAGCAGGATTGACTTTTCTCGGTAAAACCAATACACCTGAATTCGGCTTTTTACCCACCACGGAACCAGACCACCTGGGGGCAACCAAAAATCCATGGGCACTGGACAGATCCGCCGGTGGTTCCAGTGGAGGTGCAGCGGCAGCGGTGGCCTCAGGAATGGCTCCTTTCGCACACGGAAGTGATGGTGGCGGATCGATACGGATTCCTGCTTCTGCATGTGGGCTGTTCGGTTATAAACCATCCAGAGGTCAAGTACCCTACGGTATGTATATGAATAACTTCGGTGTCAACCATGCCCTGACCAAATCTGTCAGAGACAGTGCCGGACTGCTGGATATCATAAAAGGAGCCGGGCCAGGAGAAAGCTACCCTTCCCTTCCCGAGAGCACTCCCCTTCTTTCCAATATCGCTAAAGATCCTGGTAAGCTTAAGATAGCAGTGGATCCTGATTGGAGGGGGCGGGTCTCTATTTCTGAAGAGGCCAGGGAAGCGATCAACCATACCGTTCGTCTGCTAGAATCTCTGGGACACGAAATCGAATACCAGCCGTTGCCGTTTGACTTTGAAGCGTTCGCCAACCATTTTATTACGAGCTGGATTGTCGGCGGCTCCCTGTTGATCAAACATATGGCTGGGTTAGTAGATACTCAACCAACCGAAGAAAATCTGGAGTCGATTTCCTATCACGTCTACAATCTTGGATCCGAGCTTTCTGCCTCTGATTATGAAGAAGCAAGGGTCATGCTTATGCGGGAATCCCAAAAGATTCATAGGTTTCATGAACAATATGATATTCTTTTAACCCCAGTATTGAACGGATTGCCGGCAGTTCTTGATACGTTCTCTAATGGGGATGATGCAACTAAGGATATGATGTTTAACTTTACGGATATATGCAGTTTCACACCAATTGCGAATGTCACCGGCCAGCCTTCGATGAGCGTCCCTTTATATTGGACAGAAAAAGTACTTCCAGTAGGGGTTCAATTTACTGGAAGACTTGGCGAGGATGACCTGATGTTCCGACTGGCTGCCCAGCTGGAAGACGCACAATCCTGGCAGTACCATTACGAAAACTTAAACCAGTACTAAGAATTT
Organism: Thalassobacillus devorans; assembly: GCF_900176565.1. Lineage (GTDB taxonomy): Bacteria > Bacillota > Bacilli > Bacillales > Halobacillaceae > Thalassobacillus > Thalassobacillus devorans_A. The sequence continues at coordinate 950,700 of NZ_FXEH01000005.1, forward strand.
TCCAATTTGTTTACTGTCATCCATCAGGTGGTAAAGTCCACTATCAACAAAATATAAGGAGGCAGTATTCATGAAACCGACAGATCGTCAAACCGAAGGACAACCAAAACAGGTACAGGACAGACAACCGGGATTTCGTGAAGAAATGGATCCCAAACCGATTGTAGAAGATGATGATTATAAAGGCAGCGGTAAGCTGAAGGATAAAGTAGCATTGATTACAGGCGGCGACAGCGGGATTGGACGCGCCGTAGCGATTGGGTACGCCAAAGAAGGCGCCCACCTTGCGATTGTCTACCTCGATGAACATGAAGATGCGAAAAGCCTGAAAGAACGAGTAGAGCAAGAAGGCGTTAAGTGCCTCTTGATCTCTGGGGATGCCGGCGAAGAGCAATTCGCCAAGGACGCCATTCAACAGACTCTCGATGAATTCGGAAAACTGAACATTCTGGTCAATAATGTTGCCGAACAGCATCCACAAGCCAGTCTGGAAGAAATCTCGACCGAGCAGATGGAGCGTACATTCAAGACCAACTTTTATTCTTACTGGCATTTTACAAGGGCAGCGGTCCCTCACTTGAAAGAAGGAGATGCCATCATTAATACGACTTCGATCAATGCCTACCGTGGAAACAAAGAGTTGATCGACTACACCGCTACAAAAGGGGCTGTCGTCGGCTTCACCCGTTCAATGGCCCAGGTATTGGTAGATAAAGGTATCCGTGTCAACATGGTAGCTCCAGGACCAATCTGGACACCACTGATTCCGTCCAGCTTTGATGAAGACAAAGTCGAAGTATTCGGTACTAACACACCAATGGATCGTCCTGGTCAGCCGGTCGAACATGTAGGCAGCTATGTACTGTTAGCTTCTGATGATTCATCTTATATGACTGGTCAATGCATTCACATCAATGGCGGCCATTGGATGAGCAGCTAAGATTAAAAAATGCCCTGGGAGAATCAAACATTCTCCCAGGGCATTTTTTGTTTATGACGAAATTTGACGGGTCTGCTTTTGAGCTGCTTTAATCAGGCAGCGTCCTTTTCCATGCGGGATGCACATTGGTGTACCAAACAATGGATCCTCTCTGACATCGCAAGTCATGTCAAAAACATCCTGCACCATTTTACATGTAACAATTTCTTCTGGTTTTCCTTGCGCATATACTTTTTTATCTTTCAACGCCACGATATGGTCGGCATATCGACAAGCAAGGTTAATATCATGAAGCACCATCACAATGGTACGTCCATGCTCCTGGTTCAAATCAAATAAAAGGTCCAGGATTTCAATTTGATGGGTCATATCCAAATAGGTCGTAGGTTCATCCAGTAACAGCGTATCCGTGTTCTGAGCAAGTGTCATCGCGATCCATGCCCGCTGTCTTTGTCCGCCGGATAAAGAATCAACCGAACGGTCCTTCAACTCCAGCATGTTAGTGGCTTCTAAAGCCGTCTGTACCGATTCCTCATCCTGCTTCGACCATTGGCGCGCCCAACTTTGGTAGGGATAGCGCCCCTGCTTCACCAATTGCAGCACGGTCAGTCCTTCAGGAGTAACGGGGCTTTGCGGCAGGATAGCCATCTTTTTTGCCACTTCTTTCGTACGCATCTTAGAGATGTCTTTATTATCCAGTACAATATGCCCGGATTTCGGCTTCAGAAGTCTGGCTAAGGAACGGAGCAAGGTGGACTTCCCGCAGCCATTCCCTCCGATTAATACCGTCACTTCCCCTTTTGGTATGGAAATGTCCAGTGAATCGATAATAAGATCTTCTCCATAGCTTAGCGACAATTCATTGGCAATCAGCGTTTTCATATCAATCTCTCCTTTTAAGACCGCTTGCTTTTATATAGCAAAAAGATGAAGTAAGGCGCCCCGATCGCTGCCGTAAAGACTCCGGCAGGGACTTCCAGCGGGGAAAACATGGTGCGTCCCACGAGGTCCGCTCCTAAAACAACAATGGCACCGACTAGTGCAGATACAGGTATTAAAGCGCCGTAAGAAGACCCAACTAAACGCCTGGCAATATGGGGCGCCATCAAACCGACGAAACCGATCCCGCCAGCAAAGGCAACTGCGGCTCCTGTCATGGCCGTACATAATGTGAGAAAAATCAACCGGTCCCGTTGCAGATGGGCACCGATACCTGCCGCGGCTTCCTCTCCTAACTCTTGCGCATTGATCCTTCTAGCTACCATCAACGATAATACGAACAAAACAAGGACGACAGGGACCAGAATTTTGACTTCAGCCCAATTAGATCCATACACGCTTCCCGTCAGCCATATATTAGCCTGAGAAGCCCGGAAGATCGGTCCCAGTATCATGAACATTGTCGTCAAAGCTTGTGTTAATAATGAAATCCCAATCCCAATAAGAACGAGCGTCATGGGCGAAATGCCATTTTTATAGGCAAGAATGTATACCATAAATCCGACCACCACCGCTCCGATGAAGGAAGCAAAAGGCAGCCATTGCAGACTTACTGTCAAAGCATTGTCAGCATTGCTGAAAATCGCCAGAAAAGCGACAACCGCAACTCCTGCACCACCTGTGATTCCGATAATGTCTGGAGAAGCGAGCGGATTTCTAATCATTCCTTGTAGAATTGCTCCGCTTACAGATAAGGCAACCCCTACGAAAAGTGCTGTCAAAATTCTCGGCATTCGGAAAGAGTTGACGACCATCTGATTTATTTCATTTCCCTGCCCGATTAAAACTTTGATTACATCCAAAGGGTGTACAAAAATTTCACCCAAAGCAGCTGAAAATAGAAACAATGCAGCTAAAGCAATAAATAGCAGGGCGGTTACGATAATCGACCTCGGATCGAAAAGAAACGATATCCAATCATTTTTTGTGCGAAATACGCGATATCTGCTCATGTGCTTTTCAATCCTTTACGGGCAATGTAGATAAAGAATGGCGTTCCGATGATGGCAGTCATGACACCGACCGGAACTTCCTCCGGCATAATGACGTACCTGGCAGCAATATCGGCAGCCAATAATAAGATAGCTCCTAATATACCTGCGTAAGGAATCACCCAGCGATGATCCTGCCCGACAATCGACCTCGCGAAGTGTGGAACCACGATGCCAATGAACCCGATAGGTCCGGCGATGGCAACCGCTCCACCCGCTAACAGTACAATCAAAATACCAGAGGCTGCTTTTATCCATCCGGTTTTTTGACCAAGACCCTGGGCCACATCCTCTCCCATAATCAAAATATTGATATGACGGGAAATTAACAGTGCACCAATCCATGCAGCTGCCAGATATGGAAAAACGGAGGATAAATACTCCAGGCTTCTTCCTTGTACGGATCCGGCAAGCCAGAACAACACTTCATCCAGGGCTTTTTCATTCAAAACAAGCATCCCCTGGGTGAATGATGAAAATAAAGCGGCAATCGCAGCACCAGCTAATGTAAGCCGTACCGGTGTTAAACCTTGCCGGCCAACAGAGCCTACCACGTAAACGATGACAGCAGCCACTGCTGCCCCGGCAAAGGATATCCAAGTCATTCCCTGGAGAGAAATGGCTTGAAAATAAGAGACTGCGAGAACAACGAACAAGGAAGCACCTGCATTGATGCCGAAAATCCCGGGAGATGCAAGCGGGTTCCTTGTTAGTGCCTGCATCAATACTCCGGCAATTGCTAAGGACGCCCCCACTACGGCGGCAATTAATGCCCTGGGCAGCCGGACGTCTTTTATAATGATATGTGTATTGGTTTGTTCAAAATGAAAAAATGCCTGGTATGCTTCTTTTAGTGTCACATCGGTATAACCTAATACGATACTGCAGCAAAGAAATACAATCAGCAGCAACAATCCGGCAAGAATACCTGACCATTTCGCCCCGGCTGTCCTCAACCCCATAATTTATATCCTCTCATTATACAGAAACTAGTAAATTCTCTACATTATCAAGTCTATTTGACCTATGTGCTACTGTCAATGATTTTGAGAATCATTTTCATTTATGTCACAAAATATTTCAAATTTCAGTTGACTAAAGGGAAAATTTTATATAAGCTACTAATTGTGAATGATAATCATAATCAATTAGGGAGTGGGAGTTATGAGTAAAAAATACTTACCCGCATTTATTTTAATGTTGGTATTATCTATTGTATTAGCAGCTTGCGGAGGATCGTCCAGTGAAGATACTTCTGATGAGCAAGAACAAAATAATGATGATAGCGGCAATTCAGAGGACTTCGAGCCTTATACCATTGAACATGCGATGGGCGAAACTACAATCGAAGAGAAGCCGGAACGTGTCGTGATACTTACAAACGAAGGTACGGAAGCTTTACTGGCACTTGGTGTCCAGCCGGTAGGTGCTGTGAAGTCATGGCTGGGTGATCCTTGGTATGACCATATCAGCGACCAAATGGAAGGTGTCGAAGTAGTCGGTGATGAGTCAAATGTAAACATAGAAAAAATCCTGGCCTTGAAGCCTGACTTGATTATCGGTAACAAAATGCGCCAGGAAGATATTTACGATAAATTGAGTGAAATCGCTCCGACCGTTTTTGCGGAAACCCTGCGCGGTGAATGGCAGGAAAACTTTATGACTTATTCCAAAGCGTTGAATAAGGAAGAAGAAGGTCAGCAGTTGATTGAGGAATATGATCAGCGGTTGGAAGACTTCGCAGATCAGGCCGGTGACAAACTGGATCAGGAAGTATCAGTTGTACGATTCATGCCGGATCATGTCCGTATTTACCATAAAGACTCCTTCTCCGGTGTCATCCTGGATCAAATCGGCTTTAACCGGCCGGAATCCCAGCAAGCAGAAGACTTCATGGAAAAAGCAACAAAAGAGCGGATTCCAGCAATGGAGGGCGATGTCCTGTTCCATTTTGCATACGAAACAGGTGATGGCGCAGCTGAAGAAATGCAGCAAGAGTGGCTGAACGACCCGCTATTCAAGAATCTTGAAGTTGTGAAATCAGGAGACGTTCATGAAGTAAGTGATGCCATCTGGAATACAGCAGGAGGATATCTCGCTGCCAATGAAATGGTCGATGACCTGGAAAAAGTATTCCTGGATGAAGAAGAATAATTGCTAATAATAAGGCTGCCCCCCCTCAGGGCAGCCTTACTTTATATCAATAAAACCGCCCTGCCGTATGCTGCCGGCCAGGGCGGTTTTACTAGACAATCTTTTTCAAATCTAGACACCAGCATGAGGTTACTGGACATTTTTAGAACGATACTAGACATTCCTGAAGGTTAATAAAACAAAATAATAATTTTACTAGACACTTTATGAAGTGAACTAGACAAACGAATTAAATACTAGACAACCTATCTTTTCACAGTCAGCCATCCAATTTAACGGCAGATTGCAGCGACTGCACCCAGCTCAAGCTGGCTGTAATCGACTGTTCGGCACTGAGAAACTGTTCCTGTACCCGGTTCTTCGCCGGCCCTCCAGGCACATTTCGTGCTGCCACTACCGACTCCGGTGTCAAAGCTTCATAGATATCTTCTTCAATAGCGTCAGAGAATTGATGGAACTCCTCCAATGACAGGTCGAGAAGATAACAGCCTTTATTGATGCAATGCAGCACTACCTGGCCGACTACAGCATGAGCTTCACGAAACGGTACATTCTTCCCTACCAGGTAATCTGCAAGGTCGGTTGCATTGGAATAATCTTCCGCTACCGCTTTGTACATCGCCTCTTTGTTGACATGCATCGTTTCAATCATTGGAGCAAACAACGCTAACGCTCCTTTCAAGGTTTCAGCTGTATCAAACATCCCCTCTTTATCTTCCTGCATATCTTTGTTGTAAGCGAGCGGCAGTGACTTCAATGTCGTCAGCATACCGATCAGGTTGCCATAGACCCGTCCGGTTTTCCCGCGGACCAGTTCCGGGACATCGGGATTTTTCTTTTGCGGCATCATACTGCTTCCGGTACAAAACGCGTCATCCAGCTCGATGAAGTTGAATTCCGTGCTTGACCATTGGACAAGCTCTTCCGAGAGCCGGGATAGATGCATGGAAACCATTGATGTATTCGCCAAGAATTCAATGACAAAATCCCGGTCACTGACGGCATCCAGACTATTTTCGCATAGACCGTCGAACTGCAGCTTGTCGGCTACCTGCTGACGGTCAATTGGGAAGGTCGTGCCTGCCAGGGCTCCAGCACCAAGTGGCATCTGGTTGATCCGCTTGAAGCTGTCCTGCAAACGTTCGACATCACGCTGGAACATGAAGACATACGCCATCATATGATGAGCGAACGAAACAGGCTGTGCCCGCTGCAGGTGGGTATATCCTGGAAGAATCGTATCCAGATTGGTTTTCGCCTGGGTAAGCAAGGCTTGCTGCAATTGGACAAGCTGCTCCACCATATCGACGACTACCTCACGCAGATAGAGACGCATATCAAGTGCAACCTGATCGTTACGGCTTCTCCCGGTATGAAGCTTACCGCTGAGCGGCCCGATTTCCTTGCTCAATAGCTGTTCAACGTTCATGTGGATGTCTTCATGTCCGACATCCAGCTCCACTTTGCCACACTCGATTTTATAATCAACTTTATTCAGGCCTTCAATGATGATAGCCGCTTCCTGGTGGGTAAGAATCCCACAGGAAGCGAGCATATCTACATGAGCCATGCTGCCGATGATATCGTAACGGGCAAGTTTCCGGTCAAAGTTGATCGATGCTGTATATTCTTCTACGAGTTGATTGGTCGCTTTCGTGAAACGACCTCCCCATAATTTAGTCACGACTTAACCGCCTCTTTCAGATCTAATTTGACTTTATCTAAAGAGCTTCCTGTAATTTTTTCACCCTTTGTTACTGATGAATGGACTTTTGTCGGGAGTCCCCAAAGCTTGATGAAACCAAGAGCCGCTTCATGATCAAAGGCGTCATCCGGATTGTAAGTAGCCAGGTTGAAGTCATAAAGGGAGTATTCAGATTTACGTCCGATTACCTGCACCTGCCCCTTATACAATTTAACCTTTACGACACCGGAGACATGTGTTTGTGTTTCTTCGATGAATGCTTTCAAGCCATCCATCAATGGCGAATACCATAGACCTTCATATACCATTTGGGCGAATTTTTGTTCAACGATCGGCTTGAACTGAGCCACTTCACGAGGAAGCGTCAAGGATTCCAATGCCTGGTGAGATGTGATCAATGTTGTCGCAGCAGGAGTTTCATAGATTTCTCTTGATTTAATCCCGACAAGACGGTTCTCGACGTGGTCGATACGTCCGACGCCATGCTTCCCTGCGATGTTATTCAGCTTCAAAATCAATTCTTCCAATGGAAGGGTCTCGTCATTAATAGCGACAGGCATCCCTTTCACAAAAGTGATCTCCAATTCTTCCGCTTTATCTGGTGCGTTTTCCGGTGAAGTTGTCAGATCGTAAGCTTCTTCCGGCGGCTGTGCCCAAGGATCTTCGAGTACGCCGCATTCGTTACTTCTTCCCCACATGTTCTGGTCAATGCTGTAAGGGTTATCGACATCGACGGGTACCGGGATGCCATGTTCTTTCGCATATGCGATCTCTTCATCTCGTGACATCGCCCATTCTCTTACTGGTGCTACGATTTCCAATTCTGGGTTCAATGCTGTAATTGCGACATCGAATCTTACCTGGTCGTTCCCTTTTCCCGTACAACCGTGAGCGACAGCTACCGCTCCCTCTTTTTCCGCAATTTCTACCAGTACTTTAGCGATCAATGGACGGGATAACGCAGATACAAGCGGATACTGTCCTTCGTACATAACATTTGCTTTCAAGGCTGGAAGCAGGTAATCCTCTGCAAACAATGCCTTTGCATCTACGGTATAAGATTTCAACGCTCCAACGTTCAACGCTTTTTCTTTTACAAAATCAAGGTCTTTCCCTTCTCCGATATCTAAACCGACAGCGATTACGTCATAGTTGTATTTATCCTGCAGCCATTTCACCGCTACCGAAGTATCTAATCCACCTGAATACGCTAATACTACTTTTTGTTTTTCCATTATAGTCAGCTCCCCTTTGCTGTTGTTTTCCTCGTTCTTTTAAGATATGAATTATTATGCATTATTAAGTATATTAATTCAACCGTTTATCGTGAATTTTTTAAAAAAGTTTTTGAAGGCATAAAAAAAGCGCGCAGTGACAAGCTTTTGCGCGCTTTATTTCTTTTATAATTTTTTATTGCGGTAGGCTGCGTGGTTTGTTGATCCTATTCCCCGTTCGAATGACAATGCATGGCGAATTGCCTCAGTTACAAACGACTTTGCCAGGGTTACTGCCGCTTCCATCTCCTCACCCTTTGCCAATTCGGCTGTGATCGCGGCGGCATAAGTGCAGCCGGCCCCGCTTGTATGAATCGTATTGATCCGTTCCGAACGAAATTCTTTGAAATGGTTCCCGTCATATAAGATATCAACTGCCGGGTAGTCAGCGAGGGCACCGCCTTTGACTAGGACATAACGAGAGCCCAGCTGATGGAGTTCTTTAGCTGCCTGGTACATCGCTTCGATATTATCAATCGTCTTCCATTCTAAGAGCTTAGCCGCTTCCATTGTGTTAGGAGTGATAATATCGGCAAGGGGGAAAAGTCGTTCTTTCATGTTCACAATCGCGTCATCTCTCAATAACTGTGACCCCATTTTACCGATCATGACCGGATCCACGACAATATGGCCTGTCCTTTCTTTTGTTACTATAGTAGATACATGTTCAATGATTTCTTGCGTGAACAGCATGCCGGTTTTCAAAGCATCGACCCCGACATGTTCAAATGCTGAGTATAGCTGTGCTTCAATCGCCTCAAGCGGTTGGGTGAAAATTCCCTGTTCCGTCTTAGCATTATTAGCAACGATAGCAGTGATGGCACTCATGCCATATACTTCCCGCTCCTGGAAAGTCTTCAAGTCTGCCTGGATACCGGCACTCCCTTGTGCAGCTGACCCTGCAATCGTCAATGTCCGGGCAATAGTCATAGCGAAAATCCTTTCTTCTCTCTTTTTTTCATCATCATACTACGACTCCTGTAATAAACCAATCGGGATGCTGCAGGCTGCGGGAATGGATAGCAGCGCAAATCTCTGTTAAAATCATCAGTAGAATAAAGGAAAAAGGGGGACCACCATATGAAAATCGTGTCGATTGAACCGACGCCGAGTCCCAATTCAATGAAAATCAATCTGGATGAAGAGCTTCCAGCAGGTGATACCTATAATTACAAACAAGGGGATAACCTGGAACAGGCTCCCCAGCATATAAAAGACCTCCTTGCTATCGATGGCGTGAAAAGTCTCTACCATGTCATGGATTTTATCGCACTCGATCGTAACCCACGCGCTTCCTGGGAAAATGTCCTCCCTGAAGTGAGGGAAGCGCTTGGAACAAAAGAGGAAAATCGTGATCAGGAAAACACGCAGCAGCAGCCTGCTCAAGCAGAAGATGCTTTCGGAGAAGTGAAAGTGTTCGTGCAAATGTTCCGAGGCATCCCTATGCAGATTAAGCTTGATGACGGTAGTGAAGAAAAGCGGGTCGGGCTGCCGGAGATGTTTATGAATGCAGCTATGAAAGCATCCCCCGCTTCTCCCAATATGGTCATGGAACGAAAGTGGGTCGAACAGAATCCTCGTTATGGCGATATGGAAGAAATTGGCCGGGAAGTCGCCGAGGAACTGGCTGCAAGCTACGATGAACAACGACTGGAGGCACTGGTTGAGCGAGCATTTGAAGAAGGAGCAGAAGAACCCGTTGAACCTCGCAAGGCCACCCAGGAGGATATTCTGGCAAGCCTTGACGATTCCGATTGGAAAGTACGTTATGCAGCACTTGACCGTATGAACCCTGCTTTTAAAGATTTGCCGGTCCTGGAAAAAGCTCTGCATGATGAAAAAGGGTCGATTCGCCGGCTGGCAACCGCCTACCTTGGTATGATTGAAGAACCGGAAGTCCTCCCTTATCTATACCAGGCGTTGAAGGACAAGTCAGTCACCGTCCGGAGAACAGCCGGGGACTGTTTATCCGATTTAGGTTTCAAAGACGCCATGCCGGAAATGATCGCTTCCCTTTCTGATCCGAATAAACTTGTCCGGTGGCGGGCGGCGATGTTTTTATATGAAATCGGGGACGAAACAGCAATCACTAAGTTGGAAGAAGCTATTGACGATCCGGAATTTGAAGTAAGGATGCAGGCGAAAATGGCACTGCAGCGTATTAAAGGCGGCGAAGAAGCCAAAGGCTCCGTCTGGCACCAAATGACCCAGGCCCGGAAAAACAATTGATTTTTTCGCTGTAGGGGTCCATCGTATAACTACGTTAATTATTTAAAGGAGGATTTAATATGAATGCTTATGAAGAATATATGAAACAAATGGCGCAGCCAATGCGTGATGAATTGACGAATGCTGGTTTCAAAGAATTAACCACGCCAGAGGAAGTAGACGAATTCGTAGCGAATACTAAAGGCACAGCACTCGTTGTCGTTAACTCTGTATGCGGATGTGCAGCGGGGCTTGCCCGCCCGGCAGCCCGTGAATCCCTGGCTTACGAAAAAACACCAGAACACCTGGCTACTGTCTTTGCAGGCCAGGATCGTGAAGCAACAGCTCGTATGCGTGAACACTTTGAAGGGTTAGAGCCTTCCTCTCCCTCCATGGCACTGATGAAAGATGGCAAGGTCGTTCACTTCATTCCACGTGAAGATATTGAAGACTTTGAAGTGGAAGAAATCGTAGATAACCTGAGCAACGCTTACGACAAGCATTGTTAAACAAGTTTACGCAGCTATACAAATTGACAATACCCCTCTCCCGATATACCATAATAGGTATATAACGAGGAGGGGTTTTTCTTGAGCAAAGAAGACAAGAAACATTGTTACCAGGGCTCCTGACAAATTTCCAAATCCGATGATGGTCAGAAAGGGAATAACGGCGGCAAACCGAAGTTCCCCCCAATATGACCAGGTACCATCGGAATGCTCCTGGTAGGAGTATATATTGTCATCATGCAGTTGATGCGCTAAAGAGGGGCCTTTTGTGCCCCTCTCATTACATATTCGGAGTGATTGTATGTTTGAAGTCAAACCCCATCCGGAATTATCCTGGTCCATTTCCCGTCACAAAACACTGATGGAATGTCCGAGAAAATATGGTTACGACTATTACGTCTCTCATAACGGATGGCTTCGTGATGCAGATTCCCTCGCACGTCATACCTACCGTCTAAAAAAGCTGACCAATCTGGAAATGCTGTTCGGAAGTATTGTCCACGATACCATCTATCAAGTTATCCAGCATTTCTTAAAGACAAGGAAAATACCATCCGAGCAAAAGCTGATTGACCGGATCAGGCAACAAATGAATCAGGGATTCATTGACTCGACACGACGGGAGCATCTTTGGCATGACAAGCCGAAGCATTATACGATGCTGCATGAAATCTACTATAGCCAGCAGGATAAGCTTCCTCCCAACAAAACGGCTAAAATCCAGGCACGTCTGGGTACAGCGATGAATAACTTCCTCAAGAGCCAAACGTTTCACGATATCCAAACTCCGGAAAATATTCGCTTTGTCGCCTCGGAGGACTTTCGTTATATGATGATTGGTGATGTGAAAATTTATATCGTTATGGACCTTGTCTACCGTGATATTAACCAGGATAAATGGGTGATCGTCGATTGGAAAACAGGTAAAGCATCAGCAGAGGACCGCAATCAGCTGGCTTTATATGCCCTTTACCTGAAGCAAAGGTACCAGATAGATTCTTTAGATAAAATCATAATACGAAATGAATATTTGCTGGAAGGCCACCATAAAGAACATGCCTTGAATGCAACGGATTTGATCAATGTACAGAACCTGTTCGGGATGAGTATCCAGGAAATGTCCCGTTATCTTGCCGATGTAGAAAAAAACGAGCCCTTACCCATCGATCAGTTCCCGAAATACCAGGAAGACCATAAGTGTGCCCGGTGTAACTACCAGGAATTATGCTTTGGCTAATAGATTAATAGAAACAGGACTATTATCCCACAAATATAGTGCGTAATATTCTGACTTTTCTGCCTCCTTTCTTTTATAATGGATATCAAACCATTAGAGGAGGAATTTTTTTGAAGAAAAAACGTTTATTACCAGCACTCGTATTATCGACGACCATGCTTGCCGGAACGTTTGCCCCTCTCCCTGCCGAAGCTGTACATACCAATGTGTTCAACAGAGGCTATCGCACAAAAACATGGCCTTGATAACGGAAACAAGCCTCTGTTTGTTATTGAAAAACAGGCAGAAAAGCAGCACGCCAGCAATGCAACTGCAGCACTTGACCACTTAGAAAAGAATACAAATAAATATAAAATCAATAACCCAAAAGCAAACTTGTTGGAAAAAAAGACCGAAAAAGATGAACTGGATATGACCCATGTCCGGATGCAACAAAGCAAAAATGGCATCCCTGTTGAAGGAAGCGAAGTGATTGTCCATTTTGACAAGGATAATTCGGTAACTGCTGTAAACGGGGAGTTCAATACGGCTGTGGATAAGGCTGAAATGAATACCGATCCTTCTATCACACAATCTCAAGCGTTAGCTGCTGCTAAACAAGCGGTGAAAGCCCCTGAAAAGCTGGAATATCAGCCAACGAGTGAGCTGGTTATCTATCCTTTCGAAGGGGATAGCTATCTCGCCTATAAGGTGAATGTCAATTTTATGGGTGAAAAACCGGGGAATTGGTTTGTATATGTGGATGCACAGACTAATGAAGTAATCGACCAATACAATGCCTTGATGCATGCCGATGGTTTCCTGCCAGCTGAGGGATCAGGTTTGGGGGTCCTCGATGACCACCGCAAACTACACGTCTCTCATAAGAATGAAAAAAATGGAGAAGGAACAAAGTTTTACCTTAGCGATTATTCTCATAATAATTTAGATGGCATCCATACCTATGACCTGGCAAACGAGTGGGGAGGCACTGGTGAAGTGCATTCCAAAACAGGCAGTGCCTGGAAGGATGACTACGACCGTCCTGCTGTTGATGCCCACTATAATTCTGAAAAAGTATATGAATACTACTTAGAAGAGCATGACCGTAATTCGATTGATGGAGAAGGAATGGCCATCGTATCCAAGGTCCATTTTGGCGAAGACTATAATAACGCTTTCTGGAATGGACGTGAGATGACTTATGGCGATGGTGATGGTGAATTTTTCATTCCACTGTCAGCCGGTCTTGATGTGGCTGCCCATGAAATGACACATGGGGTCATCACTCACTCTGGCGGTCTTAAATATCGCAACCAGTCTGGTGCCTTGAATGAAGCTTTCGCAGATATATTCGGAGCACTTGTCGATGAAGACGATTGGGAAGTCGGTGAGGATATCATGGCAGATGCCGCCAAGGAATCCGGCAGAACATCTCTACGCAGCCTGAGCGATCCGAGCAAATACCCTGTGGGGGCGGATTATGTGCCATATGGTGATGGCAGCGGCATGTACCCTTCTCATATGGAGGAATATTATGACCTTCCGCTTAACCTTGATAATGGCGGCGTCCATATCAACTCTTCCATCATCAACCATGCCGCTTACCTTACAGGCGAACAGATCGGGAAGGAAAAACTCGGACAAATCTATTACAGAGCACTGACTGTCTACTTCACACCTGATACTAACTTCAGCCAGGCCAGACAGGCTTTGATCCAATCTGCAGTTGATCTATACGGTGAATCCAGTGAAGAAGCACTTGCTACAGCAGACGGATTGAACCAGGTAGGTATTACAGAATAGTTCAAGGATATCTCCCCCGGAGCCCTCCAGAATTTGGAGGGCTTTATTACTGCTTATAGTTTTAACAGCCAATACAAACAATTGACAATATTCTGATAAAATGGTAATCTCGTTTTACACTAAGTGATAAAACTAGTGTTTTATTTTGTAAGCGGTTGCAAATATAGAAAAGTGAAATGGAGGAATCAAAATGGTTTATGCATTTCCGAACACAGACGGATCCATAGTTGAATTTAAAAAGAAGTATGATAACTACATAGGTGGAAAATGGACGCCTCCGGTTAAGGGGCAATACTTCGAAAATGTCACACCGGTGACCGGCAAATCATTCTGCGAAGTAGCGAGATCTACGGAAGAAGATGTAGAGCTTGCACTAGATGCCGCTCATGAAGCCAAGAAGTCCTGGGGTAAGACCTCTGTAACCGAGCGCTCCCTTATTTTGAACCGCATTGCGGATCGCATGGAAGAAAACCTTGAAAAGCTTGCGGTAGCGGAAACATGGGAAAATGGTAAAGCGGTACGTGAAACCTTGAATGCCGATATTCCCCTTGCCGTGGATCATTTCCGTTATTTTGCTTCTGTCATTCGTTCTCAGGAAGGCACAATTGGTGAAATTGATGGAGACACCGTTGCTTATCATTTCAACGAGCCTCTTGGAGTTGTCGGGCAAATTATCCCTTGGAACTTCCCATTACTGATGGCAACGTGGAAGCTTGCCCCTGCTCTGGCAGCCGGGAATGCCGTTGTCCTTAAACCGGCAGAGCAAACGCCAGTGTCTATCCTTTATTTCTTTGAAATGATTGAAGACCTGCTTCCGCCTGGTGTTGTCAATATCGTAAACGGTTTTGGTCTGGAAGCTGGCAAGCCACTCGCCTCCAATCCACGAATCAATAAAGTAGCATTTACAGGAGAAACGACTACAGGACGTATGATTATGCAATATGCGTCGCAAAACATCATTCCTGTTACGCTTGAACTTGGAGGAAAATCACCGAACATTTTCTTCGAGGATATTATGCAAAAAGATGATGATTTCTTTGATAAAGCAATTGAAGGTCTGGTCATGTTCGCTCTTAACCAGGGAGAAGTCTGTACCTGCCCTTCCCGTGCCTTGATTCAGGAATCCATCTATGATGAGTTTATGGAGCGGGCGCTCGAACGCGTCAAGCAAATCAAAATCGGCAACCCGCTGGACCCGGAAGTGGCAATGGGAGCCCAGGCTTCATCCGAACAAATGGAAAAAATTCAATCTTATCTTCAAATTGGTAAAGAAGAAGGTGCTGAATGCCTGATTGGAGGTGAGCGTAATAAACTTGAAGGAGATCTGTCTGAGGGGTATTACATCCAGCCGACCGTATTTAAAGGAAATAATAAAATGCGGGTTTTCCAGGAGGAAATTTTCGGACCGGTCCTTTCAGTTACTACGTTCAAAGACCATGAGGAAGCGATGGAGATTGCCAACGATACACTTTATGGTCTGGGAGCAGGCGTATGGTCCAGAGATATCAATACTGCCTACCGTTTCGGCCGTGGTATCGAGGCTGGACGCGTGTGGACAAACTGCTACCACGCCTATCCAGCACATGCAGCATTCGGCGGTTACAAGATGTCTGGTGTCGGACGCGAAAACCATAAGATGATGCTGTCTCATTATCAACAAACAAAGAACTTGCTGGTCAGCTATAGCCCGCAGAAACTTGGATTTTTCTAAAATCAGGCAAGTTTGAAAAGGAGCGTGACTACGATGGTTGAGCGCGTAACTGCAACAGATTCCGCTCTCCAGCTGATCGAAAAATTGAAGGAAAAACACGGTCCCCTCATGTTTCACCAATCAGGCGGCTGCTGTGACGGCAGCTCCCCGATGTGCTATCCGGAGGGAGACTTGATTATTGGAAGTCAGGATGTACTGCTGGGTAAAATCGGCAACACGCCATTTTATATCAACAAACAGCAGTATGAATATTGGAAACATACGCAGCTGATCATCGACGTCGTCGATGGACGTGGCGGCATGTTTTCCCTGGAAGGTGTCGAGGGTAAAAGGTTCCTTAGCCGCTCCCGCGCTTTTACAGATGAAGAATACAAAGAGCTCAAATCCGAAGGAGCACTATAGAAAAACAGGCCCGCTGACTTTCAGCGGGCTTGTTTTTAATTGGTGACCGACACAGATATAGTCTCCCAGGAAAAATCGCCTTCTTTTAACCAAACTGCAAGACGTTCGATATCTTCCGAAAAAACACGATCTTCCTTAATTGAAGGGATGAAACTTCTCACTTTCTGGTAAAGTTCTCTTGTTGCGGAGGCCATGTTTTCGACTCCACGATACTCGACAGCCTGCATGGCGCAAATCAATTCGACGGCTAACACCCTGCGAAGGTTTGTGATAATCTGATAGGCGTGTCGGGATGCAATCGTCCCCATGCTGACATGGTCTTCCTGATTGGCTGAAGAAGGAATCGAGTCAACACTCGCCGGATGAGCAAGCGTCTTATTTTCTGAAACGAGTGAAGCGGCAGCATATTGCATGATCATGGCTCCTGACTGTAATCCAGGTTTCGGGCTCAAAAATGCTGGCAGGTCACTTAACTGCGGGTTGACCAGCCTTTCTATCCGACGTTCTGAAATATTGGCGAGTTCTGCTACAGCCACTTTCATAAAGTCCATCGCAAGAGCTATTGGCTGACCATGAAAATTCCCTCCTGAAACGATTAGCTCACCATCTTCAAGAATCAACGGATTGTCTGTAGCTGCATTCGCTTCGATTTCCAGTTTGTCATGTACATAAGCTAAGCTTTGCCAGGAGGCACCATGCACTTGAGGAATGCAACGGATCGAGTATGCGTCCTGGACACGCTTTTCCCCCTGGCGTGTGGTAAGACCGCTGTCAACCAGCAAGCACCTCATCCTTTCTGCTACATCCATCTGTTCCGTGAAACCTCTCGCCTCATGGATCGCAGGGTGAAAGGCATCGATGATTCCATTCAGCCCTTCCATCGTCATAGCTGCTATCCATTCGCTTTGCCGGGCCAGTCGTTCTGCTTCAATCATATTGATTACTCCCATGGCAGTCATAGCCTGAGTACCATTGATTAACGCCAGACCTTCCTTCGCTTTTAATTTCATCGGCTTGATACCAAGAATGTCGAGTGCGGCAGCAGCAGGCATCTCTGTCCCCTTAAAATGTACACGTCCTTCTCCTATCAAAGCTAAAGCCAGGTGGGAAAGCGGTGCTAAATCCCCGGAAGCCCCAAGTGATCCCTGGCTGGGAATGATGGGATGAATATGTTCATTAACGAACAGACACAAGCGATTAACGACAGCTTCTCTTACCCCGGAAAATCCTTTTAAAAGTGCATTCAACCGTAACAATACCATGGCACGTGATACTACTTCAGGAAATGGCTCTCCAATCCCGCAGGCATGGGAGCGGATCAAATGTAATTGCAGGTCATTAACATCTTCTTCTTCAATGGATACGTCACTGAATTTTCCGAATCCGGTATTAATACCATAAACAGTCCGGTGTTCCGAAACAATTTTCTCTACAGCCTTTCTCCCTTTACGTACTGCTTTCAAACTTTCTTCTGAGATACTGATTTCTTCGCCATCGATACAAATTCTTTTTATATCCTTGATTGTCATCGATTTACCATTTAGTTCAATCATGCCCATCACTCCTCTACTGATATAAAAAGAGACGACAATGGCATGTGAAAAAGCCATTGTCGCCTCCTATTATCTAAATACTTTAGGCAACATTTTTTATATATGATTGATTCCTAATCCCATCGTTTCATGCTCAAGGCCCTTTACCGGTGCTCCGATTGTTCCGTAAAAAGCTACCGCCAGCCATTCCCCTTCTCCATTTCGGTCATAGGGTTCCCCTCTTACAACAGCGAATTTCAGACCAACGGTCCGCATCATATCCCCGATGGCTATCTGCCCCCTGGTCACCCCTTCCAACGCTTCCAGGATGGCATGGTACAGGGAGTGGGTCTCGCGGTATACTTCTTCAGAAATGATGTCCTGGCGTTTTGCAGCCGTCTCTACAGCTGCTATTACCTTTTGCATGTTCATGGAACCAGCCCGGCCAATGCAAAATTTCACGCCCTCCAGCTGACCTTGGAAAGGTGTAAGTTCCTCCTCCTCCAAAGAAGCAAGCAAGACAGCTAATTTTCCGATTTTCACTCGTTGACTCATTACAACCACCAACTTCATAAGCTTAACTAGTCACTAGTATCTAGTTTAATTGTAATCGCTTTCATAATTGTCTGTCAATGCGTTAATGGAAATTTTAGTAAGTTAGCACACTAAACAAATAAAACAATAAAATCTTTTGTATAGGCTCTGTTAACATTGTGATTGATTGCTCATAAGAGTATTTATTCAATTATAGAACCTAAAAGTCGAAGACTTGATTTCGAGATGTCTGCCTGCATAACGGTCCGGTGGGGAACGAATCCCTTTCCGCGGACATGCGCTGAGCCTCCTCGAGCTGGCGCTCTGCGGGGCCTCACCTGTCATGCTCATCCCGCAGGAGATTCCTGTGGGATTCAGTAGAAGGATCCTTGAATGAAAAAAAGCCCTCCGTTATGATGCATTTGTACCCAAATACAAACATCAAAAGGAGGACTTCCCCTTGAATTCTAATAGGAATGCTAAAATAAATCAAATCTCTGGAGAATCCTTAGTGATCGGTATCGATATCGCTAAAAAAACCCATTATGCATGCGCGGTCGATGATCGCGGACGGGAACTCCAACGTCCCGTTGGATTTACTCAGAGTAGGGCTGGCTTCGAAGGGTTTCACAAACAGATAAAGGAATGGCTGCACCAACATGGAAAAAGTGAGGTTATCATCGGGTTTGAACCCACAGGTCATTACTGGATGAACCTGGCTGCTTTCCTCCTTGAAGAGGACATCTCTTTTGTGGTCGTCAATCCTGCGCATGTGAAACAATCGAAAGAGTTTGATGATAATCTTCAAACAAAAAACGATAAAAAGGACGCAAGATTGATTGCGAAACTCATGATTGGTGGTAATTTCAGCTATCCCAGAATTCCAGAAGGTATAGAAGCTGAACTGAAAAACGGCTCCATAACGCGGTGGAAACTGAAAGACAAACAAGCGATGTTGAAAAACCAAATGACGGGGTTGATCGACCAGTACTTTCCTGAATTTAAAACCGTCATCAAAGGGTTTGGTCAATTGGCTTGCGCCATTTTGAAATACACGCCTTTTCCTGAGGATCTACTAAACCAGGAGGTAGAGGAACTGGCACTGATGTATAAAGAAAAAGCGGGTATATCCTCTCCTTCGAAAAGTAAGATTCGAGAGATGAAACGGGCAGCTGAAAACTCCATTGGTATTTCGACAGGCAAAGAGGTGGCACGCTTTGAAATCGCCGCACTTGTCGATCAGTTTCTTCTAATCGAACGTCAACTGACAGAACTCAATCATCACTTAGAAGATTTAGTCACCCAGCTGGATGAATACGAATACCTGATATCGATTCCCGGCATTGGAAAGCATACGATCATTGATTTGATTGCGGAAACGGGTTCACTTAAGCAGTACACACATTCACGCCAACTCATTAAATTAGCGGGATTAACACTGCGCGAGAACTCTTCCGGTTACCATAAAGGTCAAAAGAAATTTCCAAACGGGGACGAAAACGGCTCAGAAACCTTCTTTTTCGCGCCATATTGCCTTTGATTCAAAATAATCGTGCGTTTAAAGAATTGTACCAGTACTACATTACTCGTCCCGTTAATCCTTTGAAAAAGAAGGAAGCAATGGTCGTGTTGTGCGGAAAACTGTTAAAGATCTTTTTTGGTTTATCGAACCGCCAGGTTCACTTCAATGAGGACCGAATGAAACAGGACCTCCACTGTCTTCAACAGGCAGCGTAACCTATATTTCTGACCCATAAGATGACACGGAGAAGCTGGCGCAAAGCGAGACAACAGACTACGAGTCTATGCGGGAGAATAAAGCCGGCCTCTGCCTTATGATGAGACCAAACGAAGGAATGTAGGCGCACGACGCCAAGAGACATGGGAGGGTAAGTCCTCATAAGAAAGCAGGGATCCAAGGTGCATCGATTCATACAAAAAAGATCGCCTAATACAGTTAGGAAACGCAACGCGTCCCTTTGTTTTCCTTAATATTGAAGAAAAGGAATAACTTGTTTAACAAATGGAGTATAAAAAAAATTTAAAAGTGTTAAAACGATCTTTAACCCTTGGTGTATCAACATTTCCGGAGGGAGTCTCGCCGTTCCCCACCGGACCTTGCCATAGGAAGTTCTTGAAATCACACTTGTAGAAACATCCCCATGATGTTACACGTGATGATAGAAAAAAGACTTGGTTCTCTGTAAATTCTTTATAAATACGTATAGATTAAGGATTATACACTTTTTGAAGGATCCGTTTATTACAAAACTGCCCTTCCCTTTCCTCTTATGGTAACGGAGCCAACTATCTCGAAACTGAGTCTTCAGCAATTGGGAGCTCTTACAGGCTTTTGTATAAAATATAAGTTGTTCTGCAAACTAATAAGAGAATATATGGAGGTGGCAAAATGCAGGCACATCGAGCCAAGGAAATTACAGAAGCTCCGAACATGATCAACGTGACATACAATGGAACCCCTATTTACATCCAGCATGTGGACGAAAAAAATGAAACGGCCAGAATCTATCCGTTAGACAACCCACAGGAAGAAATGGAAGTAGCTTTACGTGGTTTAGAAGAAAATTAAAAAAGTGCTGGATATCCAGCACTTTTTTATTGTCTTGAAACAGGAATGATGAGCGAAACTTTTGTGCCTTCACCGACTTGGCTTTCCACTTCCATCTCTCCATCATGACTTTTAATGATGTTATTTGTAATCATCATTCCAAGACCGGTTCCATCAGTTTTTGTAGTGAAAAATGGGGTGGTAACCTTACGTAATTCTTCCTCTGTCATGCCGCAGCCTTCATCAGCAAATCGGATGATTATATTACCATCCCATTTGCTGATTGCAATATGGAGATTGCCTCCACCCTGCATTGCTTCAATAGCATTTTTAATAATATTAATGAATGCTTGTTTCATTTTATTTTCGATTGCATGGAGCAACGGGATTGGTGGAATCTTTTCTAAATGGATGGTTACGTTATGGGCTGTGGCATGTGCGTTTAGTAATCGAATGGATTGTTGTAAAGCTGCGTGAAGATCGGTTAGTTTCATATCTTCTTCTGATGGTTTGGCTAAGGTAAGGAATTCATTGACCATGAGATGAATGCGATCGATTTCAGAAAAAATGAGGTTTTCATATTGGGTGTATGCTTTATTTTGTTTGCTGATTTCAATCAATTGGATGAAACCCTTCAAAATGGTGAGGGGGTTTTTAATTTCGTGTGCTACACTGGCGGCAAACTCACTGACCAGATTCATCTTTTCATACTGCTGCAGGAGATAATTGCTCTTCGTTTCAAACTCTTTTTGCGCTGTATTGTTCCGAAATACAGCCTGGATCGCTTTTTTCCCCTGATAATTGATAACAGATCCTGTGCTTAAAATATCCATAAGCTTCCCGTCAGGCAGGACTACCGTCAGTTCGACTACACCTTCCGCCCTGCCAATCTCGAGTGCCTCTGCCACTCGCTCATGAAAACCTGGCCATTCTTCCTGACGGATGATTTTTGTCAATGGTTGTCCAACCAATTCCTGTGGAGAGGATTGTAATGCCTCGGCACCAGCCTGGTTGATAAATAAGAATTTTTCTGCATCATGAATTACCATAGCATCGGGTGCTTCTTCTACGAGCTTACGATATTCTCTCTCTCGCTCCAGGAGTTCTTCTTCCTGGAGCTTCCGTTCTGTAATATCCTGAAGTTGAATGATGAGGTACCTATCTTTTTCATCCTGGTAAACAGAAACACTCAGTCGCCCCCACATGATTCCTCCGCCTTTTTTATAGCAGCGTTTTTCAATTTCAAAAGCATCCGTTTCTCCATTAAAAAGCCGTTGCAGCTGGCAGGATACTAGATTGTAATCCTGGGGTGGTGTCACTTCTATTACGTTTTTTTGCAATAATTCTTCTTGTTCAAATTCCAGTATGCGGCAAAACGAACGATTGACCATAATAAAGTTTCCATCCACATCTACAATAGCCATTCCAATGAACGCATGCTTAAAAGCATTCATAAAGGCTCCTTGTGTTTCTATGTTATCCAGCATTAAGAAGAAACCCCTTATTAATTAGTTTTGTTATCCCTATTATAAACGATTTAGTATGAAATTCCTGTAATATCAGTAAAAAACTCTCACACATTTCGACAAAAGATGAACGGCGTTTACCGTAAGAAGCCGTATGGACAGTCCTTTACAAAAATTAATTTTCGTTATACCATGTTAAGCATTAAATTGAAAGAAGTTTGAGAAAATTTGTGTAAAAGGGTGGCTCATATATGAAAACATTCCCGAAATCTGATATGTTAAAGCAATTGCCAGAGCAATTCTTCGCCGTATTAGCTGACAAAATGGAAAATGCAGTTGCTGAAGGACACGATGTCATCAACCTGGGACAAGGAAGTCCGGATAAACCAACTCCACCTCATGTAATTAAGCGGTTAGAGGAAGCTTCACAGCAAGTGGAGAACCATAAGTATCCACCGTTCCGTGGTAAGAAAAACCTGCTGAACGCGGTAGCTGAATTTTACCAGCGTGAATATGGGGTGGATATCGATCCAGACACCGAGGTTGCTGTACTTTTCGGAGCGAAAGCCGGGCTTGTCGAACTTCCCTTGTGTCTCATGAATCCCGGTGAAACAATGCTTGTGCCCGATCCTGGTTATCCCGACTACTGGTCAGGACCTGCCATGGCAAACGTTCCGATGTATAAAATGCCTTTGACAGCTAAAAACAATTTTCTACCAATTTACGATGATATACCAGAGAAAGTAAGAGAATCCTCGAAAATGCTGCTGTTGAATTATCCTAACAATCCTACTGGCGCAATGGCTTCACCTGAATTTTTTGATGAAACGATTGCATTCGCTGAAAAACACGATTTATGTGTGGTTCATGATTTTGCATATGGTGCGATTGGTTTCGATGGCAACAAACCGACAAGTTACTTAGAACGCCCAGGGGCCAAGGATATCGGAATCGAAATTTATACCATGTCGAAAACCTATAATATGGCTGGATGGCGGATCGCTTTTGCAGTAGGAAACCCATCTGTGATAGAAGCAATTAATATCATCCAGGACCACTTGTACTGCAGTGTATTCGGCGCCGTCCAGGATGCTGCAGCCGAAGCACTGACAGCCTCCCAAAAAGGGGTGGATGAGCTGGTGGAGCTTTATGAAGAACGTCGGAATGCCCTGGTGGAAGGAGCACATAATATCGGATGGAATATTGACGCTCCTGAAGGGTCATTCTTTGCGTGGCTAAAAGTTCCTGCCGGCTACACATCAGCTTCCTTTGCCGATATGCTATTGGAAGAGGCAAAAGTATTGGTGGCACCGGGTATTGGTTTCGGTGAACATGGAGAGGGATATGTCCGGGCAGGTTTAGTGATGGAAAAAGAACGAATTCTGGAAGCCCTGGACCGGATTGATAAACTAAATATCTTTTAACCAGGCTTTATTATCAAAAGAGTACGAAATGATATCAAGCAGCTTGTAGCATTCTTGCTTCAAGCTGCTTGATTTTATTTCCAGCTCCCCATCCCGCCGTCACCGGGATCAGAGGATTGCATGACTTTCTGTTTTAACTGCAGATTGTTCCCAATGAATTTACCAGGATTGTCCAACTGTTCCAGCGATCCAAACAATACGAATATCAGGCTAATAACCACTACGAGCTTTTTCATCACTCTACCTCATTTCATTTGATATATTTCAAATAATAGAATGGCAGCCTGGCAAAAAAGTGATCCCCGTATTCATTTTTAAAACGCTGATAGGCTTTATGCAGTAACAACCGGTCATTTCGTGCCACCCCTAAGTAGGTTTCCTGAAACGGGGTCAAAGATGTCAGGGAAGATAATATCTCATCTGCCTGCTTCCTATGATCTCTAGCTATTGCAAGGTGGGCAGTTTCTACTAAATCACGTGTAGTAACTCCGTCTGTTTTACGGTGGAAAGCTGCAATAAAGGGCAGTGACTGCTCTTTCAATTCGTATAGGGAATTTGTCAGTCCATATTTTTTTGCCAGAGTGATGGACGTCTGTAAATGATTCATGGAGGATTGGTAATCATCAAAAACGTCTGTTAAAGCAAGATGATGATACATGCCGGACTTTTTTTCAGGAGATAAGGTTGCATTAATCACTCGATAGGCATATTTCTTAGCTACCACCCCCATATTCACTTTCCAATAATGCTGGAACATTAATTCATCGAACCGAAGCTGATAATAATATTTAAGTAAAGGTTTATTAATCTGATTCATGACGAAATGAATATCATCAACATAATTATCAAGGATGCCATACTTTTTACTATCATAATAATGATATACCAGCAGAAAAAGGCGTAAGGCCTCAGCAGCAGCATCTTCCTGCTTAATTGATCTTAGCTTCCTTGCTTCTGACAATTTAATTTTACTTCCCGATTTCCGGTTTTTTAACAAGGTATAAAAAAAGTTATACGGGCTTTCTACTTCACCCTTTGCCAAAATAGTTCTTACTTCGTCAAAATAGCCGTTCATGTAGAGGAATTCTAATGCAATCACTGTTTCTTTCTGAGTCAGCTTATTTTGCATACAAAAATTCCTGGTCATTTCTGTCGCTTTTTCCCGGGAATGATCTTTCAGTAAGTGATGGTAGGTAATATAAATGCTTGAAGGCACAGTCATCTTCCACTGGTCAACTCGACTGGGTTCTATTACTTGATAGTCTTCCACATTCACACCTTCTACTCTGTTTTGTTTGTTAGTTAAAACTCAGACATCATCTACTACAATCACCTATCACCCACAAGATTAAAAGATACAAAAATAGTTTCCTTAATCTTTGAAGTATTAACTCTATTATATAATGGTTCCTTCTAAAGTGCCATTTAATAGGATTGAAGGGCCGACAAATATCCTAGAAGGATACAAATAGCAAATATGTAACAGGTGAATATCCTGGTAGGAGGAAAAGGAGAGGATAGAAAAATGGATAAAAAAATAATGGCAATCGCTGATCGTTTTATTACAGCTCATTTTCCTCACGCCGCTATTGTTTTTATCGGAGGAAGTACCGTCCATGGGAATATTACGTCGGAATCTGATATCGATTTAATTATCATTGATGAAGAGGAACCTTCTTCTGCCTTGGAATGCCATCTGTTCGAAGAATGGAGAATAGAAGCCTTTATTTACCACCCATCCTCCATTCCGATTCATTTTGAAGCCGGCAGATATAAAGGGCTACCTACATTAATCAAAATGTGTATGGAAGGTGTGCAGATAACTGGAGATAAGAAAGAAGGAAACAAAATCAAAGCAAAAGCCCGGGAGATCTATGAGGCAGGACCCTCTCCCTGGAGCCAGCAACAAATAGATGAAGCCCGATATGCTGTTACAGACTTATTATCAGACTTTACTAGTTCCACAAGGGTGGATGAAGAAATATTTATTCTGCATGAACTGACCAGCAAGTTGACTGAACTGGTGTTGAGAGGTAATACTCACTGGCTGGGGTGGGGAAAATGGCAGGCAAGAGCACTTCGCAACTATTCCCCTGAACTATCCGAGCAAATTACACATTTATATAAAATTTTTATACAAACCCACCAAAAAGAGGATGTAGTAAGGTTTGTGCAACAGCAATTAGAGGAATTCGGGGGAGAGAAGTTCTCCGGTCATAGAGAAGAACATCTCTGAAATAAGCTGGTTGGATGGTTACAAAAAACAAAATGCCACACCTTACCATGTAAGGTGTGGCATTTTGTTTTTTATGAATCCTTCACTAGATATTCTTCCAATGCCTGCTGGAGATTTCCTTTGATTTCGGCCTTATCACCAAAATCAATTTCACCCTCAATCATATGTTTAACAATGTCAGCGCTCATGCCGGTTATGACAGATTCACACCCCATCATAGCAATTCCATCCAGCATTTTTGTCAGATAATGACTGACTTCTTTCTCCATATCAGCTACTCCCGAAAGATCGATGATCAATGTTTGAATATGTAATCGGGCTACTTCCATCAGGACTTTTTCTTCAATAACCTGGTACCGTTCTCGATCTATCTCCCCAATCAACGGAAGGATACAGACATTGGATTTAATCGGGATGATCGGTACAGATAAATTTTTGACGAGACTTTTTTGCGACTCGAGAAGTTGATCTTTAAAATCGGAAAAACTGATAAAAAACCAATTCAAAAACTTATCAATCTGATCATTGATTTTTTCTTCTAATCGGTAGAAAGCTTCTCTGTTTACCGGCTGCCCACTCAGATTCTCATACTCATAGAGAAAATTCCAAATCGTACGGCGAATCGCCTGAACCCATTCCAATTTAAAAGAGAGTGTCATGGCATATTTTGCCCAAATTACCCCCTCTTGCTTGGCGAAAGCAACCACTTCCTCCTCCTCTTGTTCAACAACGTGAACGGTTAGCTTGTGAGCATTCTCTAGCAAGTTAATATTACCCGTAAGAAGGATCTCTTCAATTTTATCTCGTACATTAACTGCTTCATTCAATAAATTTACTTCAAATTGTTTTTCGTTTGCAGCGATAAAATCCCTGATGTCTTGCCCATCTTCATATTTTAAATCCATGGAGAATCCCCCCTTCATCTTTTATTAGAGTAAATGACTAGTATTTTTTAAATGTTTTTATTAGTATGTACCATTTTATCAAACTCAGCCTTTTATTAAAAATAAAAACCATTTCTATAGGGCATAATAGGGAAAAGGAGGTAAGCTTGATGTGGATCAACCTGCTGTTTGGCCTTATTATCCCCTTATTCATACTTTTTTTCTTGTATAAAAGGAACCCGGCACTTGTGCTCTTGATGTATCCGTTAGGTGTTACCATCGCTTATACAGCCAATGATTGGGGGTTCGATTTGTTCTGGGAAGTGGAACCGGCCCATAAAAACCCTTCTTTATCAGCAATACCGGCAAGCCTTGGGTATTTCCCTATGATAACTGCATTATTTGCATTTACCAGAAAGAAATACCCCATTCATACTCTGTGGCATATTTTTATCTATGCATCTGTGACTACATTGTTCGAGGGAATGATGGTTCTTGCAGGAAAGGTACATTATTACAATGGCTGGAACATTTTTTTTACTTTTCTCATCTATGTCAGTGGGTTTATTACCGTATCCGTCTATGTTTATATTCTCCGAAAATACCACATCCGGTTCTAACCCCGCTTATTTTCCGGCTGCTTCAGCCAATAACGGATTCCCTTATAAGCATAGGGTTCATCAGCAAATCGGGGAATGACGTGTAGATGAGCATGAGGGATAGACTGCCCTCCAACTTCACCTGTATTCCACCCTGTACTGTACCCATCGGGGGAATACTTCTCATCCAGTAAAGCTTTAGCTTGCAGCAGTAATGACCTGGTGTCATTCCATTCTTCTTCAGTGAGCTCAAAGACATTAGTACGATGAGCTTTGGGGATGATCAGCCCACTTCCTTCTAATACCTGCTGTTCTGTTTTCTTCTGAATATAATAGCAAGTGTCATTTTCCAGGACAATTCTCTGATTGCCATCTTCGACAATATGACAAAACATACACTCTTTCATCTACTTTACCCTCTTTTTATATGTTTTTTGAAATTAAAATCAATCGTTTTCGACAGGAATATACAGAACATTTCCAAAAAATGAATATTTCTGAGTGCTTTTGGTGGATTTACTTTTTCACTTTTATGCGTTAATGTATAGTGGAAAGGGTGACCTCCCTTTTATATATTCACTTTCCCACACCCTCTGAACGCCTCGGAGGGTCCTTTTTTTGTTTACCTCCACTCAGTTTTCCCTCTTAATATCTAAGTTTCAACAATACTTCCTTAATTTCTTCATCCTTCATAATCGTATCCTTATACTTTTGGGTGATTTCCGTCAGTGCCACGTCATGGTAAAAGAATTCCGTAAAGAATTTGACTAATGGGCCAGACTGGGTTTGGATTGCCTGCCACTTTTCATCCTCCACCCCGGCAAACAGCATTTCTTCTTCATCTACAATCAAGACTCTACTACGCTCTAACGCTTCATGATGAGTATCCGGAATCAATGTAGATACACCAGGGATATTGGTATTGATTTCACCGATGACATGGATGTTAACTAATAGTCCGGCTTCATTTTTCTCTTCCAATACATCCAGGTTCGCCTGGATGTCATCTTCCCACCCGGAGATAAAAATAGACTGGTTTGCTTTCCTCATCATCTCTCTTAAAGATGCCTGGATAGATCGGTCTTCTTTCAATGTCCAAACCCGATCATCTTTGGGCGTCTGCCTCGTTTTGGCCGCTTTTAACCTTTCAATATTCGCTTCAAAGTCAGCCTTTAATTTCTCTATTGTCATTTCAACCGGCAGGGCGGAATAAACCCTTTTTTTCTCTGTCGTAGCTTCCAAAATCATTCCTTTTTCGCTTAAGCGATGAAGAACTTCATATACCTTTGCCCGCGGTACTCCCGACTGTTTGACGATGGTTGTAGCGTCCATCGGCTGATCGAATGCAATCAATGCCTGATAAACTTTACTTTCATATTGGGTGAATCCGAACTCTTGCAACATGGTAATTTACGCGCTCCTTGTAACAATTTATTGCTTACATCATAGCACATAAGAAAAGCGTAAGCGCCCTGAAAGACACGACACGCATAAGTAAAACGGCTGGAGGAAGGCGATCTTTCCTTCCGCAAGACGGGGTGCTTATGTTGCGAGTGACTGGGCGCTGAAGCTAGCCAATTCTTCGCGTTCCAAATTTTATAATTTCCTACCTCATTAGAAAAGCCTGGCTTATCGCCCACGATTCTTATGGCTAAATCCATAGTCTCTTCCTATACTTCAACCCTTAGAAAAATCGCAGTAATTCCCTCTTGCATTCACCCTTTTTAATAGTTACTATTGTAGTGGTAACATAACAGAAAGGACGTCATCATTTATGGATAAACGTGTATATTTATTGACCATCGTTTCCTTTATCGTCGGTATGGTCGAATTGATCCTTGGCGGTATTTTAGATTTAGTAGCAAACAGCCTGAAAGTAAGTCTCGGCCAGGCTGGTCTTCTTATCACTATTTTTTCACTTGTCTATGCCATAGCAGCTCCGATTCTTTTGACAGCAACCGCGAAAGTAGAGAGAAAGCGTCTCACTTTGATTGCGTTATCTATTTTCCTGCTTGGTAATATCATCGCGGTTATCAGCCCTTCTTACCTGGTCTTGCTGCTGGCTCGGATTGTTTCAGCGGCAAGTGGCTCCTTACTGGTTGTATTGTGTGTCACCCTTGCCTCTAATATTGTGGAAGAAAAATACCGCGCCCGTGCTATCGGGATTGTATTCATGGGCGTCAGTGCTTCTCTTGTATTAGGAGTACCAATAGGGCTGATGCTTGGTAACGCTTTTGGCTGGAGAGCGCCATTTGCTCTGATCACCCTTTTGACGGTCGTTTCTATGCTTGGGGTTCACTTCTTCATGGGCAGGATTGAACCGAAACCAGCCATTCCTATTAAACAGCAGCTGGCAACGTTAAAAAATCGTAGAATTCTTTTCGCTCAGTTGACGTCCTTCTTATTTTTGACGGGACATTTAGCATTGTATGGTTATTTGACACCATTCTTAAAAATGACGATGGGCTTGAATGGCACATGGGTGAGCATTGTCTACCTTATTTTTGGAGTGGCTGCCGTAATTGGCGGTGGTGTCGGCGGGATGCTGTCGGACCGCTTCGGAACGAAACCGACGATTGTCGGGATTATCGTTATCTTTGCTTTCTCCATGTTCGTAATTCCTTTTACTACTTTCTCCCTGCCGATTTTTTTAATCGTCATGGTGGTGTGGAGCATGCTTAGCTGGGCCATCACACCTGCTATGCAAAGCTATTTGATAGAATCATCACCGGAAACATCAGATATCCAGCAAAGCCTGAATAATTCAGCCCTTCATTTTGGGATTGCGTTTGGTTCGTTCATCGGCGGTATTGTCATTGAACAGGCATCGGTTGATTACAACGCAACCATCGGTGGACTATTTATCATTATCGCTCTTGCAGCCGCTGTATTTTCGATGCTCAAACAGACAAAGCCATTGCTGTCTCATTAAAACTAATGCCAGTCACCTATTTAAGAGGGCTGGCTTTTTTAGTGGATTGGTTAATCTTGTTGATAACCGATAAGTGCATGGCTTCATGAGAGATGTGAAATAGGAACATTTCACCTAAGGTGGTCATATGTAAAAACGGTTCCTCCAGCTGTGTATCCAGCTTACCCTTACTAATCTCAATCAGTTTAGCGGGCTGCTGTTCCAATTGTTCCATCAACTTACTTGCATTTGGCGGTTCATCCTTCCATTCTGAAGGGCTGCTTCCCCTTGGAAACAGAAGGTGATATTGTAAGGGCAGCATTCTTTCCAGCTTAAAATGATTACACACCGTATGGTCCCAGCCAACGAGAATATGCCCGGCATTCCACCTGATATTATTGGTGTAATGTTCCGGTATGAGATCCCATTTCTCTTCAGGAAGCTCTTTCAGAAACTCCAACGTCCATCCTCTCCACATTTTCCATTGATTAAAGACTTGTAGTTCATTCATCAGATCTCTCCTCTACTAATGACGTCGAAAAAGTGCCTTTTATTTTTATTCTCTTTCCATACCTTCCTTCCCTGCTTTTTTCATGAACAATTGAAACGATGAATAAGATGTTAAAAACACAGGAAAAGAGGTGAATCTATGGACTTCTCTGTGAACGACCTTGATCCGTGTGATCTTCCATTTTGTGCCCATACGAATGACACCGCCCCTTCTTTCCAGGCGGAAGCTTATGATAATGTCTCTAAAAAAATTACATCAGTAGATTTAGCAAGCTACCGTGGCAAGTGGGTCGTACTCTTTTTCTATGCCAGTGATTTTACTTTTGTCTGACCGACCGAACTGGCAGCGGTCGCTGCCATTTATCCTCACCTGAAACACTTAAATACGGAAGTGCTGGCTATCAGTACCGATAGTGTCTATGCGCATAAAATTTTCACCGAAACCTCGCCATCGGCTTCCAGGGTAACCTTCCCACTTGTCAGTGATCGGACACAGGAAATCAGTAAAGCGTACCGGGCCTTCAATCCAAAAACCGGTGCGGCGCTCCGTACCACTACCATCATCGATCCCAATGGTATCATTTCAGCAAAGCTCACCAACCCGCCTGAGGTAGGAAGAAATGTGCCAGAAATTCTACGTCTGATCCAGGGCATACAGTATGGCAGAAAAACAGGTGAAGGCGTGCCCGCGAATTGGATGCCAGGACAGCCGGGAATTAAGCGAGACCCTAATATGATTGGTAAAATATGAGAGATACTGAAACCCCGGATGATGCTCACATCAGGGGTTTCACTATACGAAGAAAAATCCAGGGTTCCACGTTGGGAAGCCCGGATTTTTGAATTTAACGTAAAATATTTCGTTCATTGGCGCTGACATCTTTTACTTGTGTGACAGATACTTTTTCTCCTTCGTTTAAATTGGTAAACACGATTGGAGAAATCGTGGATGGTACATTCCCTTTCAGATACTCAAGATCTGCCTGCAACAATTTATCACCTTTTTTAACGCGCTGTCCTTCGGAGACAAACACTTCAAATCCTTCCCCTTGAAGCTTAACGGTATCGAGACCAACATGGACTAAAATTTCATGACCGCTGTCAGCTTTGATTCCGATTGCGTGCTTTGTCGGGAATACATTGCTAATCTCTCCATCTACCGGGGAAACGAATAACCCGTCTGCAGGGTCGATGGCAAAGCCTTCGCCCATCATTTTCTGTGCGAACACTTGGTCAGGAACATCGCTTAAATCCATTAATTTCCCTTTCGCAGGAGAAACAATGTCCGCTTTATCCAAAGCAGGTAACCCAGCGCCGCCATTAGTTGTTGTTTCTTCCTGAATCTCTTCCCCACCAGGTGCCTGCATGTCATTATTGTCCATTCGCTTACGCATGGCATCAGCAAGGAAATCGACCGTCGTACCGACAATGACGTGCAAGTTAGTTTTATTAAGCTTCATAACCCCATTGGCGCCCTGACGCTTGAGTGCTTTTTCATCTACCGCTTCCATATCATTTACCTGGAGGCGAAGACGTGTGGCGCAATAATCTAATGTTTTAATATTTTCCGGTCCTCCAAGCGCTGTCAGGTAATGATAGGCTTTTGTATCATAATTTCTTCCTTTACCGCTGGCAGGCTGACCGACCTGCTGATTTTCTTCTGCAAGCTCTTCGTCTTCATCTTCCCGTCCTGGTGTTTTCAAATCAAGTTTTACAATCAGGAAGTAAAATACAACAAAGTAAATAGCCGCGAATACCAAGCCCTGGACGAACAGCATGATTGGTTTTTGTGCAATACCGAAGTTCAGCAAATAATCAATGAACCCGGCAGAGAACCCGAATCCATGCCTAATATCCAGCCATAAGGAAACCATCATGGATAAAGCTGTCAATAATGCGTGCACCACGTAAAGTAACGGTGACAGGAACATGAAAGAAAATTCAATTGGTTCCGTGACACCCGTCAGGAATGATGTAACGGCGATACTGAACAACATCCCACCGACCGCAGCTCTGCGATGCTTCTTCGCTGCCGCATACATGGCAAGACACGCAGCAGGCAGACCGAACATCATGATTGGGAAGAAACCGGCTAAGAAGCTTCCCGCACTAGGGTCTCCCGCCAGGAACCTGCTGATTTCACCACGGACCGCTTCATCAGCACCTGGTGGCATATACGAACCGAAATCAAACCATACGACCGTATTGATAACGTGATGCAGACCGATTGGAATCAACAATCGGTTGAAGAAACCGTAAGCCCCTACACCGAGTGCTCCTGCGCCAAGCATCCATTCTCCTAATCCATTGATTGCTGCCTGGATTGGCGGCCACAAGAAGCCGAAGACACCAGATAATATAACCATAACGACAGCCGTGACAATTGGGACAAACCGCTTTCCTCCAAAGAAGGAAAGCCAGTCAGGAAGCTGAGTCTGGTAATAACGATTGTATAAAAGACCTGCAATAATCCCAGCTATAATACCTCCAAAAACTCCCATACTTAAATCATCACCAAAAGACTCTACCCCTCCAGTCAGGACGAGGTAACCTACTGCCCCCGATAACGCCGCTCCCCCGCTGCCATCTTTAGCGAAGCCCATGGCAACACCAATAGCAAAAATCAGCGGAAGGTTAGCTAAGATCCCATTACCAGCCTCAGCTACAAACGTGATGGCCAGCATGTCATCCGCGCCCAGCCGTACAAGCAATGCGGCTGCCGGAAGCATGGCGATCGGGAACATCAATGACTTACCGATACGTTGCAAAAATGCTAACATTTCTTTTCCTCCCTTTTATGTAATTGAATTTTGAAACCGCTTAATTGAATTGTAACATCCACTTATATAGACGTATAGACCAGAAGTGTAGGTACTCCACTATAATATATTAATTAACCTTATGTAAGATAATTCCTGCCTTATCAAAAAATAAAAGTGAATGGCTCGTTTTCCTGCCATCCACTAACACGCTAGTCTTGTAAGTTTACTTTCACCCAGCCTCTGACCCCATTAATCAGCCAAATAGTATCCGCCGTATCCAGTTCGCGCTTGTTAATTTTTCTCTCCATCACCGCTCCTTGCTCCAATAACTCTTGTCGGAAAGTACCATTTAAAAGCCCACATTCCACGGGAGGGGTTAACAGCTTCCCGTGTTTTTCTATCACCACATTACCAATGGTGAATTCTGTGATCTCTTCATTTTCATTCCAGAGCAGCACAGAAAAAATGTCTTCGGGTGAAGCTTTGGTGTGCGCATCATAAACATCACGATGAGTCGTTTTATGATATAAAAAAGGATCCTGCTTATCAACTGGAGCTTTTGCCAGGGAACAAACTACAGTTTCCAGCGGACGGACGGCAGCAGCTTCCACTGTGACTTCGCCAGACTTACTCACCAGCAGTCGAACTTTGAAAGCACCCACTGGATGATCATCGGCTACATTTTGCAAAGCTTTCGACACGATTTCGGCATCCATGGAAAAGCCAAAATAACGGGCTGAGGAGATCAGCCGGTTCATATGCCGCTGATACAAAGGATAGGATCCATCCTGCAGTTTCAGAGATTCCAAAAGATGAAATTTCTTTCTTTTTTCCTTTAACAGCCGGGCTTTTGCCATTAGCTCCTCATACTCCCCGTCCACGGTAGAATCCCATGTAACACCGCCTCCGGCCCCGTAAATGGCTGTTTCCTCTTCTTTATCTATTAAGACTGTTCTGATAGGAACATTAAATATCGCCTCTCTATCAGGGGTAATGTAGCCGATCGCTCCACAGTATACATGGCGAGGGGATTTTTCCAATTTGTAAATATAATTCATCGTGCTGATCTTCGGCGCACCTGTAATGGAACCACATGGAAACAGAGCATGGAACCAATCCAAAATGGTAGTATCAGGCTCCAATTCCGCCTCAATAGTAGAGGTCATTTGATGAACGGTCGGATAGGAATCAATAGCGAATAAGTTGGGCACCTTTACCGTTCCCGGCTTTGCGATTCGTCCCATATCGTTGCGCAGCAGGTCAACGATCATAAGATTCTCTGCCCGGTCCTTTTCAGAAGTAGAAAGTTTATGCTTAAACTGCTCATCTTCTTCCATGCTTCTTCCCCGTTTTGCTGTACCTTTCATTGGTTTTGTTGTAATGACCCCATTACTGACTCGAAAAAAGAGTTCGGGAGATGCCGATAAAATCCGGTATCTTCCTATATTCAAATAAGCGGCATAGTCAGACTGCTGATTTTCCTTCAGTTGTTGATAAAAAGAATAATCCTCCCCTTGAAAATGGGAAGTCAGCCTTGCTGTATAGTTGACCTGATAGGTGTCTCCTGCTTCAATTGCCTGTTTAATAGCCATAATTCCCTGACGGTATTCTTCCTGGGTCGTATCGAGCTTCCAATCAGAAATCTGATACTCGGAAAGGGACTCAGTCCGGGAATCAGGTTCGACAGGATTTTCAAAAATGCCAAACCAGACGAGTGGGAGGTCTCCTGTTGCATGATGGACCTGGTACGCTGTATCAAAACCTGGAGCAGCTTCATAAGAGACAAACCCCGCTACATAATACCCTTCTTGAATGGCATCTTCTATTTTTTGAAAAGCTGCTGGAATTTCTTCCGGGTGATTTACTGCAATCACCTCGAGAGGGTTCGCAAAACATATCGGCTGATTATTGTCTGCTTCAGTAAAGTCAAACTGTAAGAATGGTTCCATATCACACCTCTTCCTGTATCGACCTCATTGTCCAACATTTGGCGTTACGATAAACATTTTCAAGCATTTGTAAGCCGGTTTCTGACAGGATGGATTCAGGATGAAATTGCAGCCCCTCAATGGGGTATTTCTTATGCCGGACACCCATCACTACTCCATCTTCTGTCTCGGCGGTTACCATCAGGCTTTCTGGCATGGTATTTCGTTCCGCTACCAAAGAGTGATAGCGTGTCACCAAAGAAGGAGAAGGCAGATTACGAAATGCCCCATGATAATCATGAATGATTTTGCTTACTTTTCCATGCA
Organism: Thalassobacillus devorans; assembly: GCF_900176565.1. Lineage (GTDB taxonomy): Bacteria > Bacillota > Bacilli > Bacillales > Halobacillaceae > Thalassobacillus > Thalassobacillus devorans_A. Next base: position 986,298 of record NZ_FXEH01000005.1, read on the forward strand.
CCGGCCTTGCCCCTTTGACTACGTTTCCTCCAAAGTAGGTAACAATTGCCTGATGCCCAAGACAGACTCCTAAGATTGGAATTAAGGCATGGAAAGTATCCAGAATAACCTGGTTTCCCAGTGTATCCTCCGGCCTTCCCGGTCCGGGAGATAGGACAATCAAGTCCGGACCTAAGCGTTGGAGTTCCTTCACGGTCACCTGGTTGTTTCGATATACAAGCACTTGTTCATCCATCTGCCTGAAATATTGAACCAAATTGTATGTAAAAGAGTCATAATTATCTATGATGACAACCATCTTGCCCACCACTTTCTGAAGGATGCATCCCCACTTATTATAAACCGATGGAACAATCGCCACAAACTAAAAATCCCCCTAAGAACTTCAGTCTCAGGGGAATCTCTTTATTGTTCAACTCTTATCCAATAAGCAGGCTTTCCACTTTCAGGGGCTCCCGGAAATTGTTCATCCTGTGCTACCCGAATCACCTTATTCTCCTGCTGCTGTGAAAAACCTTCGACCAGACTGTCAAACCGGTACTGTCCTGTCTCCGGTGCCTTATCACCTGTTTGATAACGCTCTTCTGACATTGTGCTCACCTCCATTAGGGCTCTGCTGACTATTTAGGTGTATTTTTACCGAATCCCTTCATTCGTAAACGTCGCCAGGTGAAATATTAAATCCCAAGACATGAGCTATAAGAAGATAACAGGGGTGCTCAGTATTTATGGTTTTCAAAAGGATATTTACGATGGAGGACAATCCTGGCTATATATTTGTGAAAAAAATATTCACCGACAGCCATGGTAAATGCAACTATTGCCCCGGAAATAATAAGCGATACTGAATTATTAACCAAAAGGTTTCCGAGCAGCCATATCACGCCAAACACTATTGCAAAATCGACCAGCGTTGCTACCTTATTACCTGCTTTAGGGAATACTTTCAGATCACCTAATGGATAGGAAAGCGCCGCGATGGTAAGAGTCAAGATCATAACTTGCCCTAATGTCAACTGCCAACCTAAACCAAGGATAAAAAACACAGCAGCAAAGGTCATTACACTTTTGATTCCAATAGCTTTAAGGTGTTCCATCATCGACCTCCTCACCCTAGCTCTCAAAGGAAATATTTCCTGTTTTTATCTGATAAAAACATAATCTGACAAAACGTTAAAATAATGTAAACTCATAGAGGATGTTGTCTTCTACTTGTAATTCTTATCAAGTTTTAAAAAGTAGCAAGAGTGAAATGAGAACACAAAGACAACTACTAAGAAGAGAGGGTGTTTGAATGACAGACCAAAATAAAAACAGACGCTATGAGGACTCTCCAGAACAAAAAATCAAAGAAAAAGATAATCAAAAAGATATTGATCCACAGCGCGAGCAAGTGGATGCCAAGAAGAACAAAGAGAGCGAAAAGAACCCGGATGATTTCGAACAATAACTCCCCCTTGGCTAAAGCTGCTTTCCCGGAAAGGAAGGCAGCTTCTTTTATGTTGGTAGGTCTTTTGGGTGATGATGGTAGGTTAAAAGAATTCCACACATGGTTGTATTTTTCAAAAATCACTCTAATCCTCTTAGCAGTGCGTTTATTTCTGCTATAATTTTACTAATTTACATGGAGGAGGAGTTCTTTTTGAAAAGATTGCTTACAATGATGGCTGTGTTTGGTATGTTATTCGCTTTTACTGTGCTACCTGACGTTTCTGCCAATACTGATACAGTTCCTGGCGGGCCTTCTACTGATGGGAACACAAACATCAACAGTATTATTACATACGATGAAATGATTAAAAAGCTGGAAACTATCGAAGCGACCAGCAAAGGAAATGTGGAAGTATTTACACTGGATGACTACGGTAAATCTGAACAGGGGAACAGCATTTATGTAGCTAAGGCAGGAGACGGAGATAAAAAGATTTGGGTACAGGCTCAAATTCACGGAGATGAAAAGTTAACGACAGAAGCCGCTTTACAAATGTTGAAAACATTCGCCAGTAATGGCTCCCCGGACGTCAAAACCATTCTCGAAGAAGCAACCATCTATGTCATTCCAATGTATAACCCGGATGGTTCCATCTTGAATACTCGCGGAACCTATCTTGAAAACGAGGACAGGTATCTGGATTTGAATCGTGACTGGGCCACAGATAAGTTCGAAGCAAAAGAATCACGGATTGTATACGAATACTGGACCGATTTGAAACCTGATTTTGCAATTGACCTCCATCACCAAGGATTTAAAACTGTGTACGGCACGAACGAATCTACTTCCTTTTCACTAGGGATCTCCCTTGCTCCTGACGGGCCTACGCTTCCTGACATTAAGGACGGTTTGTATAATACTGTGACCAAACAGATGCAGGCATATGTATATGATTCGATGATAGATTATGGTTATACCCACATTGACCAATACCAGGTCTGCGGTGGAGATGAAAAATATTTCATCGACATCAGAGGCGGGGTCGTGTCCGCTATGATGCTGGGGACAAATTATAATAACCTGAATGACGATGGCCATAGCAACCCGGCTATTTTCTTTGAAACAAAAGGCAATACTAGAGAAGGAAATCTTGGTCAGAAATCTAATGGTTATCTGACGAAACAAAACTATCAGGCATTGAAAGCACTTATGTATGGGATTGCTACCGAAGAAATCTATGATGTTGATCCAGAGCGCTGGAATGACATCCCCGCTTACCCAAGTGCAGGGTATTTAACAGATTATGAAACAAGTGGATATTAAATGTGCAGCTGCCGGCAGCTTTTATGTGTCATGTGACCATTTTCCCTTACTAGTAGATAAGGGTTATTTTTTTGATAAATATCTACACTATTATTAGTTAATCGACAATTTTTTCAGGATAAAAGTAATAGATTCACCATTCTACATCCATTATTTGGAATTTAAGAAATTTACTTACAATTCAAAAAATAGGATAATGACACTGTCTATTAATCTATCAATACAAGGGAGGATACTTATGTACCGTAAAACATTAACAGCTATTCTGGCAGCCGGACTGGCAGTAAGTTCAGGGATTTTACCGGCAGAAGCAGGAAACAACGCTCCAAACGAACAATCGGATCACGCTTTTGACAACAAGGTAATCAAGAAAATCGACTCAGAGAACATGTACGAGCATATCGAAGTGTTAGCACAGCAGCCTCGCGAAGCTGGCACGGAAGGCGAATGGCAAGGTGTCCAATACATTAAAGAAAAATTTGAAAGCTATGGGTACGAAACAGAAATTCAGCCCTTTGAATTTAATAAGGGGTTCGAACCTGGAACATCGTCTATTTCAGTGGACGGTAATGAGTTCGATGGAGATGTCCATACATTTACAGGTTCAGTAAATGCTGAGGTGGAAGCACCGCTTGCCTATGTCGGTCTTGCTTCCGAAGAAGAAGTCAGTGAGGAAGTCGACGGGAAAATCGCTTTGATTGAACGAGGTCAGATACCTTTTTATAACAAAATCCAAAACGTGCTTGATAAAGGTGCTATAGGGGTCATCATGTTCAATGGTGAAGGAAGTACAGGCAACCAATTCGGTTACACCTATGATGGACAAGATATCCCCGCTGTCGCTATTACACGTGAAGCCGGTCTGGAATTGATCGAGCGTCTGGCTGCGGAAGATGTAATAGCGACGGTTTCCGTAGAAGGTGCAGGCTATATTACAGGGACAAGCCATAATGTCATCGCAAAAAAGGCACCACACCCTAACAAGGACAACGGACAAATAGTTATGGTCGGAGCCCATCACGATTCGGTGAGTAATGGTCCAGGTGCTAATGACGACGCCTCCGGTGTGGGAGCGGTTTTAGAATTAGCAAAGGTTATGGCAAACACTCCTACGGATACCGAGCTCCGATTTGCTACGTATGGCGCAGAAGAAAAAGGTCTGGTTGGATCCTATCATTATGCTGGTTCTTTGAGTGAGGAGGAAGTAGATAATATCGTTGGTCACTTCCAGCTCGATATGGTAGGTAGTCGTGATGCCGGAGAATTGATCATGTTCACCCCGGACGGAGAAAAGAACTTGGTGACAGATTACGGATCAGCCGCTGGTGCCCGCGTTTCAGAAACTGTGCCATACGGACAGCTTGGCCGCAGTGACCATGTTCCTTTCTTTAAGCGTGGAATCCCGGCAGCATTGTTCATCCATGCGCCACTGGAGCCATGGTACCACGGTCCTGAAGATACGATCGATAAAATCAGTAAGGAAAAGCTGCAGGACGTTGGGGAAATTGTAGGAGCGGCGGTCTACCAGATCGCCAGACCGGATACGCCTGCTTTAGAGAATGCTAATGTTGCCCCAGGACCAGTAGAATATGACTTCGACGACCGCCCACTTTAATCACAGCCTAATTTTTGCATTGTAATAATTTCACCAAAACCTAATTACAGGAGGTACGTCGTATGAATAAATTCAAAAAGAAAGCAGCAGTTTTGCTGTCAGCGGTCATGCTGTCCAGCGGGCTGGCTTACTCCCCTGCAGTTTCATTGCCGTCAGCGGATGCAGCTCCTTCGGAATATAAGAGTGGTTTTGATCAAAAGGTCATCAAGCGATTTCAGGCTGAGCGAAGCATCGAGCATATTGCCTACTTAAGCGAAGAGATCGGACCTCGTGTTACTGGTACAGAAGCAGAACAAGAGGCTGCTGACTATATTAAAAATCTATTAAACTCTTATGGCTACGAAGTCGAAGAGCAGGAATTCGCAATTCCGGACCGGATGTCGGGCACATTAGAGACAGTGGATGGAAATGAAGTTCAAGTGAATATTCCTTCCGGATCTGGATTTACAGACACAGACGGAATCACGGGCTTGTTATTTGATGCCGGCCTGGGTTATCCGGAAGACTTTTCAGAGGAAGCAGAAGGAAAGATTGCCCTCATCTCCCGTGGCGAATTCAGCTTTGCTGAAAAAACACAAAATGCGGTTGAAGCAGGTGCTCTTGGTGTATTGATCTATAATAACTCAGCAGAACAGCCTCCCCTCAATATGTCACTCGGTGATTATGAATCTCCAGTTCCGGTAGCAGGGTTGACCATGGAAAGTGGTCAGGCGTTGCTTGAAGATGTGGCAGCTGAAGAAAAAGAGGTGACATTTGCTGTCGAACGGCTGGAGGATGCCACGTCGAAAAACATCATTGCTTCTAAGAGTCCAAAGCATGTCGACAATCCTGAGATTGTTCATGTGACCGCACACTTCGACAGTGTCCCTTATGCCCCTGGAGCAAACGACAATGCATCAGGAACCAGTGTTGTGCTGGAATTAGCACGTATACTGAAAAGCTATCCAATCGATAAAGAAGTTCGTTTTGCCTTCTTCGGAGCAGAAGAAATTGGTCTTGTCGGTTCAGAGCATTATGTAAATGAACTGTCAGAGGAAGAAGTCAACCGGAGTATCGGCAACTTCAACCTGGACATGGTCGCAACCAATTGGGAAGAAGCATCTTCCATTTATATGAACACGCTTGATGGACAAGCCAACACGGTAACGGAAAGTGCAGAAGCAGCAGCAGAAAGAATTGGCACCCCTTCCCCATTGACCCTGTACCAGCGCGGTGCTTCTGACCACGTTTCCTTTTACGAAGGCGGTATTGATGCCGTAAACTTCATCCGACGTGAGCCGGAAACGGCCAACCTGGAGCCCTATTACCATACACCAGATGATGTCCTAGAATACATCAGCGAAGAACGGCTGCAGGAGATTGGCGAGCTGGTTGGAGCAGCAGTATATGAATTGATAAGAAAATAACTTCACCTCCCCTCCTTGTGAGGGGATTTTTTTGTGAAGAAATGAGTATCCAACTCCTATCATTAGTATATTTATCAGATAAAATCTACAAAAAATGAAAAGTACTATAGTAATTAAGTAACAGAGCTGGTTTTCCCGATTAAGGGAAGGACAGCCTTGTTTGTTTAAAGGTAGCAATTAAGGGTAGAGTACCTTTGAAATAATTTCATTGAAAAGGGGATGAGTAAATGAACAATGTTCAATGGTCAGGTTTCCTGGAAGGAATCCCTAACCTGATAGTTGCACTGTTAGTCTTACTTATTGGCTGGATTATTGCCAAAGCCATTGAAAAAGGTGTCAAGAAAGGACTGGAGAAGACCGACCTTGACGACAAATTATTTTCTGGAGGAAAAGAAAGAAGGAATGACAATAAAAAATGGACCTCCGAGAAAATAATCAGTAAAGTCGTCTACTGGATTGTACTAATTTTTGTATTTGTCATTTTCTTTAATATTTTAAATCTGGATATCATCGCTGCGCCACTTTCCGATATGTTATCCACCCTATTCGCAGCCATTCCTAACATCTTGAAAGCTGCACTTATTCTATTGGTTGCCTGGTTAGTCGCAAAAGCGCTAAGCTGGCTTGTCATTAAAGCTGGTGAGAAGTTCGACCTCGGACACAAAATGGAGAGATTCGGATTAGCAGAGGATGAGCATTCTTCCAATCGTGGCATTCAAAGCGCCGCTAATATTGTTTTTTATTTAGTATTGCTGCTCTTCCTGCCAGCTGTTCTGTCTGCATTACAGATCACTGGGATTTCTGAACCGTTCACGAACATGATCCAATCTTTCTTAGCCTTTATTCCAAAGCTGTTTGCAGCGGCTCTCATTCTACTGATCGGGTGGTTTGTAGCTAAGCTTGTACGGGATATTTTGACTAAATTCCTTAAGAGTATCGGCACAGAACGAGCCGCTCACCGCATGGGGCTCGACAAAATTCTTGAAGGAACGAGCTTATCCAGAATCATAGGTACGATTGTTTATATCCTGATCTTGATTCCTGTTGTAATCTCTGCACTGGAGCAACTGGAAATCAGAGGTATTACGGACCCGGCGATCAACATGCTGAACAACGTTCTAGCCATGATTCCAAATATCGCGATTGCCATCGTTCTTATTTTGGCAGGTATTTGGGTCGGTAAATGGGTCGGCCAAATTGTAGCCAACTTACTAGAGCGCCTTGGCGTCAACTCCATGGCAAGAAACATGGGAATCGGAAACTGGGATCCTAACGAGAGCAGTTACAGCATCTCCCGTATTATCGGACGTATCGTTCAAATCCTGATTGTCGTCCTATTCACTGTGGAGGCTCTGCAGATTATTCAGCTGGAATTCCTTGTCGATCTTGCAACTGGCGTTATCGCTTATCTGCCTAGCGTGTTTGCAGCTATCGTAATATTATTCGTAGGTCTCTATGTCGGAAACCTTGTTCAAAAACTATTGCATAACATCCTGCATGGTCCTGGTTACCGCATGCTCTCTGCAATTGCTAAATATACAATCTTCGCCCTAGCTGTATTCATGGCACTGGATCAGCTTGGTGTAGCAGACAGTATTGTCAACGCAGCATTCATCCTGATCCTTGGGGGACTTGCTATCGCCTTCGGTCTTTCCTTCGGTCTTGGTGGACGCGAGCTGGCAGCTAAGTATCTGCATAAATGGGATACTAAGTTAGAGAAAATTGAAGTACAGAATCAAAATAAATCTAAGTATGACCAGACAGAAAACGATATGCAGAATAGACCAAACCGACCAGACACAGATCCAAACAATCCATTCAATGGACCCGACAACAAACTTTAATTATTAAAGAAATGGGAAAGCGGCCAAAAGGTCGCTTTCTTTTTTTAGGTAACAGCTTGTCACACAACTATCATTTAACAAACCATACGAACTTTGATAAAGTTTAAGAAAGAAAAGCTTTGTACAAAGGAGGATTCACCTTGTTACAGCTGTTCATCGCATTCATTGCAGCAATTTTAATCATTAGTGCTTTTATAATAAATCGTTATTTCGCAAGGAAAGGTCAAATCACCAACAGCATGATCTACCCTTCGGTCATCGTAGGGGGAAGTCTCGGTCTGATAATAGGACTTGTGGGAAAAGGCTCGGTTGCGGGAGTTATCCTGACCATGGCTATTTTAACCTTGCTCGTTTTCATCCAGATGTTCATCATACATCGTATTTCTAAATTGATTGGTCCTATGAGAAAACATAGAGAAGAATAATAGCTGGTCAGCTCTTGCAAAATAGGGAGCTGACTTTTTTAATGAGCTTGTGCATCGTAAAGGTGTAAATCAGTATCTGAATAAAAAAATAACACGCCGGTTAAGCGTGCCAAGTAAAGGGGATTACTTATCAAAATTCAGGACAGCGACTACAAACATGCCAAAGCTTAACATCAACGTCAGTACTTCAAAGGTGTTCATCAACTATCGCCTCCTTATGTTAAGCATCCCCAAACATATGTTTGTCCTATTCAATTTTTCTTAAAAAAAATATTTTTAAAGAAGTTGGCTTGTAACCAAGATTCTCTTTTAATCGTAAAAAAAAGAACGGCTGGCTTCAACCGTTCTTCTCTATATTTTCCGGCTTGGTTAATATGATTCCGATTAAGGCACCAATACTGATAATGCCAGCCACTGTCATTACCTGGCTTCCTGTATCACCATTGATGATAAATGTACCAATCAAGGAGATCGTAATACTGATGAGGGAAATAACATATAAGGTGGCTACCGTTTTTGACTTTTTTACATAACCGCTAAATCCCAGCGTTCCGATTAACGTCAATACGACCGCTACAAATATCACGTGCAGCCACGCTCCTTTCCATACTGAGGATCTTCTTATAGGTTCCCTTGAATAGTCAATATCATGCCTTCTTCCACATATTTTTCTTATAAACTACTGGTTAGCGCACGTTCATTTCCGAAGGCTTCGGCCCTTTGCGTTCGTTACGGTCCAGCGCATCGATTTGCTCCATATCCAACGTATCCAATTCAAAATCAAACACATTAAAATTTTCTTCAATTCGTGAAGGTGTCACTGATTTCGGAATGACAATTGTATCGTTTTGTAAATGCCAGCGAATGATAACCTGCGCCGGGGTTTTGTCATGCTTTTCAGCAATTGTCTTAACTGTATTATTCCCCAGCACTTCCCCGCCTTGCATCAAAGGGCTCCAGGCTTCAACGTAAATCCCATGCTGCTTACAGAAGTCTTTCATTTCTTTTTGAGCAAGGTATGGGTGGCATTCGACCTGATTCAATACAGGCGTCACTTCACATTCATCCAGAAGACGCTGCAGATGGTCGATATCAAAATTACATACCCCGATGGCTTTTGCCCGTCCATCGTGATACAACTTTTCTAAAGCTTTATAGGTTTCTACGTAGTCATCAAATTCCGGTGTCGGCCAATGGATCAAGTATAAGTCTACGTATTCAAGACCCAGTTTTTCTAAACTCTCATCAAAAGCTTTTAACGTGTTTTCATAGCCTTGATCGGTATTCCATACTTTTGTAGTAATAAAAAGCTCCTCACGCTGTAAACCACTTTCCTGGATGGCCTTTCCGACTCCGCGTTCATTTCCATAAATAGCAGCGGTATCAATGGAACGATAACCAGTTTCTAAAGCCTTTTTCACTGCTGGTACCGCCTCATCATCCTCTACTTGCCATACGCCAAATCCAAGCTGGGGCATGGTAAGACCGTTATGTAAGGTTACTTCCTGCATAAAAACACTCCTTTATTTATGATAATTGTAGTTTATCATAGGAGAATAGGGTAAGGCCTATATAACAGCTTTTTAATTTCGTAGACCGGAGGGATCGCATGCATGCTGGATAAAGCTAAACTATTCTCAGAAAAAGCCCACGAAGGCCAAGTGAGAAAAGGGACCGGCAAGCCATATATCGTTCATCCTACACGTGTAGCTGAAACCTTGCACCAGGCTGGCTGCTCAAAGGAATTGATTTGTGCCGGGTACTTACATGATGTAGTGGAAGATACCGATTATACGATTACAGATATTGAGAAAGAGTTCGGCAAGAAGGTAGCAGGCCTTGTAGCAGCTCATACGGAAGATAAAACGAAGTCCTGGCAAGAACGTAAGCAGCATACAATCGATACCGTAAAAACAGCATCGAGAGATATAAAATATCTAATAATCGCTGATAAACTCGACAACCTGTTATCAACGGAAGAGGAAATGAAAACGAAGGGCGCACAAGTTTGGCATAACTTCAATGCAGGCTACGAATCTCAAAAATGGTATTATGAATCAATAGCCAACCATATGTATGACGACCTTCTCAAGAAAGACGCTCCAGAATTCTTCCGAACGTATGAAGAAGCTGTTTTGCGGGTATTCTCTTAATATTACAAAACGATTAATAGTACACCAAATACGTTAAAAATGGACAGCTCCTTTTAATGGGCTGTCCGTTTTACGTTTGGCCAATAATTATTTTATGCATCCAGATGGCAGCCTGCAGACCATCTCCCATTGCGATGGCGACTTGCTCGGAGTGAGCGACCACATCCCCTGCGGCCCAAACACCAGAGACATTGGTCATTTTCGTACGATTGTCGACAAGAATATGACTGTTTTGATGCAATTCTACACCAAGTCCCTTTGCTAGTTCTGACTTTACCTTATTCCCCCCAAACGCTATAAAAGCATAGGACGCTTCTACCTTTTCCCCATTTTGCAGGATGACTCCTTTAACAGCCTCCCCTTCCTTTAGAACACAGGCAACTGGTTGATGGATATAGGTGATCTTCTTCTCCTCCAATGCATTTTTCAATTGCTCATCCACATCACGTAATTCGTGATTGATATACGTCAAGTCCTCCGTCCAGTACGACAGGGTCAAAGCCATATTCGCTCCCGGGTTCCCTGTCCCCAACACCATTGTCTGCTTATCTTTAACTTCATAGCCATCACAATCCGGGCAAATGAATACACTCACTCCTAAACAAGGATAAAGCTCTGCAAATACAGGCGGAATACGGTCAACTACTCCTGTAGCTAATAAGACAGTTTTGGTACGAATATTTAAATCATCATAGGTGATAATATGAAAGTTTTCACGCTCTTGCTTAATATCGGAAACTGTATCCTGCAGGAATTCAACCCCCAAATCAGCGGCTTGCTTTCTTCCAATAGCCCTTAAATGCTGACCACTGACACCCTCAGGCCAGCCAAGCAAATTGTGATAACAGCGACAAAGGTTCGAGCGCCCGCGATCAGAATCAATAACAAGCAACTGGTGCTGGTATCTTCCCAGTTGAATAGCCGCCTGAAGACCGGCAATTCCCCCGCCTACAATTACCGCCTCATAGTTTTTCAATGCTCACCCTCCTCACACGCACCAATTTATACTTTTCTTATTGTCACATTTAAAAAAAATCTCATGCATCTAATTTCCTTTTCACTTCATATTCCCCGGGAAATACACAGTGAAAAGGAAGAAAAAAGAAGGATTTCTAAGTAAAAAACCTCTCAAATGAGAGGCTAACTTTTTATTGAATCTAATAATGGGAGTCCTAATTCCTCGAAGGAATACAATAGAAACTCTACTTTAAACATTTCAGAAGTAACGGAGTTAACATTAGCATCCAGCTTTCGTAATAGCTTTTCTTTCGCCCCATTGTTGAAAGTGCTAACGATCACATAGCTTACATGAAGTTTTTTATTTCTGGGAAGCAGCTTTTTATATTCAGCAGTTTGGTGGAGTATATGCTGGACGGATTGGTATAGAGGTTCTAGTGGAAATGAAGCATGAGGTATGATTTTTGAAGCGCAAATGATACTTTTATTTTTCAGTTCCAGCAAGCCATCAAATTCTAATTCTTTATCTGGAGAGATAATACGTATATGACGCTGTATGGGTTTATTATAACGCCTTTCTATTTCCTTAAAAGCAAAGTCTTCAGCAATCAAAACAAGCTGCAGCGGGGTCAATGATTCACTCATGGGTTTGGCTGTCACTGGCTCCGTATCTTTTTTCTCAGGTTCTTCGTGTTTGAATTCGATTATATCCTGAAGTTTATGATCGAATACTTCCTTATTCGACACGAACTCTTTTTTGTAATCAAAATAATCTTTATTCCCTCGTATTATAGCAGCTAAATTCTGCAAATACTCGGTCCTTGTAACAGCTGTTGCAATAATGAATATGCCAGCAAGGTAGCTCCATGTGTTATTGGCGAAAAGGCATAAGCCAAGCAGCAATAAAATTCCCGCAATTTTCAGGGCATGGGCCTTCCATTGCTTCTTAAAAGACAGAAATGAACTGACCAGACCTAATACCAGGATGACAGCAGCTAACCCTTCACGGAAGTTTGCCGGTAAAAGTATTTCGATTCCCTCCACCTCCCCGATTATTTCTTTCATTATATGCGCCAAAACATGGAAAAACAACGAGCCATCCTCACTAAATATCTAGGGAGGGATACTTATTTTATTGCTCCTTTTATTTCATCTTTCACCAAATTTTATATAAAAATGACTTTCACGAAAAGCTGCTACTTTTCTGAAAGCCATTTTTCTTAATTATTCATTTTAGAAAGGAAACCACTGAGCAGATCTTCATCCGACTCTTCTTCTTCCTCATTTCCGTCGACCTTTTGTTCTTTTAGCTGATCTTTCATTTCATCAAAATTCAAATCATCTAATGCCTTATCCATTTCAGACCAGTCTTTCTGATCTTGACCCTCACTTCGAACTTCAGGTTCCGGGGCAGGTATTTCTTCCGCCTGCACCGTTGTAGCTGCTACTTCTTCCTGTAAGTATAAAGCTTCATCAATATTCACCTGATTACTGTTCATCGAAGCAAGAAGCGCAGTAGCCCGGACGGGATCAGCAAGCAAGTGGTGGATAATGCTGCCCAGCAGCGCCTCCGAATGCTCATGTTTGAGCCAGTTGCGCTGTTCCTTCGTCAATTGTCTTGGTAGTGGAATCGTGACAGTTTCTCTATCTTTCGAAAAAGATTGATTGACACCTTCTAAAACAAACTGAGCGATTTTACTGGAAAAGTTTCTTCGCTCTGTTTCTTTTAATTTACTTAATTGCTTTAAAAGATGGTCAGGCGTGTCAGAGGGGACACGAAAGGTAATCGATTGTCCCCTCTGAATGCCTTTCCCTGCATTACTCATACAATCACCCTATTTTGATGAAGATGCTTTTTGCTTTTCACCTTTTTTATCTTCCACTTTACGGCTGTCATTTTTACGGATAAAGTCAGAAATCAACTTGTAGTAGGCATTGGACATCATCCAGATGCTTTCCTTTTCATCCTCAAAGAACTCAATATTGAAACCATCCAGGTTGTTGTTCAATGTTTTCAAATAATCTTTAAGCACGGAAGCTCCGCCACCGACAAAGTAGCAGATTTCAGACTGTGAATTCTTTTGCCAGACATTACGAAGGAAACGGTATTCCTTCTTCGCAAGCTCAAGCAAAATCCGGTCAGTAATATCATGGACACTCGTTCTGCTTCCTTTAACCATGATATGATTGCGGTCATTTTTACGAGTGATGATATCGACCACATCTCTACGGCTATCTAGTTCTACACCATGCTTGCTTCTGATCTCTTCACGAATTTGCTCAAGAGATTCCGAAACTCCAAGGTTGAAACCTTGCGCCTTATCGTCATCTACATTACGGTTACGAATAACAGCGATATCTGTAGAAAGTCCACCAATATCCTGAATCAAAATCTGTTTATCTATCAGATCTTTGTTGATGATATTCAGGTGGTTGTCCATTACCAGGTTGATATAGGCCGCAAACCCTTCTGGATAAACTTTAACTTCATCAAATTTAATATTTACTTTTTTCCCCTGATATTTAGGTGTAACCAGAAATTCCACCTGGTGCACAGAGCCCAACAATTGGGAACGGTAACCAACATCTTTTCCTTCTTTTACTTCTCTTAAAGGAAGTCCAGTACCCAAGGTGTAATTGGCATCAATCACGCCATTATTCGTTTTAAACCCTTTTTCCGGCGTTTTTTCATTTACAGCATCCATTGCCAAGGCCGCAAACAGCATGACCAATGTCTGATCCTCTTCCGCTTTACTGCTTCCTGGATCAAGTTCTGTAGAGTTACTGCTTTTAGTTGCCAGATTTCCGACACGGTAAATCGCATTATTCTCTGATAGGGCAGGGGAGTGGACGCGAATGTGGATATTATCGAGCGGATCTTTATCATCCAAATCTTCAATACCGATTACCGGACGATCTTCTACCTCACGCGCAATCACATTAGGTATGTACAGATCAGAATCTAATTTCCCAAATAGTGCTTTCACAGCATCATTTCCAACATCAACTGCTGCAATTCTTGAATTTGTCATCTTCACAACTTTCCTTTCTATTATGAGATTACTAATAGGCTTATACCAAAAACTACCTATTTAACCAGTAACTACTTTAAAGTTATAGTAGATTGCTAATATCGTCAATAAGAAAAAAGTTGCATACAATCAAGCAAACATGCACACAAAACTGTATACTTGTAAGACAAATTGTACACATCGCTTTAAATCAACATGTGTGCGTGTTTGTATACATGCACACATAATTGCGTGCGTTTTGCATTCTTTTTGTGTACATGTTTTCAATTTTGTATACTTGTATACGTTTTTGTAAACATAGGGTGTTACCGAAGGTAAATATATGGAAGATAGTGAAGTTTTATTTTAAATGAAGTGATTGGAATTTAATAATAATCGGATTTGGTCGAGCCTGGTAGAATTAAATAGATAAGGAAGGTGTGGAGAAGATAGAAAAATTGGAGGAATGGAAAGGGGGAAACCGAATAGGAACGGAGGGATTTAGAGGAATAGGGTTAAGAAAATGAGGATAATAAGCTCTCTCCCCCACCCTAAAGAGGGGGGAAAGAGGATTAGAATAATAGACAGTTACATATTTTGTAAATATGATCGAAGCCCCGTACTATTCACGTCTATTGAAAATAAAAATTACAAAGGCAGGAGAACTCTATTATCCCCTGCCTTCAGCCTGTGTTTAAGCTATCATTTTGCTGAGTTTTTATCATATCAGCATAAAAACCATCATTATTAAGCAACTCCTCATGGTTCCCCTTCTCGATAATTTCTCCATCTTTCAAGACAAGAATTAAATCCGCGGAGCGTATGGTATGGAGCCGATGTGCGATCACAAAGCTGGTACGGCCCTTCATCAATTTACTTAATGCTTCATTGATTTTAATCTCTGTCACAGTGTCTATGCTGCTTGTAGCTTCATCTAATATTAATAAAGATGGATCGGCAAGCAACGCTCTAGCTATCGACAACAGTTGGCGCTGACCGTGGCTGATACCTTTGCCATCGGCATCAAGGACAGTATCATAGCCATCGGGAAGACGACTGATGAAGCTATGAGCATTGGCTGCCTTTGCCGCCTGCTCTACCTCTTCATCACTGGCATCCAAACGGCCGTATCGTAAATTTTCCCTGATTGTCGTATGGAATAAAGTCGAATCCTGCAATACTACGCCCATTTGTTTGCGAAGACTGTCACGGGTGATTGTTTTTATGTTTTCCCCATCGATCAATATTTCCCCCTCATTTGTCTCGTAAAAGCGTGACAGTAGCGATATGATCGTAGTTTTACCAGCTCCAGTAGGTCCTACTAATGCAACAGTCTCCCCTGGTGCTGCATCAAAAGTGATATTCTTCAATGTCGGCTGTTCATCTTCATAGGAGAAATAGACGGATCGAAACTCAATGTTACCTTGTAGTTCTCGAATAGATTCGGCATTCCCTTCATCTTTGGTCTCTATCGCCTCATCAATAATTTGAAAGACACGGTCTGCACCTGCCACTGCGGAAAGAATCATATTGAATTGATTGGCCAGATCATTTAAGGGCCTGGTGAACTGTCTCGAGTAGGTCGTAAAGGTGACAATTACCCCAATTGATACAGCCCCATTAACAGCAAGGATCCCTCCCCCACCGACAATGATGGCAAAGCTGACGTTGTTCAGCATATTCATTAACTTCGGAATGAAACCAGTATAGGTTTGTGCCCAGTAACTCGCATGTCTTAAAGCTTCATTCTTCTTTTGAAATGTGTCGATGACTTTCTGCTCCTGTGAAAACATTTTGATGATTGTCTGCCCGGAAAACATCTCCTCTACGTACCCATTCATTTCCCCCAGTTCTTTCTGCTGTTCTTTAAAGAAGCGTCCTGTCCGTCTGGTAATCCACTTCATACCCGCATACATCACTGGGACGATTGTTAGTGTAAGTACTGTCAGCAAAGGACTAAGCCATAGCATCATTCCTATCGTACCGAGAATGGTGATCACACTGGTTGTAAATTGAATAATTGCCGTGTTGAGGGTTCTGCTTACATTTTCCATATCATTGGTCAGGCGGCTCATCAGTTCACCGAATTGTCTTTCCTGGAAAAATAGGATCGGCAGCCGCTGGAGATGCGAGAATAAGTGGTTGCGCATCGTAAATACAGTGTTTTGGGATATACCGATCATCCAATAGTTTTGCAGCCATAACGTCAAGGAATGAAATAGATAAACCGTTCCCAACAGTACCACCATTTGAAGCAGTGTACTCGTTTCAGGATCTTCAATCACTCTGTCGACTGCTACTCCGAGCAGGTATGGGCCGAGTAAGGATAACAGCGAACTGATCAGGACAATAACCAGCACTAGCCAGAATAACCGCTTCTCCCTTCTCATATAAGTCCACACTCTCTTTACAGTGGCCTGGATGTTCTCTACTTTTGGCGGGCGCGTGCCAATGCCATGGTGGTGAGCCCTGGGCCCACGGAGGTTATCTGTCGTTTTTTGACTTCCTTTAACTGCCACTTATAACGCCTCCGCTTCCTGCTGGGACTGGTAAACCTGCTGATAATAACCATTGTTACGTAACAAGGAGGGATGATCGCCGCTTCCGATTATTTTCCCCTGGTGCATCAATAGAATCTTATCAGCAGCTTTTAGCGAACTTATTTTTTGAGCTACAATCAAAACCGTACAGTCTTTTTTGCGTAAAGAGGTCATTAATCGCGATTCTGTATGGGCATCCAGAGCGCTTGTACTATCATCCAGCATTAATATATTTGGATTGCGAATGAGAGCCCTTGCTATAGATAATCGCTGCTTTTGTCCACCCGAAAAGGTAACGCCTTTCTGGCCCAATCTTGTTTGATAGCCATCCGGCAATGTGGAAATAAAAGCATGGATTTGCGCATCCTTCGCTGCTTCGATCACTTCTTCTTCACTGGCATCGTTCTTTCCCCATTGAATGTTTTCCATCACCGTTCCTGAAAACAGATGTATTTCCTGAGGTACGAGGCTGATTTGCTCCCGCAATGCTTTCACATCATAGTGTTCGATAGGGAGGCCATCGATGAACACTTGTCCATCACTGGCTTCCTGAAGCCGTGGAATAAGGTGTAAAAGGGTGGATTTTCCTGAACCGGTTTCCCCTAATATTCCAATTGTCTCTCCTGCTTTTGCCTCAAAGGTAATCGCTTCTATAGCCGGAACCTTCATGCCTGGATAGGTATAGTTAACCTCTTGGAACCTTATAGCACCTTGTATTTTTTTGTTTGCGCCATCCCCCCGGTTATCAATAGTTTCTCCTTCAGCATCCAGGATTTCCGTAATCCGGTTGGCAGAAGCTTTCCCCCGGGAAAAGACCATGATTAAAAACGTAAAGACAGAAAAGGTGAACATCATCCGGGTAGCATAATTGATAATGGCAACAACCTCGCCCGCCTGAGCAGTGCCAACATTCAAACCGATAGCTCCAAACCATAGAATGACTAATATTATCAAGTTCATGCCAAGCATGACCATAGGCATGGCCAACTCCATCAGCCACAATGCCTTTTTGTTATCGTTCATTAACGAGTTGTTAGCCCCTTGAAAACGTGATTCTTCATAGTCACCCCGATTAAAGCCCTTAATCAGCCGGATTCCGGCAAGATTTTCACGGATAATCGTATTAAGGTTATCTAACTTCTCCTGAACACGCCGGAAATACGTGACCCCTTTTGTCAAAATCCAGAATAAAAACAACAGCATTACTGGCACAGACAATAATAGAATGGTCGCCAGTTCTTTATGTACGGTAAACGCCATCACCAGCCCTCCGATGATGAATAACGGGGCTCGTAAGGCGATTCGCATAAACATGAATATCAAGTTCTGGATTTGGGTGACATCATTTGTCATTCTGGTTATTAATGTCGGGGTGGCAAAACGCTGAAAGTTCTTACTTGTAAATTCCTGGACTTTCCGGAACATATCATCACGCAGATCATAACCTGCCCCCTGACTGACATTCGCAGCGAAAAAGGAATTGATGATACCGGCTGCAAAGGCAATCAAAGATATAGCGATCAGGATGCCGCCCCAAATCGCCACGGTTGTCAAATCTTCCTGTAAAATTCCATCGTCAATGATTTTCGCCATGAATAAGGGTTGAATCAACTCGACGACCAGCTCGACAAGCATAAGAAATAATCCAATATACATGGACGTTTTGTATGTATAAGCATAAGTAAAAATTCTTCGCATCCAAGCTTCCCCCATAAGTTCTGAAAGTTCTTATAATTATACAGGAAAAATCATAGTGAGCGTACTAATTAGGCAGGTCTAATAACCCTCCTTTTTGGAAAAGATGCTAAGAGCTGCAAATAGGAGTGAAACCTGATGTTAGATATGATAAAAGAATCGCTGCTTGTTGTCGGAAGAATATCAACCATTGTTCCATTAATGCTTGTCGTTGCTATTTTCATGGGAAAGCGTGCCATCGGAGAACTGCCAATATTCGATCTGTTAATTATTTTGACACTTGGTTCTGTTGTAGGGGCCGATATCGCAGACCCCAATATCAATCATATTCCTACCGCTGTTGCTATCGTAGCGTTAGGGGTATTGCAGCGGCTTGTCGCCAAATTGAAAATATCCAGTCGATCGTTCGGACGGTGGATCACCTTTAAGCCAACGGTTGTCATCCAGAATGGAAAATTCATAGATGCGAATCTGAAAAAAATCCATTACTCCATTGACAATGTTCTGCAAATGCTGCGGGAAAAGGACGTATTCGATATCAATGAAGTGCAGACAGCGATTGTCGAGGCAAATGGTGAGTTAAGTGTGCTAAAGCAACCCCGCTATCAAACCGTGACGAGAAAGGATATGAACATCATTCCTTACTCCTCAGAAATTGCGCTGCCAATCATTATTGAAGGGGACATCTCCAAGGAAGTGATGAAACATTTCGGCGTGAAATCCTCCTGGATTCGCAGGCAGCTGGCACACCATGGGGTAACCGATATTTCGGAAGTCTTTTACGCATCGCTCAACCGGGAATTGGAGCTGCACTTTACTCTGAAGAATGAAGTCGAGCAGAATATCCCTCCGTTTCAACATTAACTTACTTTTTCGCCTTAGAGACGAAGCGGTTTCCTGTCACCCAAAAACGCCATGGGTAATCCCGGGCTTCCCCGCTGTTATCGATACCGACACGGGGTCCTGTCGATATGGAATCAGGCACTCTCCCTTCTGCAATATATAACGGCGGTTTGTTGAACGGAAGCCCATAATCGGATTTCACAATCCCTAACGCTTTCGTCAGCTTACCAGGACCATTGGTCAGTTCGATTTCCTTCTTATTTTCGCCACGACGCTGGTACATCAGGTCAATCCCTTCCAATGGTTCGACTGCACGAATTAATACGGCTTCCGGTTCCAGCACCTCTCCACTCACGACATTGACCAGACAATGCGTGTGCATCACATACGTATAAACGTTACCCGGCGGCCCAAACATTACGTCGGTGCGTTTGGTCCGTCGGTTCCCATAGCTATGGGCTGCCCTGTCTCCAGGACCTATGTAAGCTTCCGTTTCTACGATGATTCCTGATGCTGTTCCTGCTTCTGTTTCTTTTACTAATATCTTTCCTAATAAAGATTCGGCCAACTCTAATGTCGGCTGTTGAAAAAACTCCTCATTCACTGGCTGATAATCCATACAGACACCTCCTCTACCGTTTGTCATACCCGATTTTTACTCAGTTTAAAGATTTTACCCTTGTTTTATCCTTGTACCGCGTCCGCGATAGTTTGAGAACTTTTATTATTACGTACTTTTTTCTTATCAAAAATACCTATTCATAGAATACACGTTTTTTGTACATACTTTTACTATCTAAATTTACAATAGATGGGTTTGATGGAAATGAAAAAAGTGACAATCAGTATTAATGGTCAGGAAATTGAAGCGTCAGAAGGTCAGTCTATTTTTGAAGCAGCACGCGACAATGATATCTACATGCCAGGAATTTGTGCTTCACAGCCTGATTTAGGCGTAGGTGTTATCCAAACGTGTGACACTTGTTTTGTTGATGTGAACGGAAAGCTTGAGCGGTCTTGTTCCACAAAAGTCGAGCAAGGCATGGAGGTGACAAATAACTCACATAAGGTTAAAGAAGCTCAGCTCGAAGGTATGTCACGGATTCTGGAAAATCATGAGCTCTACTGTACGGTCTGTGATAACAATAATGGGGACTGTGTGGTACATAATACAGCGGAGCACTTGCAAGTGAACCACCAGAAATACCCGTTCACCCCTAAGCCTTATACCGCTGACAACACCCATCCGTTCTATCGTTATGAACCGGATCAATGTATCTTGTGCGGTTTATGTGTGGAGGCTTGCCAGGACTTGCAGGTGAGCGAAGTATTATCCATTGACTGGGACAGAAAAGAACCACGTGTCATTTGGGACAACGATGTGCCGATCGATCAGTCTTCCTGTGTCTCCTGCGGGCACTGTGTCAGTGTTTGCCCTTGTAATGCTCTCATGGAAAAATCGATGCTCGGGGAAGCCGGTTATCTGACGAAAATGCCGAAAAATATTCTTGAGCCGATGATTGACGTTACTAAAGAGGTCGAGCCAGGCTATAGCGGCATTTTCGCAATTTCTAACGTCGAGGCATCGATGCGTGAGAGTAGAATCAATAAAACGAAGACGGTATGTACCTATTGTGGAGTGGGGTGCAGTTTTGAAGTATGGACAAAAGGTCGCGATATCTTGAAAGTGCAGCCACATCCGGAGGCACCGGCCAACGGTATTTCTACGTGTGTCAAAGGTAAATTCGGCTGGGACTTCATCAACAGCGAAGAACGCCTGAAGACTCCGTTGATCCGGAAAGGCGATAAGTTTGTGGAAGCCACGTGGGATGAAGCCCTGTCACTCATTTCGGAAAAACTGCAGGGAATCCAGCAGCAAAATGGCTCCGATGCGCTTGGTTTCATCGCTTCATCCAAGTGTACGAATGAAGAGAATTACCTGATGCAGAAACTGGCTCGCCAGATTTTCCAAACCAACAACATTGATAATTGCTCGCGTTACTGCCAGACTCCCGCATCAGCCGGCCTGATGCGCACAGTCGGTATCGGCGGTGATTCCGGTACAATTGAAGATATTGCTGCAGCTGAATTAATTATCGTCGTAGGGGCGAACCCGGAAGAATCCCACCCGGTACTTGCGACGCGGATCAAGCGCGCTCATAAATTACATGACCAGAAACTTGTTGTAGCCGATTTACGGAAAAACGGTCTTGCCGAACGTGCAGACTTACATCTTCACCCTAAACCTGGAACGGACCTCGTCTGGATCTCAGCCGTAGCTAAATATATGATCGATCAGGGCTGGGAAGCAAAAGACTTTTTGAAAGAACGAGTCAATAACGTGGATGAATATAAGCAATCTCTTGATAAATTCACGCTGGAATATGCAGAAAGTGTGACAGGACTTACCCAGGAAACCATGAAAAAGGTGGCGGAGATGATCCATGAATCCAATGCTACCTGTATTCTCTGGGCGATGGGTGTCACACAGCATATGGGTGGGACCGATACGAGCACCTCAATCGCAAACCTGCTGCTTGTGACGGGAAACTTCGGTAAGCGCGGCACAGGGGCTTATCCGCTTCGTGGTCATAATAACGTCCAGGGAGCCAGTGATTTCGGGACAATGCCCAACTTCTTCCCTGGTTATGAAGCGGTTGAAGATGACACGATTCGCGGCCGCTATGAGAAAGCATGGGGAACAAAGCTCCCGAAAGAACCGGGCCTGAACAACCATGAAATTGTCGCAGCGATTCATAAAGGTTCTGTCAAAGGGGTTTACTTGTTCGGGGAAGAAATGGGCCTCGTGGATTCCAACATCAATTATGTTCATGAAGCTTTTGAAAAGCTTGACTTCTTCGTAGTCCAGGATGTCTTCTTCTCCAAGACAGCACAGTATGCCGACGTCGTCCTCCCTGCTGCACCAAGTCTTGAAAAAGAAGGCACGTTCACTAATACCGAGCGACGCATTCAGAAATTGAATAAAGTAATGGAACCTTTAGGCGATAGTAAACCGGATTGGGAGATTTTCCAGGAACTCGCTAATAAACTCGGGGCTGACTGGAACTACCAGAACCCTGGAGAAATTATGGCCGAAGCAGCATCGCTTGCTCCTGTCTTTGCTGGTGTAGACTATAAGCGGCTGGAAGGCTGGGACAGTCTCGTATGGCCAGTTGATAAGGGCGGGCAGGATACGCCGCTCCTCTATGAAGATACATTCGCTTTTCCGGATGGAAAAGCCAAGCTCTTTCCTGTCGACTGGACGCCTCCTTATGAGGCAGGTGAAGGTTATGACCTCCATTTAAATAATGGGCGGATTCTTGAGCATTTCCATGAAGGGAATATGACGTACCAATCCGATGGGATCACTCATAAAGTGCCGAACCCTTGGCTTGAAGTATCACCGGAACTTGCGAAAGAACGTAACATTGAAACCGGTGCCCTTGTACGTCTCACTTCCCCTTATGGAAAAGTGAAGCTGCGCGTCTGGGTGACCGACCAAGTGAAAGGCAAAGAACTTTACCTGCCGATGAACACGCGTAAAGAAATTGAAGCTGTCAACAAACTGACAAGCAGTTACCATGATAAAGATACCCACACACCGAACTATAAAGAGATGCAAGTGAAAATGGAGGTTCTGGAAACGAAGGGCGAGTCCCCTGTCGTGGTCGGAAACTTCCGCCTCGGTAATCCCAAGCCTCAAATCGGTGTCCGTGTGGCAGATAAATGGGGACGGGAAGACTTTACCCCAATCCCTGAATTGATTGAAAAGGAGGGTCTGACCGATGGCCAAAGCGATACAGCAAATTGAGCTGCAGCAATCAACCGCAGAAGAAATGCAACAGAAAGATATGGAAAGGATAGTCAGCCAGATTGCAGATAACAAGCAGGCGATCACCAGTATGCTTGAGATTGTCGATCAGCTGGAGGCCACCGGCGTCCTTGATATTTTGAAAGGATTCTTAAGTGCCCGGGAGAAAATCGGCACCATTGCGGTTGAACAAATCAACCAGCCGAACATCCATCATACCATTAAAAATATGTTTTACACGATGGGATTTGTCGGTCATTTGGAACCGGAAAAATTAAGGACGATGCTGGAAAGTGTCCAAAAAGGCGTGGAAACAGCTTCTACCCATGCGGAAGAGAACGAAAAAACGAGCACCTGGGGACTCGTCAAGTCCTTCCGTGATCCCCACGTGGTGCTTGCGCTTTCCACAATGGTCAGCTTTTTAAAAGGAATGGGAAAAGAATTAGAGGAAAAAGGTGATGCCCAGTGATTACACGTACGTTTTCCATTGCTGGTTTCCATAAAGATGATGAGGCACGAGTCGAAGAAATTTTATATGACGTATGGGGAGTGAGAAATGTAGCGGTTAACTCCCACTTAGGATTAGCAACCGTCTCCTTTGATGAAAAAGCCGCCTCCTGGGAGGACTTTACCCAGGCAGTCGCTGATTCTGGATTTGAAGTAAACGGATAAAGTAAACAGCAGGGATGAATATCTCTGCTGTTTTGTATGTCAGCCCGATATTCTATGTTCTGCCCCCACGAAGTAAACTTCTCCCCCTAATCTGACTTAATGCGCAAAGAGGCACAAATCCCGATAAGGATTGTGCCTCTTTTTCAATAATTATTTCCCGGGAAATAATTTGTTTACCTGCCACTGACGGAATCACGATGGAAGCGGCCATTCGCCTGATATAACAGTTTTTCCGGCACAACCTCTTCAATCATCGGAAAAACCGTCCGTTCTTCTAACCGGACATGTTTATCCAATAACTCTCCCAGTTCGCGGAACTGTTCTGCAGTCAACCTCGGCTGCTCCCGGATCCGCTCGACCATTCCTCTGATTTGTGCATGTTGAATCAGCATCTTTTTAATGGAGTCCTGATTCACATTTCCATATTGAGCGTATAGGGGAAGCAGTACCTCTTCTTCATCGCGAAAATGTCCCCGGCCGTCCTGATTCCAAAAATCGATGACGTTTCTACGAAAATCCTGCAAACTTTTTTCTGTCTTCTCTGTGCCTGCTTTTTTCAGTTCTACTGCCGTCACCAACGCATGATGATGGTGATGAGACAATGGGTATAGCGCTTCGTGCCGTTTCATATCGCTTCGACCTCCCATCGAAATAAATATACTACTTTAATTATATAACATTCGACTTTATTAAGAAGTGACCTGCCCCACAATACATAATTAACTTTCCCCTTTATTATCTGTGCTATATCTCCTATTTTCATCAAACAAAAGCACCGTTTTCAGATTATTCAGCAAAATCAGGCTGGTTTTGTCTTATAATTTCAGTTATATGATCACAAAGGAGGAATATGGTGTGAAAAAGACAGGATTAATGCTGATGCTTTGTGCCAGTCTGGTGCTTCCTTCAGCAGCCCATGCTGCACCTGTCAATGACACCCCTGCTACATACAACACGAACATTGAGATTGAAAACGGCATGACGCAGCCAATTTACGACATGGATGATGCCATAATGGAAGAGGTGGTTATTGAAACTTCTGTCGACAGCGACAATGATGGTGAATTAGATCGGGTAAATGCCAGAATTGTCCGTCCAGGAGAGACAGAGGATGGTGTCGAGGTTCCTGCCATCTATACGATGAGCCCCTATAATGCCGGACTCAATTATCCATTGGAATTTTATGATGTCGATAAGGAATTAAATGTTGTCGACCACCCTGGCAAACCATTGGTTACTGGGGCAGGAAACGCAGCCGGGTTGCCTGGGGATCTCGATGATTATTTCGTACCGAGAGGCTATGCTTATATCTCTGCCGATAGTATCGGAACTGGAGAATCTTATGGATGCGCAACGACGGGTGACTATCAGGAAGTCGAAGGTACAAAAGCTGTGATAGACTGGCTGAACGGAAACGCGAAAGGTTTTACAGAAGACGGCGAAGAAGTGACGGCTGACTGGTCTACCGGAAATGTCGGGATGACCGGTGTTTCATACAATGGTACACTTCCAAACGCCGTTGCTACTACTGGTGTCGAAGGTCTGAAAACAATTGTTCCGATCGCCGCCATCAGTGATTGGTATGATTATTACCGCTCTAATGGTGCTGTCATTGCACCAGGCGGCTATCAAGGGGAAGATGCCGATGTTCTGGCAGAAGCAGTTTTGACACGGGAAAACCCGGAAGCATGTGCTTCTATCATGGATGAGCTAACAGAAGGACAGGATCGTGAAACAGGGGATTACAATGAATTCTGGAATGCTCGTAATTATGTCAAGGACGCTAAAAATATAGAAGCCAGCGTATTGCTGGTGCATGGACTGAATGACTGGAATGTCAAAACAGAGCAGTTTTCTCAGTGGTGGGATGCGCTGGAAAAGCATGATGTTCCGCGAAAAATGTGGCTCCAC
This sequence comes from Thalassobacillus devorans, assembly GCF_900176565.1. Classification (GTDB taxonomy): domain Bacteria; phylum Bacillota; class Bacilli; order Bacillales; family Halobacillaceae; genus Thalassobacillus; species Thalassobacillus devorans_A. Next base: position 1,011,936 of record NZ_FXEH01000005.1, read on the forward strand.
CAATATGGTCATAGTAATCCATACTACATCCGGCAGGACGAATGGATGACTACGTTGAATAAATGGTTCGATTACTGGTTATATGAAATTGATAATGGCATTATGGATGAGCCGATGGTCGACATCCAGCGGGAAGACTTGTCCTGGGAAACGATGACAAACTGGCCAGCGGAAGACGCTAAGGACACGACACTTCATTTCCGTGCGGAAGAAGGAACCCTTGGCTCCCTCAGCTTCTCGCCGGTACCGAACAGTGATAAGACAAAAGATACGATCATCGATGACCCGACACGTACGGCAGAAACAATTGTGGAGGATCTGGAGGACAATTCCGAAAATCTCGCCGCCTATCTTACAGAACCTTTTGAAGAAGAGGTGCGGCTTAGCGGGGTACCTGAAGTTTCACTTCGCGCAGAACTGGACGCTCCTACCGCAAACCTTACCGCTTTGTTAGTCGACTATAGCGGCGAGGAAACGGAAATTATCACCCGCGGATGGATGGATCCGCAAAACATTAATTCCGATTGGAAAGCAAAATCCCTCTCCCCTGGAAAGGAATATACGTTCCAATGGGACCTGCAGCCGGATGACTATATCTTTGAAGCCGGACATCAACTGGGTGTCGTAATCATTTCAACGGATTATGATTATACACTTCGTCCGGAAGGTGGTACGAAAATAACGATTGATCCAGCAAGCAGCTACATCAAGCTCCCATTAGTGAAGTAAATCAAAGGGGCTGTCCCAAAAGTCCTCTTTTAAATGAAAAAAACCACGAAGAAATTGATTTTTCTTCGTGGTTTTTTCATTGTGAGCTTATTTCCTCCCCGAAACAGCCGGATCAACTCCGCCTGTTTCAGGAAGTTGTGGGCAATGGCGACCAGCCCAAACTCTATATTTACTTTATCGAGACCCCGGAGAAAAAATCTCCGGAACGACCGATTGCCTTTGATATGACCGAACACACTTTCCACCTCCACTTTTCGTCTGGCGTAGATTTGTGCTCCTTCGTCACACCAAAGGCTTTCCCTTGCTTCCCTCTTCAGTTGTTCATATGCCGGGTTATAGTAAACACGCCGGTTTCCTTTTGCTTTCGTGCATTTTTCTTTTATAGGGCACCCGGTACACGCTTCGCATTCATAGACCTTGAAGGCTCGCGTGTATCCGTACCGATCGGTACGGTGAGAATGGAATTGAAAAGGGACCTTTCGTCCATTCGGACAAATGTAATAATCCCCTTCTTCCTTGTACTCCCAGTTCATAACCTGGCTTGGGTCTTTCTTGAACGAACGAGACTGCTCTTTTCGCATCGTGTTATAGGGAATGAGTGTATCAAACCCTTCCTTCTTTGCGTATTTGTAATTGGTTTCTCCACCATAACCTCCATCAGCGACAATTGTATTGGGGAAAGGAAGCTCTGTAGCCTGCAGCTTTTGAATATGCGGTTCAAAACAACGGGTGTCCGTAGGACGCTGATGGATCGAGTAGCCAATAATGAATTGGTTTTCTGTTCCTGCCTGCACATTATAACCAGGTTTCAGTTGCCCGTTCTTCATATGATCTTCTTTCATTCGCATAAAGGTGGCATCGGTATCTGTCTTGGAAAAACTATTTCGATCACCGAAGGTGGCCAACTGGGTTTCATACTTTTTCAAACGAGGAAGGTAGTCCTGACTCAACGTTTTATAGATACGTCGTTTGGCACGGAATACTTCCTTTTTTTCTTTCTTCTTTTCCTTATCATTTTCTTCTTCGACGGCTTTTTCTGCCTGTTCTACCTGAGCTTCTACCTGCTCGACAACTTTTTCGAGTTGCTCCGAAGTTACTCGCTTGGCAGGAGACCCCTCATCATTGAGTATTTTTTCATCCATCTCAATGGCATCTTCAATATCCGCGAACGTTTGATTTAATTTTTCCTGTAGTTTTTCTTCGTAACGTTGGGCGGATTTTTTCCACACAAACGTGTATTTATTGGCATTCGCCTCAATTTTGGTTCCATCAAGGAAGTAGTTGTCCATGGATACGTACTCTTGGTCGATTAGAAGTTTAATCAACTCCGTGAATAAAGGTTCAATGATGGCTTTCATCCGTTCGGAGCGGAATCGGTTGATGGTTCGGAAATCTGGTGTCTGTTGGCCGGCCAGCCACATCATCGGCAGATGTTCCCGAAGAGCTTTGGCGATATCACGGCAGGAGTAGATTTTTTGCGTGTAGGCGTATAAGATAACTTTTGTCATCATTTTGGGATGATAGGAGCTCCGGCCGCCGCCTTGATATTGGGAAAAGAAGATGTCATCGTTCACCTGTTCCACCATGGCGTGAATGACCCGGACCACATGGTCCTCAGGAATTAAATCACTGAAGTCCATTGGTAGAACCAATTGCCCCATGTTATAATCAATGAAAGTAGCTGAAGAGTTACTCATAAAAAAATCGCCTCGCTTTTCGTTTTTTGTTGGTTTGATCGCTTACATTATAACGAATGAGGCGATTTTTTTGTATGTAAAAAAGAAGATTTTTGCATTGTTGATGGGCAATTTAGGCAGGGGAACGATGAGACTCCTGCGGGAGAAGCAAGGCTGACGAGGCCCCGCAGGGCGTAGCCCGAGGAGACTTGTCGTCTTCCCCGCGGAAAGGGAATCGTTTCCCAGCCCCACTTTTCCGATATCAACAATAAACGAAAAAAGCTGCCCCAATTAGTCTGTTACAGACTTATGGGACAGCCCCTTTTTGTATGGAAAATAGCCTCATAAAGTAGTTTTTAGCTAATAAAGGCTCTATTGATCGCAACGGCTCCTCATCTTCCTGATTATTTACAAATTTATGTTTTGTCACTTCTATCAAAGGAAAGAATAATATAACCCAGATTATTAATTACAATTTTTCCAAAAATAATACACCCCATGGTATAATGGATGTATTCGGAGGTGCCCTTTGTGAACAACTTAGAAGAATTAGAACAAAAAATAGAAGAGATGCGAGTATATATGTATTCCCTTTATAATCTCAACCCCTTGGATGATAAGCTTATTGAAGCCTCTCAGACGCTTGATCGGTTATTAAATGAACTGTCGGCGGCAACCAGGACATGCAAATGACACTTTGCCGGAAACCAATATGTTACTAAAAAAGCTGCCTTTAGGAATGGTAGAAAGATTCCTAAAGGCAGTTTTTTCAGGAGAGCTGCTTACGCTTCGATGAAGCAGGGATGCGCAGCTCCTCCCTATATTTAGCTACTGTCCTCCGCGAGACGGTGATCCCTTCTTTCGTTTTAAAATAATCCGATATTTTCTGATCGGATATCGGTTTGTTTTTATCTTCTTTTTCTATCAATTGCTTTAATAACGCTTTCACTTTAGTGGAAGATGTATCGCTGCCCGATTCACTGCTAAGCTTTGAGGTAAAGAATATACTTAACTCAAAACATCCCTGGGGCGTTTGGATCACTTTATTTGCTTTCGCCCGGCTTACCGTAGACTCGTGAACACCGATTGCTTCAGCCACTTCCTTCAGCGTCAACGGCTGAATGGCGGTAAATCCTTTTTCGAAAAACTCTGCTTGCTTGTCGACTAGAACTTCTGCAATCTTCATCATTGTCGCCTGCCGTTGTTCAATACTATTCATGAGCCATATCGCCTTCTGATAATGGTCCTTTACATACTTCGCCGTCTGGTCATTTTGTGTGATCAATGAACGATAGTTGGTATTTACCTGTATGGAAGGTAAATAACTATCGTGAAGAATTATTTTATATTTTCCCTGGTGTTTTTTCACGGATATATCCGGCCGTACATACTCTGCAGGAGTTTTAGCGATTCCCGCTAGCGGTTTCGGTTTCAGCTGTTGAATGGTTTCTGCAGCTTCCTGGATTTCTGCTATGTTTACATCTAATTCCTCCGCAAGCTGTCGCCATTTCTTTTCTGCCAGTAGATTCAAATGCTGAACTACCATCTGTTCTGCCAACGAATTCTGTTCAAGCTTTTGTCTTAATTGAAAGACAAGGTAGTCTGATAGATTCTTTGTACCGACACCTGCCGGCTCCAGCTGCTGCAAGCTTTCCAGCACCGTAACAACCTTGCTTTCCGGAAGCCCGAATTCTTCGGCGATTTCTTTTTCCGGGATAGGAAGGTAGCCATTGTCATCTATATTCCAGATTAGATACTGCATTAATAATCGATCTATTTCCGACAATTCCAGTAGACGCGCCTGATCCCACAAATCTTCCCTGATATCTTTCTCTTTCGTTGCAAAATCAAGGGGACTGACGTTGGTCTGATAGGGTTTGGGGGCATAGCCTGGTTCATGGTCGATATCAGGGCTTCTTTCCTTTAATTCAATCAGCGGATTTTCCAGCGCTTGTTCCTGGATGAACGCCGTCAGTTCCATCGAAGAGAATTGCAGCAATGATATCGCCTGTCGTAATTCTGTTGTCATAGCCAGATTCGTCGTTTGTCGTTGAGACAGACTGAGCTCCATCATGTTTCTCCTCCCTGCTTTAACCTTCATGAACACGCTTACATTTAACGGCAGACTGTTTAATGAATGTTATTCTATTTTACTATGTATCTCTTTTAATTAGAAGTTGTTCGAGGCCTTCCTTTATTACATTTTGGGGTATCTGCCGTGGATTTGCAAGCTGCGTTCCATAGAAAAAGCCCATGAATAACCAATTCCTGGTTATTCATGGGCGGGAAGTGTTAAAGCTGTCGAACAGCCCGTGGTATATCAGCTGCCTGAGTAACGGCGCTGATAACTGCCACCCCATCAGCACCTGCGGAAAGGACATCCTTAGAGTTTCCACAACTAATGCCGCCAATTCCCACTATCGGCAAAGAGGAGTATTTTCTTCTCAGCTCTCTCACCCATTCAGGACCGACAGGATTTTTTGCATCTGCCTTAGTATTGGTGGAAAACATGGGGCCTGCGCCCAGGTAGTCCACCGCTGCTAACGTGCTTTTCTCAACCTCTTCCCAGCTTGATACGGATAATCCGATAATTTTGTCGGGGAAAACTTCACGCAGATCGGCAGGCGATTCATCGCTTTGCCCGACATGTATCCCATCGGCATCAAGTGATTCGGCCAAGTCTGTATCATCATTGACGATAAACAGGACATCATGTTGCTTGCAGATTTGGCGCAAAAGCAACCCTAGTTGTACTTTTTCTTTTCCTTGTAAAGCTCCTTCTCCTTTTTCCCGGTATTGAAAAGCGGTAATCCCCCCCTTGATGGCTGCTCTTAAAGTTTCTTCCGGTGCTCGGTTGCAATTCACGCTGCCCATCACTAAATATTTACGGAGCCTCTCCTTTAAATTCATGGGCGCGTCCTCCTCAGTTGAGCAGTTTCCAGGGAAAGAGCATCGATAAATGCAGGAACAAACGTGCCTGGCCCAGTAACCGCAACACTATTCGCGGCATACTCGGCTGCTAACCCATAAAACTCTACCGCTGCCAGCGCCTTCCTTTCAGCCATGCCTTCTACTGTCAGACAAGCAGCCAAAATCGATCCTAACAGGCAGCCTGCTCCTGTTACTTTAGAAAGGATGGCATGCCCGGTCTCATTGGTTTCCATACGCTTGCCATCACAGACTACATCCGTAGCACCCGATACGACCGCCAACGTGTTGTAACGGTTAGCTACCTGTTTTGCTACCTCACTGATATCCCCCGATCCGCGCGATTCGACACCTTTCATTTCCCAGGAAATATCGACAAGGTTCGCTAGTTCAGCAGCATTCCCTTTGATAGCTGTTGGTTGGACTATTTGTAATATTTCCTCGACGGCATGTCTGCGAAAAGGGGTTGCGGCCACACCAACTGGGTCTAGTACAACCGGAATGCCTTTGTCGTTGGCTGCCTTTCCCGCATTTACCATGGCTGGAATTTCTGGAGCAGTCAGCGTGCCAATATTAATTAGCAGACCATCGGCATTGGCAGCCATTTCTGCTGCTTCCTCTTCAGCTTTTGCCATGACTGGCGCTCCACCAAAAGAGAGCAGGCCATTAGCTGTAAAATTCATAACCACCTGATTGGTCAGATGATGGATGAGTGGTGTATTTTTTCTAACCTCTTCGATTACATTCACTGCCTGACCTCCTCCCGTATCGCCCAGTGATTCGTTGGACCGTTTCCATATCCCAGGTCGAATGCATGGCGTATCGCTGCTGTAATATAATGCTTTGAGCGTTCTACCGCCCTCACTAATGGAAGGCCCTGGCTTAAATAAGCCGTAATTGCAGCAGAATACGTGCACCCGGTACCATGGGTGTTTTTGGTAGAAATCCGGTCTGTCTCAAACACATGCACTTTATTACCGTCATACAGAACATCGATGGCTGCCTCTTGCAGGTGTCCTCCTTTGATAAGGGCTGCTCCTGCTCCGAAGCCATGGACCATATGCTTTGCCGCTTCCTTCATATCGGCTACTGTTTCAATTTTTTCTTTCGTAATAAATGCAGCCTCTGCTATATTGGGCGTCACAACAGTGGTCATTGGAATCAGCTGCTGACACAGATAATCACGTGCTTCCGGTTCAATAAGCGGGTCACCGCTTGTCGCTACCATCACGGGGTCCATGACATAAGGTGCCTGGAATGCTGAGATGGCCTCTGCGATAACTTCCATCATCTCTATATTAGCAATCATGCCTGTCTTCACTGCATCAACGCGGATATCTGAATAAATGGAGTCTATCTGTTGCTTTATCATACCCCCGGGCAAATGATGGACACCCTGGACTCCTGTTGTATTTTGTGCCGTCACGGACGTGAGAACGGACATACCGTAGCATTTCAGCTCTTGAAAAGTTTTCAAATCAGCCTGAATGCCTGCTCCGCCACTTGAATCGCTTCCCGCTATAGTAAGGGCACAAGGGGTTGCGTTACTCATCGTTGCATCACCCCTTCCTTAACAGGCCATTCTTCACACGTATAAGCCATCTCCCAGAACGCAAGTTCCAGCTGACAGCTTTTTCGGAAAGCTTCTTTCATGCGAATGCGTTGAGGTGCGGATGCTTCATCAGCTAATTTATCCAGTCGATCGCACAGCTTGCCAGTCAGGCCTCTCACCTCTGCCTCTGCATAGAAAGTTATCCATGGATAAAATGGATGATCGCCATTCGGTTTATATTTTTCCATCAGTACTTGACCGATTTCCAGGTAAGTCCATGGACATGGCAGCAGGGCACAGAGAATTTCAGCTAAGTCTCCTGTTTGGGCATGGTACATCATGTGCTTGATATAGTGGTCTGCCGTTGGCGGCAGCGGGTACCCTTGCATGTCTTCATAAACTACACCCGCCTGTTCACAAAAGTTATGGTGTGGATGCGTTTCACTGTTTAAAACAAAGCCTATTTGATCATGGAAGAGAGAGATATCGTCTCGATTGCTTGATTTAGAGACGGCAATACCATAGATGTGCATGAAGGCATTCAAATACTCAAAATCTGCCTTAATATAGTGCTTGAGGGCTTCTTTAGGCACCTTGCCTTTTCCAATTCCGTCAACAAATGGATGATTGAATATCTCCTTAAATATAGCATCATTTTCTTTTCTTAAACTTTCTGTGAAAGTCATGGTAAGCCTCCTTTAATAGTCAGGAAGCTACTAGGGGGAATAAAAGTAGATTGATAGATAGAGGGTAATGAAGTTTGTCCTCTCCTACTTCCCTGCGCTGGCATTATCCAGATCAGGTTCCAAGGGACAAAGGAATGATTCCTTATCTCAGCTGAATGCGCCCCTAGCAGTTTTCCGTAAATGGGTTATTTAAGAAACTCTTCTTACAGAATGAAATAATTGATCTTGCCTGATTTTTTTATGAAGTACCGATAGCTACAAACACCGCCATCGTCGTAAGCAGACGCGTCCTGTTCACCTTCTCCCTCCTTTCTCTACCGGGGGTGTCTGAAATGCAAAAAAGCCAGATCCTCATAGGACCTGGCTTGGTAGGTTAAAAGAAAATAGACGTCTCTTCCGACTACTTCCCTCCGCTGGTACTAACCAGATCAGGTCCATAAGAGTCGGAAAGCTTTACGCGCTTCCCTCTCAGCCCGCCATTCAGGGCACCCCTAGTAGTATTCATAACTATTCATTTGATTGTTACGAATCTATCATAGCAAAAATCCGTCAGCGCTTTCAATAGCTAATATTGATTGTTTACAGGCTTTCCAGCAACAAATACATCCCGGTAAAAAGGAGAATGATATAGGTAACCACCCGAAACAGCCGCTGGCTGATCCAGTGAAACAACAGCTGTCCCAGAATTAGTCCAGCAAGTACCACCGGTAAAGCAAACCCGCTCGCTTTCCACACTTCTGCATTCGTTCCTGCGAATACCACTTGAATGATCAAACTGACCAAATAGATAAATAAATAGAAAGCAAGTGTCGTTGCACGCAGTTTTTCCTTATTCGTATCGGTACCGGAAAAGTAAAGGAGAATTGGCGGTCCGGGCATACCGATACTGGTCGTCATCGCCCCCGATAAGCCTCCTACTACAAAGTCCCTTTGTAGAGACTGATGGGTTCGGAACCGAAAGATCAAAAGTACGGTCAACACTAAAATGACGATGCTGATACCGAGCTTCAATTTCGTCATATCTGCCAGCAGAAACAGGAGGATACCAGCAGGAAGCCCTCCCACACTTCCGATCACGAATCTTTATAACACACCGAGGTCGACATCCTGACTGATTTTTCTGATCAACACAGCAGATATGACAAGAGAAAGTGCCAGATTAATCTGGATAGCCTCTCTGGGTTCAAATAGAAATAGTAAAAACGGCGTCGCCATGATGGAAAAGCCGAAGCCGGTACTCGTTTGTAAAATAGAAGCAATAAGAATAATGACTATGAATACGAGCAGGGAATCCACATAAACACCTTCTGTCTGAGACTTTTAAACTTCCTTTTTCTTTGTAGCAAGACAGCATCCTTTTCACCAATGTATAGAAAGTATATAATCAAAGAAGATTGTCAAAAAATATCAATATTTTTTCGCGTGAATGATGTCTTTCTATGATAACATGTTGATGTTATTGGTTTAGGTTTAAAATAAAAATATCTACATAGATACAGGAGTGTAATTATGGCGGAAAACAAAGGATCCATGAAGTTTATTGTAATACTGACGGTCGTAGTCATTGGACTGATTGCTGCTTTTGTTATGTTAGACAATAATAGCAATGGCGGTGAAAGCGATATGGCTTCTTCCGGCGGTGATGCTCCGGCAATCGATGGACACCCGACAATCGGGGAATCGGATGCACCGGTTGAAATCGTGGAATTCGGAGATTACTTGTGCCCGGCATGTAAAGTGTGGAGCGACCAGGCATTTCCCCTGGTAAAACAGGATTACATTGACACCGGAGATGCCAACTTCACGTATATCAATGTGCTATTCCATGGCGAGGACTCCGAGCTTGCATCCTCGGCAGGCGAAGCGGTTTATAAGCAGGACCCTGATGCATTCTGGGATTTTTCCAAAGCGTTATATGAAGCCCAGCCGGAAGAGCATGAGGAAGGCTGGCTGACGAAAGAAAAGATCTTGGAAGTAGCGGAAGATAGCGTGCCATCTATTGATACCGAACAGATGAACGAAGATATGGACTCTGAAGAGATCCAGCAGGAAGTGGAAAAAGATGACAACCTGGTCAAGGAACATGGCGTCCAGGTTACACCGACCATCATGATCAATGGCGAGATGGTGGAAGATCCATTTAATTATGAAGAAATCTCCACGAAAATTGAAAAGGCGATAGAGGAAAGCAATGAGTAAGAAAACGAATGGTCAGCCGATTTTTCTTTACCTCGCATGGCTCGCTGCTGTCATTGCTACGTTAGGCAGTCTTTACTTCAGTGAAATAAGAGAGTTCATTCCGTGTGAATTATGCTGGGTACAGCGGATTTTCATGTACCCGCTCAGCATTATTCTTGGTATCGCGACTTTCCTGAATGACCGCAGCATCATTAAATATGCCTTGCCGCTTTCCATTATTGGCGGACTGGTTTCCATTTTTCATTATATGGAGCAAAAAGTCCCTGGATTTGCGAGCATCAAACCTTGCGTCGGCGGTGTTCCTTGCAGTGCGGAATATATCAACTGGCTAGGGTTCATTACGATCCCTTTCCTGGCACTCCTTGCTTTTACACTGACTACAATTTTCTTATTCATCGCAAGGAAGAAATAAACTTTTTAAGCTTAGAGCATGACACAGATGCTCTGAGCTTATTTTTTGTGGTAATGGGAAAGCTGTTTTAAAGAATTTATGACTCTTAGGACATATGTCCTTTCCAAAACTTTCAACTTCCTTTTAAATAAATGCAGAAAAGGAGGATGAAGGATGAAAGGTGCTTTATTTTCCCTGCTTGGAGGAATCTGTATCACGATGCAGGGAATATTCAACGCAAGAATGAGCGATGCGATTGGTGGATGGCATACGACGGTAATGGTCCATATCGTAGCCTTTACAATCGCTATGATTGTTTATATAAAAGTAAGAGATGGAAAAGGAAAGAGCTTCAGAAACGTTCCATTACTATATTTAATTGGAGGGTCATTTGGTGTCATTGTCGTTTTTTCTGAGTTGACAGCCATTCACAGTATTGGCCCTGCCGCAGCTATTGCTATCCTTCTCGTTGCACAGATAGGAACGGCATTTATCATAGAATCACAAGGATGGTTCGGGGAGAAGAGAATTCCTATTACGCTGCGACAAGGACTCGGCCTAACGATGATGCTTGCCGGTGTTATTCTTTTTCAATTGTAAAAGAAGGTGTGTAAACGGTGAAAGAAATCAAAACCGCTGATGCAGAGGTCTATATCAAGCGTTATGAGCTTGGTAAGGTCTTTCCAGAGCATTTCAGACCCCTAATAAAGGTTTATCAGTTCAAGAAAGGAAATGTCTTATTCTCAGCAGGCGAAGAGCTGGAGGAGCTCTATATTCTGGTGGATGGGAAAATAAAAATCTTTACGCTTACTCCTGAAGGAAAATCATTAATCAACCGGTTCAAGCGTCCTCTGGAGCTGATCGGAGATGTGGAGTATGTTAAAAGAAATACGGTGTTCAATTCCGTTGAGGCTGTAACGGATGGCGTGATGCTTGCAGCATCATTTGCCGATTTGGCGAATCTGGAACAAGATCACCCGCCATTTACACGTTTTTTACTGGAAACGTTAGCCCGAAAGTTTTATACCGAAGCCCATACCACGAACCTTAACATGCTTTACCCGGTGGAAGTGCGGCTCGCCAGCTATTTATTATCGATTTCCTCCTTCAGTGAAGGAACGATTTTCCATCAGGAAATGCATACATCGAATTTAATGGAGCTGGCCGAATGGTTAGGCACCAGTTACCGTCATTTAAACCGTGTGTTAAAGAAGATGGCGTCTGACAATATCATTGAACGGGCTAATGGCTCGATTGCCATTAAAGACCTGGAAAAGCTCAGCATCCTTGCAAAAGGGAACATCTATGAATAAGGAGGAACATCTATGACTGGAGTGTTATTAGCGGTTATCGCAGGTATTTTAATCAGCCTGCAGAATGTATTCAATGCCAGAGTAAGTGAAAAAACAGGTCCGTGGGCGACGACCTCTCTTGTACTCGGTCTAGGTCTTGTCTGTTCATTACCAGTCTTTTATTCCATCGAGAAAAAAAGCATTTTAGAATTTGGAAATGTGAATCCTGTATTTTTGTTTGGGGGAGTATTTGGCGTAGGGATCGTATTCTTTTTAATGAGAGGGGTAACTTTGATTGGCCCGGCTTACGCCATTTCGATTGCACTTATTTCGCAGATTACCATTGCTTTTATTATTAATACCGGCGGCTGGTTTGGATTTGAGGCTTCTCCCCTGTCCTGGCAGAAGCTGCTTGGGATCGCCTTGGTAATCGGGGGAGTGCTTGTCTACAAGCTGGAGAAACAGACCGGTAAAAACGAGCGTGAACAGGAAGCAGTATCTTTTAAAAGAAAGCAGGCTTCCTACTCTGCTAAGCAGGGTTTTTATCAGGAAAAACCCTAAGAGCGTTGGCCTCTCGTGCTTAGAAGTAGGTACCGTTCTTTATCCACCAGACCATCAATATAATGAAAAAGAAGCCGTCTTCTTAGGAACGGCTTCTTTTTTATTGGCTCTATTGCACGGGTACTTCGATCCCCAATAATGGCGGATATTGCTGTGACCCGAAGATATCTCCCTCTCCAGGGTCCCCGCTTGGTGCAAACCGACGGATCGTGAATTTGATGGCATTGGCCGGATCATACTCGACAAAATCAGTAATCCGGTCCTCTTTGATATTGTACAGGGAAGCAAGCTTTTCCCTGTTGATCGATTTACTGTTCTTCACCATCTCATACGTATCTTTTTCTTTAAAAATGATATCAAACGTAATTTTATCGGTACCGGCATTTTTACTGCGAATGGTTTTTGCCAGTTCATTTAATGTACTTGTCTTCATTTCTATTCCTCCTCTTAGGCCTTTACTGGTTCACCGATCATTTCTGTACGTACATCAAACAACTCCAATGGATCATCGACTGGCATGGTGTGGTTCATGGTCCAGGAGTAGGATGCTGTTGCAGGTAAGACATCATCGACAATGAATGCGGCTGTTCCAGCTGTACCTTTTACCTCTGGAAGGCGGGCGTAGAATATCTGCCGAGTGCCGAATAGTGTCAGTGCTTCTGCTTCTTCGGCTGTTTCAGCAATCCCTTCCACGACAATACACAACTCATGAGATTTGATTTCTTTTACCGGCTCAAGGTCGCCCATGACACCGTTTTTACCAAAGACACGGAAGCTGATCTTGTAATCCTGGTCTTTGAACTCCTCAGCCACTTGCTGTTCTGCCATCTCAACTACTTTATCGATGTTTTGAATGGTATAAGGATCGCGGACACCTGCAATACCAATATATTTTTCACCATTTTTTCCGGAACCTTCTAATTTGACTTTCACCTTTCCTTCTACAGGTACGAACTCCATTCCAGTAATCCGAGTCGTTTTCTCATCGTACTGTTCGTATTTACAATTGGTCATATCCAGCATGCCGCCTGCGACATACTCAAAGTAAGGGTTGGCGCGTTCATACATGGCATGGCCAGCTACAGAGGCAATCGTACAGCGCTGGTTCGGATGCATCGCCGTAACTTTTACATCTTCATGGGTAATCGTTCCGACGACACTTTCCTTGGCACCATAAGGTTCAGCGCAGAAGGAAGCGCATTCAAGAACTTTCCCAAGATAGTACGATTGTGCTTCCGGGAAGCCTTCCCTGATCGCTGGTGCTGCAAAAATGGCACAATCACTGGAGCGACCGCCAATGACAACATCCGCTCCCATATCCAATGCCTTGATGTAAGGGTGGACGCCTGCAACTCCGACGATACGTTCTGTTTTATCGACTTCTTCTTTCGTAAGCGGCGGGCGTTCATCCAGCCCCTCGACGATGACGTCCTGATCTATTTTACCTTTTACACCTTCCTTATCGACTTCCGAGTAAAAATAGCCGATTTTAAAAGGAGGAAGGTTATGTTCCGCTGCAATCTCCTTGATTAAATCTACATACATATCAACACGGCTGTTGGATCCGGAGTCTCCTGCTGATCCGACAAGCATAGGTACATTCTGTTCTCGTGCGGCAAGAAGCATTAATTCCAGGTCATGTTTCTGCCATTTACGCATGCTGACGGAACGGTCAGCTCCAAGGGCAGTTGCCCCGATATCATCACTTCCGGAATCACAGCAATAATAATCCGGTTTCGTAGCCGCTGCTATTTTAAAACTTTCTTCTTTCGTGGGTGCGAATCCTAAGTGGCCATTCGGGCACACAATGCGAAGTTGCTCTTTCATGTAAAAGTTCCCCTTTCGGAAAATAAAAGTGTATGACATGTTATAACCAGTTGAACCGAGTATAAGACATCTAAATTTGTTTGTCAATTCTGAATTTTAAAATTGTTATTTTCAATCATTATTTATTGCCCCGACCATCAGGATAACCACCACGTAGGGTGAGGCACTGGAATCTATTAAATTCCTGAATCATTTAAGAGTATCCATCAAAAAAAGAACCTATGTTCAATAGGTTCACTGGATGGATCTTGTTATGAAAAATTTGTATTTATCACCTTTATAGTAAGAAGTACGGTATTCGATTGCTCTGTCTTCAGCATAAATGATCGATGTCACTTTAAAGATGGGTGTTACTTCGTCCAATCTTAATATTTTTGCAAGCCGATCATCGGAAAGCACAGATTCAAAGGTCTGCTTACTATGGGTCGGCGATATGGCTCCTATATTTTTATATAAATCTAATGTCGTAAACGGTCTTCCCGCTTTCTTTTCCTCCCTGGCCGCTTCAATCACCTGTTTACCGATATCTATTGGAAAGAAGCTGTCGTAGAATACTATCGGCAATTCATCCCCATACCCGACCAGTTGCAGGTTATAAAGGCTGTCTATCATATCAACCCCTAATAACGTACCAAGCTGCAAATCTGTCACTGTCATTTCAGCTTTAACGATATCAGTAGATGCCACCAGTCCTTGCTGGGATAAAGTAGATTGAAAGCTATCCACCTTGCTTAGTTCCTGCTTGATCGTAGGTGTTGCTACAAACGTCCCTTTACCATGTGTACGATATAACAGGCCTTCATTCACCGCCAGATCGATCGCCTGCCTGACGGTTATTCTGCTGACTTCATAATCCTTCCCGAGTTCCCGTTCGGAAGGTATCTGCTGTTCCGGCGCCCATTCCCCAGCGTTTATTTTATCTGCTATGATGTTTTTCAATTGTATGTAAAGCGGAGTCGAGCGATCACGTTTGATATCCAACATTTCCTCACCATCATTCTCTAATAGTTGTATGCACTGATTATAACAACATTTATGACCAGATAAAACTATTACGCTGTTAAATTATAGTAATACACAAGTTTTTTAAAAAATTGTTTGATAATTATTAATAATCTGATATAATCGAAAATACATTACATGTTATAACCAGTTGAAATAGTGTTAACGTCAAAACTTTTATTTTTACCATTAACTGAAAGCGCTTTTATGGAGGTGTACGTATGGGAATCCCTTTACCGATGTTTTACTTGATCGGCTTGATTGTTTTTGTTGCTGTCCTGTTCATTGGCTTTAAGCGTCCGATGTACGAAGTCATGACACTTTCCTTCTTTTTCATCGTCCTGATATCCGGCCAGTTGGATATCATGTGGTCCGCTCTTCTTTATCCATCAACCAGCAGCTTATTTTATGCCATCTTCGCATTTATGGTGGTTGCTGTGTTATTTGATGCTACCAAAGTAGTTCAACGCATCATCAATCTCATGCTGTCCGTTGTAGGAAAATTCCGAGGCGGGGCTGGTTATGTTTCTTTATTAGGAAGCACGTTCATGGCCTCTCTTTCCGGTACTGGTCCTGGAAACGTGGCAGCTACCGGAGTATTCACCATTCCGACTATGAAGAAAGCAGGTTACCCTGCCCCATTAGCTGCTACAACTGAAATGTCCTCCAGTATGCTCGGGAATATTATCCCTCCGTCCGGAATTGTCCTGTTAACCTTTGGAATATTGAACGAAGTCAACCCTGGCAGTATTACCCTCAGCCAGTGGATCATCGCTGCCTATGGTATCGGCTTATGGTTCTTCGTTCAGCGCTGGCTCACGTTATGGGGGCTTTGCAAGTACTATAAAGTACAACCCATTGCGAAAAAAGAACTCCCGTCTTTCAACAAAAGCCTCCGTATCGGCTGGCCGGCACTGGTTTTGCCTGCGTTGATTTTTGTACCACTGTTTGCTGATGCTCAGTTCAAAGACCTGATCACTGCTCGTATTGGAGCGGATGGATCGGACGCTTTTTCTGCATCGGTTCTTATGTTCACCCCTGCGATAGCAGGTGCCTATGCGATCGGAATTGGAAAGAAAGCTTTTTTCAACACGAAACGCTCTCATATGGACAGACTGATTGAAGTTTTCAAAGACTCCTTGCCCCAAGTAGTTCCGATCGGTATCACCATTTACATGACGTACGCCACTTCCCAGGTATTCATCGGCATGCAGATGGAAGAAGTTATCCGCAACTGGTTTGTTTCGATGGGGATGACGATTCCAGTGATGATTCTGATTCTGCCGTTTTTCTTCATGCTGCTTGGCATGGTGCTTCCTGGTTCCGGACAAATCGCTATCCTTGGCGGTGCCATGATTGGTGCGTTTGGCGCCCTTGGAGGAGATCCGGTACTATTTGCCCTCATGCTTCCTGCCATGACCGGCGCACTGGAAGGAATGACTCCACCGCTGGCACTCGGGCTTTTTGTCGCCATGGGGATTGCAGGGTCTGGATTCAAAGAAACCTCGAAGCTCGCGATTATTTGGATACTGCTCCATGTGGTGTTAAGTATCATCTTATTGACTGGTGTCCTTCCGATTTTTGGACTATAACCCGGAGGTGTGTATAATGAAAAAAACGATTACTAATCTTTTCGCTAATCTATATGCCTGGATTGCTTTTTTGACGATGTCCCTTGGACTGTTGACTGCTGTCATGTTTGGCGCTTCCCTTGTCATCGGCGGCAGTGCCGGTGAGTCTGTTGCTGTATTGGCAGGAAACATGATGAGCTGGGGCATCCGGTTCGCTGCCATAGCGATGGTAGTGGGTATTGTCCATACCTATGCTGCAAAAGAACACAGCCTGACACTAAAATCTGAATCAAAAGAAGTAGCAGATAAGGAAATTCAAAATGCACGTGTAGAGGAAGCGATGTAATTAAACGAGGTGAAACGTTTTGAAACCTTGGATTGGTGTCACTGTCCACATGGACGAGGGGAAAGAGGACGACCTATACCCTCATCATCCTTTGTTATATGTGGAGCGTGACTATATACAAGCATTAGAAGAGCATGATATGAATCCTGTATTAATTCCGGTATTGAGTAATGCGGGTAATGTTCCTGACTACCTGGAAAAGCTGGATGGTCTTATCATGACCGGCGGTGGCTATTTAAACTTAAGTAAACCGTTGTCTGCCTCTACCCGCCTTCGGGAAACGGGCAGCAAACGGTTCGCTTTTGAAGAACAGTTTTTGAAAGCGGCTGTAGAGAGTGGGATGCCTGTACTTGGTGTCTGCCGGGGCATGCAAATGATCAATGAAGTGTTTGGAGGAAATCTACAAAACCTCAAGAACAACGACCACCACCAGGAGGTAAAAGGACTTGAGGGCTCTCTTCCTGTTCATGGTTTAGAGCTCGATAGTTCTTCTTACCTGGCAAATATTATCGGCAATAAGCCATTACAAGTGAATTCACGCCATCGTCAGGTCATCAGCCAGACAGGCAAAGGCCTGAAACCTGTCGCCTGGTCCAAAGACGATCAGTTGATCGAAGCCATTGAAAGTGTAGAAGACAGGTGGTTAATCGGCCTGCAATTCCACCCGGAACAACTATATAAAAAGGAACAAAGATGGTCCTTGCTGTTTCAATCTTTCAAAGATGCAGCACTAGCCTATCGGAATTCCCAGGTTTAGTCAAAAAGTACAAAGGCGCGTTGCCTTTGTACTTTTTTAATGCATGAAACATTTTATTTGGTGCCCGTTTCCTGTAATTGTTAAACTGTACGTAAGTTTTAAGATTCAAACTTTGATAGAAAGAAGTGGAATAACATGTCTTCTGAATATAAAACATTACAGGAAATGCCGTTTTCCGTACTGGATTTGGCTCCCATCATTGAAGGCGGGACACCGCGGGATGCTTTCAAAAACACGGTAGATTTGGCTCAGCAAGCAGAAAAGCTGGGATACAACCGCTATTGGCTGGCAGAACACCATAATATGCCGTTCATTGCCAGTTCGGCTACTTCTGTCATCATTGGTCATGTCGCTGAAAATACATCTACCATCCGGGTCGGCTCCGGTGGCATCATGCTCCCTAATCACGCTCCTCTGATTATTGCTGAGCATTTCGGCACCCTGGAGTCGCTTTATCCAGGACGGATTGACCTTGGACTGGGACGAGCTCCCGGAACGGATCAACTGACCGCTCAGGCCCTTAGAAGAGGACGAAGAAGCGATGGACAGGACTTCCCTCAGCTTCTCCAGGAATTAAGGGCTTATTTCGATCCTGCATTAGCTGTTAGCGAAAAGCCGATCCGTGCCGTACCTGGACAAGGGCTGGACATTCCAATTTGGCTGCTTGGTTCCAGCGGATTCAGCGCACAGCTTGCCGGACAGCTCGGTTTGCCATTCTCGTTTGCCAGTCACTTTTCACCAAACAATACGCTGGCAGCGCTTGATTTATACCGCCGACACTTCCAGCCTTCAGAAGCGCTTGAAGAACCTCACGCCATGATGGGCTTGAATGTAGTTGCTGCGGAAACAGATGAGGAAGCGGAATATCTGGCGACTTCCCTTTACCAGCAATTCCTGAACCTGATCCGCAACGATGAAGCACCATTGCAGCCTCCAGTGGATAATATGGACGAACTGTGGTCGCCGCATGAACATGCTGCATTACAACAACAGCTGGGTGCTTCGATCATCGGCAGCAGAGAAACAGTGAAGCGGAAGCTGGAAGAATTTATTGAGGAAACAAAAGCGGATGAGATTATGGTTACTTCTCAAATCTATGATCACGGGAAACGTCTGCGTTCATTTGAAATTGTGGCAGACATCATGAATGAAAAATAATAGTAAGAGTCAGGCTCAACAGCAGCCTGGCTCTTCTTTTATCATTTTTGATAGGATTCCAGCATCGCTATTCTTTCCATCATCGTCGGATGCCCGTAACGCAAGTATTTTACCAGTGCAGGCGGGTTGACATCGCTGAGCGATGTGACGGTCAATTGCTGAAACGACCCCACGGCGGCCTCCCTATCCTGTGTCATTTCTATCGCATATTCATCAGCCGACTTCTCGGCACTTCGCGAGACAGCGAGTTCCACCGGGTTAGCAATAAAGGACAACAAAGAAAAAATCAAGAGCAGCGCTGGAAGAGACGCGACATCCGTAACCCCTTTTACCTTCCATATGTTTCCCCACCGGTTAATAACCACATGGAAAATACGATAACCGACGTATAATCCACCGAACGTGACGGCAATAGATCCTATCAACATCCATAATAAATGGTTTTTTACATAATGGCCGATTTCATGCGCCATAATGAACAGCACTTCTGATTCGTCCAGTTTATTCAAGGTCGTATCCCACAATACGATACGAAGGTTCGACCCAATGCCATTGACATAAGCGTTCATGGCGTTAGTTTTCTCGGACATATCAACTTCATAAACACGTTCCGCCGGGATCTCCGCTTGTTCGGCCATCGCCAGTATTTTTTCTTCCAGCTGAGGATTGCTCAACCGGGAAAAATCATTGTAAAGCGGGTCGATGACAACCGGCTGGATGTACATCATAAAAATCATAAATGGAATCATCAATATCCAGGCATATAACCACCAGCGTTTTTGAAAGCGCCGGATTAACATATAAAGGACCGTAATGAGCAGTGCCATAATAAGTGTACCGATCCAGAAGCTGATCAATTGATCGCGCATCCATCCCGTGAAGCTTTGTGTCCCGATCCCATAGTTGACCGACAGGGTCCGTCTCGCGTAATCCAGCGGGAATGTCAGCAGCCATGTCAATGTGGACAGCAGCAGTACATAAATGGGAATATTGATAAACATAAAGCGGGACACACGTTCACCGAAATCTCTGAACAGTCGTGATACCCCAAAAACCAGGACGCCGAGGTAAATCATCCACTCCAGGGGCAGGCCAAGGAAATACAACATGGATTGATAGCGGGAATAGTCCTGGCTCAGTTCAAGCTGTCGATCTGTCATGAATGTAGCCGGATCTGCCCCGGTCCCCTCGTAAGCTTCGGGCACGCCAAAATCAGCCCACCAGAATAAGTAAGCCCCCATAATGAGGGCATAAAGGATATAGATACCGGCAGTCCAAAGCACAAACCGCTTTCTCACAACGCCCACCTCCACTACTTGTACTACTTCTATCTTATGTTTGATAAAAATGAATTATCTCGTTATCTATTATTTTACCATGTATGGATCGTCATCCTTTATCAGGGTTTATTGGAGTAACACCCATTTACTGTATAGAACGATTTTAGGAGCTACTCGATTCAGAGATAATTTGGTCCGTTGCTAAGTTGGAGTTAGGGCGGCTGGGAAACGGTGAGACTCCTGTGGGAACAACGGACTAGGTGAGACCCCGGAAGGCGATAGCCTGAGGAGGCTCAGCGTTCGCCCGCGGAAAGCGAACCGTTTCCCACGCCCCGGTCAGTCTTTTTATAGCAAATGGAACCGATCGATGTTCAGCGAACGGGGCTTTGAGGGAATAAGGCACATAAAAAATCGTCCTTTGGCGTATAACCTGGACGATTTTTTATGTGCTATTTTCTTTTGTTTACCATTTTCATTCGAAACTTTATGGCAATACGGTGGAGCCCATGAGGTAGCGGTCGCATTCGCGGGCTGCTTCGCGTCCTTCATTGATTGCCCAGACGATCAGGCTTTGACCACGACGCATATCTCCGGCAGCAAATACGCCTTCAACATTGGTACGATAGTCGCCGTATTCCGCTTTGATAGTGGAACGTTCGGTAGTTTCGACACCAAGCTGCTTGATTAAATCCTGATCCGGACCTTTGAACCCGATAGCGAGCAGGACAAGATCAGCAGGCCATACTTTTTCAGTGCCTGGAATTTCTTCACGGATGCGTTTGCCGTTTTCATCCTTGGTCAACTTAACGTTTACCGTGTGGACTTCTTTGACGTGACCGTTTTCGTCACCGACGAATTTCTTCGTCATGACGGCATAGGCGCGTGGGTCGTCGCCTAACACAGCCGCAGCTTCTTTATGGCCATATTCGACACGGTGGACAACCGGCCATTGTGGCCATGGATTGTCTTCTGTATCACGGGCAGAAAGCTTTTTATCATAAATATCAAACTGGGTAAGACTCTTGCAATTGTGACGGACAGAAGTCGCAAGGCAGTCTGTTCCCGTGTCTCCCCCACCGATGACGATTACGTCCTTATCTTTCGCAGAGATATAATTACCATCTTCGTGGTTGGAATCCAACAAGCTCTTCGTATTGGAATGAAGGAAATCCATCGCATAATGGATACCTTTTAATTCCCTGCCGTCAGCCGGGATGTCCCGGTGCACCTGTGATCCTCCGCAGAGAATGACAGAGTCAAAGTCTTCGCGCAGTTTATCTTCTGGATAGTCTTTACCGACTTCCGTATTCGTTACGAATTCAATGCCCTCCGCTTTCAGGATATTGACGCGTCGTTCGACTACCTCATATGGCAGTTTCATCTCAGGAATGCCATAAGTCAAAAGGCCGCCGACACGGTCACTGCGTTCATATACAGTCACCCAGTGTCCGGCTTTATTCAATTGGGCAGCAGCTGCAAGTCCAGCAGGCCCAGAGCCTACTACAGCAACTTTTTTACCAGTACGCTGAGCTGGTGGTTCCGGTTTTACCCAGCCCTCATCAAATCCCTTTTCAATGATAGCGCGCTCGACACTACGGATAGCCACGGGCGGTTCATTGATGCCAAGGACGCAGGCACCTTCACAAGGTGCCGGGCAGGCGATCCCGGTGAACTCAGGGAAATTGTTGCGCTCATGCTCTTTTTTCAGTGCTTCCTGCCATTGACCACGGTATACGAGGTCATTCCATTCCGGAATCAGGTGGTTGACCGGACAGCCTGTTGTCTGTCCTTGAATTTCTGTGCCTGTATGACAGGTGGGAACGCCGCAGTCCATGCAGCGCGCCCCTTGAATTTGGACCTCTTCATCTTTCATCGGAGCTGTATAGTCCGACCAGTCTTTCGTACGTTCAGAAGGGTCACGTTCACGTTGTGATTGACGTTCGTATTCCATAAATCCTGTTGCCTTTCCCATCGTATCCCCCTCCTCTTATTATTTTACAAGCTCTTTACTTCGTTTACTTTCTTCAAATGCTGTCATTTCAGCATCAAACTTACTCATACCAGTATCGAGCAGGCTCTTGATACGGTCTTCCATTTCACGGTAAGCCGTAGGGATGACACGTACGAATTTAGGTACGTAGGAATCCCAGTCATTCAAGATGCGATGTCCTTTAGGACTGTTGGTATATTCCACGTGCTTCGCGATCATTTTGTATAGCTCCGTGATTTCCTGCTGATCAGTCAAGCGCTCGAGATCTACAAGTTCCTGGTTGCATTTACTGTCAAACAGTCCTTGTTCCTCTTCCAGGATATAAGCGACACCGCCGGACATACCTGCTGCGAAGTTACGGCCGGTTGCACCTAGAACGACGACTTTTCCGCCAGTCATATATTCGCAGCCATGATCACCGATTCCTTCGACAACGACATTTGCTCCACTATTACGGACACAGAAACGCTCTCCTGCGAGTCCGTTGATATACGCTTCCCCGGCAGTGGCGCCATAGAAAGAAACGTTTCCGACAATCGTGTTGTCTTCCGGAACAAATGTAGAGTCCTGGGATGGATGGACGATGATTTTCCCGCCGGATAATCCTTTACCGACATAGTCATTGGCATCGCCAATCAAGGTCATCGTCATGCCTTTAGGAATAAATGCACCGAAACTCTGTCCGGCTGATCCTTTCAGGTTCAGGCGAATGGTGTCTTCCGGCAAGCCCTCCGCACCATGGCGACGGGTGATCTCGCTTCCAAGTATCGTACCGGTTACCCGGTTGATGTTACGGATGGAATGGTTTACTTCCACCGGTTCTTTCGTTTCAATCGCTTTTTTACATAGCGGCATCAATTCTTGCATGTCCAGCTTCGAACCCAGTTCGTGATCCTGCTGTTGAACCTGGTAAGTTCCACCGCCTACTGGTACAGCCGGCTGGTAAAGTAGGGACGTGAAG
The DNA here is from genome assembly GCF_900176565.1 of Thalassobacillus devorans. Taxonomy (GTDB): domain Bacteria; phylum Bacillota; class Bacilli; order Bacillales; family Halobacillaceae; genus Thalassobacillus; species Thalassobacillus devorans_A. Next base: position 1,034,842 of record NZ_FXEH01000005.1, read on the forward strand.
TCGATGCTTTTCGCTTTCCAATGATCGATCTCTTCTTTCGGTTCTAATACATCGGAACGACCGACCATTTCATTAATGGTGCGGAAGCCAAGCTCCGCCATTAATTCGCGTGCTTCCTGCGCAATAAAACGCATGAAGTTGGCAACATGGTCAGCATCCCCGGTGAATTTCTTACGGAGTTCCGGGTTTTGGGTCGCGACGCCGACTGGACAAGTATCCAGGTGACAGACACGCATCATGACACAGCCCAATACGACGAGCGGTGCCGTAGAGAAGCCGTATTCTTCTGCCCCTAACAAGGTAGCGTAGATAATATCGCGTCCAGTCATCATCTTACCGTCTGCTTCAACAGCAATACGGTCGCGCAGATTATTCAGAACGAGTGTCTGGTGAGTTTCGGCGAGTCCGATTTCCCAAGGCATACCAGCGTGCTTAATACTGGTCCGCGGAGCTGCACCGGTCCCTCCATCATATCCACTGATCAATACATGGTCGGCTCTACCTTTTGCTACACCGGCAGCGATCGTACCTACCCCATCGGCAGAAACAAGCTTGACGCTGATACGGGCTCTTGGGTTAGCGTTTTTCAAGTTGTGAATCAATTCAGCCAGGTCTTCGATGGAATAGATATCATGGTGCGGTGGTGGTGAAATCAATTCAACACCTGTGGTGGAACCACGCACTTCCGCAATCCACGGGTACACTTTCTTGCCAGGCAAGTGACCGCCTTCTCCAGGCTTGGCCCCTTGAGAAACTTTAATCTGCAGCTCATCAGCGTTCACCAGGTAATGACTGTTGACACCGAATCGTCCGGATGCAATCTGCTTGATGGCACTGCGGCGCAGGTCCCCATTTTCGTCCGGAGTGAATCGCTCAGGGTTTTCCCCGCCTTCCCCAGAGTTACTTCTTCCACCGATCTTGTTCATGGCAATCGCAAGTGCCTCATGGGCCTCTTGACTGATGGCACCAAATGACATGGCACCTGTTTTAAACCTTTTACAAATATCATCGACCGATTCGACTTCTTCGATTGGAATCGAACGCCGATTTTTAAACTTCAGCAAGCCACGGAGTGATTGCAGGTTGTTCCGCTCATCCGTAAGCAGCTGGGAATATTCTTTGAACAATTCATAGTTATTGGAACGGCATGCATGCTGCAATAAATGGATCGTGTGAGGATTATATTGATGATCCTCTCCATTTTCACGGTATTGGAACTCATCCCCCGCTTCCAATTGCTTAGAAGCTACACGATTATCACCATAGGCACGCTCATGACGCATCAATACTTCTTTTTCAATGACATCAAGACCAATCCCGCCAAGACGGGTAGACGTCCATGTGAAGTGCTTGTTTACAACTTCACTGCTGATACCGACGGCTTCAAAAATTTGAGCACCGCGGTAACTTTGGATTGTCGAGATCCCCATTTTCGAGAGTACTTTGACAACTCCATCGGTAACCGATTTGACATAGGAGTCAACTGCTTCATCAAACGTGATGCCCTGCAGGTCGCCTCGTTCAATCAAGTCATTGAGGGAATCGAACGCCAGGTAAGCGTTAATACCTTCTGCACCATAACCAAGCAATGTAGCAAAGTGATGAACTTCACGAGGCTCAGCCGACTCGATCAACAGACTCACTTTGGTCCGTGTTCCCTGGCGGATTAAATGATGATGCAAGCCTGATACTGCAAGTAAGGCAGGAATAGCAGCTTTGTCACGGTTTACTCCGCGGTCCGATAAGATGATTAACGTGGTGCCATTTTCTACTTCCTTATCCGCTTTGGCAAACAGCTCCTCTAAAGCGGCTTCCATCGCTCCTTCTCCTTTTGCATCGAATAGGATGGACAACGTTGCTGCCTGGAATCCATCGACGTTCTGCTGACGAAGCGTCTCCAATTGACGGTTGGTCAAGGCAAACGTATCAAGACGGATATGTTTGCAGCTATTCGGCTTAGGATCGACCAGGTTTCCTTCTGCCCCAATCGTCGTACCTACTGCCGTTACGATTTCTTCACGGATCGCATCAATCGCAGGGTTGGTTACCTGGGCAAAAAGCTGTTTGAAATAGTTATAAAGAAGCTGAGGCTTTTTTGATAACACAGCGAGCGGGGAGTCGTACCCCATGGAACCGACCGGGTCCTTTCCGCCGGAAACCATCGGCTTCAGAATCTTACTCAATTCTTCAGTCGTATAACCGAAGGCGAGCTGGTGATCCAGCAGCTTTTCATCTTTTGTCAGCGGAGCTTCTTCCACCGGTTGTGGAAGATCATCGAGATCAAGCATATGCTTGTTGATCCACTCATCATATGGCTGCTCTTTGACTACCTGCCCTTTGATCTCCTCATCTGGAATGATTTTTCCTTTTTCCAAGTCGACAAGAAGCATCTTGCTTGGCTGTAAGCGATCTTTATATTCAATTTCATCGTCAAAGATATCCAGAGCGCCTACCTCCGAACCAAGGACGATCATGCCATTTTTCGTAACATAATATCTTGCTGGACGAAGGCCATTACGGTCAAGGCATGCCCCGATCTGGCTGCCGTTAGTGAAAACAAGCGCTGCCGGTCCATCCCACGGCTCCATAAGCGTGCTGTGGTACTCGTAGAAATCACGCTTATCTTTTTCAATAGACGTGTTATTCGGCCAAGGCTCCGGTACCATCATCATGGCTGTATGGGCCAGTGAACGTCCGGATAAATGCAAGAATTCAAAAGCATTATCGAACATAGACGAGTCACTGCCATTATCGTCAATGACCGGCAGGATTTTCTCTAAATCCTCTTCATTAAAGTATTCCGATTGGCATAACGTTTGACGCGCCCGCATCCAATTGACATTTCCTCGTATTGTATTGAATTCACCGTTATGAATGGTATAGCGGTTTGGATGGGATCTTTTCCAACTTGGGAAAGTGTTCGTACTGAAGCGGGAGTGTACTAATGCCAATGCGGATATAAAATCAGGGTGGTTCAAGTCAATATAAAAAGAGTCTAACTGTTCGGGGATGAGCATCCCTTTATAAACGATCGTGCTTGTCGATAAGCTGCTGATATAAAAATCATCACAAGCTTCCATCTTGCCAATTTCATTTTCAGCACGTTTACGAATGATATATAGGCGTCGTTCAAATTCCATCCTGTCTGTGATTTGTTCCGATTGTGCTACAAACACCTGACGGATGAACGGCTTCGTTTTCTTGGCACTGTCTCCGACAAAGGAGTCATTGACAGGCACCGTACGCCAGCCTAACAGTCCTTGGCCTTCCTCACGGATGATATCTTCGACAATTTCAATACATTGCAATCGTTTGTACTCATCTTGAGGAAGGAATATCATACCTACACCATATTCCCCTTCTCCGGGAAGATCGATATTTTCCTTCTTACATTGTTTTAAAAAGAAACGATGGGGTATCTGTGTTAGTATACCGGCTCCATCCCCCGAGTTGACGTCGGCTGATTGACCGCCGCGGTGTTCCAGGTTACACAGAATGGTAACCGCGTTTTGAACGATATCATGGGATTTTCTTCCGTTGATATTCGCGATCATACCGATTCCACAAGCCTCATGCTCATTGGCAGGATTGTAAAGACCTTGTGGAACTGGGTATCCGTGTTTTTCCATGATCATTCCTCCTCTATATAGTAGAAAAACCTGGTTTGTCACCAAGTGCTGGTGGCAAAAGCATTAGTCTTTCTTATAATTTATCCCTTTAACCAAGAAGAACTTGTTTAAAGGATTTAAAATTGTAGTGTTAATGAAAAAATTCAGTCTTTTCGAGTATGAAAATTAGTATACCATGAAATTGTCAGTCAATTACAGCGTTATACAATAACTGCAACTTTAGACCTATGCAATGTTACAAAAAAGACAACGCTTTCATGTGTTTCTTTTTGCTTATAAACCCTTTAATGACAAGGGTTTTCCAAGTTTTCATTCTTCGAAAAAAATTTTTTGTGTAAGTTATCCTAAAAAGTGTTAATTTTTACTCTGTATAAAAATAAGGTAATCATAGTATTTATACAAAAAACTGTATATTTTAAGTAGATGGACAGCCTATTTATTAGTAATTGAAATTCCTTTACATACATAATCCCCTTGCATCCAGCAGCCGGGGATTATTTTTCGTAAATAGGGATAGCGAGTCTTTTGCTCCCCACTTTTTTTATCTGGAAATACCATTAAAAAAGCAGTACCCCCTTATATAGGAAGGTACTGCTTTTAAAGAATCTATATAATGAGCAGCTTACTGTTGTCCAAACTCCAGTACAGGCTGCTGATGGATAGGTTCCGTTTGTGGTGTTATGCGCTTGCGTTTCTTGATACGCGTAACCAGTGAATCAAACGCCGCATAAACAGAGAAAAAGCCAAAAACAGTAAGAGACAAAATTGATAGAGAGGTTACCATACTCGCTATCCCCTTTCATTTATCTTTATATAGTATTATTTCCACCTATATAATATCAAATTTTATTATAAAGTAAATACATTTACGCAAATTCTTAAAAATACTGTCGTATTCTTGGCTATATTGTTAATAACTTTAAATTTACAGAAAAATTGCACCCCCGTTTCCGGGGAATGCAAGTGTTAATTTATGGCTTTTTCTCCATTGATATAGCCTGCCCCATATACATTTGGGTTCTTGTCCTTCCATAATAGATCAGCATTGCGCATCAAGCGGTCTTTGATTTCTTTTGGAGAATCTTCCGGGTGCCTCTCTTTCACCAGAGCAACGATACCAGCACATATCGGTGTAGCCATCGATGTTCCGGAAAGCATAAAGTAGTGGTCCTCCACCCTGGCTGTTTTCTGTGCTTTATCCAGATAAGAACCAGGTGATCGTAAGGAGACAATGTTAACTCCTGGGGCTAATATATCCGGCTTTATGACATCATAAATGGTTGGTCCTCTGCTGGAGAAATTAGCTACTTCATCGTCACTTCTCGTTTCAGCTGTATTTTTATCGTCTAAGGCACCGACTGTGATTACCTGATCGCTTACTCCTGGGCTTGCAATCGTTTTTGGTTCAGGACCTTCATTTCCTGCTGCTACACAGACTACAATTCCTGCATCCCAGGCGGCCTCTACCATTTTTACCATGGGATCTTGATTTTCTGAACCGAAATTCTGTGCGGCTGCCCCTAAGGACATGCTGATGATATCGATCCGTTTATTTGGTTGTTCCTCGTTATACTTAATACACCATTCGACACCTTCCATGACTGTTTCCAATGAACCCGAACCGATTTTATCCAGTACCTTTACACCGATAACGTCAGCTTCAGGGGCTGGCCCCTGATATTTGCCATTAGAGGCTGCCCCATCACCGGCAGCGTCCCCTGCACAATGGGTACCATGGCCGTTGTCATCATATGGCTCACTACGGTCATTGATAAAGTCGACAAATCCTGTAATTCTACCATTTAAATCTTGGTGGGGATGAATTCCCGTATCGACAACCGCGATTGTCACGCCCTTCCCTGTCAATCTTGCTCTATTACGTACGATGTTATGCGCGTTGGCTGCGGGGACAGCTACGTCAAGCAGTGCATTGACTTCATGGTTAAGATATACTTTTTTAATATGATTACACTGGGTTAACAGGTCTTCCAGTCCTGACGGGGTAACTTGAGCGCTACAGCAGGATATTCTGGCAAAATCATGCTTGAACTTACAGCCGCTATGGCGTTCGAGTACTTCGTGGAGCTTGATACAGTCTGCTTCATAATAGTTTTCTTCAAATTCGACAATCAGGGAAAGTTTCTTTCTTTTCTTCACATAACCTTCAAACATACGATGCAAAAAGCATGGTGTCCATTTGAATGGACGGTAGCCATTCAGGACTTCTTCCCGGAGTGGCTTTTCCAGTTTATCCGCATGCATTCTTACCATTTGAACCATCGAATAACCAAACATTTCCTTTTCCCTACCTTTCATTGGAGTTCTTATAACCTATGAAGATAGGGAAGAAAGGGAAAGGTGATTGTCCATGATTCTAGTAAATTGGCTAATAACCTGTAATATGTAGATGTCACGAAACATTCCAGCAGTTGATTGGGGCGGAATCTGATCGCTTTCCGCGGACGAACTTGCGAGCCTCCTCGTTCGTACCTCACTGTGGGGTCTCGCCCGCTCGTTTTTCCGCAGGAGTCTCTCAGATTCCGTCCCAATCAACATCATTGCTAGATACTTTATAGATGTTTCAAGATGGACTTCATCCATAAAATGTTCCGTTTTTTCTATTTTATATTCCTGATGCCATAGCAACGGAAATCTTAAAAGTCACAAAAACCCCCTGAGATGGTAAGTCTCAGGGGGTTTTTGTGTGATTAGAATGGGTTGGTTGCCCATTGGGCGGATGTTTTGATAAAGATACGTGGATGGAGCTTCAACTGGGAAATAATATATTCAGCGATGTCTTCCGGCTGCGTGAATTTCTGTTTTTCTTCTTCGGTAATATCGCCTTTGCCAGTTAGTTCTGTGGCCACCATGCTAGGTGTCATGGCAAATACACGGATGTTATGTGGTCTTACCTCTTGCATCAGGGCTTCGCTCATACCCAGCAGACCAAACTTGGAAGCACTGTAAGCGGTCGATCCAGCTGTTCCTTTCAAGCCGGACATAGATGAAATGTTTATGATATCTCCACCCTGTTTTTCAATCAAATGTGGTAAAACATTACGGGTAACATGGTAGACACCATACAAATTGACATCAATGGTTTGCTTCCAGTCTTCCGGGTCCATTTCCAGGAAGCTCCCTTTTTTCATGATTCCTGCATTGTTGATAAGGATATCAAAAGTACCGAGTTTATCTGTCAAACTTGCGATTGCTTTTTCGACTTCTTCTTCTGAAGAAACGTCAGTGACAGCATAGGCTGCTTGTACACCAAGTGTTTCTGCTTCGGCTGCTACTTCCTTCAATGCCGCTTCCGTTCGTGCAATCAACCCGACATTGACCCCTTCTTTTGCTAAGGCAAGTGCAGTTTCTTTACCGATTCCTCTTCCTGCTCCAGTGACCAGAGCTACTTTACCTGTAAGTGATTGTGCCATCATTCATTCTCCTTTCTATGATTCTATCCATCCTAAGCGTATCAGAAAAAAGCATATCTGTTTATTTAGACGCCTCCCTTCTTATAAACTGAAATAAGTAATACCAATAGGGAGGAATCAAAATGGGAAAGAACGAGCAGTTTAAGCAATACTTTTTATCTCACCGCAATGTGACGAATGAATTGATCGGAAAAATCAGTACAGAGCATGTCGATTATCAGCCAACACCTACTTCTATGTCTGCACGCACATTAGCGCATCATATGCTGAAAAGCTTTTATCAGTTCACTTCTGCCGCCGCTCAACAACAGACGAAAGAGCTATTTGAAAAGATAGAGGAAACTTCCTTGAACGAATTGGCAGAGGTGTATACGAAAGAAACGGAAAAATTAATCGAATCCATGTCTGACGAAGATTTTTCTGCCACCATTGACTTGACGGAAATGATTGGCACCAAACTTCCAGCAGAGCAAGTATTGAACTTGGCGATGGATCATGAAATCCATCATAAAGGAAACTTATTCGTCTATGTCCGCGAAATGGGCCATACCGACCTTCCTATGTTCGTCAAACAAGGGTAACATTTACATAAAAGTAAACCCGAGCAATGAATGATACATTGCCCGGGTTTCTTTTTGTCTTAGCCTCACGTTTATCTCGATTCTTCATAGTCTTTCGGCTTGATTTCTTCGCCATTTTTTCCGCTGTAACGTAAACCCCAGCCTGTCCATGCCGCAATCAGCATGACAAGCAATAGTCCCCAGCCTTGGAAGACAAATGGAAACACTTCGGTAGGACTTACAACTGGAAGGAAATCATATTCCTGCGCAGCACCCTGGATAGTTGCCCAGGCAAGCAGCACCCCACCACTCCAAGGGAAGATGTAGCCAAGGGACGAGGTCACGGTATCAAGAAAGTTCGCTCTTCTGTATGCATGGATGTTCATTTCTTTACCGATTTTTCTTACAAATGGCGCGGCAGCAATTTCTGCTGCGGTATTGATAGTGATAAAGACATTTAAGAAGGCGACGATTGCAAACATGGAAAGCTCCGCTCTGCGGACAACATTCTTAATGATATTTAAGAAAAAGTTTTTGATTACTTCCATGGTACCGGCCACTTCCATCAAGTGAGCGGCTGCCAGAATAAACAGTATCAGGATCGCCATATTAAAGTAACCACCAATCCCGCTCATCAGTGCCCCTTCAATGACGGCATCACCCGACTCATCGCGATAGACATGAAGCACTTTGGTCAGGCTTGTCCCTGTCAGAAAAATGAACAAAACCGATGCAACAATTCCCCATGTCAGAGAAGTCAGTAAGTGGTGGCCCGATAAGGCAAGATAAAGGACGAGAATAAATGGCAAAAGCATCAATAACCCGTTCGGGCCGACCTGACTTTGGAACTCCTGAAGAGCTGCCGCGCTTTCAGCTGAACCTCCACCACCAAAAGTGACAAATAAAAGCAATGCCGGTATTGCAGCTGCAATCGAGTATTTGAACCTGGATCGAACTACACCAGGTACATCCGCTTCCTGCGTTGTTGCCGAAACAATCGTCGTATCGGATACAGGCGCCAGGTTATCCCCAAACACGGCACCACTCAAAATCGCTGCTAATAAGATAACCGGATCAGCTCCAAGGATGACCCCTGCCGGATACATTAAAATACCAAAAGTAGCCACCGTCCCATAACCCGTCCCGACTGCTGTCGCAAACAGAGCGGCAAGCAGGAACGTCAATCCGACGAACATACCGCCTTCTACACCAGTTTGAAACCCAAACCAGATCAGTCCATCAACTAATCCGCCGGCAGAAAGCAATGTCGCAAACATTCCAGCCCAGAACCAGGCAATGACCGCGATGACCCCGATCGGCTGCGCCATACCTGAGAACAGACTCTGAGCGTAATCAGACCATTTCGATTTTGTAAAAAACAGTCCGAGCGCAATTCCGATAACCATACCAAGCACCAGCGCTTCTTCCGTGACGAGCTTCGCCACGCTGAGCGAGATCGCCCAGATGATGAAAAACACCAATGGAATCGTCGCAGCAAAAACACCGCCGCGGAATTCCAGCTTCTTGATCGATTTTTCACCGACCGCTTCATTAATAGCTTCATCGTGTTGTTTTTTTCCCATAAAACACCCTCCAAGAAAAAATTTCACTGCATAAGTGTATCATATCTACGATTTTTGTAAACGTTTACAACAGGATGCAGAGCTCGGGGACAGGCTCCCATTTATACTTTCGAACCATACCTGGATTTTCTGGCAAGGGAAGGACAATTATTATTAAATAAATTTGCGGGAGGGCAGGGATTTCGGTCACAAGAAACTTAAATAAACCCGGATTTATGATCCGGGCTTACCTTTATGATTTGCATGCTGTTTCTTCCAGAGCAAGTTAAGTGTCCTCTGAGGCCCCTAACCCATATACACACTATCACACGTATTAGCCTGTGGTTCATAATAACAATGATTCTTAAATTGACCCGCAAAAGGCTGGCCGTACCAGGTTGGCGGACACGGAGCATATGGATTGAAATACCAAAGAGCATATTTTCCTGGATGTTGTCTCCAATAGTCTAAATTCTTTTTTGCTAATCTTTTTTCCACGGACCTCGCCCGGTTATAAAATACATTGCCTTTTTGGACAGCCTCAAAAGAATAATTTCCACCCTGCACCTGAAAAATGACATCATTGATGTTTCTTACATCTTTGAAGTCTAAACAATCGGCTACCGCACGATTAACAATGACATTGCCGACGTACAGCATTCCCTGCTTTCCTTCCCCTTCGGCTTCCGCTCTCATCATCCTCGCCATTAAGGCAACATCTGAATCTCTGTATTTTACTCTTGGCATTTTCTCACCCCAAAGATATTGTATGAAAAAAGCCTGGATTCAATGAGAGTAAATTTCAGATGACCTTTTTCTCTATATATAAAGACTGTTAAACCAGGTTTCCTGCTTCCTGGTGGTCTTTATGGGATTTTAAATGACCGTCCCTGACGTATCGACTGTTCCGTGTGGTCTTTATCTATGCTGTAATGACCTTCCCCATGGATGTTTCGCCCGCTTATGGTCTTTAACCCATCTATAAAGGCTGTCCACTCAAGGTTTTCACTTCTCAATGGTCTTGAGTGTAAAACCTTTCTGATCTCACACTCGATGTTATGCCATTTATTTTCTTTTGATTTCGCTTAAAATTATTCCTGACTCGGGGACAGATGGCATTCTGACCGTGCTGTAGGTCAAACCCTGTTCGGGAACGTGATAGGTGATGTCTTTTGTTAGAAAGTCGAGGCTCGCCTTCATAACGCGTAATGTTGCCCATTCTCCCGGACAGCGATGGTTTTTGTAATAGTCGCCGCCTCCTTGCGGGATCAGGTCGAAGAGACCTCCATTCCATTCACGGAATCGTTCCGGATAGAACTTATACGGTTCTTCCCAGAGACGCGGATCATGGTTGGTTCCGTAAATATCCAGCAATACGAGCCGGCCTTTTTCGAATTTGATATCATTCCAGATAAAACCCCTGCGCACCCGCGCTCCTAAAAACGGTCCGAACGGATAATAACGGCGTACCTCCTGGGAAAACATCTCAAAAAAAGCATCATCCGCCTTCTGCAATTTCCTGCGATATTCCGGGTGTTCATGCAAAGCTAATGCGCTGAATGCGATAAAGTTTGTAATTGCGACGATAGGACGCAGCACATTAATTAATTCGATTGCTGCCATTTTCGAGTCAAGATGCTCGCCGGCCAAATCACGGTGGAAGGCCATGGCATAAAGCGCTGTATCCTCTTCTGCTTCCAACTCGCCATCACGTACTTCATGGATTATTTTCTTAATCCACGCTTCGCCTCGTCTTCTGGCTTTTCTTCCTTGCCGGTGTCTCGGTCCGACCGCTCCGAAGGCATCGACCATATCCCAAAAATCATCTGCCCGCTCTTTTACTTCTTCCTCTTCTAACGGAACGCCGGCCCAGCGGCAAGCAACACGGCAGAGCACTTCTTTCGCTTCCTGAAAAAGGGCGGTTTCCTCTTCCTTTTCCCACAGGGAAAGTCTGGCCCGCCATTCTTCTGTTGTCAGATTCGAAAGCTTCTGCAGCCTGTCCTCTGTCATTAGGGACATGAATAATTGTTTCCGGTGTTCATGGGCTTTTCCATCCATCCCTTGAATAGCATTCTCTCCAAACAGTGTCTTTTGAATCCGTTTTGGCGCAGCGTTTTTGCGCGTGAATTTATCCTTGTCATAAAAAAGTGCGGCGGCCTCTTCACCACTCATACAGATTACTTTTTCTCCTAACAATCGTGTTTCAAAAACGTCCGACCCATAGGTTTCACATCTGTTTTGAATGAAATGGTAACCTTCTTTCAACAAAGCAAGGCTATTATCCAATGTTTTTTCACGTGGGACTGGAGTTACTGCATTCATCTGAATAGATCGCTCCTTTTCCATCTTAAGATAGTTTGTAGTTATGTTCCCCAGAAACCTCTCAGCAAACCCCTGCATGCCGGATGATACCGATAAGTTCAGCCATATTTTTTTATGTGCCACATATGTTGAAGAGTAAGGAGTTGATCACTATGAATAGGAAACAACTATGCCAACAGTTTGGAAGAATATTGGGAGGAGAATCGAAGTTCGAGCATGGGGTTTGTTCAGTGGAACTTGAACGTGACTTAAAGGTAACAATTCAAGGCCGTCCCAGCAAAGCAGAATTACATGCCGAGATGATGTTCGAGTCATTGGATCAGAATGGTTGGGCGTTGAATATGGGAGAGACGGTGATTTTAGAAGAGGAGGTCTATCCATTTATTTCGATACTGCAGAAAAATGGCATCCTGGTCAGCGCATTGCATAACCATTGGCTGTTTGCGGAGCCAACAATATTATATCTTCATTTTCAATCAGTAGAACCACCTTTGTCGTTCGCCCATAAGATCGCAGAGGCATTGCGGGTGTTTCAAAAATAAACGGGCCATCCTTTCTTAGATGGCCCGTCATGTGAAGTTTTATACTGGCCCCCAGCCAATCATGACAGCAATCACCAGCATGGCGATAGCAATAACCGTCCAGATTAACAGCAACGGCAGCATCCATTTTGCCCACTTGATCCAAGAGACTCCTGCAACGGCTAAACTGGCCATCAGTGGACCAGAGGTAGGAAAAATACTATTGGTAAATCCGTCACCAAATTGATAGGCCTGGACAGCAACCTGTCGTGTGACCCCAATCATATCTGCCAGTGGTGAGAGTATTGGCATGGCAATCATAGCCTGGCCGGATCCCGATGGCACCAGAAAGTTCATGGCACCATTAGCTACAAACATACCTAATGCTGCGAATACAGGCGACAGTCCTTCTAATGGTATTGATAATGCATGAACAAATGTATCAAGAATTGCCGCATTTTCCATAACAATTAATATGGCTCTTGCCACTCCAATAATCAAGGCCCCATATACAAGCTTCTGGCAGCCATCTAAAAAAGTAATCGCAAGTTTGTTGTAATTCATCCCGGCAATCACGCCGGAAACGAGCCCGATTATGATGAAAAAGGCAGCCATGTGGTCGATTGTCCACTCATATTGAATGGTTGCAAAAATGAAAAACAGCAAAGAAATTCCTACAAAAGAAAGAATGACTTTATGACGGCCGGTAAAAGGTGCGGTCAGTTCCCCCTTACTTCCCTGTTCCGCGTTCAATACTCCAATCAGACTTTTACCTGGATCCTCTAATACTTTTTTAGCGTAGAACCAAGTGTACATGATGGTCGCTCCTACGATGACAACAAAAGCTATCACCCGCAGCAGCATTCCTGAAAACAGGGGTATATCCGCAATCGATTGGGCAATCCCGACTGTATAAGGGTTCAGGAAACCGACGTTGAAGCCAGCAAATGTAGCACCGAATGTGATGGCTACAGCAACAATCGCATCTAATTTCAGTGCTCTTGCGATAATTACTCCGATGGCTACAAAAGGAATGACGGAGTTAGCTACAGCTCCGACTGCTCCCCCAAGGGCAAACAATACAGATACTACAGCAATCAACAAAAACTCTTTTCCTTGGGTCTTATTGACCGCCCGTAAAATACCTCCCTTGATGGCTCCAGAACGCTCCACTACTTCAAAAGCTCCACCGGCAAATAACACTAGAAAAATCAATCCGGCGGACTCTATCATTCCAGTCTGCAACGCTAAGAATATATCCATGAATCCCGTAGGGTTTCCTTCGACTGTTGTATATGTACCAGGGACTACACGTTCTACTTCATCCACAACTTCTCTTTCAAAGGAGCCAGACGGCACAAGATAAGTGGAAATAACTGCTAATAATAGCACCAAAAACAGAATAACGTATGTATCTGGCATCTCCCATGTTCTCTTAGTTTTACTTTTTTCATGATGTTTTTCCATATTCTCTTCAGGTTGCGCACTCATTTATATTCATACCTCCAATATTATTTTTATGCAATCACGCCGTTCTACCACCCTCGCTAAATCCTTATTTTTCAACATTTATCGAGTTGATAACTTGAACGATGTTGTATATTATATAAGTTATAGTGAATAATTGCAAAGTGGTTTTTTATATTATGGTAGATTATTAGGAGGCTTTTTCATGATTCAATCAATGTTTCAATTACTAGATGAGCAACATTCAGAAATAGTGGAAATTCGTAGAGATTTACATATGCATCCAGAACTTTCACACCAGGAACAACGTACCCCCGAACTAATTGCAGAATACTTAGAAGGTTTAGGTTTGGAAGTAAAAAGAGGAGTCGGCGGGAATGGTGTGGTCGGTTATTTACACGGTAATCATCCAGGAAAAACCATTGCGCTAAGAGCAGATTTTGATGCTCTCCCCATGCAGGACGAAAAAGATGTAGCTTATAAATCAAAAGTGGATGGTGTCAGCCATGCTTGCGGCCATGATGTTCACACTGCAGCGCTGTTAGGAGTGGCAAAAGTATTAAGCGGATTAAAAGATAAACTTGCCGGAACGGTCGTCTTCATTCATCAATTTGCCGAAGAAGTCAGCCCGGGTGGTGCAGAAGCGATGATTGCTGATGGCTGCCTTGAAGAGGTTGATGCGATCTATGGGGCACACGTCTGGTCCGATAACCATACTGGTGAAATTCTATTCAACGAAGGTTTTACAATGGCGGCAGCTGACACGTTTGAAATCGATATTCAGGGAAAAGGCGGGCATGGAGCTCTCCCTCATTTAACGATAGACCCTGTTGTTGCAGCCAGCCAGCTTGTCATGAGTTTGCAGCAAATCGCAAGCAGAAACGTAGATCCATTAAAAGCAGCTGTCATCACTGTCGGATCTTTTCATAGCGGAGAAGCACTAAATGTCATTCCTGATTCTGCTTCGGTAAAAGGTACGGTACGGACATATGATGAAAAAGTTCGGAAAATGATTAAAGACAAAATACAAAAAACTGCAGATGCGTTGGAAGTTCAGACTGGTGCTGAAATAAGTGTTGACTACCATTTCGGCCATGCTTCTTTATATAATCACCCAGCGGAAACAGCTTCATTAAGGGTATTAGCAGAAGAAAACTTACCGGGATTCGATGTTAAACAAATGCCACCGTTTATGGGGGCAGAGGATTTTGCCTATTACTTAAAAGAAGTCCCTGGCACATTTTTCTTTGTTGGTGGGAAAAATGAAGAAATGAATGCCATCTACCCTCATCATCACCCTAAATTTGATGTGGATGAAAGCTCCATGGCTACGATCGGCAAAGTATTCATGCTTGCTTTGATGAATCATGGATTCTTTACTGAAAAGGAGCAAAAAATAGTAGAAGTTTAATAGGAAAGGCTGGCCTCATCATGGCCAGCCTTTTTTCAGATTAAAAACCCAGTTCCTGCTTCCCTCCGACAACCGGAAGTGTAACGGTACTTTGTCCAAGTGATACCTCAAACTCTACTGATTCATCATATGCGTTTATATACCTGCGGTCACTGCTTGCAATAACTACACCGATCCGGTGACCTGGTTTGAACACATAGTCTTCCGGATGCAAGTCAAACCGGAAATGGTAGTTTTTGTCCGGTTTTAGCCATTCTTCATAGGATAGGGACTTCCAGTTTTTCGCATCCATCCACCCGCGCGTCACAATTTCATATGGAGCTTCATGGGTAACGATTTCTGTTTGTTTATAGCAGGCGTCGTCGCCTTCTATACTCTCACCCCAGCAATCTTCAACGTCCAGGGTGCGGATCCCTTCGCCGCGATTCGTGTGGTTGATCCGTTCATCGCTGCCATAGTCAACAATCAAGGCAGTCAGCCCGGCATCTTCCATATCGACATTCGAACGAATTTCTACCGTTGGTGTGCCACTGAATCTTACTTCCTCTTCCAATTCAGGCGATAAAAACATCAGACGGTTCTCGCTTTCTGTGAATTCATTCGCTACCATATCACTTTCCGACTGACTCGGGTCGTTGATAAAGAACTGATCGAAGTTTCCCCGTACAGGCCCCGTGGTCAAGGTGCCAGGGGCTTCATCGTCAGCAGGAGCGAGCCTGATTTTTGTTTCCCTGGCCTCATCTGCCGGCCACGTTTCATATGTCTCCCATTCTTCTTTTCCGCGTTCGATATCGGCCATCGGTTCATCCATAATGCCGTTGTCAATATCAAGGAGCCAATGATCGAACCAGCGATGCAGTGTATTCACCCATTCGTCTCTTCTGAAATCGAACGGATCGACATGTCCGGTTTGGGTGAGCCATATTTTTCTTGGCACATCGTTTGCTGACAGCTCTTCCCACCATTGCATGAAATGCTTTGGTTTCACGTTAAAGTCATTCAATCCATGGATCAAAAATACACTAGCTTCTACATTGTCAGCGTCCGGGACATAGTTGCGCTCATCCCAGAATTGATTGTAATCCCCTGTTTCATCGTCAGCTTCCAGGACCATTTCTTCACGGACACCTGCACATGCTTCTCTTCGTTCCGAATTGACTACAGTATTAGCAAGACCAGAAGGACCATTCCTCCAATAAATCAGGCCGCCATAACGATAGTAGTCATACCAGCTTGAAATGGCACCGATGGGTACAATCGTTTCAAGCCCTTCCACTCCAGTGGAAGCTACTCCATTGGCAAGCGTGCCGTCATAGGATTTTCCAATCATGCCGACTTTCCCTGTAGTCCAGTCAGCAGTGACCTCTTCCCCGCCTTCTGTATAAGCGGGCGCATTGCCATTCAGCCATTCCACCACAGCCTTGATACTCTCCGTCTCCTCTGGACCTCCTGTGTTCGGGCAGCCATCAGAATTATTTGTGCCTACCATATCAGAAAGCACGACTGCATACCCTCTTGGAACAAAATAGTTGTCATAGAATAACGGAAACTGGTCATTTACCCCGTCACCGTCCGTATCTTTAATTTCTGATTCATTACCGCGGCCAAGCCTTTCATAATAAGGGCTCGCATCCATGATTACCGGCACCTCTAATCCATCCTCTGTTTCACCTGGACGGATGATGTCAATAGCTATCCGATCCGGCTCTCCATTTCTATCTGTATCTAAATCGGATTCCACATAGACTGTTTCACGAATGGCATCTTCATAAGAGAAAACAGGCTCTGTCACACCATCCTGCAGTTGATGGGCAGACCCCTGTTCTTCCGCGCTTACCGGGACTGTTACTGCAAACAACGCAATGATGAATAGATTAATAGACAGCAGCCACCCCTTACCACTAGCTTTTATCATGTAATTCCTCCCTTAAAAAATAGAGAGGGTGCCCTGTATATATACACCCTCTCGAAAGTTGTTATCCGCCTTTTAGCTCTAGCAAAAAGCGTACCGGAAGGCTCAATCTTCACACTTATCTTCCTCCCTGATTTTAGCTAAAATGCTTACTTATGTAGGATTCATGGTGGGGGAACACGAAGGTCAGTCGTCGGAGCAACAATAATGCATAGGTAATAACTAGTAATCTATCCTCCTTTCTTATATTAGAGTTATCGTAATACCAAAATCTAGGAAAGGCAATGTTATCAGAATATTTTGATATCATAGGACTGATAAGCTAAAAAATGAAGGGTTATAGGCCTAGATACCTTTTGAATATTTCGTATCACGAAATATTATATATGGTTAATTAGAATCAGTTAAGTACTTCACATAACAAGGTCTAAAGAATCATCAATCTAGGCATTTGTGAAATTCATCGAAAATTACAAACCCTTAACATTCTCTCCATACTAGATTAATAGTTTCTCCGTAATATGATTGCTGTACATCAATAACATAACGTAATGGGAGGAATCAGGTTTGTTTAAAAAAAATTTTTCAAAGAAATTGCTGCCCGTCGCTATCATGTCTACCGTTGTTTTTGGAAGTGCGGCTGGAACATTTGGGAATGAAGCAGCGGCTCAACCAAACAGTAAAGGCGAAATTAAAAATGTCATTTTTCTAATTGGGGATGGCATGGGCACTTCTTACACTTCAGCTTATCGATACTTAAAAGACGACCCTTCAACCCCTTACACGGAAAACACAGCATTCGATGAGGACTTGATCGGGATGCAGGAAACCTATTCATGGGATGAAGAGGAAAGCATCACAGACTCGGCTGCCGCTGCTACTTCGATGGCTGCCGGAATCAAGACATACAACAACGCCATCGCTGTCGACATGGAAAAGAATGAAGTGAAGACAGCTTTGGAACTGGCAAAGGAAAAAGGAAAATCGACCGGGCTTGTCGCCACCTCCCAGGTGAACCACGCAACACCGGCATCGTTCGGTGCACATAATGAATCTCGCCATAATTACAATGATATTGCCGATGATTATTTCGATGAAAAAGTGAATGGCGAACATAAAATTGATGTCATCCTTGGCGGTGGAACTTCTTATTTTGACCGGGAAGACCGCAATCTTACCGAAGAATTCCAGCAGGACGGTTTCAGCTATGTAGATTCACGTGAAGAAATGCTGAATGATGACAGTGAACAGGTACTTGGCTTATTCGCACCAAAAGGGATGGACAAGATGATTGACCGTACAGAAGACGTACCATCACTCAAAGAGATGACGTCTTCCGCTTTAGACCGCTTAAGCAAAAATCAGGATGGATTTTTCCTAATGGTCGAAGGAAGCCAGATTGACTGGGCGGGTCATGATAATGATGTCGTAGCTGCAATGAGTGACATGCAGGATTTTGAAGAAGCTTACCAGGAAGCAATCGAATTTGCCAAAAAGGACAAGCACACGCTAGTGGTCACAACGGCTGACCATTCTACCGGCGGGATGGCTATGGGGCGTGATGGTGAGTATAAGTGGGATCCAGAACCGATCAAAGCAGCGAAGCGCACACCGGACTTCATGGCTGCTGAAATTGCAGATGGTGCAGATGTAGAAGAAACGCTCTCCAGCTATATCGATCTGGAATTGACACAGGAAGAGATCCAATCGGTTAAAGATGCGGCAGATAAAGGAGATACAACAGAGATTGATAATGCCATCGAGCACATTTTCGACCTTCGCTCCGGCACGGGCTGGACGACTGGCGGACATACTGGGGAGGACGTTATCGTATATGGCTACGGTCCACAATCCGACCAGTTCGCAGGTCTGCATGATAACCATGAAATCGGACAGAAAGTGATGGCAGTATTAGAAGGTAATCGATCAGTGAAATAATAATTAATATGCCGCTGTCTTTCCGGCAGCGGCCACTTTTCTAACACGATGATATAGGGAGGCAACGTTCATGAAGTACCTGATAATGGTGGTTCTTAGCGTGATGCTGCTAGCTGGATGCTCAGCAAATGGCACCAACAGCGAAAGTCATGCGGAAGCAAAGGACAGCACAGCACCTTTTGACATCCCGGAAAAAACCAAATATACCAACAACCCGCAGGCAAGTAACGACCGTAATCTTAAAAAAGCAGGCGACCATGCCGAGGATGAAAACGGCCAGCTGACACTCAAGGCCATCAAAGAAGGACAAACAGTTGAAGAAGTCGGGCCGATGCAGCTTGTAATCGAAGATATAAAAGTGATGAACTACTCCCCTTCCCCTGACTTGATCGACTATTTTCATGCATTCAGCCATAATGGAGCGAACTTCGACTATATCAAGTTTACCGTTGCCATTAAAAACACCAGCGATCAGCCAGTTAATTTTGCCCCGATAGATTTACTGGAAACGAACACAGGTGAGAAAAAAGATTTCGATGACGACTTCTATCTGGAAAATCTTTATGGAGACTATGAACCTGGTGAAGTTAAGGTTGGAAATATGGGTTTTGTGCTGAATGAAACAAGTGTCGATGAGTTGGAATCTATCACCATTACTACGAGTGATGTCATGGATGGCGAACAGAAATCTATCAATGAAGGCGAGGAAATGACGATTCCTTTTAAATGATTTTAGCGGCAGTATAGACCATATCCCTTGAGGATGTGGTCTTTATTTAAATTATTTAAAGGATTTTTGTAAGGTAATGTCAAATCAATAATAAAGGATGGTGAGCCAACATGGTGCAGACTAAAAAAAGGGGCATCTGGATGAAGAGGCCATTAGGGGTTACATTAATAAGTTATTTTTACATATTTGGTGCATTGGTTTTATTATTTACGGCTATCTTTTATCAGGCTGAAGCTGAACCTATTAGTATAGCAGAACGGTTTGGTATTCCAAACGCCCCTGAAAAAATCGTAAGAGCGACTGTTGCTTTGTTTTCCGGAGGTATGATTTATGGTTATATGAGGTTGAAAAAATGGGGGTTCTGGCTAATGGTCACCTACTCGATGCTTTTTGGAGTGATTAGCCTGCTGCTTATAACGGATCAAGCTCCCCAGCCCTATACCGGTAACTTTGTGTGGTCTATGATTGTATTAATCTATACGGTTAATGTAAGAGAAGCGTTTTTCAAAAGAAATTTCCACTATTAATAAACATGACCAGCCTGTGCCAGACTGGTCATCTCTTCTATTCTGAGAAAAACTTCTTCAACCCTAACCCAATAAACGTACCAATCAAACCAGCTGCACTTGTCCTTACCAAGCTTCCCCAATGGGTTGGCCCGTCTTGAAACAAGCCCAAAACAATTACAGCCACGAGCGCTCCAAACACGTAAGGATATCCTTTCTTTATTACTTCTATCAAAGGGTTTACCCCCTACTCCTTTACATGTGCAAATACCGTCTGATTGCGCGCAGCGCCAAGCCCTGCTGCTATC
Source organism: Thalassobacillus devorans (assembly GCF_900176565.1). Classification (GTDB taxonomy): domain Bacteria; phylum Bacillota; class Bacilli; order Bacillales; family Halobacillaceae; genus Thalassobacillus; species Thalassobacillus devorans_A. Next base: position 1,055,139 of record NZ_FXEH01000005.1, read on the forward strand.
ATGACAACCAATATTCCGATAAAAATTACAATTGGTGTGATGACGGTTGCGGAGACATCAAGTATCATTCCGATCAGGGTCGGACCGATAGCAGCCAAGGCATATCCAAATGATTGCGCCATTCCGGATAACGCCGCACTCTCACGGGCGTTGGCGGCACGGAGACCAAGCAGGGTGAGGGCAAGGCTGATACTGGACGCCTGTCCCATCCCCATCAGCATTACACTCCCGGTCAGCCAACCAGTAGTGGTGCTAACTAACATTCCGGTCAAGCCGGTGAGATACAGTACCCCAATCATTATAATCAGGCCCCGCTGGTTACGGAAGCGGTCAGCCAATACGGGCGTCAGAAAGGTCATCGGCAGTCCGGCCAGCTGCATTGTCGATACCATCCAACCTGCTGCTGCAATCCCAAGTCCTTTTCCGGTCATAATCTCCGGCAGCCAGGTAATCAGGCTGTAAAATAAAAACGATTGAAGCCCCATAAAAATGGTCACTTGCCAGGCTATTTTCGATTGCCATATTGGTGGTCCTGACAGCCTGGCAAAGGTTTTATCCTCATTTTTCACCGGTCGGGAAAGCTGGGGAATCCATAGTAAAGCGGCAATCATTGCAAGCAGTATCCAGGCGAACAGTGCTTTTTCCCATCCAAGCCCCAGTCCTTTTGCAAGCGGAATGCTAAGCCCTGATCCGACAGCGGAAAAAACGGACATCGAGGTGGTATAAACGGCTGTCATCAAGCCAATTCTGCCTGGATACCTGCCCTTGATGATTCCCGGAAGCAGCACATTGGAAATGGCGATTCCTATTCCAACAAGCGCAGTACCTGTATATAACGTCGGAGGAGCGGCAATATAGCGAATCGAGATACCGAGCATCAGTGTCACTAACCCTGCGAAAACCATCCGTTCATAACCAAAACGGTTTCCAAGCTGCGGAGCTAGAAAAGAAAATACTGCAAAGGAAATCAACGGCAGCGTGGTGATAAAACCGGCAGCCCCATAAGAAATTCCAAGATCAATCCGAATGGAACTGATGAGCGGACCGACTCCCGTAATTGCCGGTCGCAAATTGAACGCCACAAATATGACCCCTATGATGAAAAGAAGCTTTTTCGTTTGTTGAGGGTGGTCTGTCATTATTATTTTCCTCTCATGTCGTGAATCTTTAATTATCATCCTATCATTTTCAAAATTATTGTAAATCGGGAAGACCTTTCAAATAAGTTGCCCATAGACTGATGGGAACGTAAAATAGAAAGAATATAATACATCGAAGAAAGGGGTGAAGAAGCGTTGAAGAAACTTTCACTCAAAGACTACTGGCTGGGAAGACTACTCGCTTCTGATCCCGGGCGCAAACGACTGCACCAGGCGGGCAAAGCGACCCTCAGTTTAATATCAGCGGTGTTTACCATCATTTTTCTGTATGGAATGGCTGGACAGGAAGCATTGTCACCTGCAATCGTAGCCGGCATGTGCGGAATGCTTGGAGTCATGGCGGTGATGGACGATACAAAACAGGAAAAACAAGTAACCACCGTGCTACTTGTTTTTCCTGCTATGGGAGGTGTGACATTCGGTGCATTGCTGGCGGAAAGTGTGTTTCTCGTCTCCTCACTGATGGTCGCTGTTGTTTTTTCCGCTTTTTATTTCACCCGTTTCGGAAGCAGGTACTTTTCCTTTGGCATGATCGCCTTCATGACAGTCTATATTTCATCTTTTTTAAAATTATCACCCGCTCAGTTCCCGTGGTTTTATATCGCCATTGTCATTGGAGTCAGCTACGCTTTCCTCTATAATTTCATTATTTTCAAAGATTCTGCGCACATGCTGAAGAGAAGCATCCAGTCCTTTCATACCCAGGCAAACCTCACTTTCCAATTGCTGATCGATATGATCAAGGATCCGGAAATAAAGGAATCCCGGGCAAAAAAGCTGTATTACAACGTTGGAAAGCTGCGGGAATACGCAAGAAACGTTGCGACGGATTTGAATACCCATGATGTCAGCGAGTTATGGCCAGGGCTTAACACTTCACAGGTAAGACTGTATGTCTTTGATGCCGCTATGTTTGTCGAGACTTTAGCGGATTCACTTGCCGAACTGAAGCGGAACGATGCATTTGAAACGGAAGAAGTGAGGCAATTACTCGTGGAGGTCATCGCTGCACTTCGGAAAGCTGATGTGCTCTCCCCTGCCTACGAAAGAGAAAATTTGCATATCGCTCAGCGAGCCACTGTGAAATTCCGTGATACGATCAATCAGCTATTTGACGACCATGGTCCCCGTCCCCAAGGCAGGCTTTATTTACTGCGACGTATCGAATCAATTGCTGATCATGTCACCAACGGGGCAATCGAAATTCAACTTTCTTTGCAAACAGGAGATAACGGACAACACGCTGATGAGGAACTGAAGAATGAGGACGAAGAAGCTTCAGAAGAGGAAAAGGAAGAAGGACTCAAACCTTCCACAAAGAAAGCACTGCAGGCCTTGGCAGGCGGCACAATCGCCGTTATTGTCGGTCATATCATTTCACCAATCCAGCCTTACTGGGTGATTTTGACGACATTCATCATCTTACTCGGGACAGAAACCGTTGGCCGCACCTACCTGAAAGGATTTCAGCGATCCGTCGGAACAGTCATCGGCGCGATTATCGGGTTCGGGCTTGCCCGCCTTGTTTCCGACTATACTGCCCTTGAAGTGTTGCTGATCTTTATCGTCGTATTTTCCGCCTTCTACATTTTGACTGTTTCCTACACAGCGATGAGCATTTTCATTACTTTGCTCATTGCCTTCATGTACGACCTGTTGTTAGGCGGAATCAGTTTTGCTTTATTAAGCGCTCGTGTTGTGGATACGATTGCCGGCGGAGCGATTGCATTTATCGTATCGGCGGTACTTTTACCGACCAAAACCCATGACAAGGTAAACGAGACGTTCGCTGACTACCTTGACGAGTTAAAAGGATATGTGATTCCGTATGTAAGAAGCTTTCATGAGCCGGTTAAGGTGAAGGACCTGGCAGAACAGGCGTTTACAATGGAAGAAAAAGTCCAGGCCATCAAAGACGAGTCCCGCCCGATGCTTCAGCGGCCGGGCGCAATGAAACGCTCCGAATTATCACGATGGATTACGATTTTCACAGCGATCAACTACTACGCCAAACACCTGGTGGCCTCTGCTTATCAGAAAAATTTTGTCTATCCGGAGGAACTGAAGGATGTTTTTCCGAAGATGGAGGATAAGCTGGAGCATAATCTTGACGTTCTGTCCGCGAAAATTAAAGGCGAAGCACCTGCAGTCGAATTATATGATCTCCAGGAAGAGCGGGAACAGATTGAGCGCCTGGCCCCTGGCAGCGAGCTGGGACAAGGGGACCTTGTTCACCACCTTTATTATGTATGGCGCATTAACCAGTCGCTGCTGGTACTAGCAGCAAAATTAGGATTGAAATAAAAAAGGACTCCGCCGATGGAGTCCTTTTTCTTTATTCAAGCAAGCCATCATTGATTTCTCCGCAGGCAATTCGTATGCCGGCATCACCGGATGGCTGGGATTCATTATCGTCAGGCTTGGCATGAATGACTAATGCTGTTCCTTCTTCTTTCAATAAGGAGTTGTCTTCCCCTTTTTTCATGGTTACATTTTCTGCCAATATTTCCTCCTGAATGGATCCGTCATCACCTACGTCGATGTTTGGAAGGTCTCCGGCATGCGGTCCATCTTCGCTATTGGTTCCATGACTCACACCTTCCGGGTTGAAGTGACCACCGGCCGATTCAAATTCAGGTGCCTCGCATGTGCCTGTTTCATGAATGTGGAAGCCATGTTCATCCGGTGGAAGTCCTGACGCATCCAGGCTGATCAGTACACCGTCTTCCTGCTGTTTCAACTTGGCGGTACCAATATTTTCATCATCGGGATCTTTTAGATCGACGGTGACCTCTTCGGTCTCGGCACCTTCTTCTTCCTTGCTCTCGCCGTCTTCGTTTTCCTGACTTTCTTCGCTGTTCTGCTCTTCGTTATTCTCTTCGGTTGTATCCTCGTTTCCACTGTTTTCGCCGCTTTCTTCGTTGCCGCCACAGGCAGCAAGTATGGCGATCATCAATACGGTAATCGCAAGCAACATCCAGCGCTTCATCGGCACATCGCTCCTTTTTTGTAAAAATTTCATGCTATGTATCTTTTTACGAAATAAGGAGCTGATAAACGTGATGGATGCAAAATTGGACTTTCATCCTAATGGAAGTGTGCAAGAAGTCGGGGGTTGGTGCTGTTTTTTTGCGGATAGATGGAGGGTTCTGACTTAACTCTCGAACATTCTTCCCTAACGCCCCAAAAAATAGAAGCCGGGGGAGTCCCCGGCTCACTTGCTGATTATTCTTCTCTAGCTTCTACAGAAACAGTCTCCGTTTCTTCATCTTCTTCTTTTTCGTCTTCTTCTTCAACTGCTTCTTCAGTTTCTTCGTCTACTTCCACTTCTTCTTCAGTATCTTCATCAGTTTCCACAGACTCTTCCTCTGTTGCTTCCTCTTCTAATGCCACAGCAAGGACTGCAGAATTTTCAGATGCATTCTCTTTCGCTGTTTCACTTGCGTTTGCAGATGCTTGAGCATTTACTTTGTTTTCTTCTGCTTTGTTTACTTCTTCTTGTTCTTCATCTTCTTCGGTTGCTTCTTCACTTTCTTCATCTGTTGCCGCTTCTTCTGTGGAATCTTCTTCCGTTGCTGTTTCTTCTTCAGCTGCTTCTTCTTCTATCACATCTTCGTCAACTTCCCCTGCTAGAACCGCGGAATTTTCAGATGCGTTTTCTTTTGCTGTTTCACTTGCATTTGCTGATGCTTGGGCGTTTGCTTTGTTTTCTTGTGCTTTGTTTACTTTTTCTTGTTCTTTGTCTGCTGCCTCGTCTTCATCTTCTTCCGTTGCTTCTTCACTTTCTTCGTCTAGTTCAACTTCTTCTGCAGCCTCTTCTTCTGTACCTTCTTCGGTTGTAACTTCAGCTTCTCCAGCCAATACCGCGGAGTTTTCAGATGCGTTTTCTTTTGCTGTCTCGCTTGCATTCGCGGAAGCTTGAGCGTTTGCTTTGTTTTGCTGAGATTTATTTACTTTTTCTTCGGCCTGAACCGTTTTTTCTTCTTCGTCAGCTTTTACAGAAGCTTCTGCTTTTCCTTTCGCTTTTGCTTCTGCTTTTTTCTCAGCTGCTGCTTCTTGTTTTTCCACCACTTTTACTGATTTTTCTGCATTGGAAGATGCCGCGTCTGTGGACTGGACGCCAACGAATGCTCCGATTGTCAATGTTCCTGCAAATACTAGAGATTTAACCCATGTGTTTTTCATGTTTGAATCGCTCCTTAATTTTTATTAGTCATTTAGTTTCTATCCTCTTATAAAAATTAAGAAGTGGTTTTCGGTGGTTCCGCTGGCGGTGCATTCACCCATTGATCTGTGAGAAAATCAGATCGCATACCGATTGTTTGGGAATGGGCAGCAACAAGCAGGAACGAATCTGGCAGATTTCCTTTAATAAAAGAAAAAGTAGTTTGGCCGCCAAGGTCGCCTCCGCCCGAAGATACTGGTGATGGGAACGAAGCTGGCTTAGTCATATGTATCTGAGCGATTGGTTTTTTCCTCGGCTCTGGTTGTGGTGCAGGCTTTTCTTGTTCCTGTTTATTGCGTGACGGATCGTCCGCTGGAACAGAAGCCTTCGAATCCCCTTGAGCAGCTGCTGAAGGCCCAACTTTTATGTTCGTTGGCTCGGCTTCAGCTTCTACTGGCTGCAAATCCTCTTTTCCATCAGCCTGATTATCTTTAGAGCTCTTTGGGGTATTCGTCTTTGTAGTAGGCTCTTCTTTTTTGGCTGAGCTCTTTTCTACCGGTCGGTTTGACCTCCCCTTATTTTCATGCGGCTTATCGGTAACCGCTTTTTTAACGGTTTCTTTTTTCTGTGCTGCCTCCTGCTTCACCTTATCCCCAGTTTCAGAGGCTTTGTCATTCGCCTGTTGCGGAAGGGGTTTGGCAGCAGCATCCTGCGCATGCTTGTCATTTTTATTTGGCTTATTAATATTACCTGTCGTCTCCTTGCCATGACTTGAAGCTGGTTCAGCAGTATCAGAGGCTTGGCTCACCTTCTCTGCTGCTTTTTCTTTAGCAGCCTGAGAAGTTTCTCCACCTTTCTCTGCAGCCTCTTCAGTGACAGGGTTTGATGTTTCTTCATCAGCCTGTGGCGATGCCTGTTCAAGGGTATTTCCGTTATTCGCAAACGTATCGGCTGGAAGGAAAAATACCGCCAGTACCATTAGACATACATATAACAATGGTCTTGTGCGCATATATTCACCTCCTTTCCTCTATTTACAAACATTCCTGAATTTCGTTATTTTTTTGTCCGTTTTCTGAAAATTGTGGCAGGATTTGGCGAAATTAAGCAAAAAAAAGACCGGAAGCACCGGTCTTTTAACTTTCTTCTTTTTCGGTCTTACTGATGATCGAAGTTCCAGCAAGGTCACCGGTTACGTTCAATGCTGTCGCTCCCATGCCTACAAGGGCATCGACTGATGTGAGTAAGGCGACGACTTCCATCGGCAGGCCGACTTGCGTAAACACGGTAGCAATCATGACAATTCCGGCACCTGGAACTCCAGCTGTCCCGATTGAGGCAAGTGTACCTACAATGACGATAGCCAGCATTTCTCCGAGCCCAAGTTCTGTCCCGGTATAGTTGGCAGCAAATACAGCAGAAACGGCAATCCGAATCGCAGCGCCATCCATATTGACGGTTGCCCCGAGCGGCAAGCTGAAACCGTATAAACTTTTCGAAATACCGAGGTTGTTAGCGGCATTCAATGTCAGCGGCAAAGTTCCAGAGCTGCTTTGAGTGACAAAAGCGGTTATCATTGGTGTCCGTGCCTGCGAAAAGAATTTTCCTGGACTTACTTTAAACAACAGCATCAGTACAATATAAATAACAATTTGCACGATGATCGCAATATAGAGCACACCAATCATGTTCCCGAGGGATAAAATTGTGTTCATCCCCTGATTGCCGACCGTTTGGGCGATGATGGCAAAAATACCGATAGGAACGTACTGCAAAATCACATGCATGATTTTGAAGGTAGCTTCATTCAGTCCATCGGCCATTTTATAAACGTGCTCCCCGAGAGCCCCATGCTCTGTCGATCCTCTCAATGCGGAAATCGCAATTCCGAATGCGATAGCGGTGAAAATGATGCCGAGCAGATTCATTTCATTAAACGCTGTTACGATATTTTCCGGTACGATATTGAGGAGGACGCTTGCTACTCCTGGATGTTCTCCTGCATCGACTGTCTGATCGGTCTGCTGTGTAACTCCTTCGCCGGGATTCATGATACCAGCAACAGTCAAGCCGACAATCAGTGCAAGAGCAGAAGTGGCAACGTAGTAAAGGAATACTTTTCCACCCATCCTGCTCAGGTTAGCCAGGCGCGTCTGGTTCACACCTACAATTAAAGTAAATAAAATCAAAGGAATGATGATGAATTGCAATAACCGGAGCAACAAATCACCAAATGGTGCTAACACGCTTGTGTCTTCGCCAAAAATAAACCCTGTGATAATACCAAGAATAAGAGCAATCGTTATTTTTACGATCAGCGATACATCTCTATAACGCTTCCAAAGTGCTTTAATACTAATACCCCCCTCACTTGTAATACCCTATTTTATTGATCGGAATTTTTATAATAACTTACTAAAACAGGGGGGAAAAGTCAAAACAAAGGACTTATTTCCTGCAGGAATTTACTCTAAGAATGAGGAGACCATTGCAAAGAGGTAATTGATTCACCTGCGATTAACCGAACCGGCACCGGACGTAAAGGATCGACCACCCACATCTCAGTGGCTATTCCCTCCCCGTTACACCCTGACAGATAGGCGATTTTCCTACTGTCCGGTGACCATGTGACAGGAGTAGCAAAGCAATCCGAAATTGCTTTGGTGCGATCGTTTTCCCCTTGCCTGCCTGTTGTGTTCACTAATGAAAAATACCCGACATCTTCAAAAGCAGTGGCACTGTATGCGATTGCTGAGGAATCCGGAGACCATACAGGAAAATAATTTTTCGCAAGGGGTCCTCCTCTCACTTCAAACACACGACCAGTCGAAAGCTCGATCGTATAAATAATTGAAATACTGACCCCAGGAGTTGTATAGAGAACATAAGTATTGGCAGGAGACAGGCGAACATTGTTGTAAGTACTACCGGTATTTTGGGTGATTTGCCGCTTATTGGTCCCATCTGCCTCCATCGTGAATAGCTGACTGATTCCAGAAGAATCAGGTGCTTGAAAAAGCAATGTTTTCCCATTTGAAACCCATTGGACATCCGTCGCTCCCGGCTGGTTGAGGCGCTGGACTTGATGAGTAATGATGTTGTACAAGATAATTTCATTCGGTTTGGCATACGCAACTATCCTGCTGTCCGGTGACCAGCTTAAAAAAACGCCCAGCCCGTCTGGAAACTGATCGATAGAAGCTAATAAATTTTCCGCGATATGAATCACATAAAGGATTCCTCTATTTCCTATAAAAGCGATTCGACTGCTGTCAGGTGACCAAAAAGGGATGGCAGTGGGTGAACCTGCACCACTAGTAAGCTGTCTTCGGCTGCCATCAACAGGGTCATACAACCATAAATCATAACCCCCGCCACGATTGGATGAATAAGCAATCATCCCTTGGTCTCCTGTTGGAGCATAGGGGACAATCAGTCGCATGCCTGGATAAATAACGTCAGATGGGAGCCGGTTTACTGACTGGATAAGCTGCCAATGTACACTTCCCTTCGTAGTTACATTGTAGCGTCTTGCGATATGGAACAGGGTATCTCCTGGCTGCACGACATAGTAAGAAACACCAGGAGGAACCTTTATTAGCTGACCAGCTTGAATCGTATAAGGAGGTAAAAGCCGGTTCGTCTCAATAATGACAGACATCGGTATCCCGAAGAATTGAGCGATACTATATACTGTATCGCCAGGGTTTACACGTACTTTATCCACGCCAGGCGGAACAGAAAGCTGCTGACCGGGGAAAATGATGTAAGGCGATGCCAGATTATTAGCAGCTATGAGAGACTCGACCGGGAGCCTCCATCTGCCGGCAATCTGATAAAGTGTTTCTCCAGGACGTACGGTATAAAATAGCTGCATGAATTACCCCTCCAGGAAAAGCATATTCCCTAATACCTTATCGTAAGGAAAAGCAAAAAATGCCCCTTTCCCGGGCAGACATAAAAAAACCAGAGCAACCCCCGTCCAAATACCTATTTATACTTCTTTTATAAGATCCTTAATCGTTCTCCCTTTTGGAAGTGGAGCCAGATGAAGAACCCCATCTTCCCCGGGTTCAGCCATCTTCATACAGCTTAAACCAGGCTTGCCATTAATCAGCATCATGCATGTCGTACATAAACCGGTGCGACAGGAATAACGGTAGGCAAGGCTTGGATCATGATGATTATAAATGGCCTCTACTGCCTCAAGGACGGTCCTGCCAGTTTTTAAATCTATTTCATATTGGTCGGTTCTCATTTCTGAACGATCAATTTTAACAACAAGCTGACTCATACTTCCCCTTCTTCCTGTACAGTCATCTTTCCGTTTTCGACTTTCACAATTGTATGCTTCGCTTCTGTCAGTTGCTCAGGAAAATTTTTATTATGATGGGCTCCTCTGCTTTCTTTCCTGGTTAAAGCAGCTTCCACAATAGCCTGGGCGGTGGTTACCATAAGCACAGCTTCGATATAATCCAAGATTTCTTTCGAATAAAAATCGAGTGAACTCGTTATTTTTACCTGATCTAACTTTTCCTCGATTACTTTTATTTCTGCTTTTGCCTGGAGGAGTCCTTTTGTGGAACGTACCACCCCCACATATTCTCCCATGAGTGCTTGAACAGCTTTTTTACATGCATAGGAACGCTCTGTCCCTTGCTCGGAATTGGAAATAACGTTTATCATTTTATCTGCTTTTTTTGTTTGCAGGGGGACACCAGCCATTATAGACTTCATGCGCGCAGATTCCCTTGCAGCTGCCTTTCCAGCCCTTGCTCCGAAAACAATACACTCTGATAATGCATTGTTCCCAAGCCGGTTGCCACCATGCAAGCCGCCAGCTGATTCACCGGCTGCGTATAAGCCTGGCGTTGTGGAAGCAGCATCCCCATCAATCCATATCCCACCCATAATAAAATGGGCGGCTGGACCTGCTTCTGCCTGCTTTCTTGCAAGATCTACGCCGCGATCCAGGCATAATTGATATTCATGATGAAATTGCCGCTTCACTTCCTCTATATTTCCCGTTGCATCCACCCAAACTCCTCCACCAGGGGTGCCCAGTCCTTCTTCAACTTCAGAAGCGATTGCAATCGCTAACTTGTCACGGGTTGTGTTTTCCATTGTCTCCGGCTCATATTTATCCATAAACCGTTCCCCGTTACGATTATAGAGTTTTGCAGAATGATAAAAGCTGAGACAAAGACCGGAAAGTGATGATGGATGGATTAAACTGACGGGGTAGAATTGGATTTGTTCCATATCTACCAGAGCAGCACCAGCCGTTAAACTTAAAGCAAACCCGTCACCTGTAGATTGTGCGGGATTGCTGGTGGTTGGATACAGCTGTCCGATTCCCCCAGTTGCAAGGATAACTGTTTTGCAGCGAATCAAATAAGACTTGTTTTCTTTCAAATCTAAAACTACAGCTCCTGCCACTCTTCCATTCGCTTTTACAAGTTCCAGCGTTATGACATCACTCCAGCGTTTGATGTTGCTGCTGTTCTTTGCCCTTTTAGTTAAAACCTGGAGAATCGCGAGGCCTGTCTTTCCTTTTTTTGAACTGATGGAACGCGGTGTGGTATGGCCGGATGTTGCGGCCACCAAAATATCATTGTGTTCGTTTTTATCCAGTTTCAGGCCCCATTGAAGCAAGTCTTCCAGGCGAGCGGAGATATCCTGGACAAGTACGTCTGTAAGGACAGGACTGCTTAATCCCCTTCCGCTTTCACGGATGTCCTGCTGGTAAGCATCTAAGCTGTCTTCTCGATGACTCCAGCTTCCCAGACTGGCGATTTGAACAGCCCCTACCGTAGAACCGCTTCTGCCGATGGCTCCTTTGTCGATGACCAGAATTTGTTGACTCGACTCAGCAGCATACACACTGGCTGCCAGCCCAGCTGCTCCCGATCCTATTACCAGAATGTCTGTTGTTATTTCATCCATCCTCATCCCCCTCGTAACGTTGTGTTTACCTACTACTTATTTTAACGGAATGATTTCGTTTTTAAGAGCCCTTTAATAAGTATGTGCTGAGACTCCTGACCGCCTAAGATAATTTTCAGCCATGAAAAGTATATCTCGTCAATGGAAAACAAATAGTATGATTATTACTGATTTAGAGGAGGTGATTACGAAATGGAAGCTCAAAGAGCACAGGATATTGCTTTCTCGTCCGATATGGTGAATGTGACCTATAACGGAGAAAGTGTCTACATCGAACACGTTGACGAAACAAGCGGAACAGCTACGATTCACCCGCTTAATAATCCAGAACAAAAGCAAAGCGTTCCGGTAAACAGTTTACAGGAACAATAAGAAAAAAGGACCCGCCATTTTACCTGGCGGGTCTGAGTCTTTATGATAGACCACCGCAGTTATTTCCAGATTGTCTCCTCGCGAACTCATCTCGTTCTCCACCGTCGGCCAGCTCCTCAGAAAACTCTGCTCGGTCACCTGGCTGTTCATTTAAATATCTGTTTTCACCCGGAGCAAAGTTATCGTTTTGCACACTGTAGTCTTCCAAACCGGGGTGAGCGGTTTCAAGTTCTATTTCTTTATTGTCTCTTGTTTCAACTTCTAATTTCCGTTTTTTCGCCTTATCATCCATGCGATCTCATCCTTTCTAGTTTAGCTTTTGTCTTTCCATGTTTATAATGGTACAAAAAGTGGTGTTTATGTATGCTTGGATATGCATGCCGTTTTCCCCACACTCTGCCATAAGTTTTGTCTCCTATCGCCCACCATATCCTTTGTTTTTCTTGCAACAGTTACCTGCCAAATAAACGCAGCCATTCCCTTATCAAATAGAGGTGATATCCATTGCCAAAACTCCGGTTCAAACTAAGTACGATGATTATAGTATTTGTCTGTATCGTCGTTTTAGTATCTTTATTAATCACAGACCTTCTTATCACCAATACGACAAGCGGAAACATTGAAGCGCAATTAGAAGAAAAAGCTCTCATCGTTTCACGTACAGTCGCAGAGTCGCAGGTAGTCAAAAGTGGTCTAAAGGACGAAGCAAAGGAAAACTTTATTCAGGATTATGCGATGACGATCCAGGATGCGGCTGATGTCATGTTTGTGGTCGTCATGGATATGGATGGCATCCGGAAATCCCATCCAGAGCCGGAGCGGATTGGCAATCATTTTGTCGGCGGTGACGAGAAACGCGTCCTTCAAGGAGAGGCGTATACATCCAGGTCGACCGGCACGCTTGGAAAATCACTGCGTGCGTTTACGCCGATTTATGATGAAGAACAGAATCAGATCGGAGCGGTAGCTGTCGGTATCTCACTGCAGGCTGTGGAGGCGTCCATAAAGCAGAGTCAGAAACAGATTGTCATCGGAACTGTCATCAGCTTGATTGTCGGTATTATTGGCGCTTTCCTGCTGGCTAATTATATAAAAAGAAGCTTATTTGGTTTAGAGCCTCATGCTATTGCAAGGATTCATGAAGAAAGGAATCAAATGCTTCATTCTGTCCATGAAGGGATTATTGCTATCGACAAAGATGCTAACATCGTGCTTGTAAACAGGTCCGCACGCCGGATTTTTCAAAAGGCCGGACTAATGGATAAAGAACCTATCGGAATGAAAATCAATGAATTTTTGCCTGGAACGTTGTTGGCTGATATTTTAACCAATCCGGAGCCAGACCTTGACGAAGAGCAAGTCATCAATGGCGTATCGATCATTACCAACCGGGTTCCGATCGTCGTTAACGATGAGATTGTCGGTGCCATCGCGACTTTCCGGGACAAAACAGAGGTCAACCAATTAGCTGAGCAGCTGACCGGGGTACAGATGTATGCCGATACACTCCGTGCTCAGTCTCATGAGTTCATGAATCAGCTGCATGTCCTGCTTGGGATGATTAAATTAGAGGAATACGATCAGGTGAAAAGCTTCATCAGCAAACTGGTCGACCACCAGGCACATGAGGTAGGCAATGTCACTCGGTCGATTAAGGATCCAGCGTTAGCCGGTTTTATCATCGGAAAAATCAGTTATGCCCGTGAATCGCATGTTAATTTTACGATCAATAGTGAAACCACGATCCCACAACCTGATGACCCATCACTGACGCATGAGTTGATAACCATTCTCGGAAATGTCATTGATAATGCCATCGAAAGTGTCAGCCATTCAGAACAAAAAGAAGTCAGGCTGGAGCTATCTTATATTGATGAGCTTTTGACAATGACAGTGACCGATACTGGAAACGGGATAGATGAACATAAGCAAGAGGAAATTTTCCAGAAGGGAATATCCAGCAAAGAAGGACACCATCGCGGCTTTGGCCTCTATTTGGCAAAAGATAGTGTAGAGCAGCTGGAAGGGTCGATTGAAGTTCACTCCAGACCCGGACAAGGTACAACCTTTTCCATCATAATCCCTTACGAATCAGGAGGTGACGGCAATGATTAAAGTACTGATCGTAGAAGATGATCCCATGGTCGCGGCACTCAACAAGCAATATGTCGAACAAATGGACGGCTTCACCCTCAGCGGAACGGCGGCAAACACGGATGAGGCCATTGGCCATATGGCTCAAATCAAAATTGATTTGATACTGCTTGATGTGTATATGCCAGGGTTGAATGGTATTGATTTTCTAAGACAGATCCGGGAGCAAAACGAGGATGTGGATGTCATTCTGATTACAGCCGCTTCGGAAATGGAGCAGATTCAGCAGTCATTACGACTCGGGGCAATCGATTATTTAATCAAGCCATTTGAGTTCGACCGCTTTCAAGAGGCACTTACACGGTACAAAAATAATTATTATAAACTCCATCAGCCAACAGGAACTGGACCGCCTGTTCCGGAAGAAAAGCCAGCCTGCCTCCAACCAGCCGAAGCCACAGGAACTGCCAAAGGGGCTTACGAAAAATACGCTGCAGACGATTAATGAAGTAATCCTTTCCTATGTGGGGCAAGCTTTTTCCACCGAAGATATTGCAGAAGCAGCAAATATTTCACGGGTATCGGTAAGGAAGTATTTAAAATTCCTGACGGACATCGGTTATTTGGAAGAAGACTTGATCTATGGCGTGGGACGCCCGATTTATCAATATCAGCTGCATGAGGACAGGCAGCACATTATTGCTTCTTATTTATAAGCTCTTGAAAAGGGAACTTCCTGATTAGAGAAGTTCCCTTTTTATTCTGTGAATGCTGGCTCAGGATTGATCAACGAAATGTTCAGCCTCCGTTTCTGTCAGCCACTTATCTATGGCTTTAGTAGGAAAGTAATATTCAGAACCAATTTTTATGTATGGTGATGCCCCCTCTTTCCCGCCTTATTAAGACCGTTCAGGCAGGATTTTCGTTTCCCTTCTGGTTTTTATACTATCTATTAAAACCATCTCCCAACATCCTTTCTTTCTAATAGTCTTGATACCCTCTATTAAGACCATTACTTTTGTGTTTCTGTCGGTGCCTGATCATCATGAGGGTGACTCATGAACATTTTAACTTTCACTTATATAACGAATTGGTTATTTGTACTTATAAAAGGACCGTCTATTTTCCCTTTTTGGGAGGTGTAATCGCTTTCATAAAAAATAATATTTTGCTGCTATTTTTCTTTCATGTATTTTTATGGATAGATAATATTAGAGGAGGAGATGACAGCTCATGAGAACAAAACTTGCGCATACCTGTTTAGCTGTGTTTTTCAGTTTTTCATTGGGAGCTTGTTCGGAAAAAACGAATGAAAACTCTGAGACAAGCAATAGTGAGTCTGACCAGTCAAAATGGTCTTATAAAGGTGAAACAGGCCCTGAGCACTGGGGAGAATTGGACCCGGCATACGAAGCATGTGCCAACGGAAGTGAACAATCTCCAATTAATCTTGAATTCTCCCACTTACAAGCGGATGAAGATATAGAAAATATTCAAATTCAATATGAGCCAACCCCTTTTACAATCATAAACAATGGGCATACCGTGCAGGCTAATGCTTCAACAGACAGCAACCATATGGTACTGGAGAATAATAAGTACCAGCTCGCTCAATTTCATTTCCATACGCCAAGCGAGCACCAATTTAATGGAGTAAGTTTTGATATGGAACTGCATCTTGTACATGAAGACGCTAATGGGGAGATTGCGGTCCTTGGAGTAATGATACAAGAAGGAAAAGAAAATGAAGCACTGGCATCAGTTTGGGATATATTACCTGACGAAGAAATATCGGAAGAGAAACAATTAGATGGAAAGATTGATTTAGAAACGATACTTCCCCAAAACCAAACGTCTTTTCATTATCATGGTTCGCTAACAACTCCTCCTTGTACAGAAGAAGTAAAATGGGTTATTTTTAAGCAGCCGATTGAGATGTCAAAAGAACAAATTCAAGCATTCCAGCAAATCTTTCCAGACAACCATCGCCCTGTTCAACCTTTAAACGACCGTTCTGTATTAGAAGTTAAGGAATAATTCATTGAAGATAAACGAATCCCTAAAAAAAGATGGAGGCGTGGGTAACATAGCCATTTTAAAAGCAACCGATTCGGTTGCTTTTTTTAATTACAATATTATCAATAGTTTCATAATGTGTGAAATTTTTGTGAACTTTCTTATTATTAAAACTACGAAATTGAAAACGTTTACGTTTTTATCTATTTAAATTTCAAAAAGGAGTGGTCGAGATGTCTCAAACAGCCAGAGAACTCGAATATGAACGACAGACGGATACCCAAGTCACGGAAATGCACAGCGAAAAGAAGAGCCTTAAGATATTTGAAATTCCGATATTATGGTTCGGGATTTTTGCAGCGATTACTATTTTAAGCCTCTATACAGGCAACCTGCCCGGCGGTATGATTGGAAGCTTACTTGTCATGATGGTATTCGGTGAATTGTTAGGTTTCGTTGGGGATCGTACTCCGATCGTCCGGACTTTTCTTGGCGGCGGTGCAATCATCGCCATTTTCGGAGCAGCATTTATGGTTTATGCCGGATGGCTGCCGGAAGCATCGGTAACATCCATGACAGATTTCATGAAAGACGGCGGCTTTCTTAACTTCTATATCGCCGCTTTGATCACCGGAAGTATTCTCGGTATGAACAAAAAGATTCTTGTAAAAGTCGGATTGCGCTACTTCCTGCCAATCTTCGGTGCTGTTATCGGTGCCATGGCGTTTGCCGGCCTGTTAGGTGCTTTAGTAGGATTCTCCATCAGGGACGCGGTTCTCGTCATTACGATGCCGATAATGGGTGGCGGCATGGGCGCTGGCGCAGTACCAATGAGTCAAATTTACTCTGAGATGCTCGGAAATGATCCAAGCTACTATATTTCCATGCTTGTGCCGGCACTGGCACTTGGTAACGTGTTCGCCATTGTACTTGCCAGTATGCTTAACCTGCTTGGTAAAAAGGTGCCTTCCCTTACCGGGAATGGCCAGCTGATCCAGGGATTCAGTTATAAAGAGGAAAAACAAACCTATGATATTCAAAAAATGGGAATCGGGCTGCTTGCGGCCATCACTTTCTTTGCTGTTGGTACCTTGCTCGGAGACGTGATCCCGCTTCACCCGTATGCGTTGATGATCATTATCGTTGCAATTGCAAAAATTGCTGATGTCATTCCAAAGAACGTGCTGGAAGGTGCAAGTCAGTGGTATAAGTTCGTTGCCAGCAACTGGACCCTTGCTTTGCTGTTTGGTATCGGAATTGCCTACACGGATTTAAATACTGTGATTGAAGCGATGACTCTGCAGTACATTCTAACGGTATTCGGAGTAGTGTTCGGTGCCATCATCGGAGCTGGACTGCTTGGTAAACTTGTCGGGTTCTATCCAATTGAAGCAGCAATCACAGCCGGATTATGTATGGCGAACATGGGCGGTACTGGTGATGTTGCGGTGCTTTCTGCTTCCAGAAGAATGGAACTGATGCCGTTTGCCCAAATTTCATCCCGATTGGGAGGAGCACTTATTCTGTTATTAGCCGGATTGATCATTCCGCTATTATCGTAACATTAGGAGGTTTGTAAAGATGTACAACCACCGTTCCTATTTATTCGTTCCTGCTTTCAAGCAGTCGATGATAAAAAAAGCGATCGCTTCCGAAGCAGATTGCGTCATCATTGATTTAGAAGATTCCGTTGCTATTACGGAAAAAAGATTGGCTAGAGAGACTATATTGGAATCGCTGGATAATACCAGCGGTTCCAATGTTTTTATACGTATAAACGACCTACACACACCGTTCTGGGAAGATGATCTATCCTGTGCGATTCAGGCAGGCGTAACCGGCATTATGCTACCTAAATCGGAGCATGCCAACGACATCCGAACCATCACGGAAAAAGTCGACAATGAAGCGTTAGCTCTCATCCCCTTGATTGAAACGGCAAAAGGTGTCCAGCATATTGCTGATATCGCGAATGCAAGTCAAAGTGTGGAGCGGCTGGCATTTGGTTCCATTGATTATTCCCTGGATATTGATTGTCAGCTGACACCGGGAGGATTGGAACTGTTATTTGCCCGTTCCCAAATCGTCAATGCCTCAAGAGCTGCTGAAATTGGTGCGCCAATTGATGCTGTCTACCCGGATTTAAATAATGAGGATGGACTGGTTCAGGAAGCGACACTGGCAAGACAGCTCGGATTTAAAGGAAAACTATTGATTCATCCCAAGCAAGTGGATCCCGTCCACCAGATTTTCTCCCCCTCTCAACAAGAGCTGGAAGAATGCGAGGAAATCGTCGAAGCATTCGAACGGGCGGAGCAGCAAGGAGTCGCTTCGATCGCTTATAACAATAAACTGGTAGATTACCCGGTGTATAGAAGAGCCAAAGAGCTGTTGGCATCATCAAAGACAAACGTCTAGGAGGAAGCATATGTTACCCTTAAAAGGAATTACTGTTGTATCATTAGAGCAAGCGGTAGCCGCTCCTTTTGCAACCAGGCAGCTGGCTGATTTAGGGGCACGCGTCATCAAAGTCGAACGGGAAGACGGCGATTTCGCCAGAAGATACGATCAGACAGTAAACGGGATGTCGAGTCATTTTGTCTGGCTGAACCGTTCCAAGGAATCGATCGCTCTGGATTTGAAGTCGGAAAAAGGAAAATCCGCCTTGGATAAGATTCTTTCACAGGCCGATGTGTTTGTTTATAATCTAGCTCCCGGCACTGTAGACCGCCTGGGTTTTGCCCCTGCTGAATTGAGAAAAAAGTATCCGCAATTGATCATTTGTGGCATATCAGGCTATGGAACCGACGGTCCCTACACCAATAAAAAGGCGTATGATCTTCTGATCCAGTGTGAAGCAGGGCTTGTTTCGATTACAGGGACCGAAGATGAACCATCTAAAGCAGGTATTTCTGTCGCTGATATCGCAGCTGGCATGTATGCCTATACAGGCATCCTGACCGCGATCATCGCACGCTACCAGACAAATGAAGGAACAGTCGTCGAAGTTTCAATGCTGGAAGCGTTATGCGAGTGGATGGGATATCCAATGTATTTTGCTGACTATGGAGGTAAGGATCCACAGCGGACTGGTGCGAGACACGCGACCATTTATCCTTACGGGCCGTTTGAAGCAAATGACAAGAAAATGGTGTTTTTAGCCATTCAGAATGAAAGGGAATGGCGGCAGTTTACCAAGAGTATATTGAACCAGCCTGAGCTGGCAAAAGATGAGCGCTTTCATACGAATTCCATGCGAGTCGAAAACAAGGATCAATTACAGAAGATCATTGCTGAAGCTTTGGAAGAAGTGAATTCCAGTCAGCTGATTGAACTGTTGGAAGAAGCTAAAATCGCTAACGCTCGCTTGAATACGGTGAAAGATATCCCCGATCACCCTCAATTGAAAGCGAGGGATCGCTGGAGCGAGGTGGACTCACCTGTCGGCAGGCTGAAAGCATTGATTCCGCCGGTCACTTTTGAGAATATTGAAACAATGATGGAGCCGATCCCTGATATCGGTGAACATACAGAAGCCATCCTTGAGGAGTTTAACTGTCAATCGCTGCGAGCATGAACTGTTCCCTTATCCGGGGCTGTCTTTGAGTTTTCAGAGACAGCTCCTTTTATGATTTTTAATTTCAGATGAATGTGGTGAAGAATATGGACGTCATACTAATTGTAATTCCAGCTTTTATCATTTTTGCTGTCGGGTTTATCGGACAAAAAAAAATCGGCTTTGACCGAAAGTCTATTTCCACGGCCGCTCTTTACTTAATGTATCCATTCCTGGCTTTTCGTACGTTTTATACGAATGAAGTAACGATCGATTACTTATACATTGTGATTTTTTGCGTTTCGCTGATGCTGCTTCTGATTTTACTGGTCGTAGTCGTCTCAAAAGTTCAAGCTCAATCGCAATCGAAGTCTTCCGCATTAGTACTTGCCAGCGTATTTATGAATAGCGGTAACTATGGTGTACCTATCATTTTATTTGCTTACGGAGAAGCCGGGGTAGACTATGCCATCATCATGATGGTCGTCCAATCGCTATTAATGAACACCGTCGGGCTTTATTTTGCCGCCCGGGGAAGCAGTACGGCTGATCATAGTTTTAAAGATTCACTCGTAAAAATCGCGCGGATGCCTATCAATTACGCTGTCATCCTGGGATTGATGACACAGGTATTCAGTGTAAGCGTGCCGGAATTCATCATGCAGTCCGTCCACTTTATTGCAGATGCTACAATTCCGACCATCATGATCGTACTTGGTATGCAGCTCGCATCACTGACAAAAGGTACGGTAAAATGGGCTGACCTCTCGACTATTTTTTCGATACGATTGATTGTCTCGCCGGTCATCGCTTTATTATTAACCATGGTTATGGGGTTAGACCCGATGCTAGCCAGTATCCTGATCATTCTGGCAGCTATGCCGACTGCCGCTAACACAACGATGTATTCGCTGCAATTCAATACCGAACCGCAGTTAGTTTCCTATAGTACATTAGTGACGACTGTTGCCAGTTTAATAACCGTGCCACTGATGCTCTGGCTCGT
Source organism: Thalassobacillus devorans (assembly GCF_900176565.1). Taxonomy (GTDB): domain Bacteria; phylum Bacillota; class Bacilli; order Bacillales; family Halobacillaceae; genus Thalassobacillus; species Thalassobacillus devorans_A. The sequence goes on from NZ_FXEH01000005.1 coordinate 1,075,454, forward strand.
TGGTGCTGTATCCTAGCAACCTCTTTTTTCATGCTATACTAAAAGAAAAAGGAGGCGAATCTATTGGCAGAACAGGTTGAAAATGCGATTCAGGATGTCTATCCAGACGACTTTTCCTGGTGTTATGGATGCGGAAGGCTGAACAAAGAAGGCCATAATTTCCGGACGGGATGGAATGGAGATCAGACAGTGACGATTTACACACCCCGCCCGGAACATACTGCTGTACCCGGATTTGTTTATGGCGGTTTGACCGCGTCCTTGATCGACTGTCATGGAACAGGGTCAGCTGCTTTAGCCTTACATCGGAAGAATGGGCATGAGCCTGGGGACGGTGCAAAAGCACCGCGTTTTGTAACAGCTTCCTTGGATGTGAAATTCCTGAAGCCGACACCGCACGACGTTCCGTTGAAAGCTGTGGGTACTGTAGAGGAGGTTCATCCTAAAAAATTCAAGGTACATACAGAAGTGTACGCCGGTGATGTGCTTTGTTCTAAAGGAGAAGTAGTTGCCGCGTTGATGCCGAAATCCTTTGGTCAGCAATAGATTTTTCCAGCCACTCTATTAACAGGGTGGCTTTCCTTTTGCAGGAAGGCTATAACATAGATGGTTCCTTTACCTTTTATTTCTTGTAAAACTATTATTATCTCAGCTTAATGTCAGTGAAACCTTTTTACAGTATTCATCTGTTAGACTAGGTATTGGCTTGGAAGCGACATGCTTCGACAAGCTACAACAACACGAATACTCTCTAGGAGGAATTTCATGTACAACACAAAACTGTCAGTAAGGAAATATCTTGTCTCGTCCGCTTTGGTTACGTCACTGGCATTCATTCCCGTTTTAAGTGATGGGGCGTTTGCAAAAGCTGACCCTACCCAGGACGATTCCAATGTTTCTGAAACACAGGTAGAAACATCTTATATAGATAATGGGGACACTGGCCAGGAGGTAGAAGCACTGCAGGCGGATCTTGAGGCACTAGGTTATTATACATATAACCTGGACGGCATTTTTGGTCCGATTACAGAAGATGCTGTTAAAGACTTTCAGGCAGACCAGGGTCTTGCTGTAGACGGAATTGCCGGACCGGATACGATGGCAGCGATTGACGGAACAGCAAATGTGGAAAGTGAAGAAACAGAAGCTCAGGAAGAAACGGTTTCCTTGAATGACGCTACCGAGGATTCCTCTTCTGAAGAGGCAGCCTCATCTTCTGATGTTGTGTCTATCGCAGAAAGTGTCATCGGCACACCTTATGTTTGGGGAGGAACTACTCCGGACGGCTTTGACAGCAGCGGGTTCATCCAGTATGTATTCGCACAAGTAGGCGTCGAGCTGGATAGAAAAGAAAGTGACATGTGGTTGAATAATGGGACTACCGTAGAATCTCCAAGTGTCGGCGACGTCATCTTCTTCGAAGGTACGTATGATACAGAAGGAGCTTCTCACAGCGGTATCTATATCGGCGACAACAAAATGATCCACGCTGGCTCTGGTGGTGTAGAAGTAGCTGACATTACGATTGACTACTGGCAAGATCATTATCTAGGCGTTAAATCCTTTCAATAATAGTTGAAAGTTTTTCACCCCGGGGCCTCCAGAAATTGGAGGTCCCGGGGTATTATTTTGGTTACATCATCTTTTCCATTCGTCTTTCAGCATGCCATAAACGATATGGTCGACATAATGGTCATATAGCCATTCCGCCTGTCGGATTCTTCCCTCTTCCACGAACCCCAGCCGCTCTGGAACTGCCCGGCTTTTTTTATTCTCATAAGCTGCCTTGATATCGACGCGGTTCAGGTTTAACTCCATGAAGGCATAGTCGGTCAGTGCTTTTGCGACCCTTGTCATGATGCCGTTTCCCTGGTATCCCTCTCCGAGCCAATACCCGATGTAAGCTACCTTGTTTGTCCAGTCGATTTCGTTATAACCAGCCGTACCTGCGATTTCTCCTTTATAAAGGATGAAAGTGGTCAGGCTTTTGTTCTCTATGTACCCTTTTCTGGCTATCTGGATGAAAGCTTTCGTATCTTCCACGCGCTTTGTCATATCCACCCATCCGAGCCATTCCCTCAAATGATTACGTGAGTTATCCGTCAGCTCAAATACACGATCGGCATCAGCAGCCTCTGGCAGTTTCAACGATATATCTTCATCGATTTTAAAAGTAAACATGGGACTCCCCTCCCTTTTTATTTTTAAATTCTATTCTAACACTTTTATTTCAAAATAAAAGACGCACCTGGTAACAAGTGCGTCTTGCTTCAAGTCAGCCATTAAATTTTACAATCGGTTTGACGGTTTTCCCTTCTTTAGATTCTTCGAAAGCCTGGTTGATTTCATCCATTTCATAAAATTTCACCAGTCTATCAAATGGGAATTTACCTTCTTTATAATATTCTACAAGCTGAGGAATAAAAACCTGTGGCACAGAATCGCCTTCAATGGCACCGACCAGGCCTTTGCCTTCAGCCATGATATCTTCAAAGACATTGAACTCTGTTTCTTGTGTAACTCCAACAACTGCAGAGGTGCCAAGAGGCTTCAAAGACTGAACAGACTGTACGGCAAGAGCGGGAACACTGGTTGTCTCCACAGCATAATTTGTTCCCCCGCTGGTGATGTTTTTAATTTCTTCAACCGTGTCTACTTCTTTTCCGTTGATCGTATGAGTCGCTCCTAACTCTTTTGCCATTTCGAGCCTGCTATTGTGAACATCGATTGCTATAATTTTGGAACAACCGATGATTTTGGCAGCCATTACGGCGCTTAGCCCAACAGCTCCACAGCCGTAGACAGCAATAGACTCGCCAAATTTTGGTTTCAATTTATTCAATACTGTCCCTGCTCCTGTTTGTATACCACATCCCAATGGTCCGAGCAGCTCTAAATCCACCTCTTTATCCACTTTTACTACGTTTCTCTGGTTGGCTACGGCATAAGTTCCGAAAGAGGATTGGCCAAAAAAGCTGGAAAGCTCTTCTCCATCTTGACGGAGGCGTTTGGTTTCATCGTTCATGATGCCGCCAAAATTGAGCTTGTTAAATTCCAAACAGTAAGCAGGATGGCCGGTATGGCAATTTTCACAATGCCCGCATGAAGAGAAAGCAACACCACATGGTCGCCTGGTGCTACTGATCTAATCCCTTCTCCCACTTTCTCGACTATGCCGGCACCTTCATGACCAAGCACTGCCGGAAGTGGAACTGGAACATCCTGATCCCTCGCTACAGCGTCGGTATGGCAGACACCAGTTGCCACTATTTTAATTAAAACCTCATCATGTTTGGGCTCATCCAATTGAACATCTTCTATTTTAAAATCCTCACCCTTATCATGGGTTACAGCTGCTTTTATGTCCATCGTATAACGCTCCTTTCCATTTAGTTCATGGTAATAATTTTCCCCCAAACGAAACCTAAAAAACCCCACCACTCAGGTTCCATTATCTGGAGGACCCGGGGTAGGGTTGTTCTTTTATTACATTTCCTGTTCGGTTGGGCGGGCGACGATTTCGTTGATGGCTACTTCGGCTGGTTCTTCGAGCGCAAAACGAATCGTTCTTGCGATGCTGTCTGGCTGGATCGCCATGTCATAAAGGTCATCCACACCGGACTTCAGATCATCATCGGTAATCGTAGAGGTAAGCTCTGTAGAGACAGCACCTGGTGAAATGATAGTTGCCCGGATGTTACTGTTTTTCGATTCTTCCATCCGCAATCCATCTGTAATCGCGCGGACCGCAAACTTGGTGGCGCTGTATACGGCGCTTCCAGGGAAAACAACATGACCTGCGACAGAGGAAAGGTTGATAATATGTCCCTGTTTCCGTTCACGCATATGTGGAAGTACTGAGTTAATACCATATAGTACACCGCGAATGTTCACGTCGATCATTTTATCCCATTCGTCCACTTTTTGTTTATTCAATAAGGATAGAGGCATCAGCCCGGCATTGTTAACCAGGGCATCAATCTGACCAAATTCTTCAATCGCATGTTGAGCTAATTGTTCCATTTCCTCCGCACTGGTAACATCGGTAGCTTTGTAAGTGGCCTCTCCACCACCCTGGTTGATCTTGTCTCTCAATTCTTGTAACCGTTCCTCGCGGCGTGCGGCCAAGACCAACTTCGCGCCTTTTGAGGATAGTTCTTTGGCGGTTTCTTCACCAATTCCGCTGGAAGCTCCAGTAATAATGACAACTTTATCTTGTAAATTAGGCATTCCAATGCCCTCCTTATAATTAATCTTTCAATCCCCCTATTCCATTCCACTTTCCATAGCTGCTAAACTTAGGTAGTGGCTCGCAAAAGCAAAAATAGTTTTCTTTTTTGAAAGATTTACGGTTTTATCGCATAGAATTAGTGTAAGAATAATATAAGATGTTGTATCAGAGGAGGGAGTAAATGGACAGGATTGCAGTGTTTTGCGGAGCTAGTATGGGCGCATCCGATGTATATGCACAAGGTGCGAAATCATTAGGGAAAGAATTGGCCAGACAAAACATCACCCTTGTCTACGGCGGAGCAAGTGTCGGCATGATGGGGGCCATTGCAAACGCCGTTCTTGAAGAAAATGGACAGGCTATCGGAGTTATGCCAGGTTTTCTTGATGAAAAAGAACATACCCACCAGCATTTATCCGAACTGATTGTCGTGGATTCGATGCATGAAAGAAAAGCGAAGATGGCAGAGCTAGCCGATGGGTTTATCGTAATGCCCGGCGGAGCAGGAACGATGGAAGAATTCTTCGAAATTTTCACCTGGGCTCAGCTAGGACTTCATCGCAAACCGTTCGGCCTCTATAATATCAATCAATATTATGAACCGCTTGTTGCATTGTTCAATCACATGGCCAAAGAGCGGTTTTTGGCAGAGGAACACCGAACAATGGCGTTAGTTGACGAGGATCCTGCCGGGCTGGTAAAGCAGCTTCTCCAATACAATGTTCCACGTGAAACAAAAGCCTATATATCGGAAGAACAAACATAAAAAATACAGACCAGCAGGAATGCGGTCTGCATTTTTTATTGCTATCGTTTTAAAAACCGTAATCTTGGTCGCGATCTGTTAGCGGGATATCATAATACCGATCAGCATCAATTTCATATACGTCTCCGGAGGCCACCTGATCGATGATACCATAAACACCGAGCTCAACAGCTTTTACCAGCTGTCCCCGTTTCTTTTGACCATAGCTTTGTGTCTGGCCGGTTACTTCAAACAGTACGGAACCGCTTCCGTTCAAGGCGAACGAACCGAGCGCAGTTCCTGGAAGGTTGAGGTTCTGCGGGTACAGAGTAATATTATCAAACGGTGAATCTCCTCGCTCCTGCAGCGCATCGTAAGCCGCCACATTCAACTGCCTGGAGAATTCGAAATCGTAAGTGTCGGCATACTCGCTATATTCTCCTCCTTCTTCACTGTTCGGATCAGGGATAAAGTCACCTGAAATCGAAAGGGTGACTTTGTCATCGCTTCCTTCTACATAATATTCACCCTGGTGGTGAAGGTCGACGAAAACATCCACTTTCCCGTGCTCTTCCATCAAACCTTTGTAGACATCACGTACTGTTTGAGCTTCCGATGTAATGTACCATCCTGGCTTGGTGGAATTAGCAGGAAAATCCTCAGGCTGTGGAACATAGTCCAGGTCAGGGTTGAAGTCACGGTTGACGTCAAAACCTGGCTGGGAGGCATAATCCCAGTACTGGTTCGTATAAGTATAGTAGTTCCAGGAAGGCTGAGCATCTTCAAGCTGTGGAAAATCTTCCACAACATCTTCCCATGCCATATCATTTCCCCGGCGATTCAGTTCCGTTGCATCCGGGTTGACCATCGGCATCGCTACAATCGTAACCTCTTCTCGCAGCTGCTTCATCTCAGGAGAATTACTGGAACCGATGTTTTGCAGCAGGTTCAGCAACGCGGCTGTTCCTGTCTTTTCATTTCCGTGAATTTCACTTTGGAGCAATAGAACTTTATCTCCTGTTCCAACAGTCGCCGTATAGATTTCACGGTTCTGGTTGGAATAACCGGCTACCTCTACATCGACAACCCCCTGGCTGCTCTTTTCAATTTGAGCCAGTTTGTTGCTCAATTCCTCATGACTGATAAACCCATTGATGGAATATTCCTGGTTTATCGGTGTACCTGGATTCGTCCCGTGGGAATCGGCATAAACAGGAGCGGCGAGACCAGCTGTCAGAACGACGGAACTGCACAGCAAAGCGAGTTTGTTCTTTTTCGTCAATGAAATTCCTCCTCATAAATTCAGAATATTCAACTTTATTCGTTCTTTTTCTACCAGTTCCTTTTGAAAAATGTAAAAACAGAACGTTCGGCTCACTAATTTAGGAATTATGGTTCATGTCTCAGACATGTGTTCTCAAAAGATTACGAGACTGTATAATAGAAAGATAGTATGGATAAAGGAGCTGATGTTATGGCGAAAAGCAGAATCGGACTGGCTGGAATCGGCAAATTGGGAAGGGCGATGATGAATCATTGGTATCGGCAGGAGGTCTCCCTTGGTATCTTTCATCCCGAGCAGCAGAAAGTAAAGAGTTTCATCAACGATTATCCGAACGGCTACCAGGTAAAAGCAATCAGCGAACTGGACATTGTACTTCTGGCACTGCCTGCGGATGCCATCATCCCTTTTCTCCATCATCATAAAAACACCGAAACGCTATTTATTAATATGGCAACATCCTTAATGACAGAGGATATTAAAAATGCATTTCCAGACGTGCACCTTGCAGGTCTGAAATTCATGGGACATGCCACTGACCTGCAAGAGCATGGAAATGGGCTGTTTATCAGTGAACAAACCCTGCCTGATTCTCTTATCGGTCTCTTCCAAAAAGTCGGAAGTATAGAAAATGATAATGAGGAGGTCGTGATCAACGTTAATAAACTGGCTACCTACCATGCTGTAAAAGCTGCTGTAGAAATAGAAGAACAATTCGAAAAAAAAGGACTCCCTGCTAAATATAAGGAAAGAGCATGGCGTTCACTGGCACCAGAAGTCATGCGCTCTTACAGCGAAGGAAAACTCGGGCACTTTGGTCAGGAAGTTGTGAAAGAAGTGAAGGGTGAAAAATAGAATCATTTTTTCTGTAAAACAATGGAAGTAACATGGTTGTGCTACAATAACGCAGGAAGTGTTTATACAAGGAGTTAAAAAATTGAAGAATACAAAAGCTTTAGAAAGAAAAGCAACCGTACTCCAGACAGTCTCCCTTTTATTAGCCGTACTGGCCATCGTCCTGAAAGCCATCGGTGAAGGGAACGGCCTATTATTTATCGTCACCGTGGTTCTGGCCATAGTCGTGGCAGCCTGGTGGAGTTATACCAAATACAAAATGATTAAACCAGGTCAACGTAAATGAAAACGCTCCGGGCAAAAACCCTTGCCCGGAGTTTTTTGTACCTCTTACTATTTACTACCGTTTTCCTTATCTCTAACGAGTATAGTAAAGATCAATCCTCCTATGGTTCCTCCGATAAGCATAGTTATCCACCATCCCCAGTCAAAATCACCCGTCCATACCCCTTTTATTAGAAATGCAATAGAAAAACCAATTAAAATTCCTGCTAGAATGTTAAGTTTCATTACCAACCCCTATTCCATAAAGCATCATCTTTAACTAAATTTCATCATTTCTTCAGGAAAGTCAATAAAAGGATTACGGTTACCCTGGATTCCCTGGATCGCCTGGTTACGATGACGTTCGTAAATCGTCGGTGGAAAGTTACTGTGCCAATCATACAACAGGGCAACATCAATCTTCTTTCGATAGGCTGGTTCAATTTTGTCCGGGTAGCGAAGCAAAAAGTAAAGCATCGCCCTGGCGACAGTGCCTTTGGCGTATTCCGGTTCAAATAATTCATTTTCTGCTTTACCACAGGATTCTACTATACGTTCGGTGTCGATGGAGCCTGGATTGTAATTCTCAAAATCATGATAAGGGTAGTTGCTTCTTATCGAGTTACACAAGGGATCACACGTGAATAGCTGATGGATATCGCCTCGCATCGGCTCTTTGGCATCATACCAGGATTGCGGGACGGTGTGTTCACAATTAAATTTCAGCTGGCTTGCGATTTGTATCAATTGAGCTTTGGCCGCACCTTTACCTGATACTTGTTCCAGGACCTGTTTGCGCTTGATCGAAGTTTCATAGTCTTCCCGGATCACATCTTCCACCTCGCGCTTTTCCCCGGAATAAATACTTTTCAGGTCTCCGTCCGGACGCAGGTCCACCCATGGATAGACATATTCACCAGGATCATATCTCACTGGATTGGTGTGTGTTTGTTCCAGCAGATTCTCGAGTTTTCTCATGGTATCCGGATCAGCAAAATCGATGCACCGATAGTATGCTTTCCGATTCTGTCGATCCTTGTCTTCGTCATAATAGGTTTTCTCATTGTTCCTGAGGGCATTTTTGTTGGTCTTCACCCTGGCCAGAATTTTATGAAGCTGGTGCCGATCGGTCGTAACAGCTAACAGGGCTTCCTTTTGTTGATTGGTAAATGTCACCTGTTTCCCTCCTGACTGCGGGAACCGATCGATCGGCCCCCAGAATAATCTCACCTTAATCCCGCTTTCTTCGCTTCATCTGCCGGTATTTCTCAGCATGGAGTTCCTTTCTTGTCTGCTTGGAATAATCGAAATCCGCAAGCTTCTCTTTCATGACTGCCGATTCTACTAATAGCTCCTCATCTCCCAGTTCGTTGGCCATATCTTCCATATGGGAGATGTTGCTATATAATAGATTCTTGCCTTCTTCAAAATCTCCTTCATCGAATAATTGCAACGCCTGCTCCAACGTTTGGGCAGACTTAGTTATTTGCACCTTATCTACCTCAGGATCACTGAATTGCGTCAATTTTCCGAGGTCTTTCGTATAGGTAACAGAGACAGGATGAACGAAGGAGTGCGGTTTTGCTCTTTCCGTGACGTCGACGAATGAACCTGCGACTTGCATCACCTCTTCCTCTCCTTCCATGCCTGGCGGGACAGCACATTCAATCAAAAGCGATTTCATTTCCTTCGCATAGAGATCGCCCAGTTTGATTTCCACTCCACCAGCTGTTTCACGGGCTTCGTAACCAAGCACACTTTTAATGCTCACTCCCTCAGCGGGATTTAGCGTCAGGGTTACATTTTGGCCAACAACAGATAGAAGGCCCTCTAATTCTTTGGCAAAAATGTCCGGGATTGCTTCAACCTTGTCAATAAAATAAAAGGTACCCTTGCCTGCATCTGCAATTGTCTCCAATAATTCTTCGTCAAAGTGCTCGCTGACACCCATAGTGGTCATAACGGCCCCGGCTGTGTTGTAGTCTTCTGTAATATATTTAAGCTGGTCGATATCCGTGATTCCGGCATTAGCTACACCATCTGAGAGCAGCAGAACCCGGTTGACATAGTCGTCGACCGGCTGCTGGAGCACGTTCTGACAACCCTGGATTAATCCTCCGCTCAAATTAGTTATTCCCCGTGTTTCGATTGCGTCGATGGTGTTTTTCAAGCCATCTTTATGGGTGACTGGCTGTGCATCAAAGAGTGTGTCCACCTCTCCGTCGAAGACAACCATATTCATCAAATCCTGATCAGAAAGCTGATTTACAACGAACTTGCTTGCTTCTTTACAGTATTCCAGGGGTTTTCCTGTCATCGACCCGCTCCGGTCCAATACAACCGACAGATTAATCGGGGAACGGTTCAATGCTTTTACATCATCTGCGGTCAGCTCCAGCAAAAGGTACAAGGAATCTTTGCCGGTCGTCGGCACATACGGGTACTGAAGGGCGTAGGTAAAACTTACAGACTTGCTCATGCTTAACACTCCTCTATTGTAAATGGTAATTAGAGGATAGCACTGCACGAGTCCTCCACCCTATCTAAAAATTGTATGGGTATCCGAACACCCCGGGTCCTCCAGAATCTGGTGGACCCGGGGTAGATTATATGACATTTGTCATATAGGCTACCTGACGTTTATGTCTTACATCCATGACAGTATTTTTTTATGATAGGGATGGCGTAATTGAAAGCCATATTACTATGAACCATTAAGGAGTTAATTCCATGACTGATCAAAAAAAACAAGCGCAACTGAAAAAGAAAGTTTCTGCCTTTGCTAAACCGGATACAATGGTTGGGGTTCGGCAGCTGATTAACACAATGGCGCCGCTTTTCCTACTATGGTTTCTTGCATACCAGAGTCTGTCCGTGTCGGTTTGGCTGACCCTTGCCCTTTCTGTGATGGCAGGCGGGTTTGTCGTACGGTTATTCATCATTTTTCATGACTGTACCCACCAATCGTTTTTCAAAAGCAATAAAGCGAACCGAATTGTCGGGACGATCACCGGGATTCTGACGCTGTTTCCTTTTGAGAAATGGAAGCGGGAGCACGCGATTCACCACGCCACCAGTGGTAATCTAGATAAGCGCGGCACCGGAGATATCTGGGTCATGACCGTGGAAGAATATAAAAAAGCCGGAACGTGGGAGCGGCTGGCGTACCGTTTTTATCGTAACCCGCTCGTCATGTTCGGCCTAGGACCGCTTTACTTGTTCCTGATCACCAACCGACTCAACCGTAAAGACGCCAAGAAAAAAGAACGCAGAAACACGTACCTGACCAACATATCGGTAGTTGTTCTCTATTCGATGTTGATTTGGGCAGTCGGCTGGCAGGCATTTTTGTTAATCCAGCTTCCCGTTCTATATGTTGCAGGGGCACTTGGCATTTGGTTATTTTACGTACAGCACCAATTCGAGGATTCCTACTTTGAAGAGGAAAGTGAGTGGGATTTCGTCAAAGCAGCTGTCGATGGCAGTTCCTATTACAAACTCCCGAAAGTACTGGAGTGGATTTCCGGAAGCATCGGCTACCATCATGTCCACCACTTAAGTCCGAGAGTGCCTAACTATCATCTCGAAGAAGCGCATGAGTCAACACCGCCGCTTCAGAAGGCGACAACAATTACGATGGCTTCGAGTTTAGAATCGCTCCGCTTCCGTTTGTATGATGAAGAGAATAAGACATTCGTCAGCTTCAAGGGAGTGAAGCAGCGCATGAAAAAACCGCAAGCTGCTAAACTGGCAACTAAGCAGCCAGGATTCCAGCAAAAATAATCAAAAACACCCATTCATACAGCATGGAATGGGTGTTTTCTTGTACAATAAAGATAAGTAAGACAACAAGGAGGCCACTATGCAGAACTGGTATCATATCATCCCGAAAAACACAGGACTCAGCATCTATGTCTGGATCATCTTCTGTGGTCTGCCATTCTTTTTCATTTTCCGGTCGTCTTCCGTTCTGGATATCGTGTTAGGCATTCTTATGGTACTGCTATTTTTCCTTGCCTACCGGTTATCCTTCATTTCCGATAACTGGATGGTCTATGTCTGGGTCAGTATCGAGATGGCGATCAGCATTGTGATGACGATCCTGTTCGGCTATATTTACTTCGCACTGTTTCTCGCGTTTTTCATCGGGAATATCCGGAGTAAAGCAGGTTTTCTAACCTTATATATTGTTCATCTCACGACGACTGTAGCGACGACGACGTTCGTTTTCATTATCAAAAATGAATCCCTGTTTCCTCACCTGCCATTTATTATCATCAGTGTGCTTGGGGTCATTTTGCTTCCGTTTACGATATACTACCGAAACAAAAGAATCGCACTCGAAGGACAACTGGAAGATGCTAACAAACGGATCTCCCAGCTGCGGGTAATTGAAGAACGGGAGAGGATCGCCCGGGATTTACACGATACTCTGGGGCAAAAGCTTTCTTTGATCGGGTTGAAAAGCGATTTAGCCGGGAAGCTGTTGGAGGCGAAACCGGAAGCCGCCAAAAAAGAAATCCATGATATCAACCAGACGGCACGGACCGCTTTGAAGGAAGTACGGGAAATGGTGGCGAATATGAAAGGTGCCAAACTTGAAGAAGAAGTCATCCGTGTCCAGCAGTTACTGGAGGCAGCGCAGATCGAGTTCCAGCTTGAAGGTGATACGCATTTGAAGCATGCTCCCCCATTAGTCGAAAACGTGATGAGCATGAGTCTGAAAGAAGCATGCACGAATGTCGTCAAACATAGTCAAGCGACGGTTTGTCGCATCCATGTCCAGCAGTCAAAGGAAAAGACAATGGTGGCCGTGGAAGATAACGGTACCGGCATTGCTAAGGAAAAAGCCGGCATGCACGGGCATGGCCTGCAAGGCATGAGAGAGCGCCTGGAATTTGTCAATGGAACCTTGGAAGTGTCCTCTCCACCAGGCGGTGGCACCAGCCTTTACATTGAGGTGCCAAACATTATCCAATCAACCAAACAGGAGGAATCGGTATGATTCGCATTGTCATAGCCGAAGATCAACGTATGCTGTTAGGAGCACTTGGTTCGCTGCTTGACCTCGAAGAAGATATGGAAGTCATCGGCAGTGCCAGCAATGGCGAAGAAGCGTGCGAACTCGTGAAAAAACATGATCCAGATGTCTGTATCATGGATATTGAAATGCCAGTGAAAACCGGCCTGGATGCCGCTGAAGAACTGAAAGACCATCCGTGCAAAATCATCATCCTGACAACATTTGCACGAGCCGGTTATTTTGCCCGTGCCCAGAAAGCCGGGGTCAGCGGCTACTTGTTGAAAGACAGTCCAAGTGAAGAGCTGGCAGCCTCGATCCGGAAAATCATGGACGGCCAGCGCATCTATGCACCGGAGCTCGTAGATCTCGCTTACAGTGAGGACAACCCGCTGACGGAACGGGAAAAGCAAGTCATCCAGCTGATGGCTGATGGAAAAAACACGAAAGAAATCTCAAAACAGCTGTACATCACTCCCGGTACCGTCCGTAATTACATTTCTGTAATTTTGGAAAAACTCGAAGTCGGCAACCGTATTGAGGCAATCTCCCGTTTTAAGGAAAAAGGCTGGTTCAAATAAAACTATTTTCAATAGGCGCCATGTCTCCTCCAGCAAGGGACATGGCGTTTACAAAGAAGGATACTGGACAATACCCGTTTGATACTAGACAGCTGTCCTTAGTTACTGGACAGACGAACCTCACTCTCCCTGAAAAAGTACTATCTTTATAGAACGATTGGTAGATTTTCTTCCAGAAGCCTTCCATCTCCCCTATTAATCACAGGAATAGTTATTTCGTCTTCTCAAAAATAAAAAAGGGTGGTATGTGTCCACCCTTTTCTATATTTCAGTCGCTCATAAAAACTATTCGATGCTATCGGCAAGAATACCAGGTAAAGTAATCTCCCAACCAGCTTGAGACTCATACGAATAACTGCCATATACCTCACCGTAAATGGTAACATTATCTCCTTCTACGAAATCGGTATAACCATTATATTCTACAAATAAAACCTGATCGCCCCAATCATCAAGTGCCAATCGTATTTGTGTCAGATCATTGCCTTCCATAATCTGAATAATTTCTCCAGTATAAGTTACGTATTCTCCTGCATGACGATCAGCATTTTTATCAAGTTGTTTAAAGTCAATTGTTTGTGCATTTTCTTTCTTCTCAGCTATTTTTATTTCTTCAATTTCTGCTTCGCTATAGGCATTGGCTATGTTTACTTCTTGTTTGTTAATATCTTCTATCAAATAACCTGCATCAGTATTTTTTACCTCTCCATCGATTTGATAATTAGCTACAAATTTATCATAATCCCCATATTGTTTTATAAGATGAAGGTTACGCTCTTGTTCTTCATGGATGGAGAGACTTGCAGCCAAAACAAAAGTACCGTTTCGTATATATTCTCTGCCATCGATCTCATCTACCCACTCACCTAAGGCTACCTCAACTTTCCCATCTTTTACTATTGCACTTTGGGGGACACCATTATAATCATACTCTTCCTCCCCTTGTAGACCAAAGGTTATTTCTGTTTCTTCAGGCAGATTGGTGTTTGCTACAATCTTGAAGGTCTCAGAATCAGCTAAGTATTCTGCTTGATCGTATTCGAATGAAATGACCTCTTTCTCAACCTCATCTTCTACTTTCTTTTCTTCCGCATCCTCAGGTTCAGTGTCCTCGGCCGGTTCTTCGGCGCTTGCCTCTGTGGCAGGACTCTCATCCCCTTGTGTTTCCGTATCTTCTTCTTCTCCCCCACCTGCAACAGCAATAATGATAATAACGGCGACCACCCAAAACCACCAACGTTTGAAAATGCTTTTCTTTACTTTTTCTTTAGCCATTCCTGACACGCTCCTTTTCGTTAAGCTTTATGTTGATTTACTGTAAATAAATCGTATCACCGCACAAGCAACAGACCCTCACAAAAAAACGATAGGGTGGGATTGCAAAAAAAAAGAGCCTCTTCATAAGAGCCTCCTTTTAATGATATAGCTTATACATTTTCTCCGCTTCTTCTTTCATCTTCTTTTTCAGCTCTGGCGGGGCGATCACTTCCGCGCTGCTCCCCCATGTCAGGAGCCAGCCGACGAGGCCATCGCTTAGCACCGCTTTTGTTTTCAATGTGAAATAGCCGTCATCGCCTTCTTTGATCGGAACGTTTTTACCGAACCGGTCGACAATGACGTTGATCAGATGATCGGCGAATTTGATTTCGATCCATTGTTCTGTACCCGTGAACATGTGAAAGAGCTGGTGAGTGTACTTCGAAACGTCGAAATCTTCCCGCTGCTCAAATACTTCGTCGGTAATCTGCAGCTTGACGATCCTGTCGACACGGAAGTGACGGAGGTCCTTATGTTCCGGCGACCAGCCGATCAAATAGTAATAGTCACGGTTCCATACTAAAGAATATGGGTGCAGGTGATAGGTTTTGCCGTTTCTGCTCAATACAAATTCTTTTTTCACGTTGTAGCGGCCGTATTGGAATTTGATCGCTTTATGATCATTGATGGCGTTATGCATATTGTAAATGGCATATTTCACCTTGCTGGACTGGCTGTGTGCTGTCTCGTGGTCGATATGTATCTGGTTCTCCAGTTTGGCGGCGAGATTTTCGCTGGTCAGCTGTTTAATTTTATCGATCAGCAGCTCTTTTTCCTTTTTCGTAATGAATCTTGCGGAAACAACGGCGTCACTCAAAAGGCGAAGCTCCTGAATTTCAAACAGCCGGTTCTGAAAGCTGTAATACTTCGGCTTGCCGTTCATTTCCTGGTTGACGATCAGATCGATGACGTTTGAGGCTTCGAACGTGTTGAGGTCTTCTTTGATTAAACGTTTATTAAAATCGTAGTTCTGGTCGAATTCTTTATGCAGATGGTCGACAATTTCACTTAATGTCAGTTCATTTTCATCATCTGTATATTTTTCGAGTACGCTTTTCAAAACCAATACGCGCTCCCGAGTTGTCAGGTTGCTCATAGATAGTCCCCCTGTTAAAACTATCTATATTTTACCATTACCTGCTAAATAATAAAGCAGCCTTCCTGAAATCCAGGAGGCTGCCTGACTATAGATTATGAAGTTTTTGTCCAATAAGCTGCTTCGCCAGTTTCAGTAGAAGGAGGAAACTGTTCACCTTTTTCTAATTTAATAGATGTATCATCTTTGCTGGCGTCCCCGCCATTTACGAGCCTTTCTACTTTGTACGTGCCGCCTTCTGGTGCTTTTTCGCCTGTTTTATGCTTGTTATTTGCCATGTTGATCATACCTCCTGAATTAGTTTATTGGGGTGTTATTCTTTTCATTGCACCTTGGCCATAATGATAAACATGATTTGGCAGATTTGGGAAAAAAGGATGATATAAAACGTGTGACGGTATTTTAACGGGAAATGTCGCTCATTTAATCGTTTCGAATTCCGTAGCACACTTCACTCTGTTTGATACTATTCATTATTCGGGTAGTGGATAGAAAAGCTTTCCAGAAAGGAAGATAGGCATGTATCAGGATATTTTGCAGCAGACGAGCCATCGCGAGACTCCACTCCCTGCCCGGCCGTGGCTGCTGACTCAGAAGTGGGACCATCTGCTTTTTATGCATGTACCCATCACCAAACAAAAAATCGAACCGTTGCTGCCGAAGCAATTGGAGCTTGATACGTATGACGGTGAGGCATGGATTAGTATTGTCCCGTTTGAAGTGACTGGGATGCATGCCAGGGGGGTACCGGAAATTCCTTTTTTGCGTTCTTATTTAGAACTGAATGTCCGGACGTATGTGAAATACCATGGACAGCCAGGTGTCTATTTTTTCAGTTTAGATGCGAACCTGCTGCCGGCCGTTATTGGAGCAAAAGCTTTCTCCCTGCCTTACTATTACGCGGATATGGAAATGAAAAAAACCGCCGGTCATTACAATTACCGGAGCATACGAAAAAAAGCAGCAACAGGAGACTTCGAGGGAAGCTACCATCCTGTCTCGAAGACTTACTCGCCTGAACATGGAAACCTTCCCCATTGGCTGCTGGAACGCTACGTATTTTGGCAAAAGAAGGGGAACGGGTTAATACAAGGCGGCATCCATCACCTTCCCTGGGAAGTCCAGGACGCTTCCGCTAACATCGACACGGAAACCCTCACCTCTTTCCTGCCTCCGTCTTCCTTCACTGGCGAACCCGTTTATCATTATGCTTATTCACGGCGAGTTCTTCTCTGGCCATTAAAAAAGGTAACCTGATGCCCTCCTCTGCAGGGCATTTTTTTATGCGCTTTTCTATCAATTTACAGGATATGGTTATTACTAGTTAATAGTATAGCTTTATAAAAAGATGGTAAGGATGGTGAGAGAGGAACTAGAATTAATAATGTAGGGGTTGCTTATCATGTCAAGATTTTCCCGTCGTAAACGCCAAACCCCCGAGGAGCAAACTTCCAGTAAAAAGCTTGATAAAACTCTTCAGAATAATATCAAGCATTTCAAGCAGACGCTTGGCGAAAGTACCGACATCGTTATCCGTACGTTCAAAGCGGGTCAGACTGGCTCCATCGATATCGCCGTCCTTTATACTTCCGGACTTGTGAACGACACGATTGTTCACGATTTTGTGCTGGACACGTTAATGGTGCAAATCAGGCAGACCCCTCTTGATACGATAGAAAAAGATAATTATCAAATTATCAAAGACTTTGCGATGACAGGCGGAAACATCACCGATATCGACACTAGAGAAAAACTGTTCAACCATGTTTTATCCGGAGATACCGTCGTCATGCTGGATGGTTCCAGTGAGGCGATGGCGATTGATACGAGGGAGTGGGAGTCAAGATCCGTCGAGGAGCCGTCGACTCAGTCGGTTGTACGTGGACCGAAGGAAGGGTTTACGGAGAATTTACGGACCAACACGGCTCTCCTGAGGAGAAGAATTAAAGATCCAAACCTCTGGATTAGTACCAAGCCGATTGGAACTAAAAGTAAGACAGATGTTGCGGTCGTTTACCTGCATGGGGTAGCTGATGAAAAAGTCGTTAAGGAAGTAACTCACCGTTTAAACAAGATTGATATTGATGCCATTTTAGATAGCGGCTATGTAGAAGAATTGATTCAGGATGAAACGTATACCCCTTTCCCAACGGTGTATAACAGTGAACGTCCAGACACCATTGCAGGCGGCCTCCTTGAAGGAAGGATTGCCATCATTGTGGATGGATCGCCATTCGTTCTGCTTGTTCCGGCCTTATTCGTGAATTTTTTTCAGTCAGCAGAAGATTACTTCCAGCGGGCTGACTTCTCAACACTCATCCGTTTGATTCGTTATTTGGCCTTCTTTCTAGCTTTGCTTACGCCATCTGCCTATATCGCTTTGACTACTTATCATCAGGAAATGATTCCAACATCGCTGCTGGTCAGTTTATCCGCCCAAAGAGAAGGTGTGCCATTTCCTGCTTTTGTCGAAGCCTTATTGATGGAAATCACGTTTGAAATCCTGAGAGAAGCGGGGGTGCGCCTTCCAAAGGCAGTGGGTTCCGCAATTTCTATTGTTGGAGCATTGGTACTTGGACAGGCTGCGGTTGAAGCTGGCATCGTATCGTCAGCCATGGTTATTGTCGTGTCATTGACAGCGATTTCGAGCTTTGTGTCTCCCAGCTTTAACTTTGCGATTTCAATCCGGATGCTCCGTTTTGGGTTTATGATTCTGGCGGCTACACTCGGGCTGTTCGGAATACTCCTTGGTTTGATCATTTTGACCCTGCATCTGGCAAGCCTGCGTTCTTTTGGGGTTCCTTACCTCACGCCAATGGCACCATTCATAGTATCAGACCAGAAAGATGCCATTCTCCGGTTTCCACGGTGGAAACTCACTACTCGGCCGCGCCTGGTCACCCAGCAGAACATAACTCGTGAAGATGTGGAGGCGCCGAAACCTCCCAAGCGTTCTAGACGGAAGAAAAGGAAGAAACAAAAATGAAACGAACCATATTACTGAAACTGGCGTTGTTAAGTTTATGCGCTCTTTTATTAACCGGCTGCTGGAGCAAACGAGAATTAAATGAAATAGGGATTGTCACAGCAATTGGGATTGACCGACAGGAAGAACAGTATAAAGTGACGGTCCAGGTGATCAACCCGAGCGAGGTTGCGTCGAAGGAGATGACCACTCGTACAGCTGTTTCCACTTATACCGCTGTTGGAAATTCTATTTTCGAAACGATTAGAAAGCTGATGACGCTTGCTCCGCGGCGAGTCTACTTGTCTCATGTCCGGGAAATCGTGTTAGGGGAGGAAATGGCGAAAGAAGGAATCGGAAAAACACTTGATTTTTTATCTCGGGATCATGAAATGCGGACGGATTTTCATTTGACTGTCGCTCAAGGAGTGGAAGCAGAAGAGTTAATGAAAATCTTAACACCCTTAGAACGAATCCCGGCAGAAAAGGCTTTTTCTTCGATTAAAAGCGGGGAGGATAGTTGGGCCCCCATCGAAGCGGTAAAAATCAGTGATGTGCTAAATGCAATGCTTTCGGAAGGGAACAACCCAACACTGAGTGGTATAAGAATCATTGGTAATCCTGAGCAGGGGAATCAGCTGACTAACGTCGAACAGGTCGATTCTCCTGCCAATTTCGCAATTGATGGACTGGCAGTTTTCAGGAAAGACCACCTCGTCGGTTGGCTAAATGAAAACCAAAGCAAAGGTTATAACTATATTACCGATAACGTAAAAAACACGGCTGAATACGCGCCTTGTGAAAATGACGAAAAGGGCGGAATTACGTTAGAAGTATTTGATTCGACTAGTAAGCTAAAAGCTGCCGTCACAAGTAATCAGCCGAGAATATCCATCAATATCGAGTTAGAAGCAGGCATCGCCGAAGTAGAATGCCCACTGGATTTATCCAAAACAGCAACCATCCGTCAGGTAGAAAAACAATTCGAGGAACATGTGACAACTCTTGCTAAACGGACCATCCAGGTACTTCAGCAAGACTTACAAAGCGACGTACTCGGATTCGGCGACCTGATTCACCGGGAAGATAAAACCTATTGGAAATCAATAAAGCATGAATGGGACAACATTTTTCCTGAGGTGGAAACGGAAGTGAAGACTACTGTAAAAATCAAACGAACAGGAACCATCGTCGATTCCTACCAAAAGGATGTGGAGGGGTAATTCATGTGGGCTATTTCTTTTACTGCTCTACTGATATGGGCGGGTTTAGGAATTAAGAAATTATACAACAAAGGGTTATGGAAGGATCTGATCGTCTATGCCTGTGGATGGGCAGTTGCAATGACGATCATTACTTTATACCGCTTCCACATTCCTGTTCCTAATCCACTTGATGGTATTTCCTATATATATCAACCTTTAAGTAAATTATATCAACAATTATTTTCTTGATAGATTGGAGGGAAGGAAATGGAATTAAATGAGAAAATCACACTGAGACAGTTCAATTTATTGATCATCCTCTTTACTATCGGTACTTCCATCCTTCTCTCTCCGGCCAGCTTGGCTGCCTATGCCGGGAATGATGCATGGTTAAGCGCTATTTTATCGGTAGTGATCGGTTTGGTGATCCTCGTGTTTTTCTGGTCAGTCAGTCGTCAGTTCCCAACTAGTAACCTGGTCGACATCAGTGAGCAGGTACTTGGAAAGTGGCTTGGGAAATTCGCCGCTCTGTTGTTCGCCTGTTTTTCCCTGATATCAGCAGCAACCGTCTTATGGGTAATCGGTAATTTTCTTGTCACCCAAATTATGCCGGAAACACCAATGATGTTCCTTCATTTCTTACTAATGGGGTCCGTTGTATACGGTGTATTGCTCGGCATTGAAGTGATATGCCGGACAGTGGAAATATTTTTCCCTTACATTGTTACATTGCTGCTTATTATTTATATTTTCAGTGTGCCATCTATAAAAATTGAACATATCCAGCCAATGCTGGATGGAGGATTCAAGCCAATATTGGAAGGAGCAATTTTTGATGCCAGTGTTTCACTGCTGCCTTTAATTGCTTTGTTCATGGTTTTTCCTAAGCTGGTAACCGACAAGAAGCGAGTCCTCCCGAAGGTGATGGGCAGCTACTTGATTGCGGGCACATTCATTATCGCAATTACTTTCATCACCATAACTGTCCTCGGTGTAGAAATTACAGCCAATCAGACATATCCGACTTATGTTGTAGCAAAAAGCCTGAATGTCGAAGGGTTGATTCAACGGGCAGAAGTCGTAATCGCTGTTTCCTGGCTGCTTACCATTTTTTTTAAATTATCCTTATACTTTTATGCTTCTGTAACGGCCTTAGCACAGGCATTGAATCTCACTACTTACCGCACGATAACCGTGCCAATGGGAATGCTTACGGTTGCTTTATCTCTGATTGTTTACCCGAGTACTACCTACGCAAATGAATGGAATGAATCAACATGGTTATGGTTTGCCTTAACTTTTGGTATCGTCTATCCGCTGTTGTTATCGCTTATCGGAAGGGTCCGGGGAATCAAGGGGGAAAAATAAACATATAGGAGGGGGGCACGATGGTGACGGAAAAAATCAATGGATTGCAATTATTCATCATGATTCTTTTATTGGAACTGGGCAGTGCTGTCGTTCTCGGCTTCACCTTCGAAGCGGGAAACAGTTCATGGCTCGTGATTATTATGAGTACGCTTGGTGGAATCGCCTTGTATGTTTTGTATACCCATTTATCCAGTTATCATCCCACACTTCTGCTGACACAGGCTGTTCGAAAAATTGCGGGGCCTGTAATCGGTTTTCTGATTGCCATCTTGTACATTGGTTACTTTTTTTATATTGCAGCCAGGGTACTTGGTGATTTCAGCAACCTCCTGCAATTGACGATATTGCAAGGGACTCCTTTGCTTGTGGTAGCAGGTGCCTTCACACTTATGGTAGGAATCGCGTCCTACTTGGGGGTAGAGGTACTCGCTCGGACTGCGGAAGTGTTATTCCCGTGGGTCATTGTTTTTGGCGGCCTGTTTCTTATATTCGTCTATATTGATGGGCTGCCTGATTTAAGAAACCTGCAGCCCATCCTGGATAAAGGCTGGAAACCGATTATCGATACGACGTTCCCGCAGGGATTGACATTCCCTTTCGGTGAGTTAATCGTCTTCCTGATGTTCTTCCCTTACCTGGCTGGTTCCACAAACAAAACGAGGATTGGGATCATGGGTGTTATTATGAGCGGAATTATTCTAACTATTACACAGGTAACGATCTTAGCTGTCCACGGAGCGGAAACAGCCAAATTATTGACGATCCCTTTGTTAGAAACGATATCACTTGTCAATATCCAGGACATCATCCAGAGGATGGACCCGCTTGTCATTATAACGATGATTGTTTTAGGCTTTTTTAAAATCGCCCTATTTTTTCATGCCGCCATCCTTGGCATGCATGAAACTTTTCTCATTCCCCGATCGAAACGCATATGGCTCGTGAGCGGAGCGGGAATCATTCTGATCATTATTACTTATATGATCAGCCATGATTATGTGAGACACATCTTTGTTGGTTTGGAAATTGTTCCCATGTATGTCCATGTCCCGCTGCAAATCATCCTGCCGGTCCTTTTGATCGGAATCGCCTTTCTCCGTCATAAAATCAATCCCTGATTATGCCTGGACGAGCTGAATCATGTTGCCGCACGTATCATCAAAAACGGCGACCATTGATCCTCCCATATTGGTCGGCTTCGTTTGGAATCTCACACCAAGGGACGCCAGTCGTTCGTACTCCGCGTCAATATCATCGACAGCAAATGAAGTAGCCGGAATACCGTCACGGTAAATGGATTCCTGGTATTGTTTGGCGGCAGGATGATGATTCGGCTCCAGCAGCAGGTCGATTCCTCCGGCATCTTCCGGTGAAACCACCGTCAACCAGCGGAAATCTCCGGCCGGAAGGTCCATTTTTTTCTCAAAACCGAGCACCTCGGTATAAAATTGCAATGCTTTCGCCTGATCTTTCACAAATACACTGGTAATATATATACGCATGAAATTATCCTCCTTTTTCCATGGAACCGGGAATCGGTTCGTAAAGCTCAATCAAATTTCCTGCCGGATCGCGGAAATGAGCAACTTTAATGCCCCAGTCCTGCTGTTCCACAGGAGTAGTAATAAAGGAAACTTTCCCTTTCCAATTGTGATAGGCTTCCTCGACATCGTCAACGTTAAAAACCAGCGTCGCTGTATCGTGGTTTTTCGCATCACGGTCATAGGATTCCCCCACCGCTGCTGCCATCTGCTTTCGTTCGAATAATCCTAAGGTTGCATCACCGATTCCTTTGAAATCGGCATAATTCGACTGCTCATTTCCCCAGGTAACCTCAAACCCTAACGTATCCCGGTAGAAAAAGAAACATTCCTCATAATTATCGACCAGCAGCCTGATATGTGTCAGCCTCATGGTATCCCTCCATTCCCCTACTATTTCGACTGATTCCGCCTGATTCCTGCTAGACAATCACCCATAACAGAAAATTGCATAGCCTATTACACAAGGAAAAGAGAATAAATCGGGGAGCGTGTTACTGTGAAAGGGAATGTTATCCATTACTTCGCCGGCGACCACACGGCCAAAGGCTTTTTCACGTTGTATGACAGTTGTTTTCAGGATACCGGCCTGATATATAAATTAAATGGGACCTCTCCAGGTGTGAAATCGCGGCTGATGAAGCGGCTTGCGGAGGCATCGTTGAAAAAAGGTATGGCTTTGGAAATGATTCATCGGTCTTCAGATCCCGAAGAACTGGACGGCATAATTCTTCCGGGTTTGAACATCGGTTTCGTGGATGGGGACTGCTTTACGGGGAGCGGCAAAGACATAGATACCGATGTCGCGCTGGATAAAGATCAGCTTGCTATTCACGAAGATGAAATCCTCGGTTTGAAGGAAAAAATAGAAAACGAATTTTCCTCGGCCCACGCTTCCTTTGCGACCGGTCTGCATATCCACGATGGCCTCGAAGAAATATACATCAACCAGATGGACTTTACGAAAGCGAACCAGCTGGCTGTCGATCTGAACAAACGCTTTTTCGACGGGGTGGCATCCACAGGCCGGACCGCCATTGTCAAACACCGCTTCTTTGGTGCTTCCACTCCACATGGTGTAATGGACTACATCGATAATCTTACCGAAGGGCTGGATAAACGCTACTTCATCAAAGGCCGGGCAGGAACCGGAAAATCGACGTTATTGAAAAAAATCGCCGCCGCAGCGGAAGAACTTGGCTTCAATATCGAAATGTACCACTGCGGGTTCGATCCAGAGAGCATGGATATGGTCGTTGTCCGCGAGCTCGGATTTTGTATTTTTGACAGCACCGACCCCCATGAATATTTTCCTGAAAGAGACGGGGATGAAATCGTCGATATCTATGAAAAAGCGGTTACACCAGGGACGGATGAGAATTACGCCACCGCGATTATGGAATTGAATCGCAGCTATAAATCCTATATGAAAAATGGCATTGTCATATTGCAGGAAGCGAAGCGGCTGCATGATGAGCTTGAGCAAATCTACGCGGCGGCGACAGATGACAGTAAAGTAGATGCACTATTTGATCAGCTCATAGCAGAGATAGAAGCCTGATTGCCATGGAGATGTTCGCTCCTTGCCAGAAGATTCTAAATCCCACTTAAAAAGCCAGCCACTCTTCCAATAAGTGGCTGGCTTTTGATTAATTAATTCCAAACGTCGTCTGCGATTTCAAGGACATGCCTGATTTTCGCCCATTGCTCATCTTCAGAAAGAATATTGCCTTCTTCAGTGGATGCAAACCCGCATTGCGGGCTGAGGCACAGCTGATCTAATGATACATATTCCGCCGCTTCCGCGATTCGTTTTTTGATACGATCTTTATCTTCGAGCTCCCCTGTTTTAGAGGTGATCAGTCCAAGGACGACTCGGAGGTCATCGCGCTTCACGTGACGTAGCGGTTCAAACCCGCCGGAGCGTTCATCATCATACTCGAGGAACAACCCGTCTACATTCAGTTCGCTGAAAATCGTTTCCGATACCGCATCATAGCCGCCGGATGCGGTATATGTGGAGCGGAAGTTGCCCCGGCAAATATGCATCGTAATCACAAGATCCTCCGGCTTTTTAGCAATCGATTCATTGACTGCCTGGACAAACCATCCTTTTAGTTGATCCGGGTCCTGGCCACGGTCACGGATCATCTGCAGGCCTTCTTCTGAGAAAAATCCTGCCCATGACGTATCATCGAGCTGCAGGTAGCGGCATCCGGCATCGTAAAAGGCCTGGATCGCTTTTTGATAGGCTTTTGTCAAATCGCTCAGCAATTCTGTTTCATTTTCATAGATTTCCTTATTGATATTGCCTCGGAATAATAGCATATTCGGGCTCGGAATCGTGAACTTCGGCGTATGACTCTCTCCCACCAGGGAATGAAGAAATTTATAATGCTCAATCATCGGATGGTTATCACTGAAATCGACTTTATCGATGACCCGGACCGAATGTGGTTTCGTTTCCACCCCTTTGAACTGGATGCCGGATTCCGGCTCGTATCCTTTGACACCAACTAAATGTTCAAGAAAATCAAAATGCCACCAGGCACGGCGGAAATCCCCATCGGTAATCGATTGCAGGCCTGCTTCTTTTTGCTTTTCTACCAGTTTGATAATCTCTTCATCTTCCATCCGTGTCAGTTCTTCTGCAGAAATTTCCCCATTCTGCCTTTGCTGGCGTGCTTTCTTCAGCCGCTCCGGGCGGAGAAAACTTCCGACATGGTCCCCGCGGAATGGTGCTGTTATAGTTTTTGTGTCTGTCATTTCTAATCCTCTCCTCTGCTTTACAAAAATTGCTTTGTCTCCAGGAACTTTTGGCGAAAGCCTTAGTCCTTTCTTACACTTACTTAAAGGATAAAAAAATAAAAGTCCCTTCCAATAAGAAGAGACTTTATAATAGAATTCGCCGCTTCTTATCTCTCAAGTTCAAAGAACTTGCAGGAATTAGCACCTTGTATGATACAGGTTGCTGAGGCGTCGCCGGGCCATACCCTCGACCTCTCTTGATAAGATTTTTATCCAATTTTCAGAAACCAGTATGCTAGTAATCATATCAGCTGAAGACGAAAAAATAAAGCCAAAGGAAAAATTTCTCTATTGCTTCAATTTGAAGTTTTTTCCATCCCCATTTGGAAACTTTTGCTATCGAATAATGTAACGAAATGGAGGGAAAAAAGATGAAAAAAGCTGAATTGGAACAGAAAATTGAAGAACAACGACAAAAAATGTACCACATATATATAACAGAAGATCCCTATCCTGAAGTCGTAAAAGTATCTCAATACTTAGATGAACTATTGAATGAATACACCCGTTATACCAATAGTTTCAAACAATCAAAAGGGTTAAGTTTTGATTGAATCCAGCTTGATAGCTATACAGCCATCCTTGCACTACCTTCCGATAAAAACAGTGACCCCTCGTTACTAAAAAGCATTCTCTTAACCTATTATCTCCAGCATAAGTCCGGATACCGGCAAGTAAAATTCTTTCATATTTAGCTTCTATTCTGCCTACTACTCTACTATGATAGAAATTAACTTGAACGAAAGGGCAGATGGGCTATGGGAATCAACGATATCATCATACTAATTGTAATAGGATTTCTTTGTATTGGAGCCACCGATAAAATACTCGGCAACCGGTTCGGGTTCGGCGATCGTTTCACGGAAGGGTTCATGGCGATGGGGTCTCTGACGCTCGCGATGGTCGGAATCATTTCCCTGGCACCTGTGATAGCCAAATTCCTGACCCCTGTCATCTCTCCGGTATACGGAGTGATCGGTGCCGATCCAGCCACTTTCGCAAACACGATTCTCGCCATCGATATGGGCGGCTACTCGCTGGCGACCGAAATGTCTCAGCACCCGGATGCCGAGCTGTTCGCCTGGGTTTTCCTTGGAACGATGATGGGCCCGACGATCGTGTTCACCATACCTGTTGCACTCGGAATCATTGAAAAACAGGATCACCCCTACTTCGCCAGAGGTATTCTTCTCGGACTGATCACTGTCCCTGTCGGCGCGTTTACAGGTGCGATGGTGGCAGGGCTGGAGCTGACTATTATTCTCATTAACCTGATACCTACGATTATTTTTTCGACTGTGATTGCCATCGGATTATGGAAAAAACCTTCGATGATGATCTCCGGGTTTTCGATATTCGGTAAAGGAGTAGAAGCATTAGCGATTATCGGACTCACCGCAATCGCAGTAGAAACCCTGACCGGCATTGTCGTCATCCCCAACATGACGCCCCTCGATGAAGGGATTCAAATCGTTGGCAGACTCGCCATTTTCCTTGCCGGTGCTTTTCCAATGGTTGCGTTCATCTCCCGTGCCTTTGATAAATACTTAGCAAAAATCGGCGGAAGACTGCAGATCAGTGAAACTTCGACAACCGGGCTGATTGCATCACTCGCACACAGTATCCCGATGCTGGCGCTTTTAAAGGAGATGGAACCTCGAGGAAAAGTCATCAATGTCGCGTTTGCAGTAAGCGGAGCGTTTGTGTTCGGTGGCCATTTAGGTTTTGTCGCGGGGGTCAACCAGGAGATGGTGTTTGCCATGATTGTCGGTAAACTTGCCAGCGGCTTTAGCGCAGTTGCGCTTGCTGTTTTCGCATTGAAAAAGACGGTTTGAACGACAGGCGTACGATTAGCAGGCAAGATCGTACCATTACAACCAAAAGTTGCCCATTAAAAAAGGTGCCGATTGCCGGCACCCTTTTGCTGATTATTTTTGAGGAGACAGTTCTCGTTCGTTAAATTGATCCGCTTCCGTCGAACCTTTCAATGCCGTCGTTGAAGATGTTCCGCCAGAAATGACCTGGGCAACTTCATCAAAGTATCCAGTTCCGACTTCGCGCTGGTGGCGGGTAGCGGTGTAGCCATGTTCTTCGCTGGCGAATTCAGCCTGCTGCAGCTCGGAATAAGCTTCCATGCCGCGGTCTTTGTATTGGCGAGCCAATTCGAACATGCCATGGTTCAAGGAATGGAAACCTGCCAGTGTCACGAACTGGAACTTATAGCCCATTTTGCCAAGCTCCTTCTGGAAGTTGGCGATCGTCTCGTCGTCCAGTTTCTTTTGCCAGTTGAATGATGGCGAGCAATTGTACGCCAAAAGTTTACCAGGGAATTGCTCATGGATGGCATCGGCAAACTGCTGTGCTTCTTCCAGGTTCGGTTCTGAAGTTTCACACCAGATCAGGTCGGCATACGGTGCATAAGCCAGACCGCGGGAAATCGCCTGTTCAATGCCTGGTTTTGTACGGAAGAATCCTTCTGCTGTCCGTTCGCCAGTCATGAATTCAGCATCATACGGGTCCAGGTCGCTCGTGATCATATCTGCCGCATTGGCGTCGGTCCGGGCGATAATTATGGTTGGAACACCCATTGTATCCGCTGCAAATCTGGCTGATATCAAGTTGCGTACTGCATTCTGTGTCGGCAGCAATACTTTTCCGCCCAAGTGCCCGCATTTTTTCTCGGAAGATAATTGGTCCTCGAAGTGTACCGCAGAGGCTCCTGCTTCAATCATTCCTTTCATCAATTCAAATACATTCAACTGGCCGCCGAATCCTGCTTCGGCATCGGCAACGATCGGCGCGAACCAGTCGATATCGTCCTTACCTTCCATATGGTGAATCTGATCAGCACGCTGCAATGCCTGGTTAATCCGCTTGACCACCTGTGGCACGCTGTTTGCCGGGTACAGGCTTTGGTCAGGATACATATGACCGGACAAGTTGGCATCTGCCGCAACCTGCCACCCGCTTAAGTATATAGCTTTCAGTCCTGCTTTCACCTGTTGCATCGCCTGGTTACCAGTAAGAGCTCCAAGCGCATGTACGTAACCTTCTTCATTCAGCATCTTCCACAATTTTTCTGAACCCTTTTTCGCTAAAGTATATTCAATGTCCATCGATCCGCGGAGACGAATGACATCTTCCGGCTCATATGGACGTGTAATCCCTTCCCAGCGTTCCTGTTTCCATTGTTCTTTCAGGTTTTCGATTCTTTCTTGTTTCATAAAATCTGACTCCTCCTTAGAAATGGTTATATATAAAGATGTTGCTCATGGATTTATGGACGGGACAGGCCTGGTGCCTGCCCCTATTTGTTATAACACATAGACCGAAGTTTATAATTATTATATAACAGTATGGTTAAAAAAATTTACTCTTCACTTTTCGCCAGGCAATGTTCACATTCCATAAAGTAAATCGCGCTGTGATCTCCTACTGGTGTACCGCACTCCGGGCAATGATGTCCGCTGTTTCGTTCGATCTGTTTTTTCATGTTAATTCCTCCTTTTATAATACAGTAAAATTTTTTGTTTAACTGTTATGATACAGTCTATATAGTTTGGCCGGAAAATGCAACCACTTTTTCAGAATTTTTTATGAATTAGTGCTTTAGTCTATTATTTAGGTGTTTTTTATCATAGAAAAAGACTACGGAGTGGCGTTAAGTAAGAACATGTTTCCGTTAGGGAAGAAGTTTATTGAGACAGGGCGGAACATTTTTGAGACAGGGGAGAAGATAGCGGAGATAAGGCGGAAATACAAAAAAACAAACGTAAACAGCAACGTTTACGTTTGTTATCTCAATGTTTTGAATGACAGCATCACATAGGTGAAAAAGGCTCCAATCAGAATCATCAACACCCGGATCACCCAGAGATCGACGAAAAAGAAGGCAGAAGAAAGCATCGATACCCACAAAACAGTCACCCCGATAACTTTTGCTTTCAGCGGGATGCCTCGTTTTTCACGGAAATCACGGATATATTTGCCGAACCATTTGTTGGTGATCAGCCAGTGATACAGCCGGTCGGAGCTCCGGACAAAACAGGCGGCCGACAACAATAAAAATGGTGTCGTTGGCAACAGCGGCAGTACGATGCCGAGAATGCCAAGGAACAGGGTAATAAATCCGGAAACGATAAGAGTGATACGTAAAATCATATGCATGGCTACGACACGCCTTTAGAAAAGATTCTGTATTAATACAGTGGTTAGAAAGATTGCAGGTATTCGCAGATCGTCTCGATTCCTTTTTCAAAATTGTCGAGGTGGAAATGTTCATTCGGCGCGTGAAGATTTTCCGTGGGGAGACCGAACCCCATCAGTACAACCGGCGCATCCAGTACCCGCGCAAAAACTTCAACAATCGGAATCGAGCCGCCTTCTTTCGGGAAGAGCGGACGGACGCCGTAAACTTTTTCGTATGCATCAGCGGCTTTCTGAATCATCGGATTCCGGGAATCAAGTGCTACAGGCTTCGCCTGGATGAACTGCTTTGTCGATACTTTGGCACCAGCGGGTTTGTGTTCCTCCAGGTGCTCTTCAATTAATTCGTATACGCGTTGCGGATCCTGGTCACCCACCAGCCGGCAGCTGATTTTGGCACTCGCTTCTTTAGGAATAATCGTTTTGATACCTTCCCCTTGATAACCCCCGGTCACCCCGTTGATCTCCAGCGTCGGGCGAATGCCGGTTTGTTCATGGAAGGTGAATCCGGACTCGCCGAATAATGCATCAAGGCCCAATTCCTGCTTCATCTCTTCTTCGTCAAAAGGAATTTCCGCTACTTCTTTCCGCAGTTGCTCTGTCGGTTCCGGCACCCCTTCATAAAAGCCTTCGACCGAAATTTTCCCATCTGCTTCATGGAGGGAATCAAGCAGGCGTACCAGCGCATGTACAGCATTAGGAACCGCTCCTCCGTAAGCACCGGAGTGAAGATCAGAATTGGCGGTCTTCACCTCGACTTCCATAGCAAGCGCACCGCGCAGGGAAGTACAAATCGCAGGCTGACCTTTTTCAATAAAGGATGTATCCGAAACGAGTACAGCATCAGCAGCAAGCTTATCCACATTTGCGTCAATGAATGGACCGAGGTTCGGGCTCGCGATCTCCTCCTCCCCTTCAATACAGAATTTCACATTCACCGGGAAGATGCCATGCTCTTTTTTCAATAGTTCCAACGCTTTGATGTGCAGGAACAGCTGGCCTTTATCATCAGTCGCCCCGCGTGCAAAAATTTTGCCATCACGGATCACCGGCTCGAACGGCGGTGTTTCCCATAATTCTAATGGTTCCGGTGGCTGGACATCATAGTGGCCGTAGATGAGAACCGTCGGACGCCCCTCTGCATGGAGCCAGTCGCCATAAACGATCGGATGCCCGTCTGTTTCAATGATTTCGACATGCTCCATGCCAATGTTTTTAAGTGCACCTGCGACCCATTCAGCCCCTTTTTTCACATCGTCCTTATGGGCTTCAACCGCGGAGATACTCGGAATTTTTAAAAACTCTTCCAGTTCATGCAAAAATGTTTCTTTATGTAACTGTACCTTCTCCTTCACTGTATAACCTCCTTGTGTTCTTATTAATCCCATTATAAGCAATGCTAGATGTGCCCTTCCACTTTTCCCCCCTAAAGATGGCCTATTCCCGATGGGAAAATGGTTGGAATTAAAATAAAATCAGCATTTTTTCTGAAAATAAGGGAATGTCACGAGGATGAAAGATCAAAAGGAGGGCAAAAAGGATGAAAAAGTATACTGGCTTAGCGATGTTGTTTCTATCTCTTCTTCTGCTGCTGGCAGCTTGTGGAGGAGACGAATCCAATAATAATGATTCCACTAATGAAGAAACGACTCAGGAAGAACAGACGGAAGGCGATTCTTCTAAGGAGAATGGCCAACCAGAAGATGACGATAATTCAACGCAGGGAGGTCATGGCGGAAACCATATGTCCAGTGATGGAGATGTTCCGGAAGAGCTGAAAATTGCAGAAGACCCTGCCTTTAATGAAGGAGATACCGTCATCATCGAAGCAGAACATTCAGAAGGCGGAGAAACGATGATGAAAGGAGCTGAAGCAACGGTAACGGGAGCTTTTACCACGACGGCTTATGCCGTATCTTTCACTCCCACGGATGGCGGCGACCCGGTAACGAATCATAAATGGATCATCCATGAGGAATTGGAAGATCCAGGTGAAGCTCCACTAGAAGAAGGAACGGAGGTTACATTGAATGCTGATCATATGGAAGGCATGAATGGCGCCAAGGCTACTATTGATACAGCTGAAGAAACAACTGTCTACATGCTCGACTTCACCACTGTCCATGGTGATCAGGAAGTGACCGACCATAAATGGGTCACCGAAGATGAATTGAGTGCTGCTGAAGAATAAAAGGAAGCAGCATTACTATACAACACGCTCGGATATAATCTGAGCGTGTTTTCATCCTTGATAGACACGTAGTTTGATATCCCTCAAATGTGGAATGAATAAAGAAAAACGCCAGAAAGGATGGAAAGCGTATGAGCGAACCTTTACACTATTTTCCGAAAAGCTATGAAGAATCACGCGCTGCATTTCGCAGCCATCTCGATAAAATCAAAGAAAAGTGGCCGGAGGCTGAACTGATTAGTGAAACCATCAGCGCCGGAGAAGATAATACCATCGATATGATCTATGCGAATGCCCGCAAATCCAAGGACCAGGTCCTTTTTTTCACTTCCGGTGAGCACGGAATCGAGGGATATGCCGGGGCAGCGGTCATTCACTTATTCGTAGATGAGTATTTGGATCAAATGGACCCGGACACGACGGGTATCTGTCTGATTCATGGGCTCAACCCATGGGGAATGCGGAACTTCCGCCGCGTCAACGAAAACAACGTTGACTTGAACCGCAACCAGCTCTATGATGAGGATTCTGTCCCTGAAGACGTCAACAAATATTATGAAAAAGAAAGTGAACTCTTTTTACCGAACGGAACAATCACCGACCTGACAAAAGATAAAAATGAGCTGCACGCCCAGCTGACGAAAGCATTAGCCAAGGAAGGCTACAGCGCCATCAAAGAAGCGAAAGGCATGGGGCAGTTCGAATTCGAAAAAGGCGTCTATTACGGCGGAAATAAAGAAGAAGAATCGGCTGCGTTCCTGAAAAAGATGCAGCACAGGTTATTGTCGGATTACTCAAAAGTCATTCACATGGACTGGCATACCGCACTCGGCCCAACCAATGAAATTACGATGGTCGCTTCAGAACTCGAAGAACGCGATGAAGATGAACTGAAATCCTTTTATGGAATTAAAAATATCCAGAAGTTCACACCGAAAAAAGTAAAAGGAGATTCCACCAACCATTTTCATAAACTCAGAAAGGAAGAATATCCAGACACCGAACTTTTTTCCGCCTTATTCGAATTCGGCACCTTCGGCGAAGGGAAAAAAGCAGAGTTACGGGAGTTTACGACGATCGTTCTCGAAAATCGGCTATACTGGGAAGGTGCCGAAAAAGAAGAAGACCGGCAGTGGATTCTTGATGAGTTCAAAGCGATGTTCTATCCACAAGAGCAAGAGTGGCGGGAAGCTGTTTTGAAAGAAGGGCGTTTTGGCATCGAAGCAGTTTTGAAAAAGGAAGAGATTATCTAACAGACAGAGCTGGCGCCAGCTCTGTTTTTTTGTGTGTGCATAAAATCTGCATATTTTCCGGGTAAGCATCTTAAACAGGCGAATCCTAAAAGTAACATTCGGAGGTGTTATCCATGTCTGATTATAGAAAGAACAGCTTATCCTTGATTGGTACGGTAGGCCTCGGCACAGGTGTCATGATCAGTGCCGGGATTTTTGCACTGCTCGGTCAGGTGGCCGAACTTTCCGGTTCCTGGTTTCCCCTTATTTTTATCATAGGGGGCATCGTTACAGGTTTCAGCGCTTATTCTTATGTGAAAATGAGCACGGAATTTCCATCGGCCGGCGGTATTGGCATGTTTTTAGTAAAAGCGTACGGGAAAGGAACGTTGACAGCTGCCGCTGCTTTGCTGATGGCTTTTTCCATGGTGATCAACCAAAGCCTGGTGGCAAGGACGTTCGGGACTTATACGCTGCAATTATTCGGCATCGACGCGTCAAGTTTTCTCGTCCCGTTGTTGGGTGTTGGGTTACTGACGTTTGCTTTCCTGGTCAATATATCAGGGAATGAATTCATTCAGACGTTTACTTCGATCGTGTCTCTACTAAAAATTGTAGGGCTTGCGATTTTTGCGATTGGCGGTTTATGGGTTGCCGGTTTTTCCTTCTCCCCCGCTGAGGGTGGAGGGGAGACCCCGCAGACGACCATCGCCACCATCATCGCTTCAGTCGCATTGACTATTCTGTCGTTCAAAGGGTTTACGACGATTACCAATAGTGGATCGGAAATCGTCAATCCGAAGAAAAACATTGGCCGGGCGATTATCATTTCGATACTAATCAGTCTGGTTATTTACTTGTTATTAGCCTGGGCGGTGTCGAGCAACCTTCCACTCGACCGGATCATTGAAGCGAAAGATTACGCTCTGGCTGAAGCAGCACGACCTGCTTTCGGCAGTCTCGGGTTATGGTTTACAGTTATTATCGCCATTATCGCTACCATTTCCGGTATCATAGCGAGCGTATTTGCCGTTTCCCGGATGTTGGCGATGTTGACAGATATGAAGCTTATCCCGCATAAGCATTTCGGGATGCCTGGAAGAATTCAGAAACACACGCTTGTCTATACGATAGTCTTTGCGATGGTACTGACGATATTTTTCGACCTAAGCAGGATCGCATCGATGGGAGCTATCCTTTATCTCGTTATGGATATGATTGTTCACTGGGGTGTGTACAAGCATTTACGAGAAAAAGTGAATGCCAGCACAGGGGTGGTTTTAACCGCGCTAATGCTTGATGCAATTGTGTTAGGCGCCTTTTTGTGGGTGAAATTGACAACAGACCTGCTGGTTGTTGCCGTTTCTGTTGTGTTTATCATACTAATCTTTATTGGGGAAAGATGGTTCCTTAACAATGCCGCTCCCGAGGAAGAGGATTCTGGCCACGACCATTAAACAAATGTCTGTCATTGTCTGTCCCCCGTTTGCATAGTCTCTTACAAAGGGGGACAGGCGATGACGACAATGAAACTGATCCGCTATTTAGTTGCTTTTGTATTCCTGACGTCCGCATTGATGAAGCTGCTAAACTCAGAGATGGGGAGTGTGTTTATAAACCTGGGACTACCAAGCCCGGTCCAATTGATGTACGCGGTTGCTACGGCTGAATTAGTTGCTGGCATTCTATTGATTATGGGCAGATATATTAAATACGCGACGATGGTTTTAATGTTCATTATTACTGCCGCCATTATATTGACAAAAATCCCCGCTTTGCATGGCGGGTTTGTACATGCTTTGTTCAGCGCCAGGCTGGATGTTCTCCTGTTAGGTTTACTGATTATCCTTTACCGCAATCATCCATAAGAACAACCTTAAGTCCCTCTCCAGGGACTTTTTTTATGCAGTAAATTAAAGTTTGTAAGATTTTCTTACAACAATGATGATATAATTACTATTATCCTCTACAATCAACATATTAAAAGGTATATCAGCATACACAAACCCTATAAACCCCTCATATAATAGAATATGTAAACTTTCCTTACATGAAATAGAACAGAAATGATCACGGTTTGGGGGTGTCATTCGCTTTGACTTCTTATAAAGATAAAAAAGTAATAACAATCGGTGTTGTCCATGAGCTTACCGGTTTATCGGAACGGCAAATCCGCTATTACGAAGAACGCGGGCTGGTCTTCCCGGATCGCAGCAAAAAAGGGACCCGAAAATATTCCTTCCACGACGTAGAACTGCTGATGGATATTGCCAACAAGCGCGAGGAAGGCGTACAGACATATGAAATCAGACAGGATATGAAAAAAGAAGAGAAAAAACGCCAGGTACGCGAAGAAATGCTCCGCGGCCAGTTGAATGCGCACTTTAACATGCGTAAATAATTACAAAAGCGCAAGCGCCTTGCTCACCCCCGACAAGCTTAAGACAAGACTCGGCGTGACGGTCTTTGTCACAGAGAGGATTGACTTAAGACCTCGAGGGGGTAGGCGCTGGAGCTGGATGTAACCCACCACGTAAAGTTGACAAAAAAGTTTTATAATTTCCTAGACATTAAGAAGAAGGCTGACACAAAACAGTCCTGCCATTTTGTATCAGCCTTCGGTTAGTCTGCTTTTTTGAGGATGGACGAGTCCATTTCCCGTACTGAACTCTCCCCTGTCAAAGCCAGGGTGATGTCCAAATCTGCAATCATATTTTGCAGCACTTCTTTTACACCTTGCTGTCCCGCTGCTGCCAGGCCATACATACACGGCCTTCCTACAAGAACGGCTTTTGCTCCTAAGGCCATCGCTTTGATAATATCAGAACCTCGCCTGATGCCACTGTCCATCAGGACGGGAATCTTATCCTGGATAACTCCGCAGACTCCAGGCAATGCATCAAGCGCTCCTATTGCTCCGTCTACCTGGCGTCCGCCATGGTTGGATACAATGACGCCATCCGCTCCATATTCTACTGCCCGTTTCGCATCATCCGGGTGCAGAATTCCCTTTAGAATAATGGGCAGGTTCGTATTCGCCTTCAAAAAGGCAATATCCTCCCACGTTAAACCAGCGTTGCCGAACACCTGTGTCCAGAGCATGATGGCGGCTTCCGGGTCTTCCTTTGGATGTTTCTCCAGCTTGGAACAAAATGCCGGATCCGTAAAATAATTTCCGACACCTTCTCCTAATAAAAACGGCAGGTATACATTTTTCAAATCCTTTTCCCGCCAGGCCATCATAGGCGTATCCAGTGTCACAACGATGGCCGTGTATCCGGAAGCTTCGGCTCGTTTCAAAAAGCTGGCAGCGATGTCCGGATCATTACTCCAGTATAATTGAAACCAACGAGGGGAATCCCCCATCTCTTCCGCAATTTTCTCCATAGGCGTCGTCGAAGCACTACTTGCAATGAAAGGAACACCAAGCTCCGCACACGCTCTTGCCGAACCCAGATCACCTTCTTCATGAATGATCGACTGCACCCCGATTGGTGCATGAAGGACTGGAAACGGGTATGTATCACCAAACAGACGGACATGTAAATCACGCTTCTCTACATTTCGGAGCATCCTCGGTACAAGCTCCCAACGATCAAAGGCGTTAAGGTTGGCCTGCATGGTTTTACCCGCACCAGCGCCGGCTGCTACATAATCATAAGGACCATCTTCCAGTGCTTCTCTTGCCTTTTCTTCCCATTCCTCGCAAACAACCGGAAGACGATTGGGGTCAGGCTGCTGCATCGTCTGATATAAACGAAACTGTACTTGATTTCCAAAGTTCTGCATGCATACACTCCTTTTTTAAATTACGGTTCACACTTATGTCTGATTATTCTGTCTATTTTTAGCATACCGATGATGTGAAAAAATGGCAACTACGTATAAACCAGCTTACATATTCCTGCATAAAGAAAACTTCAGTGAAAGGATCTCCTCACTGGTAAAAAAACCCTTTCCATCATCAGAAAGGGTCAGTAGTCATTCCAACTCTTAAATTAATAACATTTCGTTTAGAAATCATCGTCGGTCTCAATTGTCAGACCTTCCACATGTTTACGATCAAGCTCCTTGGTAACTTTGCGGTATTCCTTAGATTGAAAGATGATATCAAAATCGTAATCAGGGGGATATAGATCCTGAGCTTTAATGTACAGCTCCAGTCGTTTATAGTTCATTTTCAGCTTTTTATCCTGCTGCTGTACGATGTAATTTCCACTTTCATCTGGACCTTTATAAACAATGGCTGTTTCCCCTGTTGCTTTAATCTTCACATTATCACCCATATTAAAACGGGAGAATGTTACCTCTCGCTTAGGAGCAGCGTTCTTTTTCTTGTAACGTGCCACGTTTATCTGTTGTTTCATTTCATTAGAATTGAGCACTTCTTGATCTATCGTATACTCCTTTGTTTCGTGATAGGTAACTTCATGGGCACGCTGGATGATGGAAGGGTGAAGACCCAACTTTAATGCAATTTGAAATGCCTGACTATCCCCCGATTCCCCAATCACCAATCGATAGGTCGGTTGTAATGTCTCCAAATCAAAGGACATGGAGCCATTAATAAAATCATTACGCTGATGAGCGAGCTCTTTCATCTCCGTAAAATGGGTCGTAACCATTAATTTCGCTTTCTTGGCCACCAACTGCTCCAAAATAGCCTGAGCAAGACCCATCCCTTCATTGGGCTCTGTGCCTGAACCAATTTCATCAATTAATGCCAAGGTTCCCGGTCGAGCATGTTGTAAGATGTCAACGATATTGACAAGCCTTGAACTAAAAGTACTTAAATTGGCCTCAATGCTTTGTCCGTCGCCAATGTCGCAAAAAATATCATCAAATATCATCACCTGGGATTCTGGACTGGCTGGAATCCATAAGCCTGCCTGGGCCATCATCGTTAATAGACCAGTCGTTTTAAGGGTCACAGTTTTCCCACCAGTATTAGGACCTGTAATTATCAACGCTTGCTCCTCCGGTTTCATTTCGATGGTCAATGGTACAGCTTCCTTCCCTAATTGGAGATGACGGGCCTCAATCAGGGAGATCTGATCATCCCTATTTAGCCCTGGCATATCAGCCTCTATATGAACAGCGTATTTAGCCTTTGCGAAAATGACGTCATACTGATGCATGACATCAATTGCTATAAGGATTTCCTGCTTGTATTCGAGGACAGCCCCCGTCAGGTAGTACAATATTTGTTCAACTTCATGCTGCTCAGACAGTTTCATATATTCAATCATGTCTTGCCGCTCTGTCAGTTCCTTTGGTTCTATGAATACGGTTGCGCCTGAAGAGGAGGTATCAATTACGGAACCCTTTACTTTCTGGCGATATTCACGCTTGACCGGAAGAGTAAGTCGACCATTTTTCTCTATAATTATATATTCTTGCAACAAAGAAGATTGTTTTTTCAACACTTCTTGTGCACGATTTTTCAGCTTTGTCTGTTCTGTCTGTAAATCACGCCTGAGTTTTAATAGCGTTTTGGATGCATAGTCATCGATTCTTCCATTTTTCAAGCACCTTCGTAATTCCTCCTCCAGAAAGGTTAAGTCTGACATGGAATCAACGTAGACGGAAATCGTCGGGGCAACATATCCTTTATCATTCATAAACCGCTTCAGCTTGCGACAATGATCCAAAAACTCAATAATCCCTTGAAGGGAACCGACTGGAAGGTAACGTCCTTTCTCTCCTTCTTCCAGGGAACGGATAACAGAATCCAAAGAATGAATTGGGACACTGGAATTAAGACGCAATATTGCGATAGCCTCACCAATTTCCTGGAAAGAACGTTCAATGTGTCTTTTATCTACCATAGGTGTTAATTCACGTATCGTCTGCTTTCCTTTGTGTGTCAGTGCGTAAGAAGCAATCTCTTCGATAATTTGATTAAACCCTAAATCATTCATCGCTTTTTTATTCACTTTCCATAAGCTCCTTAATTATTTAATTAGTTAAAAATACAAAAAGCCATCGCAGGCTGTACTTCCCCCGCGATGGCTTTCACACTTACCATTCTGCATGCAGATATAAAGAAAGAGCTACGACAGGCCCGTCACAGCTCTTTCTAAAACCTTTGGGTATGCCTGTTCTTAACTACCCCTGATCAATCCAGCACAAATAACACCTTTAAGAAGGCGATTTTGAAAATAATCAGGGATTATACGATTCGTATTAGTTAAGAACAGCCACACTCATAAAAATATCTCCTTTTTTCATACCATATTTGCAGAATGGTATAGATTTAAGATATGCCACTCTTTCCTTAATGTCAATAGTTGATCAAAAATGCCTGCCCCCTCTGCTGTAACGTGGGGGCAGGCTCGTTTCTAACTTTTACTTGACCTTTTTCAAAAGCGTTAGAGAATATATAGCTGCGATACCAACCAGGATGTAGACAATTCGTGCAACCGGACTGTCCATTCCTCCGAAAATTCCACCAACCAGATCCCACTGGAATAAGCCGAATAATAGCCAGTTCAAGCCGCCTACAATAATAAGAATAAGTGCAATCATGTCTAAACCTTTCATTTTCATCTACCACCCTTCCATTTTTGTTTAATCTTTGTATAGTTATTGTATAACTATTTTATGAGTTTGTAAAACCTTTTATCACCTAAAACAATAGAAAAATTTCCTAATCTTAAAAAAGAGCCTGGGATAAAAGTATTTCAGCCAAAAAAGCCCCCGACCAATACTTTGTAGGTCGGGGGCTGTTTGTCCCAAAATCGCTGGCAACGTCCATCGCCATCCGAAGAGGAAGTGTATTGCCTGTATGTTACTTATACAGACGGCTCTCTGTTTCTGCGGATTTGCTGATATACTTCTTCTTTAATTTCTTTTATCGTTTCTGCTTCCATCAGCTTGGCTGCACTCAGTTTCAGGTAGGCCTTCTCATCGATTTTCCCCTCTTCAAACATCTTATCTAACGTAGGGAGCCGGAAATCTTTGATAGGAAGGTACGCTAAGCTCATATGTTCATTTCCTGTCTCGACTACGACTTCTATTCCGGAGACCCTTGGACACAGCAGAGAACCATAATCAAATCGTATAACCACGTCTTCTTGCCCCGCTTTTTTCAGCAGGGGGATATTGCTCGGAAGCGATATAAAATAGACCATCTGTTCAAACGAAAAATTCAAACCTGCCAAATTGATCCCATGTCTGGTTTCGATTCGTTTGGCAAACTGTTTCAACTCGCTGTAGTAAAAGTGACGGCTGCTAAACAGAATAACCGAGAGAAACAGGACGGCTGTTATCAGAACCTCGATTTGTATCATATTCATTTCCCCCTATGCTAAGAAGACCTTATTTTTCCCGGAAGCTTTCGCCTGGTACAATGCCTGATCGGCGGCGTCGACCAGACACGTTGGCTGATTAGATGGCTCTCCGTTCATAGCTGCGACTCCGAGACTGACCGTCAAACAGCCGCCGGGCTGCTTTTCCCCGCAAGGAAAAATTGTGTTTTCTACGCTGCTGCGGATACGTTCAGCAATAAGTTCCGCTTCTTCTTTCGTTGTATTCGGGAGCAGCACGACAAACTCCTCGCCTCCGAAGCGAAAAGCCTTGTCACTCTTCCGGATCGAAGAACGAATCACTTGTGCCAGCTGAATAAGCACATCATTCCCCAGCAAGTGTCCGTTTGTATCATTGAAATGCTTAAAGAAATCAATATCGAGGAGGATCAAAGAGAGATACCCCTCCCTATCGTCGGGAAAATGTTCCGTCAAAGCTGACTGAAAAGCACGCTGATTAAGCAGCCCTGTCAGCCCATCTGTGTGTGCCATGACATCGATTTTGTTGTACAGCCGGGAATGATGGATGGCAATCGCAGCCTGGTTGGCAAGTGGAAGGACGGCATCTATCTCTCCTGCGGTGATTGCTCGTTTGTTTACCGGATTATCAATAATCAGGACACCAACCTTCACACCTTGATTTATCAAGGGAAATACGACCAGTTCCTTCATGTGAAATTGCTCTGCAAATGAGCGCAGAGGGGCACCTTTTTCCGTTGGATTTTCAATATGTAATGGTTTCCCGGAGGCCAGCGCTTTCGTCAGAAAGTTTGGCTGGTCCAATGGTATTTCCAGCTTTTTGACCCGTTCATTCAGAGAGCGGTCGGTATTCGTTTCTTCTGTTTTAATGGCAATCAGGTCTTTCAGTTCATACCGGTTCCTGGCAATCTCTTCCCAGGCGGTATATCCTTCTTCCGCAGTCATCGGTCCGGTTCCCATCACACCGGTAAGCTTTGTTTCCTCCTCATCATTCAAAAGAATCATCGCCCGGTTGAAGCCAAGGCCATGTCCGGCTGTTACTGAAGTCAAAATGGTCTGCAACAGCTTTTCCATCTGGAAGGTCTGCTGCATCGCGAAACTGACCTCCTTGAACACGTTCAGCTGTTTGGCATTGTCAACAAGCATGGACAGCATCTGACGGCGTTCGCTCCTCACTTTTCTAATCAAATAACCTGTGGCATGAATAACAGCTGCAAACAGGAGATAATGGAACAGAACATTCCACTCCCGATCACCGTACCCCAGCAGAACACCCCAGGCAATCACGGCACTTAACAACCCGCCTGGTATCCGAAAAGCAAGTGTAGCTACCGCAATCAAAAGAAAGGCCAGCTGCCGGAAATAAATGATATCGGCTGACAACAGCTGGAGACTTAACAAAGCAAAGGCTGCCACCACAAGGATGGATTTATTGAAGAAGGTGCCCCCTTTAAACCGGATAAAGTTAGCTAGAATTGCAATGAGCAAAGCAAACAGATACAACGGCCACCCTTGAATGATCATATCCTCAGCTCCAAATTTAACTTATAGTTATAATTACCTAATAATATTTTACCACAAATCATGAAGGATTTAACATGAAATGGCTCTAGGATTTTTCAACAATAACAAATCAATAAA
Source organism: Thalassobacillus devorans (assembly GCF_900176565.1). Taxonomy (GTDB): domain Bacteria; phylum Bacillota; class Bacilli; order Bacillales; family Halobacillaceae; genus Thalassobacillus; species Thalassobacillus devorans_A. Next base: position 1,117,291 of record NZ_FXEH01000005.1, read on the forward strand.
AAAGCCGACAAGCTCCCTAAGATCCTATCTATCATAAGGAAGTGTCAGCTGTTTTTTTGAATTTTATTTAGTCGAGACAAACGGTTTTAATAAGTGGCTGAGTCCTTTCAGCACACTCATATTCGGCTGGGTGACCACCTTCTTCACCATTGAATTGTGAAGGGACTTGGTCACTAAATCCAATTGATGATTGCTCAGGCTTTCAATCGCACGTCTTAACACGAGGGAATCATCATAATCCTTGTATAGCGGTTTACAAAGTGTTTCATAATCACCCAGTCCGCAAATATCCTGTGCCGCATAGATACCACTCAGGATAGATCCCGTCTGGCCAAACCCTAAGAATGGCGTGATTCCTCCGAAACAGTTGCCTGCAAAGAAGGTGTTGCCGATACGCGGATACTTACACCTTCCAACCATGTAATCTGTTATCGTGAATTCTTCTTTAATTGTTATTTCCTGGTTCAATGTCCGTGAGGCTTGCGAAACAAACGTCTCCCAAAATTCACTCCGGTCTTCTACCCATTCCTGTTCATATTGAGGATAGACGATCACCAGCGTCGCTTCCGTTTTCGAGTGAGGGAGCAAGTAGCCCATACCTTTTGGCGCAAAATGGTTATTGAACCAGGTATGTACCTCATTACGAACAAAATCCCCTTGAACGATTGCACCTGCAAAACAGGACTTGAGCGCTATTTCATACGGCTGGATTTGCTGGGTGTCCTGTGGGTCGCCTGTCGCTAACACGACATGCGTATATTCTTTTGCTATGTCATCATATGTCACATGGCTGTCCGTATGAATCTTACTGTGAACCAGCTGCTCGGCTAATTGCTTTTCATAGGCTTCCTCATGCCTGCCCCGCATATTGATAAAGCCGATATTCCCTTCTACATAAGCAGATTCATTTTCGGAATGGACATAAATTTTTTGGACATTGTAGGTAGGTTTCAGATGGATATCATGTTTTTCGGAAAAATACTGAACAGCATCATCGATAGGAGCGTGAAGGATGGGAGTCATCAATTCTGCGATGGTATAGCCAAACCCTACTTCCTTTCGCTGCTCAAAGATATCCGCGGTATGGCCATGTTTTTCCAGCGTCAAAGCACAGGAAAGACCAGCAAGACCAGCTCCGATTATCGCTATTTTCACCAGGGCTTCCTCCTTTTTTCCTAGTGTTTGTATGGAGGGAAAATTTATGCTTATTGGTAATAGCTTCTTCGAGGAGCTTATTAAAATGGTGCTGTACTTTTTTAGATGATTAAATTTATTAGATAAAGGAATAGCGGAAATTAGCAGGAATGAAAGGCAAGAGAGGAGTGAGGGTAATGTACGCGTATGGATTATTAATGCTTGCAATCGTTTCGGAGGTTTTCGGCAGTGCGATGCTGAAGGCTTCGAATGGGTTTAAAAATAAATTGGCAGTCATTGGTGTATTGGTGGGATATGGCTTGGCTTTTTATTGCCTGGCTTTATCGCTGGACACGCTGCCGCTCAGTGTCGCGTATGCGATATGGGCAGGTTTAGGAACTGCGCTTACAGCCTTAGTAGGAATTACGATATATAAAGAAAAATTCAACCGTAAAAATGTTGCAGGATTAATGCTGATCATCATTGGGGTCACGCTGTTGAATATGGCAGGATCTCATTAAAGGATGGAGGGGACTATTATGAAAGGTTATCTAATATTAGCGATCGCTATTATCGCTGAAGTGTTTGGAGTAACGATGATGAAACTGTCCCAAGGCTTTACCGTCTTGTTTCCTTCCGTCGGTGTAATTGCTGGTTATCTGTTGTCATTTTACTTATTTTCGTTAGCGCTCAAAACCATACCACTGAGTTTTGCCTACGCCATTTGGTCCGGGTCGGGAACCGCATTCTCTGCTTTGTTGGGTGTATGGATATGGGGAGAGGCGTTTACCATGCTCACGTTCTCCGGCATCACGCTGATCATTGGTGGAATCGTCTTATTGAATATGTCGGGCCACCGAGGTACAGGAAAGGAAGTATCTTCATAATGGTTGTTTTTACTAAGGGGTGGTCAGCATATTGTCCTTCTTTTTCTTCATACTAAACAAAAAAGGAGGCAAACCGATGGCAAAACGTACAAAGAAAAACGACCCGCAGCAAAAGAATAAACAAGGCTTTGATTCCAGCAAAAAAGATACGGAGTTCGCAAAAGAATTCGGCAGCGCCAAAGCAAATCAGGCGCATAAAGAAAAAGCTAAGCGAGCAAGAAAGTCCAATAAAGTGAGCAACGAGCTTAATAAAGAACAGGAGCAGAGATAACAATGACCAAATCCAAACGGCAAGAGGAACGAGAATGGAAAGCAAGAAAGCACGCCCAGAATCCCCACGGAAAAGTTCGTTCGTTCGATGAAATAGCAGACGACGCAAAGAAAAACGATGCGAAATAAAATGCGAAGCCCAGACTGCTTTCCGGTCTGGGTTTTGTTTTTTATATATATGGAAATTACCCTTATTTTTCCTTATAATAAAACCTAACTAAAAGGGAGAATTTCATGCGACCCGCACAAATTACAGCTTTACTTATAGTCATAATCCTTTATGGAATATTATCCGCTTTTCTTCCTGATTTTAAGCTTACAATAGGATGGCCAGAAATTCTTATCTTCTTCTTGTTCCTCATACATATCCTATTCGGGCAAATGACCATGAAAGAGGTTAAGAAATATGTGATCCTTCTACCCTTACTTATAGTTGCATCCAATGTAATCATTAGCTGGATTTTTTAAAAGATAGGGAGGATCCGGCCGCAAAAACATGCGAGTAGTTGTTGGGAAAATTTTTTGGCTTTCCCGTATTTTGCTGTCTGAACAAGCGCTGGATTCGGACAAGTTACCTCCTTTCTTGCCTTATCCTGTCCTAATCAGCCCGGTATTCGGACAACTTTTCCACTTTCTCGCTTCAACCTGTCCTAATCAGCCCAGTATTCGGACAACTTTTCCATTTTCTCGCTTCAATATGTCCTAATCAGCCTAGTATTTGGACAACTTTCCTACTTTCTTGTTCCAATCTGTCCTTATTAGTAGCAATTTCGGACACCATTCGATTCTAAAAGTGTCCCAATAAAATCAAGTGAACTTGGAAGAAAACAACCCACGGCTTTACATGTTAAAATAAAAATAGCGCATCCATCCTGTGTTATACATGACCGGATTAAGGGAAGAGTATAGGTGGATGTTTTTCGAACACTAAAAAAGGAGTGGTAAGCATGAACAACACCCATTTTGACAAAATCAAAAACGGAAAAGGATTTATCGCGGCACTTGACCAAAGCGGCGGAAGTACCCCGAAAGCACTGGCAGCGTACGGTGTACAGGAGGATTCTTATTCCGGCGAAGATGAGATGTTCGACCTTGTCCATGAGATGCGGACGCGTATTATCACGTCTCCTGCTTTCAGTTCTGAAAAGATTCTCGGTGCTATTCTGTTCGAACAAACGATGGACCGGGAAATCGAAGGCCAGTACACGGCTGATTACCTTGCCAGCAAAGGTATCGTGCCATTTTTGAAAGTAGATAAAGGACTTGCCGATAAAGAAAATGGCGTTCAGTTGATGAAGCCGATCCACGACCTTGATGAAACTTTACGTCGTGCCAATGAGCGCAACATTTTCGGTACAAAAATGCGCTCGGTTGTCCATGAACCGAACGAAAAAGCGATTAAAACAGTCGTGGATCAACAGTTTGATATCGGAAAGCAAATTATTTCTGCTGGCCTGATTCCAATCATTGAACCAGAAGTGGACATTAACAGCGCCGATAAGGTGAAAAGCGAGGAAATTCTGAAGAACGAAATTCTGAAGCAGCTGGACGCACTGACAGATGATCAAAACGTGATGCTGAAGTTGACAATCCCTACAAATGCAAACACGTATAAAGAACTGATCGATCACCCGCGCGTGGTTCGTGTTGTTGCCCTGTCCGGCGGTTATTCCCGTGATGAAGCCAACGAAAAACTGAAAGAGAACGACGGCCTGATTGCCAGCTTCTCCCGCGCCCTTGCCGCTGACTTGAACGCCAATCAGTCAGACGAAGAGTTCAACGAAAAGCTGCAGCAAGCAGTCGACAGCATCTATGATGCTTCCGTTAATAAGAAATAAGCTAAAATAAGTGCCTGCCCAAACCGGGACAGGCACTTTTCGTTTATTTAGAGTTGCGTACGGAGTTTAAAATTAACCGTTGTTCTACAGAAGCGACGAGTCTTCTAGTATCGGCCACGGTATCCGGATTGATGCTGACACTATCAATTCCTTCCTGGATTAGGAACTCGGTGAATTCTGGATATAGGGATGGTCCCTGCCCGCAAATCGACACCGTTTTATCATGCTTATGGGCGGCATGAATCAGCGTTTTGATTGCCTGTTTGACAGCCGGGTTGCGTTCATCAAAGTAGCCCATCGTGTTCAGAATTCCGGAGTCGCGGTCTGAACCTAGAATCAACTGGGTAAGGTCGTTGCTGCCAATGCTGAACCCGTCGACCAATTGAGCGAAATCTTCAGCCTGGAAGATGACGGATGGAACTTCTGCCATAATCCAGATTTTGAACTGCTGGTCCTGCTTCAATCCTTCTTCTGCCATGATTTCTTTGACGCGTTCGACTTCCCAGGTAGTACGGACAAACGGGAGCATCGTCCATACGTTGATTAAGCCATATTCTTCACGGACCTTCTTAATCGCACGGCACTCGAGACGGAAACCTTCCTCGTATTCCGGGGAAATGTAGCGGGAAACTCCGCGCCACCCGATCATTGGGTTCGCTTCGATCGGTTCTACTTCTTCTCCGCCTTTCAACCCGCGGAATTCATTGGAACGGAAGTCACTTAGCCGGACGACAATCGGTTTTGGATAGATGTCCTGAGCTACCTTGGTGATTCCTTCAGCCATTTTTTCGATAAAAAATTGTTCTTCGCCATTTTTCAACAGGTACATCGGATGAGCACCGACCAGGTGAGTAAAAATGAACTCGGTACGCATTAAGCCAATCCCATCAAACGGGAGGTCTTTGTACTTGCCGATTAAATCTGGCTCACCAAGATTCATGTACACTTTTGTACCTGTGATTGGCGCCAGCTGGTGAAGGTTGATTTGTTCGACAGCAGAGGGTTCTGCTTTCTTCGTCTCTTCCTGCTTATCTTCCAGAATTCCCTGGTACACGACCCCGCGAGTGGCATCGACTGTCACTTCCATTCCTTCAGACAGCACTTCCGTTGCATTGTTGGACCCGACGATACAAGGAATACCGAATTCACGGGAAACAATTGCCGCGTGACACGTACGCCCGCCTTCGTTTGTAACCACGGCTGCTGCCTTTTTCATCGCTGGCATCATATCGGGGTTTGTCATAATAGTAACGAGGATATCCCCCTCTTCCACCTTCGAGACTTCCGTAATATCTTTAATTTTTCTTACCTTTCCGCTTCCTGTACCTGGGGATGCCGGGAGACCGCGGACCAGTGACACACGGCTGGTTTCTTTTTGAGCTTCTTCAATCACGTTTGGTTCCTCCTTAGTTAATGTCGTAATCGGCCTTGCCTGTAGAATGTAAAGTTCATTGGTATCAGTATCAATCGCCCATTCAATATCCTGCGGGGAATTGTAAAGTTCTTCGATACGAAGCGCATCGGTGGAAAGCTGATTGATTTCAGTTTCAGTCAGGCACTGTTTGGTTACAAGGTCTTCGCCTAAAAACTCTTTTACAGCGACTTTAGTCGTTCCTACAGCCTTTTCATTTTTGACAATCAAAAAATTCTTGGAAGCAATATGCTTTTCAATGACGCTGTTGTCCCTTTTATCGACGATGTATTCATCCGGGGAGACCATCCCGGACACCACGGATTCGCCAAGGCCCCAGCTGGCATTGATCATCATTTGATTATGGTCTTCATTAATCGGATTGGAAGTAAACAGAACGCCTGCTTTTTTGCTGTTTACCATCTTTTGCACAACAGCCGATAGTGACACATCAAAATGGTCGAAGTCCTGTTGTTCACGATAATAAATCGCGCGTGCAGTCCAAAGCGATGCCCAGCATTTTTTAATATGGTGAATGACCTCTTCCACGCCTTCAATTTCCAGGTACGTATCCTGTTGTCCGGCAAAGGATGCTTCTGGTAAATCTTCCGCCGTTGCAGAACTCCGCACAGCTACATACAGGTCATCGACTTGAAGGTTACGCTGAAATTGTGCGTAAGCCTCGCGAATTTCTTTATCAATCGGCTCAAGTATATCTGTGTCCATGATCACGCTTCTGATTTCTGCACTTGTCTGCTGAAGCTGGTAATTGTTGTCGATATCGAGGCCGTTGATCGACTCGAGTATGTACTTATCCAAGTTACTCTCCTCGATAAAATTACTGTATGCGTTTGCAGTAACACAAAAACCAGGTGGGACTTTCACGCCTCCGTTTATAAGCTCACCCAGATTGGCCCCTTTCCCGCCTACCAATGGGATGTCTTCTTTATGAATTTCTTCAAACCAACGAATATAAGGATGTTTCGACACTCTCGATCTCCTCCTTACTAGATTTGCAATATAATATAACACATATTTTCAATTATGTCATACTTAATATTTAATAATGTTATACTATATAAAAAATAATTGGGTTTTGTGTAGGTCATTAAAGAATTTTTTTATAGAAAATGCATCTACCCTTCTGGCAAACTATATGTTAACCTTAATTTCATAAAGGTTTACATATAGGAGGATAAACAGATGAACAGGCAAAGCAAAAAACTGAGAGTGATCATTAATTGCGCTATTTTCGCAGCTATTACTGCCATTTTTGCCCAGATTGAAATTCCCTTGCCAGTGGTTCCAATCAGCGGCCAGACCCTGGCTGTCGGCTTGACGGCAACAATTTTAGGCAGCAGGCAAGGCGCTATTGCTATGATCGGTTACGCTGCCTTAGGAGCTGTAGGTGTTCCTGTCTTCGCAGGATTCAAAGGGGGCGCACAGGTGTTAGTGGGGCCGACAGGTGGTTATATTATTGGTTTCGTGGCAGCCGCATTCATTACTGGATATATCCTGGAACAGACAAAATTCAACCTTACGATGGCCATGATCGCCAACACAGCAGGAATGATCGTTACCCTGTTATTTGGTATGGTGCAATTGAAACTTGTCCTTGATTTAGGTTGGGGAGAGGCACTGGCTGTAGGTGTTTATCCTTTCATCGTGGTAGGACTAATTAAAGCATTTCTTGCGAGCTGGCTCGGTATAACCGTAAGAAAACGTTTGGTTCAAGCGAGTCTGCTTCAACTAACCAGGAAATCAGCTGCTTAAGATGTGGCTCTATCGCTTATTCATAAAAAAAGAGCACTTTTCCCTGGGGAGAAGTGCTCTTACTTTGAATACGTAGCAAACTACTATCATTCTCTTAATCAATTGCCTATCAAAAGTGCCCCATCTACTCAATCATTTCGGTTTTGCCGTCCACTTTTAGGCATTGAACAGACGGATTAAGAAACCACTTTCTTCAACATTAGGCATGAAATAAGTAACACCATAGTTAGAAGCAACAGCAGTAACTACAGTCCAAAAGACTAAACTGGTCATCATCCAGGTCGTGACCAACTTTCTCTTCGAGCCAAAGCTCATCCCCATTAGCGCGGAGATGTGGGAACCGACGAGAAAAGGGCCGATTATCGTTAACCCCGGTAAACCATACTTGTCAAAGAGTGCCCTCGCACGTTTTCCCTTTTTCGACTCCTCCATTTCCTCGGAACTGGATTCTGTTGCCTGGCCTTCCTCTTGTGGGACACTCTGCATTCGTTTTTGCTTCCGCCTTCTCATCCATAGCTTTACTTGGTCTACAAAAGCAATCAACAGTACCACTGTCAAGGCATTCCCCAAGAAAGCAAGTAACGCAGTCGGGAATGGAGACAGCCCGCCAATAACAGCCAATGGGATCACCGCAATTAGTTCAAACAACGGGATGGCTGCCAATAGAAATACAAGCAGATACGACAATAACATAATCCTCATCCTCCCCCATTATTCATATAATTTTTTTATTTCAGACCAGAAAATAAAATATTGCCCGATTCCAAGCACCGTCAGAACAATGACAGGAAGCAACTCCACCCCTTTGAACAAAGCAACCGCCACGATGGCTGCCGGAATAGCAAAGTAATAGTAAATGTAAACTTTCCGACAAGCCCGGTACGTAATGTATTGATGCCCTTCGTCTTCTTCCTTCAGCTCATATGGGATGAGGGTGAAGATACGAAACCTCCGGTCCGGAAATTTGCGGTTGTAATAGGCCATCAGCCCAAAATAACTCAGAACAAAAATGGCATAAACGCCAGTTATTATAAGAAACAGCGCATCCCGCTGCTCCATTACGATACTCATGGAATAGATCACCGCAACCCCAATCAGAAATACACTCATCGTAAAAGGTGATCGTAAATAACGCTCCATCATTTTTCATCCTCCCCCTCTATCCAAAACACTTCCTCCAAATCGACAGCCAGTGCTTTAGCAATTTTTAATGCTAACAGCACGGAAGGGGCATAGTCACCTTTTTCTATCATGCCAATCGTCTGTCGAGTCGCTCCAACCAATTTACCTAGGTCAGCTTGGGTAAAATCATGTCTGGCTCTTAATTCCTTCACTCGATTTCTAAGCATGTCATAAACAACCCCTCTTACTGTTTCCTGCTATTTAAATGTAAATGATCCTTAACATTAAGTCAATGAAATTTGTCATTTTGGTAAGTTTTTTTTCCATTTATTTTCTTCATTTCAATAATAAAAGCCTGATTTCCCCGTAGCTATACGAGAAATTCAGGCTTTGGTTATGTGTATTTATAATTTTTATTTTAATTTCCGGACCAGCCCCTCGACCGTCCGCCGATCCACGACATGTTCTTTTCTACCCCACATCATAAGCGTATAACCTAATAAAAATGTCATCACAAACACAATCGAGCCGATAACCGTATAGATGCCTGTAGTGTGAGAAGGAAAATAATGGCTCGCAATAAAGGCGTACACGCCCAACACCAACATATTGACCACAAGATAAAGCGATTTTTCTCCTAGCGAAAGCGGTTTGGTATTCCGGCCAGCCCCGAGGAACATACTCCAAAAAAGAAACGAACTAGCGAACAGGAATAACTCTAAGACAGGAAGGACCCATACTACAGTACTGGTGAACACGAGCAAGTCATATCCTAGGGTTAACACCAAGAACAGCATGGATATAAACAAGGGATGATTACACCAGCGCCATGTTTTCTGGATGTAATGATGGAACCAGTAGCGATTTTTATTGATCCAATAAATAGAGGCAAGTGGCAGAAGCAGTTGTATGATCAGCTTGTTCATTAAGCTCAAATCCGAAAACCAGACCAACAGAATTCCTGCTATGGAAGCAGCAAGCATTACTCCGAAGAACAGTTTTCGCATACAATTCCACTCCCATATGTTTTTCGCTATTTTCTCCAATCAAAGGCCAGTTACTTTTCTCTTTTGAATATTCCCTTTTATTTATTTTTTACCCGCGGCTTTCGCCCGCTTATACACCTTGTTCTTCTCTACAACCGTGCAGCCATTTGCTTCAAAGGTCTTGAGCATCGGAACATTATTCCGACTCGTGGAGCCGATGTAATAGCTGGCGCCGAACTGACTTTTTAATATGTCAAGCGCCTGACGGTGTAGCTGTTTACTTTTCCTTTTGCCTCGCACTTCCGGAACGAGACCGAAATAAAACAACCTTCCTTCATCGGCGGTCCCTGGTTCGATGTGGGGCATCACAACCCCAATAGGTTCGCCGTTCTCATAAGCAACCAGGCAGGATTTGCGATAATCTTCGCCAAGCTCTCCTTTGACGCTTTTCATGTGACCGTGCATGTCCAGTGAAGATGGTGCGTTCAAGGAATCGCTCATCGCTTTTTCCAAAATACGCTTGAATGCTTCTTCCGAAAATTCATAGAGGGAAGCTATCTCAAAATAGTCTGCTGGTGTCACTTTCTCGCTCAGCAATTTTTTCACCGTGATATTTTCATCGTGCAGTTGAAACCCATGCTCTGTTAAAAACTCTTCGATGCCTTCACTGAATTTATGGTGGACAAGGAGTGCCCTGTCCTTGGAATGGAAAGCTGGATCGTTCAGCAAGTGCTTGACAAGGCCTTTCATCTCCTCATCAGTCAATTTACTGGTATCTTCCACGGTCACATATTGCTCCCCTTCAACAAACTTCACTTTATCGTACATATCCAGTCTCTCCGCCAGCCTCTGATAAGTGGGCGACTCCAGTACTTCGGTCAGGAAAGCGGCCTTGGCCTTCCGGTATGCTTCCATGTCGGCTCCTTCATACCGTTCTTTCAACGCATTATACTGATCCGTGTAGGATGGGTTTTCCTTGAAAAATCGTGTCACCTGGTAAAAATGGTCCCCCGTAGTACCTTTCACCGTCAATTGTACACCAACTGGCAGTACATCTTCTTCATATTCAAAGGCACAGAAATAAGACGTTTGATCGCTGCCCGTATTCACAGGATATAAATCCAGCAGGGCATTTCTCGCTTTTTCAAAGTCTTTCTGGGTGACGCGCACCTGGAGATCGACATCTCCTTTTGTCAGCGAGCCCCTAACGGCTGTGCTGCCAATATGATAGATTTCCGCTTCCGGCAATTTATCTATAATGATATTTTTATGCTTATTAGAAACTTTCTCCGCCCCATCGCGAAAGACTTTTTCAGGGGAGAAGTTTACTTTTTCATTCATTTTAAAAACCTCCTGAGTTAATAAATCCGCTGGTTGAACTCAGTTAATTACATGTCTATCACCGCTTTGCTTAAATTTGTTTTTCTACAATCAAGTGGGAAAATAAGGTAAGCTGAATATATAACTCTTTCTATGCAGGAAATTAATTACCTTTATTTTTTATAAGGAGATGATTCACATGATCATATACGAAGCAACAAAAACAGAATTCATCTCGGACGTCACCAATGAACTACTGGTAGAACGTCTCTATAACTCCTATCAGGAAAAAATCGGCCGGACATCAAAAAGTGAGATTCTGTCATGGGAAAATTCCCTGCAGCGTATGTCCAATGTTATGCAGGATAGAGATATTCCGAAGGATTCTTCGGTTGCCATTGAATTTAACATTCCAAACACATCCAAGCGAGTGGATTTTCTGGTAGCAGGAAATAACGGGTCCAAGGATCATGTCGTCATTGTTGAATTAAAACAATGGTCCGAAGTGGAGAAAGTAGAAGGAAAAGATGCTTTAATCGATACCTATTTAGGGGGAGGAAAAAGGTCGGTCACTCACCCTTCCTACCAGGCCTGGTCGTATGCAGCATTGATTGAAGGGTTTAACGAAAATGTTCAGGAACAGCATATAACCCTAAACCCATGTGCCTACCTTCATAATTATCGAAAAATAATCGATGATCCGCTTACTGACGCTCATTATGAGGAGCACCTGGCAAAAGCTCCGGTTTTTACAAAAGGGGAAATCCAGAAACTACGCAATTTCATTAAAAAGTACATACGTAAAGGTGATGAAAAACAACTAATCTATCAGATTGAACATGGTAGAATCCGACCTTCCAAATCATTGCAGGATTCCCTTAGCAGCATGCTGGAGGGAAATGAAGAATTCCTTATGATAGATGAGCAGAAAGTATTTTACGAGCAAGCCTATCACCTGGCATTAGATGCCGTTAAGGAAGATAAAAAGCAAGTGATGGTCATCGAAGGTGGTCCGGGAACAGGAAAATCCGTCATGGCTGTCCATTTACTGGTTAACCTGATTAATCAGGATTTGATGACCCTTTATGTTTCCAAAAATTCTGCTCCGAGGGACGTCTACGCCTCCAAATTGAAAGGCACATTGAAGAAAACAGAAATCGATAACCTATTTAAAGGCTCTGGAAGCTTCACCAACTCGGATTTAAACGAATTCGACGTCATCGTCGTTGATGAGGCCCACCGGCTAAATGAAAAATCGGGATTCTACGGGAATCAGGGCGAAAACCAGGTCAAGGAGTTAATTCAAGCATCTAAGTTCACTCTGTTTTTTATTGATGAAAAACAACGGGTAACATTGAAAGATATCGGCAGCATGGACTTAATAAAAAAGTACGCCGAGGAATTTGACGCAGAGTTAATAACAGGCAAACTGATGTCCCAATTCCGGTGTGACGGATCGGATGCTTACATCGCCTGGCTGGAAGATGTCCTGCAAATTCGCGAAACAGCCAACACCCATGACTATGGGGTCGATTATGACTTTCAAGTTTTCGATAACCCCCACCGAATGCTGGAAAAAATTGAAGAACTGAACAAAGTAAATAATAAATCCCGTATGCTGGCAGGATACTGCTGGGAATGGCCGACAAAAGAACGAAGAAATACTGACTTCAAAGACATCACCATTCCAGAGCATGATTTTGAAATCAGCTGGAACCTGCAGGATAGCATATGGGCGATTGACCAGAATTCCGTCAGTGAAGCAGGCTGTATACATACCGCTCAAGGACTGGAATTCGATTATGTCGGAGTCATCATCGGGCCGGATTTATATTACGAAGACGGATACGTCAAAACCGATTACACTAAACGCGCCCGCTCTGATCAGTCTTTAAAAGGGATTAAGAAAATGGCTAAAGAAGACCCTGTGAAAGCTCAGACTATTGCCGACGAGATTATAAGGAATACTTACCGCACATTAATGACCCGTGGACAGAAGGGTTGTTTTATTTACTGTGTCGATCCGGAACTGAATGAGTATTTTAAGTCCCGTTTGAAGAATACAGTGCTTTATAACGACTTATCGCCTCGTAGTTTTGATAAGGTTGCTGAAGACAGAGAAGAATATAAATAAAACCATCATACTTAAAATGCCTGCCCTACTCCTTAGTAGGTGCAAGCATTTTTATTGGTCAATTTAGAAATTCTTTTTCCAGGAAACCGTATAGGTGATGATTTGGGTAATGGGAAGCAAGGCAAATACCAGGATTGGATAGGAAGGCAGCGTTTCTGCTACGAATGGATACAGAAGCAGCAACGCACTGATTACTGGGAAAGAATACCACATGCTAATGTAGGCTGAGCGGCAGGCTTGCGCGGTGAGTTGCTTTTCCCGTTCATCTGATTCTTCAAATTCATCGGGAAGTAAAAATACCTTTTTCCATGATTGATACTTCCGCTTTTTTCGGATGGATATAAACGCCAGCCATCCACCAATAAGGAAAAATGCAACAAACGGAATAAGCCTGACCTCAAACATATACTCCCTCTCCGGATCTTGCAAAAACTTCGATATATCAATGGATGCGGAATAAAACTCAACTAATGCCCAACTAAACAATCCCAGTACCGCCAAAGAAATCCACACACTCTTCATGATTTTCATGAATCCTCCCCCTCTATACTGAAAATCTCCTCTACTGGCAACTCGAATGTTCGTGCGATGTTCATCGCAAGCAGCAGCGATGGAACGTAACTTCCTTTTTCAAGGGCGACGATGGTCTGCCTGGTTACATGGACCCTCTCTGCCAGTGCGCCTTGCGTCAGCCCGTCTCTCGCTCTCAATTCTTTGACTCGATTTTTTATTTCCATACTTATACTCCCTCTACTTTCTTCCATTTCTATTGTATGGTTAACTATACATTTTGTAAAGTTAATTTTACATATTAATGTCTTCCTTCTCCTCATTCCCATTGATATCCTCTTGAAAAATCCAGCATTTTCCTTAGAATAGTAGTGTAAGATTTTACTAGGGAGAGGTTTAAAACAGTGGATATATTATTTATGTTACTTGCCTTCGCGACCCTGATTCTCATGGTCGTTGGATTATTTTCACCAAAACGCGCGTTGTTCTGGTCAAACAAAAAGCCGACTCGAAGGCGGGTGCTTCTCATTTACTCCCTCGCCTTCATCATCAGCATAACTTTGTTCGATATTACCTACAGCGAGGAAAACGAGACGACAGAAGATGCCAACGAAGAACAGGTGGAAGAAACCGAAGAGCCCCAGGAAGACAAGGACACAGACGATAAAGAAGAAAAAGATTCGTCTGAACCTCAAGAGGATTCATCAAACGAATCTGATAGTGAAAAAACAGATGAATCAAAGGATGACGGTTCGGCAACAGAAGATCGTAACGATGATTCCGAAAATCAATCCGAAGAGAAAGATAGCACCAGTCAGGAAGAAAAAAAGAATCCTTCTGACGATAAACAAGAAGATACCTCAAAGCAGGATGAAACTCCGGACACGAATGCTACGGTCACCCGCGTAGTCGATGGCGACACGATTGAAATTAACTACAACGGTGAGACAGAAAGCGTCCGCCTGCTGCTCGTCGATACACCGGAAGTGCACGGCGGTACGCAGAAGTACGGTCCTGAAGCATCTGCTTTTGCCAAAGAAATGCTCAAGCCGGGAACAGAAGTGCAATATGAATCGGACGGACCGAAGCGCGACCATTACGGCCGACTGCTCGGCTACCTCTGGGTAAACGGCGAGCTGTTCAATGAAAAACTGCTGGAAAACGGTCTCGCCCGTTATGCTTACGTGTATGACCCGCCATATAAATATCAGAACCGGCTGAAACAGGCGGAAGCACGCGCCCGCAACCAGGGAATAGGAATCTGGAGTATCGACGGTTACGTCACCAGTGAGGGGTTCGCTTCAGGAGCGACTTCTTCAGGCGGCTCAAGTGGCTCTTCCAGCGGCTCTGATTCTGGTAATGACTCTGGAGATTCTGACAGTTCATCTTCCAGTGATTCCGGCAGTGGTTCTGCAGCTTTAAAATACGATCCCAACGGACCGCGACTGTGGCGACTTCGACACCCAGGAAGAAGCCCAGGCGTTTTATGAAGCAGCTGGAGGACCTGAGTCTGACCCGCACCGGCTCGACGGATATGATGGAGACGGGATCGTATGTGAGAGTTTACCTTAAAACTATTTGCCTGCCCCTGAGCTTATGTGGGCGGGCATTTTTCGTTTCGAAAAAACTTTGAAACCTGTAATAATCATGATAGGCTAATAGAATAGTTACAAATAATTCCAAACACAAGGAGGTCTTTCGTGAAGTATTTATTGTTGCTGGTTCTTACAGCTGCATTGCTCCTAACGGGCTGCTCCACCCCATCGGAAGTAATAAGGGTTGGCGAACCAGACATGGAAGAAGATGGTGACCAGGGGTACATAGTCAAGGGGCATACCATCGTCAAAGAACTGGAAAATAAAGAAGATGTGCAACAGGTCAAACAAATAATGAAGAATGCCGATAAAATAGAAGAACCGTATAACCACAGGGACGAGCCCCATGATATCTTTTTGGAATTATATGCTCCGGATAACCACGTAGCCATACAGCGGGCATATCTGTGGTATAAGCAGGAAGGCAAAGCCGTTATGATGAATGGAGACGAGGAATATTTTGAGGTTTCGGAGGGACAAGTAGAAACGCTGCAACACTATCTATCTGAAGAATAGCACCTGTTACATACCCAACAGCCGGAGATCTACACGAAAATATTAGAAAAATTTTTAAACGAGGTTTATAACTAATGAGAAACCAAATCATCCCCGCCATGCTGCTCATTCTCCTAAGTGCAACTGTAAGTGGTTGAACTGGACGTTGAAGTCGGCGGAGAAAAATATCAATGGAACGAAACTATTGATGAATGGGAAGGGAAAGCTTGGTCATTCAAGCCAATTATCCGTTTGCCAAATACCGGGACGGAAAAGTGAATTTTGATATCGAAAAAGAATTAGAAACAGACGGTATATAATAATCCTTAAGAAAAATGAGGTGCCTTATGAAGGTTCTTTTCACTATTATCATAGCAGTTGCTCTTATGGTTTCCATTATAATAGTAATAAAGAAAAGAAAACGGCTTGGCATCACAGGGGTCAAAAGCATGCTGACTTCTATCACTTTCTTTATGATTGCAATCATCAATGGCTTAGCTTACTGGTTTGATTTTTTAGGGATAGCAAGTTGGCTGATCACCATTGTGCTATTGATGCTGGGTGCTTATTTCACCAAATTTTTGTCAGTTGCTTCTAAGTGAACGAAGAACGTCGGAAGTCCCCTCTCCGCTTTTATTCAAGCTAGTGAGTAAAAAAATAATCGTTGACAATATCTCGAATTCGAAATATAATTATCTTGAAAGCGAGATAACACACTACCACCTTTGCATAGGTGATTTATTTTTGTTATATATCTCGAATTCGAAATAAATTCCTTTAAATAATCTGCTTCCATTTGGGCATAAGAAGAAAAGCGCATTTGTTTATATGGAGGTGGTCCTTAAAGGTTCAGTTCAAGTAACAGGCAGGAAGGTGTTAAACATGGGATTACTAGATAAACTATTCGGAAAACCAAAGGAGATGGATGCAATGTCAAACGTAAAATTAGCTGTGATTTTCTACACCATGAGCGGGACGAACTACCAAATGGCTAAATGGGCGGAAGAAGGCGCAAAAGAAGCCGGCGCTGAAGTGAAAGTGTTGAAAGCCGAGGAACTGGCACCACAATCCGTTATCGAAGCAAATGAGGCATGGAAAGCAACCGTCGAAAAAACGAAAGACGTACCGGTAGCGACTTCCGCTGACCTCGAATGGGCCGACGCCATCATTTTCAGCATCCCGACACGTTTTGGCAACATGCCATCACAAATGAAACAATTCCTTGATACACAGGGCGGGCTTTGGGCAAGCGGCAAGACAATCAACAAAGTCGTAAGCGGTATGACTTCCGCACAAAACCCGCACGGCGGACAGGAAGCAACCTTGCTTTCTCTTTACACTTCTATGATGCACTGGGGTGCGATTATCGTTCCTCCAGGTTACACCGATGAAGTACTGTTCGGTGCAGGCGGGAACCCATATGGTACAAGTGTCACCGTGGACCAGGAGGGCAATATGGCTGATGACGTAGAAGGCGCCGTCAAACATCAGGCGAAACGTACCGTCACGGTTGCTGACTGGGTCAAAAAAGGAATTCAATAATTTAAAGTTACAGAGCCGATCCTTGCTTGGATCGGCTTTTTACATATTGTTTGGTTCGTTGTCACAATGTTCACTTTGGGCAGTGAAATTTTGGAATATAATGAATGAGTAAGCTGTAAAATTTCATATCTGTCAGGAGGTTTTATGATGAGTTTTCAAGGTAAAGTCGTTGTGATTTCCGGTGCTGCTGGCGGGATTGGTAAGGAAGCCGTTAAGACCTTTTCGGATGATGGAGCAAAAGTAGTGTTAGTTGACCTGAATCAGGAAGATTTAGATCATATGGTTACAGAGCTGGACCTGAAAGATGGAGAATACGTAACGGTCCAGGCTGATGTATCTCAGGAAAACCAGGTCAGGAATTATGTCGAGAAAGCTACAGAAGCTTTTGGTACCATTGATGTCCTTTTTAATAACGCAGGGATAGAAGGCAAGGTGCTTCCGATTCCCGACTACCCTTCGGAAGTTTTTGATCAAGTACTGGATGTCAATGTGAAGGGTGTCTTTTACGGGATGAAATACGCTATGCCTATTATGAAAGAAAAGAAATCGGGGACAATCATCAACACGGCGTCAGTTGCCGGACTCGGCGGAACGGCGGGAGTATCTGCGTACATTGCTTCCAAGCACGCGGTCGTTGGATTGACAAAAACAGCCGCCTTAGAAGGCGCACCGGATGGAATTCGCGTAAATGCGGTATGCCCATCTCCTGTTAATAATCGAATGATGCGTTCATTAGAGAGTGGATTCAGCCCGGAAAACGCAGTAGCAGCTCGGGAAAACTTTGCAGCAGCTATCCCTCTTGGCAGATATGCAGAAAATAGTGACATTGTTAATCTAGTCTATTTCCTGGCCTCAGAGAAAGCCAGTTTTATCACAGGTGCTATTTACCCAATCGATGGTGGTATGCGGGCACTATAATTCTTACGGAAGACAAGCCTACCTTTTAAAAGAAAGACCAAACCCAAACTGGTCTTTCTTTTTTCTTTATAATGGCCATTTCCGCTTTGCTCTCCTCTACTATTAGTCTTTAACCCTTTTATAAAGACCTTAAAAGATGAACGCCTCTAAGCGGACAGTCTTTATATACGTCATAATGACCGTTAAATCAGAGACAACCCCTTCGCGTGGTCTTTATACCTAATCTAAAGACCGTCAACTTTCGTTTGCAATGCCACAACGGTCTTTATCCATGCTTTAATGACCGTTAAACCAAACCACTACAAATCTATGATTCTAAGACGATATTAATATATTCTTCACTGTCATATTTTGCTTAAATAGCAGGAAAACCAATAACCCACATGGAAATTATTAGAATATAACCGAATAAAATTTGAATACCGCCATAGTTATACTACATGGCATGCACGGAAGCGGGGGCTTGATTCAGTGAAAAAGTACTTGAATTTAAATACGTTATATATCGTTATGGGGATTATCGCCTTTGGCTCCTTTCTGATACCTCAAGCCATTGACATGTATCACCTTCAGGCTCAAGGAATCAGTCACATAGCCGACGACGCCGAGCGTTATATGAATAATGCACATAATATGGAAGGTGACTATACGATAACGATTGATTTAAGTGATCCGGAGAGCAATGAAGGAAAATTCCTTTTTGATGATGAGGAAGGAAATCAAATCTATGTCTCGAAAATTATAGAAAATGAATCAAACTATGAGGTTATCTTCCGGTCCAGCGGAACTTATAGCCGTGGCGGTGCGACTTTAGTTTCGGGCATCGAACACTACCGTAACATCAACGGCTACACCCATGAGCTGAAAGCCGAAGCACACGCAACGTATGATGGCGATACGTTTAAATTAACACCTTCTTCCTCTTCAGCATTACACTCCCGTAGTGGTGACGAGTTCGGCTTTTATTTATTTCCAACAGATAAAAACATTGATTTGGAAAAACAACCAAACATTGAAGTGACCATTACAAATCTGCAGTTGAATTTATGGGCAAAGTTTTAATCAGAAACTTTCTTGGCTACTACCGCTTAGCTTATTCATCGTCTGTTATGGCTTTAACGATCACCCTGTCCCTAATTAAAAAGATGCAACAGCCAAATCAATATAAAAAAGCCTGGATCCTACGCTGCTACATACAGCGCCATAGGAACCAGGCTTTTTTTATCTTCTTACAACAGAATCACGTTCAACAAATTCGGTTGCAAGTTTATATGTCTGATCGACCGATTCACCGGCGATCATCTGGAAAATCAGATGGACGGCGAGAGAGCCGGCTTCGTACTTTGGCTGCCTTACCGTCGTGAGTGGCGGATTTACATATTCCGCCAGTTGAATGTCATCAAACCCGATAACCGAAATATCTTCCGGCACGCGAATCCCTTTTTCGGAAAAAGCCTGCAGCCCGCCGATCGCCATTTCATCGTTAGCATAGAAAATGGCATCCGGCATATTTTTTTGGGCGATCAATGTGCGGGTTGCCCGATAGCCGCCTTCCCTTGTGAAATCACCGTTGATTTTCCAGCGGGAATGATACGGGACTTCGGAAGCGGCTAACGCAGCTTGATAGCCTTTGAACCGCTCCTTGTTGTCATGGGAATCTAATGGACCACTGACATAAGCAATCGAGCGATGACCTTTATAGAGCAGGTGTTTCGTCGCCTCATAGCCGCCCTGCTCATTATCGACTTCCACGTGGATGACATTCGGATTGTCCACTTCGCGATCAAGCACGACAATCGGAAAATCTTCCCGTGCCGAAGCTGCAATCACTTCACTACTGATATTCGTCGCGAGAACAATCGCTCCATCGACCCGTTTTTCACGCAAAAACTTCGTCGCGGTCGATTTATCACCGCCGACGGAACTGCAGGCGATCAGGTCGTATCCGTTCGACGTAGTTACGTCCTGGACGCCTTTGATCAATTCCGAGAAATACGGTCCGGATAGGTCACTCAATATCAAAGCGATTGTATTCGTCTTCGTCCGTTTCAAATCAGAGGCAATGCCGTTCTTTTGATAATTCAACTCCTGTGCTGCCTTCAGCACTTTATTGACGGTCGCCTGACTGACTTTATTTATTCCATTAAGCGCGTAGGATGCTGTCGACACAGCAACCCCCGCCCGTTTTGCAACATCTTTGATCGTTGCCATCTTACGTCCCCCAATCACGCAGCACTGTCTAGCTCCATTGTAAGCGATTCAGTTACTGCCATACACTCATTTAATTCCAGACATTGTAAAACCTTCGACAATGTACTTTTGGAAAAAGGCAAAAATAATGATGATCGGCACAACCATGAACGCCGCCCCGGCCATTTGCAGTGCGAAGTTGTTCGCATATTGTCCCTGCAGCAAGGACAGGCCGACCGATAATGTATACAAGCTTTCATCGTTTGCGATAATCAACGGCCATAGGAAGCTGTTCCATCCGGCGATGAACGTCAGGATTCCCTGCACGGCAAAAATCGGTTTCGCAATGGGGATGATCAGCCGGAAGAAAATGTAGAATTCACCGGCGCCATCGAGTCTTGCCGCTTCAATCAAATCATCCGGGATCGTTATCATGAACTGGCGGAACAGGAAGATGCTGAATGCCACCGCAAGCCCTGGCAAAATGATCCCCGTCATCGTGTTCGTCAGTCCCATGGAGTTTAAAATCAAGTACACCGGAATCATCGTTACCTGCCCCGGAATCATCATCGTGGCCAGCACCAAATAGAAGATTCTTTCCCGGCCCTTGAATTCATATTTAGCCAATCCATACCCTGCCATCGCATTGAATAACAGGCCAAGGAAGGAAAAAAGAACGATGATGATCGTATTTCGTAAATACACCGTAAAGTTCATGCTTGTAAATAGATTGATATAATTTTCTATCGTCGGGTTATCCGGAATGATGGTCGGCGGAATCGCCAGCACTTCATTTTCCGGCTTGAATGAACTGGAAATCATCCATAAAAACGGCAGGGAAACCAGCACGCCCCCGATAATCAGGAGCAAGATGACAAGCGATTTTTCCGCCTTGCTCCGCTTCGTAGCTGTAGCCATATCCTCCACTCCTCTCTATTATAAGTCCGTGTCTTTTTTCTGCAGCTTGAACTGGAAGACCGTAACGATAATAATCATCGCAAACAGGATGAACGAACCTGCAGCCGCATAACCAAACTCACTATAACGGAAGCCTTCCTGGTAAATGAAGAGCGCAATCGATATCGTTCCGTCCAAAGGTCCGCCATCGGTCATGACGAATGGTTCTTCGAAGAACTGCATCCAGCCGATCAGCGTTGTCACGGTTACAAAGAACGTTGCATAACGCAGCAATGGCAGCGTGATGTGAAACAGCACCTGCAGCCGGCTGGCTCCATCCATTTCAGCTGCTTCATAGTAGGATTTCGGAATGCCTTGAAGCGCTGCAAGGAAGATGATCATATTGATCCCGATCCCTTTCCAGACAGCGAGAATAATCAAGGAAATTTTCGCAATCGTCGGTTCCTCGAGCCACGGAATGTTATCGACAGTAAGTAGCGAAAGTAAGTAGTTGAAAAGCCCATATTCCGTGTTATATAAGTATCCCCAAATGACGGCTACCGCAATGATATTCGTAATCGACGGCATGTAATAAACAGCCCGGAATGTATTGAAAATCCAGCTGGTGCCATAATTCAATAACAAGGCAATCGATAACGATGCAATAATGACGAGGGGTACACCGATGATGACATAGAAAAAGGTATTGAATACGGACTTAATGAATGTCGCATCTGAAAAAAGTTCTTTATAATTTTCCAGTCCAATAAAGGAGATCGCCGACCAATTGGCCAACCCTTTCAAGTTCATGTCTGTAAAACTGATCACCAGCGCAACAATGATCGGGATGACGCTGAACAATGTCAGCAAAATGACAGCCGGAGCAATGAACATATACGGATGCCGGTTATTCAGTAATTGTTTCAATGGAACCACCTACCTATCCTTGATAAACAGAAAAGGGAATGAAAGCTAGTTCCATCCCCTTCTCCCTTCAACAGCAAAGCTATTATTTTTCCAGAAGGCTTTTTGCCTCTTCATTGAATGATTCTAACTCTTTGTCCAAATCAGCACCGCCCTGGGTGATTCGTTCAATCGAGCCAAGGAGTTCTTGTGCGATCCGTTCAAACTGTTCGGTCTGCAAGCCTGGTTTCGCATCTTCCATTTGCTTACCAAAAGTAGCGAACATCTCGTCCTCTTTAAGCATTGGATCTTCCCATGCTTCGGTACGGGAAGGCAGCGTGTTGGAAGTTTCAGCCCAATCCAATTGGGTTTCGGTTTCTGTCATGTACGAAATGAATTCCATGCCTCCTTCAGGATTGTCGGCACTTTCAAAAACAGACAGCACCGATCCGCCCATGCTGGATGTATTGGATTCTTTTTTCGGCATGACGGCAGTTGCCCATTTACCTTCGATATCAGGAGCCTGGTCGTTGATGATGTTGACCATCCAAGGACCACTGAAGAACATCGGCTTTGAACCATCCGCAAATGCCTGTGTAATATCTTTTCCTTGCTGCGTCTGACTGATGCCTTCTTCAAAATAGCTGGTGTAATATTCGATAGCTTCTTTGAATTCTGGTGTATCAAAGTTCAGTTCATTGTTTTCCAGTTTCGCCTCATACCCATTTTGCCAAGCAAAAATGAATGGAGTGATCTGGTCATTACGGTCAATATCAAGGCCATACATACCGTCACCGCGGTCAGCAAGCTGGCCTGCCGCATCCTTCAACTCATCCCACGTCTTCGGTGCTTCGTCATACCCAACTTCTTCTAAAAGATCAGTACGATAGAACAATACGCGTGTATCGAGATACCAAGGAATACCGACGACCTGATCATCATATTCCATGGATTCCACAGCACCATCAAAGAAATTCTCTTTGGCAAATGAATCATAATCCTCTGTGTACTCTGAGAGATCCTTCAACGCACCGGCTTCTGCAAACTCAGGAACCCATGTAGTTCCCAGCTGCACCACGTCCGGACCGTTACCGGAAGCTACGGCTGTCAGCAGTTTATCATGTGCCTGATCCCACGGAATCGCTTGCACATCTACGGTGTAATCCGAATTCTCTTCAAATCCTTTACTGAAATCTTTCAATAGCTTACCTTCTTCTCCCATCGCCCATACAGTCACTTCGTTATTATCTCCGCTGGATTCGGAATCCCCACCGGAACAACCAACCAATACAGCGGACAGAACCACGATAAGCAGCATCATTAATTTACCCTTCACTACCAAGCACCCCTTTATTTAGTGAAATTTGTTGAAACGTTTCGATAACTGCATTATAATTTAATTTGAATCCGCTTTCAAGTGGTTTTCTAACTTTTTTGAAAAGTTATTTAAAAACTGCCTAAATATGGTTTTATCCGTATTGACTTTAAAAACAGCCGCGTTTATACTGCAATTATTATCGAAATCGAAACGTTTCAATTAATTAGTCAGAGGAGGATGTCATATGTCCGAAAATAAAATGGAACAACTGCTTGAACAAATGACGATAGAAGAAAAGGTCGGCCAGCTGGTTCAATTGGCTACCCCATTTTTCCGGGGAGCTACCGATCGCGGGGAGATCACAGGCCCAATGGTAAACATGAACATCGATGAAGAAGATATCAAAAATACCGGATCGGTGCTGGGCGCTTCAGGAGCTAAAGAAACAAACAATATCCAGAAAGTACATATGGAAGAAAGCCGGTTAGGCATTCCATTGTTATTTATGTCGGATATTATTCATGGCTTCCGTACTATTTTCCCTGTTCCGCTGGCAATCGGTTGCTCGTTTGATACGGAACTGGCAGAAAAAAGTGCCGCAATCGCAGCAAAAGAGGCGGCAGTATCCGGCGTTCATGTCACATTCGCTCCGATGGTCGATCTCAGCCGGGACCCGCGCTGGGGACGGGTGATGGAGTCCACTGGTGAAGATAAGTATTTAAACAGTGAATTTGCCCGTGCCTTTGTCCGTGGATTCCAGGGGGATCTCGATAATGAAAAATATAAAGTCGCTTCCTGTGTGAAGCACTTTGCCGCTTACGGTGCTCCAGAAGGCGGCCGGGACTATAATACCGTTGATATGTCAGAGTGGATGCTGCGCGAAAACTACTTGCCGGCCTATAAAGCAGCACTCGACGAAGGCTGTGAAATGGTAATGACGGCCTTCAATATTTTGAACGGCATCCCATCGACAGGAAATGAACCATTGATGCGCGGCATCCTTCGGGAAGAATGGGGATTTGACGGGGTTATGATTTCCGATTGGGGCGCGGTAAAAGAATTAATTCCGCACGGGGTTGCCGAAGATCAGAAGCAGGCTGCCGAACAAGCATTGAAAGCTGGCGTTGACATCGAAATGATGACATCCTGCTACGTCAATCATGTAGAAGAATTGATAGAAGAAGGAACATTAGAGGAAAATCTTCTCGATGAAGCAGTGCTTAGGATTTTGAAATTGAAAGAGAAGCTCGGACTGTTCGAAAACCCATACCGTTTTGCCAATGAAGCGGAAGAGGAGCAATTCGTTCTTTCTGACGACCACCGCCAGGCTTCCCGGGAACTGGCTTCCAAATCCATCGTTTTATTGAAAAATGATAACCTGCTTCCGTTATCCGCAGATAAAAAAATGGCACTCGTCGGTCCGTTTGCTGACAGCACCGATATTTTGGGGCCTTGGTCCTGGGGTGGACGCTCAGAAGATACAATCACCGTCGATTCTGCGTTAAAAACGCATCTTTCTGATGACAACCTGCTTGTTGCGAATGGCACCGGAATCGAAGATGGCACGGAAGAACAGCTGGAGGAAGCTTTGCAGGCAGCAGAACAAGCGGAAGTCGTTATACTGGCACTTGGCGAAGATTCCGATATGAGCGGGGAAGCCGGCTGCCGCGCCGACATCCGCCTGCCGGAAGTCCAGCTTGATCTAATGAAAAAAGTCCGGGCACTCGGCAAACCGGTTGTCGCTGTCTTATTCAACGGAAGACCACTCGATTTACGAGAAGTCACCGAGAACGCGGACGCGGTGGTAGAAGCATGGTACCCGGGTACCGAAGGCGGGCATGCTGTAGCTGACATCCTGCTTGGAAACGTCAACCCTTCCGCTAAGCTGGCCATGTCGATGCCTTATTCCGTTGGTCAGGTACCTGTTTACTACAACAGCTATAACACCGGCCGTCCTCAAAACGCGCCAGACGCACAGGAACGCTATGTCTCTCAATACTTGGACATCCCGAATGAACCACTGTTCCCATTCGGCTACGGGCTGAGCTACAGCCAGTTCGAATATTCCGATTTGCAGCTTTCCAGTGAGACGATTACAGCCGAGGATAGCTTGTCCGTCTCTGTCACCGTGACCAATACGAGCGACCTGGCCGGTGAAGAAGTCGTGCAACTGTATATCCGCGATCACGTAGGACAAGTCGTGCGCCCGTTGAAAGAACTGAAAGCCTTCGAACGTATTTCGCTGGAAGCAGGCAAATCGCAAACGGTAACTTTTGCGATTACGGAAGAACAGCTGCGCTACTATCATGCCAACATGGAACACAAGAGTGATGCCGGAGAATTTACTGTTTTTGTCGGAACCAACAGTGAAGATGTCCTGGCCAAAAGCTTCCGCTTAGAGAAATAAATAGGATTACTAGACCAAATCGCAAATTGATTTGGTCTATTTTTTTACACTTTAAGAAAGTTTAATTTTGTTAAAGGATTAAAGTATAAGAAACACTTAGGCTTTCGCCATAAGGACTTGGCGATAAGCCAAGTTTTTCTAATATCAAAGGATAATTGTAATTTTATGACGAATTTAATAAGAACACGTAAAGGTCAAATTTTTTAAAGGAGAAAAAAGTGATGAACCGATTAAATCTTATTACGCTGGGTACTAGGAACATCGTCAAAGCACATCAATTTTTTAAGGAGCTTGGATTTGATACTTCCATTAGAGGGACAGAGACAAACCCTGTCATTATTTTCTTTCGGAATGAGGGAACAAGGATAGCCTTATACCCTTTAGAAGAGCTTGCCAAAGATGTCAACGAAGACAACCCTCCCGCTCTATCGGATGGGTTCCCCGGCATCACATTGGCTTATAATGCCAAGTCAATGGAAGAAGTCGATAACGTAATGAGAAAAGCAGAGGCAGCTGGAGCTACTATTCAAAAAGAGCCTAAAAAGACAGATTGGGGAGGCTATGGCGGGTATTTCACCGATCTTGACGGTTATTATTGGGAAGTTGCCTATGGAGAAGATTGGGAATTTGACGCAGGCAATATGTTAATTATTGAAGATCAATAAGATCAACCCTTTACCTGTAAAAACGCCTGGTTACCGTTCCAGGCGTTTTTTATTATACTATCCAGTTTCCTCCCGCAGAATATCGATGAAATGATAAAGCACCCGAGCGGTAAGGCCCCAGATCACTTTTTCTCCATAGATATAAAAATACTCCTCCATTTGACGCGGACGCCAGTTATAATCCTTCCCATTCGGAATAAGCTCATATGGGAAGTCGTCTGCCGGCTTCACTTCCAATGTTACATAGTGAACTTCCGGTTCATGGTTGAGGAAAAAGGAAAGCGGTACGGTGAACACTTCCCCGACTTCATCCGGATTCGGGACAATCGCGTCTAACGGACGATTAATAAAGCCCACATACGTATTGACACGCATATCCATGGAACCTACCAGTTGCCCTAATGGAAATACCTGTTCAATATCCTGATCGTCTACTCCCAGCTCTTCCATCGACTCACGGACAGCTGTGTCCTTGTCATGCTTGTCTTCGGCATCTTTTTTTCCACCTGGAAAACAAACCTCTCCGGGCTGGCGAATGTTATGAGAACGCACCTCGAATAGCAGATGCAGCTCGCCGTCTTTTTCTATTAAAGGGAGTAATATGGAAAATGGCTTCAACCGTTGCTTGCCGAGTATGCTTGGCGTATGGTTTTTCATTTTAGTCATGATGGCATCGAGATTCATTGCTTCACCCCATCTAACTTTTACTTATACCTACTATATCAGATTTAATCCTATACGTAGCAGATTATGCCCTTTCTTATACAGTGCACGTTACTCCTGCTTTTAAAACCTTTTGCTAGTTTAATAGATTTACAGTATGACCAGGTTTTTCTTCACCTTTGTTAGAGGTTTAAAGTATAAGAAAACACTTAGGCTTTCGCCATAAGTCCGGCCACAAGCCAAGTTTTTCTAATGGTAATATGAGACGGTTAGCGTTACAATGAAGTAGTAATTATACCATGAAGGGTATCTGGATTTGCATTTTAGAAAGGAAGAATAGCGATGTCTGAAAAAGCTGTGAAAATAGATGAAACGAACAGCCAGCCTGCCTGGCTGCAAAGTTATATAGATTCAACAGAAAAACAACAAAGCCTGTATCGCCGTACGCTGATCATCGTCATCATTGCACAAATCTTTGGCGGGGCCGGACTGGCCGCTGGTATTACCGTTGGAGCACTGCTAGCCGAGGATATGCTTGGCACTAACAGCTTCGCAGGACTTCCGGTAGCACTGTTTACCCTTGGTTCTGCCGGAGCGGCGATGATTGTCGGACGGCTGTCGCAAAGGTTTGGGAGGCGGCCTGGCCTCACCATCGGATTTATAGCCGGTGGTCTCGGCGCGATCGGGGTTATTTTTGCTGCTATCATAAATAGTGTCATTTTATTATTCATTTCCCTATTAATCTATGGAGCCGGAACAGCTACCAACCTGCAGGCTCGCTACGCCGGAACTGATATGGCGAATACAAAACAGCGGGCTACCGCAGTCAGTATGGCGATGGTTTCCACCACGTTTGGTGCTGTCGCAGGACCGAACTTAGTCGGTGTCATGGGGAACTTCGCTACATCTATCAGTGTCCCTGCATTAGCAGGCCCATTCATTCTGGCAGCCGCTGCCTACATCCTTGCCGGGTTGGCGATTTTCATCCTCATGCGTCCGGATCCATTTTTAGTTTCCAAAACACTGGCTGCTGTCCAGGGTGTCGATGACAATGCTGCGCCAGGAGTAACCCTGCCTGCTTCTTGGAACAAACGCGGCGTCATCATTGGCGCCACGGTCATGATTTTGAGTCAAATTGTCATGGTTGCCATCATGACGATGACCCCGGTACACATGGGGGCACACGGTCATGGCCTGAACGCCGTTGGGCTTGTCATTGGCATCCATATCGGAGCCATGTACCTGCCATCGCCGATTACTGGTATTCTTGTTGATAAGGTCGGCCGATTCACAATGGCTATCGCGTCTGGTGTGACGCTACTTGCTTCCGGAATTCTTGCTGCTGCCTCACCAGGCGAATCGATGGTCGGATTGACAATTGCCTTAGCTTTACTAGGGCTGGGATGGAATTTCGGCTTGATTAGTGGTACTGCTATCCTCGTTGACGCGACTACCCCTGATAATCGTGCAAAAACACAGGGAAGTGTCGATGTCTTCATCGCGCTGGCCGGTGCGTCAGGCGGTGCTGTGTCCGGTGTGATCGTAGCACTATCGAACTTCCCTACGCTCTCAGTTATCGGAGGAGTTGTCTCGATCTTACTTGTACCATTTATAATTTTATATCGACGAAAATCCAAATGAGGTAGATAACGTTTTGTTATCTACCCCTCTTTTTTTCATTACATGAGTGTCACCGACCAAAAGTCATCGAATATCATAGCTGTAGATTGCTTAAAAGTGCGAAGAAAAGAGGGGTTACATGAATCGTTACTACTGGCAAAATTCTGCCCATCCCTGGCCAGTCCCATATTACTTCTATCCTAATCCGGCTTTTTCAGCCATACGGCCTGCCAAATGTATCAGTCCAGCAGAGGTTAAGCTCAAGAGTGACATGCGGAGTCTGTGGGAAGAACACGTCGCCTGGACGCGTATGACCATTATTAGCTTAACGTTTAAACTGCCAGATGTTGATGAAGTGATCACACGACTGCTGCAAAATGCAACCGATATGGGGAATGCACTCAGACCGCTGTATGGAGACCAGATCGGTGACAAGTTTGGAGAGTTGATAAAAGAGCACTTGCTTATTGCCGCTGATCTCGTCAAAGCAGCACTTGCAGGCGATCAGCAGGCAGCCCCCGAGGCGGAAAGAAAGTGGTATGCCAATGCAGATGAAATTTCTTTCTTCTTAAGTACGATTAACCCTTTCCTAACGGAAGAAGCCGTACGCGAGATGTTCTATAAACATCTGGAGCTTACAAAAATGGAAGCAGTCTTCATGATTCAGATGGATTATAAGAAAGACATCGCCATCTACGATGAGATTGAAGAACAGGCATTAGAAATGTCCGATGCCATTACAGATGCCATCATAAAGCAATTTCCAGGTGTATTTGGGTAAAGGCAGCTTCTTTGCTTAGAAGCTGTTTTTTATTTGCTTTTTAATTCTTTGACTTCCTTTTCCAATTGCGCGACTCTAGCCTGTAACCCAGGACCAGCCTCTACACGTTGGGCTTTTCTCCTCTTTCTAACGGTAATGACTATGGCTATCACCACCGTTATGATACTTACGAAAAATAAAAACAGGATAATTAAAGGCATCAGCTCTTGAAGCGTCATATTACCCCTCCTCTTTTTGTAAAATGTTTACATACTATGGAATACGATAAACATACATATAAGTTTCATAGAAAAAGCTGTTCCGTTTAAGGATACTTACTTAAACGGAACAGCTTGCCATAATCAATTATTCTGGGCCATGCGCCCGAGTGGCCCTTCTTCATCGATGATATCCTGGATGGCATACACAGAAATCGGGAACATCGGGAAACCGAAAGCGTACGGAGTAATTTCATAGAGCTGGAAGTAGATCACCAGCACCTTATCTGCAATATAGAAATCCTGGTCAGGACTAATCGTTACAGGACTATCGAACGTCTGGATATCCCTTTGCTTTATCTGCTCATTAATCAAGGAAGAAAGCCTAGCAACATAATCACTCCCCGGCTTGAACAGATCCTTCAGCTGACACTGCTTCCCTCTTTGCAGATCGAATGTCAACGACTTGATATACGTCATGCCGTGAGCTGCCTGATAATGGTACGTATAATTGGAGAGTGACAGACTGAGCACATTCCGCTGATTGTTTTTAATTTCATACAGCCCAAGCATCTCTACCACCGTCGATGGCATATTCCCCACCTGTTCATGTATCAGCTGCTGGGTCTGACGGACAATCGCCATATTGAACATCCGCTCAAGCGAACTATTTTGCATCCTTACTACTCGGGGATAATAAACGATTTTATTCGGACCGCCACTGATTTGCTCCGTTCTGATTGTTACCGGAAACGCATTAACCATGATAACCACCCTCTGTCATGTAATACACACATGCTCATACCTATTAAAAATGGAGCAGAATTATTACGAGCGGGTGAACCACTATTAGGAAAGAGGCAGCTATTCATCACCAACCAGGCAGCCTGACATAGGTTAATAGCATATGTGGCTTCTGCCTGGGATACGGTGGAAGCACGTTAATGGAGGGATCAGGTTGGTTCAATTTAACGCTTTTTGGGGAACCGTGACGATGATTCAAGACTTTATCACCGGGGTGAATGAAGAAGAAGGATGTTATAAAATAATTTCCGTTGAAAACGAAACCGGCGCCATGGTTAACTTTGTGATAGCTCCGAATACTTACTTTGTGGATCAGGCAATCGTTGCTGTAGGCGACAGGGTAACCGGCTATTACGACCGGAATGCGCCCGTCCCTTTCATTTACCCGCCCCAATACCGGGCACTTGTTATGGTAAAAGAAAGTCCTTTTCAAAACGTAAAAGTAGACTATTTCGACAATCAGCTGGTGAGCAGTGATGGCTTTTTGAGATTGAATCTCGCCCCCAACACAACGATCTTATTAGCAAACGGGCAACCTTTTTCTGGGAATCCAGCGAATAGGAATCTAATTGTCATCTATGGACCGGCGACAAAAAGCATCCCTGCTCAGACTACGCCTTATAGAGTGATTATCTGGTGTTAATGACTTAAAAGAAGTTTTTCTATATGGCATATAAAAAACCAAGGCTTGAATTTAAAATACAAGCCTTGATTGCAAGATTATTAACCATTTTCTTTACTTAGGGATGTTATTCATTAATTCAATGAATCAAACGCGTCTAAATGACCATTACCAAAAATTGACTTCTCCTTTCCTTTAACAGGATCCACTGCTTTTTTATAAAGAAGGTCTTCTAGTTTAGCAGGAGACATTTTTCCATACTTATCAACTAGTAATGCCGCAACTGCAGATACTTTAGGAGTTGCCATAGAAGTACCTAATGACCAATAATGACCTCCGTCTTTACTTGCGCTTATATTGAACTCTGTTTCAAATAAGCGGTTAGCTAAATATTCCTCAAATTTACCTTCTAACTGATATTGAACATATGATCGCATATCTCCACCAACGGCAGCTATATCAATAAATCCAGGCCCGTAGTTAGAATAGCTAGCTAGAACATCTTCTGGTCCAGTTGCAGATACGGTGACCACACCTGGTATTGTCCCTGGAACTTCAAATCCAGCTCCTACAAAATAAAAACCATCCTCCCCATAATTAGCATTTAAGAAATCTGTTACCTCTCGTTTATTTGTCGCGTTTATAGCATCGTTTCCTGCAGCGGCAACAACGAGAGAGCCTTTCTTAGTAACGTAATTCATCACCCGTTTATAAGCTTTAAAATCCGCTACGTCATTACCTAACCTTGTTTTTACACCAGTTTCTGGATCTACATGAAATACTTGTCCAATAACATCAAACCCACCCAGACTCATGGAGATTACATCAACACCGTCATCAGCTGCAGCAATCATTGCTTTATAAATCCATGCAGATTCAGCAGAACTGGTACCAAATACGCGATAGGCACGAATTCCAGTATCAGGTGCTACCCCAAGCATGGCACCATTTCCTGCAATGGAACCTGCCACATGACTACCATGTCCGTGGCGGTCGTCAAAAGCATCTGGCTCACCGCTTTCCTTTTCTTCTGTACCCTGGAACCCTCCTGGTGGCACAAAGTTTTCAGAGCCTGGCTGTAAGTTACCAACCAAATCAGGATGATCACGATCAATACCGGTATCGATAATACCGACCACAACATCATGGGAACCAGTACTTAATTTATAGCTTTCACCATTATTGGTAATCCGCTGAATATCCCATTGCAGACCCCAATAAGCAGCATCTTCCGTATTCACTACACTCTCTTGAATTCTTTCAGCTTCCGGAAGAGACCATGAAATAGAAGGGTTGGCCGCACTAACTCCCTTTAATCCTTTTAATTTAGAAAATGCAGTTTCAGGTGCTTTGACTTGGACAAAACCTATTTCAGGAACAGAATAGGCAATTTCTCCCCCTATATCTTTTAGATTTTTGTTAAAGTCTGCAGGAATACTCTCACTACTAAATAACACGGAATAATAATCCATCTTTTTACTAGCCTCTGCACTATACAGTGAAGGTACTAAGCTTAACACTAATACAAAACTAAATAACACAGCCAAAAACTTTTTCATCTTCTTCCTCCTATGTAATAGTTTTATACGAAATAACGAACAGATTCGTATACTTGATAATTGGCTATATATTCGGGTTTTCCTTTAATTTTCGTTCGCCATTTTCCCTTAAAAAGCTTCAGGGTAAAGGCTGATTTTGTCGTATCAAATATTAGCAGGATACATGTTAGCCAGATTATCAGATGGTTTCACCTATATATCGACCCCAACCGTTTAAATAACCTTACTTATCGCCTGATTTTCAGCTCATTCCCCTCAAACAGCCCCTCGGAGCACCCAATTATGTCGCCCGGCAATAGGCATTTTCCTTCCACCAAGGGAATAATTTGGCCTAAGAAGTTTTTTTCGAGAGGAGTGGGGTTTTGAAAAAATTAGATCCTCAGAAACTTTCTGTAGAGTTCCGTGAAGGAGTCACCGCGACCACACCTACGCTGCCAAGGCGTTACACCCTTACGCATTCGGACATCACCGCTGAGCTTTTTTTAACCATTGGACGAAATTATGCTTACGATACCATCAATCCGATGAGGGATGAAGTGCTTGGCGAGTGGATCAACACGGGAGAAGGCTGCTACTATCAGGCATATGTATTTGTAGACGGTTCCGGGCCATTTAACCAGGCTGCGGCTGCTCTACGCAACACGATATTCAGGCGGGAACTGCCACTTGCCTTGCAGGCGATTCGCTATGGCGATCAAAAGTTTTTTGCCAGCCATCCTGCATTAAATCACGCACCGCTTTTCGTTCATTTTATTTCTGTCAGTCCACAATTTAATCGAAATGAATTGTGGGGAACGTTTTCCGATTATGAAATTTGAATTTCCCTAATGCCCGTTTCCCTGCCATTTCCGTCGGCCCTCTAATCTCCACAAAACTGTTTTCGTGTGCAAAACCGGCAACCACTTCTGTGCGTGCTATTAATTTTTCACCAATCCTGCCTCCGTCATTGAACCAGCTACTGTCATAGCTTCCTAATGCCAACTTGACCACTCTGACAAACGGTAACAGCCCTGCCAGCAGCACAAAGCCCAACACAACACTTAATAAATTATCCATCCAATCCCTCCTAAAATAAATTTGGTTATACTAGCATATTGGCTAAAAAACTTCCATTTCCTTTAATTTCCGTTCATCAAATTCACTGAAAAACCTACAGCAGCAAGGCTGTTTTTGCCGCATGATGTCCGTGTTTTTGATAAAAGGAAGAAGTTCGTCGCGTTAAGTCAGAAGGTGGTACCATTAGGGAAGAAGGTGCCAGAGTTAGGGCAGAACATGGCTGTGTTAAGGCAGAAGCTCCTGCAGTTGGGGAGGAACATCACAATAAAAAATGCCCGGTCCCACACTGCAATCATGCAGGGGGCCAGGCATTCAGTCCTCTAAATCAATCTTCTTTTTCAAAGATTCAGGCAGCATCCGGTAGCCTAAACCTTTATATTTGATATCCAATAACGCGGCAGCCACAAAAGCTATTCCAGCGAGTATCCACCAACATTGGTTGTTTTTCAAACCATCAACTCCTTTCCCATAAAAAAAGGAAGCATAGAAAATGCGACTATGCTTCCTCTTGGCTATCTATTAAATCGTATCTGCTAATTTTTGGTCTTCCACAAGCTTCAATGTCCGGTCGGTTGTCGCATTCACTTCATCCAGCAGTTCTGGATTCTCTGATAACAGCACGCCGTAAGAAGGAATCATTTCCTTAATTTTTGGTTCCCATTCTTTAATGTTCTGCGGGAAGCATCTTTCGAGCACTTCCAACATAACAGATACTGCCGTGGAAGCACCTGGAGAAGCACCTAAGAGAGCTGCGATCGAACCATCTTCTGAAGTGACTACTTCGGTACCGAATTGCAGGGTCCCTTTTCCGCCGGCTTCAGTATCTTTAATTACCTGCACGCGCTGGCCTGCTACCACAAGATCCCAATCCTCGCTTTTCGCATCTGGAATAAACTTACGCAATTCTTCCATACGTTGTTCCTTCGATTGGATCACCTGCTCAATCAGGTATTTGGTCAGGGAAGCATTCTTAACTCCTGCTGCCAACATGGTAATAAGGTTATCGGATCGTACGGAAGAGACTAAATCCATCAAGGAACCTTGTTTCAGGAACTTTGGCGAAAAGCCGGCAAATGGTCCAAATAATAGCGCTCTTTCACCGTCAATAAATCGCGTATCGAGATGTGGCACTGACATTGGCGGAGCGCCTACTTCCGCTTTGCCGTATACTTTTGCCAAATGCTGGTCGGCAACTTCCGGGTTCTTACACACCATGAACTGACCGCTTACCGGGAAGCCGCCGATGTGTTTCGATTCAGGAATACCTGTCTTTTGAAGGAGATGCAGGCTCCCGCCGCCGCCTCCAATGAAGACGAAGTTCGCCGTATGGTATTCGATTTTATCGTTAGCGTGATCAAGCACTTTCACTTCCCAGGAGCCGTCGCTGGTACGTGTAATATCTTCCACGCTATGCTTGTAGTTAACCTCAACATCATTTTGTTCAAGGTGGTCAAAAATTTTTCGTGTTAACGCGCCAAAATTGACATCTGTGCCGCCATCGATTTTTGTAGCGGCAATCGCTTCATCCGTTGGTCGGTTTTTCATGACCAGCGGCATCCATTGCTTCAGCTTTTTCGGCTCATCGGAGAATTCCATATCCCGGAACAATGGATTATTGGACATCGTCTGGAAACGCTTTTTCAGAAATTCCACATTTTCTTTCCCTCTGACCAGACTCATGTGCGGCAGCGGTACAATGAAATCGCGTGGATTACGAATCAGATTACTGTTTACCAGGTGAGACCAAAATTGCTTGGAAACCTGGAATTGTTCATTAACTTTGATTGCTTTCTGAATATCAATGGAGCCGTCCGGCTTTTCATGCGTATAATTCAGCTCGCACAGCGCTGCATGCCCGGTACCCGCATTATTCCATACGTTCGAGCTTTCCTCTCCTGCACTTTCGAGCTTTTCAAACACGCGAACCTTCCAATCCGGCACCAATTCATTCAATAGTGACCCTAATGTTGCACTCATGATTCCAGCACCAATTAAGATAACATTTGTTTCCGTATGTTTTTCGCTCATTGTCTTTCAAACTCCCTAAGTTTGCAGAAAAGATGCAGCCAATCCGGCTGATTCCTTCCAGCTGGACAAAGTTTGAGCTGATTCTACATCTTTTCCAAATATTTTTAATCCATTAATAGTGTATCATTATTATCTCACAATTTAAATATTTACCGCTTACATATAGTTATAACTGGAAATAACTTTCCCCTCTTCCATTACATTCATTCTTCCCTATAAAAAAGGGTTATAACATATATCATTGTATATCTTATTACATCGGCTTTATAATGATAATCAGTTATGAAATTTGCTTTGAAATGGGAGTAGACCATGATAAAACGCATCGCTTTTTTTATGATTCCTTTTATATTAATAGTCGCCGGGTGCAGTAATAGTGCTACGGAAGAAAATAAGGACCAGACTGAAATCAAGATTGCTGCCGCATCCGATTTAGTACTGGCATTCAAAGAAGCAGGCGAGCTGTTTGAGGAAGAAAACGGCACCAACGTTACGTTCTCTTTTGGCTCGACGGGGCAGCTGGCAGAGCAGATCAGAAATGGGGCACCTTTTGACGTGTTTGCTGCAGCAGACGTGAAATTTGTGGACGACTTAAATGAAAACGGCCTGATTATTCCTGAGACACAAACAACCTACGCATTCGGAAGGATTGGGATTACTACTTTAACGGATCAGTCTGTATCGGTTCAGACCTTGGATGACCTATTGAAACCAGAAATAAAGAAAGTGGCAATCGCCAATCCCGAGCATGCACCCTATGGCCTTGCAGCCAAGCAGGCTCTTGAAAATACCGGGGTTTGGGAACAAATTGAGGACAAGCTCGTATACGGACGAAACATTTCCGACACGCTTGCTTATGTCGAATCAGGAAATGCAGAAGCAGGAATCAGCGCTCTGTCTCTATACCAGGAAGATAATATGGAATTTAAGATAATCGATGATGAACTGCATGCGCCGCTTGAGCAGTCGGTTGCTGTGCTGGAACAAACGGAAGAAGAAAAAGCGGCAAAACAATTCCTCGATTTTATCAAAGGGCCTAAAGGACAACCAATTATGGAGCGTTACGGTTTTATCGTTCCGGAGGGAAAATAAATGGCAGAAGGCATTAATTTATTTCCATTATTTTTATCATTTCGAGTAGCTCTCACTGCGACACTGCTCGCCTTTATCATCGGTATTCCAATCGCCTATTACCTGAACCGGTCCAACGGCAGAATAGCCGATATCATTGATACTTTCCTTACTTTACCGATTGTCCTGCCACCAACCGTACTCGGTTATTACCTGCTTGTATTATTTGGACGGCAAAGCTCAATCGGGAGAATACTGGAAGAGAAATTCGATATTACCATTGTATTCACGCCAACCGGTGCGGTCATAGCTGCATTGGTTGTTTCGATTCCTTTTTTAATTAAATCAGCGAGATCCGCATTCGCAGGGATCGATCCGGCTCTATTGAACGCGGCAAGAGTTTTAGGAAGAACAGAATTCAATATATTTTTGACCATCATTCTTCCGCTCGCCTGGCGAGGGATTGCTGCCGGCATCACGCTCTCATTCGCACGGGCGCTCGGCGATTTTGGGGCGACGTTGATGGTGGCTGGAAGTATTCCCAACGAAACGATGACCATGCCGATCGCCATCTACGACGCATTACTGGCAGGTAACCGGGATTTGGTGAATATTCTCGTCCTGATTATGACGGTCGTATCGATCGCCGTTCTCTATATTATTAACCGGCTGGAAAAGAAACTGAACAAGGGGCAACCACTATGACTGATTCCACCCTGAAAGTTGCGATTACGAAAAAACTGAACCATTTTCAATTGGATGTAGATTTTGAAGTAAAAAGCGGCGTCACCGGCATTATCGGACCGTCCGGGTGCGGAAAAAGTATGACCTTGCAATGCCTCGCCGGCCTGCAAACGCCAGATAGCGGGGAAATCTGGTTAGATGATCAAGTCCTTTATCATTCCGGTGACCGGATCAATGTGAAACCAAAAGACCGCAAAATCGGTTATGTATTTCAGAATTACGCATTGTTTCCTCATATGACGGTGGAGGAAAATATCACCTATGGGCTGAAGGGAAAATCCCACGAGGAGAAAAAACAAAGAGCGGACGATATGATTGAGAAAGTCCAGCTTGCTGGCCTGGAAGACCACTATCCAGAGCAACTCTCCGGTGGGCAGCAGCAGCGGGTCGCCCTCGCTCGGACGTTGGTGACCGAACCGGAACTTCTTTTATTAGACGAGCCATTTTCTGCTCTGGATTATCATGTCAAGCATATCCTCGAACAGGAACTCATCAGGATTCTGGAGGAATATTACACTGGCACGGTGCTGCTTGTCACCCACAATATGGAAGAAGCCTATCGTCTGTGTGACCACTTGATCCTGTACGATCAAGGTCAAATCGTCCAATCCGGGAAAAAAGAAGACGTATTCCAGCGGCCTGCTACTGTTCGTGCGGCACGAGTCATCGGCTGTCAAAACATTTTTCCCGTCCAATCGGTTACCGAACCGGGCGACCACCTGGTCTGCAAGATAGGTGATCTGAATCTGCAAATCCCGAGCCAGCCAGTGCCGGAAGCTGTCGACCATATGGGCATTTACGCCGAGAATATTCATTTTAAAAAAGCTGGCGACGATACCGCTAACCTGTTTGATTTTACGATTGCCGAAAGTCTAAAAGGCATCCATCGCACAAGAGTCACGATTCACGTGGAAAACGCAGTCTCCCTGACCGCTTCTGTTCCCAATGAAGAAGTAGACAGCTTGTCACAGGAGGGTGTGAAAGTCGAACTTCCGCCCAGTCACTTGTTTCTGTTAGCAAATAGATAGCTTATTTTATAGAATGAAAGTAACGTATAAGAAAGGAAGTGGGATATGTTTTTGAAGAGGCGAGTAGAATCCGATGCATTATTGGCCATGCGTTATTTACACACCCGCATGAAGTTAACAGAAAAAGAGCTGTATTATTATCATAGACTAGAAAAAGGTTATCGAGGAGAGTTGGCGTTTGACTGCCTGACCGAAAACCTTCAAGAAGAAAGGTATATAATTAATGATCTGCTACTGGAAATAAATCAATCTTATTTTCAAATAGATACTATCATCATTTCGCAGGCGACTATCCTTCTTCTCGATATAAAGAATTTCGAAGGCGATTATTACATAGAGTCCGATAAATTCTTTAGCGTGACATCCGGTCGCGAATTGAAAAACCCCGTAGACCAGTTAAAAAGAAGTACCATCCTGTTTCGTCAACTCCTGCAAGACCTCAACCTCGACTACCCTGTTGAAGCTTTTGTAATTTTCCTCAACCCGGAATTCACTCTGTATCAAGCCCCATTAGACCAGCCCATCATTCTTCCCACCCAAGTAAACCGCTTTTTTAAAGAATTAAATCAAATATCATCGCACTTAAATGCCAAGCATGGAAAGCTTGCTCAGAAATTAATTTCATTACACCATACCCAAAACCCATTCACTGTCTTGCCTGACTATAATTATCATACGGTGCAAAAGGGGATATATTGTAGTTCCTGCCACTCATTTGAGGTTTCTACCAGGAATTATGACTTAGTGTGTGAAAAGTGCAGACAGGCTGAACCCCTGGAAGAAGCGGTAATAAGAAGTGTGAAAGAGTTTAAGCTGTTATTTCCTGAACAGAAAATAACCACCCCAAGAGTTTATGAGTGGTGTAAAGTTGATGTATCGCAAAAAACGATCTATCGAATCTTAAAGAAAAACTTCACCATAACTGGAAGTGGAAGAGGCGCGTATTATAAATAACAGATGCGGACAGCTTTGCGGGTTTCCTGGCTCATCCTGTCTACTTCTACCTGCTTTGAGGACAGCTTTTCCCTGTTCTTGCCTCATCCTGTCCGCTTCTACCTGCTTTGAGGACAGCTTTTCCCTGTTCTTGCCTCATCCTGTCCGCTTCTACCTGCTTTGAGGACAACTTTCTCTGTTTCTTGCCTCATCCTGTCCGCATCACCCGGCTTTGAGGACAGCTTTCTCTGTTTCTTGCCTCATCCTGTCCACTTCAACCTTACTTAGGTAACCTTTACTTATGATACGGTTCATTCCGATTGATTTTAAAAGCCCGATAGATCTGCTCGACCAAAATCAAGCGCATCAATTGATGAGGAAACGTCATTTTTGAAAACGACAATCCCAGGTCGCTCCTCCGTAAAACCTCGTCACTCAACCCAAGCGATCCGCCAATCACGAAAGCGACCTTGCTTTTTCCGTAGGTGGCGAGGTCGTCCAATTTCTTAGCAAGTTTCTCCGACGTCAGCATCTGGCCCTCAATCTCCAGGGTAATGACATAACTGTCCGGATTGATCTTAGCCAAAATGCGCTCGCCCTCTTTTTTCTTCACTTCTTTCATATCGGCTTCGCTCAAGTTTTCCGGTGCTTTTTCATCAGCAACCTCAACTATATCAACCGAAGCATAGGGCCCGAGGCGTTTAACGTATTCCTGGATGCCCTGCTTCAAGTATTTTTCTTTTAATTTTCCAACGGTGACAATGGTGATTTTCATAACAATAAATTCCTCCGGACAAAGTTGTTTCTTCTATACTACCATACTCGCCCAAAACAAAAACGGACGCACCAAAGGCGTCCGTTTTTGCTCTCATGTATTGTAGGGGGTCACACAAGAATATCTACAAAGATGCTAGGAGAGCACCTTGTATACAAAATTAGTTGACTGTCGGGAAGCCGAAACCAGACGCGTAATCGTCGCCTGAAGCTGCTCCGATTCCTCCAAGAATGTCATTAGCTGTTGCACGGCTTTGCAGCTCAGCACGCAGGTCAGCATTGCTTAGTCCAGGATTTTCTGCCCAGACTTTTGCTGCCAGACCGGAAACGTGCGGTGTAGCCATGGATGTGCCACTGATCGTGTTGTAGCCGCCATCATACCAGGTGGACTCGATTGCTGCACCTGGTGCGGATACTTCTACATCCAGACGCTGGATTTCATAGTCGCCGTCTGTATCCGGGTTACCGCGGGAAGAGAAATCAGCTACACGGTAAGTGCCGTTCTCTTGTGTATTTTCAAGCGCTGCTACTGCAACTGCTCCTTGCAATCCGCCTGGGAAGCCGATCGTGTTAGCATCTGGACCGGAGTTTCCGGCAGCTGCTACGACCAGTGCACCTTGACTGTTTGCATAGTTGACAGCATCTGTAACCAGGCTGCTTTCAGAACTTGCACCAAGAGACATGGAAATGACAACATTTACACCTTGTGCCTTACCTTCATCTGCCGCATGTTCGATTGCATTTGCGATATCGTCCATGTAGCCAGATCCACGGTCATTCAACACTTTGTAAGCCCAAAGGTCAGCATCTGGAGCTACACCGTAAATTCCTAGGGCATCAGTACCGCCATCCGCAAGAACCGTACCCGCTACGTGTGTACCGTGACCGTTTTTGTCGTTACAAGTCCCGTCGATTAGAGGGGAACGCATTTGGCTGAAATCTTTACATTGTTCAAAGCTGTTAGCCAGGTCTGCGTGCTCAGCCACACCTGTATCAAGGACAGCTACGCGGATATTGTCCCCGCCATCTGTCGTTGCGATGGAATCATCGTTATAGATAGCTTCCATGCCCCAAGGAGTCTGATCGGATGGAAGACCATCACGCTCGCCAGTATCTTTCGGCTTAGCATCCAGGGTAGCCTTTTCTACTTCAGATACTTCATAATTTTTATTGTTCTGTAACGCCTCGAACTGTTTACGATTTACATTGGTTGTGAATCCTTTTTCACCAAAAGCATGACGTACGCCATAATTTTCTTTCGCTTTTTCTTCCGCATTGTCATTG
The DNA here is from genome assembly GCF_900176565.1 of Thalassobacillus devorans. Lineage (GTDB taxonomy): Bacteria > Bacillota > Bacilli > Bacillales > Halobacillaceae > Thalassobacillus > Thalassobacillus devorans_A. Next base: position 1,158,770 of record NZ_FXEH01000005.1, read on the forward strand.
ACTGCATTGATCAGAACACGGATCTGTTCCTGTGTCTTCGCTTTATCGTCAGCTGGCTGTGCAAAAGCACTGATTGCGAATAGAGACATCAGCAATAGTGCAGTTGTCACAGAAAAGAATAGTTTCTTCATCATCATCCGCCTTATCTAAGTATTTTGTTAGATTAATAGTTTTACTTTCGGAATATTTTGATAGTTATAATTCTAGCATAGCCGCTTCCTGATTTTATTGAGCAGGAAGGTGCAATTAGCTAGGTAAAATCGTCTATTTTCCATTACTGAGCTAGTGGAAACCCGAATCCGGACGCATAGTCGTCGCCTTCTGCGGCACCTGTACCGCCAAGGATATCATTCGCTGTTGCACGGTTTTGCAATTCTGCACGAAGTTCCGTATTGCTTAAGCCAGAGTTTTCTGCCCAGATTTTTGCAGCTAAACCGGATACGTGCGGAGTCGCCATGGATGTACCGCTGATCGTGTTATAAGCCCCGTCATTCCAGGTGGACGCAATCGCTGCGCCTGGAGCAGAAAGTTCTACATCGCGCTCCTGGATGACATAGTCACCAGCAGTGGCCGGGTTTCCGCGAGAGGAAAAGTCAGCAACACGATAGGTTCCGTTTTCCTGAACATCCTCTAATGCTGCAACTGCAATCGCATTTTCAACAGCTCCCGGGTAGCCGATAGTGTCTTCGCCATCGCCATCGTTGCCGGCAGCCGCTACAACAAGTGCTCCGTTATCATAGGCATAATCGACAGCTTCTGTAATTAGGCCATCTTCACCGCTTGACCCAAGTGACATAGAAATCACTACTTTCACACCTTGTTCCTGGCCCTGGTCAGCTGCATGACGGATCGCATTTGCGATATCATCGGAAAAGCCCATTCCTAAATCACCTAAAACTTTGTAAGCCCACAATTTCGCGTCAGGAGCGACACCATAGATGCCTTCTCCGTCAGCTCCACCATCCGCTAGAACAGTACCAGCGACATGAGTCCCATGCCCATTGATATCATTACAGGAACCATCTACACGGGAAAAGAAGAGCCGGCTGAAATCTTTACATTGTTCCACGTTCCCTTCGAGGTCGACGTGGTCGGTTTTGGACCCAGTATCAAGGACAGCTACTCGAATATCGTCCCCGCCGTCCGTGGCAGTAATAGAATCATCATTGTAAATGGCTTCCATGCCCCAAGGGGTTTGATCAGAAGGGGTAGAGCTACGATCACCCGTAGCTTGCGGCTGGTTCACTAAAGAGACTTTGTCCACTTTAGTAACGTTGAGGTTCTTATTCTTTTGTAATGCTTCATATTGTTGCTCCGTCACATTGGTCGAAAAACCTTGCTTGCCGAAGTCGTGTCTAACATCATACTTTTCCTTATCTTGACTTTTGGCATTCTCATTTGTTGATTCAATCAATACACGCACCCAGTCATTTCCATTTTCTTTTTCCGGAGATGCGAATGCACTGACGGTAAACAGTGTCAACATTAAGATGGTAGTCGTTAATGTAAAAAGTGCCCTTTTCATTAACGCATGCCTCCCTTTCATTTTTTTGCAATAGATCGCTCGTTTTTTTCGACAAACCTCCCCTTATTCAGAAAATTTGGTCTATTGCGTTGAATTTGATTGTAGCACAGGTTTTCAGGCGATTGATTGAGCAAGATGAAGCAAATAACTAGTATTATATAACTATTTTGTGAAAATTTTTCGACATTTTGTGCAAAAAAACTGGCTTCTCCATAGGGAGAAAGCAGCTTCCTGTTACGAATTAATTCACCAGTTGATTAATCTTCGTCAGTACCGTTTCGATATCTTCTTTTGTAATATGATAGTTGGTAACAAAACGGACAGTATGCGGGCCAAATGGTACCGCTAAAATCCCTTCTGTTTTCAATGCATCCAAAAACTGTTCTGCCGTATAGCCCGCCTGCTTTGTATTGACCAGGATGATATTGGTCTCCACTTCATTTTCCACGGTCAAACCATCCATCTCAGCGAGACCAGCAGCAAGCTTCTCCGCATGTTGATGATCTTCAACAAGCCGCTCCGTCATTTCATTCAAAGCGACTAAGCCCGGCGCTGCCACAATTCCGGATTGCCGAAGCCCGCCTCCGAGACGCTTCCGCCACTTTCTCGCCTGCTTAATAAAATCAGCAGAACCAGCAATAATCGAGCCGACAGGCGCTCTAAGCCCTTTCGACAAACAGAACTGCACGGTGTCGGTCAATGCTGCATAGCGGTCAACCGAGATGCCGGTCGCTGCTGCTGCGTTGAACAGCCGCGCCCCATCGAGATGAATCGGAACGTGGTGCTCCCTGGCTATTTGGGCGATTGTTTTCATATTTTCTAAAGGCAGAACTGCACCGCCCGCTTTGTTATGGGTGTTTTCCAGACAAATCAATCCAGTTTCCGGAAAATGAATGTCCTCACCGCGGATCGCGTCAGCCACATCTGCCGGGGACATCGCTCCCCGTTCTCCCTTGATCGTCCGCGGCTGCACTCCTGCCAGGGCAGACATCGCCGCTCCTTCATAAACAAACAGATGGGCATCCTGTTCGAGAATCACTTCATCGCCTGGCTTGCAGTGCGTCAGGATGGCAATCTGATTGCCCTGCGTGCCGCTTGTTACGAACAATGCCGCTTCTTTGCCCAGCATTTCCGCTGCCCGCTCCTCGAGCTTATTTACCGTCGGATCTTCTTCATATACATCATCGCCGACTTCCGCTTCATAAGCCGCCTGCCTCATCGCTTCTGTCGGTTTCGTTACTGTATCACTCCGCAAATCGATCATCGCCATTCCTCCAACTCATTTCTTTTAGTAAAAGTGTACTAGATTACCAGATTCTTTACCAAAACGAAGCACTTTTCTGAATCATTCCTCTGGTAAGCAAGTAACTTTTCCAATGGTTAATTTTGTATTAGGATGGTTAGAGTGTGTAACAACCTTAACTAATTATCGATGGAGGAAACTTTATGAAAGATCGAAATAAAGGAATCCTGTTGCTGCTTATATCTGCGTTCGGATTTTCGGTTATGGCGGCGTTCGTCAAGCTGTCAGGCGATTTGCCGACTGTGCAGAAGACGTGGTTCAGAAACGTCATTTCTGTTATGATTTCATTCGCTTTTGTCATGTATTATAGAGAAAGCTTGTTTGGGAAAAAGGAAAACCAGAAGTACCTGCTCCTGCGGTCTGCGATGGGTACACTCGGCATGGTACTGTTTTTCTATTCCATTGATGAACTCGTGCTATCCGATGCGGACATGCTGAATAAATTAAGTCCGTTCCTCACGATCATTTTCTCTGCCATTTTCCTGAAAGAGCGGGTCCAACTGTTCCAGATGGTGGCAATCATTATTGCATTCGTCGGAACGCTATTTATCATCAAGCCGCAATTTTCAGTTGATATCGTGCCTTATTTAGGCGGGATACTTGGGGCCGTGTTCGCCGCCGGAGCGTATACGATGCTGAGACTTCTCGGTAATAGAGAAAAATTCTATACGGTTGTCTTCTATTTTTCCTTTTTCACCACAATGTCGCTGCTGCCCTTTGTGATCATTTTCTGGGAGCCAATGACGATGCAGCAGTTGATCTACCTGCTGTTAGCAGGCGTTTTTGCGACGATGGGCCAATTCGGTATTACAGTTGCTTATAAGTTCGCACCAGCCAAGGAAATTTCGATATTCTTCTATTCGACCGTAGTCTTTTCCACGCTGATCAGTATCGTCGTCATCAAACAGGTGCCCGACTTCATGAGTATCATAGGATACATCGTTATCTTCGGGGCATTGTTCTATATGTTCATCAAAAACAATCAGCTCGACAAGAAATATCAGGAGAAACAAAGCTAAAACGGCAGTCCTCAGGGAGGACACGCCGTTTTTTGTATTAGATGTACTAAATTCCACTTGTTGAATTATTCATAAGATAAGCCCGATCCCATCGGGTATAAACCTTCTATATTCACCGGCAGCTTACCGCCAGGATTTTCGCCAAAGATAACATCTACAGCACCTGTCCAGGCTGTAGGGTTCGCTGTACCCCAGCGATCCAGTACATAAGAAGCCAGATAGGCATCTACTTCCGGAAATTCTTTTATATCATAAGGGAGACCAAGTGAAACGACGGCCACTGGCTTACCAGTCTCACGCAGCTCTTTTACCAAATTCACTTGCCCTTCTGGCAGGACGCTTGCAGAATAAGTAGGAACGATGATCCGGTCGGCATCCTCTGCCAACTCTACAGCCTGTCCAATTTCTGTCTCACTTGGATCAGCACTGGAGGCACTCCAAGTAGTAACGTCTCCTTCAGACTTCTCCCTGACCTTATCTCCTATTTGATTAATATAGGTAGTTCCGGCAACCAATGTTGTCTCTTGGGATTGATTATCAAAAGGGAGCACGCCGTCATTTTTTAATAACGTCATCGAGTTTATTGCTATGTCAGATGCTGCTTCTTTATGAGCAGGTGTCTGGGTTATTTCCAAAGCTTCTTCAGGATCTACCGTACGTTCTTCAAACAAGTTGTATTTAAACTTCTTAGCCAAAATCCTCTCCAGCGATTCATGCACCCGCTTCTTTGTGATTTCGCCTGTCTGATAAGCTCCATAAAGGGCTTCGAAGGTTTCCAGCTGGTCCTCCTGGTTTCCAGTCGCCATGATGATATCGGCACCGGCATTGATTGCAAGAACAGCAGCGTTTCCTGCTCCCCAATTATCATCAATAGCTTTCATGCTCATCGCGTCTGTTACAATCAACCCGTCAAAGCCCATCTCATCCCTTAAAAGACCTGTTAGGACTTTTTTGGATAGCGTAGCAGGAAGCTCTGGATCGATAGCATCAATAATGACATGGGCGGTCATAATGGAATCCGTCCCAGCATCTATCGCTGCCTGAAAAGGAGGCAAATGGACTTGATCCAAGGTATCACGATCATATGTGACTTGTGCTATCCCATAATGGGAATCGACACTGGTGTCCCCATGTCCCGGGAAATGCTTGGCAGAAGCCATGACCCCTTCTTTCTGATTTCCAATGACTTGCGCAGCGGTCATATCCGCCACCAGGTCTGTGTCTTCTCCAAAGGAACGCACGCCAATTACCGGGTTTTCCGGATTGGTATTTACATCAGCAACGGGGGAATAGTTCCAATTGAACCCCATCGCTCTTGCTTCCTTTCCCGTGATACTGGACACCAGCTCGGCATATTCCAGGCTGTCCGTCGCTCCAATTCCCATTTGTCTTGGAAATGTAGTGGCATCTTGAGGGACGCGTTGAGACGCACCATATTCCAGGTCAGCAGAAATGATCAAAGGAATCGCCTTTTCTGTTTCCGCAGCCCATTCCTGCAACTGATTGTTGTAGGCGGCCTGGTGTTCCGCTGTTCGTTTTCCATACACGATGACGGAACCCGCTTTATACTCCTGAATTGCCTGTTTGGTAAACTCATTTGGCATACCTGATCCGTTGTCGAAGGTAGAAGGCATTACCAGCTGGCCGATTTTCTCCCGATCCGTCATTTGAGCGATCATCCGCTTAATCATTCCTTTTTGTGCCTTTTCTGATTGTGGATCTGGATGTTGGAATTGCTCTTTCTGACTTGTCTTAGCAGTAGCGGCAGGAATCAAAAGTGAAAAAACAAGCATAAAACAACTGAGTGAAGCTAGTATTTTTTTCAATTTGAAGACCTCCATTCTATTAGTAAAGACAATTTTCCAGCGGTAATGCTTTCCTCCTTTATGACTTATTAAGGCTAAGAATACCAACCCCGCAGCATAGACGTCTATACCAGCATGCAAAAAATGTAAATTCATACAATTATCTCATTGCAAATTCCCTAATTATCTTTGGAAAACTATGACTAATGGATGAATCGGGCTTTTTAAAAAACAGCTAAACACCTCGAAAAATGTCGGAATCGCACTAATATAAAAGTTTTTTGGCAGATTGCTTGCTTTTCCTAAGCCCAGGTGCTATGCTTAGAACACTTATTATTGTTCGGATATGAGTGAAAGAAGAAAAATGTTTTCGTCTTGAATGAATATGAAGAGCAAGAAGAGTAATACAAGGTGGCACAGCCACGCAGGAGGAATTACCATGGTAGAAGGTACAGTAAAATGGTTTAACGCAGAAAAAGGTTTCGGTTTCATCGAAGTAGAAGGACAAGACGATGTATTCGTTCACTTCTCTGCTATTCAAGGCGAAGGCTTCAAAACTCTAGAAGAAGGCCAAGCAGTAACTTTCGATATCGAAGAAGGTCAACGTGGACCTCAAGCTGCTAACGTTCAAAAATAATTGACGTTACAAAAAGGACTCCTATATGGGGTCCTTTTTTTGTGCCTTAATCCCTCTCCGTCCCGACCTTCATCCTCTTCCTTCCAGGTCCACACACCTATATTCCTGGTAAATTTGTTACGCTTTACCAATCAAGAAATCGGGTAAGCAAGTATTAATTACCGACAACCTGGAAGGAGTTTACCTATGGAAAGCCTGATGACCTTGATTGAAACAGGGGTAGCCAATATATCCGACTTCCTCTGGACCTACGTATTAGCTATCATTCTCATTATCGGCGGAATATTTTTAACCGTTCAACTCAAGTTTTTTCAATTCCGTTTTTTCGGCCATGTACTCCAGCGTACGGTTGGTCAGATTTTTAAGAAAAATAAACACGAAGGCACCATTACGCCGTTTCAGGCATTTACCTCAGCCCTCGCTTCCACTGCAGGAGCGACCAATATCGTCGGGGTGCCTCTTGCCATTGCCATGGGCGGACCGGGTGCACTATTCTGGATGTGGATGGTCGCTTTGATCGGCATGGCTACCCGCTATTCTGAAATTCTCCTCGGCCTGAAATATCGGGAATTGAATAAAGAAGGCGTCTGGGTCGGCGGACCACAATATTACATCAAGAAGGGACTCGGCTGGAACAAAATCGCGGCCTTATTCGCCTTTTTCCTCATGATCGAAATTATTCCAAGTGTCATGGTCCAATCTAATTCCATCACAACCCAGGTCGAAGGAGCTTTTGGCTGGCCCGCCTGGATCACTGGAATAGCCATCACCATCCTGATTGGTATCATTGTTTTTGGCGGAATCAAACGAATCGGTAAAGTGACCGATAAACTCGTCCCGTTTATGGTGATTTCCTATTTACTTATCTGCTTTATCGTTATTTTTGCAAATATCGAAACGATCCCAAGTGTTTTCGGATTGATTTTCGCCCACGCCTTCACTCCTATTTCCGCCGCCGGTGGTTTTGCCGGGGCTGGAATTGCTCAGGCGCTTCGCTGGGGGATTGCCCGTGGGCTTTACTCCAATGAAGCTGGTCTCGGAACGGGACCCGTGGCCCACGCTGCTGCCCAGACCGACCACCCAAGTAAACAGGCATTGTGGGGCATCTTCAGTGTCTTTGTCGATACCATCGTCATTTGTACCATAACCGGCCTGACCGTACTTACCTCAGGTGCCTGGAAAGAGATTGGTGCTGATAATTCCGCCAACATGGTCAACGTAGCTTTCGCTGATGTATTCGGTGAGCAGTTTGGCGGAACATTTGTCGCTCTTTTCCTATTGTTCTTTGTATTCACGACGGTAAGTGTCGTCATTTTCTTCGGAGAAAAACAGGCGGAGTACTTGTTTGGGCTGAAGTTTTCAAAAGGCATGCGGATCGTTTATGTGATTTCTATCTACCTCGGGGCAATCGGAGGCCTGCAGTTCGTATGGCAGTTCCTTGATTTACTGCTGGCTGCTGTCGTCGTTTTCAACATTATCCCTGTGTTGTTTATGTATAAAGATATCAAGGCGATCACGGAGGATTATATCGAGCGAATCTACCGTGGCAAAGGCGGTAAGCCAACCATAAAATTATTCAGTGATGAAGCCAAGGAGTCAGAATAACTTAAACTACGAATTTAATTTGCGACTTTTTTAAAAATCATTCCAATTATAAAAAAGCCGGGGCGCTATGTCCCGGCTTATTTGTCGTCATTATCCACAAACCTTCCATGGTCAGGGATGGCAATCGTATCAAATTCGCGATTCAGTTTTGCTAAATTCTCGGTCAATTCTTCCCCGGCCATCGGATAACCATGACCAGTGACTGCCAAATTCGGCTTCAAAGCTTCAAGTTTCCGAACCGACTCCCAGGCATTATCCCAGTCTGTTGTCAGGTAACGCGGCGGCCCGCTGATTTCCTGTTCCTGGGTCAGCACTTTAAATAAATATTCCTGTTTCACGGTAATAAAAGCATCTCCGACAATCAACGAACGGTCCGACTCCCGGAAGAAAGAGACATGCCCCTGTGTGTGGCCCGGGGTATGGACCCATTGCCAGCCCGGCATATGCGGCACACCGCCATCGGCAGGAAGTGGATGCACATGTGAGCCAAGGTCGATTCCTTCATTCGGAAACATGCGGGACATTTTAGCTACCATTCCGCCCTCGACACTTGTATCAGGCTCCGGGTAATCCATTTCACCGGTGAGATAAGGCATCTCCAGCTCATGAGCATATACTGGTACATCCCAATGCTCCACCAGCTCTTCTACCGCCCCCACGTGATCAAAGTGACCGTGCGTAAGAATAATTGCTTTCGGCTTGTTGTTTTCCCCATATAATTCCTGGGCCGTCGCTAGTATATCATCTGCCGATTTCGGCATGCCGGCATCGACAAGCACCCAATCGTACGGATGCACGGGGCTTCCCACAAAGCAAACGTTGACCACTTGGATGGGAAGACAATGTATATCCGGCGTTAAAGGCTGTTCAATCCCACTGGAAACCGATGTGACAGGTATCAATCGATCCTTCATTAAAATTACCTCCTTCACTCCTTATTAATTATTGTCTTCCTAAAAATCATTTTTATTAAACTTCTGGATGGTATTGATACCGTTCTAAATCCACCCGGCCCGCTTCTGTTACTGGCACATCTTCACTTTCCAGAGAAAGGCGCTGGACTTCACTCCCGGCTTCATCACTTATGACGATTTTCCCTTGTGCGTTGACAACACGATGCCAGGGCAGTTTGTATTTTTGACTCATGGAGTGAAGAATACGCGCCACTTGTCTCGCTCCGCGCGGGCTCCCTGCCAGCCTCGCGATTTGCCCATAAGTCATAACTTTCCCTGGAGGAATCGTCGAAATAATTTTCACGACATCTTGCGTAAAGGATTCCATGAAATTCTCCTTTTAATAAGTGGATATAGGCAAATGTTTAATACTATCCTACACAAATTCACATAAAAACTCATCCACAAGTGGAAAAAGTTTAATTTTTCTGAGAGTTACTAACAATTATCCACAAACTTATTAACAATCCCTGTGAATTTTAACTTATTCACACAAAACCCCCAATACAAAACAGGTTATGCACAGAACTTATTCACATATTCACAGGTCATACCAGTTATTTAGTATAGGAATTCATGTTCGCTACTATATATATATCATTTATCCTCATGTTACTAACAAGGTGTGGATAATATCATAGAAAAAACTGCCTCTTTGTTAAAAGAGACAGTTTAACTTACTTTAAAAATCTTCTTGTGAGACGAGTGTGACTGTTGTTTCCTGTTGCTCCCCATTCCGGTAGAACGTAACCGTCATTTCATCGCCTACTTTTTTGTCATGGTACAGGTGCTGACGCAACTCGATGATATTCTGGATCGGTTCTCCATCCAGCTCCGTGATAACATCTAATTGCTCCAATCCCGCTTTAGAAGCTGGGGACATTGGTTCTACGGTACGGATATAAACGCCGCTGTCTACATCTTCCGGAAGGTTCAAGGTATCCGAGCGTTCTCCTCTAGGTACATCGGAAATTGAATATGCCTCTACTCCAAGGAATGGACGAGTCACTTGCCCTTCGTTTTCTAATTCATCAATGATCGGTTTCGCTTCATCAATCGGAATGGCAAAACCGATGCCTTCCACAGCAGAACGGGCAATTTTCATGGAATTGATACCAATCAATTGGCCTTCAATATTGATCAGGGCTCCTCCACTATTACCAGGATTGATCGCTGCATCTGTCTGAATGACATCCGCCTGCCAATCCGCTTCCCCGTCGCCATTAAAATCCTGCGGAATCGCGCGCTGCTTGCCACTGATGATCCCCTTTGTGACAGAACCGGAGAATTGCAAACCTAATGGACTTCCAATCGCGATTGCCGGCTCGCCAACCTTGATATTTTCCGACTTGCCGATTGGAATCGCTTTTTCCACTTCCTCAGAAGGCATCTTTAGTACAGCTAAGTCTGTAAATAAATCACTGCCGACGATTTCGGCTGTAATTCTGCTCTCATTAGCAAGGGCGACTTCGACTTTATCGGCTCCCTGGATTACATGGTGGTTTGTGACAACATAGGCTGTGTCACCATCCACTTTATAGATGACTCCGGAACCAGTGCCTGCTTCCCCTTCTTCCTGCTCCTGCCAAAAATTAGATCGTGATTGCAAATTGACTACCCCGACGACAGCTGGCGCGACGTCTTCTACAATCTCTGTGACTTGGGTAGTGACATCTACTTCAACACTCTGCGTGTTGCCTGAAATGTTCTGATCTTCATCGACAATTCGGTTTTCATCTTCTGTGCCTGACAAATCATAAGGAAGCAAATCTGACTGGATCAATGCCGGCATCGCTAATATCATTAAGACAGCGCCCAAGATGATTCCCACGACAGCTGGCATCGCCCAGCTTTTTTTCTTCTTTGGCTGATGACGCGTCTGTGAAGAGTGGTCGTCATAATAACCCATGGCTCACCCATTCCTTTCTATTTGTATTGGAATTCCTTAGTAAAACCTGGCTTGTTTACAGGAACTGCTTATGATCCCACTACATATAAAGGTGACGGCTGATTTGGATCCGTGTCATGAAGTTCGATACGAGAATCCAGTTCAAATCCTCTTTCTGTCAGCAAATTGCTGACAGACATGCGAGCAAGATCTTTCATATTGTTATCTTGACTTAAATGGGCTAAATAAATACGCTTTGTTCGATCCGTTATGATATCGGTCAGTGCAAGTGCACAATCTTCATTGGATACATGACCAGAGTCGCCAAGGATTCTCCGTTTGATATTCCATGGATATCTTCCAATCCGCAGCATATCTACATCATGATTCGCCTCAAAAATATAGGCATCAGAACCTTCAACGATTTTTTTGATACGTTCTGACACATATCCTAAATCGGTCACAAGTGAAACTTTTTTTCCGTTGTGCCGGAACGTATAAAACATCGGATCTGCAGCATCATGGGAAACACCAAACGATTCGACGTCCAGATCCCCAAAGGACTTTACTTCTTCCATTCCAAAATGAAATTTTTGATCAAGCGTCAATTTACCAAGGGATCCTTCCATTGCATGCCACGTTTTTTCATTGGCGTAAATCGGCAAATTATACTTGCGTGCAATGATTCCTAACCCCTTGATATGATCACTATGTTCATGAGTAACCAGAATTTTGGTCAATTCTTTGGGATTGATGCCGACATCCGCCATCGCCTGGTCGATCTTTTTTCCACTCAGACCGGCATCGACTAAAATTTTCTCCTGTTCTGTTTCTATATAAAAAGCGTTTCCTGTACTGCCAGAAGCAAGTACACTAAACTTCAAGGTCATAAATCGACCCTCCAACTATATTATTCATTCGTATCATCACTTTCTATACTTTCACCCGGAGCTGGGTTTTCTTCTTCCTCTTCCGGAGGAATGGAGGCTTCAACCGTTTCCATTGTATCTAAGATAAACTCGTCCTCTTCGATATCCAATACTTTTCCCTCGGTTGCATTGACGAAATATATTTCTTCATTGTTAACAGTGATTTTCCATGTCGGTGCAAACACTTGAATACCGGTCGGATCTTCCTTATTCGTCTTCGTCTTGGAATGATAACCGACAACCATATCCGTAATTTTGTCACCAGATGCTATATCCCCATTATCATACAACTGATAGACAGCTGAAATCGGCTGAACAAGTTCCGTTTTTTCATTTTCCGATTCAATATTACCAAGTCTAGTTTGATAATAACCAGTAATGTTTCCACCTTCAACCAAAAACATTAATAAACCACTTTCGTTGAAATAAATCGTCCTGTTATTATTTTTCTGAAAAAATAGCAGAACATTATGTTCATCATTTTTTCCCCAGTAAGCATATTGGTCGCTATAGATAAGGTAGTCATCCACTTTATCCATGATCTCTTCACTGCTATCATCATCTTCTAGGGGTATAGGGTCATTAAACTGGGCATGCAATAGAGTATTATTATGAACCTTAGGAGTAATGCCTTCTATACTTTCAATGGCAGCCATATCTTCTTCTGAAAATTCAGCCCGGCTTCCGTTAATAAATGCTATATCTTCCTGCTCCTCAGGGATTTCGGAATAATCTATATTCTCTAAAGCAAGCTGTTCTTCCGCTGGCGTGCTTTCTTCGATTTGTTCTAAGTTTTCATCTTGTTTTCCTAAAAATTGCTGCAGTAAAAACAGGTCGAGAATTAGAAAGCTCAGGATAAACAGTGTTTTGATTTGCCCCCATTGCATTCTAATTCCCTCCTTTCAAAACTGAAAAGTTCTCATCACGATCCACATTATACCAATTGCCATTATATTTAATAAACCAGCTCGGCATCATCGTATAGACATCATCATATTCATTGTCAGAAGGAACCATACTATAGCCAATTCGGATATCTTCAATCATGCGTTCGTTAAACTGTTTAGAACTCTTCAACTCAGCGAGAATATTTTCTCCCGAAGCCAACGTAACATTACCGCCTTCTTCCTGGTTTGTATCATAGGTAACAGCAATATGGATCAACGGTCTTTGGTAGATATATAATTCTTCCTGGCGATATTTGACCATGATCTCAGACAAATTACTTTTATCAAGGATCGGGTAACCATTGTAATTCATTTGATAGGATACCTGCTGGTCGGATATGTCACTTAAGTGATAGTCACCTGTCCAGCCTTCATGGGCGTTAATAAAGGACAGGCTTTCGCTTATAACCTCATCTGTGTCCAAAGGCAGGCCTTCTTTGGTCAATGCTTTTTCCAATTTCACACTCTTTTCATCCGGGGCTATTCGCAGCTCACTATCAAAGTCTGAAAAGATTTCTGTTCCATCACTTTTGATACTGCTTTTTACCCGCGATACGTCATCGAACAGAGTGTTCAATAAAGGTTCTGTACCGACGGGACTGACTGAAATATCATGGCGTGCCAGCACGACTTCATTTTTTGGTATAAATAGACGGGTTTCTTCTGTCTGATAAGACAGCATTTCAACTTTATTTTCAAGAGATTGATGTTCCTGGGCCATTGTCTGATAGGCGTCTGTCGACTGTACTTGCGCCCGGACTGTATCTCCACCATCAGCTGAAATAAACAAAACCTCGGTGATCGCTTCATTGCTTTCATCTAAGATAAATAATATATGCTTAAAGTTACCGTCCGGTATACTAAGCTTTTCGTCGTCACTGACTTTAAACAAATTCGGTATCATCTTTGTAGGGATTTCCGTAGGTAAAACAAATTCTGTCATATCATGGTTATCCGGAAAACCGGTCTCACTTGTTTCAAAATTATACAGATTGAAATTTTGGATGAGTCTGTACAATTGTTGTTTATTTGCAGGACTTTCATAGCTGTAGTCCCCGGAAAGGGTATGAAATATTATATTTTTTGGAACAATTACCTCACTGGTTGTCAGTGTCTGTCCATTCTCAATCTTTGTATTCTCGATAATCGGATCATCATCCTGAGTTTCATGATTCGGCTGATAGTTCCATAAAGCGACAGTTAAAAACAAACTGAACATAATCAGTATAAACAAAATGATCGTCTTCAAGGTTTCAAAATTCATGCATTACCCCTCCGCTTCTTTTTTACAAGCGGCAATGTAAAGTGGATGGTCGTACCTTTATTTTCTTTGCTTTCCGCCCAGATCTGACCATGATGCGCTTCAATCATTTCCCGGGCAATAGCAAGTCCAAGACCGGTTCCTCCCAGTTTACGGGTACGGGCTTTATCGACACGATAGAATCTGTCAAAGATTTTATCGACCTTTTCAGCCGGAATGCCCATCCCTTCATCCGATACACTGACTTGAATTTTATTATGAGCTGTTTTGGTGTAAAAACGAATGGTTCCGCCTTCCGGTGAATACTTAATGGCGTTCGAGATAATATTATCCATTACCTGGGTTATTTTATCTTTGTCCATCCATACATAGACTTTTTCGTTCGGAAGGTTTCTTTCAAATTTAATTCCTTCCGGTTCATTCATTTCAAAGCGATCGATAATATGATGGTAGAAACCGTTAAATTCGACACGATCCTTGATTAATTCATGGCCTTGGTTGTCCATTTTCGACAATTGAAGCAGATCATTGACAAGGCGGATCATACGCTCAGTTTCATTTTGAGTGACGTCGAGAAACCTGGGTGCAATCTCTTTATCCTGCCATGCACCGTCGGTCAGTGCCTCCAAGTAACTTCTCATCGTAGTCAACGGAGTGCGCAATTCATGAGACACATTGGAAACGAATTCGCGGCGTTCCCGTTCTACTTTTTCCTGCTCGGTTACATCACTGATAACGGTAATAAACCCATTCATATTCTGACGTTCATCGAGCACATAAGAAAAATTGGCTTTCAGGACCATGTATTGCTCGTCCGTGCTCATGTCTATCAGCATCGAGCCAGCATCCTGCACTTCCGATATATCTGTAATCTGATCATTGATATCCAATACATCAATCAGGGACTGCCCCTGGACATCTTCAAAGCTTCGACCGATCAACTGGGAAGCTGGTTTATTCATCAGCGTGATCGCTCCCAGCCTGTCTGTGGCGATGACACCATCCGACATATTAGCCAATACGGAACTAAGCTTCCTCCGTTCCCCCTCTGTGGTGGCTTGAGCAAGCTGAATTTTGTCATTCAAATCATTAAATGTGATAGCTAATTGACCGATCTCATCCGATCCATAGACATTTACTTTCTGAGAGAAATCACCGGCCGCCATTTTCTTAGCCTGTTTTCTCATTTCCGTAATCGGTTTGGTGATCGTCCTGGCTACTAATATTCCCAATAAAGCAGTGATGGTAAGAGAAATTAAAGTTCCGTTGGCAAAAATGCCATTGATCTCACGCATTTGTTTGTATATTTCATTCATTTCAGCTTCGAGATATATAGCACCGACCGTTTCCCCATCTACCATAATAGGAAACGTTCGGACAAGTATCCGGTCATTTTCTTCACTAACTACAATTTTTTCTCTGGACTCCCCTAACAGCAACGTGCTCTGGATATTAGAATCCCGTGTTTTCTTGCCGATATTATCCTGCTGTCCATATCCATAAGTGGCCAAAATCCTGCTGTTATTGTCCACCACGTACAATTCGGAAATATCACTTACTTCGAAATCACCGATAATGGACTGCACATCTGTTTCCAGGGTGTCATCTTCCTCGGTCCGCTCTTCATCAAAAGACTGGGTCAGGCTGTAAGTCAGCCATTGGATCCGGTCGTTAATCGAACTTTTAAAGTTGTCTTCTAAGTTCTGCTCCAGGTTTTGGGCAAAATATGCTCCAATTACCTGAATCCCTAAGAGCAGAAGCAGAATGTAAACGAGTATGATCTTCAGGCGGACCGATTGGAAAAAGCCAACTTTATTCATAAAAAACTACTCCTGCTCTGGATTACGTAAATAATACCCTACGCCACGCCGTGTAACGATCCATGTCGGATTACTTGGGCTCTCCTCGATTTTTTCCCGCAGCCTTCTCACGGTAACGTCAACCGTACGTACATCCCCATAATAATCATAACCCCATACAGTCTCCAGCAAATGTTCCCGCGTCATTACCTGCCCAATATGTTTTGCCAGATAGTGAAGCAATTCAAATTCACGGTGGGTCAACTCAATATAGTCCCCATCACGTGTAACCGTATAAGCATCCGGGTGGATGACCAGACGGCCGATTTTAATATCCTTCGACTGGGTTGCCGGGTCTTCCGGTTCCTGGAATCGGCGGCGCAAGTTCGCTTTCACCCTGGCAATCAGTTCCCGATTATTAAATGGCTTCGTCACATAATCATCCGCTCCAAGCTCAAGTCCCAGCACCTTATCAATTTCTGAGTCTTTTGCTGTCAGCATGATAATCGGCATATTATGTTTTTTACGGACTTCCCGGCAGACTTCGTTTCCGTCTTTATTCGGAAGCATAATATCAAGCAGAATCAAATCCGGATTCTCTGCATCTGCGAGTTCGATCGCTTCATCGCCATCATGGGCACAGACTACCGTATACCCTTCTTTTTCCAAGTTGAATTTCAAGATATCTGCAATTGGTTTTTCATCATCTACTACTAATATTTTTTGACTCATTGAATTCACATCCCTTTTCCATCCAAGTTTAGTTGATGCGTCTAGTTTATTTTACCTCATTTTCATGCAATTGTCTTTTTAAGGCAAACACTTACTCATACAATAACATAGCCGCGCTGCAAATACTTGCGCGCGGCTATGATTTCCTCTTGGTTTATTTAGATACATATTTCAAAGGGTCTACCGGTGAGCCATTTTTATGCACTTCAAAGTGAAGGTGCTCACCCGTGGAATTCCCGGTATTTCCCATTACGCCTATTTTGTCACCGGCAGCTACCTTGTCACCGACACTTACGCTGATGGAACTTAAGTGAGAGTATGTCGTCTTATACCCATTTTTATGATCGATTTCGACTTTATTCCCATACCCTCCACTATTGAACTGGGCATAGGTGACTTCGCCGCCATCAGCAGCTTTGATTGTCTTGTCGCTGACTCCGGCGATATCAATGCCGTTATGGGCTTTTCCCCAGCGTTGTCCCATCTTACTGGTGATGGTTCCCCCTACTGCCGGCCAGGTAAACTTGCCGTCTCCTGTAGCAGGTTTCTCTTTTGTACCTTTGAGGATGATCTCTTTCTTCGGTTCTTCTACTGTTTTTTCATCCAGTTTCTCTGTTTCGGTTGTTTCTCCATTCACCTTCGTAACGGCATAATGGATTTCTTTCGTACCATCAGAGCCCTTCTGCTCTACTTTTGTTTCGCCTTTATAAAGCTCATCTGTATTCTTAGTTTCTGTCTCATATGCGATTTTCGCTTCCTTGATTTCTTCTTCTTTCACGATAACGTCCACATAAGACTCCATTTCAGTTACGGTAACTTTGTCATCTTCTTTAAGATCATCGTTGTTTTCAATCTCATCGTTAAGCTTGAAAAATTCATCTTCCGTCATATCATATTTTTCAATGATTTCACTGATGGTTTCTCCGTCCTTCACCGTGTGGTCTTTTTCAACTTCTTTTCCAGACTTCAGTAGATCCACCGCTTCTTCTACCGTGGAAACTTCTTCAGGATCTATTGTATTCTTGTTAAAAGACACATCTTCTGATAACGATACATCTACTACAGCTGGACCATCGGATTGTTTTTCAATAATTTCTTCTTTTTCCATGTTTAACTCTGCTTTATCCAGGGAAGATTCATCTGTGTATTCCAATTTCAACTGATGGACGACATCTTCCGCAGCTTCCTTGTCGGGTAGGTTAGCGACTGTTTCACCGTCTATTTCTACCGTGTACACTTCTGCTTGTACATCAAGTTCATTCTCAATTTCGTCTGTCACTTGATCATTATCATTGGACGGTTCAAATAACTTTTCTTCCACAAAATTAATTTCATCCGATGTGGTAAGATTCATATTTTCATATTTTTCTTGCGCTTCATCGATACGATCATCGATGACTTGTTCAACCATTTCCTTATCATCAACAGCACCTATGTAGTCTTCTCCTACATACACATGATAAACAGTGGAGAGTTCACCTTCCGCCTGGACCGCAGGATGGACTAAAACCACCGTACTGAACAGGAAGGTAAGCATTAATTTTTTCCAAAAACCCGTATTTCCTGACGACTGTTTCCCTCTGAAAAGTGTTTCCCTCACTACGAAAATCCTCCCAAGTCATCTTTATCTCTATCTCTAATTTGCTTAATAATTTTGTCACTTCATCAATCTATCATAAGGTAGAAGGTTGTCGAAACAGGAAACCCGCATTTGTAATACACTTATAATATCCATGGCAGATACCGGTAACATTAGCAAAATACGCTTTATTTGACAGTTTTTTTAAATACAGTGATATCAAGGGTTGAGGAGCAATTGTCCGAATATTTTTCAATATCATTACAACTTTATTTCAACACGTTAGAACTACTTGGCTTGTCGGTAATTTTGCGATATCCTTAGTATTTCTTATACTTTAATCCTTTTTAATCAATTTCAATTTTTAAAGCGCAAAAAAGAGGCCTGAACGTTTCAGACCTCTTCTTCGCAGTGGCTTGGGACGGAATCGAACCGCCGACACACGGATTTTCAGTCCGTTGCTCTACCGACTGAGCTACCAAGCCATAATAGTAATTAGATTATTAGTTTCTCTTTGATCACATATCTGTGTTCTTCGTACAACTCGTTTGGATGGGGTTCTGGTCACGCTTATGGCGATGTTACGGCTTCATACCAAGCAGTAATATGCAGTAGTGACTTATGAGTGACAAAACTCGCTTGCTTTCGACAACGTGGTTAATCGTATCATAATAATAGATAAAGTGGCAATAGTTTTTTTAGAAATTTGTTAAAAGAAAAAGAAGTGCTATAACCATAAAAAGAGAGAGTCGGGAAATCGAATGAAGTGACTTCCTGACTCTCTTCTCTATTTCCTAACACGATCAATCTGCGCTGTATACGCTGCGAACGACATTGGTCTGGGAACGATCTGGGCCTACGGAGAAAATCGACAATGGGATCCCGGTAAGCTGCGAGATACGTTCCACATAATGGCGGGCATTTGCCGGAAGCTCATGGAGACTTTTCACGCCTGTAATGTCCTCTGTCCATCCTGGCATTTCTTCATATACGGGTTCACATTCTGCAAGCACCTTCAAACTTGCCGGGAACTCTTCTATGATTTCGCCCTTGTATCGGTAAGCAGTACAAATTTTCAATGTCTCTATTCCAGTCAATACATCAATCGAATTCAAGGACAAATCGGTTAGTCCACTGACACGGCGGGCATGACGTACGACCACACTGTCAAACCAGCCGACACGGCGTGGACGACCGGTTGTTGTACCGTATTCACGGCCGACTTCCCGGATTTGTTCACCGATTTCATCGTCAAGCTCAGTCGGGAATGGACCATCACCGACACGAGTAGTATAGGCCTTAGATACGCCGACCACATGCTTGATTTTTGTAGGTCCAACGCCAGAACCAATTGTAACTCCGCCCGCAATCGGGTTGGATGAAGTAACAAATGGATAGGTACCCTGATCGATATCGAGCATGACTCCCTGTGCCCCTTCAAAAAGGACACGACGTCCCTCATCAAGATTGTCATTCAAGACAACAGATGTATCGCACACATATTTCTTGATTTGCTGACCATATTCGTAGTATTCCTCTAAGATATCTTCCACGTGCATCGCTTCTGTATCGTATAGTTTCTCAAAATGGCGATTTTTCTCTTCCAGGTTAAGCGCAAGCTTTTCATGAAAAGCATCCTTGTCCATCAAATCGGCGATACGGATACCGACACGTGCTGCTTTATCCATGTAGGCAGGGCCGATACCTTTTTTAGTTGTACCAATCTTGTTGGCGCCTTTTTCTTCTTCCTGCAATTCGTCAAGCTTTAAATGGTACGGTAGAATAACATGGGCACGGTTGCTGATACGCAGATTGGCTGTCGATACACCTTTATCATGTAAATATTCCAGTTCTTCTATGAGTGCCTTTGGATCGATTACCATTCCATTGCCAAGCACACATATTTTATCATCAAAGAATATCCCGGATGGGATCAAGTGTAACTTATAAGTGACACCATCAAATTTTATTGTATGTCCTGCATTGTTTCCGCCTTGATAACGGGCTACAACTTCGGCATTTTGGGATAGAAAGTCCGTGATTTTACCTTTTCCTTCATCTCCCCACTGGGTTCCTACTACAACTACTGAAGACATAAGGCACCTCCGCCATTGATTATAGTTCATGTGATAATTTTTTTAGACACTCGTAAGTGTACCAATAGAAAAAGCATCCGTCAATCCAATAACCGAACATTAAAATTGCATCGGATATATTCGTTCGTGATTTTCCCATTGATAAACCAGGCATTCGACACTAGTCCGACCACTGGATATTCTTACCTCTATTTTATTAGTCGTATCGTCTGTTTTCTTGACGAAAAAATTCTGGGCAATATGTAAAAAAGGTAAGCACTGGTTGTGCTCACCTTTTCATCAGGCTGGTGGTATATCGCTTTCCTGGTAACGGTGATCGAGGTCGACGAACTTGTTGTATTGTTTTACAAAGGCAAGTTCGACCGTTCCGACCGGGCCGTTACGCTGCTTGGCAAGGATGATTTCGATATTATTATTCTCGGATTCTTGTTCATAGTAATCTTCCCGATACAGGAAGCCGACGATATCGGCATCCTGCTCGATACTTCCAGATTCCCGGAGGTCAGACATCATCGGACGCTTGTCCTGACGGGATTCCACACCCCGGGATAGCTGGGATAATGCGATCAATGGTACATTCAATTCCCGGGCTAACCCTTTTAAGGAACGGGAGATCTCGGAAACTTCCTGCTGCCTGTTTTCTTTGGAGTTGGCACTTCCCTGAATCAGCTGCAGGTAGTCGATCAGTATCATACCGAGCCCATTCTCCTGCTTTAAACGACGGCATTTGGAACGAATATCACTGACACGGATTCCGGGTGTATCGTCAATATAGATACCAGCGTTAGAGAGACTTCCCATCGCCATCGTCAGCTTCCCCCAGTCTTCCGCTTCAAGACTGCCTGTGCGGAGCCTCTGGGCGTCGATATTGCCTTCCGCGCATAGCATACGGGAGACAAGCTGATCAGCCCCCATCTCTAGGCTGAAAATAGCTACATTTTCATCGGTGTTAATCGCGACATTCTGAGCAATATTCAATGCGAATGCAGTCTTACCCATCGAAGGACGGGCGGCGACAATGATTAAATCATTACGCTGGAAGCCAGAGGTGATTTTATCCAAATCACGATATCCTGTCGGAATACCGGTAACACCTTCTGAATTGTTGTGAAGCTGTTCAATATTGTCATAAACGTCAATCAAAACGTCTTTAATGTTCTTGAAGGCTCCGGAGTTTTTCCGCTGGGAAACATCCAGGATATTCTTCTCGGCATCATTCAGGACGCTATCGACATCTTCTTCGTCAGAATAACCGGTAGTAACGATATCGGTGGCTGTCTTGATCAGCCGCCTTAAGATAGCTTTTTCATCGACAATACGGGCATAGTATTCGATATTAGCAGCTGTCGGAACGGAATTGGCCAGGTCACTTAGATAAGAGACGCCTCCGACTTCCTCCAGTACCTTCGCATTGGATAATGCCGTAGTTACAGTAACAAGGTCAATCGGTTCTCCTCGGTCCGATAGTGTTAACATCACTTCAAAAACACGCTGATGGCTGGCCCGGTAAAAGTCATCAGGCAATAGTTTCTCTGCTGCGGTCGACATAGCTTCAGGCTCTAAAAAGATCGCACCGAGAACCGCCTGCTCGGCTTCAATATTATGAGGCGGGGTGCGATCATTCCAAAATTCACTCACTTGCTGTTCCTCCCCTTTAGAAGAAAAAAGGATGGCATTATTGCTCTTCCACATGCACCTTGATCGTTCCTGTTACTTCCGGATGAAGTTTTACAGGTACGTTCGTGTAGCCGAGGGTGCGAATTGGATTATCAAGCTCAATCTTACGTTTATCAATTTTGATTTTGTGGGTTTTTTTCAGTTCATCGGCAATTTGCTTGCTTGTGATTGAACCAAATAGACGGCCGCCATCACCGGATTTCGCTGTCAGTTTCACTTCAAGTCCGGCCAGTGTTTCTTTCAGCTTTTCAGCTTCTTCTAATTCTTGCTGTTCTAGTTGTTTTTCTTTATTTTTCTTAGCTTTGAGTTCTTTCATGTTACCTGGTGTCGCTTCTTTAGCCAGGTTATTTTTCAGCAGATAGTTACGCGCGTAACCATCGGATACATTTTTAACTTCGCCTTTTTTCCCTTTACCTTTGACATCTTCTAAGAAAATGACCTTCATTCTGATGTTCCTCCTTCAAAGTATTCATCAATAATATCTTGTAACAATGCCTTTGCATCGTTTATGGTTGTATCTTCTAATTGGGTGGCGGCGTTCGTCAAATGCCCACCCCCGTTCATACGTTCCATGACCACCTGAACATTGACATCCCCAAGTGAACGCGCACTGATTCCGATGCGTCCATCTTTTCGTTCAGATATTACGAAGGAAGCTACCACTCCACTCATCGTGAGTAGCGTGTCAGCGGCCTGGGCGATCAGTACAGGTCCGTAGGTCTCCCCTTCATTTCCTGTGGCTATAGCAACGCCATCCCGATAAATCTCGGCACGTTCAATCAATTGACTGCGCCGTACATAAACGTTCAAATCCTCTTTCATGAACTTTTGAACAAGGATGGTATCCGCCCCTTTGGAACGTAAATAAGAAGCAGCATCGAACGTTCTGGATCCTGTACGCAGGGTAAAGCTTTTCGTATCGACAATGATACCAGAAAGAAGTGCTGTCGCTTCCAGCATCGAAAGCTTCAGCTTCTTCGGCTGGTATTCTAATAATTCCGTGACCAATTCTGCCGTGGATGATGCATAAGGTTCCATATAGACTAGTGTCGGATCGGATATAAACTCTTCAGCACGACGGTGGTGATCGATCACTACGACGTGCTCTGTCTTGCTTAACAGCTTTTCTTCCACCACCATGGAGGGCTTATGCGTATCAACAACGACCAGCAGCGTTTCGGTATTGACCATATCCAAAGCATCTTCCCGTGAAATGAAATGAGACCATAGTTCGTCGTCTTCTCTCACTTCATCGATCATTTTATCAACGCCTGTATCGATTTCATCTTCATCCATGACGATAAAACCTTCTTTTTCATTAGCCTGGGCGATTTTCAGAATACCAATAGCGGCTCCGACAGCATCCATATCCGGAGCTTTATGACCCATAATTAAAACACGGTCGCTTTCCTTAACCAACTCTTTCAACGCATGAGAAATGACTCTTGCACGTACACGTGTGCGTTTTTCCATTGGATTCGTTTTTCCGCCATAGAAGCGGACTTTCCCGGTATCATCTTTAATGGCAACCTGATCGCCGCCCCTGCCGAGTGCAAGGTCAAGACTGGACTGTGCCAGCTCCCCAAGTTCCGGAAGGCTGACAGGTCCCACACCGATGCCATAACTCAACGTTAATGGGACGTTCTGGTTGGATATCAGCTCACGGACTTCATCTAATATTTCAAATTTCGATTTCTCTAACTGATTGAGGATTTCCTGATTCATGACGGCCAGGAAGCGTTCCTGCGAAGTTCTTTTCAAATAAATCCCATATTCGTTTGACCATTTATTCAAAATGGACGTCACTTGGGAGTTGAGATGACTCTTGGCTGTATCATCCATGCCCTGGGTGATTTCCTCATAGTTATCCAGGAAAATAATCGACAGTACCGTCTGTTCATTGTGATATAAATGCTGGATTTCTGACTGTTTGGTCCGGTCAAACAGGTATAAAAGCCGTTCGTCTTTTTTGATGAAAGTCTGGAACTCGTAATCACCAATTTGGATCCAGGCTTCATTTTTATCCTCTTTGATACAAGTAACCAACTCCTCGGATAAATCCTGCAATGATTGACCCACCAATGTTTCTTCATCCCCGGAAAAATCATTCATATAGGGATTTGTCCACTCGACGCGGTAGTCTTCACTAAACAGCACAATCCCGATCGGCATCTCTAATAACGCTTCCTCTCCGACTTTTTTGACCCGATAGGAAAGCGTAGTAATATATTCCTCGGTTTCGTGAAGCATCGTCTGTTCGGCACGCACTGTATAATAGATAGATGCCGTAAGCAGTAATGTCATCAACAGACCGAGCGTCCATTCGTAATACCAAATGAAAGCAAGCAGGACGATGGACAACAAATAAATGATCCAAAAGTGTCTGCTTATCTTTGGTTTTTTAGCAAATTTCGTCATGAATGTCAGCTCCTACAATCAATATCCACGCATTCATTTTTTGTTTTCTTTGAGACGGCTCCGTAACGAAAATCCTAAATCAATTATACCTAAGATTCTTACAAGATAAAGCAGAACTGTCGGTAAAAGGATCGTTAAAATGATAGACAATACAGGGACTGCTTTTGACAGCTTTTTCACATGGGTATAGTAAAAGATAAACGCAAATCCCTGAAGCGCAATCAGTAAACCGGTCACAATGAAAACGTTAATAGCAGCAAGGTAAATCGTGCTGTTTGGATCGGTATTGATCCAGGTAAAGATCATACCAAAAAAGTAATACCATAAAATGGACGTTGGCAGCTTAAAATCTCTGAATTTAGCGAACTTCAAATCAGCCCTGTCCAGCCTGTTGATGATTTTGTAGCTGAGCAGCTGACTTATGAAAGCCATCACAAGCCCCATGATAGCAAACAGACTCGGAATGATATCCGGGAATTGCTTGAATTGTTCCTGCAGCGCCTGAATTTGTTCCTCTGTAGCTTCATTGTCGCCAGTGATGGTCTCCATCATTCCCTCAGTCATGGCAAATGATTCATCCATCATCGTATTGATTTCATCAATCCAATTGACTCCGAATAATAACTGGGTTACCAAAAACACAGCAACGAGACCTAACAGAAAGCCGACCGAACCGATTGCCAGGGTTTCATAGGAAGTACGCCGTTTATACAGGGATATCCCGATAAACAGCCCCCCGACCCCCGCCAGCAAGGTTAGCGGCAAAGAATAAATCGTCGCAGTCAGCAACGAAAGTATAATAGCAGCGAGCAGCATGAAGATACCTGGTTTGCCGCCGTGCCGATAACTATATAGAATAAAAGGAACGGGCAGTGTAAAAAATACCACGATTCCAAGAAACGGGACAAAAACGTTTATCAATAACAATATCAGATAAACACCTGTCATTAAAGCCCCGTCTGTAATTTGTTTCGACCCCATCATTTCCCCTGACACTCCATTCTTTCTCTATAACAGATATATGCTTCGATTAATGCCTGTGTACCTCCTACCATTCTAACATGTTTCTTCTTGTTACAATAAGCAATTACATATATTGACTGCACGGATTCTCCGAATGGCTTTGCCGGGATGTTAATAGTTTGATAAGATAAGTCCAATACCAAATCCGAGGAGGCAAATGATGCGGACCGATTATCATGTACATATGCACGAAACAGGCGAATTTTCCACCGATTATTTAAAAGAGTACCTGACTAAGGCAAAAAAAGAGGGAATCGAAGAGCTGGGGATCTCAGAACATGCCTATTTCTTCAAGGAAACGAAGGACATCATTTCCAATCCATGGATCGATAACCGCCGCGGTCTTGATTTCAAAGATTATCAGGCTTTATTCGATGAAGCAGAAAAAGAAGGCTTACCTGTAAAAATGGGGATAGAAATGGATTATACGCCAGGGAAAGAAGCAGAGATGAAAGCCTTTATCGATGCACACCCGTTCGATTACGTCATTGGTTCTGTCCACTGGATCGGTGATTGGGGAATTGATCTGGCAACATTTCGTGATGAATATGAAAAACGAGATATCAAAGAAGCTTACCGGCAATATTTTGACCAGGTCGTTACCCTGGCCGAATCGAAACTGTTTGATTTTGTCGGCCATATCGACTTAATCAAAATCTTTTCTTATTGGCCGGATGATAAAGAATTTCTACATGAGCAATATGACCGTGCTGTAAAAGCACTTGCAGATTCCGGCACTTGTATTGAAATCAGCACTGCCGGTTTAAGAAAGCCGGTAGGAGAGATCTACCCGGACCCGGTGCTCTTGAAAAAGTGCTATGAAGCAGGCGTAGGAATCGTATTGTGTTCTGACGCCCATAAGCCCGACCATATCGGATATGCCTATGATCAGTCAGTGGAACTTGCGCGCTCCGTCGGTTATGATAAGGTGCACGTATTTTCCCACCGCTCTTCGAAAACTGTTCCATTAGATTAAAAAACAATCCCCACAGCTCGAGCATATTGCTCAGCTGTGGGGATATTTTTATAACTGTAAACTATGAACCTGACGGACTTCTTCCATCTGACTGATCTTTTCCGTGCAAGCTTCTTCTAATGGTTTATCGACCGTCAATACCATTACCGCATGTCCACCAAGGTCTGTACGTCCCACCTGCATAGTGGCGATGTTGATTTGATCTTCCGCTAGTAAGTTACCTACTTTCCCGATTGCCCCTGGCTTATCGTGGTGACGGATGACAACCAGGTTACCAGCTGGCAGGACATCGACAGAGTATTGGTCGAGCTTGACGATTCGTGGCCCAAGCCCGTTCAGCAATGTTCCGGATACCGAGCGTGTCTCCTCATTCGTTTGGATTTCTACTGTAATAAGATTCGTGAAACCTCGGGAATGGGTTGTTTTTTGTTCGTTAATGATGATTCCACGTTCATCAGCAGCCATAAAAGCATTAACTTCATTGATTCGAGAACCTAAATGCAGACGCAGGATTCCTTTGATAGTGTTACGGGTCAACGGGTTGGTTTCATGATCGACCAACTCACCTGCATAATAAATATTGACCTTTTCTAAAACTCCTTTGGTTAAACGAGAAATAAATTGGCCAAGTTTTTCTGATAGTGTGAAGTAAGGAGAAAGCTGCTCCATCACTTCTTCAGAAACAGACGCGATATTCACCGGATTACGAGCATTACCCTCACGAAGGATATGAACGATATCTTTACTGACATCAACTGCAACATTTTCCTGGGCCTCAATTGTGCTGGCACCTAAATGGGGAGTAGCAATGACTTCATCCAATTCCAGCAGTCTATGACCAATTGCAGGTTCTTCTTCAAATACGTCCAAAGCAGCACCGGCAATCTGTTTTTCAACAATTGCATCATAGAGAGCATCTTCATCAATAATTCCACCCCGGGAACAGTTGATAATTCTTGCTGAAGGCTTCATCAGCTGGAAGGCTTCCCGATTAATCATATGTCTTGTTTCTTCCATCAAAGGTGTATGGAGCGTGATAAAGTCAGCTTTTTTCAGCACATCTTCTACGCTGCCGTAATCGACACCCATTTTTTCAGCTTTCTCTTTTGTGAGAAATGGATCATAGGCAATGACATTCATCCGCTGGCCTTTCGCACGACGTGCTACTTCTGCTCCAATCCGGCCAAGACCGATAATACCAAGAGTCTTATCTTTCAATTCAACACCAATCATCGCTTTTCGTTCCCATTTATCTTTACGTAACAGGTTATAAGCCTGAGGGATATTCCGTGCCAATGACATGAGCATTGCCATCGTATGCTCTGCAGCAGAAATGGTATTGCCATCTGGGGCATTGACGACGATAACTCCATGTTCGGTCGCTGCATCCAAATCGATATTATCGACCCCGACGCCTGCACGTCCGATCACTTTCAAATTTGGTGCTGCTTCGACAATTTCCCGGGAAATACGCGTTTGACTGCGGACAATCAATGCCTCCACAGTACTCACTTTTTCCAGCAATTCCTCATGTTCCATACCAGGTGTGTTGATGACCTCAATATCTTCTGCATTTTTCAAGGGGGTGAGGCCCTCTTCGCTAAGGGGGTCACAAATCAAGACACGAAAACTCATTACCCTGTCTCCTTTCTACTCTATACCGGATTTCCTTCAGTAATTTCCATCACTAAAGTGAATAATATTTTCTATCCTAACAAACCCTCCCTATTTGTCAATCTATTCAAACAATTCCTCCTGCTTTCTAAGCGCTTTCATCGTTTCTGTTGCAACCTTTTACTTTTTTTAAGAGGCTTATTCAACAATAGGGCCGAATTGTGGAAGACTCAGTTTCAAAATAGTGAGGGTTCTTTACTATAATAGCGTCAGGGGTGGCTGGGAAACTACTCGCTTTCCTGTGGGGAAGCTCACCGTACGCCCATGGAAAGCGAGTGATTTACCGGACCTCCCTGCCGTTACTACCGTAACGGAAACAATTTATCTCGAAACTGAGCCTTCAAGAAAAGGGAGCTTATATGTAAAAATCAATAATGAGATTGAAATAAAAAACCTCTGACGGAAGGGTGGATCCTTCGGTCAGAGGTTTTGTCAGGCTTACTCGGTTACATATGGCAATAGAGCCATTGTACGAGCACGCTTGATTGCTTTAGTCAATTTACGTTGATACTTAGCAGAAGTTCCAGTTACACGGCGAGGAAGAATTTTTCCACGCTCGGAAACGAAACGTCTTAGCAAGTCAACATCTTTATAGTCGATGTGTGTAATTCCGTTCGCTGTGAAGAAACACACTTTTCTGCGCTTTGCGCGACCGCGACGTGCCATGTGATATTCCCTCCTTACTTGATTTTAGAATGGTAGATCATCGTCTGATATATCTATTGGTTCCCCACTGTCTGCAAATGGGTCTTCATTTCGATTATTGTTATTGTTATTTTGGTTTGCACCAAAATCGTTTTGACGAGGATTCTGATTTTGCTGGAATCCACCTGAACCTTGTCCTCCCCCTTGGGAAGAACCTTTGCTTTCCAGGAACTGCACACTGTCTGCCACAACTTCTGTAACAAATACGCGCTTTCCTTCCTGGTTGTCAAAACTCCGGGATTGCAATCTTCCATCGACACCTACGAGGCTTCCTTTGTTCATGAAGTTCGCGAGGTTCTCGGCAGCGCGTCTCCAAACGACACAGTTGATGAAGTCAGCGTCCCGATCACCCTGCTGATTGGAAAAAGGACGATTGACCGCGATGGTGAAGTTGGCAACTGCCACCCCGTTTGGTGTATAGCGTAGGTCCGGATCCCTCGTTAATCTGCCGACTAATACGACACGATTTAACATCAGAATCACTCCTTATTGGTCATCTTCGCGTACAGCAATATGACGGATAATATCATCAGAGAACTTCGCCTGGCGATCGAACTCATTGATAGCGTCACGATCACCTTTGAAGTTGATCGTTACATAGATACCGTCACGGTAGTCGTTGATTTCATAAGCAAGACGACGCTTGCCTAGCTCTTCAACTTTTTCAACCTCCGCACCATTATCAGTAAGGATGCCGTTAAAACGCTCAACTAGTGAACTTTTAGCTTCCTCCTCGATGTTTGGGCGGATGATGTACATGATTTCATAATTTCTCATCCGTTTTCACCTCCTTGTGGACTTAGCGGCTCCTTTTCTATAAAAAGGAGCAAGGAGTAATTTATCGTTAATTACTCACAATGTTGTATTATACCAAACGATTATACAAAAAACAACAGTATTTAACGTGGGAAACGGAATCTACGCTTATACATTAAAACGGAAGTGGATGACATCGCCATCTTTCACGAGATAATCTTTTCCTTCGAGACGGACTTTTCCTTTGTCACGGGCAGCACCCATGGATCCTGCTTCAACCAGATCATCATACGATACGGTCTCTGCACGGATGAATCCCCGCTCAAAATCAGTATGAATGATTCCGGCAGCCTGCGGGGCTTTCATTCCTAATGTAAATGTCCACGCCCGTACCTCCTGCTCGCCAGCTGTGAAATAAGTTGCCAGGCCAAGCAGGTTGTAGGTGGCTTTGATCAACTGGTCCAAACCGGACTCAGCAATTCCTAGATCATCGAGGAATTCCTGTTTTTCTTCGCCATCAAGTTCAGCAATCTCGGATTCTATTTTGGCACACACCACAATGACTTCGGCATTTTCATTAGCGGCATATTCGCGGATTTTTTCTACTTGAGGGTTGTCCGCATCGGTACCGATTTCGTCTTCACTGACATTGGCGACATAAAGAATAGGCTTTATCGTCAGCAAATGAAGGCCCTTCACGATTTTTAGCTGCTCATCTGTAAACTCGACAGCACGTGCCGGCTGCTCTTCTTCAAAAGCATCTTTCAATTTTGATAGCACATCATATTCTGCTACCGCTTCTTTATCTTTTTGGCGAGCCATCTTGGCAACACGGTCCATGCGCTTTGTAACGGTTTCTAAATCTGCGAGGATCAGTTCCAGGTTGATTGTTTCAATATCACTGATCGGGTCGACCTGACCGGATACGTGGGTGATATTTTCATCTTGGAATGCTCGGACGACATGACAGATAGCGTCTACCTGGCGGATATGAGAAAGAAATTGGTTCCCCAGTCCTTCCCCCTTACTCGCCCCTTTGACAATACCTGCGATATCAGTGAATTCAAAAGCAGTCGGTATGGTTTTTTTCGGTTTGACAAGCTCTGTCAGTTTATCAAGACGAGCGTCAGGGACCTCCACGATACCGACATTCGGATCTATAGTACAAAACGGGTAGTTGGCAGACTCTGCGCCTGCTTGTGTAATTGCGTTAAACAAAGTCGATTTGCCTACGTTGGGCAAGCCGACGATTCCAGCTGTTAATGCCATAAAAGACTTTCACTCCTTAAGGATTTACATACATGTACGTTAGTCATACCAATTATAAGTTACTGATTCACTAAAACACAAGTGCCAGAAAAATAGAAAACAAGGGCATCCGGAGCCCCTGTTTTTGAAAAGTCATACGTAGAAAATGTAATTTTTCACGGCGATTCTAACGGCTTTTAATATTTTTGATCATTCGGTTTCCGCACGTTCCAATACACGCTTCAGCTTCGATTCAAAGCGTCGGCGAGGAATTAACACACTATGGTCACAGCCCATGCACTTAATGCGAATGTCCGCCCCCATACGGATGATTTTCCAGCGGTTCTCCCCGCATGGATGAGGTTTTTTCATTTCTACTACGTCATTCAATTGGAAATCTTTCTTAGCCATGAGCTTTCTTCCTCCATTCCATTAAACATTCTTCTGTGATTCTTGTTCATGCCTAGAATACATGACAAGTCGAGGGAAAGGAATCTCGATTCCTTTTTCATCCAGTCGGTTTTTAACTTCTTTTCTAATTGCACGACCAATCGCCCAATGTTCCATTGGATAGGTTTCAGCAATTATCCGTATCTGCACATCTGAGGCAGCTAAATTATGAACACCTAACAATTCTGGTACCGAAACCAACATCTCATATTTTTCCGGTAACTCTTCTAAAAGCTCAGCAATCACTTTTTCTGCTTGATCGATATCTTCCTCATAAGCAATGCTTACATCCACCACAGCAATACTATTATGGATGGAATAGTTAGTTACTTGTGTAATTGCTCCATTAGGAATGATATGAAGCTCACCTGTCCAGCTTTTTATCTTGGAAGTACGCAGCCCAATCTCTTCGACAAAGCCCTCAATACCGGAAATTCTAACGAAATCACCGACAGAAAATTGATCTTCAAAAATGATGAAGAAGCCGGTGATGATATCCCGTACCAGGTTTTGTGCACCGAAACCGATGGCAAGACCGGCAACCCCGGCACCTGCAAGTAATGCACCGATATTGAATCCGAATGTTTCCAGAATCATCATCAGGGCGTATAAATAAACAATATAGGTCAATGTATTTTCAACGAGTTTGACGAGGGTCGCTTCCCGCCTGCGCGGAATGCTGAAGGGCCCTCTTCTTTTTTCACTGAAATATTTAAGGACGACTTTTTTGGCAACTTTTATAATAGTTAAGGACACGACTACAATCATAATAATCCGCAGCAAACCTTTTGCCATTGCTATCCAGACATCTGGCTGCATGATATAGTCCTGTAGTGCATTCCATTGCTCAGTAAAGAATTCCACAACGACCCTCCTGCCTAGAGATACTTTTGTTATTTTACATAATCATGTATCCATTTTATAGCGATTCACGATTGGATACAACAAAAGTGATGACAGGACATATAAATTCAGAATTCCATACAAGGGATACAGATATTCTATCAAGGTTGAAAAGCCGAAAGAGGTGAATGGGAGCATGAATGCGACTGCCATCATCGCAAGCATCCATAACGGCACGTCCAATAGGCGCCGAAATCGTGTAATTAAACCGAAGACTCCCGAGGCAGCAGTTGTAAAAATAGCAATCCATAATAAAGCAGACATAAATAACAGCATTTCAAACGGATAGCCTTTTAAAATGGCAAACAACGGAATTTCGTATAGCAGGATTTCTTCCGATATTTGAATGAGACTATTATTATAAAGATAAGAAATCGAACCAAGTACAACACCGCTTCCGATACTGGCCACCCATATTTCATTTTTTTGTTCCATCTGATTGCCGATCGCTCCAAGTACAGCTATAAGCGGCAGAATATTCAATGCTGTGAACGGAAAGGCCGCCATCCAGTTACTCGTTTCATGAAGATGAGAGAACAAAGTCAATTCCTGGTCAAGCGTAAACAATAAGAGTACAAGAAACAACCCGATAATCAGTAGCGGGAGGATGATACTATTAATGGATACAATACCTTTGACATCCCAAATAAATATTAAAATAAGCGGAATGACGATGGCGAGTACCCCGAAACGGTAGGAATAGTGGAAGGCCTGCCAGGTAGCTCCACTTCCTGCCAGCATAACGACCGTCGTAGTAAATAAATAGAAAACGATCATCCAGTCATAGATTCCTGTCAGATGCTTGCCGACGATCACCCGGAGCACGGGTAAATAATGACTCGATTTCTTCTCATAACTGATGGATAAAATGACATAGCAGCAAATCGTAAATAAAACCGTGAACAGAATGATAGCCAGTCCACTTTCATGCCCGAAAAACTGCCACAGTTCCCGCCCCGAAGCATACCCTGCACCTATCATTGTTCCGATGATTAAGAACATCCACTTGCCGCCTGATTTCAACATAAAGTCGCTCCTCCACTTTTTCGTTTTTTGTGTATGTATAGAAAAGTTAAAAACTTTATATACTAATACCAATATGTATTTGGAGGAGAAGCTATGAATCTTCGGGACAGGTTTTTACATAAAGAAACGCGCTATCTCTACTCGGATCCTTTCGTTGTGCCGGAAATGAGTGAACGCCTCCTGGATTTGCTCCCCCAGGACAGGGAAATCGTCGTCGTATGTATCGGAACGGACCGTTCCACGGGCGATTCATTTGGTCCGGTTGCCGGTTCGATGATCAGGGATAATAACCCTAAACATTTTTCTGTCTATGGAACATTACCTGAACCTGTGCATGCGTTGAATTTAAAAGATACGCTTGATGCTATCCGTGCCAAATATACCAGGCCATTCATCATTGCTGTCGATGCCTGCCTCGGAAAAACTTCTTCCATTGGAATTCTTTCTGTCTCGAAAGGATCGCTGGCTCCAGGAGCTGCCATGAAAAAAGATCTTCCAAAAGTGGGGGATGTCTCCATCAGTGGGATTGTAAATGTCGGTGGCTTCATGGAATACTTCGTCCTGCAAAACACCAGACTTCATACCGTCATTGAAATGGCATCACAGGTCTCCCAGGTCTTCCACCGTGTCGATTTAGAATTACAGCTGCGCTCCTCTAAAAACTCTGTTTTTCGTAATACATCCACCAACTAAACGGCAAAAGCATTCGGATTATAAAAACCGGGTGCTTCTTTCCTATATTCGTATTACGCTTTCCAATACCTTTTTCAGGAAAAGAAAAATTTAAAAGAGTTTAGAAATATACAGGATGAAGCCGACGGTAAGTAAGGCCGGGAGCAGGTTTGCCACACGTATTTTCGTCAAATTCAATAGATTTAAACCGATAGCCACAATCATCAGCCCTCCGGTCGCGGTCATTTCAACAATGAACGCATCCAGCATGCTTTGCGGGATCCAGTGCGTAATCTGAGTAGCGGATAGGGCGATTCCACCCTGGTATAATAGGACAGGGATAACGGAAAATACCACTCCAAATCCGAGTGTGGTCGTCAAGACTAAGGCAACGAAGCCATCAATAATCGCTTTTGTGATCAATACTTCATGATCCCCCCTGAGTCCGCCGTCCAACGCGCCGATTACCGACATCGCACCGATCACGAAAATTAAGGAAGCTGTGATGAATCCCTGGGCTACCGTAGATTTTGAGTCTGGTTTAGCGACCTTGCTTTCGATCCACTTGCCGACATTTTCTAACTTTGTTTCCAGGTGTGTGCCTTCGCCGATGATTGCTCCTGTCAGCAGGCTTAATAGCACCACCACTATATTCTCCGTCTGGAAACCCATTTGCAGGCCTATCAGAATGACGGCCAGCCCAATTCCATGCATGATTGTTTCTTTATATCGCTCCGGGATTTTCGTGAAAAATAATCCAAGTACTGTACCCGCTATGATACAAACGCCATTTATTATTGTACCGTATAAAACCATATTGCTACATCTCCATATATCCGTTTCTTATTTCATCAATTGCCTGGATAAACCGATCAATTTCTTCTTCTGTGTTATAAGGGCCGATGCTTGCCCGGACAGCTCCCTGGTCGGAAGTGGCATAAAAATCGTGGGAAGTCGGACTGCAGTGCAACCCTGCACGTACGGCAATCTGATAGTGGGAATCTAGAATCATAGCAATTTCCTGGGAAAATATATCCCCGATATTGAAGGCTACCACCGGCATGCGCTTAACGTCAGGTCCTGGTCCATAGACGATGACATCCTCTATTGCCGCCAACCCTTCCATCAGCCTTATAGTCAAGTATGTTTCACGTGAAACACGGTTAATCTCATCCAGTTCCTGTAATGCCGCCTTCCATCCGGCGATTCCAGGTGTATTCAATGTTCCACTCTCATATTTTTCCGGCCAGCGATCCGGCTGGGTAGGGAGATTGGAAAAGCTTCCTGTTCCCCCATAGACCAGCGGTTCTAATTTTATTTCACCTTCGACAAGCAAAGCCCCAGTCCCCTGGGGACCAAGCAGCCG
The DNA here is from genome assembly GCF_900176565.1 of Thalassobacillus devorans. Classification (GTDB taxonomy): domain Bacteria; phylum Bacillota; class Bacilli; order Bacillales; family Halobacillaceae; genus Thalassobacillus; species Thalassobacillus devorans_A. The sequence continues at coordinate 1,193,742 of NZ_FXEH01000005.1, forward strand.
CTTATGGCCAGGGAACGCCAACATGTCGATACCAAGCTCTTTCATATGTATCGGAAAATGTCCCGCCGTCTGGGAAGCATCCACCAGCACTTTGCTATCTGTCTCGTTTATGATTTCCATCATCGACTTTAAGGGTGCAATTTCGCCTGTGATATTGGACGCATGGGAAATGACGACCAACTTCGTTTCCGGACGGATAACAGTCTTCAAATCCTCAGCCAATTCTTCTCCATTCCCTTGAAGGTAGGTAACTTCAATCTTCTTCTTCTCTTTCAAATACTCTAACGGACGGCGGACAGAATTATGTTCAAACCGCGTCGTGATGACGTGATCTCCTTTAGAAAATGGAAAGCCCGCTATCGCCTGGTTCAAAGCCCCTGTCGCATTGGAGAAAAATAACACTTTTTTCGGATTGCTTGCCCCGAATCGCTCGGCCAGCAGTTTCCGTGTGGTTTGGATGACTTTGGCAGCACGGTCCGCTAACGCATGGTTACCGCGCCCCGGATTCGCACCATAGTCGTTTACAGCTTCCACCATTGCCTCCGCTACGTTTGTGGGCTTTGGGAAGGAAGACGCTGCCTGATCCAGATAAATCATTTGTCTACCTCCTGTTTGTAAAACTAGCTTGTTGCTAAGTCTTTATATTCTTTAACTGCTAAAAAGACCTGGTTTCGTGAGGCGTCCACCAGGTCTTCCCCCTTTATTCTGTTTCCAGCATCCCCAATATCCTGTTCAAATCATCATCAGAGAAAAATTCTATTTCAATTTTACCTTTTCGTTTCCCTCGATGAATCGTCACGCCTGTTCCAAAATGATTTCTTAAAGCTTCTTCCTGTTCTTGCAGGAAGACATCTTTCTTTTGGTTACTGCGATTTACTTCTTTCTTCTTTTGTGTTTGGTCATTCAATTGGGTGATCAGCAGTTCTACTTGTCTGACGTTCATGTATTCCTTCTGAATCTTCTCTGCAACGGGAAGCAATTTATCTTTATCCTTCAAACCTAGTAAGGCTCTGCCATGCCCCATCGACAATTTTCCTTCATTGATCCAGTTGATAATCGGCTCCGGCAATGTCAAAAGCCTCACCAAATTGGCAATATGGGAGCGGCTTTTACCCAGCCGTTTGGCCAGGGTTTCCTGAGTAATCCCCAGTTCATGAATCAGTTGCTTATAAGCCTGTGCTTCTTCAACCGGTGATAAATCTTCTCGTTGTAGATTCTCCAATAATGCCAGCTCCATCATCTGTTCATCTGTTAACTCTCTCACTACAGCAGGTACCGCTTCCAATCCAGCTGCATCCGCAGCCCGATACCGCCTTTCACCTACAACGATTTCATAGCCTTTGATGCTCTTACGAACAATTAAAGGCTGGAGGATCCCATGTGCTTCGATTGATTCCTTCAGTTCCTGAATTGCTTTAGGATGAAAGGATTTACGAGGCTGATACGGATTGGGGCGGCACTGTTTTACTGGTATCTGTTTGACGCTTTCCTCTTTCGTGTTTTCAAAATCAGTAAAAATGGCGTTGAGACCCTTACCTAACCCTTTCGCCATTAGCAATCACTTCCTTTGCCAATTCTAAATATACTTCAGCACCGCGTGATTTCGGATCATAAAGAATGATAGGCTGGCCATGGCTTGGCGCTTCACTTAAACGTACGTTTCTAGGAATGACCGAACGATACACCTTTTCCTGGAAGTACTTTTTGACTTCTTCGATCACCTGAATGCCAAGATTAGTGCGCGCATCAAGCATGGTCAGTAAAACTCCATCAATCATCAAGTCTTTATTCAAGTGCTTTTGAACTAATCGGATCGTATTCAATAATTGGCTCAGTCCTTCCAACGCGTAATATTCGCATTGGACCGGGATGATGACAGCATCCGAGGCAGTCAATGAATTTATCGTCAACAGCCCCAGGGAAGGAGGGCAGTCGATTATGATGTAATCATAATCCTCTTTCACTTCCTCTAATGCCTGCTTCAGCCTTACCTCCCGCGATATAGTCGGCACCAGTTCAATTTCTGCACCGGCCAGCTGGATGGTCGCAGGAATGATATCAAGGTTTTCGACTAATGTAGAAGTGCGAATTTGTTTAGCTCCTTGATCTTCAATCAATATATTATAAATGCACTGGTCGACATCCCCTTTATTGACCCCTACACCGCTTGTCGCGTTGCCTTGGGGATCGATATCGACGAGCAGTACCTTATGGTTCAAATATGCCAGGCATGCACTAAGATTGACTGCTGTAGTAGTCTTGCCTACCCCGCCCTTTTGATTGGCGATGGCGATTGTTCTCCCCATGATGTCACCTACCTATTTCTCCATAAAATATATCAAACAGTCGAGGCTCGATTCCAACATCGCGCCCGTTTGTGAGCGTTCATAAAGTGTACACTACTATTCTATCACTTTTTTCTATATTCTGACTTTTATTTTTAAAAAAGGCGGGAAGCGATCATTTTCCTTACTGTTTCAAATGGCGCCAGGGGCCTATTAAAAATTCCCACCTTCTTACGAAGATGGGAATGAAGGAGTTATTTTTGATTTTTCTTAGGTATTTTTATGGTGATCTGGTAATAATCATCGTGATCCTGCTCATCTGTTTCGAGATTGATACCGGTATCATTCACCATATTGAGGGATTGCCGAATCGTGTTCATGGCAATACGAATGTCTTTGTTGACACCTTTCATCCGTGGCTTTTTCTTTGGCTTTTTATCTTCTGTTTCTTTTTTGATCCGTTCTTCTGTCTGTTTGACATTGAGCTGCTTTTCGATGATTTCATGAAGTATCTTTTCCTGAAGCTCAGGATCTTTCACTGCAATCAATGCGCGGGCATGCCGTTCTGTAATTTCTTTATCCATGATTGCCTGCTGTACAGCCTCCGGGAGCTTAAGCAGACGCATTTTATTAGCAATCGTCGATTGGCTTTTTCCAAGGCGCTGTGCCAGGGCCTCTTGTGTCAGCTCATGGATTTCAATCAGACGAGCATAGGCAGCCGCTTCTTCAATGACGGATAACTCTTCCCGCTGAAGATTTTCTATCAAAGCCACAGATGCCGTTTCTGCATCATTCATTTCTCTAAGAATAGCCGGTACTTCTTCCCAGCCAAGAGACTGCACGGCTCTCCAACGTCTTTCCCCGGCAATCAATTCGTAATCTTCTTCGTCAAGACGACGAACGACAATCGGCTGGATCATGCCATGTGTATGGATGGTCTGTGCCAGTTCCGCTATTTTTTCCGCATTAAAAACAGCCCGTGGCTGATAGCGGTTCGGCTGGACACGGTTGACGGGAATATGGATAACTTCATCCTTATTGTAATCTTTTTCGTCTAAAGCCTCTGCTTCGGATTCCTCGTCAGAATCCGGTTTGTCTCCCAGGCCAAATAAGCGACTGAAAGGATGTAACATGTTCAGACACCACCTTTTTTTGCGAGAAGCACACTCTATATTTGGTTCGTTCCACGTGAAACAATGACTGAGTATAGAAAAAAGCGCTGCAGAATCGGAAGACTGCTGCGCACGAGTATGCCTTGTACTTTCTTTCCCTATTTTATCATAAATATCTATTTAAAAGTATCACCGCGAATGATAATTTACAAATTTTATAGTTTGATAGAAATCAATCTAAACATAAAAAGCTTGCGTTCTACTTGTTCTTCCATTTCCCTCCACTGCTTATCAAAGCAGCAATACGGTAAGGCCCGGGGCGATAATAGAAACGAACACAGCGCTCAGCACCATGGCAATAGTACTGATAGAACCTTCCAAGTCGTCGCGTTCCATGGATGTCGCCGTACCGATGGCATGGGAAGCGCTGCCCATACCCACTCCTCGCCCAATATAATGGTTAAGACGGAAATAGCGCCAAACGAACGGATGGATCAATACGCCTCCGATGCCTGCAATCATGACAAATACTGCGGCCAAAGGCATGGCTCCGCCGCTCGTGTCTGCGATGGCCATGGCGACTGGAGTGGTAACGGATTTTGGAACGATCGAGTTGATAATAAGTTCACTGAACCCCGCCCACTTGCTGAGGAAGAGTCCAGAAGTGATTCCTACGACAGCACCGATGAACGTTCCAGTCACTACCGGAAGCAGCATTTTTTTTAACATATCCCGGTACTGATAGAGCGGGTATGCTAACCCCACTACCGCAGGACCGAGCAGGTGGTCGATCCACTGCCCGCCAATCATGTAGGTTTCATAGGGTATTTGAAAGATGAGCAGAACCACGATCGTCACTACCGTCGACAAAATGATCGGTGCGGTGTAGATATGACGACACTTTTTATAAAAGGTGACGGATCCCCAATAGATGAGTATTGTCGAAACGATGACGGTGAGACCAATAATAAAATCATTCATAGAACCTCTCCATTCTCCGGGTCATTTTTTGAGCGACCGCTCCAGAAAGCCCCATAACGAGCGCCGTGCTGAACATGCCGATGCCAATCAAAAGTATGCCTTTCCCTTTGAAGATGTATGCATAGCTGATGATGCCGACAGTTGCCGGAATGAAGAAGAATGGAAGATGGGTGATCATGAACCCAGCCCCTTTTTGTACCCATTGTTCCGATACTAATTTTAAGGAAAGGAGTGCGAACAGGAGGACGAGCCCTATGACACTGCCCGGGATAAACAGGTGTAGCACCTTCTGGATTGCTGTCCCCACCCAGTAAAGGAAATATAGACCGATGAGTTGTACGATGATAGTAACTGCTTTATTCATGATAAACCCTTCTTTTTTATATTTATTCGCTCAGTATATCATCAGGTGGATGTATCCACTATTCCAGACGCTTTTCTTGATATATCTTCCGGTTAAACCTTTTATATAAATCAACAATTACGTTTAATAGAAAAAACCGCACCTTAATAGGTACGGTAGCCATAAACCCTATTTGATTTGGAAAAGCAGGTTCTTCTGCTTAAACCTGTTATTGAATCGGCGTTTTGTTAGGCACGCCAGCTTTTCTAGGATATTTTCTAGGAGTTTTACGACGTTTTTCTATTAAAGCAATATTCCGCTCACTATTTTCTTCCGGAAGTTCAAAGGTATGAACCTCGGCTACTTCGCCACCGACAGTCCGGATTGCAAGTTGAGCATCTTCGAGTTCCTCTGACAAATTCGGACCTTTCATCGCCATGAACAGTCCGCCTTTTTGGGTCAGGGGCAGGCATAATTCACTCAATACGGACATTCTTGCAACGGCGCGGGCCATGACCAGATCGTAACTTTCCCGAAATTTACTGTTCTTCCCGAAATTTTCAGCCCGATCATGATAAAAAGCGACATCACTTAATTCTAATTCATGGGCTAAGTGATTCAAAAAGGTGATTCGTTTCTGTAAGGAATCTACAATCGTCACTTTCAATTGCGGAAAAACGATTTTCAGAGGAAGGCTGGGGAAACCGGCCCCAGCTCCCACATCACAAATGTTCAACGGCTTCGTGAAGTCATGATAAAAGGCGGCAGTGATGGAATCATAAAAATGTTTCAAGTAGACGCCTTCTTCATCGGTAATCGCCGTCAGGTTCATTTTTTCATTCCATTCGACGAGAATTTCAAAATACTTACGGAATTGCTCCTGCTGCCGTTCCGATAGTTCAATTCCTTGTTCCTTCAGCTTGCTTAGAAAGGTATGCTTATCCATTGGTCCATCCTTTCTTCATTTATTCATTGGATACGCGTGCTATTTTTCCTTGTTCGATATAGACGAGCAAAATCGAAACATCGGATGGGTTGACACCGGAAATCCGGGAAGCTTGTCCGACGGAAAGTGGACGAACCTCTTTCAACTTTTCACGTGCTTCGGTCGCCAGGCCATTAATGGCATCGTAATCAATGTTATCTGGTATTTTCTTATCATCCATTTTCTTCATGCGTTCGATTTGCTGCAATGCTTTCGCTATATAGCCAGAATACTTCGTCTGTATTTCGACCTGCTCCTTAACATCAGCAGGCAATTCTTTATCTGGAGTTGTCAATGTTTCAATCATCTCATAGTTCATTTCCGGACGGCGCAGCAGATCAGAAGCACGGACCGCTTCTTTTAACGGTGTCCCTCCAGCTTGTTCAATAATTCGCTGAACTTGCTCATCGGGTTTGATGATGACACCGTCTAAACGTTTGCGCTCTTCCTGGATCAGTCGCTTCTTTTTCTGGAACTTCGCATAACGTTCTTCCGTAATCATACCCAGTTCATAACCAGTATCGGTTAGACGAAGATCCGCGTTATCATGGCGAAGCATGAGACGGAATTCGGCACGGGAAGTTAATAGCCGGTATGGTTCGTTGGTTCCTTTTGTTACCAAATCATCTATCAGGACTCCAATATATGCCTGGGAACGGTCAAGAATCAATGGATCAATATCCAGCGCTTTCGCTGCTGCATTGATACCTGCCATAATTCCCTGTCCGGCAGCTTCTTCATACCCGGAAGTACCATTGATCTGACCAGCCGTGAACAAACCTTTGATTTTTTTCGTCTCAAGGGTCGGCCATAGCTGTGTCGGTACGACAGAATCATATTCAATCGCATATCCTGCACGCATGATTTCCGCTTTTTCAAGACCTGGCACCGTTTCAATCATTTTCTTCTGGATAAACTCCGGAAGTGAAGTCGATAACCCCTGGACATACACCTCTTCGGTATTCCTTCCCTCAGGCTCAAGGAAAATCTGATGACGCGGTTTGTCATGGAAACGGACGACTTTGTCTTCAATGGAAGGACAATAACGCGGCCCTGTCCCTTTGATCATCCCGGAATACATCGGGGAAAGAGTAAGGTTTTCATCAATGATCTGATGGGTGTATTCATTGGTATACGTGAGCCAGCATGGAATTTGATCCATGATGTATTCGGTCGTTTCATAAGAAAAGGCCCGTGGTTCTTCATCGCCAGGCTGGATTTCCGTCTTGGAATAATCAATCGTATGGCTATTGACACGCATAGGCGTCCCTGTTTTGAAACGAACCATTTCAATTCCCAGCTCTTCCAGATGTTCTGATAGAGAAACAGTTGGGCGCTGGTTATTCGGACCACTTTCGTATTCCAAGTCTCCAATGATTACTTTCCCGCGCATAAATGTTCCAGTCGTGACAACGACTGTATCTGCAGAATAAGCTGCTTTCGTTTCTGTAACGACACCCTTGATTTCTCCATCCTCGACTACGAGACGCTCTACCATCCCCTGGCGCAACGTCAGGTTTTCCTGATTCTCTAAAATTTGTTTCATTTCCTGTATATATAATGGTTTGTCCGCTTGTGCACGCAAAGCACGGACAGCGGGACCTTTTCTTGTGTTCAGCATCCGCATTTGAATATGCGTTTTATCGATTACTTTACCCATAACACCGCCGAGCGCGTCAATTTCGCGGACGACGACACCTTTAGCCGGTCCGCCAATCGACGGGTTACACGGCATAAAAGCAACCAAATCCAGGTTCAAGGTAAGCATCAGCGTCTTTGCTCCTCGTTTTGCAGAAGCTAGTGCCGCTTCACACCCGGCATGACCTGCACCAATAACGATCACATCATAATGTCCAGCATCGTAAGTCATTGGTTGTTGTCTCTCCTTTAAATAATTATTTTCCTAAACAGAATTGGGAAAACAGCTGATCGATCAAGCTTTCATGGACCGTATCCCCAACGATTTCTCCGAGAATTTCCCACGTCCGCGTCACATCTATTTGTACGACATCAATCGGCATACCCATTTCCATGCCATTCAACGCATCTTCAAGCGCCTGTCTCGCCTGTTTCAAGAGTTGCACATGGCGGACATTCGACACGTATGTCATATCTCCTGTATCCAATTCACCTTCAAAGAACACTTGTGAAATCGCCTGTTCCAATTCATCGATCCCTTTTTCATGCAGGAGAGCGGTCGTGATGACCGGATGCTCCTGTGCCAGCTGCTTGACTTTGTCCATGTCCAGACGCTGTTCGAGATCGGTTTTATTAACGATGACGATCACATCTAAATCCCTGACCGCTTCAAAAAGTTTCTCATCTTCTTCTGTCAGTTCATCCCCATAGTTTAACACAAGCAGGATCAGATCCGCTTCTTTCAAAACCTGTCGGGACTTTTCGACACCAATCCGTTCGACAATATCTTCGGTCTCACGGATACCAGCCGTATCAACAAGCCTTAGCGGGACACCACGGACATTGACATATTCCTCAATCACATCCCGAGTCGTCCCTGGTATCTCTGTGACAATCGCTTTATTTTCATGGACGAGTGCATTCATCAACGATGATTTACCGACATTCGGCCGGCCGATGATTGCTGTCGCCAGTCCTTCGCGAAGAATTTTCCCCTGCTGGGCGGTCTGAAGCAGCTTTTTCACTTCTAAGAGGACCTCTTGCGTTTTTTCTTCCATGAGGTTATGTGACATCTCTTCGACATCATCATATTCCGGATAATCAATATTCACTTCCACATGGGCAAGTGTTTCTAATAATTGCTGGCGCAGACTTTGGATCAGCTTCGACAACCGGCCGTCCATCTGCTTCAAGGCGACATTCATTGCCCGGTCTGTTTTGGCACGGATCAGATCCATAACCGCTTCTGCCTGTGAAAGGTCAATACGACCATTTAAAAATGCACGCTTTGTGAATTCCCCTGGCTCGGCAAGACGCGCTCCTTTGGCTAGTACAATTTCAAGAACACGATTAACAGAAACCAGTCCGCCGTGACAGTTAATTTCTACGACATCTTCTCTTGTAAAAGTCTTCGGCGCCCGCATGATCGAAACCATTACCTCTTCAGCGACCTCACCGGTTTCCGGATCGATGATTTTCCCGTAGTGCATCGTATGGGATTCAGCCTTGGTCAAATCCTTCCCCTGAAATAAATCATTAGAAATTGACAGGGCATCAGGTCCACTCAACCGGACGATGGCAATCGCTCCTTCACCCATCGGCGTCGAAATCGCCGTAATCGTATCTGTTTCCAATCCGCCCACCTCCTTCTTTCTTTGTTAACATCTATATTAAAAGCTGTATAAATCAGTTATCCACAGAACATAAAATTTCTATTGTCACTAACTTATTAGATTACCATATCTCCCTATGTTTTGAAAAGATATCAACAACTCTAGAAGAAAAGAAACACTAATCCGATTATCCACATGTGCATAACTATAGTTTCGGTAACACCTCTATTACTTATACTGACCGCAATGGAAAACCAGACTGCTTTTCCAAAACAAAAAAATATCCGCCAGCAAGGCTGACGGAAAACTTTTATCTTTATTTTGAAGGTCGGATCACGACATACCGCTTCGGTTCATTCCCGGCAGAATAAGTTTCAACTTTTCTATTATTCTGCAGGGCCGTATGGATGATTTTCCGTTCATAAGACGGCATCGGTTCGAGCTTGACATCCTGATTGGAGTTCAACGCTTTTTCGGACAATCTGCTCGCTAGTGTTTCGAGCGTAGCTTTCCGGCGATCCCGATAGCCTTCTGCATCAAGTACTGCTGTATAGTACTGATCCATATAACGATTGATCGTCAAATGCAGTAAGTACTGCAGCGCGTTCAATGTCTGACCGCGCTTGCCGATCAATAAAGCAATCTTATCGCCAATCAGCTCAAAATGAACTTCACGGCCATTAACGGTAGTTTTCACTTCCACGGGAGCACCCATATCTGAAGCAATCGCTTTGATATATCGTTCTGCTTCTTCAATCGGGTCATGGGCAGGCAGTTCAGGTTCAGATGTTTCTCGTTCTGCTTGTCCATTAATGTTTATTTCTGGTGCTGTTTTCTGTTCTTTTTGTTCTATATTTACTTCTGGTTCAGGAGTCTCTTCTTTTGCCTCCACCTTCGATACTTTTACAATCGACGGTTTGCTGCCAAAACCAAGAAATCCCTTCTTACCTTCATCAATAATTTCGACTTCGACAAGGTCCCTTGATGTTTGTAACTGCTCTAACGCTGATTGGACCGCTTCCTCAACAGTTTGTCCAGTAGCAGTTATTTGCTTCACTTAGTTTTTCCTCCCGTTTCTTGTTCTTTCATCATCGGTTTACGGATGAAAAGCGTCTGTGCGATCATAAACAAGTTACCGACTACCCAGTACAGGGCCAGTGCTGATGGGAAAAAGAATGCAAATGTACCAATCATGATCGGCATCAGGTAAAGCATCATCGTCATTTGTGGATTTTGCATGGCAGTTGAACCAGCCATCATCAGCTTTTGCTGAAGGAAGGTGGTTCCCGCTGTTACGAGCGCCAAAATATAACTTGGTTCGCCAAGCTGCATCCACAAAAAGCTATGGGTCGCTACCTCAGATGTACGCATGATTGCGTGGTAAAAACCGATCAAAATCGGCATTTGGACAATCAACGGCAAACACCCGGCTAATGGATTAACACCATGTTTTTGGAACAGCTGCATTGTTTCCTGCTGCAGTTTTTGTTGTGTCTGTGCATCTTTTGAGCTGTATTTCTCACGCAGCTCCTGTAATTCCGGCTGAATATCCTGCATCGCTTTTGAACTCTTCAATTGCTTGACGTTAAGCGGTAGCAAAACCAGACGGATAATAATGGTGATGATGATGATCGACAGACCATAACTCTCACCAGTAATATCGGCAAAAAACTCAATCGATTGTGATAGCGGCCAAACTACATATTCATTCCAGAAACCTTCACTCTCAGCAGTGATGTCCTGATTAACCTCAGTACACCCAGAGAGGATGGTAAGTATTCCAGTCATGGCTAACAGCCACAAGACCTTTTTACGCAACGTCCCTTCCTCCTTACTCCCTGACTCATTTACTTTTCTATTTAACATTTTAGCATTTTCATATCAGACAATTCTATATTATATCTTAGACTTCTTTTCTTTCGATAATAACCTCGATTTCGACAAAACATGGGTAAGACTCTTTTTCACCTGGTGAAAATCCATATCTTTCGTCGGTTTACGGGCGATGATAACCAAATCATATCTGGGATCAATCGTATCTTCAAGCTCATGGAAAGCTTGTCTTAAGTATCGCTTGATCTGGTTCCTGACAACCGCAACGCCAATACGTTTGCTCACAGACAAGCCGATCCGGAAGTGTTCCTGTTTTTCTTTTTTCAAGTAATAGAGAACCAATTGCCGATTGGCAAACGATTTTCCATTTTTGAAAACCTGCTGGAATTCTTCATTTTTTTTGATTCGGTATTCTTTCTTCATGAGCTTATTCCTCCATAATAACGAGAAAAAAGACCACTGACTTCATTCAGTGGCCTATGCAGATAGAACTTTTCTTCCTTTACGACGACGACGAGCTAGAACTTTACGTCCGTTTTTCGTGCTCATGCGCGTGCGGAAACCATGTACCTTTTTACGCTTACGGTTATTTGGTTGAAATGTACGTTTCATTATATAGACACCTCCTGGTGAAAATTAAAAATTAAAATTTCGAAATGCTAAAAGGCAGTCTAAACAATTATAAATAAACCATAACAAAAATGTCAACTCTATATTTATTTTCTTTCCGAGATTAAATGGATCGAACCTTCCTCCGCTGCTAAAATCTATTCTCAGCATTCAGCGTCCAGGCGTTATATAACAGGCTGTATCATAACAACTCGCGAACTCTATTTTACAAGGTATTTCAAATGCTATACAATCTACTTTTGTAATTAATCCACAAGCAATGTTAATATAATTTTCGACGCATTCTGACTATCCACAGCAAATATTGACAAGCTAATCACAAAATATAGTGTTGTGGATATTTTCTGTCTACAAGCTGTTGTGATTGTGGATAAACATTCAAAAACCGTTGCAACACAAGGATTTATCTGGTATCATATTTGTGTTTTAACCTTGGGAAAAAGTTCTCCGGATTAAATGTTCTCCACAGACTGTGGATAAACTGTGGATAGCTGTACACATGCTTGTTTTTAAAGTTATTCACAGACTTGTGGAAAATGAAAATAAGCTGTCGGAAATTGGAGTGTGAACTGTTTTTTTCATCCACACCAACTAAATATAATTTTCCTGAATAGGATTGTACAAACATTATACACCACTGCCTTTCGAGCTCTTTCTTTCGTTCGAAAAAGAGAACGGAAGGTTTTTTGCACTTTTTAGAACGTCCATCTTAGTTATTGGAAATGTATAAGAAAAGCGAGCTTTCATAGGGCATCTGACGAAAAGCTGAGTTTTTCAAATTTCATGTGTTACTGGAGGAAAGGGGTGAGACGATTTGGAAAATATTCATGAACTCTGGGACAGCACCTTAGAGAAAATGAAAGAGAAAATCAGCAAGCCAAGCTTTGAGACCTGGTTAAAGGCTACAAAAGCAGATTCATTACAGGAAAACACCTTAACCATAGTAGCTCCCAATGAATTTGCACGCGACTGGCTTGAGAACCAATATTCCAAATTGATCAGTGAAACAGTTTTTGAAGTTACCGGGGCGGAATTGAATACGAGATTCATCATTCCTGAGAATAAAGAACAGTCGATAGAGGATGTTAAACTGGCTGCAAAAAAAATACCGGACGTGAAACAAAACGGGGAAGAATCTCCGCAAAGTATGCTCAATTCTAAATATACGTTCGATACCTTTGTAATCGGATCTGGCAATCGTTTTGCACACGCGGCGTCGTTGGCAGTGGCGGAAGCACCGGCCAAAGCCTATAACCCATTGTTTATTTATGGAGGAGTAGGTCTCGGAAAGACTCACTTGATGCACGCAATCGGTCATTATGTATTGGATCATAATCCAAACGCAAAAGTAGTCTATCTATCTTCTGAAAAGTTCACCAACGAATTCATTAATTCGATTCGTGATAATAAAGCCGTCAATTTTCGAAATAAATATCGAAGTGTCGACGTGCTTTTAATCGATGATATTCAATTCCTGGCAGGGAAAGAACAAACCCAGGAGGAATTTTTCCATACATTCAATACCTTACATGAAGAGAGTAAACAGATTGTCATTAGCAGTGACCGTCCTCCAAAGGAGATCCCGACTCTGGAAGACAGACTTCGGTCCCGATTCGAATGGGGCCTGATTACGGATATTACTCCACCGGATTTGGAAACACGGATCGCTATTCTCCGCAAAAAAGCTAAAGCAGAAGGGCTCGATATTCCGAATGAAGTAATGCTTTATATCGCCAATCAAATTGATACCAATATTCGCGAACTTGAAGGTGCTCTTATACGTGTTGTTGCTTATTCTTCCTTAATTAATCGCGATATCAATGCCTCATTGGCAGCAGAAGCATTGAAAGATATTATTCCGAGCTCCCAGCCGAAAGTGATTACCATTGAAGCTATTCAGGAAATGGTAGGAGAAAAATACAATGTCCGTTTAGAAGATTTTGCTGCAAAGAAACGTACCAAACAAGTAGCTTTTCCTCGTCAGATTGCTATGTTCTTATCCCGCGAACTTACGGATTTTTCTTTACCAAAGATTGGAGAGGAATTTGGGGGAAGAGACCATACCACAGTCATCCATGCGCACGAAAAAATTTCAAAGATGCTGGCTGAAGATCAGAATTTGCAGCGTGAACTCGATGAATTGAAAGAACGACTGAAAACTCACTGACGTTAATATGTGTATAACTTGTTCAAGGTCATCAACAGTCTATCCACATGTGGGTAGACTTAATGCCCTTAAGTTTTACCCGGGTTATCCACATATACACAGCGCCTATTACTACTGCTACGATTTTTTTATTAAAAATAAATATATATAATGACTCATTAGGAGGATTTTTTAATGAAATTCATCATCCAACGCGAACAATTGATGGAAAGCGTTCAAAATGTCATGAAGGCAATTTCTTCCCGGACAACGATCCCGATTCTTACAGGAATGAAATTAGAAGCAAGTGAACAAGGTGTAAAGCTGACTGGCAGTGATTCTGATATTTCGATTGAATCATTTATTCCTGCTGAAGAAGACGGAATTGTCTATGTAGAACAAATTGAACCAGGAAGCATCGTATTACAGGCCAAATACTTTCCGGATATTGTTAGAAAGCTTCCCCAAAACACAGTGGAAATCGAAACTGATGATCATCGAAATGTAACAATCCGGTCTGGAAGTGCTGAATTTCACTTGAATGGTCAGGATGCCGAAGAATATCCACAGCTACCGCAACTGCATACAGAGGACAGCTTCGAACTACCGATCGATCTATTGAAAAATTTGATTCGTCAGACTGTATTTGCTGTCTCCACTTCTGAAACACGTCCCATACTCACTGGTGTCAATGTCAAAATAGAAGATGGAATATTACATTTTACAGCTACAGACAGCCATCGGCTGGCTTCAAGAAAACTTCCGCTCGAAAATCAGGAAACGGAAATTTCCTTCAACAATGTCGTTATTCCTGGGAAAAGTTTGACAGAGTTGAATAAGATTCTGGCGGATTCTGATCAGACGATTGAAATCAGTGTGACAGATAACCAAATCCTGTTTCGTACGAAGCATCTTTATTTCTTATCCCGCTTGCTGGATGGAAATTATCCAGAGACATCCCGTCTGATTCCAGATGAAAGTAAGACCGTAGTGACGATTGATGCCAAAGAATTGCTGCAGTCGATTGACCGTGCTTCATTATTGGCAAGAGAAAATCGGAACAATGTCGTAAGACTAATTACCAAAGGCGGAGAACAAATCGAAATCAACGGTAACTCACCGGAAGTGGGGAATGTTGTCGAAGAAGTTGCTGCCGAATCAATTGAAGGAGAAGAATTGAAGATTTCTTTCAGTGCTAAATATATGATGGATGCTTTGAAAGCAGTCGGAAGTGACCAGGTAAAAGTGGAATTTACTGGTGCGATGCGCCCATTCCTGATCCGGGCTATCGACAACGACCAAGTACTACAGCTGATCCTGCCTGTCCGTACTTATTAATTTATCTAAAAAGAGCCGACGTCCCACCAACGTCCGGCTCTTTTTAGATGCGGATAACATTGAAATAGGACAGCACGTTTTTATAAGCAGGGTCATCCTTTTCTTTACTGCTTTTTTTTAGTAAAATAGAAAGATAGGCAAACTACTTGGTTAGGGTGAGAATAATGGACGATAAAATAGAAATTTCCACTGATTATATCCAGCTGGGACAATTTCTCAAATTGGCAGATATTGTCGAATCTGGCGGGATGGTCAAAGTCTTTCTTTCGGAATATGAGGTATATGTCAACAATGAACTAGAAAATCGCCGCGGCAAAAAATTATACGCAGGTGACGTGGTGGAAATTCCCGGAGTGGGGAGCTTCGAAGTCGTACGTGAAAGTTGAAGCGGTCCGGTTGAAAGGAAATTCAGATGTATATTAAAGATATCAAGCTGAGATCATTCCGTAACTATGATCGTCTCCAACTGGAATTCGACGATAAGGTCAACGTCATTATCGGAGAGAATGCCCAGGGTAAAACGAATCTTATGGAAGCCATCTACCTGCTAGCATTTACCAAGTCCCATCGTACGCCAAGAGATAAGGAACTTATCCAATGGGACGAAGAGTATGCTAAAATAGAAGGTAGTATATATAAACGTAACCGCCGATTTCCATTAGAAATCATCCTTTCGAAAAAAGGGAAAAAAGCAAAGCTGAATCATTTGGAACAGAAACGCCTCAGCGACTATATCGGGGCGTTGAATGTCGTTATGTTTGCACCTGAGGACCTGAACCTTGTCAAAGGGAGTCCTCAGGTGCGTCGTAGGTTTATTGACATGGAAATAGGCCAGATCCAGCCTGCTTACATTTACCATTTAGGTCAGTATCAGAAGGTGTTAAAGCAGCGCAATCACCTGTTAAAAGACTTGCAGCGTCATCGCCAGACAGACAAAACGATGCTGTATGTCCTGACTGATCAGTTGATTGAGCATGCAAGCACCTTGCTCGAACGGCGTTTCAGATTTTTGAAACTGCTTAGAAACTGGGCTGGTCCGATCCATGAAAGCATCAGCAGACAGCTGGAACAGCTGGAAGTTCTTTATGATGCCAGTGTAGAAGTATCAGAAGCTATGGATTTGGAAACAATTAGTGATAGATATCAAGAAAAGTTTTCCAAAATTGAAGATAAGGAAATAGACCGCGGGACTACGCTGGCCGGCCCTCATCGTGATGACCTTATTTTTCATGTGAATGGAAAAGACGTACAAACCTTTGGTTCTCAGGGACAGCAGCGGACGACTGCTTTATCTTTGAAACTGGCAGAAATCGAACTGATTCATAGTGAAGTAGGAGAATATCCGATTTTGCTTCTCGATGATGTCCTTAGTGAACTGGACGACTTGCGGCAGTCCCATTTGCTCCATACGATTCAAGGGAAGGTCCAGACATTTGTATCGACGACCAGTATCGATGGGATAGAGCATCACGTCTTGAAAGAGGCAGAAATTTTTCGTGTCAAAAACGGTACAATCGAAATCCAGAAATGAGGTGGAACGTTGTTCATTCATATCGGTGACGATCAAGTAATTCGTTCGAAAGATGTGGTGGCAATCATTGATCACAACTTGATTTCTTCCTCATCCATCATTGAAGAAATGATTTACAACCAGAGGAAAGAAAAAAATGTCGAAGAAATGCAGACACAGGAAGCCAAGGCGATCGTTATAACCGAGGACCGGATCTATTTCAGCCCCTTGTCTGTTATGACATTGAAAAAACGTGCCAATATGATGGCCACTTTAAATAAATTAGAAGATTTCTCTGAAATCATCGAAGAAGAAGTATAGTAAGATGATTGAAGGCGCAGCATTTAGAGAAATATTTTTCCAGGATGGGAACGAAAACTTCTGGAGGGAATGTAGGTGAAAAACCGTGAGTGAAGAAGCAATGAAAAATCGCGAATCTTATGATGAGAATCAGATACAGGTATTAGAAGGTTTAGAAGCAGTCCGTAAACGTCCGGGGATGTATATCGGTTCAACTAATGAAAAAGGACTTCATCACCTGGTATGGGAAATCGTCGATAACAGTATCGATGAAGCAATGGCCGGTTATTGTGATAAAATTCAGGTCATCATCGAAGAAGACAACAGCATTACGGTTACAGACAATGGACGTGGAATTCCAGTCGGTATGCACGAGAAAGCGGGACGTCCGGCCGTAGAAGTAATCATGACGGTCCTTCATGCGGGTGGTAAGTTCGGGGGCGGTGGATATAAAGTATCCGGAGGGCTGCATGGTGTAGGCGCCTCTGTCGTCAACGCCCTTTCCACTTACTTAGAAGTGTTTGTCCATCGGGAAGGCAAGGTTCACTACCAAAAGTTTGAGCGTGGAGTTCCAGTTGGAGACTTGAAAGTGATCGACGACACAGAGATCACAGGGACACGAATCCATTTCAAGCCGGATCCGGAAATCTTCTCAGAAACGGAAGAGTACAATTATGATACGCTCGCTTATCGTATACGTGAGCTTGCCTACCTGAATAAAGGATTGACCATTTCTATCCAGGACAAGCGTGTCGAAGAACCAGAAGAAAAAGAGTTTCATTATGAGGGCGGAATCGTCTCTTATGTTGAGCATATGAACCGGACGCGCGAAGTCATTCATGAGCCGTTCTATGCAGAAGCAGAGCAGGACGAAATAGCAGTGGAAATAGCAATTCAATACAATGATGGCTTTGCCAGCAATATTTACTCTTTTACAAATAACATTCATACCTATGAGGGCGGGACACACGAATCCGGGTTTAAGACGGGATTGACGCGTGTCATCAATGATTATGCCCGCAAAAACAATATGTTCAAAGAGAATGATCCAAACCTGACTGGAGAAGATGTGCGGGAAGGGTTGACGGCGATCGTTTCCATCAAGCATCCCGATCCACAGTTTGAAGGCCAGACAAAGACGAAACTTGGAAACAGTGAAGCTCGTACGGTGACCGATCACTTATTCTCTGAAACTTTTTCTAAGTTCCTTTATGAGAACCCGGCGATGGCTAAAGTGATCGTAGAAAAAGGTCTGATGGCTTCACGGGCCCGTATGGCAGCTAAGAAAGCCAGAGAACTGACACGCCGTAAAAATGCTTTGGAAGTTTCCAACCTTCCAGGTAAGCTGGCAGACTGTTCTTCCCGTGATCCTAATATCAGTGAACTATATATTGTGGAGGGTGACTCTGCCGGCGGTTCAGCAAAACAAGGGCGAGACCGTCACTTCCAGGCGATTTTGCCATTACGAGGAAAAATCATCAATGTCGAAAAAGCACGTCTGGATAAAATCCTTTCCAATAATGAAATAAGAACGATCATTACGGCACTTGGAACAGGAATCGGGGAAGAATTCGACCTTGCCAAAGCCCGTTATCATAAAGTCGTCATCATGACGGATGCCGATGTCGACGGTGCTCATATCCGTACGCTGTTGTTGACGTTCTTCTATCGCTATATGCGTCCATTGATTGAGAGCGGTTATGTGTATATCGCGATGCCGCCGCTATACAAGGTTACCCAGGGCAAGGCTGTCCATTATACGTATTCGGACAAGCAGCTCGAAGCATTGCTTGCGGAATTGTCAAATTCACCAAAGCCTGGCTATCAGCGCTATAAGGGACTCGGTGAAATGAACCCGGAGCAGCTTTGGGAAACAACGATGGACCCGGAAACCCGTACGTTGAAGCAAGTTAACATGGAGGATGCCATCGAAGCGGATGAAACCTTTGACATCCTGATGGGGGATAAAGTAGAGCCCCGTCGTAACTTTATCCAGGATAATGCCCAGTATGTTAAAAATCTTGATATTTAAAATTGGATCTGTAACTTAACCCGTTAATTTTCTATAAATCATTCACAAGGAACATTCCCTTGTCAGATAACAAATCTGATAGATAGTAATGCAATGAAGGCTGCAGCAATTGCTGTAGTCTTCCTTCCTCATATGTGATAGGAGGTAATTTCATGGTGGATCAACCAAATCGTCCACGTGTCCAAGAAGTTAATATCAGCCAGGAGATGCGGACTTCATTCCTGGACTATGCCATGAGTGTCATCGTAGCCAGGGCATTGCCTGATGTCCGGGACGGTCTGAAGCCTGTCCATCGGAGAATATTATATGCGATGAACGACCTTGGTATGCATTCCGATAAAGCTTATAAAAAATCCGCCCGTATCGTCGGTGAGGTTATCGGTAAGTACCACCCTCACGGTGACTCGGCTGTTTACGATACCATGGTTCGGATGGCGCAGGATTTCAACTACCGCTATATGCTTGTCGACGGCCATGGGAACTTTGGTTCTGTCGATGGTGATGCGGCGGCTGCAATGCGTTATACGGAAGCCCGTATGTCAAAAATATCAATGGAAATTCTAAGAGATATCAATAAAGATACCATTGATTATACGGATAACTATGATGGGGCTGAAAAAGAACCAGTCGTCCTTCCCGCACGTTTCCCTAACCTGCTGGTAAACGGAACCTCTGGGATTGCAGTCGGTATGGCAACCAATGTCCCGCCTCATCAGCTTGGGGAAGTCATTAATGGCGTTCTTGCCTTAAGTAAGGATCCGGATATCACCGTTCAGGAACTGATGGAAAATTACATTTATGGTCCCGATTTCCCGACTGGAGGCCAAATTCTAGGACTAAGCGGTATCCGTAAAGCCTATGAAACTGGGAAAGGATCCATTACGATCCGCGCCAACGTGGAAATCGAAGAGCAGGCAAACGGGAAATCCCGTATGATTGTGACGGAACTTCCTTATCAAGTAAACAAAGCCCGTCTCGTAGAAAAGATTGCCGAGCTTGCCAGAGACAAGAAAGTAGAAGGAATCACCGATCTTCGTGACGAATCCGATCGAAACGGCATGCGTGTTGTCATCGAGCTGCGAAAAGATGTCAATCCGAATGTGATGCTTAATAATCTATATAAACAAACAGCTTTACAGACTTCTTTCGGTATCAATATGCTGGCCTTAGTTGATGGTCATCCAAAAGTATTGAACTTGAAACAAGTTCTGGAACATTATCTGGAGCATCAAAAAGTGGTCATCAGACGCCGTACGGCCTATGAACTAAGAAAAGCAGAAGCACGGGCTCATATTTTGGAAGGTTTACGCGTGGCCCTTGACCACCTTGATGAGGTTATCACGTTGATTCGTGAATCGAAGACAACAGAGATAGCCCGAGAAGGCCTGATGACCCGGTTTGAATTGTCAGAGAAGCAGGCTCAGGCTATCCTGGATATGCGCCTCCAGCGTTTGACTGGTTTAGAGCGCGAAAAAATCGAAGATGAATACCAGGAGCTTGTGAAGTTGATAGCCGAGCTTCGTGCGATCCTGGCCGACGAGGAGAAGGTATTGGAGATCATTCGCGAAGAATTGACTGAAGTGAAAGAACGCTTCAATGATTCACGCCGGACAGAAATCGTTATAGGCGGAACCGACTTCATTGAAGATGAAGACTTGATTCCAGAAGAAACGATCATCGTGACATTGACTCACCAGGGGTACATCAAACGCCTCCCAGCTTCTACGTATCGTACCCAGCGCAGGGGCGGACGAGGCGTGCAGGGTATGGGCACACACGAAGATGATTTTGTCGAACATCTGCTGTCCACATCCACCCATAACACCTTACTGTTCTTCTCGAACAAAGGGAAGGTCTATAAAGCAAAAGGCTATGAAGTGCCTGAATTTGGCCGGACCGCCAAAGGAATTCCGATCATCAATATGCTCGAAATCGAACGGGACGAATGGATTAATGCGGTCATTGCAGTTGAGGAATTTGTCGATGACTGGTATTTCTTCTTTACGACACGTAAAGGGATTTCCAAACGGACATCCATTTCCCAATTCGCCAACATCCGTAAAGGCGGCCTGATTGCCCTTAACCTCCGGGAAGAAGATGAATTGATTTCTGTTCGTCTTACCAATGGTAAGAAAGATATTATGATTGGTACACGCGATGGCATGCTGATCCGCTTTGAAGAAGATCAGGTGCGTACCATGGGACGCACAGCTGCGGGAGTTAAAGGTATTTCGTTACGCGATGGTGATGAAGTCGTGTCAATGGAAATCCTGGAAAATGACCTGCAAGTATTGACCGTCACCGACAAAGGTTTCGGAAAACGCACGCCTGCTGACGATTACCGGATCACTAACCGGGGCGGTAAAGGAATTTTGACATGCAACCTGACAGAACGTAATGGCAAAGTAGTTGCCGTCAAAGCGGTCACAGGCGAAGAAGATGTCATGATTATTACTGCAACCGGAGTATTGATCCGCATGCCGATGGAGGGAATTTCCGAAACCGGCCGTAATACCCAGGGAGTACGCTTGATCCGTCTGCAGGAAGACGAATCAGTTGCTACCGTGGCTGTGCTTGAACCGGAAGAAGAGGAAGAAGCACAGGAGGAAGCGCAGGAAACTGCAGAAACAGTGCTGGAAAACGAAGAACCAACTGAAGAAAGCCCATCCGACAACGAAGAATAATGATTAACTTCATAAAGTGTAGATAAAGCCGTCCGATAATGTATATAGGACGGCTTTATTTTTTTATACATAGTATGGAAGGGAGGTATCAGAGCGTGCAGGTTCATCCGTCACAATTAGTCCACGGCTGCATCATTACAAAAGATGTCTTCGGAAAAACAAATCGACCATTGATCTCTAAAAATACCGTGGTCAAAGCTATACATAAACAGGTGCTGGATCGCTTTCTCATCAAAGAAGTGGAAGTAGCTCCAAAACTGTTTTCAGGCGAAGTATTCCAGCCGGAACCTTTAGATGAAACCGAAAAAGGCCATCCATCCCTCGATGAATCTTCGCTTCCGGTAACGTTTAAGGAACAGTACCTTCAAGCAGTCCAAATATATAAGGGCTGGTTTGCTGAATGGCAGGCAGGGGCGTCTCTCGATATTGGAGCGATCCGAAAATTATTTGTGCCATTACTTAAGCAACTAATACATCAATCAAGAAAAGATATTCTCCTGCTTCCTCACTATTCTTCGAAACAGGATTACTTCTACCATCATGCAGTATCGACTGCTTTCATCGCTGCATTCTTAGGAGAGAGAATGGGGATGAACCAGGGAGAATGGCTCCAATTAGGATTAGCAGGATTATTAAGTGATGCTGGCATGGCTAAACTTAATGAATCTACTCAGATGAAGGACACGGTATTAACACAGGTAGAATACCAGGAAATAAAAAAGCATCCGATTTATTCCTATCGAATGGTTGAGAATATCTCCGCTTTAAGTAAGGCTGCTAAATTAGGAGTTCTGCAGCACCATGAAAGGTTGGATGGAAGCGGTTATCCGCTCGGTACCCATAAAAAGAAAACCCATTTGTTTGCCAGAATTATCGCTGTGAGTGATATGTATCATGCGATGACCACTGACCGTTTATATCAGAGCAAGCAATCACCTTTTTTAGTGATGGAACTGATGATGAAAGAACAGTTTGGGCGCTTTGATCATACTGTTGTTCAGGCGTTTGTCAAAAGCATGACCAATTATACCACCGGAACGAAAGTGAAGCTTTCTGACGGACAAATAGGCGAAATTGTCTTTACCGAAGCGTCCCGGCCAACCAGGCCGATGGTCAGGCTCGACAGCGGAGAAATTATAAATCTAACAGAAATGGAGGATCTCTATATCCGCGAAATCTTAACTTAAGGCTGACATGGGGCATAGTTTAACCCGGACTATATAGTAGTCCGGGTTATTTTTGTGCTATTAACCATTGTTGGACCATTTTTTCTGTTTCCTCACTGGTAAGGGCAATGAAGTGGGTAAGTAATGCATAATCACTGGTGTCGCGGATGTGATGCAAGTCCATCCACCATTCCACTTCGTAGCGACAAATCATACTGAGATTATAGAGCAACATATAGTGAATCATCATTTCAGGCAGGTGATCAGCTGTGTCTCTGGCATATGGCGTATAAAAAGCCTGCTTTGTACTGGAAAAATAGAAGGGATGAGACAAATAAGGCTGAAAGGGTTCCTTTAACTCTATCTGCAGCACATCGTTATCTTTTTTCCATCTTGTTACCTGATAATTAGCAAACCTCTGTTTAACCTTTCGCTCGGTTAATTGATGATCAAAAATACGGGATAAAGGGATCTCAAAGCTTTTTTCATTCAACTCAGCAACCTTGAATAGCGGTTCTTTGCCCTTCCACTGGTAAATTTCCTGCATATCCGGAAGCAGTTGCATCAAATCTTCCATAGTTGCCTTGTCACTCCGAAACGGGGAAGAGTCAAAAAGACGTTCACAGGCGTAGGCAAATAACCCTTGAGGCTGAATTTTCACTTCATCCTGCGAGAAGGAATAGTTCTGCTTTTTTCTTTTCCTTGTACTTAGTCCATGAGCAAGTACTTTGGACGAGGAGGGATATTCAGGGTCCTTAACAAGAAGGCAGGCTTTCAATAAATGACCAAGACCATAAAAATACAGGACAGGCTGAACCGTTACAGGGGATGATTTACCGGTCATAATAAACTTTCTGCCATGTTCCAGAAAATAACAAAACCGTTCGCTATTCCGATAGGCTTTTGATTTGGCTTCTGAAATCGCTTGTTTCTCATAACAATCCATCAGGTAATTCCGGGTATTCGGCACTGACTGTAAAAAGGTTAAAAAAGACTGATTATTCTGAAGCAAACTGTATTCCTCCTCTCCATGAATTTACTGTTGAAAAAGCTGTTTTGTTGGCGTATTGTAAATAACAATAAGAGTTACGAAACCACCACTATACCACTAGTTTAACCCATTTTTACCCAAACTATTTTCAATGAAAAGGAGAGGATCGAGCGTGCGTGAGGATAAGTTTGCCAAAGAAGGTTTGACGTTTGATGATGTGTTGTTAGTACCAGCTAAATCAGAGGTATTGCCAAGAGACGTATCGGTTGCAACAGAATTGTCACCAACATTGAAGTTGAATGTGCCAGTTTTAAGTGCAGGAATGGATACAGTCACCGAAGCAAAGATGGCAATAGCGATGGCCCGTCACGGTGGACTTGGAGTCATTCATAAGAATATGTCGATTGAGGCACAGGCTGAGCGTGTCGATCGTGTAAAACGCTCCGAAAGCGGCGTTATTACAGATCCTTTTTATTTAACCCCGGGACACCAGGTGTTTGATGCGGAGCATTTGATGGGGAAATACCGGATTTCCGGTGTACCGATTGTCGATAATGAAGAGAACCAGCGTCTGGTGGGGATTATTACCAATCGTGATCTCCGCTTTATTGACGATTATTCGATTGCTATTTCGGAAGTGATGACGCGCGATGACCTCGTGACAGCACCCGTAGGGACTAATTTGGAAGAAGCGGAACGCATCTTGCAGCAATACAAAATTGAAAAATTGCCCCTGGTTGATAGCAATAATGTCCTCAAAGGCTTGATTACCATCAAAGATATCGAAAAAGTCATCGAGTTCCCGCATGCTGCTAAGGATGAGCAGGGACGACTGCTTGTTGCTGCTGCAGTTGGGGTGACGGCAGATGCGATGACCCGCGTGGACAAGCTGGTGGACGCTGGCGTGGATGCCCTCGTAGTAGATACGGCGCATGGTCATTCTCGTGGTGTATTGGATCAAGTAGAGCGGATCAGGTCCAAATACCCGGATGTTAATATCATCGCTGGGAATGTCGCTACACCAGAAGCAACCAGGGAATTGGCGGAAGCAGGAGCAAATGTAATCAAAGTAGGTATTGGTCCTGGCTCGATTTGTACGACACGAGTCGTTGCAGGAGTTGGAGTTCCGCAGATTACGGCTGTGTATGATTGTGCCGTAGAAGCGGAAAAACACGGAGTATCCGTAATCGCTGATGGAGGAATTAAGTATTCCGGCGATATCGTCAAAGCTTTAGCTGCTGGTGCTCATGCAGTAATGATCGGAAGCATGTTTGCAGGGGTAGCGGAAAGCCCTGGAGAAACGGAAATTTTCCAGGGACGCCAGTTCAAAGTCTATCGTGGCATGGGGAGTGTCGGTGCTATGGAAGCAGGGTCGAAAGACCGTTACTTCCAGGATTCCGAAGAAAAGAAAAAGCTTGTACCAGAAGGAATCGAGGGACGCGTTCCATATAAAGGCCCATTGGCAGACACGCTGCACCAGTTAGTCGGCGGCATGCGTTCAGGTATGGGATATTGTGGAACAGCTGACCTGCCGACACTTCGTAAAGAAGGAAAGTTCATCCGGATTACTGGAGCAGGACTTCGGGAGAGTCATCCCCATGACGTACAGATTACAAAAGAATCTCCAAACTACTCCATTTAACCTAGATATAATTTCGTAGACAGGGACTATTCCCTGTCTATTTTTTTGTGTAAGCCTGTGATAAAATAACAAAGATGCATAATTTATACCGTGGAGGTCGAGTAAGTTGAAACAAACGTTTAAAACATCATGGCTGGTAGTGATGGCGGTAATGATCACCCTGGTCGGGTTCATCCAACCGAATACTACATACGCACAGATTGATATTAAAGCAGAATCTGCTATTTTAGTAGATGCAAACAGTGGACAAGTCCTGTTTGATAAACAATCAGATGTGGCTTTGCCACCTGCCAGTATGACAAAGATGATGACAGAGTACCTGGTGCTTGAAGCGATAGAGAATGGCGAGATAAGCTGGGATACGACTACCCAGATCAGTGATTACCCATATAGCATATCTGCCGACGATACCTTTTCCGGGGTCGGTTTGAAGCAGAATAAAGATTATACGGTCCGTGAATTATATGAAGCGATGGCAATCAACTCAGATAACGCTACCACCATTGCCCTCACGGAACTGATTGCAGGATCAGAAGGCGAATTCGTCAAAATGATGAATGAAAAAGCAGAGGAAATGGGTTTAAAAGAATACCAGTTTGTCAATTCTACCGGACTGCCAAATAGTAGTTTAGGAGATAACTACCCGGAAGGGACACAACCGGATGATGACAACTTACTTTCTGCTCGGGCATCTGCTTTATTAGCTTATCATTTAGTGAATGACTATCCAGAAGCTTTGGAAATTTCCAGTATTACAGAAACAGAATTCGATGATCAGACCATTCGTAACTGGAACTGGATGCTTCCGGACATGCCTGGTTACCTGGCTCAATACGGTTATGAAGGCATGGACGGGATGAAAACAGGATATACCGACCTCGCAGGATACTGTTTTACAGGGACTGCAGAACGGGATGAAAACCGTTTGATTTCTGTAGTGATGAAGACCGATAGCGAAGAAGCCCGATTTGAAGAAACCCGTCGTTTAATGGAGTATGGTTTCCAGCAGTTCGAAAGGCAGGAGTTGTATCCAGCCGGTCATCAAAAAGATGGTGAATCCGAACTTCCTGTCGCAAAAGGAAAAGAAAAGCAGGTAGGAATTGAAACCGGGGAAGCCGTGCAAGCTATGATTAAAAACGGCGAAGAAGATAAGTATGAACTGAACTTTATTGTAAACGAAAATAAATTGAATGATGAAGACAAACTCACAGCGCCGATTGAAAAGGGAGAACAAATTGGGACAGTGGAACTTGTCTACAATGGTGAGAACTCCCATGGCAATATTCTGGACGGCCAGCAGGATGATAAGAGCATCCCGTTGGTGGCCACAGAGGCCGTCGAGAAAGCAAACTGGTTCATGCTGACGCTTGGAGCAATCGGAGACTTTTTCAGTGATATCTTCACCAGTGCTGTCGATACCGTAAAAGGATGGTTTTAATCCAGATAAAACCGGTAGGCAATTTAGTATAGAGTGCGTTATAATAATTAAATAGTGCGTGAATTTGAACTCTTTTGAAGTTAACTATATAAAGAAATGGGAGGAAATGGAGTATGTCTAAAGTAGGTACTGATTTAGTAAAACGTGGAATGGCAGAAATGCAAAAAGGTGGCGTCATCATGGATGTCGTCAACGCAGAACAGGCGAAAATCGCAGAAGAAGCAGGTGCGGTTGCCGTAATGGCACTGGAGCGTGTCCCTTCTGATATTCGTGCAGCAGGTGGAGTTGCCCGTATGGCTGATCCAACTGTTACAGAAGAAGTATTGAATGCTGTATCCATTCCAGTAATGGCAAAAGCACGTATCGGCCATATTGTAGAAGCTCGTGTTCTAGAAGCAATGGGCGTGGATTATATCGATGAAAGTGAAGTATTGACTCCGGCAGACGATATTTATCATATCAACAAAAGAGATTTCACGGTTCCTTTCGTATGTGGATGCCGTGACCTTGGAGAAGCGACCCGCCGTATTGGAGAAGGTGCTTCCATGCTTCGTACGAAAGGTGAACCAGGTACAGGGAATATCGTAGAAGCTGTCAATCATATTCGTAAAGTACAATCTCAAATCCGTCACCTTCAATCATTAGCTGAAGATGAAGTGATGGTATTTGCAAAAGAAAACGGTGCGCCATTCGAAACCCTTATGCAGATCCGTGAAGAAGGACGTCTTCCAGTCGTAAACTTTGCTGCCGGTGGAGTAGCGACACCTTCTGACGCAGCCTTGATGATGCAATTGGGAGCAGACGGTGTATTCGTCGGATCTGGTATCTTCAAGTCTGATAACCCGGAAAAATTTGCCCGTGCGATTGTTGAAGCTACCACTCATTATGATGATTACAAGCTGATTGGTGAACTTTCCAAAGGTCTTGGTACAGCAATGACTGGTATTGAAATGTCCACATTGACTGCAGCAGACCGTATGGCTGACCGCAGCGAATAAAAAGGAGACATGCATCATGACTAAAATCGGTGTATTGGGACTTCAAGGAGCGTTCCGTGAACACATTCGCTCTGTCGAAGCTTCTGGTGCTGAAGGCATCATCGTCAAGCGCGTAGAACAACTGGACGATTTAGACGGTTTAATTATCCCAGGCGGTGAAAGTACAACAATGCGCCGTCTGATCGATAAATATAATTTCCTTGAGCCATTACGTGAATTCGGCAAACAAGGAAAGCCTATTTTCGGCACATGTGCAGGCATGATTCTGCTTGCTTCTGAAATTGCAGGAACAGACAATGTCCATTTAGGACTGATGGATATCAAAGTCGAGCGCAATGCGTTTGGACGTCAGCGTGAAAGCTTTGAAACCGATTTGGATATCAAAGGAGTAGCGGAAGGATACAATGCTGTATTTATTCGTGCCCCTTATATTTTAGAAGTGGGACCGGAAGTGGATGTACTGGCTACCCACCAGGATAAAATCGTATTAGCACAGCAAGGTCATTTACTGGCTTGCGCTTTCCATCCGGAATTGACCGATGACCATCGATTGACGGCACATTTTGTCGAGATGGTAGAAGAATCAAGAAAATCACTTGCATCCTAAGTGAAAATTCGCTATTCTTTATAAACAACAATTCTATTTCCAATGCGATGACAGGAACTAGTAGCAGGTTCCCTTTTCTAAAGAGAGTCAGTGGCCGGTGAGAACTGATGAAAAGGGCTTGTGAATCCATCCATGAGCAGATTTGCTGAACTATCAGTAGGCAAATCCGGTGATTCGCCGTTATTGAAGATGAGCCGGGAGACATGTTTGTCTCCAATCAGGGTGGTATCGCGGGAATACAAGCTCTCGTCCCTATTTTTATAGGGATGAGAGCTTTTTTAATAGCTAAAATAATCATAAGGAGGAAACAACCATGCTGGACATGAAATACTTACGCAACAATTTTGATGAAGTAAAGAGCAAATTACAGAACCGCGGAGAAGACTTGTCCGATCTCGATAAATTCGGTGATCTGGACAGCCGCAGACGTGAATTGATTGCAGAAACAGAAGAATTAAAAGCAAAGCGCAATGAAGTATCAAAAGAAATATCTGTACTGAAGCGGGAAAAGAAAGATGCCGATCATATGATCAAGGAAATGCGTGAGGTAGGAGAACGTGTCAAGGAACTGGACAACGAACTGAAAGAAGTCGAAGAGCAGTTGGAGACAATGCTATTGTCTATTCCTAATATCCCGCATGAAAGTGTACCAGTTGGGGAAGATGAAGACGACAATATGGAAGCACGTCAATGGGGTGACCTTCCAGACTTCGGTTTTGAAGCTAAGCCGCACTGGGATCTGGCAACAGAACTTGATATCCTTGACTTTGAACGTGCTTCCAAGGTGACAGGAAGCCGGTTCGTATTCTATAAAGGACTTGGAGCCAGACTTGAACGAGCCCTGCTTAATTTCATGATGGACCTGCATGCAGACGAACATGGCTATCAGGAGATGCTGCCCCCATACATGGTCAACCGTACAGCGATGACAGGTACCGGTCAGCTGCCGAAATTCGAAGAAGACGCGTTCCGCATTGCTGACTGGGATTACTTCCTCGTGCCGACGGCAGAAGTGCCTGTTACGAACTATCACCGGGAAGAAATTCTGGATGCTGCAGACCTGCCAAAGAAATACGTGGCATTCAGTGCCTCTTTCCGTTCTGAAGCCGGTTCTGCCGGACGCGACACCCGTGGCTTGATCCGTCAGCACCAGTTTAATAAAGTGGAGCTTGTCCAGTTCTGCAAACCGGAAGAGTCTTATGACGTACTGGAAGAATTGACAGCCAATGCAGAAAAAGTACTACAGTTGCTGAAACTCCCTTATCGTGTTATGAGCATGTGTACCGGTGATCTTGGCTTCACTGCAGCTAAGAAGTATGATATCGAAGTATGGCTGCCAAGCTACAATACGTACCGTGAAATCAGCTCCTGCTCTAACTTTGAAGACTTCCAGGCTCGTCGTGCCGGTATCCGGTTCCGCCGTGAAGAAAAAGGCAAGCCGGAATACGTCCATACCTTAAATGGCTCTGGGTTGGCAATTGGACGTACCGTCTCTGCTATTTTAGAAAATTACCAGCAGGAAAACGGCTCCGTAATCGTACCAGAAGTCCTGCGTCCATATATGGGCGGTAAAGAAGTAATAAAATAAAAGTTATACGAACGAGCCTGAAACTAATTCAGGCTCTTTTTTTATACCGGCTGAAAGCGAGTTGTTTCCAGGCCTGCTTATGTTCTACAAATTAATTATCACAAAATTTAATCTTTTGGTTTTTGCGTTGACAGTAAGACAAGGGGCATGATATATTTTTATTTGTTGGACAAGACGGAGGAGTACCCAAGTCCGGCTGAAGGGAGCGGTCTTGAAAACCGCCAGGGGGTTTACGCCCCGCGGGGGTTCGAATCCCTCCTCCTCCGCCATATATACAAACAAAGCGCATAAAATTTGGAGATTATATGAAAAGTCGCTGCCTTAGGGTAGCGGCTTTTTTCTTTTTTCCACAAAAAAAGAAAGCCCTCACGGGGGCTTTTCTTTATTTAGTCAGTAAGCGGCTGGAGCGCCATTTCCGCGACTGATTAATGAAGTGGCCGATCTTTTCTAAGACGGGCTCGATGCTGTTTTCATCATTGATAACATCGTAGTCAGCGATATTCAAACGCAGAATCGGGCAGGAATTGAAGTTATCAATCCAATTTTCATAACGCTGGAACATCTCCTCCCAGTAAGAAACCGGAGTTTGCTGCTCCATCGGACGTCCACGATTCTGAATACGCTCTAAAATATCTTCAAACGATCCTTCTAAATAAATCAAAAGGTCAGGATGAGGGAAATATGGCGTCATCACCATGGCATCAAAAAGGTTCGTATACGTGTCATAGTCTGTTTCAGACATGGTCCCTTTTTCATAATGCATACGGGCAAAGATACCTGTATCTTCATAGATCGAGCGATCCTGGATGAATCCTCCGCCATATTCAAAGATTTTCTTCTGTTCCTTGAAGCGTTCAGCAAGGAAGTAGATTTGCAGGTGAAAGCTCCACCTTTCGAAATCATAATAAAATTTATCCAAATAAGGGTTGGTTTCGACTTTTTCTAATGAGGTACGAAAATTCAAAGCGTCAGCCAGTGCGTTGGTCATGGTAGATTTACCGACACCGACCGTGCCTGCAATCGTTATGACACTATCGTGCGGGATGCCGTAGCGTTCTCTAGCGTTCATGTGATAACTTCTCCTTTGTATAGATGGTGTTCAACCTGACCAAGAATATAGCGAAGATCATCCTGGTGTTTGACGAAATCGAGCTTATCCCCATCAATTCGAATGACTGGAATCTCTGGATGGGTCATTTCAAAGTGATTCATAAACTCTTCATAATCACGAGAAAGCTGCTCCAGATAGGAAGGCTGGATATTCGCTTCGACACCACGATTGCGCATACGAATACGCTCCAGTAGGGTGTCGAGACTTGCATCAAGATAAACCATCATGTTTGGACGCGGCATATCGTTCGTCAATATATCATAAATTTGTGTGTATTTCTCAAATTTTTGTTCCGGCAATGTACGACGTGCAAAAATCATATTCTTCGTTATATGATAATCAGCCACTACAGGCTTGTTCTGGCGTAAGTATTTCGTTTCTATATCTTCCAGTTGCTTGAACCGGTTGCATAGAAAGAACATTTCCGTCTGGAAGCTCCATTCTTCGATATCATCATAAAACTTTCCCAGAAAAGGATTCTCCTCGACGATTTCCTGCAATAGATGGAAATCAAAATGGGAGGCGATCTTTTTCGACAGGGAGGTTTTTCCGACACCGATCGGCCCTTCCACAGCAACAAAAGGCAGTTGTCCCATCTCTTCTCCTCCTTACCCAACAATCAAGAGACATAATTCGATACGTTCAGACAGACAGCTTATATTTTACCACAGAAATGGCAGGAATGGACAGGTAATGACAGAATTTGCGGTCATGAAATCTTTTCAAATCACAATATCTTTTGTATAATATACTTTGTGCCTGCTAACTTCGTGCCCCCGTAGCTCAGGGGATAGAGCATCGGTTTCCTAAACCGTGTGCCGCAGGTTCGAATCCTGCCGGGGGCGTACAACATAGAAAAGGGGCTGTCCCAAAAGTCCTCTTTTAAATGAAAAAAACCACGAAGAAATTGATTTTTCTTCGTGGTTTTTTCATTGTGAGCTTATTTCCTCCCCGAAACAGCCGGATCAACTCCGCCTGTTTCAGGAAGTTGTGGGCAATGGCGACCAGCCCAAACTCTATATTTACTTTATCGAGACCCCGGAGAAAAAATCTCCGGAACGACCGATTGCCTTTGATATGACCGAACACACTTTCCACCTCCACTTTTCGTCTGGCGTAGATTTGTGCTCCTTCGTCACACCAAAGGCTTTCCCTTGCTTCCCTCTTCAGTTGTTCATATGCCGGGTTATAGTAAACACGCCGGTTTCCTTTTGCTTTCGTGCATTTTTCTTTTATAGGGCACCCGGTACACGCTTCGCATTCATAGACCTTGAAGGCTCGCGTGTATCCGTACCGATCGGTACGGTGAGAATGGAATTGAAAAGGGACCTTTCGTCCATTCGGACAAATGTAATAATCCCCTTCTTCCTTGTACTCCCAGTTCATAACCTGGCTTGGGTCTTTCTTGAACGAACGAGACTGCTCTTTTCGCATCGTGTTATAGGGAATGAGTGTATCAAACCCTTCCTTCTTTGCGTATTTGTAATTGGTTTCTCCACCATAACCTCCATCAGCGACAATTGTATTGGGGAAAGGAAGCTCTGTAGCCTGCAGCTTTTGAATATGCGGTTCAAAACAACGGGTGTCCGTAGGACGCTGATGGATCGAGTAGCCAATAATGAATTGGTTTTCTGTTCCTGCCTGCACATTATAACCAGGTTTCAGTTGCCCGTTCTTCATATGATCTTCTTTCATTCGCATAAAGGTGGCATCGGTATCTGTCTTGGAAAAACTATTTCGATCACCGAAGGTGGCCAACTGGGTTTCATACTTTTTCAAACGAGGAAGGTAGTCCTGACTCAACGTTTTATAGATACGTCGTTTGGCACGGAATACTTCCTTTTTTTCTTTCTTCTTTTCCTTATCATTTTCTTCTTCGACGGCTTTTTCTGCCTGTTCTACCTGAGCTTCTACCTGCTCGACAACTTTTTCGAGTTGCTCCGAAGTTACTCGCTTGGCAGGAGACCCCTCATCATTGAGTATTTTTTCATCCATCTCAATGGCATCTTCAATATCCGCGAACGTTTGATTTAATTTTTCCTGTAGTTTTTCTTCGTAACGTTGGGCGGATTTTTTCCACACAAACGTGTATTTATTGGCATTCGCCTCAATTTTGGTTCCATCAAGGAAGTAGTTGTCCATGGATACGTACTCTTGGTCGATTAGAAGTTTAATCAACTCCGTGAATAAAGGTTCAATGATGGCTTTCATCCGTTCGGAGCGGAATCGGTTGATGGTTCGGAAATCTGGTGTCTGTTGGCCGGCCAGCCACATCATCGGCAGATGTTCCCGAAGAGCTTTGGCGATATCACGGCAGGAGTAGATTTTTTGCGTGTAGGCGTATAAGATAACTTTTGTCATCATTTTGGGATGATAGGAGCTCCGGCCGCCGCCTTGATATTGGGAAAAGAAGATGTCATCGTTCACCTGTTCCACCATGGCGTGAATGACCCGGACCACATGGTCCTCAGGAATTAAATCACTGAAGTCCATTGGTAGAACCAATTGCCCCATGTTATAATCAATGAAAGTAGCTGAAGAGTTACTCATAAAAAAATCGCCTCGCTTTTCGTTTTTTGTTGGTTTGATCGCTTACATTATAACGAATGAGGCGATTTTTTTGTATGTAAAAAAGAAGATTTTTGCATTGTTGATGGGCAATTTAGGCAGGGGAACGATGAGACTCCTGCGGGAGAAGCAAGGCTGACGAGGCCCCGCAGGGCGTAGCCCGAGGAGACTTGTCGTCTTCCCCGCGGAAAGGGAATCGTTTCCCAGCCCCACTTTTCCGATATCAACAATAAACGAAAAAAGCTGCCCCAATTAGTCTGTTACAGACTTATGGGACAGCCCCTTTTTTCATTTACCGGTGTGTGTAAGCGATCAGAATGACCGGTTCGCTGGAATAGGCTTTTAGCTTTTCTTCCAAGTCCTTAACTTCTTTAAGCATTTGGTCATTCAGGGTCGCTGTATTATATTCTTCCATCCCACGCAGTTGTTCTTCTAGCATCATACAACCTCTTTCCTTAATGAAGTTGCACTTAGGTTATGCAATACAATAGAAAGTAATCAGCTCACGCTGAATTTCTTCTTCGATACTTCCTGTGGCTCCCGCTCTTTCTGCTTGCGGTAAATCGTCGCAATAATCGGACCGGAAATATTGTGCCACACACTGAAAATCGCACTTGGTACGGCTGCCAATGGACTAAAATGAGCGGCAGCAAGTGTGGCCCCAAGTCCGGAGTTTTGCATGCCGACTTCAATAGAAACCGCCCGTTGTTTGGACGCATCCATCCCCATCATTCTACCAAGTCCTAGACCGATCAAGTAGCCAAGTACATTATGCAGTACTACGATGGCGAAGATAATCGCTCCAGTCGTGGCGATCTGCTGTTGATTCACTCCTACTACAGCCGTAACAATCGCAACAATGGCGATAACCGAGACTAATGGAAAAGCCTTTACTCCTGCTTCTACTTTACTCCCAAGCAACGCTTTTACGATAAAACCAAGCAATATTGGAATAAGGACGATATTGACGATCGATAAGAATAACGCACCTGGAGAAATAGGCAGCCATCTGCTTGCGAACAGTAAGACTAATAAAGGTGTCAGTACCGGTGCAAGCAAGGTAGACACAGCAGTTATCGCAACAGAAAGTGCCGTATCGCCTTTTGATAAATATGTCATGACATTCGATGACGTTCCACCTGGACAACATCCTACCAGTATAACTCCTGCCGCCACTTGAGGCGATACAGGAAGCGATACGGCAAGAATGAATGCCAATACAGGCATAATCAGAAATTGCGCTCCAACACCGATAGCAACGTCTTTTGGTCTACGAAATACTTCCTGGAAATCCTTTGCTGATAATGTCAGCCCCATGCCGAACATGATGATTCCTAATAATGGAGTAATGTAGGGAGCGATCCAGGTAAATGCCGGTGGATATAAGAAAGCAACGACGGCAAACAGGACGACCCACACCGCGAATGTACTCCCCATGAAACTGCTGATTTTCTCTAGTATCTTCAACGAAACTCACTTCCTTTTGATAAATTAATGATTGATTATACATTATAATCTGAAAAATCTAAACCTTTTTTTGATAAATTATTTAAAGCATTAATGCTTTTATTTATAAAAGCGATAGAAGTAAGGAATTCCTGCTTTATGGACATGTTCTTTCACATAAAATCATAACTATGAAATAAGCAAATAAAACAACAAGACGCCATAGGATAAAGCTTTGAAAGAAATGAGGTGATGGAGCGTTATGAAGGGTGCATTATCTGACATCAAAGTGCTTGATCTATCACGGGTTCTTGCAGGTCCATATTGCACAATGATACTTGGAGACTTGGGGGCAGAGGTTGTAAAAGTCGAAGCTCCCGGCGGCAGTGATGAAACAAGGAAATGGGGACCGCCTTTTCAGAAGGGTGTCAGTGCCTATTATTTATGTGCCAATCGAAATAAGAAAAGCATTACAGCTGATTTGAAAAGTGAAAAAGGAAAAAAGAAAATCATGGACTTAGTCCGTGATTTTGATGTGGTCATCCATAATTTCAAAGCGGGGACGATGGAACGAATGGGACTGGGTTATGACGATTTGAAACGGATGAATCCCGGGCTTGTTTATTGCAGCATTACTGGATTTGGAGAGACAGGCCCTTATAAAGATTTACCTGGATATGATTTTATTATTCAGGCCATGAGTGGGTTGATGAGTATCACGGGCGATGAGCAATCCGGCCCACAGAAAGTCGGTATAGCCATTACTGATGTGCTGACAGGACTGTACGCTTGTATCGGCATCCAGGCTGCATTACTGGAAAGAATAGCTTCCGGAAATGGTCAAAAAGTCGATCTCGCTCTCTATGATACAGCGGTTAGCTCCCTCGTCAATATCGCCAGCAATTTCCTCATGTCAGGGAAAGTGCCCAAGCGACTAGGGAACCATCATGCCAATATTGTCCCATATCAGACCTTTCCGGCGGCAGATGGAGAAATGATAGTAGCGGTGGGAAATGATCGTCAGTTCCAGCGTTTATGCAAGCTATTAGGAATGGCTGAAGTGGCAGAGGACCATCGTTTTTCTACTAACCCGGCCCGCGTGGAAAACAGAAAAGAGCTGACAGCTATTTTACAAACAGTATTCCAGAAACAGCCGGCAACCTATTGGAAAGTCCATTTAGATAAAGCGAAAATACCATGCGGTCCGATCCAGGATTTGAAGGTATTAACGAAGGATCCTCAGCTGGCGGCAAGAGAAATGTTTTTCTCTATGGCTCATCCTAGAGCTGGCGAAATTAAGATGGTAGGGAGCCCGTTGAAGTTGTCGAGAACCCCGGTTTCCTACCGGTATCATCCACCGGAAGCCGGGGAGCATCAACAGGAATTTTTTAACGAGGAGAAAAAGGAGTAAAAATAGTGAATGGAGGATACATGTATGAATTTTGACTTTACCGAAGAACAGCAATTATTACGTAAGATGACACGTCAGTTCGTGGATAAGGAAATCGTTCCGAATATGCGCACGTGGGATGAACAAGGCAGTTTTGATCCTGCTGTTCTAACCAAATTGGCGGACTTAGGACTGATGGGTGTCTGCATTCCGGAAGTATATGGCGGTAGTGGAATGGATTATAATTCCCTCGCTATTGTTTGTGAAGAACTGGAAAGGGGAGATACAGCCTTCCGTACGGCCGTATCGGTCCATATCGGGTTGAACAGTCTTACTTTGCTGCAATGGGGAAATGAAGGACAAAAACAAAGGTATCTGATTCCTCAGGCTAAAGGTGAGAAGATAGGAGCGTTTGGCCTGACAGAACCAGGGGCAGGGTCGGATGTAGCGGCGATACAGACAACAGCTGCCAATAAGGGCGATCATTATGTATTAAATGGGCAGAAAACATGGATATCGCTATGCGATACAGCTGATCATTTTATCGTTTTTGCTTATACCGATAAAAGTAAAAAACACCATGGGATATCAGCCTTTATTGTGGAACGCAGCACAGCTGGTTTTTCCTCAAAAGCTACCAAAGGAAAGCTTGGAATCCGCGCGGGTAATACCGGTGAATTATTTTTTGAAGACGTAAAAGTACCGGCAGAAAATCTACTCGGAAAAGAAGGAGACGGTTTCAAAATAGCCATGTCCGCTCTTGATAATGGCCGTTTTACGGTCGCAGCAGGAGCATGCGGTCTGATAATGGTCTGCCTGGAAGCGAGTATCGATTACTGTCATGAACGCAAAACATTTGGTCATGAAATAGGAAAACATCAATTAGTACAGCAAATGATTGCCAATATGGAGGCGGGACTCCAGATGAGCCGGTTACTCGTTTATCGTGCCGGAGAGTTGAAAAACAAAGGAAAACGAAACACGAGGGAAACTTCGTTAGCAAAATGGCAGGCTTGCGACTTTGCTAATAAAGCAGCTGATGATGCGGTTCAGGTACACGGTGCTTATGGGTATTCTAATGAATATCCTGTTGAACGACATTTACGCAATTCGAAAGCGCCTGTCATCTATGAAGGAACACGGGAAATCCATACGATCATGCAAGCGCAATATGTTCTTGGTTACCGGAAAGATAAGCCGTTGGATCATATGCTGCCAGCCTGGCCATATGAACCAGATGAGCAATAGGGGGGAGTTCTGATTGATCACTTTTGAAGCTTATGTGCCAAGTATTTATATTAACGGCAGGTGGAACAGTGCATCTTCACGAAAAAAAACACCGGTACGTAATCCAGCGACGTGGGATATCCTTACCCATGTGTCTTATGGTGATGATATCGATACAACAAATGCCATTGAAGCTGCCAGTAAAGCACAAAAACAATGGGCATCTTTGTCACCAAGGAAGCGTTCCTCTATCCTTTATAAAGCGAATCAGCTTATGAAAGAAGAGGAAGACCGTTTAGCAGCGATTCTTACAATGGAGCAGGGGAAGCCACTGCGCGAAGCAAAAGGAGAAATCAAATCGGCAGCCAGTTTCTTATTATGGTATGCCGAAGAAGCGAATCGCCTGTACGGGGAATGGATCCCGTCATCGATTGAATCAAAACGGCTTTCTGTCATTCCACAGCCTGTCGGGGTAGTGGGAGCAATCACCCCTTGGAATTTCCCGGCTTCGATGATTACCAGGAAAGTCGCTCCTGCGTTAGCGGCAGGCTGTGCTGTCGTTTTGAAACCAGCTTCTGAAACACCATTAACAGCAATTGAAATTGTAAAAATCCTTGAAAAAGCAGGGGTGCCAGACGGGGTGGTGAACCTCGTAACTGGCAATTCTGCCAAAATAGGAAATGCGTTACTCCATCATGAAGATGTCCGGCTGATTACTTTCACTGGTTCAACGGAAGTAGGCAAGCATTTAATGCGAGAAAGTGCCGATCAAGTAAAAAAACTTTCCCTTGAACTTGGGGGGCATGCCCCTATTATCGTTTTTGCCGATGCCGATTTGGATCAGGCGGCGGAAATGACATTGGCAAGTAAGTTCCGTAACAGCGGTCAGACATGTATCTGTGCAAACCGCGTGTATGTGGAAGCTGACATTTGGAATGAGTTCAAACAAGTATTAGTAGAAAAAGTAGAAGCAATGCGCCTCGGTGATGGACTTGCAGAGGAGGTGGACATGGGTCCATTGATTAACGAAGGGGCAACCGATAAAGTGCATGAGCAGGTGATGGATGCCCTCGCAAAAGGCGCTGAAATCGCATGTGGCGGTAATCTATGGGAAGGCACAGGCAAAGGACATTATTACTTGCCGACCGTCCTATCTGGCGTCAAAAACGACATGCTGGTCATGAACGAGGAGACGTTCGGTCCCATTCTTCCGCTCCAGTCCTTCACAAGTGAAGAAGATGCAATCAACGCAGCCAACGACAGCGAATATGGATTGGCCGCATACTTTTTCACGAAGAATCTTGACCGATCCGTCCGGGTCGCAGAAAAGCTGGACTACGGTATCATCGGCATCAATGATGTCTTTCCTGCTGTAGCAGAAGCACCATTCGGCGGCATCAAGCAATCGGGTTTCGGAAAAGAAGGCGGACACCATGGCATCCATGAATATGTGGAATTAAAATATATATCGATGGGAATTAAGAACTAGAGGCACCCTCTGGGAAGTTCATTTCGACTTCTCAGGTTTTTTTTATTCTCTTAAATCAGCTAAAATGTCTCATTTCCTAGAAATTTGTCTCACATAAGTTCGTCGTTTAGAAGTTTAAGCTACAGGTGTCGTAAAAAAACAGCCCGAATACCGATATTTGGTATTCGGGCTGTTTTATCTATGTGTTCTTTCTATATTTACTTCCATTGTTTTGTTTCTTTAATGTTCACACCACGCTTTGCCATCTCTTCAATATAATTATTTCCCGGGACGATTTGTTCCGGAGGATAGACACCACGCTTCTCAATCGTGCCATTTCCGAGCATTTGAGCGACTACAGATATAGTATTGGCCGTAGCTCTCGCCATTGCTGTTACGTTATTTTTCCGATCTTTAAAGGTAGCCATTTCGTAAGTGTAAGTAGTGGCATGCCCGTCTTTTTCTCCCGATACTAACACCCTTAGAAGGACAGCATCATCCTTCTCCTTTAAATCAACTATCGGATCCAACACTTTCAGGAATACTTCCCGAGGGCTTACTTTTGCTCCTTTAACTTCAACAAAATAATCATTTCTTGTCAGGTTCAAATCGACAAGGAGCTTGAATTTTTCAGCGTGGCCAGGGTAGCGGATCGTCTTATATTCTAGCGTATCTAAGTAAGGGTAGGAGTAGGATAAGGTGGATGTACCCCCGGCAGTATGGAAAGCTTCTAATGGACCGAACTTTTCAAAGTTTATGCGTTCAATTTCTGATAAAGAAGGGATCTCCTGTTTCATTCCATTTCGAATAATCAGAGCGGGATCGGTATAGTGATCGAAAACACCTTCCATGGAAAAGACATGATTATATTCAAAAGGAGGTTCCGGCTGGACAGGGATGCCGCCAACATATAGTTTAATAGATTTCGCTTGATCAAGCTTGCTGACGCCATATCCCGACAAAATATTTATCATACCAGGAGCAACCCCTAAGTCCGGGATTAATGTGACACCGGCGGCCTTTGCTTCTTCCTTGAGCTTTAAGACTTTGTCCGTCATATGGCCGATATGGCCTCCTAAATCGACAGAATGGACACCGGCTTCGATTGCTTTTTTGGCGACAATTTCATTGAATGAGTAAAACAGCGCGTTGATCACTACGTCATAATTTTTGATAAAGTCCCCTAATTCCGTTTCATTGGTGGCATCGAGCTGAGCAGCACCAAGGATGGGACTGTTCAGCTGCCGGCACACGTCTTTCGCTTTCTGATAATCAACATCCGCCAGTGCGACATGTTTCACGCTCGGACTTTGCACCAAGTCGCGGGCGGCTTCCTTTCCCATAAGCCCGGAACCTAATACGGCTACCTTCATATAAAAACCTCCTTCACTTACTTGAAAAATACTCTATTGTTCGGTGTCGATTTGTGCCCGTTGCAATTTACCGCTGAAATCGACATAGACGCTCTTCCATTCGGTAAATACGTCTAATGCAGCGAGTCCAGAATCACGGTGTCCGTTTCCTGTCCCTTTTGTACCCCCGAATGGCAGATGGATTTCAGCGCCGATCGTTCCGGCATTGACATAAACGATTCCTGTATCCAGATCGCGCTGGGCAGCGAATACCTTGTTCACATTTTGGGTGAAGATGGAGCTCGATAACCCGTAGCTTACTTCATTATTGATCTCGACCGCTTCTTCGAGACTTTCTACTTCAATTAAAGAAACGACAGGGCCGAAAATTTCTTCCTTCGCAATCCGCATCGTGCGATCCACATCGGTAAATAGCGTAGGGGCGTAGTAATAACCAGCATCTTCTTTATCCTCATGAAGCGTATAGCCTCCAGCTAGAAGTACAGCGCCTTCTTGTCTTCCGATTTGTACGTAGCGGTCGATTTTTTCTAGCGCGCCAGCATTAATGATTGGGCCGACCTTCACCGTCTCATCGAGTCCGTTACCAACCGTCAGCTTCTCCATTTCTGTCATCAGACGCTCCGTTAATTCTTCCTTCACATCTTTGTGGACGATGACCCGGCTGCAGGCGGTACAACGCTGGCCGCTTGTTCCGAACGCGCTCCAGAGAATTCCTTCGACAGCTAATGATAGATCGGCATCATCCATGACAATGACGGCATTCTTACCGCCCATTTCCAGGGATACTTTTTTTAGCTTCATCCCACACTTACTCGCGATATTCTTCCCAGTCTCGTTCGAACCGGTAAAAGAAATGACCCGGATGGTGTCATCAGCTACCATCGCTTCCCCGACATCACTGCCAGAGCCGAACACGACATTCAATACGCCATTTGGCAATCCGGCTTCTTCAAAAATTTTCGCCAGCTCATAGGCCATAATCGGTGTCTCGGTTGCCGGCTTCCAGATGACGGCATTGCCAGCAACGATAGCCGGGAAGGACTTCCAGGTTGCAATAGCAATCGGGAAATTCCACGGCGTAATGATACCGACAACTCCCACGGGAGCACGGACACTCATAGCAAATTTATTCTTCAATTCTGATGGGGTAGTTTGTCCAAACAGTCGGCGACCTTCGCCAGCCATATAAAAAGCCATATCGATGCCTTCCTGGACTTCTCCTCGTGCTTCTTCCAGTACTTTTCCGTTTTCCATCGTCAACAGTCTGGACAGGTGTTCTTTTCTTTCTTTCATCATGCTGCCGACCCGGTATAGCAATTCTGCCCGCTGTGGAGCCGGAACAAGTGCCCATTCTTTCTGCGCCTTTTTAGCAGATTTGACAGCGGCTTGTACATCATTTTCCGTTGATAAAGGTACTTTTGTGATTGTCTGTCCAGTTGCCGGATTTACAACAGCTGTATAGTTGTTACGATCCGGCAGCACCCATTGTCCATCAATGTAATTGACCAGTTTCTTCTCGATATTGACCATAAGAAACCCTCCCAATAAAAATAAATATGACGTTTACTTTTTTCTTAAATCTTCGATTGTCCGCTTCGCTGAAATTTGATTCTGATCCATCGGCACTTCAATGACAGTCGGCCGATCATTATTAACCGCCTTACTTAAGACATATTTAAAATCCTCCAGACTATTCACGAAAAAACCGTCGGCTTCCACACTTTTGGCTATTTTGGAAAAATGAACGGTACCTAAATCGGTCCCCGATACGCGATGAGGAAAGTGAATCTCCTGATGCATGCGGATGGTTCCGTACATCTGGTTGTTAAAAACGATACTGATTACAGGAATCTGGTAACGGACCGCTGTTTCTATTTCCTGCATCGTCATCATGAAGCCGCCATCCCCTGATAAGGAAACGACTGTTTTATCCGGGGAGGCGAGTTTGGCACCTAACGCTGCCGGCATCCCGTATCCCATTGCACCCGATGTCGGGCCTACATAGGTCTTTTTCTGTTTGAACTGGTAAAAGCTATGGAGCCAGCCGGCAAAATTGCCAGCATCATTGGTAATAATCGCATCTCCCGGCAGCATTTCCTGCAGACAAGTAATCACCTGGTTATTGGTGATTGTTTCGCTATCATCTGGTGCTAGGCAGGAGGCGGCTTCGTAACAACTTCTTCTTTCCTGCACCCACGGTTTCCAAATTGGAGAAGCGATTTTCGTTGCAGCATTCATAAGCTGCAGTGCTGATTTCATATCAGCTACAATCCCCAGGTCAGGAGCGAAGGATTTTCCCAGCACCGATGGCGTGATATCGATATGAATCAACGTTTGTTCCGGTGAGATAACCGAATAATCCTGTGTCGTCACTTCAGAAAGACGTGTACCTAGCGCCAACAGTACGTCTGCCTGCCGTACGGTATCCAGTACTCCTGGATTGGTTCCCAGCCCAAGATGTCCCACGTATAAAGGATGGTCGTTTGGAAAAACATCCTGTCTCCGGAACGCAGACAAAACCGGCAGGCTGTTTGCTTCCGCAAAAGCGAGCAGCTTGTCTTCTGCATCCGCATGTTTTATACCTCCGCCGGCAATGATCACTGGTTTTTTCGCTTGTTGCAGGTAGCTGTTCACTATTTCAATCTCTTCTAAAGAAGGGGAAGGTCTCGGTTTGCTAACCGGAGCAGCGAATGTCATGTTTTCTTTAAAACGAAGAACATCTTCCGGAAGTGAAACGATGACAGGA
Organism: Thalassobacillus devorans; assembly: GCF_900176565.1. GTDB lineage: Bacteria > Bacillota > Bacilli > Bacillales > Halobacillaceae > Thalassobacillus > Thalassobacillus devorans_A. The sequence goes on from NZ_FXEH01000005.1 coordinate 1,236,931, forward strand.
CCAGGGCGACCAGTCTGGGCAATCCGAAAAGCTCGCTGTACCAGCTCAGGAATTCGCCCGGCATGGGTGATTTCCACAGCCCATTTAGAAATAGGCTGGAAAAACTGGACTAAATCCACTTCCTGAAACCCTTCCCGGCCTAAAAAATGGCTGTCTACTTGTCCTAAAAACACCACCATCGGGGTCGAATCCTGGTAGGCGGTATGGACACCTATCGACAAATTGGCAGCCCCGACGCCTCGAGTCGCCATCACGACCCCAGGTTTGCCGGATGCTTTGGCATATCCTTCTGCCATGAAGGAGGCTCCTCCCTCATGACGGGCAGAAATCAATTGGATGCCCGGTTCCCCGTAGAGTTCATCTAACACAGGTAAATAGCTTTCTCCGGGAACACAGAAAACTTTTTCGATGCCTTCATTTTTTAAACACGTGACAACCCCTTTGGCGCCACTCATTCTGGAGGCTTGGTTTGGTGGTTTCATACATCAACGCTCCTTGCTATTCAATGCTTTTATCCGCTCAGCTGCTTCCCGTAGTCGTTCTTCACCGACCGATAGGGAAATTCGGAAGTACTTATCACCGGACGGGCCAAAAGCAATTCCAGGAGTTATAATCACTCCTGCTTCTTCCAGCATGCGCTCGGCAAAAGAAGAAGAGGTAAATCCTTTTGGTACCGGCGCCCAGATGAAGAAGGTTCCTCGTGGCTTAGTCACCTTGATACCAAGCTCCTGTAACGCATCCAGCATGATGGCCATCCGTTTTTCATAAACAGCAACGTTTTCTTTTACCGCAGAAAAGTCGCTCATTAAAGCAGCCGCCCCCGCCTTTTGAATCGGGAGAAACTGGGATGTATCTGTGTTGCTTTTTACGATCGACAGGGCTTTGATCAACTCTCTGTTGCCTGCGACATAGCCGATCCGCCAGCCAGTCATGTTGAAACTTTTCGATAAGGAACCAAATTCCACTGCAATGTCTTTCGCACCGTTACTCTCCAGTACACTTGGTGCCTGATAGCCGTTATAGGTTAGTGCACTGTAGGCGGCGTCATGAAGAAGAGCAACATCATGCTGTTTAGCAAAGACCACCGCCTCGTCAAAGACGGAACGATCGACGGTAGCGGCTGTCGGATTGCCCGGGTAGTTCAAAAACATCAGCGAAGCGTTCTTCCAATCGGCTTTTGACACGTGATCAAACATTGGCCGGTAGTGGTTATCTGCATCCAGCGGCAGATAAGTGGTTGTCCCACCGGCTAAATGGACAGCAGAACGATAAACCGGATAACCAGGATCAGGAACCAAAGCGGTTTCACCTGGGTTCAGGACGGCAGTGGCCATGTGGGCAAGTCCTTCTTTTGAACCGATGAGCGCAAGGATTTCTGTATCAGGATCCAGTTCTACCTGATAGGTTCTTTTATAAAAGCCGGCGACCGCCTGACGGAATTCCTGGCAGCCGTTGTAGGAGGAGTAGACATGGTTGGCGGGTTTCTGGGCTTCTTTAGCCAGCTGGTCAATAATGAACGCAGGCGTAGGCAAATCTGGCGCTCCAATGCCTAAGTCAATTACATCAACTCCCTGGCTTTCTAATGCTTTTTTCTTCTGCTGAAAGATCGAGAATAAATATGGGGGTAAACTGGTGACACGATTAGAAATTGGCGGCAAATCATCCTCCCCTTTGACAATCAAATATAGTTCATTATATGAGGGGAGATGTCCGGTTTATGTTTGAAACTGCCAGATAGTGTATGAATGGAAAAAGTGGCAATATTTTTATAATGAAGGAAGGTGGAGGGCGTGTTAGATTGTAATGGATAGAAATCGAAGGAGGTTTTTTTAACCATGACTATCAAAAAAATAATTGTGACATCCCTTACAGCCATCATGGCCTTAGCAGCGACGATTCCAGCAAATGCTGCAAGTGGACAAGGATATACAGTCAAAGAAGGGGACTCTTTGTATAAAATTGGAACAAAGTACGGAGCATCTGTTGTTGATATCAAACAAGCGAATGGTAAAACCGATAACAATATCAACCCTGGGGAACAGTTGACGATCCCTGTAACTGTTTCAGAAGCGGAGAAAGATGTACTTGCAAGACTGGTAGAGGCAGAAGCGAAAGGTGAATCTTATGACGGGAAAGTGGCTGTAGCTGCTGTTGTGTTGAACCGAGTGGACAGCAGTCTCTTCCCTGACAGTATCAACGATGTCATTTACGACGGTTATCAGTTCTCGCCTGTGCTGAATGGAACTATCAACCAGCCGGCGAGTGAAGAGTCCAAAAAAGCGGTCAATGAAGCGATTGCGCATCATGGCCTAGGCTATGGTTCCCTGTATTTCTTCAACCCGGATAAGGCGAACAATGAATACTTGAACCAAAGAGAAGTAACAAATGTAATCGGCAACCATGTATTTGCCAGATAAATAATATTAAAAAAGCTGAGACACAGGAATTTGAACCTGTGCCTCAGCTTTTTTTACTTCATAATTCTATTTTCATATAAAAAATATTGAATTTCGGTCTACTTATCACAGAAATTATTTAACGGGTACGGTTTGACAGGCAAGACGATAACCGTTTTCTAACTCTGATTCGATCTGCTGATATTCTTTGGGCGTCGGTTTATTTACGGATTCTGTTCCAGTTACAAGCTCCACTTTACAGCGCGTGCAGTTGCCTTTCTGGCATTTGTAATCCAACGGCACTTCCTGTTCAAATGCTGTAGCAAGCAGTGATTTCCCTTTTACCGGTTCAATATCATAAGTTTCTCCATTTTGTTTTACCCGAATCGTATTCATGATGAAAAACTCCCCTTTAAGTAGTGTTTATTATAAAGTTCTCTATAGCCTATTGTATGGTTTCCTCCTGTTTCCTACAAGCAGCCTTTTTTTCTCCTTCATAATAAAGCAAAAATAGGTAAACATAATTTCAAGAATGGTGCAAAAAATAACGGTTGTAAAAAAAAGTAAGGAGAGATGAATATGACTGTCATTAGCGATGTGAAACAAACAGTCGCCGGATTAAAGAGCGCACAGGCAAACTTTGAAACCTTTGCCCTTGGCACAGAAAATCAACAAGCCAAGCAACTGTATCAGCAGGCTGCCCAGCAGACACAGGCAATTATCGACAGTGTCGAGCCACGTGTTACTGAAATCGAGCAAGAAGAACCTCAATATAAACAGCAATAGGCAAGGACAGATAAGGTTAGCGAACTGCTAACCTTATTCTGCCATGGACCGCTGTAAGGTGGTGGAGAGAATATGAAAAAAATAATGACCGGAATACTTATGTTGGCATACCTGTTGGGATGTCAGGCTGGAGGCAATGAGGAAACACAAGAAATGAATGAGCCTATGCAAATGGCAAGTAACAATAAGTTGAATCAGGCTGTCTCTGAACAGGCTGATCGATCTCTACGAAACAAAAATAATTTAACTGATGTCCAAGTCGTCAATGATGACAAACAGTTGCTGATTGCTGCACAAATTCCCCATAATGAGCGACTCCATATGAAAAGAATAGAGAAGGATTTGACGAAGCAGGCGGAGGAGAAGTTTCCGAAGTATCAAGTTACGCTCTCCCTTGATAAGAAAATCCACCTGGAAGTGATGAAACTGAAGAAAAAGATGGCAGAAGGAACCATCGATCGTAAAAAGCTATCGAAAGAGCTGGACCGACTGATCAAACTTTCCAAAGAAAAAACATAAAGTAGGTGGCTTCATGGCTAATAATAAGAAAAAAAATCTGACTCCAGTTCAACAGGAATATCAACAATTTCAATCCGAACGCGAAGTGAAGAGACCGGTAGTTAAAAACTGTATCAAGGCCTTTTTCGTTGGTGGGTTAATCTGTTTAATCGGGCAGTTCATCCAGACTTTTTTTATCTACAACTTTGACTTCACCGAGCAGACTGCCGGAAACCCTACCGTTGCCGTCATGATATTCATCGCCATGCTGTTAACAGGGTTTGGTGTCTATGACCGCCTCGCTCAATTTGCCGGTGCAGGCTCTGCCGTTCCAGTTACAGGCTTTGGTAATGCGGTCATTTCTGCTGCGATTGAACATAGAAGTGAAGGGCTTATTTTAGGTGTAGGTGGCAATATGTTTAAGTTAGCAGGTTCGGTCATTATGTCAGGTGTATTCGCTGCGTTCATAGTTGCTCTCATTAAGACTTTATTGATTCAATGGGGTGCTTTGTGATGCGGACGTGGGAATTTGAACAGCGGCCGGTCATCGTATCAACCGGTACGGTCGGCGGTCCATTTGAAGCGAATGGTCAGCTGGCCGATGATTTTGATACTTTGCATGGTGACCTGTGGCTGAATGAAGATACCTATGAAAAAGCGCACAAAGTGCTATTTGAGGAAGCATCGCTTAGAGCGCTAGAAAAGGCTGGTCTCGCTAAAGAAAAAGTTGACTTTTTTATAGGCGGTGATTTGATCAATCAGATCACGCCGACAAGCTTCACAGCAAAAACAATCGGTGCGGGCTATTTTGGTTTGTTCGGCGCCTGTTCCACTTCGATGGAAGGGCTGGCACTAAGCGCTTTTATCATCAATAACGGGGGCGCGAAATGCATAGTGACAGGCTCAGCCAGCCATAATGCCGCTGTGGAAAAACAATTTCGTTATCCGACAGAGTACGGGGCACAAAAACCGCCGACTTCCCAGTGGACGGTAACAGGTGCAGGCGCGTCAGTAGTAATGGCTCAGGGAGAAGGTCCCGTTGTCACTTCGGCCACCATTGGAAAGGTCGTCGATATGGGCCTTACGGATCCGATGAATATGGGAGGAGCGATGGCACCTGCCGCTGTCGATACAATTGAAACCCATTTTCGCGACCGGAATATTGATGCTTCCCATTACGACTTGATTGCTACGGGCGACCTCGGGCACATTGGCCGGGAAGTGGCCTTCGACTTGTTGAAAAAACATGGAACAGATATTTCTGAAGAAAAATTCCAGGATTGCGGGCTGATGATTTACAGGGAGAACCAGCCGGTACTGGCAGGGGCAAGCGGTGCAGGATGTTCAGCAGTCGTCACCTACGGTCATTTATTGAACCGGATGAAAAAAGGGGAATTGAGGCGGATATTAGTAGTAGCAACCGGTGCCTTATTATCTCCCTTGACTTTTCAACAAGGGGAAACCATTCCATGTATCGCCCATGCAGTTTCGATTGAATATGGGGGTGGGAGCTTATGATTTTTTTCTGGGCGTTTGTAGTTGGAGGAATCATTTGTGTGATCGGTCAAATCATGTTTGATGTCTTCAAATTGACTCCTGCCCACACCTTAAGTGCGTTAGTAGTGGCAGGAGCTGTTTTGGATGGATTTGGATTGTACGAACCATTAATCGATTTTGCAGGGGCCGGGGCGACCATCCCAATCACAAGCTTTGGAAACGCCCTTGTCCACGGAGCGATGGAAGAAGCACAAAAACACGGACTTGTCGGGGTAGTGACCGGAATGTTTGAAGTAACGAGTGCAGGTATTTCAGCTGCCATCATTTTCGGGACGCTTGCTGCCCTCATTTTCAAGCCAAAAGGATAAGGAGAAGCAGATATGACAGTTGGTGCGGATATCAAACAATGTCTTGCCACAATCAAAAGTATCGAAGCGGGTTTATCTTCGCTGGCCATCAACACGAACGCGGAAGATGAACAGCGACTCTTTCATGAACAAATGATGGTCATCGAAGAAATCAAACAAGATTTGATGAAGCGGATTGGAGAAGTTGAACGAGAAGAAGAGCAGTATAAGGGTTTTTAACCCAAGGAGTGATGTAAAGTGCCAGGATGGTTGGAAGTGGTAGTAAGGGGTGTATTATTTCTCTTTGTTCTTTTTCTGACAACAAAGATACTAGGAAAGAAACAGTTATCAGAGCTTTCATTTTTTGAATACGTTTCAGGCATCACCATCGGTAGTATTGCGGCGGAAGTCATGATGGGACTGGAAAATAATATTTGGCATGGGATCATCGGTGTCGCTATTTTCGCGGTGCTTCCTTTCTTTGTGGAAATCCTGTCGCTCCACAGTAAAACAGTCCGTGATGTGGTGGAAGGAAAAGGAACCGTATTGATTAAAGATGGCAAAATTCTCGAAGATAATTTAAAAAAAGAGAAGTACACCACGGATGAACTTTTACAGCTGTTAAGGGGGAGAGACGTATTTAAAGTGGATGAAGTAGAATATGCGGTTCTCGAAGCAGATGGTAAATTAAGCGTTCTGTTGAAGAAAGACAATCGTCCCCTGACAAGAAAGGACTTAGATTTGCCCAGTATCAATGAAAAGGAGCCCCACACGATCGTTATGGACGGGGAGATTTTTGATGAAAAATTGGCTTCTGCCGGGAAGAACCGGGCATGGTTGAAAGGTGAGTTAGATAAGCAGAACGTCACAATCGAGAATGTCTTTCTTGGTCAGGTGGACTCCTCCGGCCAGCTGACCATTGATTTATACGATGACAAAATCGAGGTACCCACGCCTCAGGATAAGCCGCTCCTCCTGGCTAATATGAAAAAATGCCAGGCGGACCTGGAACTGTTTGCGCTGGCTACCGACTCAGAGAAAGCAAAGCGTCTATATGCAGCCAATGCCAAGAAGCTGCAGGAGTCGATGGATGTACTGTCCCCGCATTTGAAAGGATAAGGAATGCGACATAAACTGCAGCAGTCAGGAAAAGCTAAGCAAAACAGTAGTGAAGGAGATGTTTTTTCAATGGCAGTCGTAAAGCTTACCGCCAGCGAAATTGGAATGTTGTGGACACAATATGTCCAAAACACGATGACCATCCAATTTTTGAAATATTTTAGTAAAACGGTTGAAGACGATGAAATTAAATCAGTCGTCCAATTTGCGGAAGAGTTTTCATCTACCGTTATTGAGGATATGCAGGGTATTTTTCAAGAAGAAGAGCTTCTGGTGCCGGATGGTTTCAACGAAAAAGATGTCAATATGGAAGCTCCCAAATTATTTACTGATGCTTTCATACTGATGTTCCTGAGTAATATGGGAAAAGCAGGTGTCCTGGCCTATGGAGCTTCTTTAAGTGCATCGTCCCGTGAAGACGTCCGTCAATTGTTTTCCAGGTGCGTTACTGAAACGACAGAACTGTTCAATCGGGCGGTAGATGTTGGTCTGGAAAAAGGGCTCCATGTGCGGCCTCCACAAGTCGATGTTCCGAGAGAAATCGAGTATGTCGAAGGTAAAAAGTATTTGAGTCCATTTAACAAGCGTTCACTTAATACCATTGAAATCAGTCATTTGTTCGAAAATATAAAAACCAACATGCTTGGGGAAGCGATATGTGCTGCCTTTGCCCAGACGACAACCTCGAATGAAATCGTAGCCTATATGAAAAAAGGGGAGGATATATCTTCTAAGCATATCCAGACTTTTTCTCATATATTAGACGGGTCGGAAATTCACCCGCCGATGGCATCCAACGGTTTGATCACCAATTCTACTACCCAGACCTTTTCTGATCGCCTGATCGTTTTTTTGATGAGCGTGCTCAGTACAACTGGACAGGGGAATTACTCAGCAGCTTCGACGGCAAGCATGCGTTATGACTTAGTTCTCAACTATCAGCGGCTCTCGGTGGAAGTGGCTCTATATGCAAAAGACGGTTTAGACTTAATGATCAAACATGGATGGTTAGAAGAGCCTCCCCAAGCTCCCGATCGAAATGAACTTGTCGAGCACTCTTCCAGTTGACGGGGTCTGCTATGAGACATTCGCCACTGGAAGTCTTGCTATGGAGTATCGCCTTTCCGGGATTTGGGCAATTGCTGAACCGTCAGCTTATTAAAGGTATATTTTTTATTGTCTTAGAAGTATTTGTCAATTTGTATAGTAAGTTCAACACAGCCATCATCTACAGTTTCCTTGGTGAAATTGATAAAGCTATTGAAGTAACAAACTTTCAATGGCTGATGTTTTATCCTTGTCTTTATATGTTCACCATCTGGGACGCTTATAAAGATGCCCATGCTGCCGAACCTCCGAAGCTTGCTTTCTTACCATTTGTTTTTTCAGCCTATTTTGTAACGGTAGGGCTGGTCTATTCAACAAAGTTGAAGCTGTTCGGCGTTTTATTCGGCCCTGTCTGGCTGCCGATACTGTTTGTCATTCCGGGTCTCGTCATAGGTTTTTTATTACGAGCGTTACTGCTTCGTGTGACCGCCAAAAGCGGCTAGGTGGTAACCTATCCATCAATTGCTAGTCCTCCATCATCTTATTCCTTGTATAATAGGAAGGGGAGGTGGAGGCCATGATTTGGATTATATCTTTGCTGCCGCTGCTTCTGGTTGGCGGCTATATGGCATATAAAAATACACAAGAAGTACAAATCAATAAAGTGGATGTGAAATCAGATAACACAGCCGCTCCTCTTCATATTTTGCATTTATCCGATCTTCATTTAGAAAATATCTCCATAAGCCCAGCTCAGCTCTATGAAAAACTGAAACAGGAACCATATGATATGATCGCATTGACCGGGGATTTTCTTGACCGGAAATGGACGATTCCGAAGCTTGTTCCTTATTTGGAAGTGCTTAACGATTTGAAGCCAAAATACGGCATTTACGTCGTGTTCGGTAACCACGATTACGTCCTGCGTCCCCACAACTTCAAGCGATTGAAGAAGACCTTGGAAAATCACCAGTGTAAGGTATTGCAGAATGCCAATGATCAATTAATCATAAACGGCCGCTCTATCAATGTTATCGGTATTGATAATTATAGTACCGGCCACAGCGATATTGAGGCTGCCTATCAAGGAATTCATCAGGGCTATAACCTTGTGTTGACTCATGACCCGAACGTTGTACTGGAGATGGATGACTATCACTTTGATTATTTATTGTCCGGTCATTTCCATGGCGGACAAATTTTGTATCCTAAAGCCTATCATCTTGTGAAAATGGGAAAGCTTCCACGGATGAATATGATTAAAGGCCTTCACAATCATAAAGGAAAGTCTTTTTATATCAGTGAAGGACTGGGACAGACCGGCCTGAATATTCGCATAGGAAGCCGACCTGAAGTCACCATGCACCAAATAGCAGAATAACAATAACTAAAAAAGCTAAGGCATTGTCGCTGCATTGCCTTAGCTTTTTTCATTGGCTGAAATACTTTTTGTGTTGCTGCGGACCTTCACTTTTAATATTTTGTTCAAACGGGGCAATTGTTATAGGAAAGCTAATTTGTGTCTATTTTGTTAAGATACTTGTTTTGCAACTGGTCTTTTGAGATAAAAATATAGTTAGGCTGGTGGTTTTTCAGGTATCCTAAAGAAGGAGGACGCATACACAAGGTACTGATAGCTATGAAGGATAAAAATTTCATACAGCGGTATACTGGGTTGGTAATAGGAGCCGTTTCAAACCCCAGCCGGCGACAGCCCTTGTGCAGAGCCGTAATTCCCATGATTCCGGTAACCTCATGCCTATGGGTATGTTGGTTCAGATAACTGGCAAGGTCGGGCATCGAATCCCGGACAGTCTTATAAATATGACGCGCTTTGTTAACATCATGGTTTATGGAGCGCATTTCATTGATAAGCAGGATATTATGCAAATGTATTTTCAGTACCTTATCATGTTTTTGAATACGGGTACCATCATCGAGCGTTATTCCGCTGCCTTTATAGGCTGTAATCCGGACACGGAACACATTGTTGATTTTTTTATTATTCCCCGGTATATAGGTCAGCCGGGAGACTCGGTAGTAGAGAGGATCAAATAAAGTCCAGAGACTCACTAAATATTGTCTCATGGCAAACACCTCCTAAGGTTAATCGCATCCCTTAGTGTTTGGTGTTTCTTTGGTTTTATAGATGGGAAAAATCGGTTTATAATCAAGTCTTGTGCCATTCGCAGCCAGGTTTTTCTACTGGTTCATAATCCGTTAACAATCGAGTTTTATACTTGTCGATAAGCTAAGTTTTTCAAATAATGGATTTTGCCATGATACTTCACAATAAAGGAAGAATGTTATGCCATCAGCATGGGTGTTAGGACCGCTAATTATAAAAAGTTCATGGATCATCACGATCATCAGTATAATAGCAGGAGGCTTGTTTTACCGCTCCTATTCCCGCTTCAGTCAGGATAAGAAGAAGCGGATGGAAGAGAGTTTGTTTTCCCTGTTGCTGACATTTATTTTTACGTATTTCTTTGGGAAAATCGTATTTCATTTCTCGTTATTTCTCCAGGATCCTCCGGCTATCCTGGCATACCCGAGTGGGAAAAATGAGTTTTACTTAGCTGCAGTGCTTACCTTCGCCCATGCCTTGTTCTTATTGCGAAAAAAACAAATGGATGGGCGCGAGCTGTTATTTAGCGGAATGATGGTATTTTTGCCGGCACTGTTGTTGAAAAGTTTCCTTGACGCTATGCTGCTTCAAAATGGGATGGAGCTTCCTATAATCGTTAAACTTTTCGTATTAAGTGTTTTTGTACTGCTGTTTGCTTTTCAGACAGTCGGCAAAAGCCATGTCATTTATTTATGGCTGGCCTGGCTGCTCAGCGAATGGCTGCTTTCATTTATTGCACCATTCCTGATGTTGTTCGGGGTAATGGTCGCTACGTGGTTTATATTTGCGTTAATGGCTGCAGGACTAATTCTTGAAATTTTGACTAGACGGAAGGTGGTCATTACATGACTTCAGATGTTACAATTTGGCTCGCTCTCGGTGCAGGGGCGATATCTTTCTTATCCCCATGTACTCTGCCGCTGCTTCCTGCTTATTTGTCCTACATAACAGGAATGAGTGTGAAAGAAATACAAAACAAGAAAGATGCTAAAGTACGGACTAATATTTTGTTGCATTCAATATTCTTCCTTATTGGTGTGTCATCGATCTTTATTGCTTTAGGAATTGGAGCCTCTTATTTAGGAAGCTATATTCAGGGGCTATTGTCCGGCCAGTCCGGTGTTTTGATTCAGCGGATAGCCGGTGTATTCATCATTTTAATGGGCTTGTTTGTCGGTGGCTGGATCAGTTTCAAATGGCTGATGAAAGACAAACGACTTCGTCATTCACAGAAGCCGGCTGGTCTGTTAGGAACGACCTTTGTCGGAATGGGATTTGCCGCAGGATGGACCCCATGTATCGGTCCGATCTTCGCTTCGATTCTTGTACTGGCAGCAACAGACCCGGGGCAGGGGTTACTATACACAATTGCCTACGTACTTGGTTTCGCTATGCCCTTCCTCTTGTTCTCCTTCTTCCTGGGATCGGCTAGATGGGTTGTCCGCTATAGTGAAAAAATCATGAAGGTCGGCGGTGGGCTGATGATTGTCATGGGGGTATTACTTTATACCGGACAATTAGCACGGCTTTCGAATATTTTGCTTCGGTTAGTACAGGATACGTGGTTAGGGAACTTAGGATAATTTTATTGAGGGAGGACGATGTCAGGCATGAAAAAAGGGATTTTAATCGGAATCGTGATAGCTATGCTGGGCTGGGCGGTCTATGATATGCTAGGTGACAAAGGTGACTCAGGAACTTCTGGAGAAAAAGAGCCTCAGATGAGGGTCGCAGGAGATGGAGAAGGTCCAGAAGGGGACGAAGCTTCCGAAAATGAAGACGTTGCCGGGGGCGAGGTCGGTTTACAAAAAGGTCAGAAAGCACCTGATTTTGAACTCCAGACGATGGACGGTGAAACGGTCAAACTTTCCGATTACCGCGGTCAGAAAGTAATGATCAATTTCTGGGCTACCTGGTGTCCGCCGTGCCGGGCGGAGATGCCGGACATGCAGAAGTTCTATGAGAACGAAGATGTCGAAATTTTGGCCGTGAACCTTACGCAAACGGAAAGCGACGCTAGTGACGTCACAAAATTTGTCGATGACTTCGGGCTGACCTTCCCGATTCTCATGGATGAGAATATTACGGTTGCCAACCAATATGAAATTAAACCGATTCCAACTTCCTATTTCGTCGATTCGGAAGGTTACATTCAATATGTAGCTTTGGGAGCGATGAATTACGACTTGATGATTCAACAGTACGAACAGATGGATTGATGCCTATCATAAACGAATGGTGGTTGACATGAACGAGAAAATTTTAGTGGTAGAAGACGATCCGATGATCATGAACCTGGTTACCATTTACTTAGAGAAAGCCGGTTATGATGTAGTAACGGCAGAGGACGGGGAAAAGGCGAAAGACATGTACTTCACCCACGCCCCCTGCCTGATTATATTAGACTTGATGCTTCCCAAGGTTAGCGGGGAAGCATTTTGTCGTTGGGTAAGAAAGCAGGATGCAAGAGAAGTTTCCATCATCATATTATCGGCAAAAGCGCGCACAGAAGACAGGATTGCCGGGCTTAAAATGGGGGCGGATGACTATCTGACCAAGCCATTCAGTCCTGAAGAGCTGGTTGCCCATGTAGAAGCAGTATTGCGCCGCACTGGTCAGCACTGCCAGAAAATCACCTATGACGGGTTGAGCATTATGCCGCGGAAAGGGGAAGTTACCCTGAATGGCGAACAGCTGAACCTGACAAATTATGAATTCAACCTGTTATATGTGTTCATGGAAAATCCTAATATCGTTCTTTCCCGTGAACACCTGCTCAATCATCTGAACCCCTATGATGAAAATGAAAGCTTTGAACGGACGATTGATGTGCATGTTAAAAAGCTTCGGAAGAAAATCGAGGACGATCCCACGAAACCAAAACGGCTGATCACTGTAAGAGGAATGGGGTATAAATTTGTGGCAGAAAATTAAATCCTGGCGGGAAAAGATGGCCACCCAATTGCTATGGCGACTGACCATCACCAATATCATCATCATTGCCTTATTTATTTTATTAAGCGGTGTTGCTGTCTACCAGACTGCCTGCTTTCTGGTGGGAAGGATTACGGATGTCGGTATGGCTCGCCAGTTAAGTTTCAATTCCACGCTGTTTCAATATTTATGGATTTTTAGTCTGATTGCTATTGTCAGTGGGAGTGTCGTTCATTACTTTATGATGAAGCAAATGATGCAGCCGATCACCGAACTTACTGAGTCGATGAAACGGTTGAAACAGGGGAGCTATCCAGCTGTACTGGAGACGAAAAACAAAGATGAAATCGGACAGCTAGTCGAACATTTTAATGAAATGAATCTGCTGCTTCGTGAAAATGAACAAAAGCGTAATAAGATGTTGACGGATATGGCTCATGAATTACGTACTCCGCTAGCGAATATCAACGGCTACCTGGAAGGGTTGAGCAAAGGCGTCATTGAAGGGTCGCCGGAACTTTATCATTCCCTGCATCAGGAGGCGAAGCGGATTACCGCCATGATGCAACAGCTGCACGAAGTGAAAGAATGGGACAGTCTCGGCGGACAGTCCTACCCGGAAAGAGAAATGGTGGAAATCAGCGATTTAGCTGCTAATTGTGTCCAGTTATTTCAATGGGAGCTGGACAATCAAAAGGTTAAAGTAGTTACCGAAGTGGAGGAAAGCCGGTTATTCGTTCACCGGGAAGGCATCCAGCAGGTACTCACCAACCTTTTTCAGAATGCCATCCAGTACTACGAGGGCGAAGAGCCGATCACAATTACAGGTAAACAGACGGAAACAGCCTATCAGCTCTCTGTTGCAGGGCCTGGCTCTTACATTTCAGAAACGGAAAAAACAAAGATCTTTGAACGCTTCTACCGTATCGATCCGTCGAGAAGCAGGGAAACAGGCGGAAGTGGACTGGGACTTGCGATCAGCAAAGAAATTATCGAGCAGCATAATGGAAGTGTCCAGTTAGATACAGATGGTTATCATCATACCTTTACCTTCACACTCCCGCTTCCATGACGAATTCAAGGATAAAACGTCAATTTTTGGCAGTCTGTGAAATTAGCTTTACCCTGCTGTTAGAATTATATATAATAAGAACAAACGTTCGGAATGACGGGAGGGTGCATGATGGATAAGCATAATAAAGACCGAGGAACCATTAAGTGGACATCGTTGATGCTGCCGGAGCATGTCCAATTAGTGAAAGAGCTTTGGAAAGAAGATGAACGTGTGGAAAAAGGCATCATTGATGAACAAAAAGCTGTAGAAATCGATTTTTTACTGCAGCGGGCCCTGAATGACAATTTGACCGTGGAGATCATTTTTCATAATGGGTTTGAACATGAACGGCGCTATGGGAAAATCAATTCGATCTGTTCCATGAGAAAAGAGCTTCATGGTACAGAGGAAGCCACGAAGCATACGTTTACACTGCCTTTAAATGACATCGTCGATATTACCATCCTGTAAACACCTGAATGAAAAGGAAAATAATTGAAATATCCAACAACTTATATTAAGCTGGTTGTAACAGTGTATTAAAGGGGATTGTAATGGGGAAATTATTCAGTTTTAAAGGCTTAATGACAATTTTAATTGTTTTGGTAGTTGGTTCGCTCGGGTTTTTTGGCGTACTTATATTTACGGATATCAACGAAAATAAATCAGAAAATACAGTTGCTTCAGAATCCAGTATTGAAGAGGAAAACCCATCTGAGTCAGGCGGAGAGGCAGAGGCTAAGCCGGCAAATAAAGAAGGTTTTGAGGATGCGGGGGATTTAATAGCTGTCGCTCACCGTTATTATAATGACACAACCGGCTATGGAAAGCTGGAAGATGGCGTCAAATGGAGTGAGCAGCGGGAGAAGGCAGAGCAGTACTTAACTTACATTGAGGACAACACATTTGAAGATCCGCCTACCTTACAGACCGATATGGATGCAGTTGCTCAGTATTTGAAACAAATAGTAGACGGATCCAAAGAATTAGATAACGTAAGGCAGGCCCATCGTTATTTTCATAACCTCGATATTGCCATTAATAATTACACGAATTATACAGATGTCTGGGACGTGACAGAAACGCCTGTCAACTGATTCAGGAAAAGACTCTTACCTTCAGGGTAAGGGTCTTTTGGTATCTGGATGGACTTTGTAATTTCTTCAAATGGAAGGGGGGGTGGAACCATGTGGAAAGCATATGCATTGGTTATGCTCGCTATTATATTGTTTTCGGGAAATTTTATCGCTGGCAAGGTGGCTACAGCAGCAATCGCCCCATTTACGCTGGCCTGGCTGCGGACATTAATCGCCTTCTTACTGTTATTGACGTTTGCGAGACAGGAATTCAAGTATGCCCGTCCGGTGATGATGAAAAATTGGAAAGCTTTATATGGAATGGCGATGACGGGGGTGGTGTTATTTCCGGCCCTTGTGTACACTTCCTTGAATTATACGACTACCATTAATGCATCTATTGTAGAGGCTTTGACGCCTTCCGTTGCGATGGTGCTCGGCTTTTTATTCTTAAGGGAACGTTTTACTCCCTCTCAATTAACAGGGGTGCTTATTTCTTTTCTCGGTGTCCTTTACATCATCACACAAGGATCATGGGAAGTATTGACAGGCTTAGGATTTAACATTGGAGATTTGATTATGCTGAGCGCGGTCGTAAGCTGGGCTTTTTATTCTTTACTGGTCAATAAGCATGGACCGAAGTTTCCGATGTATGGAAGTCTGCTGTTCATGTTGGGAATGGGTAATGTCACCCTGCTGATAATGGCAGCGATCATCGAATGGCTGCCCCGGGGATTTGAAATTGACTGGTCTTCACAAGTGATTTGGAGTGTGCTTTACACTGGTATCTTCCCGGCTGTTATCGCTCTGATTGCCTGGAACCAGGCCGTGTCGATGATCGGTCCTTCAAAGGCTGCGGTGTTTTTGAATTTGATACCTGTAATCACAGCGGTTATGGCGTTCATTTTTTTAGGAGAAGCAATAACCAGTGCACAGTTAGTAGGGGGGATGTTTGTGTTAGGCGGTGTCTATATGACGACACGAAGACAAAAAAAGAGAGAGGCGGCTAATCCTTAGCATCCTCTCCGTGCGTTTCTGTCCATGCCACCCTTCCGGCCAGCAAAAAAATCAGGCTGGAAGCCAGGAATACGAAGCTGATTATCGTATCGTGAAGGATGAACAACATGATGGCTCCGGTTAGTGCGTTCATGATTCCGACGGTGACAAACATCCAGGCAATCAAGTTCTTTTGTTCCATGGCAAGTCACCCCATTCCTATGGTTACTTAGAGTATAGCGCAAACGAAAGGGCAATACATGGGTCGATGCGCGTGTTTAGGACAGGACTTTGGGTGGAAGATAATTTACAGGAACTCACATTCCGATTTAGAGGAGGATTATCTTGCAAACCCATAAACTATACATTGATGGTCAATATATAGAATCTACTGGAAATGAATGGCTCGATATCATTAATCCGGCAACAGAAGAGGTGATTTCACAGACACCCCGAGGCACAGAGGAAGATATCGATCGTGCTGTCAAAGCGGCTTTCAACGCCCAGAAAGATTGGGAACTGAAACCAAACATTGAACGTGGAAAAATCGTCCGCGAAATTGGTGACCGCATCGAAGCAAAACGTGAGCGGTTCATTGAATTGCTGCAGGAAGAACAGGGGAAAGACTATGAGCTTGCCAGCGGAGAAATTGATCTCGCGATTGATTATTTCCGTTACATGTCCGAATGGGCACGGCGAATCGAAGGAGAAATCGTCCCAAGTGACCGCCCGAATGAGCACATTCACATTTACAAAAAACCAATCGGCGTCATCGGCGGTATTGTGCCTTGGAACTTCCCGATGTTCATTTTGGCGCGTAAGGTAGCGACAGCACTCGTTACTGGCTGTACGATAGTATTGAAACCGAGTCAGCAGACACCGAACACCGCGATGGAATTTACAAAAATCATTGATGACATGAGTGAAATTCCAAATGGCGTCTATAACCTTGTCACTGGCACAGGATCTGAAATCGGAAATGCCCTTGCTTCTCATGAAAAAGTCCATATGGTGACGATGACCGGAAGCATCCCGGCAGGTACAAAGGTAATGGAAGCAGCTGCGCAGAATATTACGAAAGTGAATCTCGAATTAGGCGGGAAGGCACCTGCAATTGTCACAGAAAACGCTGATCTTGACCTTGCTGCTGAAAATATAAAAATGTCACGTCTTGCTAATAATGGACAAGCATGTACCAATGCAGAACGGGTATATGTCCATGAAAGCGTGGCAGAGGAGTTTTTAGAGATACTGAAAGAAAAAATCGAAGATGTCACGATTGGTGATCCACTGGAGAATAAAGAAGCGGATGTTGGTCCATTAGTAAGTGAAGACCGCAGGGAGACCGTTGAAGAGATGGTTACGAATGCTGTCGATGCCGGAGCGGAAGTAGTGACTGGCGGCGAGCGTCCGCAGGAATTTGATAAAGGGTTCTTCTATAAACCGACCATTTTGAAAAATGTGAAGCAGAATATGGAAATCATCCAGGAAGAGATTTTTGGTCCTGTCATCCCGGTGACTACCTTCTCCAATTTGGATGAAGCAATTGAAATGGGTAACGATACCGTTTATGGCCTGTCTTCTTCCGTATATACGGAAGATTATCATGAAGCGATGCGAGTCGTGAATGAGTTGAAATTCGGTGAAACGTTCATCAACCGTGAAAACTTCGAAGCTGTCCAGGGCTACCATGCCGGGATGAGACAATCGGGACTTGGCGGCGCTGATGGCAAGCACGGCGTTGAAGACTTCCTCGTCACCCAAACCGTCTATATGCAGTATAAAGACGATAAACAATAAAGCATATGCAGGATTGTATTAAAAATATTTTTTTCGATCATTTCATTTAGAATCAATAATGATGTGTTTCGTGCGAAGATACTGATCTAAGTTAAAATATAATTTACGAGCAAATACAAAAATCCCAGCAGTTTCGATAACTGCTGGGATTTGTTTTATTTCATAGATTCTGCTAAATGAAAGCTTTGTTTATCTTTTTTTGCTGTTTTTACTAACAAGTAAGCGATTGGAGTATCGACGGCTGCGACGAGGAACTTGAATACATACTGCGTAGCGATCATTCCAAGTAAAGCCGCAGTTGGCATCGTACCGGCAAATGCAATGGTAATGAAGACGACGGTATCAATCAATTGGCTCGACATCGTCGACAAATTGTTCCGAAGCCATAGCTTCTGCTCACCATGCTTCTTCTTTAAGCGATGGAAGATGAAGACATCGAAATTTTGACTGGCAACATAAGACACCAGGCTTGCCAGCATCACCCGGAAGCTGCCACCGAGAATCGTTTCGAATTCCGCCTGCGATTGGAAAAAGGGAGCAGCAGGAAGTTGAATTGCCACAAAAATGAAAATAAGTGCAATTACCTGCGTGAAAAAGCCGGCCTGGACTGTTTTCTTTGCTGCTTCTTTGCCATACACTTCACCAATGACATCAGTGATCAAATAAGTGACGACGTAAACAATGACAGCAGCAGGTAGGACGTAGCCGCCGATAGAGAACAGCTTGACTCCTAAGATATTAGCTAAAATCAATAAACCAACAAATAAAGCATTCAAATAAATGAACATATATCATCTCTCCTTATAAAAGGGAGCATGCTTGTGAACGTCGCCCTCGATTAACGGTTGTCGATTTTTTCAGGATATAGATCATGGTTGAAAAGCCTTTGTTCTGCCATCTGCTCGAACTTAGTTCCAGGCTTACCGTAGTTACAATACGGATCGATGGAAATGCCGCCTCTTGGTGTGAATTTACCCCACACTTCGATATAGCGTGGATTCATCAGTTCAATCAGGTCGTTCATAATGATATTGACACTATCTTCATGAAAACCTCCATGATTTCGGAAACTGAACAAGTACAGTTTCAGTGACTTGCTTTCGACCATCTTTTCCTCTGGAATATAACTGATATAAATCGTTGCAAAGTCAGGCTGACCTGTCTTGGGACAGAGCGTTGTGAACTCAGGGCAATTAAATTTAACAAAATAATCCCGGCTCGGATGCTGGTTATCGAATGTCTCCAGTACATCGGGGTCGTAATCAAAGGAATAGTTCGTCCCTTGACTGCCTAATAAGGATAAATCTTTTAAATCTTCATCTTTTCGTCCAGCCATGTAGATTTCCTCCTCTATATGTTTATATAGGTAAACTTTCCGAAAGTACAAAAAAGACCACACCCTAAGGGATATGGTCTGTATCATCATATATCCTTAGTTTTTTATCGAGGGTGTCGCTAAGAACCTCTCCCGTAAATAATTGGTACGGATTTTATCCAATTGTAACCTTACTCATTATAGAGGTGTTCCCGATGCTTGTCAATTAAAAGTAAAGGGAAGTAATGCTTTTTCACCAATCTGACAAAACTTACCCCTTATCACTTTAAAACTTCAGCGAAGTATTCTAAAATAAAAGGTAATTCACGAATTTTTAGAAAAATCCAAATTAGGAGTCCTTGCCAAACATAAGTGTCGCAGGTGTTTTTTTACTTAAGTAAGAAATCGTTTACAAATTTTAAATGAGGTGATTCTATGGACATGCAACCAATTCCAGCACGTGAAGGCAATCACAACATGAAAGACTACAACGAAGCATACGAACAATTCCAATGGGATAGTGTGAAGAGTCAATTCTCTTGGAGTGAAACAGGAAAAGTAAACATCGCTTATGAGGCAATCGACCGCCATGCAGACAACCCTGATAAGAAAGATCAGACAGCATTGATCTATTCGGCTCCTAATCGTGAAGAGAAATTGACATTTGAAGATTTGAAATTCAAAAGTAACCAATTCGCGAATGTATTGAAAAAATATAACGTCAATAAAGGTGACCGTGTCTTCTTATTCATGCACAGAAGTCCGGAATTCTACGCAGCATTTCTAGGAATCTTGAAAACCGGTGCCATTGCCGGACCACTATTTGAGGCATTTATGGAACAGGCTGTACGCGACCGTCTGGAAGACAGTGAGGCAAGCATGCTTGTCACAACTCCAGAGCTGTTGGACCGGGTACCTGTCGATGAGCTTCCAAACTTGAAACAGATTGTCATTGTCGGCGATGTACCTGAAAATGGCGACTACATTGATTATCATAAAGAAATGGATCAGGCATCCCAGGATTTCGACATTGAATGGGTAGATTTAGAGGATGGCATGCTGCTTCACTATACCTCCGGTTCTACCGGCAAGCCAAAAGGTGTTTATCATGTACACAACGCCATGCTGCAACACTATCAAACTGGTAAATGGGTACTGGATCTGAAAGAAGGTGACACTTACTGGTGTACGGCCGACCCGGGCTGGGTAACTGGTACAAGCTATGGTATTTTTGCCCCTTGGCTTAACGGTGTGACCAATGTGATCCGCGGCGGACGTTTCAGCCCGGATGACTGGTATGGCACCCTGGATAAATATAACGTTACGGTCTGGTATTCCGCACCGACAGCTTTCCGTAAGCTTGTCAGCGCCGGAGAAGAGGTGGCGAACAAGCACGATTTATCTTCGCTGCGTCACGTATTAAGTGTCGGGGAACCGCTTAATCCAGAAGTAATTACCTGGGGACTGAAGGCGCTCAACCTTCGAATCCATGACACATGGTGGATGACGGAAACCGGAGGCATGATGATTTGTAACTATCCGGCTATGGATATGCGTCCAGGTTCCATGGGTAAACCTTTCCCTGGTACGGAAGCGGCAATCGTCGATAATGATGGGAATGAGCTTCCGCCAAACCGGATGGGTAACCTTGCCCTGAAAAAAGGATGGCCGTCCATGATGCGCGCTGTTTGGAAGAATCCAGGCAAGTATGAAAGCTACTTCCTTGGTGACTGGTATGTATCCGGGGACAGCGCCTATATGGATGAAGATGGCTACTTCTGGTTCCAGGGTCGTCTGGATGACGTGATCAACACGTCAGGTGAACGCGTCGGCCCATTTGAAGTAGAAAGTAAATTGATTGAGCACGAAGCAGTTGCTGAAGCCGGTGTTATCGGTAAACCGGACCCTGAACGCGGCGAAATCATCAAAGCGTTCATCACCTTGAACGAGGGTTATGAAGAGTCTGATGAATTGCTCGAAGATATCCGTCAGTTCGTCAAAAAAGGATTGAGTGCGCATGCGGCGCCTCGTGAAATCGAAATCAAGGATACGATTCCGAAGACACGAAGTGGTAAAATCATGCGTCGTCTCCTTAAATCCTGGGAGCTTGGTCTTCCAACTGGAGACACCTCTACACTAGAAGAATAAGCAATCAAAAAAGATGCCTGCAATGTTACTGCAGGCATCTTTTTAATACTTATTTTTCTAAATCACCCTGGGGGCCGAAGAATTCGTAATTAATCTGTTCCATTGGAACGTTCCATTCTTTCAAAGCACCATAAATAGCTTTCATGAATCCTTCTGGTCCACAGAAATAGAAATCAGAATCCTGCGGAACAATGGATTGAAGCCATGCAAGGTCGACATACCCTTCTTTAGCATGGATTTTTTCTTTCATATCCTCTTCTGTTGGTGTGTCATAGACGATATAAGTCTTAATGTTTGGATATTCTTCTCCAGCCATCTTCATATCATGCTTCAAGGCATGGACGCTGCCATTACGAGCGGCATGAATGAAATGAACTTCCCGATCGATTTGTTGTTTGATAATAGTCTGCAGCATGCTCATCATTGGTGTAAGCCCAACGCCGCCACTGATCAGTACCAGCGGTTTTTTGGATGCTGTATCAAGGAAGAAATCACCGGCAGGGGCACTGACAGGGATAACGTCTCCTTCATTCACATGTTTGTGCAGGAAGTTAGATACTTTACCCTCTGGAAATTGTTCTGTCCCTTCCTCTCGCTTGACACTGATTCGGTAATAGCCTTTTCCAGGAGCGTCAGAAAGACTGTATTGGCGTAATTGATCAAACTCTTCATTCGGCATTTGTGCTTTAATGGTCAAATATTGGCCGGGTTTATAGCCTGGTAAAACTCCTTCGTCAACTGGTTTTAAGTAGAAGGACGTAATGACATCACTTTCTTTTACCTTATCAATGACCTCAAAATCGCGGTAGCCGACCCAGCCGCCAGTCTCTTCGGCAGTTTCTTGATACATGTTCGCTTCCACTTGAATGAAAGCCTCTGCAATGACTCCATAAGCCTTTTCCCATGCATTAATGATATCATCGGTAGCCGCATCACCGAGTACGTCTTTAATAGCAAGCAGCAAATACTTTCCTACAATCGGGTACTGTTCGGGTACGATATTCATACTGCGGTGTTTATGGGCGATCTTTTCGACTGCAGGCATGATAGCGCTTAAATCATCGATGTATTGAGCAGCGGCATAGACAGCATTCGCAAGGGCGCGTGGCTGCTTTCCTTCTTTTTGGTGTGTCATATTGAAAACATTTTTAAGCTCCGGGTGGGCTTCAAACATCATTTGATAGAATCTGGTTGTAATTTGTTCTCCGTGTTCCGCAAGTACAGGCACAGTGGCTTTAACCGTAGCGATTGTCTGCTCATCAAGTTTAGGAAGTGTTTCTGTAGACATAATGAAAAAACTCCTTTTAAAAAGTTAGTGTGATTTAAAGATGTATTTTTCGTGTATCTTTATTGTTAAACATTATAAACACTAAAGCAATATTAAAAATGCATGTTTTTGTGACAATTTGGTTAACTGTTTCACATGAAACAATTGAAGTTTACAAATAAGACAATCGTTATCTACCTGTGATACGATTATAAAAAGTAAATTATTTAAGGAGTATGCTACATGCGTCTGAAAAAATATACGGATTATGCGCTTCGTGTGCTTATATATACCGCTTCAAAACCAGAAGGGGAGCTTGCGAGCATCAAAGAAATCTCGAAAGTCTTCGATATTTCGGAAAACCATTTGAGCAAGATTGTCCATCAGTTGAACAAGCTGGACATGCTCACGACCATCAGAGGCCGGTCGGGTGGGATCAGGCTCGCTAAACCACCGGAAGAGATCAATGTCGGGGATGTGGTGAGAAAGATGGAAGATGATTTTATCCTGCTGGAATGCTTTGACCGTGGTTCTGATCATTGTGTGATTACACCAGCCTGTAAACTGAAGCATGTACTAAACGATGCGCTTGAGGCATTCCTGAATATTTTGGACGAATATACACTTCAGGATTTATTGAGCAATAAAAGCAGGCTCCGACAACTGATGGATATTACCGATTAAATAGGCCGCCTCTCTTAGGCGGTTTTCTTTTATTCCAAAGCCTTTTGATTATGAAACTAGCTGCAGACCATACTATAAACAAGGTATGAAATAGGAGGACGGATTCATGGAAAAAATATATGATGTCATTGGGATCGGGATTGGACCTTATAACCTCGGATTAGCTGCATTAATGGAAAAAACAGAGCTGGAAGGACTGTTTTTTGATAAAACGGCTGAATTTGACTGGCATCCAGGAATGATGATTGAAAAAATGAATTTGCAGGTTCCTTTTCTGGCCGATGTCGTAACATTGGCGGATCCGACAAGCACGTATACATATTTAAAT
The DNA here is from genome assembly GCF_900176565.1 of Thalassobacillus devorans. Taxonomy (GTDB): domain Bacteria; phylum Bacillota; class Bacilli; order Bacillales; family Halobacillaceae; genus Thalassobacillus; species Thalassobacillus devorans_A. Next base: position 1,260,351 of record NZ_FXEH01000005.1, read on the forward strand.
TATTTGCATGAACAAAATCGGATGTTCCAATTTTTCTTTTTCAGCGAATTCAAAGTCCCGCGCCAGGAATATAATGATTACTTGAAATGGGTAGTTGAAAAACTGGATGGTCTTATGTTCGGGTATGAGGTAGTAGATGTCATCGACCATAACCAGGGTGAAGATGCTCATTATGAAGTCATTACAAAGTCAGTCAAAAACAGCGAAGAGAAAAGCTTTCGCGCCAGGCATATCGTCATGGGTACAGGAAGCAACCCGCTAATTCTGGATGAAATGAAAGGATACCCGGAAGAAGACATCCTTCACACTAGTGATTACCTGTATCAAAAAGGAGAATTACTTTCTTCTGACCATGTTACCATCGTCGGTTCCGGTCAAAGTGCTGCAGAAGTCCTTTTGGACCTGTTGCAGGAACAAGAATACCGTGACAATATGCATTTAACGCTATTCACACGATCATCCGGCCTATTCCAACTCGAAAGTGCCAAACTTGGACAGGAATTTTTCGCGCCGGATTATATTGATTATTTCCATGGTCTTTCCTACGAAAAAAGAAAAGACTCGCTTGATTTGTTAGGCAACCTACGGAAAGGTATTGATCCCGACACGCTAGAAGAGCTCTATAAAACGCTTTATCACAAGTCGACTGGTGATAAGAAAGCAAGTGTAACCATCCAGCCAATGACAGAAGTAAAGGATATTGAAAGAAATGGAGATTCTTACTTGCTTAAATGTCATCAATGGCAGGTGGACGAGGAGTTTGATTATCCTACGGAGAAAGTGGTATTGGCGACCGGGTACGCCCCCCATATTCCAGACTGGTTCCTGAATCGCTTTCAAGAAAAAATCGAATGGGAAGATGAGAAGCGCTACCGTGTAACCCGCGATGCCCGCCTTGTATTCCATGAGAATAGGAATCATCATTTCTTTGTCGCGACGAATCTGGCCCATTCTCATGGTGCCGGTGCTACCAACCTTGGGCTAGCCGTCCGGCGCAATGTTCAAATTATAAACAGGATTGCCGGAGAAGAACTCTATCAAGATAAAAGAAATACGATCTTTCAGCAATTCCAAATGGAAGATAAAGACAAATAAGTTTAATTCAGTTATGCACGGGTAAATCAAATATGTGACTTCATTAGAAATCGAAAAATATAAATGAAGGAGGATTTTTGTTATGAGTAAAAAAATAGCATGCTTAATGACGGATATGTTTGAAGATGTGGAATATACCGATCCTGCCAAGCAGTTTAAAGAAGCAGGACATGAAGTAGTGACGATTGAAAAGGAATCAGGGAAAGAGGTAACTGGTAAACAAGGGGAAGAAACGGTTAAAATCGACAAAGGAATCGATGAAGTTAAACCGGAAGATTTTGATGCCTTGTTCTTGCCAGGTGGATTTTCACCAGACCAGCTTCGCGGCGATGAACGATTCGTAGAATTTGCGAAGCATTTCATGGATGAAAAGAAACCAGTATTCGCTATCTGTCACGGTCCGCAACTCTTGATAACAGCTAAAACGCTGGAAGGCCGTAAAGCGACAGGATTCAAGTCGATCGCTGTTGATATGGAATATGCCGGTGTCGACTATAAGGACGAAGAAGTGGTCGTCTGTCAGGACCAGCTGGTGACAAGCCGTAATCCGGATGACCTGCCAGCCTTCAACCGTGAATCCTTGAAGCTTCTCGATAAATAAATTTCACTGATTTCCAAACACCTGTGAGGCCATTTAAGGTCTCGCAGGTGTTTTTTTGTTGTTTTTAACTCAGTGTTGAGATGATTTTTATTTCCGTTATGGTTGAGAGGCTTTGGAGGTCCGGGAAATCACTCGCTTTCCATGGGCGTACGGTGAGCTTCCTCGGGCTAAAGCCCTGCGGGATCTCACCATGCACTATCCTCCCATCGGAGTCTCGCAATTTCCCGAACCTCCTTGCGTTTATGCGAGAAACGGAAACATTGAAATATAGTCCTTCTACAACAGAGAGAGCTACTTATAAAAGCCTTGTAACCTGTGATTGTAGAAAACAGTCTCATTTATAAAAGGGGTTCGTTGCTCTCCATCATAGAATGGGGTGGCTGGGAAACTGCGAGACTCCCGTGGGAGAAGGATCTAGGCGAGATCCCACAGGGCGATAGCCCGAGGAAGCTCGCCAGTTCCCCCACAGGAAAGCGAGTAGTTTCCCAGCCACCCCTGACTCTTTTATGGAAAAGAACCCTTGATATCTCAAAATCAAGTCTTCGACTTTTTGGGATTATTATTGAATAAGCAAGCTATGATTAAAAGATAAACCAATCCTATCGTGACATAAGAACTATTTTTTCTGAAATTTATGACTTATGTGGTATAGACAACTATATAAATGATTAGATACGCTACATGTAAGAAAGTGTAAGCCTTTTCATTCGCTTATGTTCGACAACAATATGCACAAAGGAGGAAGGTAATGAATAAGAAAACATGGAAGCTGGCATTGGTGGCTGGGATCGGTTTTTCTCTTTTAGGGAGCAATGGGACTTTGATTCATGCGGATAATTCTCTCCCGCCCAAACCGACACTGGAGCAAAAAGAAAAGAAGGACTCCCACAAGAATGTCCATCCTGCTTTTTCATGGGGTGACGCGGGGCCTGTCTCACCCGTTTTACATCCAGGATCTGTTAGAGGGGCAGGGATGGTGGAAGCACCCCTGTCAGATATTGACGATTTGATGCAAAGTAAAATTGAAGAAGGAGTCATGCCTGGTGCTGTGACATTCGTTGCGCGGAAAGGACACATTGTACAGCATGAAGCGTATGGCCATGCCGCGTTATACACGGACGACCAGGGGACAGAAATGGACAACCCGGCAGCTATGGAGAAAGATACGATTTTTGATATGGCGTCGATCAGCAAAGTGTTCACTACAACAGCAGCTATGCAGCTATATGAAGAAGGGTTATTCGACTTGGACGACCCTGTAGCGGACCACATTCCTGAGTTTGCAGCCAATGGGAAAGAGCAAGTGACGATTCGGCAGCTGATGACCCATACCTCCGGATTTACAGCATGGGTACCGCTATATACTCAGGAAGGAAATAGGGAAGATCGCCTTCAATACGTTTTAGAACACCCGTTGGCCAATGAACCAGGCACAAGCTATACATACAGTGACCTGAATATGATCACGTTGAGTGTATTGATTGAACGACTGTCCGGTCAACGCCTTGATGAATATGTAAAAGCAAATATTACAGAGCCCCTTGGCATGAAAGATACGATGTACAATCCCCCTGCATCTTTGAAAGAAAGGATAGCGGCGACAGAATATCAGCCGTGGACAGATCGGGGAATTGTGTGGGGCGAGGTACATGATGAGAATGCCTGGTCGCTGGATGGGGTAGCTGGCCATGCCGGAGTCTTTTCCACTGCGGAGGATTTAGCAGTTTTCGCTCATATGTATTTGAATGAGGGCAGCTATGGAGGAACAGAAATTCTGAAACCAGAGACAGTTAAGCTCCTCGCTGAAAATCAAATCCCGCAATTCCCTGGTGATGACCATGGCCTTGGCTGGGAACTGCAGCAGGGCTGGTATATGGATGCGTTATCCGGAAGCATGACTCTTGGCCATACCGGTTACACAGGCACTTCTATCGCTGTCAGTCAAAGTAACGATACAATTGCCATACTGCTTACCAACCGGGTTCATCCTACCAGAGAAACTGTTTCAACCAATGTGGCCCGTCGCCCATTTGCAAGATTAGTTGCAGACGCTATTCCGGTAGAAATGCCGAAAAAAGAAACATCCTGGTTTGCCGGCTATGGCGATCAGCTCAACCGGACATTGAAAGGAGAAATAAATCTGGATGAGCCGGCTGTCTTGAGTTTTGATACATGGCACCGGATTGAAGCGGGCTATGATAAAGGTTTCATTGAAATAACGAGAGACGGAGAAAGCTGGGAACAGGTGGGAGATGCACTGACCGGGAATAAAGACTGGCACACACGTGAGGTGACATTGCCAGCTGATACACAGCAGGTAAGATTCCGGTACCAGACTGATAGCTATACTAATGGCAGGGGATGGTACATTAACAATGCTGCGATCACATTGGAAGATGGCAGTGTCATAAATCCAGACCTATCAGGCGAAGGTTGGGAATTACGTAACTACTAAGCTGTGCAACATCCTGATAATCCTGTCGTGACAAGAAAGACTATTCAACATAAGGAGGATGTAACATGAGGCGTATCCGTACAAAATGGGTGTTTTCGTTACTGGCCTTTATGCTGGTATTTTCGCACCTGCTCTTAGGAATTCCTGCTCAAGGTGTGGAAGCGGCAGAGCGTGAAGGTGTTAAGGATCTCGTGCTTCTGGAAAACGTACCACAAGCAGGTGAAGAAATAGATGGACAGGAGTTGTATTTAACCGCACTTCACTTATACGAAGAAGGACATTTCATGGCAGTTTCGGAAGGTCTCACTTGGTCGTCAACAAATAAAAATGTAGCGACAGTGGACCAGCATGGTAATGTCACACTTACCGGACAGAACGGGAGAACTTTTATTGAGGTAAGTGACGGCACCTATGCAGACCGGATCGCGGTTGATTACAAGCCGGATGCTGATGCGTCCGGTACAAAAGGAAAACCTGCATCTACTGTGAAACTGGTCAAGGAAGAAGGCGAACGCTACGATATCATCGCTCAAGCCATTGAACAGATGAGTCTGGAAGAAAAAGTAGGACAAATGCTGATGCCGGATTTTCGTAATTGGAATGGAGAAAATGTAACGGAAATGCTTCCGGAAATCGAGCAGCTTGTCAAAGATTATCACCTTGGCGGTGTCATCTTGTTCCGTGAAAATGTTGTCACTACGGAACAGACGGCTGAACTTGTTTCTGCCTATCAGGAAGCTGCTGAAAAATACGGATTGCTTTTGACGATTGACCAGGAAGGCGGGATTGTTACCAGACTCCAGTCTGGAACGGATATGCCTGGAAATATGGCGCTTGGAGCCGCAGGATCTTCTGAAATATCAAGAAATGTCGGACAAGCGATAGGGGAAGAGCTGGCTTCCCTTGGTATTAATATGAATCTCGCTCCTGTGCTGGATGTCAATAACAACCCGGACAATCCGGTGATTGGGGTTCGCTCTTTCGGCGAAGATCCGGAATTAGTCGCAGAAATGGGGCTTGCCTATACGGAAGGTCTTCAAAGTACAGGAGTTGCTGCTACTGCGAAACACTTCCCGGGACATGGGGACACGGCGGTGGATTCTCATTTAGGGCTGCCAGAGGTACCTCATGATAAAGAGCGACTCAAAGAAGTGGAACTGTATCCATTTCAGCAGGCAATGGAAGCTGGAATTGATGCAATCATGACCGCTCATGTCACTTTCCCGAAAATCGATGATACAAAAGTGATCTCTCAAAAGACAGGGGAAGAAATTGCCCTTCCTGCCACACTTTCACCGAAAGTGCTGACCGGCTTGATGCGTGAAGAGATGGGCTATGAAGGAGTGATCATTACAGATGCGTTGAATATGAAAGCAATCGCAGATCATTTTGGTCCTGTCGACGCGGTTATTCGAGCAGTTAAAGCAGGCACAGATATCGTCTTAATGCCGGTAGGGTTGGAAGAAGTGGCTAGCGGATTGCTGGAAGCAGTAGAGACTGGAGAAATTGATGAATCACATATCGAAAAATCTGTTGAGCGAATTTTGACCTTGAAGATCAACCGTGGGATTTTCAAGGAAGAAACTCCTGAGCCGGTCGATGAAAAAATTGAAACGGCACTAGAGGTTGTGGGTTCGGAAGACCATAAGCAAGTGGAACAGGAAGCTGCCGACCGCTCTATCACATTAGTGAAAAATGACGATGTGCTGCCATTGCAGCCAGCTGCTGATGAACAGATTGTTGTAGTGGGCAACAGTTACATTAATGATCTGGGAGATGCAGTGAAGGAGCATCATGAAAACACAACGGTCATTAGAACCTCAAGCGCTGAGCTAAGTGAAGAGCAAATGGAAATCGTGCAGGAGGCGGACCAGGTGATCTTTGGGAGCTACACGTACAGTGTATCTACCCGTTCTGATTCCCATCCTCAGATGCAACTCGTGAATTCAATTATGGAGACGACGGATGCTCCTGTCATTGGTGTAGGCATTCGTAATCCATATGACATCATGGCTTACCCGACAGTAGATGCTTACCTCGCACAGTATGGTTTTAGAACCGCAAGTTTTGAAGCGACTGCCGCAACAATTTTTGGGGAGAATGACCCAACAGGAAAACTTCCAATCACCATTCCAGGGGAAAATGGTACACCGCTATTTGAATTCGGGCATGGCTTGAATTATTAGAACTGAAAAATTAAGGGAGGGGACATTATGAAAAAATGGATGATTTCAATTGTAACAACATTTCTCATCCTGTCTACACTGACGATTGCTATGGCTGATAACAATGGAAAAGGAAAAGGGAACGGCTACGGCAATGAAAAGAATAATCAGTTCGAACTGGGTGTAGAAGTATTGTTGAATGAGCAGAAGGATTTGATTGAAGGAAAAAAGGTGGGGTTGATCACAAATCCTACGGGAGTCGATCAGGAATTGAACAGCATTGTAGATTTGCTGCATAATGATGAAGATGTAAACTTAACAGCATTATATGGTCCGGAGCACGGCGTTCGGGGAAGCGCCCAGGCTGGAGAATATGTAGAATACTATATAGATGAAAAAACAGGACTTCCTGTTTATAGTCTGTATGGCCAGACCAGAAAACCGACACCGGATATGCTGGAAGATATCGATGTTCTTTTATTTGACATACAGGATGTAGGTACCCGTTTCTACACGTACATTTATACAATGGCTTACGCGATGGAAGCGGCTCAGGAAAATGACATTCCATTCATCGTTTTGGATCGTCCAAACCCGATCAGTGGAAGCAAAGTCGAAGGTCCTGTCCTTGATATGGAGTATAAATCGTTCGTCGGCAACTATCCGATTCCACTTCGTCACGGTATGACGGTCGGGGAGCTGGCCAAGTACTTCAATGAAGAGCATGAAATTGGTGCAGACTTAACGGTAGTCGAAATGGATGGATGGAAACGTCACATGTATTACGATAAAACACCGCTTGAATTCGTAGCTCCTTCACCGAACATGCCGACCCTTGATACTGCGCTTGTGTACCCAGGTGCAGCCTGGATTGAGGGAACGAATGTATCAGAAGGGCGAGGGACGACCCAGCCATTCGAATTAATCGGTGCACCTTTCATCGACAGCACAGACTTGGCGGCAGCAATGAATGAGCTGGAACTTCCGGGAGTGACCTTCCGCGCCGCATCATTCACGCCAACATTTTCTAAGCATGCTGGCAACCTTTCTCATGGGGTACAGATTCATGTCACCAACAAGAAGATCTTCCAGCCGGTGGAAACAGGCCTTGCGCTTGTAAAAACCATTCACGATATGTATCCGGAAGACTTTGAATTCCGTGCGGAAAACAGTTCCGGTATCTCTTTCTTTGATAATCTGGTCGGGAACGGCTGGATCAGAGAAGCGATTGAAGAAGGACAAAGCATTGACACAATCAAATCGCAATGGCAAGGTGAATTGGAGGATTTCAAAGAAATCCGCGACAACTATTTAATTTATAAGTAAAAAAACGAACAGCTGCCTGACTGGTATCGGTCGTGGCAGCTGTTTTCATATACGTATCGTCGCTTTGGGGCATTGTTGCTGCAATACTTCCCGGAATCTATCTTCTTCCTTTGGAATTGAAAGGAGATAGGTGTGGTGATGAGTATCGGTAACTGACAGACGCTTCAAAGTCCAGGCAGGACTTGATAGAGGGTTATAACTGTATTCGACAAGCTTTATATCCTCCAGTTTGACTCTTTTTTTAATTGGACCAAAATGTCCGATGAAAGCATCATCTGTCACTTCGTGGTATGATTGAAATAGCGCCCAAAGAAGAATAACGGCAATCGGGATAACAATGATCAATCCGATCCAGCCCTCTGCGGGGTCTGTATAAATACCCAGAACCCCCAGCGGCAAAAGGGCCATGGTCAGCAGCACGAGCAGTGGGTTTTTCTTTACGCTAAAAATCATTGGAATGCACCTCACGTTGTATGTCCTACATAGAAATACGAAAAAAGCAGAAAAAAAGTTTCATTGATACGGGAGGGAAAAGCTATGATAGTCAATCAGGTTGGAGATTCTTTTGTAATGATGGCGCAGCATGACCATGCGATAGCCTCAGGCAAGCTGGTCGATCACTGGAAACAGGATTTTATCATGCGGTCCAAACTCCGCCAGCACGCCGATTGGGCTGTTGGACAGCATGACCGTGCCTGGATTCCTTTGGATAAGCACCCGAAATGGAATGATGATAAGAACCGTCCTTATTCATTTGTGGATTACCCCTTGAAAGAGAAATTGAATGCCTATGTGCATGGCATCGATGAAATTGAAAAAGACTCTTACTATGCGGGTGTACTATGCAGTCGGCATTATAGCTCTTTTTTTCCAAAAGATTCACATGATGCAGACATCAAACACTTTCTCGATCATGAACAAAAACGGCGGAGCCGCTTGAAGAAGCAGATGAACGTAGAAGTACCAAAGTATCTTTATGATCTTCATTTTAAACGTCTGCAATTCTGTGATGATTTATCATTGTATATATGTATGCAGGAGCCGGGGATTTCGAAAGAAGAGGAGCTGTCATGGTTCAAAGATGGATTCAGACAGACATTTGATTTTGCTCCAGATGGCATGATTGCTCACTGGCTGGACAAATACACAGTTTCTGTTGCGCCTTTTCCTTTCGAGCGTCCTTTTGAATTATCCATCCCATATCGTGATGTACCGATGGATGATATCGATCGAAGGGGTCTTCAAAAAGCCTGGGATCAAGCGGATATTGAATACCGTCATGTAAAAATCGTCCCGGGAACATAAATGGAAAGAGGCTGCCTCCACCAATTTTTTGGTGAGACAGCCACCTGTTCATTCCAGTTTTTCGACATTAAACTGTCCTTCAATCAATGTCCAGTTTTGTGGGAAGGATAAACCTAGCTTCCAGTAGCTGACCCCTTTTAAACCAAGTTCTTTCACCAGGTCAAATTTACGCTGGATCGAACGGGCATCCTCAAACCACACCTCGTGTCTTTTCCCTTCGGCATCCTGATAAAAGAAAAAAGGTGCCTGGGCTTCCTCATCGTATTCAATCGCTACATTATTTTCTCTTGCCAGCTGAATCGCCTGTTGAGGGCTGATTGCTTTTGCGAATTCTCCGCCTTCTACATAAGGAAGTGTCCAATCATATCCATATAAGTTCTGACCAAGGAAAATCTTTTCTGCCGGCATTTCAGTCAAAGCATATTCGACTACCTCACGAACTGGGCCAATTGGCGATACTGCCATTGGAGGACCACCGCTATATCCCCATTCATAGGTCATCAAAACGACAAAATCGACGATTTCTCCATGCGCTCCATAATCATGGGCTTCATACCACGCACCTTCCTGTTCAGCACTGGTTTTGGGAGCTAATGCGGTAGAAATCAATAACCCTTCCTGCCTTAAGCGTTGCTTAGCCTTCCGGAGGAAATTATTATAATCCTCTGCCATTTCCGGTGGCAAAAATTCAAAATCAAAATGGATATCTTTATAACCGATCTGCTGAGCGGTAGAGATGATATTATTCAACATGGTGTTCTGGACGTTCTCATCGGTCAAAATCGTCCTCCCCAGCTCAGCGCTGAAACCATCGTCCGTTAAATTGGTCACCACCATCATCAAGGAAGCCGTACTGTCTTGTGCAATCTGCTGAAAGTCATCTAGCGGGGGTGCTTCCAGGCTGCCATCGGATTGTACACGGTAGCTGAATGGAGCGAGATAAGTTAAGAGGGGGCTTCTTCTTCTGGCGGCTGTTTCCAACGCCTGCGAAACCTGCCCTCCTGTCGGCTCCACGTAAGCGTTGAAAGACGCATTCACTTTCGGTTGAGGCGGAATGTACAGCCTCGTCCCTACCTGCAGAGGTGCATCCAATGGAATTTGGTTAATATCAGCCAGTTCCTGAGCTGTCATACCAAATCTCTGTGCAATCGTGTATAGGCTGTCTCCGGATTGGACGGTATAGAACTCCCCGGTAATCGGGATAACCAGCGCCTGACCGACAACGAGGTTTCCTGGAGTTTCTAATTCGTTCGCTTCAATAATGGCTTGTGGATTTATGTTGAACGTATTTGCAATCGAAAACAGGCTGTCTCCGCTTTGCACTACATATATCTGCATCTTGCCACTCCCTTCCTATTAATCCTTTATCAGTTTATGACCAGTAAGGGAGGGTTTATGATTATATCGGAGAAACATCTGCCTTCAAGACATTTTTCATCATCGTCAGTGCAAACATGTTATCATGCGGGTCATTGGATGCGACGGCATTCTGCGGAACCCATAGATCATACTCCCGCATATAAGCGTCATTAGCAGTAAATAAAACACAGATATTTCCCGCGATTCCGCTCAAAATCAACCGTTTTACACCTAACTCATATAAAAGAGACTGCAGCGAAGATTGATAAAACCCGGAATGCTTTGGTTTAATCAGGAAATAATCATCCTCCTTTGGGCGAAGGGCTTGTAACAACTCTTTATTATCATTAGTTAAACAATGCTGGTAGATTTGTTGCAGATCTGCCCGCCAGGATGCATAATGGTCATTGATATAGATGATCGGAATCTTGTGGTCACGGGCATACTGTTGTAACTTAAGCATAGCAGGAAGGATATGGTAAGTTTGGTTGAGCAGTTCCTTCCCATGATCAAATTGGAAGTCGTTGATGACATCAATATATAAGAGTGCCGATTGTTTTCCAGCGGTCATAAGGATTCCACCTTCTTTCATTTATATTCTGCTCGATGACGAGCTAAATCATGAAGAAAAGTGTGATGAAAATGTGTGAAGATGAAAAATGGATGCAATATGCGATGCAAGAAGCAAAAAAAGCAGAAGCTGTGGGCGAGGTTCCCATTGGCGCAGTCATTGTCAAGGATAATGAGGTTATTGCCTCTGGGTATAATTTAAGGGAAACAAGTCAGCTTACTTCCTCCCATGCAGAATTCATTGCTATCGAACGAGCGAATAATATTATGGGAAGCTGGCGGCTGGAGGACTGCACACTGTATGTGACATTAGAGCCATGCCCTATGTGTGCAGGAGCTATTCTGCAGGCAAGGATTCCTCGTGTCGTGTTCGGCGCCCCGGATCCAAAGGCGGGTTGTACAGGAACGTTGATGAATTTACTGCAGGATGAACGCTTCAACCACCAGGCGGAAGTAGTTGATGGAGTTCAGGAAGAGCAGTGCGGACAGATGCTTAGCGATTTCTTCAAGCGGATCCGCAGCCAAAAGAAAAAAATGAAATCATCCAAAGATTTACATTGATTTCCCATTGCATTTTAGAATGAAAATCGTTATACTGAAATATGCCGTGCTAAGCGGGGAGGTAGCGGTGCCCTGTACTCGCAATCCGCTATAGCGAGGCCGAATCCCCATCCGAGGTGGTGCGGCCTTATGGTCTGCCTCAAGTAAGTGGTGTTGACACCCAGGTCCTGCGCAACGGGAACCAGCGAACCCTGTCAGGTCCGGAAGGAAGCAGCAGTAAGCTGACCCTCCCGTGTGCCGCGGGAGTGCCTGGGTCGAGCCATGAGCTTGAGTAACGCATAGGGCCGCCCCATCGAAGATGGGTGCGCGGCATTACATAGGGAAGAACTCACCTGGAATCCCAGGTGAGTTTTTTTGTACAAAAAGACAGGTTTCTTCATGAAAGTCTTTAAAATAAGAAATACCAGGGATTTCGTCACAAGCTAGTTTTTTCTACTATTATTTTAGGCTCCACTTGTTTTCATCTGGAGAGACATTCAGGTATAATAGTAGAGAAACTATAAAAGGAGAACGGTTGTATGAGCTATCAGGCATTATACCGCGTGTGGCGTCCGCGAACTTTTGAAGACGTCGTAGGACAAACGCATATCACCCGGACGTTGCAGAATGCGATCATGCAGGATAAATTTTCGCATGCCTATCTTTTTTCAGGCCCGCGCGGTACTGGAAAAACCAGTGCGGCGAAAATTTTTGCTAAAGCAGTCAACTGTGAACGTTCTCCAGCAAAAGAACCGTGTAATGAATGTGCTGCATGCCGTGGCATACAGGATGGTTCTATCTCCGATGTCATCGAAATCGATGCCGCTTCGAACAATGGGGTCGAACAAATTCGTGAGATACGAGATAAAGTGAAGTATGCTCCTAGTGTAGTGGATTATAAGGTCTATATCATTGATGAGGTACACATGTTATCGATCGGCGCGTTCAATGCTTTGCTGAAAACATTGGAAGAACCGCCGAAGCACGTCATTTTCATTTTGGCGACGACCGAGCCGCACAAAATACCACTGACCATCATCTCCCGGTGCCAGCGTTTTGATTTTAAACGGATTTCCCAAACAGCAATGGTTGACCGAATGGAGAAGATCATTACACAGGAAGGTATCGAGGTAGCGAGGGAAGCGCTTGAAGTAGTTGCGCTGACAGCAGAAGGCGGCATGCGGGATGCATTGAGTTTACTTGATCAGGCAATTTCCTACAGTGATGAGGAAGTGACCATTGATGATGTTCTGGCTGTGACGGGCTCTGTATCCCAGCAAAAATTAGCCGGGGTTATCGAGTCGCTTCAGCAGCATGATGTTAAGCAGGCATTACAGCATGTAGATGATTTGATTCAACAGGGGAAAGATCCTGGACGGTTCGTTTTCGATTTGATTTATTATTTAAGGGATTTACTTCTATATAAAAGTGCTCCTGACTTGGCTGATAATCTTGAGCGGGCCATACCGGATGAGCAGTTCAGACGATTGGCGGAAGCAACAGCACCTGACTGGATCCAGCAGGCGATCAAAGAATTGAATAAGTGCCAGCAGGAAATGAAATGGTCGACCAGTCCGAAGGTGTTCATTGAAATCGCGATGTTGAACCTTGTCGACAGTCAGCCTGAGTCCCAGCCGGCAGAGTCAGAAGCGGTCCAGCGTCTGGTACGAAGGCTGGATGAGATGGAACGGGAGTTGAAGCAGCTCAAGCAGAATCCTGCATCTGCCCCATCTTCTCCACAAGAGTCAAGACGTCCGCAGCCTAGAAGCAACCGTAACGGATTTAAAGTACCTTATGAACGAATCCGTCTCGTATTAAATGAAGCTTCGAAAGATAATATCAAAATGATCCATTCGAAATGGGCGAACTTCATGGAAGCTTTAAAGCAGAACAACGCCCCGGCTCATGCCACATTGCTGAACAGCAAACCAAGGGCAGCTTCGGATAAAGGACTTGTCCTGGCGTTCCGGTATGAAATTCATTGTTCACTGGCTCTTGAACATAAACAGACCATTGAGCCTTTGTTAGCGGACTTCATCGGCAGAAGTGTGGAAATCATCCCCATTCCTGAGCCGAAATGGCAGGAGTTAAGGGAAGAATATGTTCGTAAGCAGAAAACGGAAGAAGCGGAAAATGGGGAAGACGGCAAGGAAGAGGAAGAAGATCCATTAATCACCGAAGCGCGCAAGCTTGCTGGTGATGATTTGATAGAAATACATGATTAAATATCCTGAAGGAGGAATTTGCCATGCGTGGTGGAGGAAACATGAATAATATGATGAAACAAATGCAGAAGATGCAGAAGAAAATGATGAAAGCCCAGGAAGAGCTTCATGAGCTGACTTTTGAAGCAACTGCCGGTGGTGGAATGGTTAAAGTTGTAGCTAACGGGAAAAAAGAAATTACAGATGTAGAAATTAAAGAAGAAGTCGTCGACCCTGATGATGTGGATATGCTGCAGGACTTAATTCTTGCTGCAACCAACGATGTATTGAAGCAAGTAGATGATAAAACTAACGATACCATGGGACAATTCACTCAAGGCTTGCCTGGAGGAATGTTCTAGGAGGAATTCAAATGTATTATCCAGAGCCGATTTCCAAGCTCATCGATAGTTTCACGAAACTGCCAGGGATAGGCCCGAAAACGGCTGTCCGCCTGGCTTTTTTCGTGCTGGAGATGGAAGAATATGATGTTTTGGAGTTTGGTAAATCACTAGTAAATGCTAAGCGGGAACTTACCCATTGCTCGGTTTGCGGGCAAATCACCGATCAGGATCCGTGTTCCATCTGTCAGGATGAAGCACGTGACAATTCACTTATTTGCGTCGTACAAGATCCGAAAGATGTCATAGCTATGGAAAAAATGAAAGAATTCAGTGGGAAATATCATGTCTTGCATGGGGCGATTTCTCCCATGGATGGTATCGGCCCGGAAGATATCAACGTGCCGAGCTTATTGAACCGCCTGAAGGACGAAGGCGTCGAAGAACTGATTCTGGCTACAAATCCGAATATCGAAGGAGAAGCGACAGCTATGTATATATCCAGACTCGTCAAGCCTTCGGGAATTCGGATCACCCGTCTGGCCCATGGGCTGCCGATGGGTGGAGATTTGGAGTATGCGGATGAAGTCACTCTTTCGAAAGCAATGGAAGGCAGAAGAGAACTATAATAAGAGGGTGTCACATTTGAGAAGGAAGAAAATCAAAAAGGTGATGGATCAGGAACTCTTGGCTGAAATATATTATTTGAAACAAGATTGGATGCAGTTGAAAAAAATCATCGATCATAGCATTGAACCTACGGAAGAAGGTTTGCGGGATCTCGCGCTGGTCCAGGCGAAGTATTTCTATCTTCTCCGGGAAGCGAGATATCGAAAGCTGAACGCACTGTCTTAAATGGAGTGCTATTCCCCGGATCCTTTTCATATGAATGATAGAAAAGGACAAGCAGAAGGGGGAAGTTGCTGTGGAGCCGGTAATTGTCATTAGCGGTTTAGTGATTGCTATTGTGTTGATACTTGTATTAGGAGCCCCGATAAAACCGATGAAATGGGTGGGGCTGGCGAGTATGAAACTGTTGATCGGCGTTTTGTTACTATTTTTCGCCAATGTGTTTGGAGCAAGTATTGGATTGCATATACCAATTAATATCTTTACGGCGGTCGTAACCGGGTTGCTGGGAGTGCCGGGACTGTTGTCATTGACCGCGCTTCAGCTTTGGGTGTTATGAATAAAAAGGCGGGGAGCATTTGCCTCGCCTTTTTATATTTACGACCTTAGGTTAGCTCGATATCGAGCCCGAGTCACCTTAATGAAAACGGCATTAATAGGAAGAAAAACATTATTTGATATTTTTTATAAAAAACCCTTGCACTGTTTGAAATGCCGTGATATATTATTACTTGTCGCTTCAAGAGAGCGGCTCACAACAAGAAACAACACAAAATAAATCATGAAAAAGTTGTTGACATTAAAACAACCCCATGATATATTAATTAAGTCGCCAATTTGAGCGGCAAAACAATTTTGATCTTTGAAAACTGAACGAACCAACCAGTACGTCAATACAATTTCTTCATTATATGAGGAAATGAACAACGCACTTTAGCAGTGCAAGAGCAAGGATCTTCGACTAAGTTCGCAACGTCCTGTTGCAACGTCGAAGTCACCCCATCCATGGGGAAGTCAAGACAAACTTCACTTTTATGGAGAGTTTGATCCTGGCTCAGGACGAACGCTGGCGGCGTGCCTAATACATGCAAGTCGAGCGCGGGAAGCAAGCGGATCCCCTTCGGGGGTGACGCTTGTGGAACGAGCGGCGGACGGGTGAGTAACACGTGGGCAACCTGCCTGTAAGACTGGGATAACCCCGGGAAACCGGGGCTAATACCGGATAACACCGGACTCCAC
>NZ_FXEH01000004.1 GCF_900176565.1 Thalassobacillus devorans
CACTTCGAGTGAGTAAGATTCCTCAGAGACGATGAGGTAGATAGGTCCGAGGTGGAAGCGTGGTGACACGTGGAGCTGACGGATACTAATCGATCGAGGACTTAACTAACAAATGTCGTGGAAACGACGTTCGTCGTTGAATGTTGCTTATCTAGTTTTGAGGGTTTACTAAAAAAACTCTTGATTTTTTAGCGGAAAGTTAATATAATTAATCTTGTCGCTAATATAAAAGGTCTAGTGGCGATAGCGGAGAGGTCACACCTGTTCCCATGCCGAACACAGTAGTTAAGCTCTCCAGCGCCGATGGTAGTCGGGTTTATCCCCGTGAGAGTAGGACGCTGCTAGGCTGTCAATTTTATACTTATCGTAAGTGCAGAAAGAAATGCATTTACACTATCGCGGGGTGGAGCAGTCTGGTAGCTCGTCGGGCTCATAACCCGAAGGTCGCAAGTTCAAATCTTGCCCCCGCAACCAAAATATTTTCACTTGCAACGTCGAATAATCTTCCTAGTTAGTTGAAAATCGTGTACTGTAAAGTACAATCAAATTTTTTTACTTACATATATCTTAGCTTTGGTCCGGTAGTTCAGTTGGTTAGAATGCCTGCCTGTCACGCAGGAGGTCGCGGGTTCGAGTCCCGTCCGGACCGCCATTATAAATTCGATATGATAAGCCTTAGGTAAATCCTAAGGCTTTTGTTATGCATTTTTTTATCTTTGGACAAGTTATTGATATAATGAACTTATCTTTTTATGAACGTAGGAGGCTCACCATCTATGGATGAATTTTCTTTCATCGATTCCATCAAGCAGGATGTTTATTTTCAGCCCTCAGTGCTGAAGGGCATCGGTGATGATGCAGCAGTTTTTCGAGCGAATAACCAGGATATTATAACCGCGGTGGATACACTGGTAGAAGATGTACATTTCTCAAGGGAGACCATGGAGCCGTTCCATGTGGGCTATCGTGCTCTCGCGGTCAATATCAGTGATTTAGCTGCTATGGGTGCAGCCCCTGCTTTTTATATGGTATCTATTGTGATTCCGGAGGATTGGTCTGTAGAGGAAATTGATGAAATTTATTCAGGTATGAAGGAGCTTGCAAAGCAATACAGGATGGATCTGATTGGTGGCGATACGGTTTCAGGAAAAGAGCTGGTGGTTTCTGTTACGGTATTTGGTCTTGTACCACCTGACAAAAGCAGGTATCGCAATTTGGCCAAATCAGGCGATGTCTTATTTGTGACTGGCACCTTGGGTGATGCACAAGCCGGGCTGGAATATTTATTAGGCAAGCATCATTTCGATGAGGCTGCAGCTGACTATTTTATTAGCCGACACAGACAACCGGCTCCTCGTGTAGCGTTTGCCCTTCAGCTGCAGTCACTGAAGCGTGTCGCCTTAAATGATGTCAGCGATGGTGTTGCCAGCGAGTCAAATGAAATTGCTGCAGCTTCCGGTGTTGATCTACATATCAAGTATGAGGACTTGCCGAGAGTGGACTATTTGAGCAGGCTGGAAAAGGAAATATGTAAATCATGGATGTTATCAGGAGGAGAAGACTTCGAGCTGCTCGGAGCTGTCCCGGAAAAGGACTGGGAAGCTGTACAACAGGCTGCCAAAGCGTCCTCCACCCGTGTAACTAAAATTGGTTCGGTGACAGAAAAAAAGGATACGGAACCGGTTGTGTTTCTATATGAAGAAAATGAAAAATCACGATTAGCGAAATCGGGCTATACACATTTACGACAGGATAGGTGATAAGGGTGAAATCTTTTAAAATCACGTCAACTTCCGAGGCACAGACAAAGGAACTCGCCAGACGGCTTGGCGAGCGTTTACAGGCAGGTGACGTTTTGACTCTTGAAGGTGATTTAGGCGCTGGAAAAACAACTTTCACTAAAGGCCTTGGAGAAGGGCTTGGAGTCAAACGGACGATCAGCAGCCCGACGTTTACGATTGTGAAAGAGTATGAAGGCCGTATCCCCCTCTATCACATTGATGCCTATCGCCTGGAAGACAGCGAAGAGGATATTGGTTTCGAGGAGTATTTTGAGGGAGAAGGAGTTACGGTGGTAGAATGGGCACAGTTCATTCAGGATTTTTTACCGAAAAGAAGGCTGGATCTTACTATCATTTATCTGGATGAACGGGCACGTTTCATTGAAGGGAAAACAGAGGATCCTCATTTGGAAAAGATATGCGAGGAGCTATTTTTATGAACGTATTAGCTATAGATACATCTAATCAAATCTTGGGAGTGGCTGTTGTAAAAAATGGAGAAACAGCTGGTGAATTGATTACAAATATAAAGAAAAATCATTCTGTACGATTGATGCCGGCCATCGATCAATTGATGAAGGAAACAGGAGTGGCTCCTTCCGATTTGGAAAGAATCGTTGTTGCCAAAGGGCCGGGTTCCTATACCGGTGTGCGGATTGGTCTTACCACAGCAAAATCAATGGGATGGGCATTGAATATCCCTGTGATAGGCGTTTCAAGCCTGGAAGTATTAGCCTATCAGGGGATGTATTTTAATGGCAGCATCTGTCCTTTCTTTGATGCCAGAAGAGGCTTGGTTTACACAGGCTTATACGACCAGGATATGAAGCTTGTGAAAGATGAAACCAATATACTGATGACAGAATGGCTGGAAGAATTGAAGGATAGGGAAGAACCGATTTTATTTTTAAGTCAGGATGTTGAGCTCTACCGGGAAGCTATTGAAGAAATATTAGGTGATCAGGCGGTTATCCCCCCGCAAGCCTGGCATGTCCCTCGCCCTAGTGCATTAGCTTTGGCAGGAAAGAGCAAGGAAGCTGAACCTTTGCATGGTCTCGTTCCTAACTATTTAAGGCTGGTAGAAGCTGAAGCTAAATGGCTGGAACAGCAGGAGAAGAGATAAATGGACAACGTAACGGTCAGGGAAATGACTGTCGACGATATCGATGAAGTGATGGAAATCGAGCATGCTTCCTTCGCAATCCCCTGGAAACGAGAAGCTTTTGTCGGGGAAGTCGAGCAGAATAATTTCGCTGTTTATTATGTAATTGAAGACGAAAACCGTATTTTTGGCTATTGCGGATTATGGATGATCATTGATGAAGCTCATATTACCAATATCGCTATACTTCCAAGCCATCGAGGGAAAGGCTATGGGGCTTTATTGTTTGGCCATGTCATCGAACAAGCTGTCGAGAAGGGGGCTATCATGCTCTCCCTGGAAGTGCGTGTAACTAATACAGGAGCACAGCACATGTATCGGAAATTCGGGTTGGTTCCTGGTGGGATTCGCAAGCAATATTATACGGATAATGGAGAGGACGCATTAGTGATGTGGGTGAATTTTCATGACGAAAGATAATTATATACTAGCGATTGAAACGAGTTGTGATGAAACAGCTGCAGCGATTGTGAAAAATGGCAGAGAGCTCGTAGCTAACGTTGTAGCTTCACAAATCGAAAGCCATAAACGCTTCGGCGGAGTTGTTCCGGAAATAGCATCCCGCCACCATATCGAGCAGATTACGATTACATTGGAAGAAACATTGTCTCAGGCAGGAATGGAGATTGACGATCTCGATGCCATTGCTGTAACGGAAGGGCCTGGACTTGTCGGTGCATTGCTTGTCGGTGTAAATACGGCTAAAGCCCTCGCTTTTGCTAAAAATAAGCCATTGGTGGGGGTCCATCATATTGCCGGACATATTTACGCCAACCGGCTGGAAAAAGAGTTTGAATTCCCTTTATTATCTTTAGTCGTCTCCGGCGGACATACGGAATTGATTCTGATGAAGGAACATGGTTCTTTTGAAGTAATTGGAGAGACCAGGGATGATGCTGCCGGGGAGGCTTATGATAAAGTAGCCAGGACGTTGAAACTGCCTTATCCTGGTGGTCCCCATATCGATAAGCTTGCTCAAGAGGGCGACGAAACGATTGATTTTCCACGAGCCTGGCTCGAAGAGGGCTCTTATGACTTCAGCTTCAGTGGATTGAAATCCGCAGTTATCAACAAGCTGCACAACGCGAAACAAAAAGGTGACATTTTGGAAGACAAAAATGTAGCAGCAAGCTTCCAGGCGAGTGTAGTTGACGTGTTATCCACAAAAACATATCAGGCTGCCAAGGAGTATCAGGTGAAGCAGGTGATTGTAGCCGGAGGAGTAGCGGCTAATCAAGGGCTGCGTAAGGCTTTGGCAGACAAATTCGAAGGGGAAGAGATCGAATTGTTGATTCCTCCATTAAAACTTTGCACAGATAATGCCGCAATGATTGCAGCGGCAGGGGCTGTTGCGTATCAACAAGGCCATCGTGCCGGGTGGGATTTAAACGCCAATCCATCGTTAAGCCTGGAACGTTATGCGAACAGATCTTTAAAACAAAGTTAAAAACTCCCTAAATCAGGGAGTTTTTTTATTTGTAAATTATTCAATAGGCTAAGGGCCAAGTTTTTTATAATGACCATGTGTATAAGTTATTGGGGGAAAGTAAGGTGTTATACACAGATGCATAAATATACTGTGGATAATCATTCGCAAACACTTTATTCCTAAGTGTTCATATTATCTGTGGGAAAAGTGGATAAATGTGAATCCTCTTGTGGATAATGTGTATAAACCTGTGCAAAAGTAATAAAATAGCTGTTCAACTGTGAATAACTATGTGGATGCTGTTAGCTATTCGATTCATTGGATGCATAAAAGAAGGACTGTCTCAGCAACAGTCCTTCTTGCTTAGTTATTGTTCTTTTTTCTGGTCATTACTCGGATCGTCACTCACAAGTTCATTGGTCGCCTTTTTGAATTCTTTTAATGTGCTGCCGAACGCTTTCCCGATTTCAGGCAATTTGGATGGGCCAAAGATAATCAATGCGATTACTAATACTAAGATCAAACCAGGGATTCCGATATTAGATAACATGCGGATCAACTCCTCTATTATTTATGGGTATCAAATAACTCTTTCATTGTATCCAGGTAGTACGGGATAAAAACACTGAAAAATGGATCTTCCAGTTTTCTTTTGCTATGTCTGGCGACTTTTTTCAGCCCTTGCTTAATATGAGACTGATACATATCGAGTTGGGCATTCCGTAACTGTCTGGCCAGTTCGGTATTTCCTTCCTGTTCCGCCTTAATCTCTTCTGTTGCTGCCGCTGACAGAAAGGCAGTCAGGCTGCCGATATGGTCCGGAAATTCTCCCTTTTCAATTGGATAGTAAAAACCCATTTCTTCAAACTTACCAATCAGGCAAAGAAGATCCTGACGGGAGCGGTCGATCGCTTCCTCTGTCTTTTCCGTGTAACTGGACACGTAAGGAGGAATGAAGTAGACGCCTGGGATAGAAAAGTAATTTTCATACCAGAGTTCGAAGTCTTCCCGATTATAATACGGATGGAAAGGGAATGATTCTTTCAGTTCATCGGGCAGTTGATTCAATACCTTTTCATAATGATCCCATTCGCCGAACCAGATGTGGGTAAATAACTGCGTCAACAATAATTGACCGTTACGTTCTTCAATCGTAAGCATGTCAATTTCCTCCTTTAAGCTTTCTTAATATCTACAAACATATCCAATTGACCAGGGGAGCCCCCAATTTCATCATACATCACGCCATGCTTCATGCTGTCATCCACATATGTCAATTTGTTGACGATAAATCCATCTCCACGTGATCCTGGGAATCCTGCTTCTTCATGCATCGGCTTGTTGAACTCAAATGGTGTGTGGTTGTATTCCGGAAGTTCTTTTTCCTTTTTGCCGTCAATGTATTGGCTATTCACCCCGTAACCTGTCTGTCCCATGTTATAGGCAGAACCGACGACTCCTGGAGCGATACCACCTGTGACGGTGACCGTGCCTTTCAGCTTGATCGTATCATTGTCAATCGTCACGGTATCGCCGCTTTTCAATCCTCGCTTGTTGGCATCAACCGGGTTGATCCAAATATAGTTATCTGAACGTACTTCTCTCAGCCAGGCACTGCTTACGTTGCGGTAGGTACCTAAATTCCTGGATTTCCAGTTAATGAATTGCAATGGTTTTGGCTGGTCGACGGGCTTACGATCAAAGGTTTTGATCGGCTGGTAATAGGGCATGCCTTCAAAGTGTTCCCCGTTAAATGTATTCTTGTGAGCGGCCACCCCTTCATCGTAAAAGTCAGCCTGACCGCCGTACTGGTACTTGATATGGTTGCCATTATACTCGCTTCCTGCTTCTTCAAACCGCCCGCCACGATTCAGCACATAGACGACTTTCGCCCATTCTTCCGGTTTGACAGCCTGTTTCCATCTGTTCTCATCAAAGTATTTTCCTAATCCTTTCTTACGGGCGCTTGTGAAAATGTTCAGTTCCCGCTGAGAAGCGTCCGGTACTGGTTTTTCATCAAAAGCGATGTTGGCGACCCGTTTGATATAAAAATCTTCTTCCCTATGCAGGGAGCTGCCATCAGGGAATGCCTTGTCTCCGAAACCGGGAAGTTCCATCCGTTTGCCCAGTTCAATGACGCTGTTTTCAAAGGAGCGGACCTCCGGGAACACCCGTGTAACCGGCTGGTAGACACCTGTGAACTTAGTGGTGATGTTCGGGTAGATGGATTCTCTGCCCCAGCGCTCTAAATAGGTCGTATCTGGAAGAATGAAATCAGCATACTTCGATGAATCCCCGATTTGGACATCCGATGCTACATACAATGGAAGCACCTTCGGATCCTTAAGCGCCTCTTCCTGTACTTGCCCATTAGGAGAGGACAGAACAGGGGACATCCGGTGGGTAAACAAGGCTTTAATAGGATATGGGTATCCATCTAAAGCACTTGGCAGCACTTCTGCGACTGATTGACCGCTGAGCGGGAACCATGGACGTTTGGCAGGGTATCCGTCTTTTTCAAACAGTGTCGAGTCTTCATATTTGGACTGATAGCGGCCTGTTGGAACCCCCCAAGCCTTTTTGCCATCGGGGACAGTCATTAAATCGTAGCGTCCTGTGAATTCTTGATAGGAGGCGCCGGTAGTGATGTTACCGTCTTTCCAGTCATAGCTTCCGATTAAATGATTCAGCATAACGATTGCACGCTGGTTATAATAGCCATTTTCATGCATCGCAGGGCCTCTGTAAGCCATAATAGCTGCACGCTTCCCGTAGGAAGTGAATGTTTTGGCTAATTTGATGATCTGCTGCTTATCAATCGTAGTAATTTCTGCGTACTCATCAAGTGATTTTTCCATAACTCGTTCTTTATAAAGCTGGAAGGTCGATTTCAGCTCTAGACCTTTGATTTTTGTATCTACTTCCAGCTCACCTTCCATAGCTTTGTCATGAGGGACGGGTTTGCCGTTTTCGATGACGACGAATTGCTCTTCTGATCCGATGCCAAGGTCGCTTGCGCGGAGCTTCGGCCGTTTTGGATCACTGAGGTTTACAAGATGGGTTGCATCACTCCATGTCGGTTCCTCATCCATTTCAGCAGCTTTTTTATTCGGGTTGGTCAAATACGATTCATCGTATTGCTTATTTTCAATAATCCAGCGGCCGATAGCCAGGGCCAGTGCACCGTCGGTTCCTGGTTTGACAGGAAGCCACATATCCGCTTTTTCGGCGGTTTTACTGAGGCGTGGATCAACAACCGCCATTTTCATGCCATTTTCGATCGCATTTGTAATTTTAGGAGCGAGCCAGGTCGGTCCTTTGTTGGCGACCATTGGGTTCGTGCCCCATACGAGTAAGAACAATGTATTTTCTACATCCGCATACTGTCGTTTTTTCTTCTTTTCACTGGCAGAGTAGGAGCGGACATTGCCGGTAACGGAGCTGATACCGCAGACACCGCCATGGTGATAATAGTTCTTGCTGCCAAGACTTTGCAGGATGAAGCGCTCCATGAAGTCGCGCCGGTCGCCGACCATAAAGGTAACCTGGTTGACCTTTGGGCCAAAGTCGGGATGTTTGGGATCAATCAATACATCGCGATACTTGTTATCGAATGCTTCGAAGTCCATCTTTTCTTCTTTCACTTTTTCCCAATCACTCATGACGTCTTCTTCCGGAACATAAGCAGAAAGTCCTTTGAGACCAGGAGTCTTCAGGTCGCTGCTGCCGTTGATGATTTCTTCATAAGCCTGTTCCCAGCTGATCGTTTTCCATTTGCCGTTGCCGCGTGGACCAACACGTTTCAATGGCTTCTTGACCCGATAAGCATCATAGGCAGTCTGGATGCCTGCCTGCCCCTTCAAGCAGGTACGGCCGCCACGGAAGCCTCGGCCTTCTCTTTTAACATCTCCTGTACCCCGGACAGCATCATCGAGAGAAGTATCATAGGCGATTGCTCCGTAAGGTACCATGTTGATTGGGCTATACTGGTTTCCTGCGATTTTACGAATGATGGAGCTGTAGGGTCCGTTCTTATTGCCGCTCGTCACGTAAGCTTTGATGGTGCAGAAACTGTTACATTGCTCGCAGGTGGTAAAAATGACGTCTTCTGCGCCATAATCCTGATAATCACTGCCGTAGCCATGTCCTTCATCTCCCCACACGCCGCTGGCCACTTGTTTGACAGGACCAATAAAGGCAGGCCCGACAACCGCAACGGCACTAAAGGCTCCTAATGCTTTTAAAAAACTTCTCCGTTTCATTGGTTTATTATCCATGATCAGCCCTCCGATTTCTCCGGTGATTGAATTTCTTCAATCGGCAAAAGTTGTTCTCCGAACGTATAAATTAGCAATCCCATTGCTGCTATTCCGATGCTTACCATCCATTCATTAAAAGTAGGGAAGTAGTCACCGGCAGGGAACCCTTCGAACAATGGGACAATTTGTGCAGGTACGACGATGTTGAAGCTTACACCGATGATGCCGATGACGATGAGGATGGCGGCAGTCAGCAAGGCGTTGACGTTTTTACTCGTTTTCTTATAGAAGACTAAAAATGTGGGAATAGCCGCTCCAAGGAACATTTGCACTCCCCAGAAGGACCAGCTGTAGGCGCTTCCCATCATCGTGCCAAGCCCTTCGAGATGGTGATGTTCCAATCCATAAACACCGACGAGGTATTCATAGAATTGGAGACCAAGGTCGATGAATAGAAATGCAACCATCATCTTCGCAAGGGAAACGACCATGCCGTGGTCGATTTTTTGTCTGGTTGCTTTTTTCTTAATGATGTACATGGCAAGTAACAGGGCGGTCCCTGAAACCATAGCCGAGACGACGAAGATGACAGGGAAGAGACCAGTGTTCCATGATGGACGTGCCTGCACAACGGCAAAAATGGTACCAGTACCGCCATGGACACCTAAAATCGCAAGTGGTATCCCGATGGTTCCGAGTATCTTCATCCACTTATGGTCGCGTTTCTTTGTACTTTCATTGATGGGGCTGTTTTTGAATGTGAGCCACTTGGCGATTTTTCCTTTTAAAGAAGGCGTTCCAGCTAACCGAACGAGATCTTCCCGCATGGCAATATATAATTCTGTCGTGAGCAGGGCGATGTAGACGAGATAAAAGTGGACCTCCCATGCCAGCGGACTGGTAACATTCCAATAAATGATGGCGTTCAACATCCGTTCCGGCCTGCCGAGGTCCATCAATACAAAGGTCAAAGCGACAATCATACAGACAATGGCAGTAAATAGGGCCATCCTTCCGATCCGCTCATATTCCATCATGCCGAATACATAGATCAATGTAGACAATAGGAAGGACCCTGCACTCAAGCCGACAAAAAAGATATAAAAGGCAATCCAGGCTCCCCAGGGGGTGATCGATGATAAATTGGTGACCGGAAGCCCCTGGACGAGACGCTCAACGATGAAATAACCGCCAGCGAAGAACAATAACAATAAAAATCCTATCCATAGCTTAAAACGTTTGCTTTGTTTTTCTTTGACTTTAACCTTCGGCGCAGCTACTGCAGTAGTTGCCATAGGTTCCACCTCCTATTTTAGATAGATGACATTCGGTCCGTTGCCTAGATCACTCTTCAGGCGGAAGGCGCGCGGACTTTTAGATAGCTTGGATACGGTACTGTTCGGGTCGTTCAAATCTCCGAAAAATCTGGCATCGCCGACACAAGTTTCTACACAAGCCGGCTCTTCGCCACGTTCCAGACGGTGCAGACAGAAGTTGCACTTCCTTACGGTGCCAATTGGTGTTTTGCCTGGCTTTCTTTCCCCGCGTTCAATCCCATATTCCGGACTGGTTACATCGTTATAGCCAAGCATTTCATCTTCGTAGCTTTCACCGAAATCAAACGATCTCGCACCGTAAGGACAGGCAACGATACAATAACGACAGCCGATACAGCGGTCATTATCAATGGTTACGATGCCATTATCCAGTTTGAATGTCGCCCTGGTCGGGCAGACCTGCACGCAGGAAGGCTTTTCGCACTGCATACATGGGCGCGGTAAATTCACTTTGGCGACATTCGGAAAATCACCGATTTCCTGTTCCAGGACAACATTATAGGAGATCCCGGGTGGAGTACGATTTTCCGCCTTACAGGAAACCGTACAGGTATCACATCCGACGCATTTCCGTAAATCGATGACCATGCCCCATTTGACGCCGTCTGTCGCCGTACTGTCATCATCGGCACCAGAAGCAAAGTCCTGTCCGACTTCCTCCCCGAACTCCCGCATCAGTTTGGAATGGTATTTCTTATGGAAGTCTTTGATATTCAACTTCCCGTTGATTACCTTTCTGGCATCATCCGCCATATTGAAACTCAGCTTTGTATCGAAGGGAGATGCCTCCATCTCTTTCTCTACATCTGGCAACGCTGTATCAAGCAAGTTGTTCCAGTCTTTTTCTGTCATGTTTTTACTTCCAAGCATGTTACTAAGCATTGATTTCACCTCTCATCCTTGTCGTTAACTTTATTGTAGAGAGAGGGTGGGAGACTCAACTGTGACAAATGTCACGAAAAATGACGTCTTCATATCTTCTTTATAAGTTAGCCACGAAGTAGTCAAAAATGGACACAAAAAAACTGCCATGAAAATTTCATGACAGTTTCCCCTTATTCACATAGTCCTTTTATTTCGTTGACCATGCGTTCGATTATTTGACCCGCAGGGACTTCACGGCTGAGGGTGGCGTTCTGGCCTGCCCAGAGGGACATGTAGTCGGGTTTGTTTTGTTCTGCTGCTGCCTTTCGCAATGTTTTGGTTAACGTGTTCATGATGGGATAAGGCGGCAATTGATGCTCATGATGGCGCAAATGGCGAATGAAGGCATTTTCAATTCCTCGTGCTGGTTTTCCACTGAACGAGCGGGTGAGCACCGTATCATCACCGTCGCTTTCGAGAATTGCTTGTTTATGAAGCGGTTTTGCACCGCTTTCTGGTGAGGTCAGAAAAGCGGTACCCATTTGCACTCCCTGAGCGCCAAGCTTAGTCGCAGCGACAAAGCCACGCGCGTCCATAATACCACCGGCAGCGATGACTGGAATAGATACCCGGGCTGCCATTCTTTGAACAAGCGACATGATACCTACCGCTCCCTGCTCAAAGGAAGCAGCGAATGTTCCACGATGACCGCCGGCTTCACTGCCCTGTGCAACGACAAGATCAATTCCGGCATCTTCATTGATGATTGCTTCTATGACTGTAGTCGCTGTACCGATCAGGCGAATCTGATGGTTTTTTAAATGACTAATCACTTTTTCGGATGGTACTCCAAAAGTAAAACTGCAAACGGGAACTTTTTCTTTTATAATGATGTCCAGCTGCTTTTGAAAAGTAGAGGAGGAATGCGATACCTCCTCGGTCGGTTCTATTTGTAATTCCTCATGAAAAGGCTGCAACAAGTCATTGGCGAACGAGATATCTGCTTCAGATCCTGTGCTTTCTTCCGGTACGAACACGTTGACACCGAACGGCTTATCTGTCCGCTTTTTTGTCTCCCGGATAGCTGTCTGTAAATCCTTTGGGGTCATATAACCGGCTCCGATTGTTCCTAACCCTCCGGCATTAGATACTGCGGCGACCAGTTCCGGCGTAGTGACGCCCCCTGCCATGCCTGCTTGTATAATAGGGAATTCAATCGTAAGCAGGGAGGTCACTTCATTGTGCTGCCACATCCAATCATCCTCCTACTTAGTGGAAGTTTTTTTAGGAAGCTGTACGATCATTTTTGTACCTTTTCCTTCTGTGCTTTGGGCATTTATTTGACCATGATGGGCCTGAACGAGTGCTTTCACGATTGCCAGGCCGATTCCAGCTCCTCCTGTTTTGCGGGCCCGTGATTTTTCTGCACGGTAGAAGCGGTCGAATATATGCGGTAAGTCTTCCGCAGCGATGCCGATTCCATCGTCGGTTACCGTAATAAAGACATTTTCTGCCGTTTCATTTGCCTGAATCCGGATTGTTCCTTTTTCCGGAGTATAACGGATAGCGTTTGATACAAGGTTCAACATGATTTGCCAGACCCTGTCTTTATCGCCTTCAAAATAAATCGGTTCCTCCGGGAGGGTCAAATCGAGCTGAAGATCTTTTTGTTTGGCCGCGACATAGAAGTGCTCTTTAATATGGGTGAGTGTTTGGTTCGTATTCACTTCTTCCACATTCAAATGGATATCAGGGTTTTCTGCTTCCATCAGTTCCTCGAGGTCATTGACCATTCGTACCAGTCGCATCAGCTCTTTATGGCTGTTTGCCAGGCGTTCCTGGGTCGGCTGCCAGATGCCATCCTGAAAGGCTTCGATTTGTGTTTTTAAAATTGTAATGGGCGTGCGGAGTTCGTGGGCGATATCCGCTGTGAATTGTTTGCGCAGCATCTGCTGGCTGTTAAGGCGTTCCGCGAGCTGGTTATAGGCATCCGCTACCTGCTGGATTTCGTCTGTCAGTTTACTGTTCGTAACACGTACGGTCGTATCATTGTTGCTTAACGCCTGGACTGCATCCTTTACCCGGCGCAAACCTGAAGTCAGCTGGTTACTGAATAAAAAGCTGAGCCCGATCGATAACCCGAAAATTCCAAGGGCTGAGACAGCAATGTATTTATCGATTTTAGCCTGGAACTGAAATTCACCTTTCTCATAGCCACGATGATAATTGACTTCCATCGTGCCGATGTTTTCGCCGTCATAAGTCAGTTCCCGCGTCTCCTGAGTGTAATCCATATCTTTATAATTCGGTGCTTCCCCATGCTGATCCTCTTTCATTTTGGCTATTTCCTTTACGAGGTCTGTAGAATCAAGCACCAGATTCCCGCTGCTGTCATAGATTCGATAAAATAAGCTTTCTGTCATCGCCTGATAGGGAAGCATCGCATCAATACTGTCTCCTGTTATCTTACCATCACGTTGGTGTTCCTTTTGAAGGAATGTGACGACCCGGTCCACTTCTGCTTCTCGTTTATCATCCAGGTAATCACTGAAACAGTCTTCAAAAGCATATTTAAAAGCTCCGCTGATAAAAACAACACCAATCAAAGAAATAGCAATGAAGGCAATCAAGGTTCTGGCACGCAGTGTTCGGAACATCAGCTTTCCCCTCCAAATCGATATCCTGTACCAAAAACGGTCTGGATGTACTTGGGATGTTTCGTATCTTCTTCAATCTTCTTCCGGATGTTTTTGATATGGACGTCTATGTTTCTTTCATAACCCTCAAAATAGCCGGCATCCTGGATGGTTTTCAAGAGATCCGCACGTGTGAACGCGTAGCCTGGCCGGTTAGCCATTTGAGTAATCAATTGAAATTCAATCGGTGTCAATGAAACGGACTCATTGTTGACATATACCAGCTTCTTAGCCGGGAAAATCGTCAGCTTCCCGTTATTGAAAGATAAGGAATCTTCCATAAAGAGATAGCCTGTTCTTTTTAAAATCGACTTCATCCGCACGATTACTTCGCGGGGGCTGAATGGTTTGACGATATAATCATCCGCTCCGATTTCAATGCCATTGATGCGATCATTTTCCTGTCCTTTTGCCGTCAGCATCATGATTGGCACATCCGATGTTTTTCGAATCTGCTGGCA
Organism: Thalassobacillus devorans; assembly: GCF_900176565.1. Taxonomy (GTDB): domain Bacteria; phylum Bacillota; class Bacilli; order Bacillales; family Halobacillaceae; genus Thalassobacillus; species Thalassobacillus devorans_A. The sequence continues at coordinate 13,990 of NZ_FXEH01000004.1, forward strand.
AACACTTTCGCCACTAAGGTCCGGCAGCATCAGATCGAGGATGACGAAGTGAGGGTGGACACTATGAAACATTTGCAATGCTTCTTCGCCGTTTTCGGCCAAATAGACATCATAATTTTCTTTTTTTATATAAGCTTCTAAGACTTCGAGAATCATAGGTTCATCATCGACAATAAGCACCTTCAACATTTCCAACACTCCTGTTCTAGTACATACCTCTAGCTTACCATAGGAGGTATAAGGAAATGGGTACTAAATTATGAAAGATTTTTAGTATTTTACGTTTATACAACGGGTAGAAATGATAAGTTTCCATCGGTTTCCCCTAAGTAAAAAAGCTTTGCTGATTCTGTGATCAGCAAAGCTCTATTATTCTTCGGTATGAAGTTCTTCCCATTCTTCCATTAAATGCTCCAGCTTGTTGCTCAGTTGTTCGTTCTCTGAAGTTAATTCCAGTGATTTTTCATGATCCTGGTAAATATCCGGTTCACATAAGAGTTCATCGTTGGTTTCGATGGCTGCTTCGATTTCTGCAATTTCTGTTTCGATTTCATCGATGAGCCGCTGGCGTTTACGGGCTTCCCGTTTCTGGGCTTTATCCTGATGGAAGCTCGTCTTCGTGTCTGGTGTGGTGCTGGTTTCCTGCTGGCGATCCTGGCTTTCCAGCTGCTCCAGTTCATATTCTTCCTGTTTTTTCCCTATATAATAGTCGTAATCACCGAGGAACATACGAGACTCCCCAGTGGTCATTTCAAAAATCTGTGTAGCGATTTTATTAATGAAATAACGGTCGTGGGAAACGAAAATAATCGTGCCTGGGAAGTCTACCAGTGCCGCTTCTAATACTTCTTTGCTGTCGAGATCCAGGTGGTTGGTCGGCTCATCGAGAATCAACAGGTTCGCTTCCTGCATCATCAAATTAGCCAGGGACAGACGGGCTTTTTCGCCGCCGCTTAAAGACGAAACAGGCTTCAGCACATCTTCGCCGCTAAACAGGAAGTTTCCGAGAATGGTGCGGATGTCTTTTTCGTTTTTCATCGGATAATCATCCCAAAGCTCATTGAGCACAGTTTTTGTTGAATGAAGCATTGTCTGTTCCTGGTCATAATAGCCGACCTGGACATTGGTTCCGATTTGGATCGTTCCCTTATGGGCTTTCAAGTCGCCGATAATGGTCTTAAGCAAAGTGGTTTTGCCGACACCGTTCGGACCGACAAGCGCGATGCTGTCACCGCGGTTAACATCCAGGTGGACGTTTTCGAACACGTTCGTTTCACTATCCGGATAACGGAAAGCCAGGTCACGAAGGCGGAGGACGTCATTACCGCTTTGTCTGGAAACCTGGAAAGAGAACTTCGCCGATTGATTTTCATCTTTCGGTTTATCGACACGATCCATTTTTTCCAGCTGCTTTCTCCTGCTTTGTGCCCGCTTACTTGTCGTCGCCCGGACGATATTTTTCTGGATGAATTCTTCCATCCTTTTGATTTCGGCCTGCTGTTTTTCGTACTGCTTCATTTCCAGCTCGAAATCGGCTTCTTTCTTTTTCAAATAATCACTATAGTTTCCATGATATTTCTTGGAAGATTGAAAGGCGATTTCATACACCGTCTTCACGATTTTATCCAGGAAGTACCGATCGTGGGATACGATGACGACTGCACCCTGATAGCCTTGAAGGTAGTTTTCCAGCCAGCTGAGTGTATCAATGTCCAGATGGTTGGTCGGCTCGTCCAAAATCAGGACATCCGGTTTGGAAAGCAAAAGCTTCCCGAGCGCGAGCCGCGTTTTTTGCCCGCCACTTAACGTATTGATCGGGGTAGCAAGATCGAAATCATGGAAGTTAAGACCGTTCAGTACGGCTTTAATATCGGCTTCATAATGATAGCCGCCTTCCATTTTAAATGTTTCCTGCTTACTGTCGTATTCCTTCAATAGTTGTTGGTACTCTTTTTCGTTTGCCATCAGGTCGGGGTCCGCCATCCGGCTTTCCATGGAACGAAGCTCGCTTTCCAGTTTCTTCAGATGGCTGAAGACTTTCTCCATTTCATCCCAGATCGTCCGGTCGGATTCAAGACCGGTGTTCTGGGCCAGGTAGCCAATGGAAACGTCCTTTGGCTGAAATTTCTCCCCGCCATCATGGGTCATCTCTCCCGCCATGATTTTCAGCAGGGTGGACTTCCCTGCGCCGTTACGACCGACAATGGCAATCCGGTCATTCGTTTGTACTTCTATTTTAATATTCGATAGAATGAGTTCAGCACCGAATCGTTTTTCAATCTGGTTCATCTGCATCAGAATCATGTCTGTTCACCTCAATGAGTCAAGTGTATCTCACATCAAAGCTGGCAGGCAAGAAGCATGATGGCAGATTGTGAAAAACTTAACGACTATCTTTTGCATTTTTGGTAAAATACAAGTAATGTAAATACACATAATAGAATTTCTGCTTCAAGGGAGGCTTTACTTTGACAGAGTTCACTCATTTCAATGAGCAGGGAAGGGCAAGGATGGTCGATATCTCGGAAAAGGATGTCACCACACGAACAGCGACTGCTGTTTCCAGTGTCCAGGTAAACCATGAAATATATCAGAAGATCACCAATAAAGAAATCGCCAAAGGGGACGTGCTGTCGGTTGCTCAGGTTGCCGGTATCATGGCAGCTAAAAAGACACCCGACTGGATCCCGATGTGCCACCCATTACAGTTGAAGGGTGTCGACGTCAATTTCGAATGGAAGCAAGAAAGGGAAGATACCTACCATTTGATGATTGATGCTTCAGTCAAAACGAAGGGAAGCACCGGTGTAGAAATGGAAGCGCTCACGGCAGCTTCAGCGACTGCGCTTACCGTTTATGATATGTGCAAAGCCGTTGATAAAGGAATGGTCATTGGACCTACTTATTTAATGGAGAAAAAAGGCGGGAAAAGCGGGGACTTCTATAGAGAAAGCAAGGAGTGAAAGATATGGATATCGAGCAACATAAAATACCACAAGCGACAGCGAAGCGGCTGCCATTATATTATCGATTCATTAATAATCTGCACAGCCAGGGGAAACAGCGTGTATCCTCCAAGGAGCTCAGTGAGGCGGTCAAGGTAGATTCTGCAACCATCCGTCGCGATTTTTCTTATTTTGGAGCCCTTGGTAAAAAAGGTTATGGCTATAATGTCGAATACTTGCTTTCCTTTTTCAGAAAAACGCTCGATCAGGATGAAATCACGAAAGTAGCCTTGATCGGTGTCGGTAATCTTGGTACCGCGTTTTTACATTATAACTTCATGAAAAACAATAATACTAAAATCGAGTATGCATTCGACTCTAATGCGGATAAAGTAGGAACGGAAATCGGCGGGGTTCCTGTGAAGCATATCGATGAACTCGAAGATATGGTAAAAGGCGATATCACTGCAGCGATACTTACCGTTCCGTCTGCAGCGGCCCAGGGTATTACGGACCGGCTTGTCCAATCGGGAGTTTCCGGAATTTTGAATTTCACCCCGGCCAGGATTACGGTGCCGGAACATATCCGGGTCCACCATATCGATTTGTCGATCGAACTTCAAGCGCTGGTGTATTTCCTGAAGCACTATCCGCTTGAAGCGGGCGAGGAACAAGAAGAATAAAAGGATGACCACCACGGTCGTCCTTTTTTGGTTACACAGGAGTTTTACCGTTTTCCTTTGGTTTCAAGTTTAGATATTACACGGAAGGTGTATATCATGGAAGGCAAGATGAGAGAAGTGGCTGGGTTACTATGGTATAGTAGATGATAGTTCGTGTTTCGAAATAAATTAACTGGAGGGGAGCTGTATGGGCAAGTTGCCATCAAAATGGCTGGTTGTCGTTTCCGTTTTATTTGGAACTTTCACGGTCATATTGAATAACAGCATGCTGAATCCGACGCTTCCCCGATTCATGGAAATTTTTGATGCTAATGCGGTAGATGTCGGCTGGATGCTGACAATTTTTATGGTTTCCATGGGGATGACAATGCCTCTTACGGGGTATTTTGGAGACCGGTTCGGCAAGAAGAAAGTATATTTGATTGGCCTCAGTGTCTTCATTATCGGGTCGATTGCCGGTTCGCTCGCTCCGTCGTTAGGCATGATTATCGTCGCCCGGGCAATTCAGGGGATGGCAGGCGGTCTAATGATGCCGATAGCGATGGCACTGATTTTCAATGCTTTTCCTAGGGATGAACGGGGGCTGGCTGTCGGTATCTACGGAATCTCTGTCATGGTCGCTCCAGCCATCGGTCCGACGATCGGCGGGGTTATCATCGAGTTCTTCGCCTGGCAGTGGCTGTTTTTATTCAACATACCGTTCGGCTTGCTTGGCATATTGTTATCGAGCAAGTATTTGAAACCGACCGAGACAAAGCCGGATCTGAAATTCGATGCAGGCGGCTTTGTGATCGTCACTACGGGGATTGGTGCCATCCTTTATGCACTTGGAAGAGGGAGGACGCTGGAATTACTGCTGTCTCCTGTGAGTATGGTACTAATCATCGGAGGTATCCTGGCGTTAGTGGCTTTCGTTTTTTATGAAAACCGCCAGGAACAGCCGTTATTGAACCTATCTGTATTCAAGGTGCCAACGTATTCGGTATCGATTCTTGTTACATCAGCGGCCTCGATCGGTCTTTTCTCCGGTATTTTCTTATTGCCATTATTGATTCAGAATGTCTATGGGTTAGGGGAGATCAAAACAGGCCTTCTGTTTCTGCCGGCTGCAGCGGCCAGTGGATTATTCATGTCGATTGGTGGAAGGCTGCTTGATAAAAAAGGGCCGAAGTTCGTCGTTCCTCCCGGCCTTGCCATCATGGCAGTAGCAACCCTGGGGTTAAGTTTTCTGAGCCTTGATACGCCATATTGGTGGATATTAGTATTGAATACGATCCGAGGTCTTGGAATGGGGATGGGGAACATGCCCGCCACGACATCCGGTATGAACGCAATCCCGGAACATCTCGTAGCACAGGGTTCTGCGATGAACAATATCTTACGGCAGATATCATCTTCGTTAGGGATCGTTTTCTTCTCCATTTATTATGAAGTAAGACGTGCAGCGATTGCGACCTCGCCCGATTTGGATATGCAGGCAGCAACCTTGCAGACACTTAATGAGGCTTTTCTCGTATCCGCAGTCATATTGATCATTGCGATTCCATTTTCTTTCATCTTAAAGGGTGTGGAAAGTGATAAAAAGGAAAGCCAGGAAAACAATTAACGCCTCGACTCAGCTTAAAGAGCTGAGCAGAGGCGTTTTTTACTTTATCCATTCATAGTCTAGCAGTCCATACAGGTGCATATCGAATGCTTGTCCGTCGCGAAGGAGGAATTCCCGGTGGGTGCCTTCTTTTTTGAAGCCGAGTTTTTCGTACATGGAGATGGCAGGCTGGTTATAGGAAAATACCGTCAACTGAAGACGGTGGAGGTTGCATTCATAAAAGGCGAAATCGATCAGTAATTGCATCGCCTCCATGCCGTAACCTTTTCCCTGATATTCTTCATCGCCGATGGCAATGCTGACCCAGCCGTTTCGATGAATCCATAAGATGCTTTCTAATTCCACATATCCGACAAATTCATTGCTTTCATTCCGAATCGAAAAGGTGTATTGGTTGTTAGACTCATTGGACTCTTGGAGCCATGACTCCAACTGGTCCATTGTTCTCGGGGCTGCTGGCAATGCGTCAAACAGGCGGGAGAAATTAGAGTTGTGATACCAGTCTGCTATCGCCTCGAGGTCTTCCTTGGTCACCTGTGTCAGTCTCACCCGTTTTCCTTGTAATAAAGTCTTCATCGTTATGTATCCCCCTTTAAACAAAAAGAAGCCTGTTAAAAAACAGGCCTCGTGTTGTTATTTCTTATTTGAATTTTTCAGCCTGATGTGCAGATTAAATAACCGGATCGAAACGGCAAAATCAAAAGTGGCCAGAATAGCCAGAAAGATCGTAATGAAATTCCAGATCGTATCATCGACACTTTGTGCCGCTATATAGGTGAAAACCAATCCCATTATAAAATAAAGGAAGGCCATGAATAGCGGTGATGTTCTCATAGTAAGAAGCCTCCAAAAATGGTTTGTAGCTGGTCAAATTGGTCCTGCATCCGTTTGAAATCTTCTTCCGACAGGCTGTATTGTCCAATGACCACAACGGTATTCATTGCCATGTGGGCAATGATCGGGGTGATGATGCTTTTCGTTTTCACATACAAGTAAGCGAAGACGATCCCCATTGCCGTGTATACTACCATATGGGTGAAATCAAAGTGGGAAGCGGCGAATGCCACTGCCGATACGAGCACTGCCACAATAAAGTTCGACCGTTTATAAATCGTACCGAAAATGATTTTACGGAAAATGATTTCCTCTAAAATCGGTGCGAATAAGACCATGACGATGATGAACACCGGTGACATACGGGCGAACTCCATCAGGTCCTGTGTATTTTCAGATCCCGGCTTGATGCCAAAGACAAATGTTTCAATTAGAATCGCAATCATTTGTGCGAAATAAGCAAGGAACACCCCAAGGAACGACCATAACGCGATGTTTCCTGCACTGGAACGCTCCCGCTGCAAGGAAGCTTGTTTCATATCCGGCTTCAATAAGAATAGAATGATTAAAGTGGCGATAAAAAAGCTGAACACCGCCCAGCTTGTAATCGCTATGCCCTTATCGAGGCCAACTGCCATCAGGAGCGGTACTCCTACAATAGATGATAACTGTGCTGCAATATATATAGCGATAATATACCAATATCTATTTGGCAAAATCGAACGACTCCTTTACGTACAATTTCGGTCACTCTCCGTATTTTAACACAGTTTGAAAAGCCCGCGTAACAATAAGGATTTACCCGACATTTTTCACCAATCTTTTTCGAAAAAAATTTACACTTCTTACTTGCAAAATAAAATGTGATTGATTATTATAATAATTGTGTTAGCACTCAAGAATGTCGAGTGCTAATAAATTGATAAATGAATAGAATCACATTGAGGAGGGTGTCCGAATTGTTAAAACCACTTGGTGATCGTATTGTGATTGAATTTGTAAAACAGGAAGAAAAAACTGCGAGCGGAATCGTACTTCCAGACTCCGCGAAGGAAAAACCTCAAGAAGGTAAAGTAGTAGCGGTAGGATCTGGACGAGTTACCGATAATGGCGAAAAAGTAGCGCTTGAAGTTGCTCAAGGCGACCATGTCATCTACTCTAAATTCGCAGGAACAGAAGTTAAGTATGAAGGCAAAGAATACTTAGTGATTCGCGAAAGCGACGTATTGGCTGTCATTCAGTAATTCCTTAAGTTTCAAATAAAATACGTACAGATTCAAGTTTGATAAGGAGGGCATTTATTCATGGCTAAAGAAATTAAATTTAATGAAGACGCACGACGCGCAATGCTTCGTGGTGTAGATTCACTTGCTAATGCTGTAAAAGTGACATTAGGACCAAAAGGGCGTAACGTCGTTCTTGAGAAGAAATTCGGTTCTCCACTAATTACAAACGACGGTGTAACCATAGCGAAAGAAATCGAACTGGAAGACCATTTCGAAAATATGGGTGCCAAGCTTGTATCGGAGGTTGCTTCTAAAACAAACGATGTAGCTGGTGACGGTACAACAACTGCGACTGTACTGGCTCAGGCAATGATCCGTGAAGGATTGAAAAACGTTGCTTCCGGTGCGAACCCAGTAGGCGTACGCCGCGGTATCGAGAAAGCAGTAGCGCTTGCTACAGAAGAACTAGCGAACATTTCCAAGCCAATTGAAGGTAAGGAATCTATCGCACAAGTTGCTTCCATCTCTGCTGGTGACGATGAAGTAGGCCAATTGATCGCAGAAGCAATGGAGCGCGTTGGTAACGATGGTGTCATCACGATCGAAGAATCCAAAGGCTTCAACACAGAGCTTGAAGTAGTAGAAGGTATGCAGTTCGACCGTGGATACGCTTCTCCATACATGGTAACCGACCAGGATAAAATGGAAGCTGTTCTTGAAGATCCATACATCCTGATCACTGATAAGAAAATCGGCAACATCCAGGAAGTATTGCCTGTACTTGAGCAAGTCGTACAACAAGGCAAGCCGCTTCTATTGATTGCAGAAGACGTTGAAGGTGAAGCTCTTGCAACACTAGTTGTGAACAAACTTCGCGGTACATTCAACGCTGTAGCTGTTAAAGCTCCAGGATTCGGTGACCGTCGTAAAGCAATGCTTGAAGACATCGCTACACTAACTGGTGCTGAAGTAGTAACAGAAGACCTTGGTCTTGAGCTTAAGAACACTGGCATCGAGCAATTGGGCCGTGCTTCGAAAGTGGTTGTTACAAAAGAAAACACGACAATCGTTGAAGGTGCAGGAAACGCTGAGCAAATCGCTTCCCGCGTCACTCAAATCCGTGCTCAAGCAGAAGAAACTACTTCTGAATTCGATAAAGAAAAACTGCAAGAGCGTCTTGCTAAGCTTTCTGGCGGCGTAGCTGTCATCAAAGTCGGTGCTGCTACTGAGACAGAATTGAAAGAGCGTAAGCTTCGTATCGAAGACGCGTTGAACTCTACTCGTGCTGCGGTTGAAGAAGGTATCGTAGCCGGTGGTGGTACTGCATTCGCTAACATCTACGAAAAAGTAGCAGGCCTTGACCTTACTGGCGACGAAGCAACAGGTGCACAAATCGTCGTACGCGCTCTAGAAGAGCCAGTACGTCAAATCGCACACAACGCTGGCCTTGAAGGCTCCATCATCGTTGAGCGCCTGAAAGGTGAAAAAGTCGGCGTAGGTTTCAACGCTGCATCCGGCGAATGGGTCAACATGGTTGACGCTGGTATCGTAGACCCAACTAAAGTTACACGTTCCGCACTACAAAACGCAGCTTCCGTAGCAGCTATGTTCTTGACTACAGAAGCAGTCGTTGCTGATCTTCCAGAAGAAGACAACGGAGCAGGCGGCGGCATGCCAGACATGGGTGGCATGGGCGGAATGGGCGGCATGATGTGATAACGCCCGAAACCCTTTCAACATAGGGTTTGAGAACAACTTGACTGGATTTTGATTGGTTTTAAAAATCGTTTAATAAATTTAAAAGCCTCTCAAGAGTATAAAACTCTTGAGAGGCTTTTCTTTTAATGGGTAGCAGTTATTAACTTGCCAATCTCTCCCAATAACTTTTTGGAATAATTGAAGTTCAAGCTGTCATGTTTTTGTGCACACTTACATTCATGGGGTGGCTTCATGATACTTTTGACAAACATTCTCATCACTCCAACATTTAATAATGACTACTTTAATTATAATTCGACTAAGGAGGACAAATTTCCTTCTTTAATTAGGGTATAGGACGACCTTTCGTGTACATACAATTGCAATAGTCTCCGTTAAGGAAGGTGATGATGATGTACACCCAGCAGAAATGCTATCGACCTTTCCATAGTCCGATGGATCCCTGCCCTCTAAGGGAAATCAAATGCTATTCTACCCCGCCAAATCTATACATGCCCTACCAGCCGCCGGGATTACAACAGTTCGACCCCCGGGTTGCACTAAGAAAAGGGACATTATGGCCAGCTTTATTTGATCCTTACCCGAAAAAGAAGCCCTACAGAGAGGAGGGGAAATAATGGCGACCATCCCTCCTGAATATTACCACCAGATGGAGGCAATTCAGGCCGTGGACTTTGTATTAGTGGAATTAACCTTATATTTAGATACTCATCCAAATGATCAGGATGCAATCGAACAGTTCAATGCCTGCGCCCGGGAAAGTCGCAGGCTGAAAAAGAATTTTGAACAACAGTTCGGTCCGTTGATGCAGTATGGAAAAAGCTATTCCGGTGTACCATGGCAATGGAAAGATAGCCCCTGGCCATGGCAAGTATAAAAAAATTTTAAGCGGAGGTGATTCTTTGTCATGTGGTATTACGAGAAAAAGCTACAATACCCGGTCAAGGTCAGCAACTGTAATCCTCGTCTAGCCAAGTATTTGATCGAGCAGTATGGAGGTGCCGATGGGGAATTGGCCGCTGCTTTACGTTACCTGAACCAGCGTTATTCCATCCCTGACAAGGTTATTGGGTTATTGACAGATATAGGGACAGAAGAGTTCGCCCATTTAGAAATGATTGCAACAATGGTCTATAAATTAACGAAAGACGCAACACCGGAACAGATGAAAGAAGCTGGATTAGGAGCTCATTACGCCGATCATGATAATGCTTTATTCTATCAGAATGCGGCTGGAGTCCCATGGACAGCAACTTATATTCAAGCAAAAGGCGACCCGATAGCAGATCTATATGAGGATATCGCGGCAGAAGAAAAAGCACGCGCAACTTACCAGTGGATCATCAATATGTCAGATGATCCTGATTTGAATGATGGTCTAGCATTTTTAAGAGAACGGGAGATTGTCCACTCCCTGCGTTTCCGGGAATCCGTTGAGATACTTAAAGAAGAACGGGATAAGAAACAATTCTTCTAAGCAAAAAGGGGCTGTCCCAAAAGTCTCTTTAAAATGAAAAAACCACGAAGAAATTGATTTTTCTTCGTGGTTTTTTCGTGGTGAGTTTATTTCCCCAGTGAAACAGGCGGTTCCACTCCGCCTGTTTCAGGAAGTTGTGGGCGATGGCGACCAGCCCAAACTCTATATTCATCGATGCCCCGGAGAGAAAATCTCCGGAACGACCGATTGCCTTTGATATGACCGAACACACTTTCCACCTCAACTTTTCGTTTGGCGTAGATTTGTGCTCCTTCGTCACACCAAAGGCTTTCCCTTGCTTCCTTCTTCAGTTGTTCATATGCCGGGTTATAGTAAACACGCCGGTTTCCTTTTGCTTTCGTGCATTTTTCTTTTATAGGGCACCCGGTACACGCTTCACATTCATAGACCTTGAAGGCTCGCGTGTATCCGTACCTATCGGTACGGTGAGAATGGAATTGAAAAGGGACCTTTCGTCCATTCGGACAAATATAATAATCCCCTTCTTCCTTGTACTCCAGTTCATAACCTGGCTTGGGTCTTTCTTGAACGAACGAGACTGCTCTTTTCGCATCGTGTTATAGGGAATGAGTGTATCAAACCCTTCCTTCTTTGCGTATTTGTAATTGGTTTCTCCGCCATAACCTCCATCAGCGACAATTGTGTTGGGGAACGGAAGATCTGCAGCCTGCAGCTTTTGAAAATGCGGTTCAAAACAACGGGTATCTGTTGGACGCTGATGGATCGAGTAGCCGATGATGAATTGATTCTCTGTTCCTGCCTGCACATTATAACCCGGTTTCAGTTGCCCATTCTTCATATGATCTTCTTTCATTCGCATAAAGGTGGCATCCGTGTCTGTCTTAGAATAACTGTTCCGGTCACCGAAGGTGGCCAGCTGGTTTTCATACTTTTTTAAACGAGGTAGGTAGTCCTGGCTCAACGTTTTATAGATACGTCGTTTGGCGCGGAATACTTCCTTTTTTTCTTTCTTCTTTACCTTATCAGCTTCCTCTTCGACCGCCTTTTCCGCCTGTTCCACCTGAGCTTCTACCTGCTCGACAACTTTTTCAAATTGCCGGAAGTTACTCGCTTGGCAGGAGATTCCTCATTAGTAAGTATGTTTTCGTCTAACTCAATAGCTTCTTCAATATCCGCGAAAGTTTGATCCAACTTTTCCTGTAAGTTTTTTTCGTAACGTTGGACGGATTTTTTCCACACAAATGTATACTTATTGGCATTTGCCTCTATTTTTGTTCCATCAAGGAAATAATTGTCCATGGATATGTACTCTTGATCGATCAGAAGCTTAATCAACTCAGTAAATAAAGGTTCAATAATTGCTTTCATCCGTTCGGAACGGAACCGGTTGATGGTTCGGAAATCTGGTGACTGTTGGCCGGCCAGCCACATCATCGGCAGATGTTCTCGAAGAGCTTTGGCGATTTCGCGGCAGGAATAGATTTTTTGCGTGTAGGGCGTATAAGATAACTTTTGTCATCATTTTGGGATGATAGGAGCTCCGACCGCCGCCTTGATATTGAGAGAAAAAGATGTCATCGTTGACCTGTTCCACCATGGCATGAATGACACGGACCACATGGTCCTCAGGAATTAAATCACTGAAGTCCATTGGTAGAACCAATTGCCCCATGTTATAATCAATGAAAGTAGCTGAAGAGTTACTCATAAAAAAAGAAGGTTTTTGTATTGTTGATTGCCAATTTGGGCAGGGAAACGATGAGACTCCTACGGGAGAGGCAAGACTGACGAGGCCCCGCAGGGCGAAGCCCGAGGAGACTTGTCGTCTTCCCCGTGGAAAGGGAATCGTTTCCCAGCCCCACTTTTCCAGTATCAACAATAATGAAAAAAGGCTGCCCCTATAAGTCTCTTATAGACTTATGGGACAGCCCCTTAAGCTTGTAGAAAAACACGGGGTTTCTCTACAAGCGGAGCAGACGTATGTCTGCTTTCCTCTTCCCTTTATATTGGGGAGGCACCTTTCCTTTAACTTTCTTCTGCTGCCAGGGCATCTGCTTTTGTTTTGTGGACCGTGCCAAATGGATGCACAGGCGGTGCATAGATGGCATACAGCTTCATTGGTGTCTGGCCGATGTTGGTAATATTATGCCATTTTCCGGCTGGTACCATGATGGCATAATCATCCTCGACATACGCTTCAAAATCTAAATTGTCTTGACTATCTCCCATTTGTACCCGGCCTTCCCCCTGTTCCAAGCGTAAAAATTGATCTTCATTCGGATGGACTTCCAGGCCGATATCATCGCCGACATCTATGCTCATCAGAGTTACTTGAAAGTTTTCCCCGGTCCATATCGCTGTCCGGAACGTATCATTGTTGAGTGTTGCCTCTTCGATATCAACCACATATGGTTCCCCGCCAAAGTCTGTTGTTTCTTGACGACTGTCTCCATTTGCTGCGAACTGTCCCGCTTGCTCCATATGCCTGATTTCGTCCTGGCATGCTCGTAGAAATGCGTGACCTGCCGCAGTTTGAGGGGAATGGTAATAATAAGATCTCATCGCTTCGTAATTCTCTGCTTCTATCTCGGAAGCTTTTCGCACGCCCTCCTGATACGAGTGGAACGTGATTTTTTCAGTTTCATATTCTGGCAGTGTCCCGCTAAGTCGGGCATACAATTCAGTGAAGTGCTGTAAATGCGTGCGCTCTTCTTCTAATGCCTGCAATAAAGCCGCTTGTTCCTGCTGACCTGTTGCTTTTCCTGATAGGCGATGGTATAGGTTGATGGTTTTCGCTTTTCTTTTGATCGCATCGAGGAGCGCCGTCGTTTCGTTACTGTCGCTTCTATTCCATTGGTGCATCTGAAAGATGCCATAATATGGGTTGGCATACATATAAGAACCATTGTACATTACTCTCATTCCTTTCCGGGGATTCACAACCATATCTATGCAATAAGATGGCGAAAAGGGAATAAATCTGGAAAAGGTAGGAATTATGGCCCAGAAGAAGAATTAGTATAAAACTGGTAAGCCATGACCATTCCATTTCGGAAGTTGCGGTTAATCGCATGTGAAAGGAGAAAGGATTATGAAGTTAATTGATTTAAGTGTACCTTTAAGTCCTGCGGTAAAAGAGCCGCTTCCCCCATCGATCACCTATCACTCCCATGAAGAGGGAGCAGTGCAAGGCGCTCAGATTCTTGGAATAGAGAAAGAAGCCTTTCGCGACGGTAAAGCATGGGGAACCGAAACAGTGACAGCCAACACCCATGCCGGAACCCACGTCGATGCGCCGTGGCATTATGGCGAAACATCAGAAGGAAAGCCGACAAGGACGATTGATGAAATGCCGCTGGAATGGTTTTATGGAGATGACGTCCTGTTTGACTTCAGCAGCCATCCACCAGGCTATGAAATTTCATCAAAGGACCTGAAACAGCAGCTGAAGGAAATGGACTATACCTTAAAGCCCTATGATACATAATATGGACAGTTTATAAAAAAGGTCTAAGCTGCTAATAGATGACCTCGGTATTGTGCCGGGGTCATTTTCTTTAACCCCCATTGATACCTCTCATTATTATATCTATCGATATAATTACCTACTTTCCTCTTCAACTCATCAAGTGTCTCACACGATTTATGATCCACCATGTCTTTGAAGTGGCCAAAGAAAGACTCCATCGGGGCATTATCCCAACAGTTACCACGTCGCGACATTGATTGAAGGAGCCCCGTTTGTTTCACCTTCTCCTGAAACACAGGGTGTGTATAATGTACTCCCTGGTCTGAATGGAGGATGGCTTCGGGGTGAAACATTCCTACTGCTTCTTTCAATTTATCAAGTGTACGATAGGCAATTTCCATCTCCAATGTCTTAGATATCACATAAGTAATAATCTCTTTTGTAGTGCTGTCTTTCACACACGATAAGTAAGCTTTTTGTCCCTTACCATAGTAGATATATGTGATGTCCGTAAGGAACACCTTACCAGGCTCCTTTTGGTCGAATTCCCGGTGAAGGTTATCACAGGTTCCGTGTTCTTGCGTGGCTTTCATCATATGCTTATAAGGGTTTGCTCGCCTGATCTTTGTCACTAAACGAAACTTTTTCATCAATCGTCTAATCTTTTTATGATTCATAATGATGCCATAATTGTTTTCAAGGATCATTTTGATTTGAAGTGCTCCCACTTTTCCATCGTTTACGTGAAAGATTTCTATAAGCAGTTCCGCATCTTTTTCATCGCTTTCTTCTTTAAGCTGCCTGTTTGTTTCGCCTTTTAACCAGGCATAATACCCACTTCGGCTTATACCAGCCAGCTGGCATAAATGGGAGACCATGTTTTTAAGCTTATACTTACGAAGCAACTGTTCGATAAGCTCATATATTTCGCAAGGGGCTAGTTTTGTTTCTTCTTCATCGCCTGCCTTTCCATCTCTTCGAGCTTTTTTAGGAATTCATTTTCTGCTTCTAAATATTTGATTCGAGCTTCTGCTTTTTTTAGTTTTTCTTCGACTGTAAGATGCTTGGAAGAAGGGCGACCAGTGCTTCCTTTACCCCGACGCTCATTTTCTAATCCTGCTTCCCCATACTTATCATAAGTACCACGCCATCGCTGGAGACACCGTTTGGGTTGTTCTTTTCCAATGACCGACAGGTCGAAACCATGTTCAAGAAATATTTCTGTAGGACTAGTCCCTTCTTTATATGCGTGGACAGCCAATTTTTTAAATTCTGGGTGATACGTTATAGACCGATCAGACACTTTTAGCACATTTGGGTTGTTCTCCAATTGTTTTAATTCGAATGTTGAAAAGCTCCTCGCCATGATATATCCCTCCGATCCAATACTTTGTTTCATTATAAACGGGATATCTATTTAAACATAGAAAAACCCGAATAATGGACGCTTTTTATTAAATGTCCATTATTCGGGTTATAGTTCAATTTTTAATGATATGCGCTTAAATGTTCATAATAAAAGGGATGTTCTTTTTGCGTTAGTTAAAATGTTGAAAATTATGGAAATTTTATAAACAGGAGGTAAATATTTTGGGTACTATTAGTATGGACTTACTGACAATGAAAGTCATCATTGGTTTTTTCACACTCTTTTTCATTGTCATCTTAACAGGAAAAACAGCCATATATCAGCTAACACCATTTCACTTAGTTTTTGTGCTATTGCTTGGAGGGTTTTTAGAAAATACTATTTATGTAGACGATATCGGGATTTTGTCTTTTTTATATGCTGTTGGTTTGTGGACATTGCTGATGTTGGGTGTAGAATTTCTTACTTTGAAAATAAAATCGACACGTTCTATATTGGTAGGGAAACCTGCAATAATCATTCGAGATGGTATCATTGACCGAAATATAGCGAAAAAAAACAAATTAGATATGAATCAAATATTAAGCTTACTTCGACAAAATAATGTTTTCTCCGTACGTGAAGTCAAGTACGGCACACTCGAACCTAATGGTCAAATCAGTACACTGCTAAAATCTAAATATCAACAACCAGACAAGCAAGATCTCAACCTGCCAGAAAGCTTTGTAGATCTACCGATCAGCTTAATTATTGACGGTGAAGTTTTATGGGACAATTTAAGTGAGTGTGGATTTGATGAAGAGTGGCTAAATAATGAACTAACAGCTAATGGGTATAATGATAAAACTAAGATTTTCTATGCAGATTGGAGAAAAAGTGAGGGTATTCATATAAGTCCTAAATAACAACTCTTCCTGCTTATTTTAAATCATTAAGATAAGCTTTTAACTAAATCAACGACAATTTACCAGTTCCTCCATGTATAAAACAGTCAAGGCTCGCAAATGTTATAAAAAAAGAGAGGAGAAATCCAATTGCAGTGGATTCTTTGGTTATACCTTATAAATACAATAGTTATGTTAATTATAGCAGTCCGCGAAGTCCGCAGACCAGCTAAGGCTTTAAACTGGTTGGCGATTTGTCTTATTTTACCAATTGTTGGATTTGTATTCTATATTAGTACAGTAAATCCCAAACGTATTCATAAAGAAAGGCTCTCATTTTCAAGTGATAACCCCTGTGAGCTGCATTCCTTTAGTCCATCAGCTTCACGCATTGCTTATGCATTACAGAAATTAAGTGTAAATGGGCTGCATAGTGCTAAAATCCAAGTACTTACAAACGGGATTGAAACTTACAAACACATTTTCGAGTCTCTAAAAAATGCCCAAAAAACGATCGATCTTGAATATTACATTTACCGTGATGATCAAATTGGTAAGAGGATTACGGAATTATTAATCGAACGAGCAGAAGCTGGAGTGCAAGTTCGTTTTATAAGAGATGGCTGGGGAAGCAGGAAGTTTCCTCGCAGCGAAATCAAGCGCATGATGAATGTTGGCATTGAATGCCGAACAATTTTTCCTTTGCGCTTTCCTTGGATAACGTCAAACTGGAATTATAGAGATCACTGTAAGATAATTACGATAGACAAAAAGGAAGCATTTACTGGTGGAATCAACATTGGATATGAGTATACGGGATTGAAGCCTGACGTAGGATTTTGGCGTGACACACATGTGCACATTTCAGGAGAAGCTTCAGCAGATTTACAGAGGATTTTTGACAGCCATTGGAACATCGCTGAAGTGGAAAAGAGCAAAATCAGGGATACACAAACAGGAGGTACAAAGAACAAAATTTCCTCCGGCAAATCATTAGAGTGGACAACAGAAATGAGCACAGAATTTCACATCAAGGAGATTGATACAGAATCGCCTACAAAAACCCAACAAGAAGTTTATGTGCATACCTTAGAAGGAAATCCGGGTATTCCAACTCCCGTTATCCGAGAAGCTTATTTCATTTGTATAACCCAAGCAGTCAAAACTATTGACATCACTACTCCTTATTTTATACCTGATGAGGATATTATTATGGCGATAAAAACGGCGGCGTTACGAGGTGTACGTGTTAGGTTATTAGTTCCACAACGTGTAGACCAAATAGTAGTAGGAACTGCAAGCCGTACCTACTATGGAGAACTATTAGAAGCAGGCGTAAATATTTTCTTATACGAAAAAGGAATGCTGCATGCGAAGCAAATGGTCATTGACGGAGAGATAGTTGAAATAGGGGCTGCCAACTATGATATGAGAAGTTTCCGTTTAAATTATGAGACATGTCAATTTTATTATAGTAAAGACGTGGCTAAGAAACTCACAGTGCAATTCGAACGTGATCTATCAGAGTCTAAAGAGTTAACTATAGAAGATGTGAAACAGCGTTCTTTTTCCAAGCGCTTAGTGGAACAAAGCGCTCGCCTTTTGTCTCCGTTGTTATAGGATGTAAAAAATGTAGTCGAACTTTTTATATGCTTTTTTATATAACCTACTTCTTCTCTAGAGACGGTATAAAAGAGAGCGTAAGAACTTGGCGATCCCATATAGGGTACCGAGGATTCTGCTAATTATATAAGCTATTCTTTTGATAGATAGTAATTGGATTACGGATTCAATAACGTTAATACCTATTGCGTACCTTCGAAATCGAGGAAGAGTGGTTAAGTTGAAATATATAGATGCAATATATCGCTTGCATAGTCTTATTAAAAGTGTAAACCCTCTTTCACATTAAGAGGAGTTTATACTTTTTTATGTATTTTGATACTCAGTTAAATTGATATCTTCATCCGAGCTTTTTCGGTGACTGGACTTTGAATGGATACCGTTCATAAAACATTAATATTTATTATTATTGATAAACTGGCTTTCATAAGAAAAACGGATAAGGTGTTATATCATGAAATAAATAGGAAGTTATGATCCTTTTCCCCTTGTGCAAAATAACTATGGTAATAACGAAATGAAGGAGCGAGGGAAATGACAGTAATAAATGACGTGAAGACAACATTAGCTGGTCTAAAAAGTGCCCAGGCAAGTTTCCAAACGTTTGCGCTGGGGACAGAGAACCAACAAGCTAAACAGCTCTATGAACAGTCTGCAAAAGACACACAAGAATTAATTACTAATTTAGAAGCCCGTGTGACTCAAATTGAACAAGAAGAACCACAATACAAACAATAATGGTGAACGGAAGAGGTTAGCTCATTATTGCTGACCTTTTCCTTTGTTACCCGCATGACCAAGGGTGGTGAACTAGATATGAAAAGGTTTTTAACCGTAATGCTTACAATAGTGATACTGGCTGCTGGCTGTCAGACGGGGAATGAAGCAAAAAACAAGGATGAATCTTCGCAGACTGTCCAACTTTCTACTAATAAACAACCGGCCGATCAAACCCCCTCCTCGATCGGCAGTCTAGGGGCGAACCACGAACCGGCCGGCGTATGCCGCGCATAAATGGGAGTGACCCGATTGATGCAGCCGAAATCCATGCCTTGATGGATCTCCATCGCCCCGTCAAAGAGGTCATTCTGCATCCCATACGGAGAACTGGTTTCAAGCGCGCCGGCAATCGGTGGATTTCATTCACATCCTCGAGCCACGATTTGCTTATTGTATGGTTTGGTTTCCTCACGCTTCATACAAGTATCCATCATAATAATGAAAAATTTGGTAAACATATAATCAAGGATGAGGTAAAAAATAACTATTGTAAAAAAGAAAGGAGCGATGGATATGACTGTCATCAGCGATGTGAAACAAACAGTCGCGGGGTTGAAAAGTGCCCAGGCAAACTTTGAAACCTTTGCCCTTGGTACAGAAAATCAACAAGCCAAGCAACTGTATCAGCAGGCTGCCGAGCAGACACAGGCGATCATCGACAGCGTAGATCCGCGTGTAACTGAAATCGAGCAGGAAGAACCTCAATATAAACAGCAATAGGCAAGGATGAATAAGGTTAGCGTACTGCTAACCTTATTCTGCCATGAACCGCTGTAAAGGTGGTGGAAGGACTTTGAATAAATTACTGACTTGTTTACTTATGCTCGTATTCGTTATGGGATGTCAGGCTGGTGGCAATGAGGAAACAAAAGATTTGAACCAGCCATTAAAAATTTCGAATGAAAATGGGCTTGATCAGTCTGTTTCCGAGCAGGCTGAGCGGTCACTGCGCAGAAAAAACAATTTAACTGATGTTCAGGCAGTCAATGATGATAAACAGTTGTTGATTGCTGCGCAAGTTCCCCATAATGAACGTTTTCATCTGAAAAAGATTGAGAAGGAATTGACCAGCCAAGCGGAAAAGAAGTTTCCTGATTATAAGGTCACCCTCTCACTTGATAAAAAAATACATCTAGAAGTAATGCGGCTGAAAAGGCTAATGGCCGAAGGAAAAATAGATAAGAAGAAACTATCCAAAGAGCTAGATGGACTGATCAAGCTTTCTCAAGAAAAAACATAAAGTAGGTGGCGCCATGGCTAATAATAGGAAAAAAAATCTGACTCCAGTCCAACAGGAATATCAACAGTTTCAATCCGAGCGTGAAGTGAAAAGGCGGTCGTAAAAAACTGTATTAAGGCTTTCTTCGTCGGCGGGTTAATCTGTTTGATCGGACAGTTCATCCAAACTTTTTTTATCTATAACTATAACTTCACCGAGCAGACTGCCGGAAACCCTACCGTTGCCGTCATGATATTCATCGCAATGTTGTTGACAGGATTCGGAGTATATGACCGTCTTGCTCAATTCGCGGGGGCAGGTTCTGCCGTTCCTGTAACAGGCTTTGGCAATGCGATCATTTCTGCTGCGATTGAACACAGGAGTGAAGGCTTCATACTGGGAGTAGGAGGCAACATGTTCAAGTTAGCAGGATCGGTCATCATGTCAGGGGTATTCGCTGCGTTTATCGTTGGCTTGATCAAAACCTTATTGATCCAGTGGGGGGCTTTGTGATGCGCACTTGGGAATTTGAACAGCAGCCAGTCATTGTTTCCACGGGTACGGTTGGCGGTCCTTTTGAAGCGAATGGTCGGCTGGCCGATGATTTTGATACTTTGCATGGTGACCTGTGGCTGAATGAAGATACCTATGAAAAAGCGCACAAAGTGCTTTTTGAGGAAGCATCACTTAGAGCGACAGAAAAGGCCGGACTCACAAAAGAACAGGTGGACTTTTTTATTGGTGGTGACTTGATCAATCAGATCACCCCGACAAGCTTTACTGCCAAAACAATCGGGGCTGGTTATTTTGGTTTGTTCGGTGCCTGTTCCACTTCCATGGAAGGGCTGGCACTAAGTGCTTTTATCATCAATAACGGCGGCGCGAAGTGCATAGTGACAGGTTCAGCCAGCCATAATGCCGCTGTTGAAAAACAATTTCGTTATCCGACAGAGTACGGGGCACAGAACCCCCCGACTTCCCAGTGGACGGTAACAGGTGCAGGCGCGTCAGTCGTAATGGCTCAGGGTGAAGGGCCCGTTGTCACTTCGGCTACTATAGGAAAGGTCGTCGATATGGGACTTACGGATCCGATGAATATGGGAGGAGCGATGGCACCTGCGGCTGTCGATACAATTGAAACCCATTTTCGTGACCGGAACATTGATGCTTCCCATTATGATTTGATCGCTACAGGCGACCTTGGCCACATCGGCCGGGAAGTAGCCTTTGATTTGATGAAAAAACATGGAACCGATATACCGGAAGAAAAATTCCAGGATTGCGGCCTGATGATCTACCGGGAAGACCAGCCGGTACTGGCGGGGGCCAGTGGGGCAGGATGTTCCGCTGTTGTCACCTATGGTCATCTATTGAACCGGATGAAAAAAGGGGAATTGAGGCGGATATTAGTAGTAGCAACCGGTGCCTTATTATCTCCCTTGACTTTTCAACAAGGGGAAACCATTCCATGTATCGCCCATGCAGTTTCGATTGAATATGGGGGTGGGAGCCTATGATTTTTTTCTGGGCGTTTGTAGTTGGAGGAATCATCTGTGTGATCGGTCAAATCATGTTTGATGTTTTCAAATTGACCCCTGCCCATACCTTAAGTGCGTTAGTAGTGGCAGGAGCTGTTTTGGATGGATTTGGATTGTACGAACCATTAATCGATTTTGCAGGCGCTGGGGCGACCATCCCAATCACAAGTTTTGGAAACGCCCTTGTCCACGGAGCGATGGAAGAAGCACAAAAACACGGACTTGTCGGGGTAGTGACCGGAATGTTTGAAGTTACGAGTGCAGGTATTTCAGCTGCCATCATTTTCGGGACTCTTGCTGCCCTCATTTTCAAGCCAAAAGGATAAGGAGTAGCAGATATGACAGTTGGTGCGGATATCAAACAGTGTCTTGCCACAATCAAAAGTATCGAAGCGGGTTTATCTTCGCTGGCCATTAACACAAACGCGGAGGATGAACAGCAACTCTATCATGAACAAATGATGGTCATCGAAGAAATAAAACAGGATTTAATGAAACGGATTGGAGAAGTAGAACGAGAAGAAGAGCAGTATAAGGGTTTTTAACCCAAGGAGTGATGTAAAGTGCCAGGATGGTTGGAAGTGGTAGTAAGGGGTGTATTATTTCTCTTTGTTCTTTTTCTGACAACAAAGATACTAGGAAAGAAACAGTTATCAGAGCTTTCATTTTTTGAATACGTTTCAGGCATCACCATCGGTAGTATTGCGGCGGAAGTCATGATGGGACTGGAAAATAATATTTGGCATGGGATCATCGGTGTCGCTATTTTCGCGGTGCTTCCTTTCTTTGTGGAAATCCTGTCGCTCCACAGTAAAACAGTCCGTGATGTGGTGGAAGGAAAAGGAACTGTATTGATTAAAGATGGCAAAATTCTCGAAGATAATTTAAAAAAAGAGAAGTACACCACGGATGAACTTTTACAGCTGTTAAGGGGGAGAGACGTATTTAAAGTGGATGAAGTAGAATATGCGGTTCTCGAAGCAGATGGTAAATTAAGCGTTCTGTTGAAGAAAGACAATCGTCCCCTGACAAGAAAGGACTTAGATTTGCCCAGTATCAATGAAAAGGAGCCCCACACGATCGTTATGGACGGGGAGATTTTTGATGAAAAATTGGCTTCTGCCGGGAAGAACCGGGCATGGCTGAAACAGGAATTAGATAAGCAGAACGTCACAATCGAGAATGTCTTTCTTGGGCAGGTAGACGCTTCCGGACAGCTTACGATTGATTTATATGATGACAAAATCGAGGTGCCGACTCCACAGGATAAACCCCTCCTGCTTGCGAATATGAAAAAATGCCAGGCTGATCTGGAACTGTTTGCATTAGCTACCGAGTCGGAAAAAGCGAAACGTCTCTATGCAGCCAATGCCAAGAAGCTGCAGGAGTCGATGGATGTGCTTTCCCCTCATTTAAAAGGATAAGAACTACAACATAAACCCTAACTATTAGTAAAAAACTGAGCAAAACAAGTAGGCCCAAGCTTATGATTGTTGTACAACATTGAAATGGGATTAGGACACACGATTAGTGAAAGGAGGCAGTCCAGATCCAGTATTGCGGGGAACAACATACTAGAGAGAAGCATGATTTCATTACTTGTTACTTTCACGACTTCTACAAATACCTTCCGGTCACCACCAGGTGGCAGATACGATAATGGATGAAATAGCAGAATTTATCAAATGATCGTATATAAAAAATTGATAAACAAACACGTTACCATATCTATGAAATCCTTTTTATGAATTATAAGAAAACTTATTAGTTGAAGCAATCTAAATAAAAAGTACACATACTTTATGTATGTGAGTTAATGAAAGAAAGGAGATGATTGCTCTGGACAATATTTCATGGAATATATTCAGGCAATCTGGAAGTATAGAAGCCTATTTGTTAATGAAAGAAATGGAGACAATTGGTCACCATGCAAATTCAAGAACAAACAACCTTGAAAGACTGGCAAGTAGTAAAAAACAAAATCAAGGTTCTACTTAATAACCGCATCTTTCTTCTGATGGCTCTTCGTCAGGGTTTGGTTCTTCTTCATCCATGTTATTAGGCGTATCGGGTTCATTATGATCCCTAACATCACGCGGGTCAGTATCTGCCCCTCGATTATTGTCTAAGTCATTTTCTCCGTCATTATAACGAGTAGGCTCATAATTCACATCTTCCGGTTGTTCATTCATGTCATTGTCGTTATCAAAGTTACATGCCGTTAAGATAGCCAACAGACATTATTATGGTGAGCATTTTCTTCTTCATGCTATAACCTCCAGTAGTTTTAGATTGAAACATTTTTTAATATATACATTTTTAATTTTTTTATCTCAGGAAAACATTATAGATGGGAGGTAAAGATATTTTGGGGATAATAAGATGCTACATAATGATTTAATTATCTTCTAACTTTATTGAGAAGCAATAGTGAGAGAAGAAACCAATAAATGGAATGATGGAGTTTTTAGCTAATACCCCAAGTTGGAGGCATATTGGTTTTAAGTCATGCATTGACAGACACCAACATGAACGGCGGTTCATATAGTACAGGATGAAATGAAGTGAGGAGGGCAGATATGGAGCCTTAAAGAAGTATTTATTGAGTAGGTATGAATACAAATTATTTTAAAAACTCATGATGATGCTTGTATGAATTGAATTTTTGCTCTTGACAGGGCAATTTACTAAGGAAACTTTCATAGATATGGTAACAAAAAGTTGGTGTAATGCGGATTTAAAACCTCAATCAAAAAGTAGTTAACCTGCTCAATTCCCAAGTATTATGGTTCGTTTTTCCTTTTATGTATGGATTTTAGTAAGGTAATCCCTTATGGCTGCTTAACTATTCTTTACAATCAGAAAATAACATTAGATACACGTACTGCTCACCTGGTGCAAAAGCATTTAAAGAAGTCCCCATTTATTATGTTTAATCTTGATTAAGCATATAGGTTCACTTATGTATTGTCATGGTAGCCAGAAGGCTACCTTTTTTCTTTTGTTTGCAGCCCCTAACCTATCTTGCAGTGACATAGCTTCGCTTGTTATATGGGATCTAGGTCCCAGCCAACCTCAAACATGTTTCTACAAGTAGGGGGAGAAGGGTAAAATAAAACTGCTACAATCATTTATGAATCTCCGGGAAAACATATGCCCACCTTTATGGTTTTCTTTTCGACAGTTTAATAATACGATCGATTTCTTTTGATAATTTTTTCTTGCTGATTTCCCTTTTCGCTATCCGCTGTTTCAACTCATTTACTTTCCAAGTTAATTTTTTGGTCTAAAGAAAGAGTAACCTTATGGCTAGGAAATTGTTTTTTGGCTTGCTTTTTTAGATCCTTTTCAATGTCTTTGATTTGAAAGCGACCATTATGCGGAATTTGTGCAGCTATTAAAAGCTTTTTGTCATCGTTAACAGCTTTAATGTCTTTTAAGTGGTTTTTCTTTTGCAAAATCTCCTCGGCTTGTTTGGAAGGGAGCTGACTGAAGGTTTCGTACGTATTCGAAATAGGCATAAGCTGAGAAGATTCCGTCTTTTCTTTTGCCCCATTTCCCGACTGACACCCGGAAGTCAACACCCCGATTGTGATTAGTACGGTCAGAATTTTTCTCATATTGATTTCACCACCTTGGTAAAGCGGTTTTAGAAGGAAAAGGCTAGCCATAACCAGCTAACCTCTCCCATTCACCATTATTGTTGTTTGTCGTATTGGGGCTCTTCCTGTTCGATTTGCGAGACACGAGCTTCCAAATTATTGATCAAAAAAGCCTAATTTCTCAATTTTTATGCTGAGAAATTAGGCTTTTTAATATTAGAATTTCCAATAGCACTGATCTGGGCGGGTAGTTAATCGCGTTGCGATTTTGTTCTTACTGTCTATTTATTGTTTTCTTTTACTTCCTCTATATACACCAGGATGATAGGGAGAAACACAAGACAGGTCAAGCAAGCGTATAGAAAGAGCTTTGCAGCTAGTTCAACTAGAAAAAAAGCAAACAGGAAAAATAATACTAAAATAATCAAGGGGCTCAAGTATGCCACTAACATATATTCTTTTCTCCTCCATTTTTATTTATAAAACTCTAAAACTATCTTGCCCTATAAGAGTATAACTTATAATTCATGTGGCAAGAATGGAAGACAGAAAACAGTCCTCTACAAGGAGATTTCATATGGGAAGAAGGGGAAGAAACCAACAACTTAATAAAGCAGGCACAATACAAACACTCTATGAAAAATTGAAAGAATCAAAGGACTTTGTGGTCTATCATCATACAGAGCCAACCCCTTGTGTCATTTCTTATCTCAAAACTATGGCTGATCCCAAAATATTAAATGAGTCTATTTTACCTGGCTTAAAAAAGGCTGATTTACACTCGCTGGAGAAAATAAAAGAAGCCATTCCTGTTGAAAACATTTCTATTACAGACCAAGCAGAGAAAATAAAAGAGAAAGTTTTACAAGGTTATGTGATTATACAGATGACAGAGAATGACAATCAGGTACTTCTTATACCAGCAAGTACAAAGGTAGGTCGAAAGGTAAGCATTCCTGAAGTAGAATTCAGTGTCGTCGGACCGAAAGAGGCATTTGTCGAATGCTTGGATAAGAACATGAATTTAATACGTAAGCGTGTTCCATTACCTGAGCTTACAGTAAAGGAATTATCCATAGGTAAACTGACAAACACCCGTGTTGCGGTGGTTTATATAGACGGGATAGCTAATGAGATAAATATAAATACAGTGATGCAGCGCTTGAAAGAAATTGATTATGATCAAATGATTGATAGCTCTTATATCACGCAAATGATTGCAGACAACTCCAATTCTCCATTTCCTCAATTATTAGATACAGAACGGCCAGACAGAATGACAGAGGCTCTCGTGGAAGGGAAAATAGCCATACTTGTGGACGGTTCTCCTCATGCACTGACATGCCCAACGACTATTGTTGAATTTTTTTCTGCTTCGGATGACTACTTTCTGCCTTGGCATTTGGCTACAGCTTTTCGGTTAATCCGATTGTTCGCTGTATTGTTTTCTGTTTTAAGTACATCACTTTATGTAGCTATACTCACACATCACCATGAGATGATTCCAGAAGAATTATTAGCTACCATCATATCTTCAAGGGCTGATATTCCATTCCCACCAATACTCGAAGTGATTATTTTAGAGCTCTCCATCGAGTTACTTAGAGAAGCCGGGGCACGACTGCCTACAAAAATCGGCCAAACAATTGGTATCGTCGGTGGTATCGTTATTGGAACCGCCGCCGTAGACGCAGGGCTTACGAGTAATGTATTGTTAATCATCGTAGCATTAAGCGCTTTGGCGTCATTTACTACACCGGTCTATCAAATCAGTAACACGATACGTCTGGTTCGATTTCCATTCATTATTGGGGCGCAATTATGGGGATTGATTGGTGTTTCCATGGTGATGGCATTCTTTATCGGTCATTTAATAAAGCTACAATCGATAGGTACACCATTTTTTGCACCGATTTATCCATTAAGAATCACAGATTTGAAGGATGCATTCATTCGTTTGCCATTCAATAAACAAACACAACGGCCTATACAGACACGACCATTAAAATCAGAGCGGTTACAACCGTCTGATGCCAATAAGAAGAGGGATATCGATGAATAAAAAGAGGCAATCCAAGATCGATCTTCATGTTCCTGAAAACCTATTGGTTACTCCGTTTTTTGTTTTTTTCCTGATTCATGCTATGCAACTCGGGGTAGGAATACTTAGTTTTGAAACGTATATTGCCAGGGACGCTGGTTATGATGCCTGGATCAGTCTTTTGATTGCAGGGGCAGCTATTCATCTGCTGCTTTGGATAGTTTATAACATTCTCCAGAGCAGCAAAGGTGATATCGTTTCTATACATGAAGAGACGTTTGGTAAATATATCGGTGGATTTTTAAGCATTATTTTCAGTTTATATGTACTGCTATTGACATTGACGGTGCTTCGAACCTTTATTGAGGTCATCCAAACATGGGTTTTTCCTCAATTAAACGTATGGTTTTTCACATTGGCTCTCCTGTTGTTGATCTATTATTTGGTAGCTGGAGGCTTCCGTATGATAACCGGTCTATGTCTAATCAGTGTCCTATTAGCACTGCCCCTTCTATGGCTCAAATTTTTTCCTATTCAAGCTGGAGATATCAATAATGTATTTCCAATTATCGACCATACATTAGTCGAGCTGCTTAGTTCAGCTAAAACGAGCATTTTAGGCTTTCTGGGGTTTGAATTATTATTGGTCTTTTATCCTTTTATCAAAAACCCCGAGAAGTCAAAGAAATGGGCGCACTATGGCGTTTTTTTTACCACTATCATCTATGTGATCAGTGCGATCACAGCTTTTATTTATTTCAGTGAAAAACAATTGGATCAAGTGAATTGGGCAACAATATCGCTTTGGAAAATTGTCGAATTTCCTTTTGTTGAACGTTTTGAGTTCATCGGTATAGCCCTTTGGCTATATGTAGTCATACCGAACATCTGTTTCTCCTTGTGGGCGGCAAGCCGTATCCCGAAAAGATTGTTTAATATAAGGCAAACCTATATGGTGGGGGGTTATTGTCTCATTCTTTATGTGGCTACAATCATGTTGGACGAGCGCCAACAAATCAAGGAACTGAATGACATTGCAAATATGATAGGATTTTATGTCTTAATGTATATTCCTGTCCTCTTTCTTTTTAAAAAGGCAAGAGATAAAGTGAGGGATACAAATTGAAAAATAATATTAGCGTAATGGTGATAATTGGCAGCATGTTCCTCACTGGTTGTGCCGAAACATATAGTGTAGAAGAGCGGGCTGTCATACGGATTGCAGGTTATGATTTTGTGGACGAAGATCGGTTGAAAGCTACAGTAGCTATTCCACAATACGGAAGGGATGAATCTAGTGGAACACCTACTGAAAAATATCAGTCAGCTGTTGATCACTCTGTGAAAGAGGCCCATGAAAATATTCAAAGAAAGTTATCTAAACCGATATCCATTGGTAAGTTAGAGATTTCTTTATTCAATGAAGAGCTTACTAAGAATGGGCTGAAAAATATCATCGATTTCTTAGGAAGGGACCCTAAAATCGGCCGAAATAGTTTACTCAGTGTCGTAAAAGGTGAGACACAAGGACTTATTGAGGCTAAATACAGTGAAAGTGAAACAACCTCTAAATATATAGCCGGATTGATTAAACAAAATATAAATAAAAGTAACTTTCCTGAAACAAATTTGCATAAGTTTTTATATGCTTATTATGCTGACGGGATGGATCCCTTTCTCCCGATCATTAAAAGAACAGACAGTCAAGTTGAAATAGATGGAATCGCTTTTTTCGATGGGGCAAAGATGGTCCACAGTATACCTTATTCAGAAGCATTCAATTTTAAAATAATGAAACAAGATTTTAATAGAGGAACGAAAGGAATCAAATATAAAGAAGAACGTATAGTTTTGGAGAACATCGGTTCCAGAGTGACTTATCATGTCATAGATGGGATAGAACATCCTAGGTTCCTGCTCGATATTAAAATTAAAGGATTTATAAATGAAGTGGAAAACATCAATTTAAAGCTGAAGGGATCCGTAATTAAAAGTGTGGAAGAGGATTTTGAAAAAACATTACAAGCTCAAAGTATCGAAATGATCAAGCAGTTCCAGGAATTAAAAATCGATCCCCTGGGTTTGGGTAATGAGCTGAAAAATCGCAGGAGAAATTTTGATTTAAAAAAATGGGAAGGTGTTTATCCTACCGTCCCCGTAGACGTGAAAATTGACGTAGAAATAATTGAAACAGGAATTACTTCCTAAATGACGTCCTGGGAATAAATTTTTCTAGGACGCTTTATTTGTGTATTTTACTTATTCTTTTCCTGGCTTGTTTTTTATCCTGACAGTATTTTTTCTAAGGGATAACCTCTCTATATTCGCAGTATAGTAACAATATCTTGCAGCTATTGCTTTGTGTTCCAAGTAATAACTCCAGACATGGAACACGCAACCTCTCAGACACATTTTAAGCGTTTTATTATAAACATTTAGTTTTGACACCGCCTAAAATGACTAAAACGGGCTTATAAGGAATGTTAAGTGATTTGCTTTCTTTTTTGTCATTCTTTTTCTATGAAGTGACCAGTAGTTTAAGTACAATATTTCATAAACTTGTTTTCTTGGATAGATATAATAACTTAATAAACACTGGGACATGTTCCAGCTGCTGGTTCATAATAACAATGATTTTTAAATTGACCAGCAAAAGGCTGACCGTACCATGTTGGAGGACATGGACCATATGGATTGAAATACCAAAGAGAATATTTCGCCGGGTGTTGCCTCCAATAATCCAAATTCTTTTTTGCTAATCTTTTTTCAACTGATCTCGCTCTTTGATAAAATAAATTACCTTTTTGGACAGCTTCAAAAGAATAATTTCCTCCTTGTACTTGAAAAATAACTTGTCGAATTGTTCTTACATCTCTAAAATCTAAACAATCCGCTACGCCACGATTAACAATTACATTTCCGACATACAACATTCCTTGTTTCCCTTCTCCTACGGCTTCCGCTCTCATCATTCTTGCCATTAAGGCAACGTCGGGACTTGTGTATTTTATTCTCGGCATTTTTTCACCTCCAAAATATTGTATGAAAAAGTTCCCCTCCTCATTCTCCGGAAGACTTGATATCAAGATATAGGCCTTAATTAATGGCAATAAATACTGAACTGGAGTCATCATCATTAAAAACGCCCGCCACATCTTCGAACCGGTATTCCTTCTTCATCTGTAACCGCGGTATCAACGATCGTTTCGTTAGTGTTGATTAATACCACTACCGTTCCGATAATAGGAAAAATGGTTTCAGTATCCACAATCTGGCCAATCCCCCTTCTTGAAAATACGCAAAGTACAGGCATGAATGTGAAGCGTGTTATTGGAGATACAGCTTAATCGGAAAAATACAATATCCAATACGCAAACCAAAATAATTTAGAATTAGTGTCAAAGCTACATCCACTCATTACACCAGAAAGAAAACGAGTTTGAATTCAATAAGGATGCCGGCATGTATGTTTGTAAGGCAGAAAATATGGCCATATGGAAAGCACGTACTGGTAAGAAATCATCGAATCAAAGTTATATTTATTATTTTGATGTGGAATCTGCCCGCTTCGGGATGGGTGTTATAAAGAGGGGGCGAAGTCGAAGACTTACTCCGTCACAATTAAATCCTCCGAACATATGGAGCAGCAAGTCTTTCAGGAAAGTCCTCATTTTCGTGAAAAAGCAAAGAACGTTACAAAATTGAAGCGAAAAATAGTGAACTAAAACAAAGACACGGGTATGATTAGTATCTTCCTCGGGTCTCGTTGGCATGGAAATGCAGGGAGCAATGTCGATTTTCACCGTGAACTTGAAACGAATTATCAAACTAATGAACGAACCAAAGGAATGAAAGCAAGGAAAAAAGGAGTCTGTCCGTTCAATTCTGAACGGACAGACCCCCTTTTCTTTATATTTTTCCGACACCATAAAACTAAAACGTTAGTTTTTCAGTGGCCTCCATAGAATGGCCTTCTTTTTTATTAAACGTAAAGATTACGCTTTTCTACTTATTGCATTACATTGCCTCTATAAGGATCTTGGCTTTCCAAGTAGTTAGAAAATTGCTGAACGGATGTTTGAATATTTTGTGGAGTTTCTTTTTCAATACCGTACCAGCCGTTTTTAAACATTAAGTTATATAGATTGCGCTGACAGTTTTGCGTTTCTTGGGAAACAGACGCAATAGTACGATACAACGATTCATGGCTTGCTTCTTTCAAAGCAATCGAGTATGAGGACGTTAAATATTTTTCCGTAGTTAAGGCATCGTTTATAAAATCTCTATCGTTCATTTGGGGCGTCTTAGGAACTGGTGTTTGAGGATTTTTAATCCCGTTTGGAGTTTGACTATGTTGATCTTTTAGATTTTGCTGGTCCAGCTGAAGTTTTATCATTAGCTGCAAATAACAAAGCTGAACAAACATTAACCCTCTATAAAAAGCATTTACTACCAATGAGACCATTCGAAGTATTTACCCTATCGGAAACAGGAAAAGAAATAAAAACTCATTCCGGAACCAAAATAAATCCTAATTTTAGCATTGATCATAGTCATCCTGAATTAGATATTTTAATAATTCCAGGTGGTCCTTTAAGAGCGGTTCAATCTATTGCTAAAAACCAAAAGGTATTAGACTGGGTTTTGAAGCATAAAAGTATTGAATATATCAGTACTGTTTGAACTGGAGCATACATATTAGGGGAAACTGGCTTGTTAAAGCTACTACCCACCATTTAGCATTGAAACTGATGCAAGAAAAGTATCCTGCTATTAAAGTTTTATCAGATAAAAAAGTCATACAAGATGGCAACATCATAACCTCTGGCGGCGAAGGCTGCACGCCCTGGCTGGGATGGTTGTGCGCCAGAGTAAAATTCCTACCTTTCGCTTCTTCATTTCTTATCTCCTCTACCTGAAAATACTCACTTATCTCTTCTTGCACTATGTTGAATAGTTAAATATGTAATAAGGGCGTGTATTGTGAGTAAAAACCCCTCAATTGAAAGCTTAGATCGAGATATCCCAAGATCCTATTCATCAAAACTATGATCTTATAATCAAATCAAAAACATCCATGGGGTTTACAATAAAATAGATACCTAATACAGCTAAAGCAAAAATCAAAGTGATTACTATTATACTTTTCATTAGAGAACCTCCCTATAACTCTATCCCATTCAGTTTAGTCATCTATCTGTAACCTTTATTTAGAAAGTGCTGGCGCACCCTCCAATTGTGCAGCTCTTACTAAATGTAGAAGACAACCATTCTTTTCAATAAGAGCCCCTTTTAGTGGAAGACTTGATTATTCCTATTCTTTTTCCAAACAATCGCTAAATAAATGAAAATGATTGTAATCATAAGACAAAAGCTCACATGAGGAAAGGACCGGTTGCATTCTTACCCATGAAATTAAGAGATGAATCACTGATTGGATCGTCATCACGCTCTTTAAGTCCCAGCTCTATAAGCTTTCGTCCAGTCTTTATTGCACCCTCTACTGTTAAACTCATTTCACTTATATTTAAAATACTTTTTGATGAAAAAGGTTCCTCACTCTTTTCTGCTGTAGAATGACGAGAAATAAATTCAACTACATTTCCAGCAGGATCATAAAAATATAGAGAATGAGCTTGAATATGCGAAAAATCCGCCTCATCCTCTCCTTCTTCCGAATTTAACTTCACTTTCGATTCCGCCCATGTTTTTGCTTCCCTAAATTTGTTTGAAGGAATCAAAAGCAAAGTGATAATATGGTTTGCCAGCTACATTACTTGATGTGAATTTCAAAAGACTTGAACCTGCAGAAACCTGGAAACTTTCTTTATTCTCCTTTGTCAATGACATTCCAAGAATTTCAGTATAAAAGTGTTTCATACTTTTAATATCTTTAGTTTTTAAAGTAGCCCTTTTAATTTCCAAAGAACTCTCCTCCCTTTACCAAAGTCTGGTTGATTACTGTCAATTATTTCAAAAGGAACTCTATTTATCAATTTAAATACACAATAATATGAATCAAGTCTTATGTAATACTGCCCTATACTAAAGTAAAAAAGCGACTACCCTTATTGGATAATCGCCCCCTATACATGAAGACTCGATTTCGAGTTATTTAAGTATAAGAAAAACTTCAATGCCTATTTACATTTTTAAAAACTTTCAATTATGATCAATCAAAAAAGCCCTCCAACTAGATAACTGGAGAGCTATTTAATAATATCAAAACGAATACCTTTTTGTTCTTTCGTAATAACTTCCCTGGATAGTTTTTATACTAACATGCATACCAATCATTAAATTCAGTAGCTAAATAATTAGTATAGTCTGGATAGCCATAAAACACAGTTACTTTTTGTTGATGGCAATAATCATCTGCATCTGTATAATAACTTAACTTATACCATACTTCGTCAACATCCAATGATAGCCAAGTTGCAGCAGCAGTAGTTAAAACACCTGTCACAGGTCCACCAGCTATAGATGCAAATATCCCAGCAACAGCAGATATTGAGGTAGCAGAAATAGAAGATGACCCCTTTGATGTCCATCCATAAATCCAACTAGTCATGATGCTAGGACCTGAGGATTCATAGTTTTTCTCACCTAAATTCAATTCACTTAAGCTCTTCTCTTCATATGTTTGTGTGCGTCCATTACGGTCGGTTGCTATGTAAATATTCTTCTCACCTTTTTGTTTTCTTTCCAAGAACTCAACTTCGCCAGTTTGTTTGTTAGTAAATTTAATTTTTTGAAATCTCTCTTTATCAACTAGAAACTTAATCTCATACTCTTCCGTATTAATAACCTTGTTTTGTTGCATTGGATCGGTGGACGCCTCAGCTTGTATACTCGGGTAAACTGTTAGCATTAACAATACAATTGAGGTAACTACTGACAATAATTTAACCTTCATCTTTTAACCAACTCCTTTATTAAATCCATTTTCATATCACCATATTTTTACAATTTAGCAACCCTGTTTCTCCTTAAATTTCCTAAAAGTAAAACCTATTAAAGTAATTAAGATTGCTACTACTAATCCAATAGATAAAGTAGTTTTAGACTCTATCACATCACTAAAACCATATAGCAACACTATAATTAAACCTAATATAAAACCAATCCATTCTAAGGGTTTTGTCATGTTTTTCCTCCTTGCTGAAATTTTTAGTCTAACTTTAATGCTATCATTTTGACATTAAATAACAATGGAACGATTGTATGACTTTGTAGGTCAATTTTCATAAATACACGCTTTGATTTTTCAAAAGGTATGTTGAATATATACAATAAATCCATAAAAAGCCCACCAGCCATTGGAGGGCTTTTGCTTTTATCCCCGGTAACAGAACACACAGATCTTCGCGTTGATAGTAATTAGACGATGTGTTTATTTAATAAGGCTAATTAGCTTTCTTTGAGTATTCTGGCCGTAAATACAGTTTACTTCGATCCATAATAAGATGGAAATTGCTCAAGCGCATCACTTGTATTCAAGCCATAGTATCCATCTATCCCATTATCCTTGGCGCCTTTTTCAGGGTAGAAAAGCTGATTGTTTGCTGCTAGTACTCCTTGAACAGCAAGTACCCCATTACCGTAAGCAGAGGAGTTTGCACCTAAAAGGTTTCATCTGTTAGAACTGGTTTAACTGCTTCCTTCAGTTCCTGCCTCGTTACTGGTCCCACAATGCCATCCATCTTAGTGCCTCGATCCTCTGAAGTGCTTTCACCGTAGCTTTCAAATTGGGTACCATACTATCCATCAGTTACATACTTAGGAAGCTTGTAACACCTTTCACTCAGCTGTTCCTCTTTCTCCTTTTTAGGCTAGCATGTGTACCTAAAGACCAGCTTTTTTTCCTGCTCTTAAATCATCCAGAGACAGACCGCCTGTTAGCTGCAGGTGAAGATAATCTTTGAAAGTTGGTCAGTCTCCTCCCCATTCAAATCCTAAGTACTTCCAATGGCTGCTAATTGCCTGCATTCTTTAAAAACGGTCAAAATTGCACGCTTTTCATCATTAAAAACCAGAATGATTTACCCCCTGACTGAACCAATAAAATTCGAAACAGACTTAGTATCAAGGTACTTGTTATTTAGTAACTATATTTAATAATTCATCAATACTTCCATTTGATGTATTTACTTCAGGAAGGTGATAGAAGGTACTGGTCGTTTCTAATTGATTTACTTCATCGTTTGGTGAATATAGAAATAACCGTTTTTTCCTTGTGCAAGTTCAATACCTAATTCACATATACAAAAAGTTTTTCTGTACATTCTACTTTTTTAGAACAATAAATCCACCAACTTCCAAAATATCTTGAAGCTGAGTCTTAAACAATCCTGCCCTTATCTTGAAGACTCAGATTCAAGATATTTTAAATTGAATTAATTAAAATAGATTTAAGTATCTTAAACGTTCATTTTTGATAACATGCCATTTCAATTTTAAAATTCTAGTATACACCCTGTATTTTCAGTTCCAAAAACCGTATCTAAATCTAAATTCTAATATGTACATTTTCTACCCTTTTTGATAATGTAAAAGTAACAAACTAAAAAAAGGAGTGTTCCAGAAAATGTTATTTGGATATGCCCGAGTGAGTACCAGGGATCAAAATTTACATATGCAATTTGATGCGTTAATGCGTTATGGTGTAAAAGAAGAAAATATTTACGCAGAGAAAATCACCGGTACGAAAAAAGACCGGCCGGCTTTTAATGAGATGTTGAAATTTTTGCGAGAAGGAGATACGGTGGTCGTCTACAAACTGGATCGGATTGGAAGGAGTACGAAACATCTTGTCGAACTCATCAATGACTTTGAAGAGAAGGGGATCAACTTTGTATCCATTAATGAAAATATTGATACGACCACCGCAATGGGGAAATTAGTGTTTACGATTTTCAGTGGGTTGGCGCAATTTGAGCGGGATATCATTTCAGAACGGACAAAATCAGGGTTGGATGCTGCACGGGCAAGGGGAAGAAAAGGCGGGCGACCAAAAAAAGACCCGTCTAAGCTCAATATGGCTTTCCGTATGTATGACAGCAAAGAATATAGCATCCAGGAAATCCTGGATGCGACGGGGATGGGGAGAGCTACGTTTTATCGGTACTTGTCGAATCGCAAGTAAACAAACGATAAATTAAAACAAACTTCCAATAGCACCAACACAAGAATTAACCATAGGTTTTACAACTTGTTTCTTGTGCAGATGAAGAGATATAGATTATCTGAATGATAGAAACACAGCCATCAGGACTTCTGACATGGCAAAATAATTATTTATACTCTTAATAAGATACAAATTGTTTTGCTAGAATAAGGGATGTCAAGGCAACACAACACATGACTTCCCCTACATTCATGGTTATATGGTTGCCTATTAAACAAACGTAAACATCAACGTTTACGTTTGTTTTTAGTAGGGCGATATTATCTTTTTGCATGAACCGACCTCTTATGGAGTGTCTCTCTTTTCAGGAACCGGGTAAATTAGTCCCTTTCTTATGCTCCTCTTCCAAGAAGGACACCAATTCACCCTTGTCGGCATATGCGAAATAAGACTCTGTTATCAATTTTCTATACTGTTTCCTTTCTCCACCGACCTCCCATAACTGCACCTGAATTACAGGGAGTTCCTCCTGCAAACGAGAAGGGGAAAAATGCTCTTGCAAACTTTGATGAATGCGGACACCCTGATCCTTCTCCATCCCTTTCACATAAAGGAATTTCCCTGAACTCTCTTTTTCCAGTATTTTCACTTGTACTTCTACCACTTTAACTCACATCCTATTAATCATGCTTCCTGACTTTTTCAGGCCTTGTGTTTATGGCTTGGCCACCCTTTATCTGGTATACGTCTCCCCCCACACAAACGTTGATGTTTACGTTTGTGTGGGAGAAAGCGAGAGGAATTGGCGTGCCAATAACCTTTTAGGACAAGCTGAATTAGTCCCGCGAAGGCTCGTCCCAGTTATCCAAAGATACGATAAAGCGCTCATTTCTTGTGTCGATAAAGAGGCTGTATAATTGGTAAGGTTGCATGCCCAGGTCATTGATAATTTCTAACGGGATGTTGATCGCATTGGTCCCTGACACATAACGTTTGTTATGGGTGCTTTCGGGATCCGATTTTTCAATGAGAATAGTTCGCCTGTCACGGATGACATCAACTTCCTCTCCTGCATAAATACCAAACGTTCTGCACCACTTGCCAGGCATATGAATAACCGGCCGCTTCGGCAGCTGCCGGGAGCGATACTTTACAAGTTCCATATGAATTTCCCCTTTTATTATTTAATAGACGGTTGATTATTTCAAGTGACATATTTGCTAAATAGAAGGTTTCAGCAAGCGCTGATCACATCTGTTTCTCTCACATTTCTCCCGTTCCCCCCCTGAACTGGTGAAAGTATCCTCACCAAAATGAAAGGTCATGAGTAGAGGTGGGAAAGATAGGAACAATATTAATCCTCTTTATTATATAACTTCGTTTCCACTGGATCTCTCTTTATATCAATCCCATAGAGCTGGGCTATATTATTGGCGTAATAAAGGAGGTAATCGAATTTTTCCTTTATATTCACACGCTTGACAGCACTGTCATCCTTACCCATTGCCTTCTTTAGTTCTGTGATCCCTGCATCCAACTTTGAATTTAGGTGTTGCCAGCTTGATTTGTCATCTCTGCTTCTTGCTGTTATTGTCTTTATGTGTACAAGGACGCTGTTCATGGGGATGGTTTCATATGTCCTAGATGGGGTGCTTTTTCATTCGCCTGGCGATTGAAAAACGTAATCCTTTTCCCTAGGAGAATCATTAAGCAAGGGAAAGATACTGATTTGGATTCAATCATCATACACGGCAAAGAGGTGGTTTCCGATACTGAGCCTTGGTGCAGTGTTGTCAAAAATCCAGGAAGACGTAGCGGTTTGAGGATTGTAAAAGTAAGTGGATCCCTGGCTCGGATCCCATCCCTTCCACGCATCCTTGACCGCATGATAGGCGATGTAATTGGGAGGCAATGCGAATTGCCCGTTTGCTACCGGAGTAAACGCATTCGCCTGGTAAATGACACCTTCGATGGTGGAAGGAAACGCCGGGGAATGCACACGATTTTTAATTACTGCAGCCACGGCTACTTGCCCCTGGTAGGATTCCCCCCTTGCTTCCCCATGCACCACCCTTGCCATCTTTTCTATTTCTATGAGCCGATAGCTGGTACGAGGACCTGCCACTCCATCGACGGAGAGGTTAAAATCCTCCTGGAGTTCTCTGACACCTTGCTCGGTCAAGGTTCCATAGTACCCGGTAGGTTCTATTTCAAGGTAACCTAAAAGTGCTAATTTTTCTTGCAATGCAGTAACCGATGGTCCTTGACTGCCACGCTGCAATACATCTGTATAAGCAGATGATACTTTAGGGCTTGTGAATAGCATGATAGTAACCAAAACTAGAATATGTATACTTTTCAACATGATCCCCCTCCTATGATAGATCTTTTATTCATATGTAAAGCCACAATAACCCCCTCCTTTTCCCCTGAAATATCCATCCAGTCCTCTCATCAAACGCAAAGAGGAAGGAAACACGGGTAAAGCGCTACATATTCCGTTCAAAAGGCCTATGAGAAGGAAGTAATTTGTATAGTTACGCCTCGCTAATTATAAAAAGCCACCGCACTCAATAACTTTTACAATCCTATACGTGCGATTAACCTGTCTTTTACATCATTTCTATATGATGGAATTGAACAAATTAGGAGGGATGCAAATGAGGAAGAAAACAAGCGGAAAGTCCTTACAACTATTTATCATGTTCATGCTGGTACTAGGGGCCATGCTCCCGGTAACTGCAGCACCGGCTGCTGCAGCCACTTCAGGAAACTCGGAAATGGATTTAGACGTCATGACTTTTAATTTGAGGTATTTGAACGACCATGACCCTTCCCCTCATACCTGGGAAGAACGTCACCCGACCGTTCGCCAGGTGATACGGATGGAACAGCCGGATATTATCGGGACCCAGGAAGCCGTTTACCAGCAGGTAAAGGATGTCGATCAGGACCTGCCGGGATATGAGTGGATCGGTATGGGCCGGGAAGGCGGTAATCAAGGGGAATTTATGGCAATCTATTATAAAAAGAACCGGTTCACCCCGACGGAATACGATCATTACTGGCTATCGGACACGCCCGATGTTGTAGGATCGACGTCATGGGGCAACTCGATTCCACGGATGGTGACATGGGTGAAGTTTTTGGATGAGAAAACGAACCAGTCATTCTATTTTGTGAACACCCACTTTGATCATCAGTCGGAAGAAGCCAGGCAGAAAAGCGCCAATCTGGTGGTGGAGAAGATGAAGGAATTCGATCCCGATTTGCCAGTGTTGGTAACCGGGGACTTCAATGCCAGTCCAAACAGCATCCCTTATCAGAATATGACAGAAGACACCCCGATCGTCGACCTTTATCACACGGCCGGTACAGTCATCAATGAAAATCTCGGCACTTTCAACGGGTTTGATGACCCTACGGGAGGCGGACCGGATTCCCGTATCGATTGGATATTGGCAACGGAAAATGTAACCGCTAATCATTACGAGATCATCAATTACCAGAAGAATGGCCAATATCCGAGTGACCATTATCCGGTGAGCGCTGAGGTCACATTACATTATTGATTGCCATTCGTACACAGAAAGACGACGCGGAAAAACTTTAAAAGGAACGTATGTTCTGTTATAATAAACACGGAACATTCCATTCGAGTTTGACCTCCCAGCTGCTTGAAATGGATGCCCCCTTTTGTCCGGAAGGAACCCAGATTCCTTCTGGGCTTTTTATTGGAAAAAGGGCTGAACAATTTTTTTCTGGAATGACGTTTTTTTCATCACACGGCTTGTATCGTAAACGTATAGGCATTAGATTTAAGGTACTCGTAGCTTTCCAATAAACCAATGAACGCTTGGGCATCCTCCCGCGTGTGGAAGCATAGCTGTTGATTTTCTTTGTTTTCATTAACACTATGATGAAAGCTGATGGCTGTTTTTTTGTGATACCAGGCAATCACTATAAACCCCAAAAGCACCTCCCCCTTTCACCAGAATAAGAGACTCCGGTTAATGGATGTACTGGCGTCATAAAATATGGTGATAATCCTGCAACTTCTTACGTGTACCATTGCCGCTTCATGACCGGTGGTTGCGGTGGCATGTTATCGAAGGGCAACAAGTAATGTTTTTTCCATCTTTCATTTTCTGCTTCTCTAACCTGGCGGATCGAAATTCATAATTTCCTATATTCAGGTCCGTTATTGGCGATGTACTGATTCCCATCTAAAATGATCGCATCTCTATGAACGACATAGGTGTTTCCTGCCCGGGTGGCAAGAACATAGTGCACATTAAAATCAATCATTCGAATTTCTTTGACATTGGTTGAAATCCCCTTATAAAAAATTTTATCTCCTACATGAATGCTATACATGCGTTCCCCTCCGATGTATTCGCGAATAAATAATGAGAGCTGACCGGCATAATGTAACGAACAATTGACTTTATGACGGATATTGCAACTAGCTATTGCAGCAGATAAAGTTCATACAGAAGACCACCGAAAACCTTTACCTTCTTCAAATACGTTTTTCTGTCTCTTCACTGTTGAAAAAGAAAGCTCGGATTTTCTTTTAAATTCAATTGCGAACGCACCGTCCCTCCGAAGACAACATCGCTCTCTGCGATTGACGTGAACCAAATTGAAAACACAAAACTTGAATCCGACCACTCGCACCAATTGGTTACCTCCTGCAGAAGCATCCATTTAACTGAATATTCCGATTTTTGTTTTCGCAATAAGCGTTTCGAAACCAAAATACAAGGTTTAAACAGTGACACGCTTAAGAAAGCAACCTATTTAAGACCTTGAACCAAGACAACTTATGTACTATCTATGGAAACGTTACGTTTTGTCTCAGCCTTGTTCCGCTGGTACTACTTACATAGTAACTGCTTTTGGTCATCATTGCCTACGATTAGTCAGGAATTTCATGTTTCAATTTGTAACAACTTGTCGTATTTAACGGAAGATAGAAAATCGATGGAGGAAGATAGGGAGGAGGGGGAAAGAACTGAGTATTTAACGCTGTTATCTTACCGGGGCAGATACCAAATTCTATAGCAATGATGGGGATATGGTTATATATTAAACGGGATAGTTCATTGTAGTCCCTGGCCAACAAAAAAAGGATTAGGCGTGATGGAAACGCTCAATCCTTTTCTAGTGGAAGCCATAGGAATATCTGCTTTACTTGATGGTTCTACACTGTACTACCTTATCTAGAACAGCGATACATCGGGGATAGGACGATTTCTTTATCAGTCATGAGGTACTTATGGGTACGCATCAGATTATTTTGAAAAGAAGCAGAAACATCACTCGCTGAGTAAGCACATACCGACAATGCCCCGTTTTTACTGGCGACTTCCCCTGCTACATCCTCTAAATGCTTGATACCATCTATGGCATCCTGCCCCAAGGATGCCCACTCCATGTGTGCCCAGGTATGGACCCCCTTTTGACTGTCGAAAACGGGGGATAAAATCTCCTTGAAGTGCTCCCATACGTTGGATGTACCGGAGGTATTGCAAAATTCGTAGAAGGAATGATTATCTATAAAATGT
Organism: Thalassobacillus devorans; assembly: GCF_900176565.1. Lineage (GTDB taxonomy): Bacteria > Bacillota > Bacilli > Bacillales > Halobacillaceae > Thalassobacillus > Thalassobacillus devorans_A. The sequence goes on from NZ_FXEH01000004.1 coordinate 55,684, forward strand.
ACACACTCCCGTTGTTGTTGGGAAAGCGAACACAAGAATTGGCCTTCAATTTCGCGGTACACCGACTGATTTTCAATCATCAGCATATGGTCCCCTTTCTCTATACCTGTACGGAGAAAACCGATAATATTGTTCAGATAGTGTTGTTTTTCTTCATAAACGTATAAGATATGAGCGGCATTCAGAGTTTCCATAATATTTGCATCTGATACCGTTTTTTCCATTGTTCACCCTTCTCCCTCTTTTTTTCTAGACTCCTGCCCCACGTTATCCAGCCTGAATTCTATGTAGTCGGGCTTTTCTGGATGTTGATCTTCACTCAAATAAAACGGGGATTCGATCAATTCATGATCGGTCATTAAAAAGCGATAGATACGCATCAGCTGAATATACGAGGCTGCAGAAATAGCAGATGCATTATACGAACACAAAAATAACACCGACGCCTTGTTTTTCTTGTCATATAGTCGGCTGGTGATATCCCTTGGGGGTCCTTTTCTCTTCCCGCCCCACCACAACCGAACGGATGGTGACGTTTCTAATAGTTTCTGTATGGTTGACATGCCGTTGGAAAGTTTCTTTATAGGCAATAAAAGTATCATTTTTTCTCTTTTTGGGGTACTGATGGTTTCCTTTAACTTCCTGTCAATAAGAGTTAAGTTTGATGTATCGTCAATGATAATGCAAGTACTTCCTCTTTCCATTCCTGTTGCAATAAACGTAATTACATTTTCAATATAATATATATTTTTATCATATAAGTATAAAATGTCACCTGTATTAGTTTCCTTCAACCTTGTATGTATATCAGCGGTAACATCATCGGAAAAATCACTTTCGAATTCTACCTGTTCATCGAAAAACCGCATGGGGTCAAAATCCAGGACCTTGGCAATATTAATCGCAATATTGAAGCTTGGATTCCTCTTACCCGTCTCTATTAATGAATAATAAGACCGATTGAGAAATGCCTGCGCCGCCACTTGTTCTTGGGTCATGTTTTTCTTTTGGGGAATGTCACTTAACCATTCCCTTTTCATTATATTCCGTTCCTCCTCGGTCGCCTACAGATTACCTAAAAAATCTTGTTGCATCATCTATTGGAGTTGAGATTATTATACCTATATTTGCTGGTGAATTGGACATTTTTTCGGGGAATGTTACATCATGAAACATTAAAAATTTGATTATTTTTCGACCACTAATAAGCCTTCTCCTGCATAGATACCCTGTCATAGATTTCTGGATTTATCACCGACTCACAGATAGACTCTTCTTTTTCATTAGGAAGCAATATTTTTCAAAAGCTACAATTCACTTAGCAAATCTCAAGCTTCCTTTAGATAAGGATGGCCATGATACAGGGGAAAGATCTGAATGGTCCTATCCCGATTCTGGAAAGCTTTTATTATTCGTCCCTGCCAAAAGACTATTATCCTACAACAAACTAAAACCACAGAATAAATTTACTTTTTTTGTAATTAAATAGATTCTATTGAACTATAAACATAGTGATTAGATACCGTTTTATGGTAATTATATTGTATTTTAATCCCTGTTTGGATACTATCTACTTGTATTACATTTTTTTCTAGAAAGGGGATAAAAATATGAAAAAGAAAAAAGTTGCAGCACTTGGTTTAGCGGTGGGGTTGATGGCTTTCGGAGGGGCTGTACAGGCAGGTACCAGTTACTCCTATTATGACACCACAGTAGGGAAGTTTAATGGAAGCGGATATACTGGTTATCAAACGAAGTCTTCCTCTGGTACATATGGATACTTGGACTCTCGTACTGTAGGTGGATCGTATGTGGTGGATGCTAGAATGCAAGCAAGCTCCGGAACTGGTCCATGGGTAAGAGATGTGACCGATAGTGACTTCCGCAGCTTGCCGAACTCGGTAAACGCTGGGAAGAGCGCACGTGTTCAATTCAGTAATGACTGGAACACTCCAGTAAATGTCCAGGTAACTGGCTACTGGAAGAGTAATTAATCCTGTTTATCCTAAATGAACGAAATAACCCCCTGATCTCTCTTGAAAAGATCAGGGGGTTATTTTTGCCGGTTTATACCATCAAACAAGCTCTAAATGTTGACGATTGATACGGTAGACTTCATCACATAAGAGATTAATATCTTCCTGGTTGTGACTGGTGATCAGAATCGTCCGTCCTTCTTTTTTGTATGTAATCAACAACTTTCGGATGTTCTCCACACTATCGGCATCAAGCGCATTGAATGCTTCATCCAAGATGAGCACTTGCTGGTCTTCCATGATTGCCTGCGCGATGGCTAGTTTCTGCTTCATTCCTAAGGAATAGTTTTTCACCTTTTGTTTTGCCTGGGGCTGCAACCCTACCAGTTCCATAGTTTGGGCAATTTTGTTATCATCGACTTTGTTTTGAATCATGGCTAATTCTTTCAAGTTTTCAAAACCGGTTTTATTTGCCATGTACCCAGGACGGTCGATGATAATGCCGAAGCCGTCCGGAAACCTTTTGCTCTTTCCGAGTTCACTTCCTTGAACTTCAATCGTTCCTTGATCTGGAAAGACAAATCCGCACATCATCTTAAACAATACAGATTTTCCGGAGCCGTTAGGACCAATAATGCCATAAATCTTCCCTTTTTCAATGTTCAAGTCGACTCCATCAAAAAGCCTCATCCCTTTATAACTTTTGCTAATCCCTTTCATGGTAATTACAGACATTTTCTTCACCTCATCGGTTAGATTTTTAAGCTTCGTTTGAACAATACATGAATCATAGAAACTGCGAAGAGATTGAATCCCAGCAAAACAAGTGACAGATAGTAAGGAGAATACTCCACCAAATAAGCCATGCCATTCAGTCCTACCGGCACCAGACCGGCAACATTAAATCCTGGCAGCATCAGTACCATGAAGATACTGATCAATACCATTCCGTGAATGGACTCTTTACTGACCCAGGAAACGATAAACACGATGTTAATATACAACGCCACCTGCAGAAAACCATTAAAGAAAAAATGGTATATAATTTCTGTCAGGGGATTAGGAAACATCAATACTTGAAAGTCTGTCTCCCTGCCAAGAAGTGCTCCGATCATTAAAGCGAGGGCCATTAAACCGATGAGAAAAAGGAAAATGGCAACCAACAGGCGTCTCATCCAGCTCCACATCCATGCGCCCAAGTTTTGAAATCGAATGATTTTGTAGTAGCCCAGCTGCTCTACTTCCCGGCTTAAGAAAACCTGCACGCCATAAACAAATCCAAAAAATACAATGATATAGTAAAAAAAAGGGAGATAGGAAAAATACTCGGTACTGACTCCCGTAAATGCCATGGCCCATACATCCCAGATGCTCGCTTGATCCGACTCCTTCAAGGAATTCCCCACAGCAATGATGCCGAGAATGCAGAGGGTAACGTAGCCGACAACAGGGAAATAGAGGCTAAAGGAAGAGAGATACCTCCTCTTATTAACATCCAAAAACCGAATGCAAAGATAGTATAAACCCCCGATGATGGAAAGGCTTAACCCTAACAACCAAAGGGACTGAAACAATTCAACCGCTTTCGTTAAAGAAAAATACGTTGGTGGCACAAGAAATGCTAAATGATTGGGGAGCACCTTGAAACCGATGACACTAACCAGGAAAATGACGGCACTCACCAAATACATGAACGCTTTATGTTGTACTAGTACATAAAAAATCCCCAAAGCCATATGCATCAAGGAAAAAGCGAACGCAATCAGGAATACCTGGACAGCCAGAGCCAGAAAAGGAAATTCAAAGACAGCAGCCAGGCCATTCAGCGTGTTTGTGGCGTAGCTCGTACCACTTAAAGAACTCCAGTGCCAGGAAAAAGGAAAGCCGATAGCCATGAATAAGGAAAGGAAAATCCATAGGGTAAATAAAGGCGATGCCTTTGCCCAGAATGATGCCAGAGAATGATAAACCCACCTCCGGTAAGAACCTAATCGGATCAACAGCTGGTAATCAAAGTCCTTTAGAACCGTACGGCTGGAAAGGAACAATACAAACGGAATGATAAAGTAAACGATAAGGTACATATCGTTCAAAAGTCTCAATGAAATATCCCAATTATTGAATGCCACTCCGAGCTCGCCTGATGAAAGGGCAATTTCCTTTTTGAGCATCATCCCGTAAAAATAGAAAACGACAGCTACGGCTAACCATTTCATACGAATCATTTCATCTAATAAGTGGTTCATCTTTGTAATAATTGTTGCCATGGTTAGATCATCCATTCTTTCCGGTTACGCATGATATAGATAGATGTCGCTGCCAAACCGAAGATTAAAACAAAAAATGGAACAAAAACCGTCCAGATCGGCTGGGCAACAATGTTGAACGGAAACAGTGTACTCAATGGCGAAAACATCGGTACATCGAACACCCCTGTAATGAAGTTGAACACGTGGTAAAACAAGAAAGGGACAGAAAGGGCGACAAAAGCATTGTTTACTACCAGCAGCAGCAAAAACGCGATCGTGGAATAAATCACTGCATTCACCGCTACCCATATCGCATAAACGATGCCATAGAAAAGTTCCCCATACGTCAGGAGTTCAGAAAACGTCACTTCCCGAACCACCGAATATTCATCCATTGGGTAATAATAAATCATGCCGATCGCTGGTTCGATGTAAAAAGCGAAGATAAAAGCGAATAACATCATGAAAAAAACGACTGCTCCTGTAAGAAGCGCATTGACCATACCCTTGCTGAGCAGATATTTACTCACCTCGACGCGAGTTCGCGTATAGGTAATGAAATTATTCCGCTTTTCATGCAGGAATGACGGCAGATAAACCATAATGATAAGAACCGGGAACACTAATGGAATGATGGCAGACACCATTTCCTGAAACACTTCCTGCTTTTCAAAGAACTGATAGCCGTCTTTGATCATAAAAAATCGCAGCAACGGCAGTAAAAAGATGATCGATAACCACAATAAAACTCTTTTCCACGTAAAAGCCCGTTTCAACTCTACGGAAAACTGATTAGCCAGCATACGTATCCACTCCTGACATTTAGTTTAACTGGTGAATCTTAATGAGTAACTATTTCCTCCAACGCCACCGCTTTTCTTTGATGATGAATAGAAGATAGCCGAGGGCATTTAAAAACAGCATATTGGCCGTCCATCCCATGGTTAAACGGCCAGCGTGATACAGACGGATCAAACTCCAGACCGTAAACAGTACATAATAAAACGATACTCCCATCAGGAAGGCAAGAAAGCCGATATTCCGGACGTCGATCACTTCAAACCAAACAAAATACGCATCATCACGATAAAAGCGTTCGCTCATCAAAAGGTCCGGCACCCAGAATTCGTTTTGTTTCAATACTTCTCCATCAGGACTACTGGAGGATTCATTCCTTTCGATCGTCGCTTGCAGAATCAACGCCTCATCCTCATATAAACGCTGTAGTTGTTCCGTGTCTTCCTTCGCGAAAGCTTCGATTGACTGGTAGCCGATATCAGCAAGGTGCTGATCATTATCATTGCCGATAAAGAGGGATGAAACAAACAGGACACAGCCCAGTAAAAGACTGATGACCCCCGCCCGCAACAGCCATATGGCCAGTTTCTTCTGCCGGATTTCCATCAGAGAGATCAACTTTTCTGCCTGATCAATCCCCCCAAACCGTTCAATCGCTGTTTGCAGCGCTCGTTCTTCCGAATAGCCTTCCTTTTTCAGCTCATCCACCGATTCATTCAGATGGACACGGGTCTCTTCTTTAATTTCAATGGTATCAGGGTGTTTAGGGTCTGCCTGCTTATATAACTGATTCACGTAGTCATCAACGGTTTTCATTCTCCCCCTCCTTTACTTCTTCTTCTATAAACGAATCCATTAATGTTTTGATGAAGTTCCATTCCTTTACTTTTATGTAGAAATTCTCACAACCTTCATCTGTCATGCGGTAATACTTCCGACGACCGCCCGATCCTTGATCATTTCCCCAATAAGAAGCAATCCACTGTTTCTTTTCCAAACGCTTCAACGATAGATAAAGGGTACCTTCCTTCAATTCGAAGGCTCCTCCACTGTGGTCTCGTACCATTTTGGCAATCTCATACCCATACCTGTCATGTTTATATAGGAGGGATAGGATAAGCGTATCGATATGTCCCTTCAATAATTCTTTTCCAATTTCCAAACTATCCCTCCTCGTGAAAAAACTTTCCTATAATTTCCTTATTCATGTTATAGTCTATAACAAAGTACCTAATAATGCAATGTATTATAATTTTAAAATGAATTTTTTATGGAGGTGTCCGATGGATGGCAGCTTTGAAACTGCAGCCAAACAGCCCGACCCCTGTTTGGTTAGAAATCGTTCATCGTATCAAAGAGGAGATTCTAAAAAACGAACGGCAGGAAGGAGACCCTTTACCTTCTGTTCGAGAATTAGCTTCCAGATGCGAAATTAATCCAAACACCATTATGAAGGCTTATAGCGAACTGGAACGCCAACAGGCTATTTATATCATCAAAGGAAAGGGGGCATTTGTAGCTCAACGAAAACCTTCAAAGGTTAAACTGAAGGATAAGGAAGAAATCGAGGAAAAGCTCAAATGTTTGATTATCGATGCAGCGTTCACCGGAATAGAAAAACAGGGATTAATCGATTACATCGACCGTTATACAAAACAATTTCACAGTAATGAAAAAGGTTAAATGCATAAAAAACACAAACGTAAACGTTGATGTTTACGTTTGTGTTGGGTTTACACGTTTTCAGGCCTGCCGATGAGCTCCTGATCTTTTTGCTTGATGCCATCCAACCAATGTTCCACCAGGGGAACCCCGTCGATCAGCTGGATATTATCCAGGCCGTTAATATACTTGAGCGCATTTTTATTGTAGGAACTAGTGGTTACAAAAAAACCCCCATCCGCCTTCTCTTTGACAACATTGGAATGCAAAACAGCGATCGGTTCGTAGTGTATATCGTCCTTATAACATTTGGCCTGCCCTAAGTATTTTTTGTTGTTAATTCTTATTTCAAAATCTACCCCGAAATCTCCCGATGGCGGGCTTACCCAATAAGTCCCATCGAAATGTTTGGCAAGTACTTGCGCCGCGAACTCTTCAAAATGAATCGGTCCTTCCCGGATGAAAATGTTGGAATGCGTTTCTTCTATCACTTTTCCATCTCTTGTTTCTCGTGGCTGCTCTTTCCTTTTAAAACGATAATATAATCCCATTGCCAGGGTTCTTTTGATTGTTTCATCTGTCTCCATCTGTTCTAAGATGGCTAACCCTTTATGTTGATGTGCTTTCCGTACAATCCAGAAGTGAGCAAGTGCAATAACCATCACAATAATCGCAGCGATTTCAATAACTCCCAATAAAAGCCCCCCTTGGTCCTCTGTGGAAACATCTTCTAGTCACGTAGGATATACTCATCTTTTCTTCTTTTTCTTCATTGGGATGCTATGCTTTTTTCCATTAGCAACGATTTTTTTGGCTAAATCCCTGGCTTCTTTTTTCGACATACCCATCACTGATTCCCCTTTCTACTTCTTTACCCACCATTTTTGACAGATTGATAAATTCCTATACATACTCCCCCGTCCCTCCCCATAGATTAAGAGTAAAGCTTGGACATCGGGAATGTGTCCTAACGATAAATTCGAAATTTTAGGTGGGGATGAGGCATGATACAAGGGAATGAGCGGAAAAAAAGAAGCGACAAAAAAATCGACTGCAAACCGACGATTTCGGTTCACCTCAAGGAATGCATCTATCGATTAGCTTATATCACCAACACACCGGTGAAAGATGTGGCGGAAGAAATTTGTGTGGTTGGGCTACGGTCCCGAAACGTCATTGAACATCTATCCCAGTTTTTCCGAAGGGATTTCCGGTTGGGTAACACGTTTTATATGGGGGATTTGGAGAGAGAATCCTTGCAAGCGAAGAAGGGTAAGGAAAAGACAGCAAGAGTAACGATCCGGTTTACGCAGCGTATCCATGAACGGATCTGCGCTCTGGCCTATGCGCTTGACGTGACACCATCCCGAGCGACGGCGATTCTCTTAGAAGCCAGCGTGAAAAACACAAACTTCATCGATGCCTTCACCAGGCACTACCTGCAGGGACAGCTCGATGAGGGACGGATGCGGGAACTGAAAAAAGTGATCCGGTTCATCAATCAGAATAATCCTTATGAAGAACAGATTTCCTGGGGCGTACTGCTTTCCTATCTGTATGAAGAATTGAAACTGGGAGCGAATCATGTAGCCGACAGTTTGAATGAGTGGATGGAGAAGATGAAATAGGGTTAAAGGCTGATTTTGATTCTTAATAGCTCTCAATGTACGGATCCCATCAAAAGTGCAATGGACGAATGAAAGGTTTATCGAGAAATTAGAAAAACTCAGGGGTCAACCCTTCTTATATCCAATGGGTTGAGATGCTGGCTTACGTCGTGCCGTACAGCCTTGGTTTGCAAATTCTTTAACCACAAGATTTTTTACCGTTTTACCATAGATCGCACTATCTTTCCTCATTTGTATGCGTAAAAAAATCCCCACCTATAGTGGGGAAAATATGATGATTTATCTATAAATGTTAATTCTTCTCCTGATGTTTATCCTCTCTATCATTTCTTGTGTCCTCGAATGAAATCCGCGGTTCGGATGGCTTTGGATCGTTCTCCTTCAGAAACTCTTCCAGCCCCTTTAAGTCATCGGTGTTAATGAAATCGACACCAGCTTTCAAAAGTTCCTTCCACAAAGCTTCTCGTGCAGGTGAAGATTGGTCAGGCGTAGCCCAAAAACGAACCTTTTGTCCATTGGAATGAGCAGTTGCCACGATTGAACGAAGCTTCTCACGCTCTTCTTGGGGCATCGGACCAACACCCATCCACGTAAAATGCTTTGTCCAATTATCGCTGATAACGGGGATGAATGCACTGGAGGCGCCTGCTCCAAGATCGCTCATCCGGCCATCATAAGCGGCATACCGAACGGTTTGGCTCTTCATCAATGCCCCTGGACGATTTCCAGAAATGTACACGGTCACAGCGCCGGGTTTTACACCGGAAGGTACATACTTAGTTAGCATGCTTTTGTACTCGCGCAGCTGTCGATCAATCGCCCGGTAAGTAGACTTCCCTTCCGATTTTATATCAATCCATAGAATAAACTCATGATCATAACCTTCATACACGGCCCCATCATTTTGCTTGACTCTTCCCATCAAGGGTTCAAGATAAAGGGATTGTAAGGTACGACCTGCGCGTACATCTTCTTTATCATGGGCAACTCGCAGTTCTCCGTCCACGAGCCAGACGTCAGCCTCAACGCTTGTAAACCCATGCTGCAGTGCATCAAATAATGGACGAGTATGTTCATAGTCATTATGGGCATGTGCTTTTGCCAACGGCAGCACCTCTTCATCTGATATCTTTTCACCCCCCTCCTTGGCAGAAGCAGAGTTTTCGGCAAAAGGGATCAAAACAACAGCAAGCATAAATAAAATTATCCATTTTTTCATCGTTTGTGTACCTCCTATTGAGTTTGTATCTATTGATAGTGAATCTAATATTCTTAACTGTTCGAAACAAATAGATAATAGTTATAATCTATATACGTTCCTCACTTTTTTGTGACTTGATAATCCTTAGGAAGCTTGAATTTACGCTCTTTCATGACCTCACGTAAACGATCTGGATAATTAGTGATGATCCCGTCGACTCCATTGTCAATCAGCTTATTCATAGTTGCTTTATCATCAACTGTCCAAGGGATGACTTTCATGCCGGCCTTGTGTGCAGCATCGACCATCTCCTCGGTGACGTATGGAACGTAGTTATCATCATTGATTTTACCGTCTTGGGGAAAACCGTGAACCGGGGAGATGGCGTCTGCGCCAAACGATTGGGCTGCTGCCACAAGATCTCCATCGAAATCATCGATGTCGATTCCACCTAACCATGGGGATGCCCCCGGTTGTCCCGGCCGTAAGAATTGCGGACCATTGGTCAGTGCAATGATAGGTAAGCGTGGTTCAACTTCTTTCATGCGCATAAGCGCACCCCAGTCAAAGCTTTGAATGGATACTCTGTTTAGCATTCCTGCTTCACGTACTTCTTGAGACACGACTTGTACGAACGCTTCATGTGGCGCCGTTTCCCACGGCGCCCCTGCCTCTACCTTTGTCTCGATATTCATCCATACCTTCTTGGCCTTATAACGCTTCACCAGGTCGAAAACCTCGCTCAGTAACAACATTTTAGCTCCTGGGCTGGGTTGCTGCTCCGGGTACTCATCCTTTGTCATTGTGCCACAGTCCATCGTACGGATCTGTGCAAGGGTAAGATCTTTTATGTATTTGCCTACATATGGAAACTCTGGATCTCCCGGGAACGCCGGACTTGTATCCCTGCAAGTTCTTTTGGAAATTTTACGATCGTGAGTGACAACAGCCTGATGGTCCTCCGTAATTTGCACATCAAGCTCCAGTGTGCTTATTCCCATTTCAAGTGCATGGGAGAAGGATGCAATGGAAGACTCAACATTTAGCCCCATACCTCCGCGGTGTGCCTGTAGGTCAAACGTTTTCGGACCGAAGCTTTCCTTGTGAGATCGTTCCGACTTAGCAAAAGCAGGCTGGGCCGCCGAAAATAACATAAATACAGCAATTGCTATGGTCAATGCCTTTTTCTTTTTCATCTACTCCACTCCCTCCAAAATTTGATACATTTTAAAAGTAACCGAAGATTATTAAACGTGATTTAGTTAGTTGTAAAAGTAAAGTTAAGAAATGATTGGGGATGCAGCCCGGACAAATCTGCGGCAGATAGTTTACATGATTGGAATAAGAGGATGATATAAAAATAAAAAAGCATACACATGCACGGGAGGTAGGGCTGGTTGTCTTCTTTTCGGATAAATCTTTCCACTCCGTTCTCTAATCTTTGATTGTGCTTACACAAGGAACGCAAATAACAAACGTAAACGTTGACGTTTACGTTTGTTATTTGCGTTTTGAGCTGACCGGGACAGAAAAAACGTTGATTACACACAACTACTTAAATAAAATCCGGCTTATATATAAATATCATGTAACCCCCCTGTATGTTTTTCATACAGGGGAGGTTCATTAATACTGACCCAGAATATAATCGCTGGCTTTCTGTGCCTGTTGCGAAGCACTGACTATTAGAGTCTTATCCTCTTTTAATTTCCTCAGCCACGACTGAATATAAGAAGCACTGTTATCAATGGTGCTATTCTCAATTCCTGTCACCCCGCAAAGCATCGAAGCCCTAACTCGGCAATGAGTTCCTCTTTACTGTAATTTTCGCTTCCAAAGCTGATTTTCTCTGTAATTCCTGCCCGACCTAGTCGATCTTTATGGCCGGTACTGTGTATGATTTCATGGAATAATGTGCTGTAGTATTCGTGGATATCCTCAAAATGTTCTTTAGGTGGAACATTGACGCGATCCTCAAATGGTGTGTAATAAGCTCTCCCACCTTGAAAACTATAAGATGGTCCATTGAAATATTCTTTCTTTACCTTTTCAGCTTTTTCTATAGGATCATGATCGAAGGTTTCATAGGTTCGTTTTCTTTCTAATCCTTCCACTTGGGAGCCAACTTCAAAAACTCGATAATACCGTAGCAACGGAACGTTTTTTTCTTCTTCTTTTTTTTCATCTTCCACTTTTATCATCTTCCAGAACACGACAATGTGGGATTTTTCACCCTTTTTGACTTTTCCTCCTGCTTCCTTGATTTGCTTAAAGGTCGCATACTCCCCACCATCTAAAAGCATGGTATTAATCCCTCGATAAGGCTTTTGTGTCTTCCAATTTACCGCTATTCCATTTACCCAAGGCTTTCTCCAAGGTACGACCCCATGCTCTAACTTCTCGATGATTTGATTGGTAATCATTTCATAGATTTTTTTACTCATGGTTTTTCCTCCTTATTTTTCCTTTGGAATTCCGAAGCGAAGGTTGTTCCCCAAAAGGGAATTATTTTTCCCTTTTGCTATGGAGAATCTCAAAACGACCATAAGAAGAAGTCCATAAAATCATGGAATACCGTAGTGAAGCGAGGATATGCCGTGAAAGGTTATGGACTTCTTTTTCATCTTCTTGCCTTGCAGCAGGAAAGGTTCGGGTGTCCTGCCTGCTACAAGGTTAGAAGATTTGGGATGTTTTACGATTCGGAGTGCAAAAGGAAAAATAACCAAAATAAAAAAGCAGACATAGGTCTGCTTTCCTCTTTGAAACTTAGGTTTTTAGTTTTTGAACTTCGACTCGTTCGGTATGGCCGGAGGCAAACGGATCAGGAACGTAGGGAGTGTCGGCGAAGGAATGAGCCCTACAATCCCTCGTTATCGATACGTTTAATGCCGAAGCGACACGTAGGGAATGACGAAAAGCGTATTTATCTTTTCAATCAGTCCCTTGTGCAGTCGCACGATGAATATCATTTTTATTACGGGGCAGCCAAGGCAGCCACCATTTTCCCTAAACCTAAAGGATAAAATGATACATATTCTGCAAGTAGGAAAGCTAGTAGACAGTGGGTGAAAGGCGTGTATTTATAACACTTTTTTACAAGGAGTGGCACTGCTTTAGTTAGGAGGATTACAATAAAACTGTAGCTAGCGGTCATTAAAAATATTTTATGAGGAATTTAGTTTAAGCCCCTAACATTGCTATATTAATAGTGTGAGGGTTGCTGCAGGTTACAAAAGTTACACATGTTACATCTTTATCCGAAAGCCTCAAAGCATGCTATATTCAACTTAGGAGCTCCTAAAAAATTATTAAAAATATGCATGACCTTTAGAATAAGAGTATATATGATGCATAGGAAGATATAATGCATAATAGAGGCAAGAGAGACAAGCCTAAAATCAACATTATGCCACACACAGCTAAAGAATATACAGAGGAAATAATTATTTTAATTTTTTGGAAAAGTGTAAAAATAATGATTGTTGAGCAAAGCCCGGAGAGGCAGAAAGGTGGAATCAAATGAAATTCAAAGGTTCATTTGAAGTGGAGATTTCTCCAAAGGCCATGTATTACACAGGCCTGATAATCCAAGTATTGCTGACAGCAGTATAAAACGGGTGAGGGGAGGGACTAATCCCACCCCAACTCCTTCTTTTTTGATTATATAAATGAGGGTGGTTATATGTCAGGTTTCTGGTTAGGTGTTACTACTGCTTTAATTGGGGCAGTTATTGGTTTTTTAGGTAGCTGGCTTTTAACTTTAAGAAATGAAAGAAAGCAAGAGAAAGCAGTTTGGTATGCAGTAAGGGAAGAATTGACCACAAACTATACTTTAGCTAAAGGATGGTTACAGGAAGTTTGTTTTGAATTAGAAACTATTAGGGGTAACAACAGCCTAGCTGTCATTACCCGCAATAATATGTAAAAATATAGAATATTGTAAATTGACATCCTTATTTCACTCATAATTGTAGTATAGCTAGAATTGTTTAAATTGATATTGGCGATCGTGTTTCTTTCTTAAACAACAAAATGAATTCAAAACTAATTGAGCAATCCAGCAGATTAATGATGGATTGCTCTCAAATTCTTATATGGATTAATTTGAAAAAGTCTAAGTATTTACAAAAAGAACATTTAAACACTTTATGATTAAAGATAAATCTAATTTGCTATATTTCGAGTCTTGTCTGTGGTGCATCTTTAATGACCTGGCTTAATACATCCTCAATGTTGCAGTTCTACATCTGGGCAGATTAAATCAATGTGTATTCCCGTTAATCCAACTCCAATACCCACATGTATTCCTAGTGCACCTTCATTAAGTTGGGAGTTTATCTTCCAATCAATATTTTCAGGCACAATTCCTCTATTAGTGCTAAAAGCCATTTCTGTTAAAACAAGCTCTCTTTTTTTATTTGTGATTTCTAAAAGTTTATCAGAAATATCACGGTCCCCAGCTAAGATACTTTGAACATGAGAATCTTTTATATTAACTTTTAGCGGAAATAAACCTTCTTCGTGAAGGTCTGTGAACAAATTCCATGCTTCTGCATGATAAGGTTTTAAATTATCATGAATTTGTCTGTGATGAGCGATAGCCACTCCTGGTACACTTAATGTCCCATTTACTATAAAACCTGGTCTGAAATCTTCGGGGTCAGGTACCATCCCAACTTCAAAATAAGACCCTATACTCTCCCATTCACCTGGTTCAATTTCGACCGAAATCTTTGGTTTCATAACATGAACATCTTCTTCATCTAACTCACATGAAAAATTGCTATTTTCTCCATGGAAAACCATAGGTCCATCAATATCCATCATATATTTTATCCACTCTTCATTTGCTTTAACGGCATATTCAAAATCAGAATCAGCGAGTAATTTCATTGTGTATAGAGAGGCGTTATATTCAGAGCTAAAAGAAAGCAAAGGGATAGTCAAAACTCGGGAGTCTTTAAATAACCTATTCCACTCTTCGTATGGAGGGATATTATCAGCAATGGTAGGAATAATTACAACATTTTCAGATTGGTTAGGAGGAATTTCAGTTTCTTCACTGAAATCATAAGTAATATAATCTAAAGATTTAAACAAATTAATTAATTCAGTACTATCAGTAAGAATTGTAGGTAAATCCCCAAAAATAAGCTTAAAGTTAGAATCAAGTTTTGCTTTTGAGTCTTGTATTTCTGCGGTGAGATTCATTACAACACCTCCATAATTAAATAAAGTGGCGCCTAATCATTAGCGCTTTAAGCTAGTGCCGTTCCGCAAGAACAAGGAAGGTACACTTCATATTTTTGTGCTTGATCATTCATTACTGGCAACTTACGATTATCCACGGTTAAATAAGGCTTTTTATGACATCCTTCAGCAACTAGAGTTAGATTTCTCTTCTTCTTTTCCATGGAATTGTCATCCTTTCGTGTATAATTTTAGTCACACCTGTCAAAATTACTGGCGCCACTTCACACCAATTATTACAATATTTTCAAGTAAATTCAATTATTTTTCCAAGAGAATTAATATTCTGAAAATATTGAGAAAATATAACTAGTCTAGATGGTGTTTTTTTACTAGCTCTGAAATGTCGCAAATGAAATCATTGACTAACTTTTGCATCAGATGATGATCGTGAGACTCCATGCTTAAATTCTCTGGTTAACTTTTTAAGTGGTTTTAATGTAATTACTGCCACCGCGAGAAACATGGAACCCGCAATATTTAAGGTGTTAATAATGCCAATTATATTAGGTAGGATACTAGCTAATCCCATACCAAAAATCATCATTAAAGAGACAGTCGTCTGGTAAGAGCCGAATACTCTGCTTAAATAGTTTTTCGGGACATATTCTTGCAGTAGTGTTTCCAATCTCACACTATACATAATATTTGGTATCCCCAAAAGAATATTTAACAATATAACGACCAATAAGATTGGTATATTGAATATCAATAAGAATAGAATTCCTGTCAATATTAGACTGGAAAATATAATAGAAAATGGACTGATTTTTTTGTTTAATTTAAATAATAAGTAGCCTCCTACTAGACCACCAATTCCTTCGGCAGATTCAATCCATCCAAGTTCGGTAGCTCCTGCCCCTAGTATATCTTTTACGAAGAGAACAAATAGTACATTTACCATTCCCTGTGCAATCCAAGTAACGGACATTATGCAAAATACAAGGAGGACTATCCGAAGGTTTTTTACTAGTCCGAGTCCCTTCAACCAATTTCCCCAAAACTGTATCCATCGCTCTCCCACTGATTGCAGCTGTTCAGGTGTATCTACCGATGTATGATGAGAAATTAAACTTAGAAAAAAGGCTGATAAGACATATGTAGCTATATCAACTCCGACCGCGATATGCAGTCCTCCTAACCCAAGTAATGCCCCTCCAATGGAAGGACCGGCAAGACGAACCACGTTATCACTAACTACTGTTATGGAATTAGCATCTCCTATGTGTTCACGCCCAACTAAATCAAATAGCAATGTTCGTTGAGCTGGCATAAATAAAGTACCTACTACGTTTTGTAAAAATGCTGCTACAAAAAATATCCATAGACTATCTAACGGTATAAATAGAAGGAACAATATCATGGATCGGAGAATATCCACCCATATTAAGGTTTTTCTTTTATCCCATTTTTCCACCAGTACACCAGCAATAGAACCAAATAACAACCTTGGAAAAACCTGGACTATGAACATACCTCCTGTCGCCAGGCTAGACCCTGTACTTTCATAAACGTAGAATGGAAGTACAATAAGTAAAACCCAGTCTCCTAACTGAGATATTACCCTTGCAAGCCATATTAGTAAGAAATTTTTATCTTTAAATAAATACATGATGGTCACCTCATTTGGTAATCAAGATGTTTAAAACAGAAATTTCTGACAGTTACATAATAACATTTTTTTCAAAAAAAGGCAGACTAATTCAAGGCACGAAAGTTCCGATTTAGTCTTTGTGTTTGGAACTTTTTCAGTTTTTGCTTACTTTTGTGGTTTACACTGACACCATAATATATAATAAAGTCCAAATAGTACCGACACTCGCCATTAACGGAACTATTTTATAGGAGGAGATATTTTGAAAAGAAATTGGGAATTGGATGAGCTAATTGATCACTTCACCTTAATGCCTGATGAATTAAAATTGATCCAAACAAAAAGAGGAAATACAAAACTGGGGTTTGCTGTATTGTTTAAATTCTTTCAATATGAAGCAAGATTTCCATACCACAAAAATGAAATACCTAAATCATTAATTCACTATTTAGCAAAACAATTATTTTTGAATCCAGATGTTTTTGAACAGTATAATTGGACTGGAAGAACTATAAGCTATCATCGAACAGAGATACGTAATTATTTTGGCTTTCGAGAAGTTGAAAAACAGGATATAGACGAAATGGTTGATTGGCTCTGCAAATCTGTTCTATATCATAATCATGAACTGAACTTTGTAGAAGATCAAGTTTACAAAAGATTCCGGGAACTTGGAATTGAACCCCCTACCACTGATCGGATGGAACGTCTTATCCATTCTGCTGTTAATTCTTATGAACAACGTTTTTTTAATGCTACGTATGATAAACTATCAAAACCAACATTAGCAAAGCTAGATTCACTGATTGAAAGTATAGCAGATATGGAAGACACTACTGAAGACAAATCACCTACAGACAGTCTTTCATTTAATGAATTAAAATCTGATCCTGGACGGGTCGGTTTAGATACAGTCTTTAAAGAACTGCAAAAGCTACGTACGATTCGCCAACTTAATCTACCTCATGATCTTTTTAAAGAAATTCCACCTAAGATTATTAAGAAGTATCGCCAACGAACAGCAACTGAGGATATTAGTGCATTAAGAAGACACCCTGAGCCAATTCGTTATACGCTTCTTTCTTCCTTCTTTTGGCTTCGAAATATGGAGATTACAGATAACTTGATTGAACTTTTAATCCAAATAATCCATCGAATTAATGTAAGAGCCGAAAGAAAAGTAGAAAAAGAGATATTAAATGACTTACGTCGCGTAAGTGGCAAAACTTCTATCCTATTAAATATGGCTGAACAAGCTTTGAGCAATCCTGATGGAATTATAAAAGAGGTATTATATCCTGTTGTAAGCGAACAAACGTTAAAAGATTTAGTAAAAGAAATTAAACATACAGGACCAGCATACAAAGAAAAGGTACATACGGTAATACGTTCATCTTATAGCACGCATTACCGTCGTATGGTCCCTCCTATTTTAAACACGTTAACGTTTTGTTCTAATAATGAAGTTCACCGTCCTGTCATTAAGGCTTTAGATCTAGTTAAATCCTATTCGGATTCTGGTATGCATTATTTTCCTACAACAGAGGACATCCCAATAGATGGTGTTATTCGGTCAGTATGGAGGAGCCTAATTATTGAGAAAGATGACAATGGTGATGATAGAATTAATCGAATCAATTATGAAATCAGTGCATTACAATCCTTACGAGATAGGCTCCGTTGTAAGGAAATATGGGTGAAAGGTTCTGACCGTTATCGAAACCCGGATGAAGATTTACCACAAGACTTTGAAGAAAGGCGAGAAGAGAATTATAAAGCGTTAAACAAACCTCTAGATGCTGAAATATTTGAGGAGAATATTAAAAGTGAAATGATGCGGGCTTTAGAAAAACTAAACAATAGAATACCAAAAAATCCAAGTGTACGAATCACTACGAAAGGAAACGGATGGATCTCCGTTTCACCGTATGAACCGTTACTAGAACCAATGAACTTATCACGTCTTAAAGGTGAAGTTATGAAACGGTGGCCAATCAGTATTTTTGTTCACTAAAGTCTCCTCCTTATTGACTTATATTTTGTGAAGGTTGATTTAAATACTGTTGCATTTGTTGAAGCAGCTGTTGATAGTGTCGATCGTGCATTAGTCCAGCTTGTTCAAGTGCTTCTTTTACATCCGGATTTTGACATTGTTGAGCAAAAAAATGCATTTTCTTCATCGCAAGTAGATTCCAGCTTAGCATATCC
Organism: Thalassobacillus devorans; assembly: GCF_900176565.1. GTDB lineage: Bacteria > Bacillota > Bacilli > Bacillales > Halobacillaceae > Thalassobacillus > Thalassobacillus devorans_A. Next base: position 74,250 of record NZ_FXEH01000004.1, read on the forward strand.
TTTACATACAGATGATCCTTTGTTGACATTATTTCAGGCGGTTCCATCATTACAGATTGTTGATTATCTATACCCGTCTGCTGTTGCATTATGTTTCCTCCTCGTTATCATTGTTTTAATTTCGTAGTTAGATTGCCACACAATGGTCATAAATATTCCAGGACCCCCTTTTTTGAAGCTCTCCAAGCTTATAGTACGATTCAGTTTCTAAATTCATTTTATTAACGATATGACTTATCATCATATCCTTTTTTGTTTATTCCAACGTTCCCGACTAGTAACAGTAACATCCCCTTATCACCTTCAGCTCTTAATAATCTTCCTAAAAAGAGGCAATATCTGATTCCCTAGCATTAACTACTCCCAAAACTTCACTTCATTGTATTGTACAACTTAATGGAGGCTTTTAGCTTGGGCAATGCGTATAACCTGTAGAATAAAAATTAGAATAAAAAAATAATAAACGGAGAAAATAATTTAGAATATAAAATGACGATAGAAAGGGCGGTAAAAAATGAATCTAAAGTGGTTAAGACTATTAACAGCAGTTTTTCTATCTGCCATCATGTTAGTGGGGTGTAATAATGTAGAAGAGGATAATGATCCACCAGCATCTGATACAGAAGAACCAATTGAAGATACTGAAGATGTAAATGACCCGGATAATATAGATGAAAATGATGTGGACCATGATACAGAAGAGCCAATTGAAGATCCTAAAGATGCAAATGACCCAGATAATGTAGATGAAAATAAAGATGATGAAGCTGATTTAGTGCCTGATGAAGAAGAACAAATTGAAGATCCTAAAGATGTAAACGACCCAGATGATATAGATGAATAATGATTTAAAAAGGAACCTTTTGGAAGGTGAACCTGTCCTTCATAACTACCTAATGTCACATAAGAAATGGTTGTTTTTCGTACCATTTAAATTCCCCCTTTGTCCCCTGCATGTTCCATGCAGGGGCTTGTTTTTGGTTTATGAGAACTCCACGCCTAAGATATGGTCACTTGCTTTTTGCGCTTTCTGAGCCGCTTTTACGATCAGGGTTTTATCATCTTTAAGTTTTCGTAACCAGGAATGAATATAAGAAGCGCTATTATCGATTGTGTGATTTTCAATTCCGGTCACTCCACAAAGCATCGAAGCTCCTAATTCTGCGATTAATTCCTCTTTACTGTAATTTTCACTTCCGAAGCTGATTGTTCCCGTTACGCCTTCTCGATCTAGTCGATCTTTATTCCCTGTGCTGTGGACTATTTCATGAAATAAGGTGCTGTAATATTCGTTAATGTCTTGAAAGTCTTTCTTAGGTGGCACATTGACACGATCTTCAAAGGGGACATAATATGCACGACCACTTTGAAAGCTGTAAGATGGACCATTAAAATAATCTTTTTTTATCTTTTCAGCTTCTTCTATAGGGTCATGATCGAACGTTTCATAGGTTCGTTTTGTTTCTAATCCTTCTACTTGAGTTCCAATATTAAAAACACGATAATATCTCAGAAGTGGAATCTTTTTTTCTGTTTCTTCATCTTCCACTTTAAGCATCTTCCAGAACACGACAATCTGAGATTTTTCGCCTTTTTTGACTTTTCCTCCGGCTTCCTTGATTTGTTTAAAGGTCGCATATTCCCCACCATCTAAAAGCATAGTATTAATACCTCGATAAGCCTTTTGAGTCTTCCAATTCACCGCTATGCCATTGACCCAAGGTTTTCTCCAAGGAATGACCCCTTGCTCCAACTTCTCAATGATTTGATTGGTAATCATTTCATAGATTTTTTTACTCATGGTTTTTATCCTCCTTATTTTTCCTTTGGAACTCCGAAGAGAAGTTTGTTCCCCAAAAGGGGATTATTTTTCCCTTTTGCTATGGAGAATCTCACAACCCCTTATAGGAAAGCGTCAACTAAACCATGGAATACCGAACTGAAGGGAAGGCTATGCCGTGAAAGTTTATTGATGGTTTCCTAACCTTCTTAGCTTCCAATGGGGAAAGGCATACGGTTCCTGCCCCATTGGAAGGTTAGAAGATTCAAGGGCGTTGTACGATTCGGAGTGCAAAAGGAAAAATAACCAAAATAAAAAAGCAGACATATGTCTGCTTTCCTCTTGGAAACTTAGGTTTTTAGTTTTTGAACTTCGACTCGTTCGGTATGGCCGGAGGGTAAACGGATCAGGAACAAAACTACTTACGAAAACTTAGAAAATCTAAACATTTCACCTAAACATATAATTAAGATTGAGTTCAAAGCTATTCTAAATGAAGAGGAAGAACTAAAAAATGCTTCAATAGCTGATAAGGTGTATTTAGAAATGAAAGATCACAAAGGAAAGACTGTTAGGAAGTTATTAAACGAAATGGATTAGTGGGCCTACATTTTCACCGCAGCAATACAGAAAAGGCGGTAGGAGTACAAAAAACCACCTCCTACTGGTCCAATATTTCCTTATATAATTCCTTTGATTTTTCCGGCAGCCAAGAGTACCTCGTCGGATCTGAATAATACATTATAAATTGCTGCCTTTCTTTTTCTTCTACTTTCTTAACCATTGGGAGACAGTTTATACAGTAATAACGAATGACTTCTTTATTATTCCAACTTGCTAATGGATAGACTTCTGTCTTTTTAATACAGTAATTACAATTCTTATCCACCCTGGATGACTCCTTTTTGTTTCCTTTTGGCAAGCTCCCTATATAAAGAGCTTTTGCCTACATTAGTTATTTCCTCAATTTCCTTAATGGTATGTTCTCCAGCTTCATATAACTGTAAGGCCATTTTCATTCCAGCATGTTTTTCGGTATATTTTTTTGGTCTGCCCTCATACTTTCCATTTTCTTTTGCGATCTCAATCCCTTCACGCTGTCTCATTTTTATTAAATCACGTTCCAGCTGATTCACGCCGGCCATAATTGTAAGAAGAAATTCACTATAAGGATTATCACTTGATGTATCTAGCCATGTATCCTTTAAGCTTTTTAAAGTAGCTCCTTTTTCCTTTATATTTGCAACAAGTTTAAATAGGTCCTGTGTGCTCCTGCTGATCCTTGTTAAATCAACAACTATAATTTCATCTCTATATCCAATCACTTCTAACAACTCTTGAAGTTTTTCTCGCTCGGTGGTTGCACCACTTATTTTTTCTTTAAAGATATTTCCCTCCTGAATACCAGCCTCTTTTAGTTGTTTAATCTGCCGTCCTAAATTCTGCTCTTTAGTTGAAACTCTCGCATAACCGTATCTCATTTAAAAACACCCCATTTATAAGTTACTGTCCCATTCTTTTATAAGAATACCACTCACTTTCGGGAAAAGTCTATTGGGAATAGTCGAAGCTTATTGTTATGCTTAATTATTACCCTCGTAACCTTTCCCATTTAAGTAGACTTATTTGGGAAAGCATAGAAGGGAACTTTCAGGTGGACCAAGTATTCTTTTTTTGGGGTAGCGTCAGGAAAAAGTGTTCAAACATTATAAATTATTCGCTTTATCTCGAGACTGAGTCTTCCAGAATAGGGCAGGTTTGTGGAAGACTTGAATTCGAGATAACTGCTAAAATTGAAACGTTTTTTCCTATGTGAACGTATGGAGTGAGGAAGAGTATGACAAAAAACGGCAAGAAAGTTATTAGTGATTTTTCTTCCGCCCGGTTAATTGGAAAGGAGGAGAAGTATGGAAGTTTTTTTGATTAGTTTCTTTTCGGCAGTAATCATATTCATAACTGTTCATTCGATAATCAAGGTTTTAAGTATAGCCTTAAATAGAGATGAGATATCAAAACGAAAATATAAACTTATTATGGCTATATCAATTTTTATTGGAACTTTCGTAGCAGTAGTTTTACCTTTTGGATATCAAAGACTGTTTGATGCTATTATGTAAAGTATTACTACCGTGCATTATTAAGTAGAGTGATGAGAAAGGCGAACTATATGGATCTTGAAGGCGATTGTTCAATAAGCATTAGCCCTTTATTACATAAGCACAAGGAATATTAGGGGATTAATCTATTTAACTGACGGAGCAGTTTAATTGAATAAAAATTACAGAGGGAGACTAATTATGACAAAAAAGTATTGTTCAATATTATCAGTATCTTTTTTCATTTTGGCTGTTTTTCCACTACTAGCTGGTTTGACTGAATGGGGTAATGCACTATATGTTGCTGCAATTAATATAAGCATCTTTTTACCTTTGATATTAGGAGTTTTGGGCTTAATATTTGCTTTAACTGGGATTAAAGGCAAGGTCAAAATTAGCCTTGTTTTGATAAATGTCTTAGGGGTGCTTCTATCTACATTTTTAGTCTTTATTGCGATGTATGGTTTCCAACAAGCATAAAAGGATCATCTTCAACTGACGGGGCGTAAGTTAAAGATCTTATGAAAGATGTCTCGATACAATTATTCGATAATAGGGGGCGAGTCTTAAATAAAGATTCGCCCCCTATTGTGTTGTTGATATAGATGTTTTAAAAGGTCGTCTTGAATGTCTTAAATGAACAAAATTAATATATTTTTAAGTAATTTAATGAATAATTTTAAAAAATACTTTAACTTTATTTATGTTAGTGGTAATATATAGGTTGTGAAGGGTGGAGATGAAAAATGCCAAGTAATTATCTGCCTAAATGGCTTCTAGATCTAGATAGTGAAGATCTAGAGTTTATTAGGAAGTTTGTATTGTCTTCTGGTTCATTAAAGCAAATAGCTAAAAGTTATGATGTATCGTATCCGACTGTACGTACAAGGTTGGACAGATTAATTCAAAAAATTAATTTGAATCAAGATTTAGAAGGAGAGGGGTTTGTTAATTTTATAAAACAGTTAGCTATTGAAGATCGAATCAGCCTAGAGGAAGCAAAATTGATTATAGAGAAGTACAAAAGTGAAAAGGAGGAAGGAAAGAATGAATGAATTTGTAAGACTTATTTTAATTGTGTTCATACTTGGTTTTCAGTATTTTTTATCTTCCAGAAATAATTTTTATTGGGGTGGATTAATACCAGTGGCTTTCGTTATTACAATGGCATATTTCATTATAGCAGGGAATAGCGGAATGCTCAGCTCTTTGCTAATTACTCTAGTGGGTCTACTATTTTTGGTCGGAGAATGGAAAAAAGGAAGAAAAGATTTACAAAAGAAGAGGGAAAAAGAATTAAACAAAATGAGAACACAAGACATATAACCTATAAATGGAGAAGGTGGTAGAAACGATGTTTACAATACCTTTTAGAGAATTCACAAGTTTATTCAAAAGTATCCGCTCTATAATTATTATTGCTGTTCTTTTCGGGGTGACTATAGGAGCGGCTAAAATCATCAGTAATTTTCAGACACAGCTTCAAGAGCTCGGCATAGGTGATGATGCATACGCAGGTGCATTGATGGCACTATTACTTTTTGCTGCCCCACTTTTTGTAACGAGTTTAGCTCACAGTGTCGTGAATAAGGAAATGGCCTCCAGAACAGTAAGGTTCCTTGCAACGAAAACTTCAAGAGCAAATATCATATTAGGGAAATTCTTAGGCAATCTTTTTTTCTGGGCCATTTGTCTATTTCTCGCATTGCTTCTCATTATTCCTTTTTCAAACACATTTCATATTGTTGAGTGGTTTCAGATGGTCGTGTTCGTTTCTTATTTCATAGGACTTGCAGTTTTCTTATCGACTATCTTCCGCAGCCCTTCATTGACGATGTTTTTGGGTATCACTATTTCAATAGCATTACAGGTTCTTGGATTATGGAGCTTAGCGACAGAGAATGTATTCGTGAAAATGATCGGTTACATCACACCTTATTTCTATTACTCGCAAGACCAAACATATATGTCTTACATTGTTGTTCTATTCACTTTGATATTCGTAATACTCAGTTTATTGATATTTAGAAAGAGGGATTTATGATGTCAGCACTTACCACACGCAATTTAACTAAGAAATTCGGAAAAAAGACAGTTGTTAACGGAATCGATTTAACTGTAGATAAAAGCATGATTTTTGGGTTCCTTGGGAAAAACGGTGCTGGTAAATCCACATTCATCAATATGATTACCGGCCTAATGGAGCCTACTGACGGTTCTTTTGAAATTCTTGGACACATGGGAAAAGGTATAAGAGACATACAGCACAGAATCGGGGTTTTACCGGACTATTCTTCTTTCTATGACGACCTTACTGCTTTGGACCATCTGAAGTACTTTAGTAAGGTGATGAAGCTTTCAACGCCTAAGAAAGAAATGATCGATACACTGGAAAGAGTCGGTCTTGAAGACGCTATCCAAGTGAAGGCAAAAAACTTCTCTTTCGGAATGAAGAAGAAACTAGGTATTGCACAGGCGATAATAAATAAACCCGATATTTTGTTTTTAGATGAACCTACATCTGGTGTTGATGCTAATTCCATTCTAAGTATACATACATTGATTAATGAGATCGCGGCTACTGGTACTACGATTTTCTTAACATCACATAATTTAGATGAAGTTGAAAAGTTGTGTGATGAAGTTGCCATAATGAACAACGGAACGATACAAACCAAGGGAAATATGGAACAGTTAAGAGCTCATTATAAAAGAGATATTACCTTATATATAAAACACAGTTCTATTTTAGAAGGTTCAAGAGAAAAAATGGGTAAGGATCTGAGTGTTTGGGTGAATGATGTAAACCTAGGAGATACGTTATCAGAGATTTTAATTGAGGAAGAAAAGTTTATACCTGAAATCAATAAAATTTTTGTGATCAATAATATAAATGTGTACAGGTTAGAAGTCGATGAGCCATCTTTGGAAGAAATCTTTCTTAACTTGAATGAACAGAAGGATAGTGCCTAGTATATAGATGAAAAATAACTAATTATCTCGAAACTGAGTCTTCAAGTAACGGGGGCAATTCTTTAATATCTAGTGATTATGGTAAAAGGATTTAAGCTCAGTATGAAAGTGGGGCTAGTGGTAACGAGTGGCTGCATTGAGTTCTTGGGTATAATTTGAAATAATTGGTATGGATAATGGAGTTTTATATAGCTCATAAAACTCATAATGTATTACGCTTTCTGAGGGGTTCTTCCCATATGTTTCATCTAATGTTCGATAAGAATTTCAGCTCTTTTATTATTGCTCGTTTGGTACTTGATCTAGGTAAAAAGATATCCTGGATTGCTTTAGCGTGGTTTGTATATCAACAAACTAGTTCAGCTTCTGCCATTGGTTTCGTGATTACCTCAGCAACGATTGCCCCACTGATAGTATGGTCGTGGGAGTAATTCTTGATCAATATAACAGAAGAACTTTAATGGTGGTAGACAACCTTTGTAGAGGGATGTTACTTCTGCTTATTCCTCTTTTACATTGGAATGGTCTTTTGACATTATCCATTATTTTATTAATTGTCTTTATTAATGGTTTATTGTCAGCTTTTACTGATATAGGAAGCATTACTATTTTACCAGCTTTCGTATCTAAGAAAGAGTTAGAAAACGCTAATGCACTGTTAGCTATTGCTGGGCAAACAGGCTATTTAATAGGGCCGGCAGTAGGAGGTTTTCTAACTTCCTTTCTTGGTGCTTCAGTTACGCTGTTAGTTACGGTAGGATTCTTTTTAATGGCTTCCTTTCTTTACTTTCGTATTCCTGAAGAGGTATTCCACCAAGACAAATCTCGAATATTACATACGGATCCATGGAAAGAAAAGATTCAAAATATAATAACTGATTTAAGAGAAAGTTTTTCTTTTTTAAAAAGGCATAAAATATTGATGGTGATCGCAAGTGTAACCTTAGCTTTTAATGTCACCTATGCCCCATTAGAACCTGTACTCCCGGTCTTCGTGGGTGAATCCTTAAGTGGCGGTTCAAGCACCTTGGGATTAATTTGGTCCGTGTTTGCTGTAGGAGCACTGGCAGGTGTGACTGCTAAACTAAAGTAGACAGTTTCCGCTAGATTAGAAGAAACACTTATTTACCCAAATATACCAGTAAAATATATAGCTCTCCCATTGTATGATATTTAAGATTATACAGACATCAATGGAGGGCGCAGAAAAGGTGGATAAGTGGGAAATGTATATGGAGATTCAACAGTTAATTAAGCAAGGGTTTAGTAAATCGAAGGTGGCGGAAAAGTTGGGGGTATCAAGATCAACGGTGTACCGCAACCTGCAGAAGTCTCCTTCGGAGATGGCCGAATGGGTAGAAAGTATAAAAACGAGAGAGAAAAAGTTAGATCCTTACAAAGCGTTAATTTTATCCTGGCTGAGAGAACATCCTGATATGTCGGCAGCACAAGTGCAAGATTGGTTACAGGAAAGGTATGAATCACTGGAGATTGGCGAGAGCACAGTTCGTGCCTACGTTAGAGAATTACGTACTGAATATAGAATAGAGAAAGAGACTCTACCACGGAATTATGAAGCTATTCCTGACCAGCCAATGGGAGAACAAATGCAGGTTGATTTTGGTCATACAAAACAAAGAACACCTGACAATCAAGAGGTGAAGCTGAGCTTTATCGCATTTGTTTTATCTAACTCGAGATACAAATATAAAAAATGGTTAGACAGACCTTTCACTACCCAGGATGTGATGGAAGCACATGAAGATGCTTTTCGGTGGTATGGCGGAATCCCAAGAGAAATCGTTTATGATCAGGATAATTTAATCGTGGTCAGTGAAAATGGTGGGGATCTTATCTTAACGAAAGAGTTTCAACATTATAAGGAAACCAGGCGTTTAAACCTTCGGGTTTGTAGAAAAGCTGACCCAGAAAGTAAGGGGAAAATTGAAAATGTGGTTGGCTTTATCAAGCATAACTTTGCGAGACATAGAGTGTATCACAACATTGATTCCTGGAATGAGCAGGGTTGGCAGTGGCTAAACCGAACAGGGAACTATAAAATCCACAACACAACAAAAAAAAGACCGGTCGAAGTGTTCTCCTTGGAAAAGCAACACTTGAGACCAGTCACAGAAAAATTAACAATCAAAAACAATTATGAAAATAGTATAACAAGAAGCGTCCATAAGGACAATACAATTCGTTATTTGTCGAATCGGTATTCTCTTCCACTGGGAACATTCCATAAATATGATACCGTCGGTATCAAAGAAACGGAAGACAAACAACTATTCATCTATATTACCGATACAGGAGAATTGATTGCAAAACACACTATTCCTGAAGGAAAAGGCCAATTAGTGAAGGATAGAAGCCATTCGCGCGATCGGACAAAAGGCATCAATGCATTTATGGATACGGTTGCGAAACGATTTGAAGAGGTGGATTCCGCATACGACTATCTTAGTATCATCCGGCAAAACTACCCTCGGTATATTAGAGATCAGCTGCAGATTATTTTAAAGCAGACAAAGGAGAACAATGGGGCAATCTTATCAGCAGCACTGAAAGAATGTGTGAAAAGAAATCTTTATAGTGCGACAGATTTTAGCGATATCGTTTCATACATCAAACGACAACGCCAAGTTGATGGTACAGTAACCGATAACGCCCGGGCTGTATCATCAATAAATAAGATTTCAGGCTGGCTCATGGATACGGAAGCCCAAAAGAGAACAGTAAATGCTTATACTGAAATATTGGAGGGTGAGTCTAATTGAGTCAGCTGAATCAATTACAAGATTTGATGAAAACCCTCCGCCTGACCGAAACAGCTAACCATCTTCCTACACTCTTAAGAGAAGCTGAGCAAAAGGACGCATCCTTTACTCAGTTTCTCCTGGATGTGGCAACCTATGAACAAAAGCGCAGAGAAGAAAAGCTATTAGAGAAACGGTTTAAATGGGCGACGTTCCCGTTTTTCAGCACTCTGGAAGAATACGATTTAAAAGAACAGAAAGCATTAAGTTCAAAGAAACTAAATCAGTTAAAGGACTTAACGTGGATGGAGCAGCTATATAATATTATTTTCCTTGGACCGCCAGGTGTCGGCAAAACCCACCTATCGATTGGGCTGGGCATAGAGGCTCTCAACCAAGGATATAAAGTGATTTTTACTACGATGGGTGATCTCATTCATGTATTAAAGACTGAAGAAATCACAAGGAAATCGAAAACAAGAATGAAGAGAATACGAGAAGCAGATCTAGTTATCATTGACGATTTAATGTTTATGGCAATGGACAAACAGGAAGCCAATATGTTTTTTCATTTGATCAATGATCTGTACAATCAAACATCGATTATATTAACGTCCAATAAAGGTCCTAAAGAATGGGGTGAATTATTAGGAGATCAGGCAATTACAACCGCGATTTTAGATCGTATATTACATCGAGTGGAAATCATTCATTTAAATGAAGACAGTTGGCGTATGAAGCATCGAAAAACCATATTTGGGCAGCAAAGTGTTTCAAATTAACAAGCAGAAATTGTGTCATTTTACTTGACGGTCACAGCAGGTTCATTTATATGGGTGCGTCTGAAATTTAATGTTTACTACTCTTATTCACTTGGGATTGTCATTTGCTTATGGGGAGTGGCTCCGCTAGTGATGAGCCAGCTTACCAATGAGGTTGTTATCTACTGTATTATGTTCTTAGGTTGAATGGTGTACGCGCCTTATAACATTGTAGAACCCACGCTGGAACAAAAGTTAGTGCCCGATGAAATACGTGGGAGAGTGTTAGGAGTACTAGGAATGATCGCAGGCGTTGGTTTTCCAGTGGGGACATTTTTAGGCGGCTTATTAAGGGATTGGATAGGCGCCTCTAATACCGTATTCATATCAGGTTTTTTTACCATCACTTTAGGTTTAGTTGTATTTAGGAATAAATCTCTTCGAATTACTCCGCACAATCTAAATTAGGTTCGTAATGTCTCGACATCGAGTCTTCATGAAACGGGGGCAATCGTTTAATAAGGATGATCACTAAAGGGGTGGTTTACTTTAATAAATGGAGATGGAATACACTATGAGATGTCTTTGTAAACAACAGGAAACAAATGAATTAAGGGAGCAGACCCTATTTGGTGTAATCGGTGTAATTGTAACCTTGACATAGAAGAGATTTCAATTAAATACGATTTGAAGTTGGAGTTAATAAAATGGATTGGGAAGTATGGTGTATGGATTGATTGGGACAAAGATGGAATAGTACCTAATGCCGTTGAACTTGAAGAAGAGCATAATAAAGAAGGATTGAAACTAACAGAAAAAGTACAGAAAGAACTTGAAGGAAAGTATAAAGTTTCATTTTCACCTTCGACATTTGCAAAGACATATAAATAGAATACAGTCACCCTTATTGTATTAACGGTGCTAAAGTAAAGATTTCTCAAAATATTTCTCGAATTCGAGTATTACAGAAACGGGGCGATAGCTGAAGATAGTATAGTTGATCTTCAGCTTTTTCTCTTATTTTTAAAACAAGTAGGATAGTGGAAGATTTAACTTCAAGAAAATTTGATAAATGGATAAATATACTAATTAATTTCGAAATCCCAAAAAAAAGATCTTTACAAACTATGTAAAGATCTAAAAACTAAATAATTACTTATATGATTCTAAGATTTCTAAGCTCTTTTCTTTAAATAAACCCGAGACTACAAGCGATTTAACAATAGAAATTATGTTAGTCCTATTAAAGATCGGGTTAATTTTTATTGCTTTTTGTTCCAAAGCAAAGTTATTACCATCGTAATTTTGAATAAGGTTTGTAAGTTCTCTCAAATCTTTTTTTGATAAATCATACGTAACTACTGTTTCATGTATAGTAGGCTCTTTCATTTTATCGTCATGTAGTAATCCCACAAGTGTAAGGAGACTGCGGTTGTGAAACTTTAATTTCTCTATTTCAGCTAATAATTCTTTATACTGGCTATTTTCCATTATGTTCTATTTCCTTTCTTACAGTAGGAATGCATCTATTGCCCACGCTATATTTCGAGCATAGAAAGTTGGAACCCCAGCAGAGAGGAGAGATTGATAAATCTCACCATGAATCATTGTACTTGCGTCATCTATAGCATCCGCAATCTTACCGGAATTCTTTTTCACGTACTTCGCTGTACTGTCACTAACTACATCCAAAACAGTACTTAAGGCTTTACCTCCATATCGAAAAGCATAGACGATAGCTGTTTTCTTTAATCCTTGAACTTGTACCTGGCTTTCTATTTTGTAGAAAGAAAGATTAGTTTGAGGATTGGTTATTAAAGAAACTACATAACCTTCAGGAACCTCCACAATACCTTCTTTGTATGGTAAGACCAAAGCAAACGTTGATGTTTCTCTTAACTTATCTGAAATAGTTTTTTCATCATAAGCAATACCCTCTTTCTGTTGTTCAACATTTACTGAGGGATTGTTGTCATGTTCTTCAGCAGAAACGACGTTTGTTAAGCTTGGAGAAAATCCAGAAAAAATAATACTTGCACTGATTAAAGAAATCATAGGCTTTTTCATACTACATACTTCCCAAAAATGTAAAATACTTCCTAATAGTAACTTTATTCCTTTTTAAATGCAACATCTAATTCTATGAATTCTCATTTTTAATTAAACTAATAAACTTTATAAAATGTTACCATTAGGCTATTGTCATATAGTGGTATATTATTTTATTTTGAATATATTTGGCAATTAAGAAATATGTAGGAAATGGCAATCGGCAATATAAGAGTTGAATTATATTTATTCTTTGCCTGAGTAACTTGACATGGGGCCTATGTGGCTAAGTGATCCTTGCAGTGTAGCCAGTAAGGTCATGCAGGGCTACACAGTCTATCTTAACCACTTGTCCAGGGTTATGCAGGAATTGATGTATAGCCCTGATTGCAGAAAACTACAAATTTAAAATCTATAGCTTTGAGCGAATTTCTATTAAGTAGTTGATTTCTTTAGGAAGTAAATAAGAGTGAGGGGGTTGCAGAGTGATATTGAATAAAGACAATCAGTACCTTAAAAGACTAAACCTAAAAACAGAAAGTATAAATTCATATGAGGCTTTTCCATTTAATTTATCTGTTATTAGGAATTTTAAAGAATTGCTATTTCATCCTAATGTTACCTATATTATCGGAGAGAACGGAATGGGTAAGTCAACACTGTTAGAAGGTATTGCCATTAAGTTTGGCTTTAATCCCGAGGGTGGAACTCTCAATTTTAATTTTTCCAATTATGATTCTCACTCTATCTTAGAACAATATTTACTATTGTCCAAGGGGGCTAGTAAGGCAAGAGATAATTTTTTCTTTAGAGCTGAAACTTTTTACAATTTAGCTACGAATATTGAAGAGTTAGATAGAGCCCCGTCTTTTGGTCCAAAAATTGTTGATTCATTTGGTGGAGATTCATTACATGAACAATCACACGGGGAATCTTTTTTTGCAGCATTTACTAACCGTTTTCAAGGTAACGGTCTATACATCTTAGATGAACCAGAAGCTGCTTTATCTCCTTTAAGACAAATGTCTATGCTTTCACGAATACATGAACTTGTTAATAAAGGTTCTCAATTTATAATATCTACCCATTCTCCAATAATCATGGCTTATCCAAATTCAAAAATTATTCAACTTAGTGAAGAAGGAATGAAAGAGACAAAATTAGAGAACACCGATCACTACAATATAATGAAGCAATTTTTTGAAGACAAGGATCGGCTATTACATCACCTTTTTGAACAAGACAGTTAATTGATATCTAATAAATAATGAAAGATCTTTTGAACTATCTTGAATTCGAGTCTTCAAGTAAAGGGGGCGCGCGACAAGTTCTGCTATAAGCGCTTTCTGGCGTGAAAGGCAGGAAGTTTATTTTAATAAACTTCAACGGTACAACGGAGGATGGGAATGAAGGATCCATGTTTCCCGAAACCATCCCGTCAACACTCCTGCATGCGTTAAGACGGGCAGGTCTTAGGGTGTGAAGCACAGGTAGATTGGGCAGAACGAAGGCTGAAGCCATATCTAAGGTATGCCAACGGATATGCCTCACGGCTGAAAAACTAGATAAGATGAGAATCGTTCTGTGAGATAGGAACTGACGAACTTCCGAAGGTAAGGGTCTAAATTTATAAGCGTAGGGAAACTTACGTGTCATCTTACGATGACGTGAGTGGTGTGGAGTAAAACTGCCCCCTCTGAAAGACGCTATACCGAACGATGGCGGTATCGAGCTCACAGGCTTATAGGAAGCATCTACGTCTGGTATGGAAAGCTACGTTGTATGGTACTTGGAAAGCAAGGAACGTTGAATCAAGGGCTGTCACCTGAAACGGTTGCTATAAAGGTATGCTGAAAAGCATTTATCCTTGTAAGGGTAGGGGAATGACTGATGAAACTTCTGTAATGGAAGTGGAGGAACAGCCCCAAGTCTAGAGTATGAAACGATTATTTTCCTAACGTGAATGGCACCGATCGGGTAGGAACGTGGGAACATCACTCCAAAGGAGGGATGCCACAGTGTCAACGCTGCGAAACTGGGATTATTATAATATGACGGAGACCTTTACGGATCTTCATGAAAAAGCGAGTCAGGGACATACGTTTTCTTATTTATATGAAACCATCATATCGAGAGAAAACATCCTGCTCGCTTTTCGCACGATTAAAACGAATAAAGGTTCTAAAACACCAGGAACCGATGGGAAAACCATCGATCACATGAAAGAGCTCTCCGAAAATGATCTGGTAAATGAAGTCCGAACTAAACTTAGAACCTATCGCCCGAAGAAAGTTCGAAGAGAATGGATTGAAAAAGAGAACGGAAAATGGAGGCCCCTCGGTATTCCATGCATCTTGGATCGAGTGATCCAACAATGCTTTAAACAAGTTCTCGAACCGATCGTAGAATCTCAATTTTTCAAACATAGCTACGGATTCAGACCTCTTCGGTCTGCTCATCATGCTATGGCAAGGATACAATCATTGATTAATCACGGTCAACTTCATTTTGTTGTTGATGTAGATATTAAGAGTTTCTTTGATAACGTGAATCATCGTCTATTGAAGAAGCAACTATGGAATATCGGCATTCAAGACCGTAAGGTACTGGCTTGTATTTCTAAAATGATCAAGTCGGAAATTGATGGTGAAGGTGTCCCAGAAAAAGGGTCACCTCAGGGTGGCATCTTGTCACCATTACTCTCCAATGTCGTCTTAAATGAACTAGACCAATGGGTTGCGGACCAGTGGGAAGTCTTTCCCCTGTCGAAATCCTATAGTTCCGACGATGCCAGAAGGCGAGCGAGAAAACAAACGAATTTGAAACAAGGATATCTGGTCAGGTATGCTGATGATTTTAAAATTCTATGCCGGGATGGAAAGACAGCGCAAAGGTGGTACCATGCGGTACGTCAGTACCTTAAAGAACGATTAAAGCTGGACATCTCACCAGAGAAATCTCAAATTGTAAACTTGAGAAAACGAGAATCAGAGTTCTTAGGGTTCACCATTCGTGCGAATAAAAAGGGTAAGAAACGAGTGGCCCATACTGGAGTCGTTTCTTCAAAAAGCGAGAAAATCAAACAGGAAGCGAAGAAACTCATTCGAAGAATGAAAGCTTCGCCTTCTGCTGAGAATATTCATCGTTACAATAGCTTTGTTCTAGGACTTCACCAATACTTTAAGCGAGCGACTCATGTAAGTCTCGTGTTTTCACGTCTTGCTTACGATCTTAAACCATTTTTAGTGAACCGCCTTCGACCGGTTGGAACGCTAAAACATCCTTTTCAGCCACCGCCTTTTTATAAGAGAACCTTTAGCTTAGGAACGAAAACGATGTATATCAATGGTACGTATCTATTTCCCATCGGAAATGTGAAAACATTTCATGCGATGAACTTCAGTTCAAAGCTTTCGCTTTACACGAAGAAGGGGAGAGAACAGATACACAAAAGTCTCCGACCGGATATCCAAAAAGAAATTGGACATTTAATGAAGTCTTCTCTACCAAAACGAAGTATCGAATATCTGGATAATCGTATTAGTCGATATAGTATGAAGATGGGGAGGTGCGAAGTCACTGGCGAGTACCTCCATGCATCAGAAGTTCATTGCCATCATTACGTGCCAAGGAACCAAGGAGGTACCGATCAATTTCAAAATCTCCGTATTCTTCATAAAGATATTCATCGACTTATCCATATAAAAGATATAGAGAAGATAAAGGTCTATCTTGAAAAGTTACCACAGAACCGATTGATCTTAGACAAAATCAATCAATACCGAAAGGTATGTGGGGTGGAAGGGATCGACGCATCCAGTCTCGAAAAGTAACATAGGAACTTATAATGTAGTACATATCTTTAGATGGAGCGCCGAATGCTGGGAAACTAGCACGTTCGGTGTGGAGCAGGGGAAAAGCTGGAGATAACTTCAAACGCTTACCTATTGCTAACAAAAGTGGAAGACGAACGTCTAATAATTGAGTAGTTTTGTCAAGGGGGACTTATCATTCTAAGGGGACCATTTGTTTAAGCGTATATGCAATGGAGGGAGAGAGAAATGGTATTTTCAAATCAGAAACCAATGATTGTGGGAGAGAAAATTTTTCTTAGACCTTTTAAAGAGGAGGATTTTCCTTATATAGAGGAATGTTTAAAAGATTCCGAAGTCATAAAACTAACAGGAAGCACCACAGATTATGATAAGGATGCGGTACAAGAGTGGTATAACACAAGAAATAAACAAACGGATCGTTTAGATCTTGCAATCGTGGATCAATCCCAAAATATCTTAGTAGGAGAAGTTGTCGTCAATTTATATGATGAAAATAGTAATAGTATGAATTTTAGAATACTTATTGGTCCGAGAGGAAGAAATCGAGGTTTAGGGACGGAAGCATCCCAACGAATGATAGATTATGTATTTAATCACACGAAACTAAACCAATTAACTTTGAGTGTGTATGACTTTAACCCAAGAGCTAAGCATGTATATCAAAAGGTTGGATTTGTAGTAGAAAATGTAGATGAAAATGAATTGGAGTTCGAGGGGGAATGGATAGACTCCATAAACATGAAATTAACAAGAAACGATTGGCTGGTTAAGGGTACTGTAATTGGGAAAACGAAAAGAGAATAATCTTTCTATTACAATTTTTAGTTCCCAGACGGTGTATTTAATAGCGGATCTACTTGGTCACTAATACAATTGTTTATATTGAAAGACCTTTCCCCACAGAGTTAACTTTGTTCGATAAAAACAATAATGAAGTTTCTCCCCCTGATGTATTAAACTGATGGGGGCTTTAGTTTAAGTTCTGCTCCAAGATATCTCGAAATCAAGTCTTCCACAATAGGGGGCGTTTGTTCAATATAGACGCTCCCTTTTTTTAACTCATGGGCAGGATTGTGGAAGGTTTGAATTCTTGAATTCGAGATATCTTACTTAATAAAATAACTCTTGCCTGGGAACATTAAAATAAAAAAGTAAAAGGAGTTCCCAGATATGTGGATCAATATAGTGGTCGGTCTAGTTATTCCCTGGGTAACGATCGGTTATTTATTTATAAAAAATCCAGTGGTAATCATATTGATGTATCCACTAGGTGTAGCTATTGCATTTGTGGGCAGTGATTGGGGTTTTGGACTTTTTTGGGAAGTTACTCCGACTTATGAGCAGAACAATTCTTTGTCAGCGTTTCCTTTCAAAGTCGGTTACTTCCCCCTATTGTCCGTTTTGTTTGGTTATATAAAAGCAAAGGAAATAATCAATACACCTCTCCTTATTATTTTATTCACGCTCATTACCGCTTTTATGGAACTTGTGGGGGTTTGGGTGGGTAAAATTATCTATTCACATGGTTGGAACATTTTCTGGACACTTTTCATCTATTTATTTGGGTTTATGGTATCGGCCTTCTATATAAAAATACTTAAGAAGTATAATATTTTAGAGTAGAGATCTATTTCCCTCTATTATACGAACTAGTACAGGGTTAGTGCTCATTTAATGCAGGGTATCTCGAAAACAATTCTTCAACAATAGGGGGCGCGCGACAAGTTCTGCTATAAACGCTTTTCAGCGTGAAAGGCAGGAAGTTTATTTTAATAAACTTCAACGGTACAACGGAGGATGGGAATGATGGATCCATGTTTCCGGAAACCATCCCGTCAACACTCCTGCATGCGCTAAGACGGGCAGGTCTTAGGGTGTGAAGCACAGGTAGATTGGGCAGAACGAAGGCTGAAGCCATTGGGTATGCTGACGGATATGCCCCACGGCTGAAAAACTAGATAAGATGAGAATGGTTCCTTGAGATAGGAACTGACGAACTTCCGAAGGTAAGGGTCTAAAGATTCGAACGTAAGGAAACTTACGTGTCATCTTACGATGACGTGAGTGGTGTGGAGTAAAACTGCCCCCTCTGAAAGACGCTATACCGAACGATGGCGGTATCCAGCTCACAGGCTTAAAGGAAGCATCTACGTTTAGTATGGATAGCTACGTTGTATGGTACTTGGAAAGCAAGGAACGTTGAATCAAGGGCTGTCACCCGAAACGGTTGCTATAAAGGTATGCTGAAAAGCATTTATCCTTGTAAGGGTAGGGGAATGACTGATGAAACTTCTGTAATGGAAGTGGAGGAATAGCCCCAAGTCTAGAGTATGAAACGATTATTTTCCTAACGTGAATGGCACCGATCGGGTAGGAACATCCCTCCAAAGGAGGGATGCCACAGTGTCAACGCTGCGAAACTGGGATTATTATAATATGACGGAGACCTTTACGGATCTTCATGAAAAAGCGAGTCAGGGAAATACGTTCTCTCAGTTATATGAAACCATCATATCGAGAGAAAACATCCTGCTCGCTTTCCGCATGATTAAAACCAATAAGGGATCAAAAACACCAGGAACCGATGGGAAGACCAGCGATGACATGAAAGAGCTATCCGAAAAAGATCTGGTAAACGAAGTCCGAACCAAACTTAGAAACTATCACCCGAAGAAAGTTCGAAGAGAATGGATTGAAAAAGAGAACGGAAAATGGAGACCCCTTGGGATTCCATGCATCTTGGATCGAGTGATCCAACAATGCTTCAAACAAGCTCTCGAACCGATTGTAGAATCTCAATTCTTTAAACATAGCTACGGTTTCAGACCTCTACGATCTGCTCATCATGCTATGGCAAGGATACAGTTTTTGATTAATCATAGTCAACTTCATTACGTCGTTGATGTAGATATTAAAAGTTTCTTTGATAACGTGAATCATCGTCTATTGAAGAAGCAACTATGGAATATCGGCATTCAAGACCGTAAGGTACTGGCTTGTATTTCTAAAATGATCAAGTCGGAAATTGATGGTGAAGGTGTTCCAGAAAAAGGGTCGCCTCAGGGTGGTATCCTGTCACCATTACTCTCCAATGTCGTCTTAAATGATCTAGACCAATGGGTTGCGGATCAGTGGGAAGTATTTCCTCTGATGAAACCTTACAGCTCAGATGATGCCAGAAGGCGAGCGAGAAAACAAACGAACCTGAAAAAGGGATACCTGGTCCGATATGCTGATGATTTTAAAATTCTATGCAGGGATGGAAAGACAGCGCAACGGTGGTACCACGCGGTACGTCTGTACCTTAAAGAGCGCTTAAAACTGGACATCTCTCCAGAAAAATCTCAAATTGTAAACTTGAGAAAACGGGAATCTGAGTTCTTAGGGTTCACCATTCGTGCGAATAAAAAGGGTAAGAAACGAGTGGCCCATACTGGGGTCATTTCTAAAAAAGTGAGAAAATCAAACAGGAAGCGAAGAAGCTCATTCGAAGAATGAAAGCTTCGCCTTCTGCTGAGAATATTCATCGTTACAATAGCTTTGTTCTAGGACTTCACCAATACTTTAAGCGAGCGACTCATGTAAGTCTCGTGTTTTCACGTCTTGCTTACGATCTTAAACCATTTTTAGTGAACCGCCTTCGACCGATTGGAACGCTAAAACATCCTTTTCAGCCACCGCCTTTTTATAAGAGAACCTTTAGTTTAGGAACGAAAACGATCTATATCAATGGTACGTATCTATTTCCCATCGGAAATGTGAAAACATTTCATGCGATGAGCTTCAGTTCAAAGCTTTCGCTTTACACGAAGAAAGGCAGAGAACAGATACACAAAAGTATCCGCCCAGATATCCAGAAAGAAATTGGACACTTAATGAAGTCTTCTTTACCGAATCGAAGTGTCGAATACCTGGATAATCGTATTAGTCGGTATAGTATGAAGATGGGGAAATGCGAAATTACAGGCGAATATCTTCACGCTTCAGATGTTCACTGTCACCACTATATGCCAAAGAATCTTGGAGGAAGCGACCAATTTAAAAACCTGCGTATTCTTCATAATTCATCGACTGATTCATGTAAAAGATATAGAGAAGATAAAGGTTTATCTCAAACAATTACCACAGAATCGATTGATCTTAGATAAAATCAATCAATACCGAAAGGTATGTGGGGTGGAAGGGATCGACGCATCCAGTCTCGAAAAGTTATAATTTAGTACATATCTTTAGATGGAGCGCCGAATGCTGGGAAACTAGCACGTTCGGTGTGGAGCAGGGGAAAAGCTGGAGATAACTTCAAACGCTTACCTATTGCTAACCATTGTTCAATAAGAGCAATCGCTTTTTTGCTAAGGGGCAGGATTGTGGAAGACTCAGTTTCGAGATAACTCATGTTTTATTTATAAAAAGGCTGAGTAAATAGGTGGTTTTGAAATAATTGGAACTAATTATGAGCAGAGCTTAAAATTTTATTGGAGGTTTTAGAATTTTTCATTAGACTTTTCTGTAGTAATAAGGGGGCTGGCACCATTAAATTAAATCTAAAATCGTAGTTAATTCTTTTAATAGGAATATTAGTTGGTCTTACTATGGTTAATATAATTAGTAATAATGGATAGCAGCAATAACTCTTTTCACTCGTAGGTGGAATATTTGGGAATTGGAAGCTTTTTTGGGTGAGGTCTATCCTTAACTATAAAAAAGTCTAAAAAAAGAGGAAGCTACTGGGGTGTGACTTCCTCCGTTATTCTTACTTAGCCCCTGTATAAATTTGTACAGCGTCACGGAGAAACTTAGCTGTACCGGGTTCCTCATCATCGTAATAAGCTGTGAAACGTTCATCATCCACATACATTTGCGCTATTCCTGCATGTGCTTCAAGGGTATATTTTACCCAAAAGAAGCTTAGCCATTGGCGATGGAGAGCAGCAGCTTTTTGAGCTGCTTCGCTCGCTGGGTTTCCTGTTTTTAACCCTTTGCTCAATTCATCTTTCATTTCTTTTTCTAGTCTCTGAACTTCTTCATATTCGGCTTCAGACATTTTCAGTACTTGTTGATTAGATTTCTCAACAGTATTATTTCCGTACTTTTCCCTAACCTCTTTGCCATATTTTTTCTCGTTTTCATCCACGAGTCTTTGCTTGAATGCGTCAAACTTTTCCTTATCCTGCATAGTGATCCTCCCTTCTGAGGCAGCGATTGTTTTATCCACGCTGTCAATCAATTGATCGAGCTGTGCTCGTTTTGCCAGTAGCTTTCTTCGGTGATCCAAAAGTGCTTGAGCCGGGTCGAAAGAGGAAGAGGTTATAATTTTTTTTATTTTCTCCAGTTCTAAACCGAGTTCACGATAGAACAATATTTGCTGCAGTTGATCTACCTCTTTTCGACCATAGATACGATATCTCGAAGAATTGATTCTTGCCGGCTTAAGAATCCCGATTTCATCGTAATAACGTAAAGTTCTGGAACTGACTCCAGCTAATTTTGCTAATTTTTTCACCGTATATTCCATCTGCTCACCTCCTGACATTCTTAATATACACCTTTACGCAACGTCAAGGTAAAGAGTTTTTTTAGGATGTTTATAAATAAATGTTATTTATATTGTTTATCTTGAAACTGAATCTTTCGCTAAAGGGGGCTTTAGTTAAATACGGAGGTCGTTTTTTCTTTTACTGATAGCATACATTTCCAGTGAACAAATGGAAAAGGAACTGTTCATTTGATATGTTTGAATTGAAAATGTTGGGAGGGATTGAAATTAGACAAGTTATTTCGTTTGCTAAATCGCTAATGCCTCATGCAAAGTCTAATAAGGTATAGCGATACTTTGCGTGAGGATATAAGAAGTCGCTCGCTATTAGTAACCATTTCTACCTTTTTAGGCTTTGCACCTTGTGATATCTAATTTAAATATCTTATAAGGGGCAAAAGAAATGAGTTATGTTAAAGCTGAAAGTATACTACCTCCAGAACTATTGGAAGAGTTACAAAAATACGTTCAAGGTAAGACGATTTATATACCTAAGGATAAAAGTGACTATCAGAAGTGGGGGACACATTCTGGTAGTAGAAGAAGGTTAGATCAAAGGAATCGCATTATTAAAGAAAAATTCAAATTGGGTATAAATATTGATGAGATATCTGAGGAATATTTTCTTTCTGCCGAAACAATCAAGAATATTGTTTACCAAAGAAATTAAATGAGGTTGAAATAGAGGGCTACATTGTTAAAGGTAGCCCTTTTCTATGGTGAGTTTTTTTCATAATCATTTTGAGTATTTAACCGAAGCTCTAAGAAGCGTAAACTGTAATTAACTTAATAGTTGAAATTGCGAAACAATGCGGAGGGGAAAAATGATGGGGAACAGTGAATTAAACAATATAATCACTAACATAGGCGATAAGATTGATTTTTCAGGTGTGGTACATGTGAAACATAACGGGGATGTAACGAATTTGTCCTTTGGCTATGCGGACAGGTCTGAAAAAAGGCTGAACAATATGGACACCCGTTTTGGGATAGCGTCTGGATGTAAGTTATTTACGGCTATCGGGATTTCACAGTTAGTCGAAAGAGGTTTAATAAATTTCGAGACTCGTTTAGTTGACTGCTTAGATCTAGAATTTCAAAACTTCGATAAAGAGATTACGATCCATCATCTTTTAACACATACATCTGGCATACCTGATTACTTTGATGAAGAAAAGATGAGTGATTATGAAGATTTGTGGAAGGACTATCCTGTTTATCAAATCAATACTCTTAAAGATTTTTTACCTCTATTTCAAGCTGAACCAATGAACTTCAAGCCAGGGGATAGCTTCCATTATAATAATGCAGGATATATTCTCTTAGGTCTGATTTTGGAAGAACAAACAGGAATGCCTTTTACAGAATACATAGAAAAAGAAGTCTTTTTTAAGTGCAATATGTTAGATTCAGGGTATTTCTCTTTGGACCAACTACCCGAGAACACAGCAAAAGGATACATTGATAACCATAAAGATAATACCTGGAGAACAAATATTTATTCTATTCCTAAAAAAGGTGGGTCTGATGGTGGTGCATTTACTACAGCAGCCGATATGATTAAATTGTGGGAATCGTTATTTAACTTTAAACTTTTGAATGAAGAGACGACAATGAAAATGCTTAAACCGCATGTTCATGTAAATGGAGAAATCCATTATGGTTACGGTGTATGGATGAACAAAAGGATGCAGCAAATATATAAATATCATGTGATGGGGTATGATCCAGGTGTCAGCTTTAGATCTTCTATTTACCCTGAATCTAATTTGAAGATGGTTATACCTTCCAATATCGAATCTGGTCCTTTCGATATTACGAAAAAAATTGAGGAAGTACTTTTAAAATAAACTCGCTGGGTAAAGTATCTCGAAATCAAGTATTCAACAAACGGGGGCGATAGCTGAACAGTTTTTATCGCTTATCGTGCTAACGGAGCAGGATTGTGGAAATATAAAATACAGGGGGGATATATATGGATGACTTAGAAATTGTGAGAAAATTTTACGACGAAACAGTAAATTATGAGTGGGAGCGCCTTGAACGTCATAAAGTGGAGTATGAACTTAGTAAACGCTTTATGAACCGTTATATTAAACCAAATGATAAAGTGTTGGACCTTGGCGGTGGACCAGGTAAATATTCACTTTATCTTGCTGAACGTGGATGTGATGTGACTTTAGCAGATCTATCCCAAAATAATATTGATTATGCATTGAATAAAGCAAAGGAGCTCGGTCTTTCATTGAAAGGTTTGTGTTTAGACGCACGTGACTTATCATCTTTAGGCAACAGTAGATTTGACCACATTCTTTGTATGGGACCGATGTATCATCTCAAAAGTAAGGATGACCGAAATAAAACTAAAACCAAATGGAACTATATTTGTGGCATTTGTTTCTTCCTATTCTTTCGTATGGGATTATCTCATACGAAATCCCGAATTAATATTAGATGAAGAACGGAAATCTCAGCTAAATAGTTTGGTGGAAGATGAAAACTTTGCGGGACAAGGGTTTTCGGATAACTTTTTTATATCACCAAAAAATGTACTTCCTTTATTCAGTCAATTTAACCTAGAAAAACTTCACTTGCTTAATTGCGAAAGTTTTTTGTATCTACGTGAGCCTGAACTTCTAAGACAACGCCCTAAAGTTATAAATGCTTGGCTGGATTTAGCTGAGCAGGTGTGTGAACGAGAAGATTTACTCAGTATGGCAGAGCATATAATGTATATCGGTAAAAAAACTAAATAAAATCCTTATAATACAAACGGGTGCTAAAGTAAAAGACTCCCCAAGATATATCTCGAACTCGATTGCAGCTATTACTAGCTGATACGTAGGTTATAAAAATAGAAAATTACCTACAAAAACTTTGTTAATGATAAAATTAAAAGTAGACCTTACAATCATTATAAAATATCGGTATGGTTAAAAAAGGAAGATGCGTTGACTATACTAGGTATCAATTTATCTTAGTTTTCCAATTATTCTGTAGTATCCTTTTTATTGATTACCCTCTTTAAACCTCCATCTTGAATTCACATTCTCTCATTAGCCCAGTATCAATAATTAGAACATGGTAGTGTCAGAGCTTCTTAAAACTACATAGAAAGGAATGAGCTTTTTGACCGTAATAGTCTCAAAGTTAAAAGAAGTATTATATGCAGTCCTTCCCATTACAGTAATGGTCTTGATTTTGAACTTTACATTAGCTCCGTTGGAGTCTTCATTAATTGTCAGTTTTATAATCGGCGCAATATTCATCATTATTGGATTATCTATATTTTTATTTGGGGTTGATATCGGAATTACACCTATCGGAAAAGCGATGGGGAAAACAATAGCCAAAACCAATAAAATTTGGGTGGTTGTGATCGCTGGGCTGTTACTTGGCTTTTTTATTTCAATCGCGGAACCTGATTTACATATATTGGCCCGACAGGTTGATCTAGTCACGTCAGGTCTGATCCCAAAAGCTAGTATCGTGGTTGTTGTTTCAATAGGAATTGGAGTACTTATTGCGACAGGACTTGTTAGAATTGTGTTCAATATCCCATTATATAAAGTACTATCTGTTTTGTATCTGATTATTTTAGTCCTATCTTTATTTACTTCACCCGAGTTTTTAGCTATATCCTTTGATGCTTCTGGAGCAACAACAGGAGCGTTAACGGTTCCGTTCATTTTGGCACTTGCACTAGGGATTTCTTCTCTAAAGAGGGATAGTAAAGCTTCGGAGAAAGATAGTTTTGGACTTGTTGCTATTGCATCAACAGGCGCAATTATAGCTGTTATGATTATGAATATCATTGCTCAGACGGACAAGTTATCGGGGAGTCTTGATCAACATTCGGCTGATTCCGTATCGATTTTAGGTGCTTTTTTACATGAGCTTCCTATAATTGCACAAGAAATCACATTGGCACTTCTCCCCATTTTAATAATTTTTCTTGTATTCCAAAAATTTTCATTTAAAATGACTATAAAAGCGGTTAGAAAAATACTGACAGGGATTTTATTCACATTTGTTGGGCTTGTTTTATTTTTAGTAGGGGTAAATGCTGGATTTATGGAAGTTGGAACCGCTATAGGACATTCAATCGCATCTTTGGATAATAAATCATATATTGTTATTATAGCTTTTGTTCTTGGGGTCGTTACGATTCTTGCAGAACCAGCAGTTTATGTATTAACACATCAGATAGAGGATGTTACCAGTGGTTATGTAAGGAGAAAGATCGTCATGTTTTCTCTCTGTATCGGGGTTGGTTTTGCCGTGTCATTATCAATCTTAAGAATACTTATTCCCGAACTCCAATTATGGCATTATCTTTTACCAGGTTATATCATCGCCATAGCTTTGACCTATGTGGTACCAAAGCTTTTTGTCGGAATTGCCTTTGATTCAGGAGGGGTTGCCTCAGGACCGATGACCGCAACGTTTATATTGGCGTTTGTTCAAGGTGCAGCTGAAGCGATAGAGGGTGCCAACGTGTTAATAGATGGATTTGGTATGATTGCACTGGTAGCATTAACCCCGCTAATCACATTACAGGTAGTTGGTTTTGTATTTAAATTAAAAGCGAGAAAAGGAGGCGAAGTAAGGGATGTCCAGTAATTCAGATATCGCCGAATTAGAATTAGTTTATGTAATCGTTGATCTGGGACTTGGAAGCAAAGTAGTACAAACAGCTAAAAAACATGGTATTTCAGGCGGAACAGTGTTACTTGGACGAGGGACATTAAAAAGCCGCCTCCTGAATTTATTAGGAATCAACGATGTACGCAAAGAGATTGTAATGATGCTTTCTTATAGAGAAAAAGCCAATCATGTAATTGAACAACTTGCAAAGAAATTCAATTTTATAAAAAAGCATAAAGGTATTGTATTTACCATCTCTGTAGGTAAGGTAGTAGGGGCGAGAAATTATAAAGGACACAAAGGAAAAGAAGAAAGAGGTGTAGATCATAGTATGTATCAAGCAATTACGGTAATCGTTGAAAAAGGGAATGCCGAAGAAGTAATAGGTGCAGCAACCAAGGCGGGGTCAAAAGGAGGCACCATTATTAATGCAAGAGGATCTGGAATCCATGAGACTAGCAAGGTATTTGCAATGGATATTGAACCTGAAAAAGAAATTGTTTTGATTCTGAGTGAAAAAGAAAGTACTGAAGAAATAGTAGCGTCAATAAGGAGTAAGCTTAAGATTGATGAGCCAGGAAACGGGATTATCTTCATTCAAGATGTAAATAATACTTATGGTTTATATAAGTGATTTTTAGAATTTAAAAGGTAATTGATTAGTGCAGGAAATGCGGTAAATGTGCTTTTCCTGTTTTTGTCTGCTTAGACTTATTGGCGAATATACCACAAAAAAGTTCTTCGATACAATTTTTAAATATATTTCTGAATATATTATTTATAATGGATTATGAAAATTCACAAAAAGAGCAAATGGATAGATAAGCATGCTTTTTACTATTTACTTTTGCTGGTAAAATAAAAATGAGGTATATTTCATTGCTAGCCGAAGGGAGGGGAGAGAGGTTAACTTTTATAAAATTGTTATTTCACTATTCTTATTGTTGGTAACAGTGAATTCATTTCATGAGATAGCTGTAAAGCCATACAATCCCTCCCCCACTGAATTGACGGCTAAACCAGTAGTTTCAACTCAGAAAGCTGTGCATTTTTCAAATGCCACTGTTCTACCGAAAAGTGAGAAAGAGGATTTCCGTCCATTAAAGCTCTCGAAAGAGAGAGCTTACAGTTTGCGGCGCTCTCTCCCTTGTTATACCTATCCCACTTATGTAACTTCAGTGAGATCACTATCACAGTTTATGAAGGTGAAGTTCTTTCAATCAAGCTATACATGATTTTCTCTCTACCTAAGCACAAAGTAGGATAAAAAGGAGAGAAAACATGAAATATTCAAATGATAAAGATACGTTATTGTATTATGGTATGAGTTTCTTAGTGTTAATCATTTTCTTTGGAGGTATTTTTATTTCAGGTATTGTTACAGGTGTTGAATGGGGAGAATATATACCTCGATTTTCCTGGGATATGTTCAATGCTAGGGAATTAAAACAGATAGTGGGTTTGGAATAAAGATAAAATGGTAAACCCATTTATTAAGTCACACCCACTGATGATCAAATTTAGCATGGTGAATTTTGGTGGAAAAAAACAGAATCCTTTTAGCTGGGCTCATATATGTCCTGTAAAGCATGATTAAAATTGTACTATAGTGATTGTTTCTGTTAATTGACCGTCTCTTTATTGTCACGCTTTCAGAACCTGAAATACAACATACCTATTCATTAGACAAATTCAAATCTGATATAGTACGAAATCATTCAGCCCTTAATAAATATTAAGGGCTGGTTTTTGTATTTTAATCCTTTAGATGCTTATCTATTTCCTTTGAGCTAACCTTTTGTTCTAATTCTTTTGTTAATTGGTCTTTATACTTTGACTCAACAAGAATATATAAGAAGTCTCCCGGGTGTATTGTGGTTTCTCCATAGGGGGTTATCACATGGTTGTCTCTAATTATTGCATTTACATTTGAACGATTGGGTAAAGAAAGTTCTTTCAGTTTCTTTCCAACAACCGCAGATTCTTTGTTCGTCTGAAATTGAACCATCTCTGCAGCCACTTTTCCCATGGATATCAGTTCAATAGAATGGTGTGGAACATCTTTTTTAGGTCCTACCAGTTTTAATTTTTTAGCTGCCCAGGAGATGGTGGAACCTTGAATTAATGCTGATGTTAATACGATAAAGAATACGATGTTAAAGAGGGTTTGGCTATTCTCAAGGCCCTCGACGATTGGAAATGTGGCAAGAACAATTGGAACGGCTCCACGTAAGCCTGCCCAGGATATTAAGACCTTTTCTTTAACTGAATAATTGAGTTTTATTAAAGAAAGAAAAACTGCAATAGGGCGGGCCACAAGCATTAACAATACAGATAAAATTAATCCACCTAGAATAACTTGTAAGGAAAAAAGTTGCGCTGGAAACACTAACAGCCCCAAGATAATAAACATGATAATTTGCGCCATCCAAGCAAATCCTTCATTAAACTGAAAAATGGAATATCGATAGGTTAATTCCCGATTTCCTATCACTAATGCGGCTATATATACTGCCAATAAGCCACTCCCTCCAATAAGTGCAGTTATCCCATAAATAAGCAGGGCAAAAGCTACTGATAATATAGGGTAAAGCGCACTTGATTCTAATCTTATTCGGTTAATAGAAAAAGAAGCTAACCTGCCAAAAAGAACTCCCAAAATAAGTCCCAGTCCCATTTGTAAAAAGAATGTAGGGACTAGCATCCAAATAGAGCTATCCTGCCGTGAAATTAACTCTATGAGTGATATAGTTAAAAAGACAGCCATAGGATCATTTGTACCGGATTCAGCCTCAAGAGTAGCCCCCATCTTAGCTTTTATATTCCTTTCTTTAAGAGCAGCGAAAACTGCTGCCGCGTCTGTAGATCCAACAATCGCCCCTAAAAGCATTCCTTCTAGGAGAGTTAAGTCAAATAAGAGAAAAGCAGAATATCCAATAATTGTAGAGGTTATTAGTACTCCTACTGTAGCTAGGGATAATGAAGGAATCGCTACCGAGCGAATCGTTGCCCATTTTGCATGTAGCCCTCCTTCAAATAGGATAATCACCAAAGCGAACACACCTATGATCTGGGCTACCTTAGCATTATCGAAAAAAATAATTCCTAAACCATCACTTCCAGCGAGCATACCTACGATTATAAATAAGATAAGAGAGGGGAGTCCCCACTTAGTAGAAAATTTTGAAGCGAATATTCCACTGAAAAGTAATAATGCAGTGAGCATTAAGAAAGTGTCCGTACCGAATGTTTCAAAAAACATTGTGTTTAATTCTCCTTATAAATTATGTAATTTGTATATACTTTTTTAACTGGAATACAATTTTGAAATATTTATGTATAGTCTGATTGGTGTTTTACAGTCACAATAAAACCTATATTCTCACCTTGTTGTTCCTCGAACTTTTCTTTTTCAACCTTATTCGGGTGTTAAAAAAGAAACCGGTGAATTGCATTGTTGAGGTGGATCTGAGTAAGGAAGAGGAATTTTCAAACCGTTGATTTTAACAGCTTTATGGACAGAAATAGTTATAGATGTAATTGTAGGTTTAGGTTAAATAATTTCTCTCAATGGTTGCAACTATTTCAGTTGGACTTTACCAGCGAAAGAAGTACAAGTTAAACCACATAATTGCCAAACTCCACCCCTTTAAGACTATAACTAATTATACCAATAATAGATATAATTTGAACAAAAAAGAAGGAGAATTAGCCGCTAAAGCAAAAAATTGTACTTAAAGATTTCAAGAATATAAGCGCATAGTCAATAGCTTCTTAATTAAGAGAAAAGTTATGGATTAATTAGCAACGGCCTACAGAAGCACTAGCCTGTAGAGTTATGGTTATCAAATTATCTGATATTAATTCTTCTGATAAGAGGCAAACTTAGAAGACTAGATAATTGTCTTTATGTTACAAGGTCCGCGGAGGAGCATCGGGTGGCTCTTTTCTCTTGACCGGTATCCGTTGACGATACAATGAAATCCTTCTAACCTTTTTAAAAGGCTTGGTTAATACCATATATACCTGTTCCAAAAAACATAATAAAAATGTTAGTCTGTTTTATTATGTTGCCATCCTATTTTAGGAGGATCATTATTTGAGTATCCGGAACCGTCCTAAATTAGGTTCTTTTAACAAATAATCTATTTTATTATGTTCTTTTGTGCTGTATTATCAAAAATGAATAATATTATAGATTAAAGAATTAACAGAACCACTTCATGTTTTGGTTCTCATACTATATACTGGCAAGGAGAAAAGTTTTATCACGGAGAAATAAAACATAAATAAAGGTTTAGGAGGATTGGTATGAGAAAGGTTATTGAGGGGAAATTGTATGATACTGAAAAAGCGAACCTTATTTATGAGTTTCAGAAATATGCCAACATAGATAGTACTTATGGTCATACTAAGACTTGGGTGACAGCGCAATTGTATCAGACAAGTAAGGGAAACTGGTTTGAGTTGGTTGAAGGTAAAAATACATCAGATGTACTAAATAAATTAAATGAAGATAAAGTAAAAGAGATACTTGCCAATGACCCTGAAAAATATCAGGAGTTTTTCGAATTAGAAGATGCCTAGTTATGTTGTAAGTCAATTAACTTACAGAAAAATACGAGCGCTATAAGAATACTGGTGAACTATAACAGCCGTAAGTGGCTGTTATTTTATTTCAATTTCAGTGCTAATTATTCAAAGAAATAAGTTATACTCAATGAAAGGAAGGAGAAGCTATGAACTTTCTTCACCTATGGAATCGGATATAGTCAGCCACTATTTTCACCAGGTCTTTCCCAATTGACATACTTTTTGACATACTATTCGACAGAACTATTTATTTTCTTTTGTTATAGATGTTGAATACGGACCTTATATACACTGCTTTTATCCCTCGGTTTTGATGTTATTTTCCTTTATTAACTTAAGTGAATCCATGGGCGGCATGATGTGATAGCCCCCAAAACCCTTTCATCATAGGATTTGAAAACAAATTGACTGGATTTTGACTGGTTTTTAAAATTGTTTACTAAATCTAAAAGCCTCTCAAGAGTTTATAAACTCTTGAGAGGCTTTTCTTTTATTTTTAAATTTATAAGTGATAAATTAAAGGATTGATTTTGAAATAATGGTTATAAAGTGACAGGACGATAAATCTCAAAACTAGTTTTCAAGATAGGGCAGAATAATGGAAGGCATTTTCGAGATAAGGTGTAAAAATGGGATATACCTTTATTTATGATAGCAGGCTGTTCATTGTATAGCTTTACCGTATGATATAATAGAAATAAGAAAAACGATGATTTAGAGGTGGAATTATTATGCTTGAACACAATGAACACTCAAGAAAAAGAAAGTATGGCTGGGTTAATCAATGGGCTAAAATGACGGGAGAAAGAGCCAAAATAGATGCTAAAGTCAACAACACCTACATTGTGTATGCTACAAAAGACGGTTTAGTCAAAGAATTCCCTAATGGTGAAATAAAACCATATACTGAAGAGAGACAGGGAAAATCAAATGAGATCTAGTGACAAACCAATAATGTACATTTTTGCAGGTAACAATGGAAGCGGGAAAAGCACAATACGAAATCTAATTATAGACAAGATTGGTATTGAGACGAATATAGATCCAGACGGAATTGCAAGACATTTAGATCCATCTAATCCTGAGTCAAAGAGGGCAGAAGCCGGCCGGTCAGCAATTAAATTAGCCAAAGATTGTATCAAAAATAAGAGGAGTTTCTCTGTAGAAACGACACTTTCAGGAAAAACATTTCTGCAAAGAATTAAAATGGCTCGAGAAAATGGTTTCGAAATAACGATGTTTTATCTTGGATTAGAAGATGTTCAACAGAATATTGAACGAGTTGCTTTGCGAGTGCAAAACGGAGGACATCATATACCCACGGAAGACATCCTTAATAGGCATGTGAAGTCAAAAGAAAATTTGATTAAAAACTTGTCATTAATAGATAATTTAGTAGTGATGGACAATAGTAATTTTAATGGTGAAATCGTCTTAGAGGCTTATGATAACTACATTGCATATGAAAGCAGTGAGCTGCCTGAATGGGTTCTTCCCATTAAAGAACAATTGAAAAGTTAATAGTGAACCTCATAAAACTGTCTAAAAATAAGGCAGTTTTTATAATATCTCGAAATCAAAGGTTCATTATAAAAGGGCTAATGCTTAAAAGAGTATTTGCCATTATCATATAAGTATAGGAACTATCAGGAATGTAGTTTTTTAACTGGCAGAGCAGGGTTGTTTAAGGATAGCGATTTTTTGACATCCTCATATCACAATAAAAATAGGTTTCATAAACAAATTGATAATGTTAAACGAATTGTTAGGCACGGCTCAATATATTTAAAAACTGGAATCAAACTGCATGAAGAGGGATAATTCATGAACGATTTAGAGCGGAAATTGGAAAGTGCATTAAAGGAAATCACTCGGCTAAAAGATGAAAATCAAAAATTGAAAGAATTGCTGGCAAAGCATAAAATTCCTGTCTCTAACTATCAAGACAAACATGTTCAACACATGGCGAGAAGTGAAATTTTACAGAAACGCATCACTATCTTCAGAAGACTGTTTAAAGGACGGACTGAGGTATATGCGGTGCGTTGGGAGGGCAATGGAAAGTCAAACTATGTGCCGGCCCGTAAATATGAACCCAAAAAAATATATAAAGAGCGTGATTTGCTGCCACTAACGGACAATGTCATTGAGGATCACTTGCGTGGCAATAAAACTATTGGAATCTATCCTTTATTAAAAGATGAAACGTGCTGGTTTTTGGCCGTTGATTTTGATAAAAAAGACTGGCAAAAGGACGCTCTCACGTTCATTGGTGTTTGTAACGATGTAGGTGTGCCTGCAAGCGTGGAAATTTCCAGATCTGGAGATGGTTGCCATGTCTGGATCTTTTTCAGTGATAAAATGGAGGCTAAAACTGCTCGTAGATTAGGGAATCTTCTTATGAACCTGACCCTGGAAAAGCGATACGAGACAGGTGTTGATTCGTTTGATCGGTTTTTTTCCAAATCAAGATACAATGCCAAAAGGAGGTTTTGGAAACCTGATCGCTCTACCTTTGCAGAAATTCCCCAGGAAAAATGGTTATAGTGTCTTTGTTAATAAAAAATTCGAGCCATATATTGATCAATGGACGTATCTGGAGTCTGTAAAAAGAATCAGTAAAAAAACGGTTGAATCAATTCTGTTAAAGCACAATAATTCGAGCAGTTACACTGTGAAAAGTGAACCAACATCATATGATATAAATATACCTTCTGAAATAACCATCATAAGAAAAAACGGCATACATATTCCCAAAAATAAGCTTCCATCAAATATTTTGAACGAGTTAATAAAGCTCGCTGTCATCAATAACCCTGAATTTTATAAAGCACAATCCAAAAGATTGTCTACACACAGGATACCTAGAAAAATTGACTGTAGTTATGAGATGGATGACTCGGTGGTTATCCCGCACGGCTGTTTGGGAGATATAAAAGCTATATTATCTAGGAACAAAATTACCTTCTACATCGATGATCAAACAAAGGTAGCAGTCACAATTTTCATTTTCGTGGGAGTCTTCTGCCGAAACAAAATGAAGCGGTCTACGCTATGAAGATAAGTAGTTGTGGTGTCCTATCAGCGGCAACTGGGTTTGGTAAAACTGTTGTGGCGGCAGCGCTGATTGCAGAGAGAAATATCAACACGTTAATCCTCGTGCATACCAAGCAGCTACTTACCCAGTGGAAAGAAAGTTTGCAGTCCTTTCTTAACTTGGATGGAAATCAGATTGGTCAAATAGGTGGAGGTAAAAAGAAACCGACAGGTAAAGTGGACATTGCTAAGATTCAAACTTTGATTAGATCAGAGGATATGCGCGAAAAAGCCAAAGGCTATGGACAGGTGATTGTCGGTGAATGCCACCATATTTCAGCGGTAGGTTTCGAAAAAGTACTAAGGGAAGTAGAGGCTGCTTACATTCACGGACTAACTGCAACCCTAACTAGAAAAGACGGGCTGCAAAAGATAGTTGCTATGCAATGTGGGGAAATATGTTATAAAGTTACTGCCAAAAGCCAGGCAAAACTCCATCCGTTTGACCATGTGCTTATTCCCCGGTTTACTAGTTTTAAAAATAACGATGACAGCATTCAGAAGGTTTATACAAATTTAGCTATTAATGAAAAATGGAACAAGCTGATATTCAATGATGTATTAAGAGAACTTGAGAATAATGCGAATCCAATTATTTTGACAGAGCGGATCGAACATGTGCATGAATTGGAAAAGCTCTTTAAAGGATTTGCTAAGAATATAATTGTGTTAACAGGCAAGCTGAGTAAGCAAGAAGAGAAAGACCGATTAAAACTAATAGAAAGTCTTTCAGATAATGAAGAGAGGCTTATCATTGCCACCGGAAAGTATATCGGAGAAGGATTTGACAATGCTAGGCTGGACACTCTGTTTCTTGCCATGCCAATCGCCTGGAAAGGCACGCTCCAGCAATATGTCGGTAGATTACATCGCGTTCATACAGATAAGAATGTTGTAAAAGTATACGATTATGTTGATTATCAGGTTCCCGAGTTGAAGAACATGTATGAAAAGCGCATGCAGGGATATAAATCGATGGGTTATAAAGTTCAAGGTGGTGGTGATGAAAATAGCAGCGGGCAACAGATGAAGTTATTTTGATAGAATATATTGTGGGTGGGATGAATATTTAAAATGAAATTCAAAATCCCTCGATCTCTCCTTTTAAATGGAATGAACTGATTAAGCAAATCGAAGAGTCTACCATTCTTTTCAAAAGATTAAAACATTCCTTAATTAGTATTGAAAAGAAATTATAGCCCTTTAGTGAATAAAAGAGTTACGATAAAATAATAAAAAAGTATAAGAAAGGAAATCATTTATGGTACCTATTTCTATAGACTCCTACGTGAATAAGCATTGTAAGAGTAATCCTGGTGAAGAACCAAACAAATTAAAGAAAAGGCTTAAAGAGGCGGTTAATAATAAGAAAAATGGGGCGAGCTGCTTCAACTGTGGTCAGGAAATTTGGGCTATTGGTAGTGCAATTGCTTACCAGGGGTGTTTTTCTTGTATAACTGGGGAAGCGGATGGCTCAGAAGATTATGAGATCGACGAAGTGTGTTGGTCATAAAATAAAATTCTTATTTTTTTCTGAAAAATAATTTTACCGCCTATTCAAAAACTGCACAATTCAAAAGTATTGAATTGCGTCTATTATTCCACTATAGAGGACTGGATTATGACTGGATACTGTTCATAAAGTATTAAAACTTATTGTGGTTTATAAACTAACTTTACGATTGAAACCTTGCTATAACAAGGTTCTGTGGGTCTTATTATTGTCCTATTAAATAGCCGAGTGAATGGGCGGCATGATGTAATCAACCGTCCTAACCCCTTGGTAAATAAATACTTTTAGTTTGTATGCCAATAAATGCTAATATAAGGGCTTCTTAAGAGTTAATATAACTCCTAAGAAGCCCTTTTTGTTTATAATTTATTCTTTTCGATACCTCAAAAACTTCACAATCTCCATCATAATCACAGCTCCAAGAGCGAGGGAGTCGCAATCATTATTATTCATCGGTGTGTTTGCCTGTTCCCCATTACTAATTGGAAAAGCCCTCTAAAAGGCCAGCTTGTTAAGTTTTGTGTCTACCGAGGTGGGGGTCAGGCACTTTTAAAAAATTGCACTAAAAGTACGGCGAATAAAAGTTATTACAATGCGAATGGGATTATCTCATGTATAGTTAAAGTATAATGTAATGCAGGAAGAATGGACGCAGGCCAAATATAACCAGAGGGGGAAATAGAATGCGAAGGATAATCTTATCGACAGAAAGCGGTGCCGACTTACCGGGTGATTTAGCTGAAAAGTACGAGGTTCAAGTAGTTCCCATGCACATTATTATGGATGGAAAAGATTATTTAGACGGTTCTTTGCCAGTCGAGGATATTTATGACTACTACAGGCGTACGAAGAAAATACCCTCTACTACCGCCACCAATACTCATGAGTATCAGGAGTTTTTTGCAACTATAAGAGATAATTTCCCAGATTGCATCATTATCCATATTGGTTATACATCAAAAGCATCTTCTTCTTTTCAAAATGCGGTAATTGCTGCAGAAGAATATGAAGACATTTTTCTCATTGATGCGCTGAACGTTACTGGCGGGTTAGCTGCAATTGTATTGTATGCGGCTGAGTTATTAGAAAAAGAACCTGGCATTGAACCAGAACACTTTGTTGAAAAGATAAAGGCAATTGTTCCTAAATCAAGGCTGGCTTTCATCCCAGGTATCCTGGAGTTTCTTAAAGCGGGAGGACGGGTAAGCAATATGGCTTCTCTGATAGGAGCTCTGTTGAAAATAAAGCCATGCATAGAGTTGAAAGATGGAAAGCTTATGTCTACAAAGAAGTACCGCGGGAAAATGGGTACTGCTACTGAAAAACTCTTTCACGATTATTTAAATGAATATAACATCGATCGACAGCAGCTTTATTTTATCTACTCAATCGGACTCGATGAAAGGATCAAGACGCGGATGGAGGAGGTTGCTAAAGCAAACGGATTCCAATATATAAGGTGGATCCAAGCGGGAGGTATGATTTCTACCCATTCTGGCCCCGGGGGATTTGGGGTAGCAGGAGTAGAGCAATAGTTTTGAAGTGAAGTTAGCTTTCCTTCTACTATAAAAGAAAGTGCCTGATCACCACTCTGCTAAAGTGATAACGCAGTGGGGGTCAGGCACTTTCAAAAAGCAATTATATTTTCGCTTCCCAATTCTTCTTTTCTTCCTCTTTCATCATATCTTCAGCCTCCTGAGGATAGGCTGTTCGGTAAGCATGATGATCGGATTCGATCACCTCTACCATTTTATCGATCATATCCTGTGGATCGTATTGATCGTCTAGTATTTTCTCCGTTTCAGCAATCGATTCTCTTGGTGTGAAGTTTTTGTTTTCATCGTACCATTTATGCTTTTCTTCAAACATACGGTCATTAAAGCCGGTTTCAAATGGTCCAGGGTTAATCGTAGCTACCTGGACATTAAACTCTTCAAGCTCGGCTTTCATGGTTTTCGCTAGCGCTTCGACTGCATGCTTAGAAGCTACATAAGGACCAAGGTACGGCATACCGACAATCCCTACAATTGAGCTCAAAAACACAATTTTTCCTGCTTTCTTTTCTACGAATTTCTTAGCTGCAATTTGAGCGTTTTCCAGTGTACTGAATACATTTGTTTCAAATATATCCCGGACACGATCTACTGGAACCTCCGCAATGGGCCCGCCTTCACCAATAGCTGCATTGGCTACGAAAATATCATAATCGTACTCCTTAATTAACTCCTGATCACGCTTATTTTTAATGTCTAATTTAATTACCTCTAATTCTACCCCAGCTTCTGAAGCTGCCTCTCTTAAACTAGTAATTTGGGTGATAATCTCAACCGCTGCAATCACGTGATGGCCTTTTTTAGCTAATCCGATTGCTGTGCCTTTACCTAAACCGCTTCCTGCACCAGTGATGAAAATTGTTTTACTCATATTTTATTTCCTCCCTTCCTATGTCAGAGAAGTTCCCTCTTGTCCCTTTGTTAAAACTTCCCATAAGGTGTAGTGACGTCATCTTTTTAAGCTTTCTATACCATCAGTAAATTAGTTCTCTATTAATTGATTGTATTTTCTAAATTATTTAAATTTTTTCAATTTTTGTTGCGTATAGAGAAATCTCAATCTTATCTTATACATTACATGCCCATATAATAGGTTTACTGAAAGGAAGGATGGAGGTGATCCCTATTATTAAAGAAGGATAATTATTGTTTTTCAAAATGATACTACTTGAAAAATTTTAAAAATCTTTTAAGGGAAAGAGGAGATGTGTATGGCAAAAGTAAATCCAGATCAAATTATTGCTGAAAGTAAATTTAACCGCTTACATTTAAGTTTATTTTTATGGAGTTTCTTGATCATTTTATTCGATGGATATGATTTAGCTGTTTATGGGACAGCTTTACCACTCATAATGGAAGATTGGGGTTTAAATGCCGTTGAAGCAGGATCAATAGCAAGTTATGGTCTCTTCGGCATGGTATTTGGCGCCATTATCTTTGGCATACTGGCGGACCGTATTGGAAGAAAGAAAGTTATTATTATCAACGTACTTCTATTTAGCTTATTCACTCTACTTTGTGGTTTGGCAAACTCAGCAGTGACTTTTTCTATCTATCGTTTTATCGCAGGATTAGGACTTGGAGGCATTATGCCGAATATTGCCGCTCTAGTTTCGGATTACGCTCCTAGAAAAATGAAAATTAAATTAGTATCTTATACATTAGTCAGCTTTGCCATCGGTGGAGCGCTTGCACCGACTGTTGGAGTTCTTTTAATTGAGGGATTTGGATGGCGGTCTGTGTTTATTGTTGCGGGATTACCGCTTTTAGCTATTCCTTTTATGATGAAACAACTACCGGAATCTTCTAAATATCTTATCCGTACTGATAAAAAAGAAGAACTATTTTCCACGCTTGCCAAAGTAAGTCCTGGTTCAACATTCAAGATGACTGATGAAATTGAGGAAGTAAAAGTAACACAAACAAAAGTACCTGTTGCGGGACTATTCAAGGAGAATCGTGCTTTCAGAACTATCGGTTTCTGGATAGCATTCTTCTGTGCCCTCTTAATGGTATATGGATTAAATACTTGGTTACCGAAGCTAATGATCGAAACGGGTTACGGATTAAATTCAAGTTTAGGTTTCCTGATTGCCCTTCAAGGCGGAGCTATTATCGGGATTCTTGCTCTTAGTAGTCTTTGTGAAGAATATGGTTCTAAAAAGGTTATTATGGCCTCTTATATTTCCGGAGCCATTGCTTTAGCTTTACTAGGGTTTGGCGGGAGTACATTTTATATCTTCATATTAGTGGCAATTGCGGGTGCTGCTACAACAGGTGCTCAAGTTTTAATTCAAGCTTATGTTACATCGTTCTACCCTTCAGAAATGAAATCAACAGGTTTAGGGGTGGCTTCAGGAATTGGTCGATTCGGCGGTATGACTGGACCGATTTTAGGAGGGTTCTTGTTGACATTAGCTCTACCTGAATTCATGAATTTCCTCGTATTTTCCATTGTTAGTATTGTGGCTGCAATCGGGTTATCATTGATTGCTGATAAATATTCAGCTTCTAATATAAAGGAGCAAGCGACTAGTCAGAATACTGGTCTACCCAGTAAAGGTGATATACGTGAAAAAGGGATCTGCTAATTTCCGCTCAGATGGGTTACGTAACTTCTTGAACATCTTCTTCAAGACTGACACTTATTAGGCATTATTAGAAAGGAGATTATATGGAAGAGAATCGTTTTCCGACAAATCTAAAAGAACTACCTCAGAATTTGAACATTAATGCCATTAGTTCGGGTTTAGTCGCAGCCATTTTTGGATGCACTGGGCCTGCATTAATTATCATCGGAGCGGCAACGAATGGTGGATTAACGTATACACAAGCGATCAGCTGGATTTTTGCTGTTTATTTTTTTAGTGGATTACTCGGCATATTTATTGCATTAAAGTATCGCCAGCCTATTTCCGTAGCCCATACAATCGCTGGCGCTGTACTAATGGCGGGGTCGTTAAATCACTTTTCTATCCATGAAGCGGTGGGAGCATATATCATTGCAAATATTCTTGTTATCCTCCTTGGTTCTACCGGATTAATTGAAAAGGTACTGAAATGGATCCCTCTTCCGATTGTTATGGGAATGATTGTTGGTGTGATGATCCAATTTGCGATAGACATGATTACATCGATAACTCTCGCACCGTTACTCGCAGGCTCAGCGATCCTCGCGTTTTTACTTTCATTACGATACCTTAGAAAGGTTCCACCTGTATTGTCTGCGTTAATCGTTTCGGTAGTTGTGGCGATCTTTACAAATGCTTTTGAATATCCAGCTGCTCAGCGTATGTTTGTGCTTCCAGAACTTGTGATGCCCGCATTTAGTTGGGAGGCGATTGTGTCGATTAGTATTCCACCGACACTCTTGATTATCTGTGCGGAAAATGCTCAAGCGACAGGGATACTACTGGCTCAAGGTTATAAACCGCCAACAACGGGCATGGCTGTATATGGTTCTTCGGTTGGACTTTTCGCTTCTCTGTTTGGGGGGCATGCAATCAGCATCGCCGGACCAATGACGGCCATCTGTTCCGCAGACGAAGTCGGTAAAAAAGATAGCCGCTATGCAGCATCGGTCATGAACGGCGTGTTCTTCGCAAGCTTTGGCTTATTTGCAGCGGTCGTTGTTCCATTTGTCACTGCCATGCCGAGTGTCATCGTTACGGTCATTGCCGGCCTGGCTATGCTAAGGGTTCTCATCAACTCACTGAAAACAGCGTTCTCAGATACTAAGTTTCAAATGGGTGCATTTTTTGCCTTAATCATCGGAATGTCAGGCGTAAACTTCTTCAAAATCGGTGCACCATTGTGGGCCATTATCGGAAGTCTGTTTGTCTCCTTACTCGTTGAAAAAAATCACTTCGCATTTAGTAAAAAGAAAGAAGTCAAAGTGAGAAAAGAAAGAATAGAAACTAGTGCTTAATGATACACAATGGTACCAGGTTTATCGAAAGCTGCTTTTTAGTACACGGGAAACTCTAATAAGAGTCTGGGACATAACTAGCCGAAAATAGTAAAAAAAGGGTTCCGATTATCGAATTTTGATGACCGGAACCTTTTTTACTGAGTCAATCTCATAATTGGTTAGACGGTTTCCGTTTCAGGCCGTGTACTTTCTCAAGTTCACGGCCAAAAAGGCAAAACCTAATTCATTTTCAACGTTATCGCTGCCCCTAACGGACATGCGAGTGAAACGCAAATTAGCCTTCAGAAATCCAAAAACTGGCTCTACATCTACTTTGCGTCTGCCGTAGAGTTCGCCGGTTTTCTCATCCGAAAGCTTCTCTCTCACCGTATTTTTTTGTTGCTCCCACTTTTCATTATAATAGATTTTTCGATTGTTCCCTTCTTTTGCCTTCGTGCACTGGGAACGGAGCGGACATCCCGTACAATCTTCGCTCTCGTACACTTTGAACTCCCGAGTATAACCGTTTCGATCGGTTTTCTGGGATCGGTAACGGAACGTCACTTGTTTTCCGTTAGGACACGTATAGGAATCTTCTTCTTCATTGTATGACCAATTCGCGGAGTGGAAGGCATTTTTTTGAAAGCTCTTCGTCTTCTCTTTACGATAAGAGTTGTATGTAATCAGAGGCTCACGCTCCCGGTTTTCCAGGACATCTTCATAATTTTCTTCACTCCCATAGCCCCCATCGGCGACGATGTAGTTCGGAAGTTCAAAGTAATCCTGTTCGATCCGATCAAGGAAAGGACCGAAGGTACGCATATCCGTGGGGTTCGGAAAAATATCATAAGCGAGGGCGTATTGACCTTCCGTCGCAACTTGGATATTATAGCCGGCTTTCAATTGCCCATTCTTCATATAATCATCTTTCATCCGCATAAATGTCGCATCGTGGTCTGTCTTCGAATAACTATTCCTTTTCCCGAAGATTTCCATGTCGTTCGCATATTTTTGCTTGCGCGCCGCAAAGTCTCTGAACTGTTTCCTGGCCTGATTCGGTTCTTTGCGTTCGGAACGAATTTGTTTTCGTTCACTTGTGTCTTCGCTTTCTTCAATTTTCCGGTTCAAGTCTTCGACTTTTTCATCTAATGTTTCGGCTATATCAGAAAGTTCGTCGACCGATAATTCCTCCGGATTTTCCCTTTCTATTTCAGGGATGATTTCCTTTTCCACTAATTCATCATACATTTGGTTGGACTTTTCTATTAGCTTGTCGCTGTAGTTTTCGACGGCCTTACGCCAGACGAACGTAAACTTGTTGGCGTTTGCTTCTATCTTGGTTCCATCAATAAAAATAGCTTCCGCATCAATGATATCTTCTTGAACCAGTCGGGAACGAAACTGGACAAAGCTCTGGCGAAGAAGATCTTTGACGGCGGGGTGGACACGGAACCGATTAATGGTTCGATAGCTGGGCTCATAACCTTGAGCCAGCCACATCATACGCACACTATCCTTGAGTAGCCCTTCGATTTTTCTTCCAGAGAACACGGATTGGGTGTAGGCGCATAAAATGACCTTCATCATCATGCGTGGGTGATACGCCGGGCATCCCGTGTCACGCAGGAATGCTGAAAAGGCTTCATCCGGAATACTTTCCACCAACTCATGCACGGCATAGGCGATATCATTATCTTGAAGTTTCATTTCCACATCCATAGGCAAGATTACTTGGTTCATGTTATACTGTTTAAACATAAGGACACCTCCGATGGTTGTTGTGTGGTAACTTTAATTTTATCAGAGGTTGTCCTTATTTTCTTTATTGAAAATAAAAGAAAACCATAAAAAAGTGGTCGGCATCATGTTGATGCCGACCACTTTCCGTTTAATTTACTGGGTTTTGTCCCAGCCTCTTTTTTAGTACTGCTTTTGCATGGTGGGTGATGATCGTAAGACATCAGAATAAATTCGTGTTATACAAATTTAAAAAGAAAGGTTGGCAAGAAATAGTGAGTTGTGTAAAATAAAACACGTACATTATAAGTGTGGTTTTTTTAAATGTTCGTATTTAGGGTGGGAGGAGTAATAACATGAATTTAAAACAACGTATAAGCAGTTTATTTGGGATCGTGATCTTAGTTTTCATGCTTGCGGGGTGTGGGGACCAGCCCGAGGCTACAGGAGCGCCTGACAAAGAGGAAGAAAAAGTAGTAGGAATCATAGGTCCAATGGAAGTAGAAATTGACATTCTTCATTCTCATATGGAAGTGGAAGAGACAACGGAAAAAGGGACATTAACCTTTTATGAAGGAAATTTAGAAGGCCAGCCTATTGTACTGGTGAAATCGGGAATCGGGAAAGTGAATGCAGCATCTGCAGCTCAAATGCTCATCAGCGATTTTGATGCAGATATATTGATTAACTCTGGCGTTGCAGGTGGGATTCATCCTGATCTAGGTCTTGGAGATATCGTTATTTCCACAAAGACCGTGCATCATGATATGGACGAAACGGCTAAAGATTTTAAGCCAGGACAAATTCCATATATGGATACAAGGTATTTCGAAGCGGATCAAGAACTGATTCAGCTTGCGA
The DNA here is from genome assembly GCF_900176565.1 of Thalassobacillus devorans. Lineage (GTDB taxonomy): Bacteria > Bacillota > Bacilli > Bacillales > Halobacillaceae > Thalassobacillus > Thalassobacillus devorans_A. The sequence goes on from NZ_FXEH01000004.1 coordinate 117,950, forward strand.
AGAAAGGTACGAAGGGTCTTCCTGATTACGTTGATGTATTCAAAGGGCCGATTGCGACAGGAGACCAATTCATTGCAAGCAAAGAAAAAACGGACTGGATTTATGAAACGTTTGATGCGTATGTTGTTGAAATGGAAGGAGCGGCTGTTGGACAAGTTGCCTACTTAAATGAAATCCCGTACGTAGTCATTCGCTCAGCTTCCGATGATGCAGGAGAAGAAGCAGCAGGAATACAAGAAAACTTTGTAGAAGAAGCAGCGAAGAACTCCAGTCATGTGATTGAAGAAATGTTGAAAAATATGTAAGATTCCAAAGGGTTACCTGGGAGATTAATAAGCGCCTGCCCCACTGTACTAAAGTGATAACACAGTGGGAGCAGGCACTTTTATTTACTCGTTACCTTTTAGGAATACATTAGGTCAAAAAAATAGAGAAAAGCTCGATTGGCTTTTCTCTATTGGAATTAAACTTATTACGAAATAGAAAAACTTTTCTCTTCTGTCACGCCACCATGTTCCTCCGTAAACTCATCAAGCAGAGCACGTACCTCATCGGTGGATTTTGTGTTCATCAGCTGATTCCTTAACTCACTTGCTCCCCGGAATCCGCGGACATATATTTTAAAAAAGCGGAGGAGCGGTTTGAAGAGACGCGGTTCGAGTTCTTCGGAATATTTATCATGAAGATCGAGCTGCAGGCGAAGGAGGTCGAGCAGTTCTTCGCTTGTGTGCTCTTTTTTCTCTTTTTCAAACGCGAACGGGTTATGGAAGATCCCGCGGCCGATCATTACGCCGTCCACGCCGTATTTTTCCACGAGCTCAAGTCCTTTCTGACGGTCTGGAATATCTCCGTTAATCGTCAGAAGCGTATCAGGTGCCACTTCATCACGGAGTTTCTTGATCTCGGGAATCAGCTCCCAGTGCGCCGGTACTTTACTCATTTCTTTTTTCGTACGGAGGTGAATGGAAAGGTTGACGATATCCTGTTCCAGCAGGTGCTTCAACCAGTCGCGCCACTCATCCACTTCCGAATAACCGAGACGGGTCTTCACACTGACAGGCAGTCCACCCGCTTTGGCAGCCTGGATGAGTTCCGCTGCGACATCGGGGCGACGAATCAATCCGCAGCCTTTCCCTTTTGTTGCGACATTCGGCGCAGGACAGCCCATGTTGATATCAATGCCACGATATCCCATCTCTGCCATACCTATACTCATCTGACGGAAGTACTCGGGCTTATCTCCCCAGATATGGGCGACGATCGGCTGCTCATCTTCCGTGAACGTCAGACGTCCCCGCAGGCTGTCTTTTCCTCTCGGGTGGCAGTAGCTCTCTGTATTCGTAAACTCTGTAAAAAACACGTCAGGTCTTGCTGCTTCACTCACGACATGACGAAAAACGACATCCGTCACTGCTTCCATTGGCGCAAGAACAAAAAACGGTCGCGGCAACTCATGCCAAAAGTTATCTTTCATACTATATCTGAACCTTTCCTTAAGGAACGAGGTCGTTCCAAAATTTAAAAGTAAAATATTTCTGCTTCTTATCTATATCCACTTAGGCTGGATTTCAACCAATATATACTTTAATGGTATCAAACGAAAAGTGCAAGAGAAAGTCGCGGTGGAGAGCGCTGGAAAAGAGTGGTGCAGGTGCTCGTGCCTCCCCAACTAAAGAATGAACGTGTAAAATTGTGTCTATTCGGGAACAAGAAGAAAAAGATAGAAGGTATACTGCTTCGATCCATTGGGATAGGAGAGCGGTAGCTTACAACGATAAGGAGGGAAACATAAATGGCAAACCAAACTTCAGAAAACCAGGAAACCATCAAGAAAATTAAAGACTTGATTAAAGATGAGAAGGTAGCGATGCTGACCACGTTAACTCCAGAAGGCAAGCTGATGTCCCGGCCGATGCGTACCCAGGAAGTAGAAATGGATATGGATAAGGAAGAAATCTGGTTCATCACCGAAAAAGATACCGAAAAGTATAGGGATATCGAACGTAATTCTGCCGTTAACCTGGCATACGCAGGCAACTCCTATGTATCGATCAGTGGCACTGCTGAATTTGTTCAGGATGAAGATAAGAAGAAAGACTATTGGAATAAAATATTAGGACGATTACTGAACACTTCTCCCGATGATCCGAATGTTGTATTGGTCAAAGTGACACCAGAAATCGCCGAATACTGGGAGTCCGGCGTGAACGTCAAGACCGTTAAGGAGTTTGTGAAAAAGATGACCAGCAGTAAGTCGTTAGATGATAGCAATGATTTGAAAGATACGGTCCACTTTAATGAAAACACAAAATAACTTATAATCTGAATGCAAATAAAGCAGGAACCGATCATAGGTGCCTGCTTTTTTAATATTAAAAAAGAGAAATGAGTATTTTCCCTCCCTTTCATAAATCACTTATAGTATAATAGATGGGAATGTATGTTCTTAGAAATGATGTTTTATCTCCTCAATTTAAACCCCGGACACCTCTATCCAATACCTTTATTACGATCCCCATCATTTATTAATTTTTCATTGCACCTCAACAGTCATTCATCGAAAGGAGTACGAGGACGTGGCAAGAGTAGTCATCTTAGCGGAAAAACCCTCCCAGGCAAAAGCATATGCCGAAGCATTTACAGTACAGGAGAAGACAAAAACTTACATCCAGCTTAAGGCGGACGATACGTTCCCGAATGGAGCAACGATCACATGGGGAGTAGGACATCTCGTGGAATTGAAGGAACCCCACGATTATAAAGCCGAGTGGAAGAAGTGGAAGCTGGACCAATTGCCGGTTGTTCCGGAACAGTTCCTGGAAAAAGTAGCAAAAGGAAAATGGGAGCAATTCCAGGCGGTCAAAAAGCTATTCCATCAGGCGGATATCATCGTCAATGCGGCGGATGTCGATCGGGAAGGGTCGAATATTTTTTACAGTATCCTTAAGCTGACTGGAGTTAAAGGAAAGCCGATTCAACGTTTATGGATCAACTCGCTTGAAAAGGATGAAGTGCGGAAAGGATTCAGGCAGCTGCAAACTAACGAGAAGGATTTACGTTTATTTGATGAAGCGAAAGCCCGGCAAATCAGCGACTGGATGGTGGGAATCAATGCAAGTCGGCTGTTCACCCTGCTGCTACAGAAGAAAGGGTATGGAAGCTACCTTACCATCGGACGAGTGCAGTCGCCGACGGTTTATTTGATTTATCAACGGCATAAGGAGATAGAGAATTTCAAACCGGAACCGTTTTATCAGATTGAGGGACTTTTCAACTCCCAGGCAGGTACATACAAAGGGCTGGCTGAGGTAAAGGAAAAGGATAAAGCGAAGGTCCAGGCCGTGCTGGACAAGCATCAATTGCAGGAGAAGGAAGCTTACAAAGGCATTGTCGAGCGACTGGATAAAAAGACGAAGCGGATAAAGTCACCGAAGCTCCACTCCCTTTCCACGTTGCAAAGTGTCGCGAACCGGCGTTGGAAGTATTCTCCGTCGCAAGTACTCAAAACAATGCAGAAGCTCTATGAAAAACGCCTTGTCAGCTATCCAAGAACGGACTGCAATTTTATCACTGACAGCGAGTTTTCCTATCTGGTTAAAAATTTGCAAGGGTACCAGCAAGCGTTGAATGTTTCTTTTACAGCATCGTCCTTGAAGCCTAGCAAGCGGTATGTAGACAGCAGCAAGGTGCAGGAACACTACGCAATCATACCGACAAAGTCCGTTCCGACCGAAAAAAAGCTGAGTGGGTTAAGCCGTGAAGAACGTAATATTTACAATGAAATTATGGCAACGACCCTTGCGATGTTTCACAAGGATTATGTTTATGAGGAGACGACGATTTTTACTCATGTGCATGATTTACCGTTTAAGTCTACTGGAAAAAGAGATGTCGACAGGGGATGGAAGGAACTATTTCCAAAGCCGGTGAAGGCGAAGCAGGAGAAAGAAGCTGATCTGCCTGGGGTTCAAAAAGGGGAGCAGGTAGATGCCAAACTTCATATAAAGGAAAGCATGACACAGCCACCGAAGCCCTACACCGAAGGTCAGCTGATTAATATGATGAAGACGTGCGGGAAACTGGTGGATAATGAAGCGGATGTCGAGATTTTGAAAGAAGTCGAAGGCCTCGGGACAGAAGCCACCCGCTCGAGTATTATTGAAACAATCAAAGCCCAGAAATATATAGAAGTGAAACGGAACAATGTGTCGATCACCGAGAAAGGGATCATGCTCTGTGAGGCGATTGAAGGAACACTCCTATCCAGTCCCTCGATGACAGCCAAATGGGAGTCCTATTTAAAGAAAATCGGAAGCGGCGATGGCTCGAAGCAAGTCTTCATCAAACAAACCCGCCAATTCATAGATAAATTGCTTCAGGAAACACCGGATATCATCCAGCAGGTTAACGTCAGGAGTACCGGTGAACCTGAGAAACGCAAGTGGAACGAACCGATTGCCAAATGTCCTGCCTGTGAGAATGGATCGATTGTCGATCGTTACAAATTCTACGCGTGCTCGGCCTACAAAAAAGGATGTACAGTGACTTTCCCGAAGAAACTGGCAGGGAAGACACTAACGCAGAATATGATAAAGACATTGTGTCAGAAGAAGCGTACCAATGTTTTGAAAGGATTTAAAGGAAAGAAACGATTCAGCACAGCGCTAGTGTTGGATGAAAACTATAAAATCGTATTTGATTTCGGGAAAAAAACGTAAATTTTTACATTGACTCTTCATTGAAATTATTTCATACTATTCTATTAATATAGAAGACTAATATGGTTTTATAACCTGCATGCTATGGAACATAGATATTTGAAAGTAACATTAGTTCAGGAAGTACTAATAAGAAAATGCTCTTCTATCCCATGTGAAAGGGGAGAAGGGCGTTTTTTACACTTTAAATGTTTACTATTTGGGTGGTGGATGGAGAATGAAGAAGCAAAGGATCGTTGTCAAAATAGGAAGCAGTTCTTTGACAAATGCAAATGGTGGACTAAGTAATGATAAGCTGCGTGAGCACGTTGATGCGCTGGCACGTCTCAAGAAGCTTGGGCACGAAGTGATTTTGATATCATCCGGTGCCGTTGCGGCGGGCTTTAAAGATCTTGGTTATTCCTCACGTCCGGTAACGATTTCCGGTAAACAAGCAGCCGCAGCGGTAGGGCAAGGACAACTTTTGCAAGGGTATACCGAAGAGTTTAGAAGACATGGGGTTGTTGCTGCACAATTACTGTTAACGAGGCAAAATTTCCTGCACAAAGAACAATATCAAAATGCCCATGCCACCTTATCGGAACTGTTAAAACGTAATGTCACACCCATTATTAATGAAAATGATTCCGTGGCCGTTGAAGAATTAACCTTTGGCGATAACGATATGTTATCTGCGCTCGTTAGTGGACTTGTCCACGCCGATTTCTTAATGATACTGACAGATATTAATGGTATATATGATCAAAATCCAAACACGCACCCAAATGCAAAGAAATATAACTTCCTTCAAGAGGTCGATGATGATTTAGTAAAAGGTGCTTCAGGAGCCGGTTCAAAAGTGGGCACTGGCGGGATGAAATCGAAAATAGAGGCAGCCCGCACAGCATTAGCGTTAGGGGTGAAAGTATTTATTGGGTCTGGAACAGGACATGAAAAGTTGGTTGATATCCTGGCTGGAAAAGGCGATGGAACATATATAGGGAGCAGCTCTCAGAGCAGTATGAAGAATACTAAACAGTGGCTGGCACTCCATTCTATACCTAATGGCAAAATAGAAGTGGACCATGGGGCTGAAGCGGCTATCGTAATGCATGGTAAAAGTCTCCTGCCTGCGGGTATAACCAACATCATTGGTAACTTTAGAGCCAATGATGTAGTAGAGGTAGTTAACGTAAAGGGGCAGCTTATTGGAAGAGGCAGTGTGAACTTTTCTTCTAATCAATTATCAGAGATTAAGGGATTGTCCAGTACAGAAGCAATGATTAAAGCCAATAGTAATCAGAAGGTTGTTATTCATAGGGATTATTGGGTAAGTCATCATAATAAAAAATGATTGAAAAGTGAGGAGTTGTCATTATGAAGAAATCAAACAACAATCACTTATCGGAAGAAGAAAAAAGAGCGATATTACGAGCAGCCGATGAAATTATAGCAACAGGAGGACGAACGCTTCTTGCTAAGATTTTGAAAGGATCGCGTGAGAAAAAGGTATTACAATTGAAATTGGATAAGTGTCCAGTCTATGGCTATTTTAAGTCAGAAAAACTGGAAGAGGTCCAGAATAAAATAGAGTGGATGATTGATTACGATTTTCTCGATATTCAGTACAGCGGAAAATTACCGATGATTATTTTTACGGAAAGAGGCTGGCATATTGAGCGTGATCAGATGGCCGATGAAATTTTGCGTGAATGGCAGCAGTGGATAGAGCAGGGAATTAGTCATCCAGACATGAGTTATTTAAAAGATCGTAATCGAGAAATGATTCTTCTATTTCTTGAAAAAGTGAAAGAGACACAAGACAAAAGGTACATACCATACTTGAAAACATGGGCTGAAATTGATTACAAAAAGGTGAAAGCTAAAATTCAGGAGACTATTAAAGCACTGGAATTAAACGAACCAATTGATCATCAAGTAAAATTAAAAAGGGAAGAATCAACAAAGGAAATGTTGGAGGGAGAGGCTCCCCAGGATCTCCTATTGAAATGTTATGAATGTGGGGAGCGCTTCCTCTTTACAGTAGGTGAACAGAAATTTTATAAACAAAAAGGTTTTGTATACCCAAAGAGATGTAACGAGTGTCGAAATCAAAGAGATGAAGAATTTTTATGGTGATTCTGAGAGAAGAAGTACCATTAAAATTCGGTGCCTGTCCCCAGCGTGATAATGCATTAATAAAGGGGGCAGGCGCCTTTTTTGTGTTTTTAGTCCTTTGATAATATGAAATGATTAAAAACGCTTAAAATAACGTTCATCATACCCCAAGCGTTCTGAGGCCTCTTTTCCAGCTTCCATCACTTTTTTGGCGATATCCGGAATTTTTTTGTCTTTCATCCGCTGGATCGGTCCAACAACGGTAATCGCGCTGACCACTTTTCCCTGGTAATCCCGGATCGGGGCAGCAACTGACTTCGTTCCTTCTGTTAATTCCTCTGTACTTACCGCGTACCCTTTTTCACGTATCGATACTAGTTCTTCTTGAAGCAGGTCAGGGTCCGTGATGCTGTTCTCTGTATAGGGACTTAATCCCTGACTAATGACCGCTTCTACAATATGATCGTCGCTAAAGGCGAGTAGTACTTTTCCTGAACTTGTACAGTAGGAAGGGTTTCTCCTTCCTAAGTGTGTCAGTATGCGAACAGGATGATTGCATTCTTCTTTATGGATATAAATCGTATCGAGCCCATCCATGATCGCTAAGTGTGCGGTTTCCCCGGTATCATTGACTAGTTTATATAGAACAGGAGCGGATTCTTTATGGATTTCCAGATTGTTGGTCACGATGCCTCCAAGCGTGAGGACTGACATGCCTAGTCTATAGGCGTTTGTTTTTTGATCTTTAATGACAAACCCTTCACTGGCAAGTGTGGATAGTAACCGGCTGACGGTGCTTTTAGCCAGTCCTAAGGATTCTGCCAGTTCACTCACTTTTTTGGTCGGTTCATAGGTGGAAAAGCTTTTTAAAATAAGTAATGCATTTTTTACAGAAGACAGTGTTTGCGGCTGCTTCTTTTTTGGCATGTTTTTCACCTCTTGTAAATGTAGTTCTTTATACAGGAACGGTTTATGGAACGGTTGATAGATGGAATATACGCTAATTATATAGAATTATGGGCACTTTCTAAATAGTAATCGTAGAAAATTTTGATTATTTTTAATTTTGTTGCGTATAGAGGAACGGGAATCTTTTTTAAATTCTTAATGGTTTCTATAATGAACGTGTACTCAACAAAAAGGATTTTTGAGAGATTTTTGTTATCCATTTATCGAAACCTGGTTCCAGGTTTCCGAAAAAATAAGGAGGCTTTCTATATGCAAACGACAAAAACAAAAGCGATTGATTGTACCCATTACATTGATGGTGCCTATGTGCAGTCAAACAATGGGAAAGCGTTTGAAAATGTTAATCCGGCAACAGAAGAAGTATTGGGAACTGTTGCAGAAGGTGGGAAAGAAGAAGTCGATCAGGCAGTAAGTGCTGCCAGAAAGGCACTTAAGGGTGAATGGGGCAATATGCCTCTAAAGAAACGATCGAATATCATCCGCAAGATCGGTGACTTGATTTTGGAGAGAAAAGAAGAACTCGCCGAGCTCGAATCCTTGGATACAGGTAAACCACTATGGCTTTCGAATAAAGTTGATATTGATCGAGCAGCCAATAATTTTTATTTCTTTGCTGATTATATGACATCCGTTGGCACCGAGGCTTATCAACAGGATGATATCGCGATTCATTATGCCGTGCGCCGTCCAGTTGGTGTTGTGGGACTCATTAATCCGTGGAACTTGCCGCTCTTCCTCATGACCTGGAAGCTGGCCCCAGCTCTAGCGGCAGGGAATACAGCTGTCATGAAGCCATCTGAAGTAACTCCAATGACCGCAACAGTGCTGGCTGAGATTTGTAAGGAGGCTGGGGTACCGGATGGCGTGGTCAATATGGTTCATGGCTTTGGTGTAACAGGTGCTGCCCTTTCTTCTCATGATGATGTAGATGCCATTGCCTTTACTGGTGAAACGGTAACTGGTACTGCCATTATGAAGTCTGCTGCGCCAACATTAAAGAAACTATCCTTTGAACTAGGCGGTAAGAATCCGAACATTATATTTGCCGATGCTGATCTGGATGATGTCATTGAAACTACAATAAAATCCAGCTTCATTAACCAAGGAGAAGTCTGCTTGTGCGGTTCAAGAATTTATGTGGAACGTTCCGCTTACGATGAATTCCTGGAACGATTTGCAGCAAAAACCAAAGAACTTAAAGTTGGGGATCCTTTCGATCCGGATACCAACGTCGGAGCATTGGTCAGTGAAGAACACTATAACAAAGTAGTCAGCTATCTGGATATTGCCAAAGAAGAAGGCGGTACATTCCTGACCGGCGGTAAGCCTGCAGAAGGATTTGATAAAGGGTTCTTCGTCGAACCGACGATTATTACAGGGCTTGGAAGTGAGGCCAGATGTGTACGCGAAGAAATCTTCGGACCGGTGGTGACCGTTGTGCCGTTTGATACCGAAGAAGAGGTGCTCGAGCAAGTGAATGATACGCATTATGGCTTAAGTGCAAGCCTTTGGACGAGTGATATCAAACGTGCTACCCGCTTCAGCGCACAAATCGAAGCTGGTATGGTGTGGGTGAACACATGGTTCCTGCGCGACTTACGTACACCTTTCGGAGGAATGAAGCGCAGTGGTATTGGCCGCGAAGGTGGCGCTCACAGTTTTGATTTCTACTCTGAATTAACTAATATCACGTTAAAAATGTAGGAGGATGACAGTGAAAACAGATAACGTAACGAAAAAGGAAACGCATGCGAAGCACTTGTCAGAGGCGTGGAGTAAAGGGGAAGGGGTCCAGCCGATTACGGAGCTGGATCCTGAGATCTCCCTTGATGAAGCTTACCAGGTGCAATTGCAAACGGTAGACCAAAAAGTAAAACAAGGGCAGCGGATAACAGGGAAGAAAATCGGCCTTACATCCAAGGCCATGCAAGAATCGTTAGGTGTCAACGAACCGGACTATGGCCATTTATTAGACGAAATGGAATGCCCGAACCGAGGTAAGATTTCCTCCAAGCAAGTGTTACAGCCAAGAGTAGAAGGGGAAATAGCCTTCATCTTAAAAGAAGATTTAGTCGGACCTAACGTAACGTCATTAGATGTATTAAAAGCAACGGATGTCGTGGTTCCAGCGCTTGAAATCGTAGACAGTCGCATTAAAGATTGGAAGATCACACTAGCTGATACCGTAGCTGATAATGCCTCTTCCGGAATGTATATCCTCGGAGGAAAACCGAAAAAAGTGGAAGACGTAAACCTGAAACAAATGGGAATGGCGCTCTATAAAAATGATGAATTACTGAACACAGGTGTTGGTGCTGCGGCCTTAGGAGATCCGGTAAAATGTGTGGCCTGGCTCGCCAACAAACTGGCTGATTATGACATTACATTAAAAGCAGGGGAAATTATTTTATCAGGAGCATTATCTGCAGCCATGCCTGCTGAACCTGGTGATCATTTTTACGCAAAGTTTGCTGAGCTGGGAGAAGTGCATGTTTCATTCACGGAGTAAAGGAGGGTAATATTATGGATAATCATCTAATTAATGAGCTTGCTGATTACGTACATGGTGCAGAAAAAGAAAAACGGGAAATAACAAAAATTACGGCCAATTTATATCCGGAACTTTCGATTGATGAAGGGTACATCATTCAAGAAGAACTGGTTCGCCAAAAAATTGAAGATGGCTATCAAATCATTGGCCCGAAAATGGGGATAACCAGTGAGGCTAAGATGAAGCAGATGGATGTAGATGATCCCATCTATGGATATGTATTCGATAATATGGTAGTCGAGGATGGAGATTCCATTTCCATTTCTGATTACATTCATCCCAAAGTGGAACCGGAAATCGGCTTTATTTTAGCAAGGGACCTGGAAGGACCAAACGTGACCGCATTGGATGTGCTGCGAGCGACAGAATATGTATTCCCGGCGATAGAGATAATCGACAGCCGATATGAGAACTTCAATTTTACACTGCCGGATGTCATTGCAGATAATACCTCTGCGGCTGGTGCTGTATTTGGAACCTATTTTAGAAAACCTGATGAACTGGACCTTGATGTGGTCGGTGTGACGTTATCGATCAATGGAGAAATCCAATCATTGGGAGCAGGAGCCGCTGTGCTTGGAAACCCAGCCAATTCAGTAGCCAGACTCGCCAATATGGTAAGTAAAAAGGGAGAAAAAGTAAAAGCGGGACAGCCGATTTTAACCGGCGGTGTCACTGCAGCCGTACGACTATCTCCAGGTGACTTTGTCCAAGCCGAATACGGTGGATTAGGTAACGTCTCATTTTTCGTGAAAGAATAATTGGAACTCTTTAGAGGTGGTGATGGATGTGCCGATTATCAATGTGCAAATGATGGAGGGAAGAGATCCCGAACAAATTGAAACACTGATGAAGAACCTGACTGACACTGTCAGTGAGTCACTGGGTGCTCCGAAAGAAAATGTACGCGTTCTTGTCAACGAAGTGCCAAAAACGCATTGGTCCATCGGTGGTACAAGTGCCAAAGCATTAGGAAAATAAGAAAAACACAGAGGCGATTCTCTGACTTCCAATTTTGGAAGCTGCAGAATCGTCTCTGTGTTTTATTGGGCCTCTGTATATTTATGATTGATGATCGAGTAAATAATTTTTTTAGCCAGACTCTCGATGCGGGAATTATTGCGAAATTGGACGTACACATGATTGGGTATATTATAAATTTCATCGATTTCCCGGACTTCCACTTCACTCTCGTACCTCCTATCAACTCCCAGTTTAGGGATGATACCTATCCCGATTTCATTGGCCACAGCATTCAGAAGCATTTCGTTATTATCGACATCCATGCGGGTAATATTCTGGGCGCCATTAAGTTGTTTATCAATTAAATTCCATAAAGTGGAGTTTCTTCGATAACTGATAATTGTTTCTCCGCTTAAATCTTTTACCCCCAAAGATTCTCTTTGACATAAGGCGTGCTCTTTTGGCAGGACCACCACCAAATTATTTTCAAATAAGTATTCGGAAGTAATGTCATGATTATTTGAGAGTGCATTTCTAGTAAAGATTAAATCAACCTCTCCTGATAAAGCCCGCTCATTTAAACTGACAGAATCAAACCCTTCGATCACTTGAACATCAATATCCCCGATTGATTTGATCGTTTTTAAAAGTTCTACAATAAAAGAGTGCGAGTATCCGGGAGAGAAGCCGACCTTGATGATTGGATCTTTAACCATGTTGGGAATTTCTTTGGAGTGATTAATATATAACAGGATATTTTTTGCGTATTCGATGAACAGATTTCCTTCTTCTGTCAGATATATTTCGTGTCCAATTCTTTTGAAAAGCTGGCATTGCAAGATTTCTTCTAAAGCCTTTATACGTGAGGTAACGGTCGGTTGGGTCACATCAAGAACTTCAGCAGCTTTTGAATAGCTTTTATATTTCACAATGGTAAGAAACGTATTCAATTGGCATTCATTCATCTAGTTTCCTCCTAAAACTTACTTATTAAAAGGCTCTACTTAACCTCACTGGTTTAACAGAGACTATTAAAAAGGATGTAACACGGAAAGCGCTTTCAAAGATGGCTAAGCGATTGCAGTTAAAAGTAATCACCTTGGATAAAAGGTAGAAAATGGAGGATCCATTATTCCTAAAATCTACTAGTTAATGGGGGAAGTTCCCGCTTAGAGTTAAGCATACGATGATTATATTGATAAAAAAGATAACTTGTCAACGGTGATTACAGATAATTCTGTATTTTAGAAACTGTTGTATAAATTATTTTTTAATATTCGTGGTAAACCAAAGAAATATTCGATTGGTATCTAAAAATTCTGACTTTTATAATGAAAAGTAAGCAATTTAAACAACATGAATTTAGTAATAACCAGCTAAGGAGGAAGTGGAAAATTGTGTGATTTTTTACAAGGTGTAAGTGAAAAAAAAGAAGCATTAAGTTTAAAAAATAAGCTAAAAAAAGCTTTCGAAGAAATGCAAGCGCTAACAAAAGGAAGTTAAATACTACACCTGGGATCTCCCCAATGCTTTAGAAATCTAAAAATGAGGTGAATAACATGGAAGAATTAATCCGGGATAATCGGGAGAAAAATGAATTTCTTGTTCATCGAAGTGTTTTTACGGATAAAGAAATGCTGGCAAGAGAACGGGCAGAAATCTTCAATAAATGCTGGCTGTTTATTGGCCATGAAACAGAAGTTCCCGAAAAAGGAGATTACAAACGGAAAAAAGTAGGTGGACGTAACTTACTGCTTGTCCATAGTCAGGACGGTGAAATTAGAGCCCTGTATAATACCTGCCCACATCGCGGTGCACTTGTCGCCAGAGAAAATGAAGGTAATTCAAGGGTGTTTCGTTGTTTCTATCATGCCTGGAGCTTTAAAAATGATGGCCAATTGAATGGTATGCCGGGTAAAGATGGGTTCCCTGATGATTTTAACTGCGATGGCGAGAAAGACATGAAAGCGGTTAATCGATTGGAAAGCTATCGTGGGTTCATATTTGTGAACTTTGACGATCAGGCTATTTCCCTGGATGACTACTTAGGGGATGCCAAGGAATATATTGACCTGGCAGCAGATCAATCCGAAACAGGATTGGAAGTTCTCGGAGGAGTGCAGGAATACAGTGTCCGGGCAAATTGGAAGCTGCTAGCTGAAAATAGCGTCGACCTCTATCACGGCATGCCTACCCATAAAACCTATTTCGATATTAAACAAGCCCAGGACCCTGGTTTAAAACGCGTGAAGCTGGAAGGAAGGGGCAAAGACCTGGGTAACGGTCACGCTGTTATGGAATATGTGGCACCTTGGGGAAGACCGGTTGCTCAGTGGACACCTATTTGGAGCGAAGATTTAAAACAAGATATGGAGAAAATGAAAGAAAAATTAGTGGAAAGGTTCGGAGAAGAACGTGCCGATCGAATCGCGAACTACAACCGGAACATTATCATATTCCCTAATTTGGTTATCAACGACATTATGGCGATTACAGCAAGAACGTTCTACCCGTCGAGTCCAGGATATATGGAAGTCTCCGGCTATTCCTTAGCGCCTATAGGAGAAGATGAAGAGCATCGAATGGCCAGGAATAATAACTTCCTTGAATTTTTGGGACCGGGCGGATTTGCTACTCCGGACGACAATGAAGCATTGGAACTATGTCAGGAAGCCTATAACAATAACGAGGAAGTTCAATGGAATGATATTTCTAAGGGCATGGTTAGAGGAGAAGAAAATGCCATGGCAACCGATGAACTCCAAATGAGGAGTTTCTGGAGGCAGTATAAGGTCAGAATCGAGGAATCCATGAAGAAGGAGGTTGCGCAGCCATGACAGTAGTAGCGCTAACACGCCAAAATGTGGTTGATTTCCTTTATAAAGAAGCCAAATTACTCGATGAATGGAAGCTGAAAGAATGGGCGGCATTGTTTACGGATGACGGCACCTATAAAGTTCCGCCGATCGGCAAGCCTGAAGCCAGTCCGACGGAATCGCTATTCTATGTGCATGATAATCGGTCACGCCTGCAAGAGCGGGCGGAGCGCCTGTTGAAGAAAGAAGCCCATGTGGAATATCCGCACTCCACCACACTTCGAAATTACCATAACATTCTGGTTAGTGGTGTCGAGTCTGATGTAATTACAGTGGAGTGCAACTTTACAACACATCGAACCAAAAGAGAAGTGTTAGATACGTTTGTTGGTAAACACAAATACGAAATTGTTCAGCAAAATGGAGAACTTGCTATCAAAAGTAAAAAAGTGATCTTAAATCTCGATAGTTTAAGGCCGCACGGAAAAATCAGTTTAATTCTCTAATAGTTTCCTAAGGAGAGGTGGTGAATGGTATGAGTAATCAGCACGAAGTCTACGACATTACCATTGTAGGCGGTGGTCCAGTTGGTATGTTTACTGCTTTCTACGCAGGGATGCGTCAGGCAAGCGTGAAAGTTATCGAAAGTTTACCTCAACTGGGCGGCCAGCTGGCTGCGTTATACCCGGATAAATACGTCTATGATGTCGCTGGATTTCCTAAGGTGAAAGCGAAGGATCTAGTCGAACAGTTAAAAGTTCAAATGGACCAATTTGAAAATGAGGTTTGCCTGGGTGAAGAAGTCAAAGAAGTCACAAAAGAAAATGATATTTTCACAATCAAAACAAATACCCAGACCCATTACTCGAGAACGATCATTGTCACGGCCGGGAATGGCGCCTTTAAGCCGCGCAACATGAATTTAGAAAGAGAAGAACACTATACAGGGAAGAACCTTCATTACAGTATCGAGGATATTAATGATTTTAAAGATAAAGATGTAGTCGTTTGTGGCGGCGGAGATTCTGCGGTAGATTGGGCGCTCATGTTAGAGAATGTTGCTTCATCGGTAAACATCGTCCATCGAAGAGACCGGTTCAGGGCTCATGAACATAGTGTCAATTTATTGAAGGATTCATCTGTTAATATTCTAACTCCGTATAGTCCTTGTGAATTATTGGGAGAGGAAAAAATAGATTGCGTAAAACTGAAAAAAGCCAAGGCGGAAGAATTTATGGAATTAAAGGCAGATGAATACCTGGTCAATTATGGTTTTATATCCAATCTGGGACCTATTAATGACTGGGGACTTGAGATAGAAAAGAACTCAATTCTAGTAAACTCAAGAGCTGAAACGAATATTCCTGGAATCTATGCAGCAGGAGATATTTCAACTTATCCAGGCAAAGTTAAGTTGATGGCAACCGGTTTTGGAGAGGCTCCGATTGCCGTGAGTAACGCAAAAGTTTATATCAATCCAGATGAATCCTTACACGCAGCTCATAGTACATCCATCATGAGCAGGAAAGATAAGAAGAAGAAAGAAAAAGTAGTCACTTAATATAAAAAGGACTGTTTTATAAAAGAGGAGGAACTTTATATGTCGAAAGTAAAAGAAGAAATCATCAGTCAGGAATCAGCGCAGGAAAGGCTGGAAACTTATTTACGTACGGTTGCCCATATCGGCCATGTGGAGATCAGTGTCACTAATTTTGAGAAATCGCTATGGTTTTTCACCGAAGTGATGGGTCTTGTATTAACCGAGACGGACGGAGATCGTGCCTATTTGCGGGCATGGCAGGACTTTGACCACCACACGCTTGTGCTGAAGGCCTCTAATACTTCAGAAGTCAACCGCATGGGCTGGCGTGTTAGCACAAAAGAGTCCCTGGAGCTATTCGAAAAGCAATTACAAGTAATGAATATTGACTGTCACTGGGTAGGTGGCGGACAAAAGAAAGCATTAGGAGATACGCTCCACTTCAAATCCCCTGCTGGAATTCCAGTTGAATTATATTGGGAAAAAGAATTGTTTGTAACGGATGATCCTGCTTTGAAATCAAACTTGCCAAGTCATCCAAGTAAGTATATGGCGAAAGGTGTCTCCCCTCGTCGCTTTGATCATGTCAATCTGATGGTTAATGATGTTGCGAAAGAACAACAATGGTGGACGGACTTGCTCGGTATTCACCATCGTTATTATATTCAAAACCAGGAAGATGTCCGTTTAGGGTCATGGTTGAGCCGAACAAATATTGCACATGAAATTGCATTGATGAGAAACTCCAATCAAGATGGGGCAGCTTTCCACCATTTAGCCTATTACCTGGATTCCCCGGATGAACTTCTACGTGCATCCAATATTATGGCTGAGAATGGCATTAAGATTGAATGGGGCCCTGGTAAACATGGAACTAGTGGTGCGCAATTCATCTATGTGTTTGAACCTTCTGGCCACCGCGTAGAAATCTGGACAGGCGGCATCCTTATGTTCTCCCCGGATTGGGAGCCGATCAAATGGTCTTCCGATGTTGGTCAGCTAGGCCTGGAGATGTGGGGAAGCACACCGCCGGAATCTTACCTGACTTATGGAACGAAAATAGGAGAGTAATAGAAAGGGAGAGACTAGCTTGCTAGTCTCTCTATTCCGAAACTATGAAGGTGGGGAGAGTTCAGTGGTGAAACCAGACCTAAACATTGATTTTCATACACATATCATTTCCGAGGACTTTCTGAATTTGGCCGAAAAATATGGCGATGATCGCTGGCCTGTGTTAGAGAAAACATGTGACTGCGGTGCTAATATCATGATTAAGGGTAATAAATTCAGGGAGATAACGGACCAGACCTGGGATGCAGAAAAGCGGCTGAGTGACATGGACAAAGAAGGTATTGATATTCAGGTTTTGTCTCCGATTCCAGTTACCTTCAGTTATTGGGCGGATCCTGAGCAAGGCTTGGAAATGGCAAGGTTCCAGAATGATTTCATTGCATCCGTCACACGTGAACATCCGAATAGGTTCATAGGGTTAGCTACCGTCCCGTTACAAGATGTTGATTCAGCTATAAAAGAAATGGATCGAGCGGTCAATGAACTGGGGCTGAAAGGTATCGAAATAGGAAGTAACGTGAACGGTAAGAACTTGGATGATGACTCATTAGAGCGATTCTTCAAAGCGGCAAACGATCAGGAAGTACCGTTGTTTATTCATCCTTGGGCAACGTTAGGAAAAGAACGGATGCCACGCCATAACTTTATGTATATGGTGGGGATGCCTTCCGAAACAGCCTTGGCAGCCGGGAGTATCATTATGAGCGGCATGCTGGATAGGTATCCAAACTTAAAATTATGTTTTGCCCATGGTGGTGGTTCTTTACCTTATTTATTACCAAGAATGGATAAAGGATGGAATGTATGGCCGCAAATCAGAAAGACGGAGAAGCCACCAAGTCACTATGCGAAATTACTATATTATGATTCCCTGGTTTACGATGAAGATAATTTGCAATTTATGATTGAGAAATTCGGAGTCGATCAAATCATAGCAGGTTCTGATTACCCTTTCTTATTACGTGAAGCACCATCGGGAGAAGTTGTTGACCGATTGTCGACATTAAGTGGCGCAGAAAAAGGGAAAATTCTCGGGCTTAATGCTTTAGATTTTTTAAATCTGAATAAAGAAGAATATACGAAGGCGGTCAAAGAGGAATTTAGTACGAAGTGAAAATAGATGATTAAGACAGATTGGAAATGTTACATCAAAACAGAGAGAAGGAGAGGATCATCTTGGCTTTTGTAATAACGGCTCCGTGCCGTCATGAAAAGGCAGCAGAGTGTGTGGATGTCTGTCCGGTTGATTGTATTGAAGAAGGGGAGGATCAATATTTCATTGATCCGAATACTTGTATAGACTGTGGTGCTTGTGTCGCAGCTTGCCCGGTAGAGGCAATCATTGATGAGCATGAATTATCACCCGATCAGGAGGAAATGCTGGAAAAGGCGGAAAGCTTTTTTGGATAGGGAAAGCGTGGCTGGCCCTTTTGCTTTCTGGTTTTTTTGCACTAGTTGCGTTGTAACTCCTTTTAAATAAAGCGTATAAAAAGGCTGTCATCCACTTAGGATGACAGCTTTTTATGGTTACTGTATCAAACCCTCTTTAATGGTTTTTATGTTCGATTCCATCATAGAAATATACGTATCGCCATTTTCACCGGGTTTGGCCAGAGAATCTGTAAACACTGTACCCATGATCGGGACATTGGTTTCAGCAGCGACTGCCTCCATGCTCCGCGGATCAATACTGGTTTCTAAAAATAGACCAGTGATTTCTTTGTCGTTGATGATATCTACAATTCTTGTAATTTGATCGGGAGTTCCTTGATTTTCCTGGTTGATTTCCCAAATATATTCAGCCTGAAATCCGTATGCGTCACTGAAATATTTGAATGCTCCTTCACTCGTCACAAGTACACGTTCTTCTTCAGGAATTTGGTTGAATTCCTCTACAGCACTGTCATGGAGCTCTTTGAGTTTCGTAATATACTGTTCGGCATTTTTTTTATAGACTTCTTCGTTTTCCGGGTCGACTTTAATGAGACCATCTCTTGCATTTTTCGCATATTGGATGCCGTTACGAATGTCCAGCCATGCATGAGGATCTTCCTCACCCTGCTTGCCTTTCGATGTTAAGTACATCGGATCGACCCCTTTACTCATAAGGAAAACAGGAGCATGATCTCCATTTTTTCCGGCTGTTTCCATTAGATTGTCAAACCATGAGTTTCCTGCTTCGAGGTTTAGGCCGTTATAGAAAACAGCATCTGCATCCGTTGTTTTCTTAACATCCTCCGGAAGTGGGTCATATTCATGAGGGTTAGACCCAACTGGTGCCAGGCTGTGAATCTCCACTAAGTCCCCGCCTACATTTTTAACAATGTCGTACACGATCGAGTAAGTGGTAACGACTTGAATCTTTCCATTAGTACTCTCGGAGTTCCCGGTTGCTTCCTCACCTCCGCAGGCAACCAACATCATAAGCGTTAAAATTGAGGCTGCTAAAAGCAAAATCCTTTTCTTAATCATTTATTTTCCTCCTGTTTTCTATTATTTCACACTAAATAAGTGAGGCTCTCTTCTTTTTGACCCTTAACATCCTCCATATTAATCCATGTTTTGGAGAGAATAGGAAAACGAGAACGAAGATGGCAGTTGCTGAAATAACAATCGTTGCTCCTGAAGCCAGGTTGTAGGTGAAACTGAAGTACAGACCGGCAATAGAGGAGATGACGCCGATTCCAGACGCTAGAAAAATCATTATCCATAAACGATCCGTTAAGAGATAGGCAGCAGCTGCTGGCGTGATTAACATTGCTACCACCAGAACTATACCTACAGTTTGGAGAGAAGCAACTGTCACCATCGTCAGCAATGTCATAAGAAAATAATGAATCAGCCGGACTGGCAGGCCATAGGCCGCTCCCATTGTTTCATCGAACGATGTAATCAGTAGTTCTTTATAAAAGAGGTATACAGCTGCCAGCACGACGATCCCGATAGCAAGGGTGATCCACATATCTGACGAGCGGACAGCAAGCACATTCCCGAACAGAATATGGTATAAATCCGTACTGCTCTTTAGCAAGGTTATGATGATTATCCCAGCCGCAAAGGCAGCAGTGAACATAATGCCAATGGAAGTATCGTGTTTAATCCGACTGTTCTGACTGACAAATCCGATTGCTATGGCTGTAACAACACCACTGAAAACAGCCCCGAAGAAGAAGTTGATGCCAAGCATATACGAAATTGCAACGCCTGGTAACACTGCATGAGAGATGGCATCTCCCATAAGCGCCATACCTCTGAGAATAATAAAGCAGCCAATCACACCACAGATAATTCCTACCATAATCGAAGTTAATAATGCTTTTTGTAAAAATCCATACTGCATAATTGCTTCAATAAAAGCCATCCCTTACACTCCCATCTCTTTCATAAAAGCAAACTGGCCTTTGTAGGCTCTTTCAATGATATCGGATTGAATGACTTCATTAACGCCACCGAAGCTGATCAACTCTTTGTTTAACAGGATGAGTTGACTGAAGTAATCATTTGCCTTACTAAGGTCATGGTGCACGACAATGACCGTCTTTCCTTGCATGCAAAGCTCTTTCAATATGGTTACAATCGTTTCTTCACTGGAAGCATCAACTCCGACAAAAGGTTCATCAAGGCAGAATAACTCTGCTTTTTGGGCTAAGGCGCGGGCAAGAAAGACACGCTGCTGCTGGCCGCCGGACAGCTCACCGATTTGTCTCTTTTTGAATGCTTCCATGCCGACCCGTTGAAGACACTCCAGCGCCCATTCTTTTTCTTTTTTCTTAGGGCGCCTAAATAGTTGAAGGTTCGGGTAAGTGCCCAAAAGTACCGCATCAAGTACGGTAATAGGGAAATCCCAATCAATATCATTGCGTTGTGGTACATAGGCGATCTTTTTCCTTACTTCTTTTACGGTCTTCCCTAATACTTTAATATCCCCTTTATCCTTTGGGAGCAGGTTCAACATCGCTTTTAAAAGCGTGGACTTCCCAGCACCGTTAGGGCCGATAATTCCAACCAGATTTCCTGGTTGTACGGATAAACTAACTCCTTTTAATGCTTCATTTCCATAATAGGAAACATGCAGATCGTTGATAGAAATAGCCGCTTTCTCCATGGATTCTCCTCCTTCTAATGCTTCCTATGCTTTCATAAAATCACTTGTAGAATTTTAGCGTTTAACCATAAAAGTTTAAATAAGGAACATAATTTTCCTTAGTGCAACTTTTTGGGTAAAAAAATATTTCTTTTAGTATATAGGTGTTCTAAATAAAGGTGACTGATTTTTCCTTATGCTTAAAAAGTTTCCTTAATGCAAAATATATACCTTTGATCACAACATGTCAACAAGTAGATGGAAAATGAAGAAAGGATGTTATGTCCAATATGAAAAGCAGGCCCATTATAGGCCTGCTTTCTGCTTATTTTTTATATTTCTTTGTTTATTTTACCCATTCATCAATCAAATCCCGGTTCTCGTCCACCCATTTCTCTGCTCCATCAATAGGCTCTTCGGCATTTTCTACATATTCAATCAGTTCGCCGATTTGCTGATCATCCATCTTCCAATTTTTAAACCATTCACTTACTTCAGGGTAATCTTCTTCAAATCCTTGTCTGGTAGCATGGTGGATTTTTTCTGTATCACCGAATGTGTTTTGTGGGTCTTCCAGGAATTTCAGGTCATACTTGGAGAATACCCAGTGCGGGCTCCAAAGTGGTGCCACGATAGGCTCCTCATTTTTTACTGCTTCTCCAATTTCAGCTATCATGGCAGATTCCGAACTTGGCAGCAGTTGAAGTTCGAGGTCATAGTCCTCGATTGCTTGTTCAACAATTTCCATTGTACCAGCGCCAGGATCAAAACCAACAATTTCACTATTGAACAATTCTTTATGGTCATTTAAGTCTTCTATGCTATTCACATCTTCTAAATATTCTGGGACAACAAGTCCTACTTTTGCATTGTCATACCAGGTAGCATCTGAGAAATTAACCGTGTCCTGATATTTCTCTAAGTAATTAGCATCCTGAACCGGCAGCCATATTTCTAAGCTGGCATCTAGATCGCCACTATCTAACGCACTCATCGTAGCTCCCATGTTCAAATTGTTTAATTTTACGTCATACCCTTTTTCTTCTAAAATCACTTTCCACATATTTGTTACAGCAATATTTTCAGCCCAGCTAATTTGACCAATGATTAGTTCTTGATCATTTTCTTCTGATTCTGTCCCTGATTGGTCACTGTCTGATTCTCCACTAGTGTTTCCGCATGCTGTCAGTACAGCCACCATTAGAATAGCGAAAATAAAACTAAGACTTTTTTTCCAGTTGCTCATGTTGAAAAACTCCCTTTTGTTTTATATTAATCCTTAATACATTCAAAAAGTTTAATGTATTAAGAATTTATTTAACATAAATGCGCAAAGCAGCCAACTCTTTCAATAAAAAGAGTGGTTCAACCAGGTAGTCCAGGCTGGACTACCTGGTAATGCTTATTTACTTAATCTTGTTGATCTTTCGGTAAGAACTCGAATATCTCACCGCTTCTTATACTTTCCACTAAGTCTTCCAGCCAGTGATAATAGGTTTTAGATTCTTCTAGTTGATCATAGTATCCCTTTGCTTGGGCAACAATTTCTGGTGTGCTGCTGGAATCTTTTATAACATCGATGAAATCTTCCTGCGCTTCTTCAATTGCATCCAAATTCATTTTCGCTTCCCGTTCCCACATCTGGCAATAAAACGCCATAAACGAACGGAAGAAATTTTTCTCCGCTGCATACGTATGTTTTCTGGAACCCCGTGTAAATGTTTTTTTCACCATTTTGATTTCCTGGAGCCTGCGGACACTGGTACTCATGCTTGGTTTACTCATTCCCAGTTCCTCACGCATTTCATCAAGTGTCATCTGATCTTCAAAGTACATCGTCGCATATAAATTGGCAGCGGCTGGTGTTACCCCGTATAAATCCATTGTCTCCGCAATGGCGCCAATAACTTTATCTTTGGCTTCTTCTATTTTGATTCTCGATTTTTCCATGGATTCACTCATAAGGTCGCTCCTTCAGTTTAAAGTAAACCAAATTAAAAAATAATTAAATATTTTGCACAAACTTTATGTTAACGTCTTCAGAAGAAATGTCAAATAGGAATTTTAATTTATTTTCGAGCAAATACCCGCTACATTACTCATCATAACCATTCCGGTCCCTGTTAATTCTTTTCAGGGTTTTTGTTTGAAAGTATTTTTGACAACCGTAAAAAGGCATGTTAGTGTTTTAAACGTTAAATAAATTTTTAATAAACTTAATTACTTCGAAAATGGAGTTGATAGATTTGGATATAAAACTAAAACAATACATTAATGGTAAATGGGTTAATGCGAACTCGGAGAATACGCGTCATATTATCAATCCATTTAACCAGGAAATCATTGCTGTTGTTCCGGAAGGCGATGAATCCGATACGAAAGCAGCCATCGCTGCAGCAAGAGAAGCATTTGATAACGGAGAATGGGCTTCTACCCCAGCGACTGAGCGGGGAACTGTCGTAATGAAAATTGCGGAATTGATTGAAAGAGATAAAGAGGAACTGGCTCATTTAGAATCCTTGGATACTGGAAAAACAATGGAAGAAAGTCGCGGAGATATGGACGATATCGCTGGAGTGTTCCGTTATTATGGAGAACTTGCAGATAAAAATGGCGGGGAACTGATCGATTCTCCAGTGCCCGACTCTATCAGTAAAGTGGTTCATGAACCGGTTGGTGTTTGCGGGCAAATTACACCTTGGAATTATCCATTACTTCAAGCGTCCTGGAAACTGGCTCCAGCGCTTGCGACAGGAAATACGTTAATCATGAAGCCAAGTGAAATCACACCACTTACTACGATAAAAGTATTTGAACTGATGGAAGAGGCGGGAGTGCCTGCGGGTGTTGCGAACCTTGTTCTTGGTGCAGGTGATACCGTCGGTGCAGAGCTATCCAGTAACACGGATGTAGACCTTATTTCTTTTACAGGCGGGATTGTTACCGGGAAAAAGATCATGCAAGCGGCAAGCGTGAATGTGAAGAAGCTCGCACTTGAGCTTGGCGGGAAAAACCCGAATATCATCTTTGCTGATGCTGATTTTGAGACAGCAGTCGACCAGGCATTAAATGGCGTATTCTTTCACGCCGGACAAATCTGCTCTGCTGGTACAAGATTGATTGTAGAAGAAAGTATGCACGATGATTTCGTTAATGCGCTTGTGGAACGGGTGAAAAATTTCAAGCTGGGAAGCGGATTTGACGAAGATACACAGATGGGACCGCTTATTTCAGCGGAACATCTTGCGAAGGTAGAAAAGTATGTGGAAGCAGGTGTTAAAGAAGGGGCTACATTAGCAGTTGGCGGTAAGCGCCCGGAAGATCCGGAATTACAAAAAGGATTTTTCTACTTGCCTACGATTTTCACCGACTGCACGACAGACATGAGCATTGTCCAAGAGGAAGCTTTTGGTCCAGTTATTACGGTTGAGAAATTTAAAAAAGAAGAAGAAGCCGTAAAGCTTGCCAATGACTCGATCTACGGACTTGCAGGAGGCGTTTGGACAAACGATATTGCAAAAGCGGAACGATGTGCCGCGAAGATGCGTATGGGTACGGTCTGGATTAATGAATTCAATCTTTATTTCCCACACGCACCATGGGGCGGATATAAGCAGTCTGGTATTGGTCGCGAACTAGGCAGACTGGGCATAGAGGAATATACAGAAACCAAGCATATCTTCCAAAACCTGAAACCTGAAGCTATGAACTGGTTCTAAGCTGACAATCTATTATGAAAATCAAGTAATAAATTAAATAAATGAAAAAGGGTTTCTAATGAAGCCCTTGTTTCAAGTTCGACATCAAGGAGGAACAGAAAATGACTGAATCATATGATATTGTAATCGTTGGTGGCGGGAGTGCGGGTTCTGTACTCGGCAACCGTTTAAGCGAAGATGGGAAAAAGAGTGTACTTGTTTTAGAGGCGGGACGCAGTGATTATTCCTGGGATTTATTGATCCAAATGCCGGCAGCTTTGCCGTTTCCATCCGGCAAAAGCCTCTACGACTGGAAATACGAATCAGACCCGGAGCCATATATGAATGGCCGGCGTATTAAGCATGCCAGAGGGAAGGTGCTTGGCGGCTCCAGTTCCATCAATGGCATGATTTATCAGCGCGGAAATCCTAAAGACTATGAACGCTGGGGAGCCGATCCCGGGATGGAATCGTGGAATTTTGCGCACTGCCTACCATATTTCAAGCGTTTGGAAAATGCTTTAGAATCACCGGATGATGATCTTCGCGGTCATGATGGTCCTATCAAATTGGAGCGCGGACCTGCTAAAAATCCTTTATTCCAGGCTTTCTTTAACTCGGCTGTAGAAGCTGGTTATTCCAGAACTCCTGATGTGAACGGATTTCGCCAGGAGGGGTTCGGACCGTTTGATAAGCACGTATACAAAGGCCAGCGGTTGTCTGCTTCCCGTGCTTATCTCCATCCGATCATGGACCGGGAGAACCTGACAGTGAAGACCCGTGCCTTCGTTACGAGTATCGACTTTGATGGTACGAAAGCTAAAGGATTGACGTATAAGCGAAATGGGAAGATCCATCAAGTGGAGGCCGGTGAAGTCATCCTCTCAGGTGGTGCCATCAACACGCCACAGCTCCTTCAGTTATCAGGAGTGGGAGACGCCGAACACCTTCGCTCACTTGGTATTAAACCGGTCGTCGATCTTCCGGGGGTAGGGGAAAATCTTCAGGATCACCTGGAAGTTTATGTCCAGCATGCTTGTCCACTTCCTGTTTCCGAGCAGCCGAACTTAAATAAAGCACGCATGCCTTGGATTGGTTTGCAGTGGATGCTTGGACGTACGGGACCGGCAGCGACCAACCATTTCGAAGGCGGAGGTTTCGTCCGATCGAACGATGAGGTTGACTATCCGAACTTGATGTTCCACTTCCTACCGGTAGCGGTGCGGTACGATGGGCAGAAAGCGCCAACGGATCATGGATTCCAAGTGCACATCGGACCAATGTACTCCGATGCTCGCGGTTCATTAAAAATACGTTCAAAAGATCCAAAAGAGCACCCAAGCATGGTCTACAACTATCTTTCTACAGAACAGGACAAACGCGAATGGGTGGAAGCGATCAAAATTACTCGTGAAATCATGTCTCAGCCAGCCATGAAGCCTTATAATGCCGGAGAAATCTCTCCTGGTCCTACTGTTCAGACGGAAGAGGAAATCCTGGATTGGGTGAGAGAAGATGCGGAGACAGCTCTTCATCCATCTTGTACGGCAAAAATGGGACCGGAATCAGATCCGATGGCTGTCGTAGACCCGAATACCATGAAGGTTCACGGTCTCGATAATGTACGAGTGGTCGACGCATCCGCTATGCCTTACGTTACAAATGGTAATATTCATGCGCCTGTACTGATGCTGGCGGAAAAGGCTGCGGACCTTATCCTTGGACGCAAGCCGCTGGATCCAATCGATGCTGACTACTATCGTCATGGCGAACATCCAGCTGATGCAGGTACTGTATCCGAATAACGCCCTCTGATTATAAGACTTTCGCTCATGTAATAGAAATGTAAATAAGATAGGCCTGTCCCTGTTAAACAACCGTAGGGGCAGGCCTTTTATAATTTAAAATATAAGATGAAAAAGGACTTCTATAAAATAAGGAAGTTCTTACCGTATGTTTTACTGCTAACTGTGGCTAGTATATAATGGATTGTCAAGGATGAAGAAAGATGGGAAGTGCCTATGAATAAACGAAAAAATAAAGGATATAGAGATTCAGGAAAAAAACGCCTGGACAAAAAGAATAAGAAACAGAACTTCTCTCGGGGAAGTCAAAAGGGTGGCAAACCTAAAGGAAAGCGGAAAACGGTAACCGCGAAGGTGACCTGTTCCGGTCTTACCAATGATGCCAAAGGCATTGTCCAGTGGGAAGGTAAACAGTTGGAGGTAGCGAACCTGTTGCCTGGGGAAACGGCTGAGGTTACCGTGTCTCAAAGAGGAGGCTTTGTCAACGCCGAGCTGAAGCAGGTGATTACCCCCTCTAAAGATCGGGTAACTCCGCCGTGCGAGTATTACTATGAGTGCGGGGGATGTCAGATTCAGCATATGAATGAAGAGAAGCAAATGCGTTTCAAGCAGGAAACGGTAGATGAACTCATGAAGCCGTTCGTTAAGCCGGAAGCGATTATGACCATGGACCACCCGTATGATTACCGGAACAAGAGCCATACGACATTCGGTCTGAATCAGCATCGTCAGGTAATTGGCGGACTATACGCCCAGCACACGCATCAGATCATACCAATGGAACGGTGCCTCATTCATGACCCGAAAGCGGACGAAATTGTGCAGACGATCAGAGATATCCTTCAAAACTCAAAAATGCAGCCTTACAACGAAGATACTGGGCAAGGGTTCCTGCGACACGTATTGGTTAAAGTCGGCAAAGTCAGCGGTGAAATTATGGTGGTGCTGGTAGTCGCGTCACCGGTGTTCAAGGGTAAGAACAATTTTGTAAAAGCCCTGCGAAAGGCTCATCCGGAAATTACGACCCTTCTTATGAATGTCAATAACCGGGACACCAGTATGGTTCTGGGCGATCAGGAAAAAGTATTGTTCGGCAAGGGAACGATTACGGACACCCTCTGTGGACTGGAGTTTGAAATCTCAGCGAAATCCTTCTATCAGATCAACCCTGTGCAGACAGAAAAGTTATATGGGAAGGCGATTGAAATGGCGGAGCTGTCGGGCAAGGAAACCGTAGTGGATGCGTATTGCGGGATTGGTACCATCAGTCTGATTGCCAGCCAAAAAGCAGGGAAGGTTATTGGGGTGGAGTTGAATAAAGATGCCGTCCGTGATGCTATCCGCAATTCCAAACGCAACGGCATAAAAAATGCCAGGTTCTATCAGGGAGATGCCGGAGAGTTCATGGTACAGATGGCAGCACGTGGGGAGAAAGCTGATGTAGTAATTATGGATCCGCCTCGAAGCGGGAGTGACGAAGCATTCTTGTCCAGCGTAGTGAAGCTGAATCCAAAACGGGTAATCTACGTATCGTGCAACCCTGAGACACAGGCACGGGATATGAAGTACCTGACGAAGAATGGATATAAAGTAGAAGGTATTCAGCCGGTGGACATGTTCCCTCAGACCCATCACGTAGAAGCTGTCGCAAAACTAGTGTTAAAAGAAGAAGCAGGTAACCGGTAAAGGGTTCCTGCTTTTTTACTTTAAAAATTTTGGCGATAAGCCAAGTTTTTCTACTATTACTTTTTCCCTTCAAGCTCTTCGCGATCAGCGATTCTTGCTCGTTCCTGGGCTCTTGCAGCATCTACATCTGTAAATGTCTCCTTACTTTCTCTTTCAGGCAGGCTTTCTGTAGGTGTCTGATTGTTAGTTAATGCACCATCTCTTAATGATTTTCGTTTCATTTGATACCCTCCTTCTTTCCGTTATCTTTTGTTATAAATTGAAATAAAATCCTTAGTAAAAATATCCTTCATTGGTGCCTGAGATCTTTTAAAGTATAATGGGAATCGACTGAATGAACGCAGACATATATGAATGAGGAATGGGAACAAATAAAACGCGGAGCCGGGAGCGGAAAAATCATTTAAAATCTGACGGTCTCTTGGCAGCCCTTATGATGAAGGTATGCTGTTAATTATGTAATTTTATTGGAGGTTTCTAAATGGATAACAATGATATATTAATTCGATTGAGGTATGCGTTAGATATAAAAGATCAGGATATGGTAGAAATATTTAAACTTGGGGGAGAGGACTTTACAAAAGAAGAAGTATCAAAGATACTCACCAAGTCAGACGACAGTTACGAGGAGGACGTTGAGAACGCCTCGGAGAATGATGATCATATAAAATGCACAAATAGTATGTTGGAGTCATTTTTAAATGGCTTGATTACGTTCAAAAGAGGACCACAAGAACCAAAACCTGGACAGCCTAATAAATCAGACAGGTCCATTAAAAATCATTCAAGTGTAAATAACGTGATGCTGAAAAAAGTGAAAATAGCACTAAAATTAACGAGTGAGGATATCATAGATATTTTAGATGAAGCGGGAGTCACGATAACAAAAGGGGAATTAAGTGCGTTATTAAGAAAAGAAGGACACAAAAATTATAAAGAGTGCGGAGATAAGTACGCACGGAATTTCTTAAAAGGGTTAACGATTAAATATAGAGGATAGAAGTCTTGGTGAACTCACTTTTCACCCTGATATAACTACTTTTTGGATTCGAAATCTTAGGTGGCCCCCTTAAGCGTCGAAGGCCAGTGGTGTCTAATAAGCGAAAATATCTTCTAGCAAACAGCAGTCACTGTCTAGTTAATTTCTGAACTTGTCTAGTAAAGCTCTGTGGGTTTCTAGTAAACCCTTTCTCCTGTCTGGAAAAATCCCTCTTTTTTAAGCAAAGAGGGATTTTTCGTTAATATAGAGGCCCTTCGTCGGGGCAAAGCGGAAAACCATGGATATCCTGAATCGTATAAAGATCATATTGCATTAAAGCGAATTGGGTATGGTAAAGGTATTGCATAACGAGAAGCTTTCCTTCAGAAATTCCGCATAAAACACCTGAGGCTCCTGTTCCATCCACGAAAGACACTCCAATCGGCTGACCATATAAATATGGCACTTTCTGCTGCCATGGCATAGCTGACACTCCCCCCCAATCTAGTGTATAAACAAAAGCGTACTTCAGTGCCTGTATGATTAACTTGAACGTGTTTCCTGGATACAGCATAGGTTATTGCATCAATAAAATTTATGCTGGGGAGTCTGTTATGTACAGATATTATTACAATCCAAACATGAGAGTTACTGGTGTGGTCGCTTCTGCAACTGGGGACGTAAATGGGGACGGTGTTCCCGATATCGTTTACGTGACTGGTTATAGAGAATCAGACGTTTCTATTATTCAAAATATGGCACTTGGAATCCGGGATGGAGCGACAGGGGTTTCTGTCAGTATTCCATTGAAAGAAAATATCGGGTATGATCCCATGCTGTTTCTTGGAGATTTCACCGGAGACGGAATTAATGATATTTTGATTAATATTCCTACAGGGGGCAGTGGCGGGACGACAAACAACTATATCTATTCTTTTATTAATAACGAGGCCCGCTTGCTGTTCGACTCTGATGCGTTCAACCAGACCTATACCTATGATGTTACTTACAAAGATGACTACAAGGTGGAAGTGTGGAGTAAAAGGAATAATAAAAGATATATCATCGATTTATCACAGAGGGATCCGGAGTATTTAAATGAATTGTATGATACCAACGGAAAACTGAAGGAGCCAGTCAGTGGATGGGTAGATCCTATCAGCGGTCTATACCCAATCGATTTTGAATTCGATAATATCTATGATCTAATCGCTTATCAACAGATTGCAGGAACGTTTCATGCCGATGGGTTAGGTACAATTCAAAATAGATTAAAATGGAATGGCTATATGTTTGTTTTGGACTATCAGGATTTATCCATCTATGGTTCTCAGGAATAAGCTTTAACCCTTGATAAAACGTAAAAAGCCTCATCTTAGGCGGCTATGCAAGGGGGCATTTCCCCTACTTAAGCCCTTCGTATAAACAACAACTTTTCTATCATTTTTCGATAAGGCGGGCAGTTATCTAATAACCCGCCTTTTTCGTATGCTATTATAACTATAATCATTCCTATCAAAGGAGGGTACTCTGCCATGTCTATGCTGAGTAAAGCGATCTACATGCGCCTGGAGGATATTCAGGAGGAGAAGAAGCAGCTCCGGGAAATGTTGAACCAGCTTACCAAAGAGCAGCAGGAACTTATCGCTCGACTTGAACGGTTAGAGGAGAAAAGGGAAAATGGCGATCCTTCTGCTGTTATAGCGGAGTTAGAGGAGAATGGTAGCGTATGGAAGGATAGCAGCCTGGATTTGCCCGAAGCCAATGGGGGAGAAAAAGGGGCGCGCCAAAAGAAAGATCCGTTACCAAGCGCAGCGACGAAAAACGAATATATCCTTCCGACGGAACCGGAAGCACTTTCCGAGGATGGAACGAAACGAATGAGTTATAAGGAACTGACACAAATTTTGATTGATTTTGCGAAAGAACATAACAATCAGGTTGACCATCAAGCATTTGAGCAATACCTGATCGACGTCTATGATTTCACTCCTAAGAACTTTTCCCAAATCATTTGGCGGGCAAGAAAAGAGGATTCCCGATTACGCAGCTTAATCAGTGGAAGCCGCAAAATTACTGTATTGGATACGAGCATGGCCAAGTAAAAAAGCTCTGTGATCACTATGACCAAGAGCCGCTTCGCTAATACGTGAACTTATATTAATATTTTATCTTTTGCGAGGCTGCAAAGGAAGAGGGCTGCTCTTCACCGGCAGTCCTTTTTCTTTACTTTTTCTCTACCGTAATATCTCCAACCCCCATATCAATATCAACCTCCATGATGACGTCCGCACCATTTTCGTAAGCTTCATTTACAAACGTATCGTCACCTTTGGTAATGAAGTCCTTGATATTTAAATCTCCAACACCATTATCAATCTTAATTTTTACTCCGATTTCCTCTGGCAGGTATACCTTGGTGTCACCGACCCCAGAATCAATCGTGACATCAAAGCTTTCTTTTCTTTCTCCGGAGAGGTCTAAGGTTACATCCCCTACGCCCGTGTCGATATCTAAATCGGTTAAGTTCATCCTGCGTAAATCCAGGTTAGAATCAGAGACACCAGTCTCGATTTCAAGTTCGGTTGGGACATCCTCATTCAACTGTACATTCCATTCACTTTTACTGTTGAATCCGAAGATGCTTACCTGAAACCATCTTCGTTTCTCGCTGATTTCTAAATGCCCTTCTGTGCCACTTCGTTTATAGGTGACTACAGGTTCTTTCCGGGAATGATCATATTCGAATTGAGCTTTCATCCATTCTTTGGATCCGGGTGAAACATGGAGGCTTCCGACACCCATTTCCAGGTCTACTGATAAAAATTCCGCATCATCCCGTTCGACCACTTCCTCACTTTTTCCTTGTTTAGCACCAACCATCTGGTATCCCGTAAACAACAAAACCAATGCGGCCACCACCGCAACAGAGAACAAAAACATCCTTTTCATAACCTTCGCCCCCTTCACCATCTACCTACATTATAGCGCTTAGATGGAAAATAAATAACGGCTTTTGGTGTAATTTCTCCTAAGCCTCCAGACGTATTTTGTGGATAGCCGAACTGTTTCCCTTTGGACGTTTCTTTTAAGAAGAGAGATAGAATTTTCAGAAACCTTGTCAGATAATCTGACAAACCAATTGTGACACCCTTTCATTCGTAGTAACTTAATAACTAACATTTAATGTTACAAAAACTAACATGAAAGGGAGAGGATTAAATGGAAACAGTTTTGATGGATAATTTGTGGGTGATTATTGGTACATTTTTAGTATTTCTTATGCTGGGAGGATTCATTTTGCTGGAGGCCGGATCTACCCGGATGAAAAACGCCGGCCATATTGCCGGTAAGACCATTTTCACCGCTGGAATCGGTTCATTAATGTTTTGGGCAATTGGCTGGGGATTCATTTATGGAGAGGGCAATTGGTTTATTGGTCTATCGGATTTCTTCTATGGTGATGCTTCTTTCAGTGGAGAAGGGCTTTCTCCAGCAGTAGATTTTATGTTCCAGATGATGTTTGCGCTAGTAGCGATGACGATTGCGTTCGGCGGATTTGCGGAGCGTGCGAAATTATCAGCTTATGTGATTTTTGCCGTACTATTTTCGGCGGTCATCTATCCGGTTGTAGCTCACTGGATTTGGGGCGGCGGCTGGTTAGCTGACCACGGGAAGCAGGACTTTGCTGGTTCAACGGTAGTTCACCTGACGGGGGCGATGGCAGCTTTGGCAGCAACCATTGTTCTGAAGCCTCGTATCGGAAAATATAACAAAGATGGTTCTTCCAATGATCTTGCCGGGCACAACCAGGTATATACAGCGCTTGGCGTATTACTGCTATGGGTAGGTTGGTTCGGTTTCAATGGAGCAAGTACATTTGAGGTAGCAGATGCATTCTTTGGGTTTGTCATGCTGAATACACAATTAGCAGCCGCGGGCGGTGCCGTTTCGGCGATGCTGGTTGCCTATGTTTGGACTGGTAAAGCGGACGTGCCGACGACATTAAATGGCGCGTTAGCAGGGCTTGTTGCCATAACGGCTCCTGCCGGCTTTGTTGCACCATGGGCAGCTGTGATCATCGGTCTTATTGGCGGGGTGATTGTCGTCTATAGTATGAAGTTGTTTGATCGAGCGAAAATTGATGATCCGATTTTTGCTTTATCTGTCCACGGGACCGTCGGTGTCTGGGGAACGCTTGCTAATGGATTATTCGCCGTCCCTGCTTTCTCGACAGAAATCGGCTGGGGGCAAGCCGGATTATTCTATGGCGGTGGCTTTACTCAATTAGGCGTGCAGACGGTGGGTGTTGTGGCAAGTGGTCTATACGCTTTCGTTGTGGCATTAATTATCTTGAAGGTAATGGATAAAATGATGGGCGGGATTCGTGTATCGGAAGAAGAAGAGATTGTTGGTCTGGACTTGAGTGAACACGGAGGCTATGGCTATCCGGAAAACATTCCTCATCCGGAAGAACAAAGGGGCGCATAACCAATGAAACGATTAGTTGAAACAGGGGGGGTCTACCTTGAATAGCTACGGAAAAATCAGAGATTGGCGGCAAACATATATAAAAGACGTTTCAACTGATCATGACAAGCTGAATAGGTTTCACGATGAAGTTATCGCAGCAACAGTGGAATGTGCTATGAATTACGTGCAAAGGGAGCGGGGGGACCCTCCTGCTCCCTTTGCCTTCTTTTTAATGGGAAGTGCCGGAAGGTTTGAACAGTCGGTGTTTAGTGATCAGGACCACGGGATCATTTTTGATGGGAGTCAGGAGTTCGAAAACTATTTTTTAACTTTAGGAAAAGAAATAGCCGAGGGTTTGGAAGTAGTCGGTTATCAGCTCTGTGACGGCAAGGTAATGGCGTCCAATCCGTTGTGGTGCCAATCTCTAAGCAGCTGGAACCAGCAGGTAACCGATTGGCTGACCGAAGCGAACTGGACATCGCTGCGTCACTTTTCTACTTTTTTTGATTCCCGGGTATTGATTGGTGAAGAACGTTTTCTTGAAGAAATCAAAAAGGAAGCTTTGACCATTATCCATTCCCGCCCAGAATTATTTATTCGATTAGTAGAAAATGTTGATTTCATTAAAAAAGGCGTCGGTGTTTTCGGTCAATTGCTTCCGGGGGCGCATGGGGAGCAATCGGGTAAAATTCACGTGAAACAGACCACTTTCTTTCCTTATGTCAATGCCATGAGGCTCCTCGCTTTAAAAGAGGGCATATTAGCTCCTTCTACGTTAACAAGGTTTGAAAAAATAAAAGCTGACTATCCATCACTGCATCGCTTTGAGGGTTATTTCATGAAACTTCTGGATTTTCGACTTCGTTTTCAGCAAGAGGTAGAAAGTTACGACCAAGCGCATCTGATTGCTATGGAACAATTGACGAAAGAGGATAAGAAGGAGCTTAAGTTATTCATGAAGAAAGGATATGAGCTTTTTTCCGATACAAAGAAAATGATAGATAATGAGTGTTCCGCATGGTCATGAATCACATGCTGCAATTCATCAGACAAGTGTCAGGCCGTCTTTATCCGGAAGCTTCTGCCTCCGTAGCCGACCCTGGACAGCTAGCCTATATCAGGAACCTTCATCGAGAGATAAAAAAGCAGGATGTACTGAATACCCCATTTGATGATTTAAGTGTCGTTGTTTTTGATATTGAAACGACCGGGTTTTACCCTTATAAGGGAGATCGTATCTTGTCAATTGGGGCAGTGAAGGTACAAGGTGAGCGAATGTTAGAAGAGACGTTTTATTCCGCCATTCATAATGACTCCGAGCCTTCCGAAGAAATTCAAGAACTGACAGGCATGACGATAGAAGAGTTGAAAGGAGCGCCTTTGCTGCCGGACGTGTTGAAAAAATTCTATCAATTTGTGGAAAGTGATACGCTCGTCGCTCATCATTCCAGCCATGAGAAGCAGTTCATGAAGCATGCGAACTGGACCGCTTTGAGATCCGATTTTCAGCATCGCATCATTGATACATCCTTTCTAACAAAGATTGTGCACCCTGATTCTGATTTATTTTCCCTTGATGATTATTGTGAACACTATGGTATTTGCAATCATCAAAGACACCATGCCTTGTATGATGCACTTGCAACCGCGCATTTATGGACGGAAAGCATTCGCCATATCAAAAGGTTAGGCTACGACCACTTGAACGATGTGTATGCCCATATTGCCAAATTAAAATGAGGGAGGGGAGGGGATGTGAGTGATGAAATTCCTCATCATGTCCAGACGTTTCCAATCAGTGTGGTGAAGAATGCTACGCAATTAACGGCAAGGCAAATACGTTATTACGAAGAGCATGGATTAATCAACCCGAATCGAAATGATGGCAATCAGCGTGTATACTCGCTGAACGACATTCATCAGTTGAAAGAAGTGAAACTGCTTATCGAACAGGGAGTCAATATTGCCGGTATTAAAAAGTTAATGAAGAAAGAATTTTGATATAAAAGGCCTCTCAAATCCGATCGGGTGCTGAGAGGCTTTTTTAATGGTCTAGGAAATTATAAAATTTTCTTGTTGTGGATAACTTTACGTGGTGGATCCCATCCAGCTCCAGCGCCTACCCCCTCGAGGTCTTAAGCTTGTCGGGGGTGAGCAAGGCGCTTGCGCTTTTGTTCTGGTTTATAAACCTTTGATCAGCCTTGCATCTAGTTCTCTGACTTTATCATAGGAATCAAGCAATTCTTCAGGTGCCAATGTTCTGCCATATTCCCACGCGTTTGTTTCAATTTCATTCTTCAATGCTTCGACTTCCTCATCTTCCCCATACATCAGTGTCCGTATGTCATGCTTATGTTTTTTAAACGTCAGATAATAGCCGAGTTCGTGATAGAGCATAATTTTCACTAAATTTTCATCGGATTCTTTAATCTTCATTTTACTGATATACCCATTCACTTCCAGATAATTGAATGTAAGTGTATTGGTCGATACGTTGAAACTCATGGGTGCTGAGAGCCGGTTGTTCGCTTCCGAGTGGATGTCTAATTGGTTTTCATTTTTGGTCTGCTCGATGATGGTTTCAATATCCCAAATATATAACATCAGCCAGATCACAATCCTTTGTCCAGGTATTTTTTTCCGTCTTGTTGGATCGTTAGTTTTATTTAATCAAAATTAGCTAGGTTTGCAAAGCTATTAGACTGTTTTTCTTCTAATTTTTGGAGTGGAAATATGGAATTAAATAGAAAAGCCACTTATTTCGAATTTCGTTATAATTTATAGTTTTGGGGTAATAGGAAAGGGGAACCATTACGAGGCGAGAGAAAAATAGAGGAGGATTCGATGAATAAAAAGAAGCTGATTGACTACTCGATATTTGTACCATCCTTATTAATTATCATAGCGATCAGTATTCCATTTGCCTTATATGAAAAAGAGTCCTTGGAACTACTAAATGCTATCTTTGATTATATTGTAGAAGTGTTCAGCTGGGGGTATCTCTGGTATGGCATCATTCTGGTTGTCGCAGGACTTTATCTATCTTTTTCAAAATATGGACAAGTGGTACTGGGAGATCCGAACGAAAAACCACGGTTCAGCCTGTTTGAATATGCGTCTATTTTGATAGCGATGGGTGTAGGTTCCACTATTATGCGGACGGGGATGCTGCAATGGACGTCTGTAGCAAACGATCCGCCTGCTGGTGTGGACCCTGGCTCAGCAGAAGCGCTGTTATGGGGTAACTCCTACAGTATGTTTTTGTGGGGCTTCCAGGTGTTTGCGATATTTGTTATGGCCGCTCCGGCGATGGCTTATATCCTGCACGTAAAGAAGCGTCCACTGATGCGGATTTCTGAGGCTTG
The DNA here is from genome assembly GCF_900176565.1 of Thalassobacillus devorans. GTDB lineage: Bacteria > Bacillota > Bacilli > Bacillales > Halobacillaceae > Thalassobacillus > Thalassobacillus devorans_A. The sequence continues at coordinate 154,765 of NZ_FXEH01000004.1, forward strand.
CCGGGATATTTTCGGTGATAAGTTTACGGACGGTATCGGCGGTAAATTTCTTGATATCTTATTTCTGATCAGTATCCTGGCTGGTGCTGCTGTAACATTAGGGTTGGGTGCGCCAATCATTACCCATAATTTATCCAGCCTGCTTAATATGGAAGTTACATTTACGATGACGATCATTGTCACTATCGTTTGGGTATTCCTGTTCTCACTAAGTGCCTACTTAGGAATTGAGAAGGGGATTAAACGATTGAGTACCTGGAATATGTGGTTAGCCGGCCTGTTTTCTGTTTTTATTCTAATAGCTGGTCCGGGCGTATTTATCCTGAATTACTTCTCGGATAGTCTTAATTTTCTATTATCCAACTATCTGAACTTTTCGTTGAATACAGAATCGGTATATGAAGGTTCGGCTTCTCACGTTCAAAGTAACACTGTCTTCTGGTTTGCTTACAGTGCGACATGGGCGATGCTTCATAGTGTCTTCGCCGCTAAGATTTCCAGAGGGCGTACCATTAAAGAAATGATTTTGACATACTTGCTGGCGCCAACATTGATTTCCTGGATTGCAACAGGGGTTCTTGGCGGTCTGGGGGTCAACAGATATTTAGAAGGCGACCTGGGTATCTTGGAGTTTGTTGAAAATGAAGAAAGGATGGCGGCAATCCCGGAAATATTGAATACACTTCCGCTAGGTAGTATGGCGATTGTCATCTTCATGATTGTGGCGCTTATCTTCCTGACGACCACGCTGGACTCCACAACGTATACGGTCGCGGCTTATACCAGTACGAGGGATATGAGTAAGTTCGAACCTCCGAAAACACTGCGTATCATCATAGCGGCAGTTATTACCGGACTTGCGCTTGTCCTGATGCGTATTGGTGGACTTGCTCCACTTGAGGTCATTTCCGGTCTGATGGGGCTGCCAATCATTGCCCTGCAATTCCTTCTCATCTATGCAGCGATACGGATGATCAATAAAGACCAGGCGTGGAAGCATAATATACGAAAGTTCTGATGTAATCCGGAACTACATCAGTCAAAAAAATAGATAAACGGAGCGGCTCCAGGGGGCTGCTCCGATTGTTTTTAAAGAGGGGGAGAGGCCCCGCATATCAAAAAGATGGAAATTTTCTATAAATTTGTTATAATGTCAGAAAACATCATACTCATTATTGATGGAAAGGATGTTAGCTATGGAAACCCCAGAAGGTCACGAAGCAAATATTGGAGATATAATTTCATTTAAATTGAATGGTGTTGACGCAAAAGGGAAGGTAGTTACATCTTCCTGCCAGCGTTGTGTTATGGTGGACCTAAGTGTGATGGAGAACCTGGAAGATACAGGGTTCGAGCATACCCATACCGTAGTAGGTCCGGGAAAATACAAAGTAATTGAATCTTCGAAATAATAACACCTATAATCTATAGTAAGAAGTCTGACTCAGTCCTGTCCTGGGTTCAGGCTTTTTCTTATGAAAGGTTGCCTGAGTGCTATAAAATAATGACATAAACATAAAGTAGGATAGGTGAAATAAATGAGTTTTGTTGGTGAAATCCCCAGAAATCTATCATTGTTGGATACTTTAAACAGTATTGGAGAAAATATTTTAATTGCAGATACAAATTACGATGTGAAGTGGATGAATGACAATGCGGTAAAGCTGTTCACTGCAATCGCACCGTTGTTTAACTTGGATGGTGCTGAAGATTTTATCGGAATGAATATGGATCATTTTCACACAAACCCGGCGTATCAGCAGGAGAAAATGGCGACCTTGATGGAGACGCATCGCGCCCGTATCAATATCCGTAATCAATTTGTCGCAGATATTGTCATTACGCCTGTGCAAGGTGAAGCAGGTAACGTGGACGGTTATGTGGTCATGCTGATGGATGTGACAACAAAAGCGGAAGAGGAAAAAAGGAAAGATAAGCTGATTGAGGAGCTATCGACGCCGCTGATCAAGATTTGGGATAAGGCGATAGCGGTGCCCTTAATCGGTACTTTTGATAGAGAGCGTTCGGAACGTTTGACTTCGTTTGTTTTGAAAGAATGTGCATCTGCGGATATTGAGCATGCTTTAATCGATTTAAGTGGTATTCACACGTTTGATGAAGGCATCAGCTACCAGGTACAGCAGTTGACGGAAACCTTGACGCTGGTAGGAACGGAGTGTATTCTTGTTGGAATTACGCCTCAGCTGGCCATGAGTTTTGAGTATCTGGATAGTGAACTCGCCACGTTCCGGAATGCACATGCCGGGCTGGAACATATTATTGAAAAATCAAAGCGGACCTGAGTTAGCAGTTTCATTATAAGAAAAGCATTGACGTAGTCCTCCTGGATAGACGACACGTCAATGCTTTTTCTATGATATAAATGCGGGATTATACTGGGTGGTTCTTAGCTGCGTATTTGGGCTGACGCTTGGCCTGGTACGTATAGAAAAGGCCGATTAACACGAGTACGACAACAGCGCTGATCAGGTATAATTGCTGGAATCCTGCTTTTGCTACCACTAATCCCCAAACGAAGGAGCCGGCAGCAATTCCGGTATCATAGAACATGAAGAAGGTAGCGGTCGAGTGTCCGCTTCGGGCAATTGGTGCTGATTGGACAGCCATAGTCTGGAAGCTTGGCAGCAGTGTCCCATAGCCGAGCCCGATAATAGCTGCGGAAGCGAGCAGCATCCACGCGGCACTAGTAAAACTGATAAACACCAGGCCGAAAGCGAAGATGAATAGACACGGGATAATGACAAACTTCGGCCCCTTGATGTCATAGGCCCTTCCTAAATATGGACGCGAGAGCAGCATGGCCATCGCGAAAACGAGGAAGAAATAACTGGCAGCCGATGATAGCCCGATTGCATTAGCATAAACGGACAGGAATGAAAGGATGCTCGAATAAGATAATGCAGCCAGGCTGCTGATCAAGGCGATCGGCACTGCCTTTGTCTCGATCAAATCATGCAGAGATAATTTAAACGTGCCCGTTTTCCGGACCGCTTCGGTTGCTTGTGGTACCTTAACCAGAAAAGCAGATAGAGCTCCGCTGATCATAAATACACTTAACAGTATAAAAAGAACCTGGAATGGGGCGAACTGTAGTACCGAAAGGCCGATGAATGGGCCGACTACGACCGCTAGGTTCATAGCCATAGCGAAATATCCGATACCTTCACCACGGCGTGACTCGGGGACGACGTCAGCGGCAATTGCTCCGCTCACCGTCGTGAACAGGCCGAATGACAGACCGTGAAACAATCGCAGCCATAATAAAGGTATAAAATCCTTAATTCCTATATAAAGGAAGGTGGTCATTGTAAACACCATGATGCTGACGAATAATGTCTTCCTTTTGCCGATCACATCTATTAGCTTCCCTGAAAAAGGCCGGATGAGAATAGCTGCTACTAACATGGCAGTGACCGTCAAGCCGCCCTGGGCTTCTGTTCCATTCATATCATGAATGACATAAATGGGGAGGGTGGTCAAAAGGGCGTAAAAAACCAGAAAGACCGTGAATTGTGTCAACGAGATACTGATGAAACTCTTCGTCCAAATCGGTTCTCGCTTGCTTTGTTCCATGATGCATTACTCTCCTTCAGTGGCACCTAATTTCCTTAGTAGAAGTTGTAAGTGTTGGATTTCCTCGCTGGAAAGCGGGTGTGCCATTTCCTTTTCAACTTGATCGACCGCTTCATTGACAGCTGCAAACTTTTGTTTAGCGGCGTCCGTCATTTCGATGACGCGTTCCCGTTTATCCTCGCCTTGTTTCCTTATAATCCAGCCGTTCTTTTCCATTCGTGATAACGTGCGAGTGACCGTAGGGGCTTCTACGTTCAAATACTTCCATATTGCTGTTTGCGTCATCGGGCCGAATTGATCCAGACAAAAAATAATGGACCATTGGGAGTGGTATAACCCATGGTCGCTCAATACGTTGTTCACTTCTTTTGTAATTAGCCTCACTCGTTGGTTCAATAAATGAAATAATTCGCGGGTTTCGGTATTAGTCAATGGATTCACCTCAATTATTTACCTAGCTAAGTAATTCATTGATTTAGTTTAACGCTTTTCATAAAAAATGTAAACAAAAAGAGAAGCTTCTCTTGTGAAAAAGAAGCTTCTCTGGCGTCACTTAAATAACTTGCGCATAATTTTTCCGGTCGCTTTTCCTGCTGCCCTTCTTCCGACTCTGCGGCCGATTTTTCCTTTCCGGACCGCATCGACATCGTTCCAAATCCGCAGTACTTTATAAATCGTGGATTTTACACTCACTCTGTTCTCTCCTTTCTGAATTGCGGAACTACGTATGCTCTGATTACCCTAATCATATAACGGATGGTTTCGTTTTGAAAAGGTTATAAAAAAGAATGTCAGCACGTTAAGTTAGAAGAGTGCTGTGTCAGGACAGAATCTCACATACTAATAAATAAAATAGTAACAATATTATCCTGTTCTCTCCTTTTGAAGTAACTCAATAGAAGAATCCTTCTGTTATAAGGTATTTTGATAGATCGACATTCGAGTGGTGCTTTTTGTCCCATGAGTCAGGATATAGTATAGTTGAAATATACGGAAAATTTAAATTTCCAGGAGTTATAGAAGGTGAGAGGAGTCGACAAATGACCCAGCAACTGTCCTTATACGAACCAAAAATATCAGAAGTGATGAAAAATGTGAATAAAGTAATGGTAGGAAAAGAGGAGGTCACTCTCCTTAGTATGGTAGCGCTGTTGGCGAAGGGCCATGTCCTGTTGGAAGACGTGCCGGGGGTCGGAAAGACAATGCTGGTACGGGCAATTGCAAAATCACTGGATTGTGAATTTAAGCGGATTCAGTTTACACCTGATTTACTGCCATCTGATGTGACGGGTGTTTCTATTTATAACCCGAAAGAAATGGCGTTTGAATTCCGGCCGGGACCGATTTTAGGAAATGTCGTTCTGGCTGATGAGATCAATCGGACTTCACCGAAGACGCAGTCTGCCCTGCTGGAAGGTATGGAAGAGTCCAGCATAACGGTCGAAGGTTCGCCGGTACCATTGAAAGAACCATTCTTTGTCATGGCAACGCAGAATCCGATTGAGTATGAAGGTACTTATCCATTGCCGGAAGCGCAGTTGGACCGGTTCCTGCTGAAGTTGAATATGGGCTATCCGACTGCTCAGGAGGAACGTGAAATGTTGAGCCGTACGTCCGGGGACCATCCGTTAACAAAAATCCGGGCTGTGATGACAAAAGACGAGCTTCTCGATATTCAAAACAGCGTGAAAGAGGTCTACGTCGATGATACGATCCGCCATTATATTGTGGATGTTGTGACAGCGACGCGGGACCATGATGGTGTCTATCTTGGAGTCAGCCCTCGTGGTTCGATCGCCTTGATGAGAGCTGCGAAGGCTTTTGCGTTCATTCAGGATAGGGATTATGTCATTCCCGATGATATCAAATACTTAGCACCATTCGTCATGCCGCACCGGATCATTTTGACCTCTGAAGCGAAATTTGAAGGATACACAGCAGAGAGGATTACTGAAGAGATTCTGGAGCAGATTGCGATCCCGGTGCAAAGGAACAGACATGAATGAAACGCTGGGTAAGCTTTGCGCTTAAATTATCGTTGATTGTGCTGCTGTTCGCAGTGATTTTTTCTTATGCCATGTTTCAGGGAGGCTTTGTCAGCTGGTTTTTATTTGCTGCGTTTCTCCCCTTTCTGATCTATATGCTGCTGCTTCTGCTCTATCCGCTTGATAATTGGAAGGCTGCCCGCAAATTGTCCAAGCGGATTGTCCAAGCGGGAGAATCTGTGGATGTAGAAATCACGTTGGAACGGCGGATGCCTTTCCCGCTTTTTTATTGTGTACTCGAAGAATATTTTCCTGTGTCATTAGCCAAAAGAGATACACACCTGGAGAAGTTCAAGTGGATGAACAATCCGGAGAACATGCAGATGGAAAGAGTGATGAAACGAGTCGCTTTTCCTTGGTTTCAACGCTCCATCCATTACCGCTATGAACTCGATCATATCCCGAGAGGGGAGCATCATTTACGGGCGTTACGAATCAGAACAGGAGATTTTTTTGGATTTATTAAAAAAGAGCATGTGTTCGAATTGGATAACCTGTTGGTAGCCTATCCTTATCGCCGCCAGCTGCAATTCAAAGAGCAGGCGTACAGCTATCAGCAGGGGGCCAGTCCCTCGTTATCTCTCAGCGATAATAATACAAGCATTGTCGCTGGTGTTCGGGAATATATGCCTGGCGACCGTCTGCAGTGGATTGATTGGAAGGCGACAGCTCGTAAAGATGCGATTATGACGAAAGAGTTCGAGCAGGAGAAAAGCATCGATATGCTGGTGGTACTTGATGCCGGCAGCCATGCCTCGCGGAATATGATCGCTTTTGAGGGTGCTGTCGAATTGGCGGATTCGCTGCTGGCCAAGCTGCAAAAGAAATCATCGCAATTAATGCTGAAAACGTTGGCGGATCGTACGGCTTCGTTTTCATTCCAGCTGAACAAAGCGCAGATGGATAATATCCGGCGGCACCTTTCCATCATCATGCCGGCGGAAAATCAAACATTTTCCAAACAATTAGCACAGGAACAACACAAGCTTCCGGCAGGGCTGATTACGATGGTAGTGACAACGAGCATGGATGAAGGTGTACTGGAAGTGCTCGTTCAAATGCAGCATAAAGCGAAGCGGGTGATTTTATTTTTCATTGCTCCTTCCACCCAGTTGACACCCGAAGTCAGGAAATTGTTAAAACAGTTGGATTACCGGGGGGTCATGGTGAACGTGATGACAGAAGCCGAGCTGAGTAAGAAAGAATTCGAGGTGAAGGCATGAGAGGAGAAAACCAACAACAATTTTATTATCAGCTGATTCTCTACATTTGTGGGTTTCTGTTGTTTTGGGAATGGATGAGGCCGTTAGAGAAAGTTACGGATACGGAGAACATTACGGTTTTCATTATTTTTGCAGCCTTTAGCTTCTTCATTTCTTTTTTACAGGTCAGCTGGTGGCTGTCGATGCCTTTGAAGCTGCTGGGACTTGTTTTTATTTTGGATGGACTGTTCCTTTATGAGCGATTATTTAGTAAAGAATGGTTCCTGATTATTTATCAGCAGTTCGCTTATAATATCGATCTCATTTTGAACCAGCAATGGGGAGACATGACGGCGTTCTTCCGGAGCTTCTTATTCCTTGTTCTGCTTTGGCTGATGAGCTACCTGCTGTATTTCTGGTTTGTCATCGCCAAACGTATTTTTCTGTTTGTACTCATGACATTCTTTGTCATCACGATCATGGATACCTTTACGGAATACAACGGGCAGTGGGCAATCGTACGAACCTTCATTATTGCTATGATCGCTCTTGGGGTATCCAGTTTTTCGAGAGAAATGGAGAAAGAGGGGATTTCTTTCGGAGGTATGAAGCGTCTTCACCGTTGGATTCTTCCGATGGCTGCAATCGTCTTGTTTTCGACCGCAGTCGGATTTGCTTCTCCGAAGCCCGGGCCGCAATGGGCGGATCCTGTCCCATATATTGAAAGTGCAGTAGGTAACTCTGGCGGTAACGGACCAGGCGGTGGAAGCATTCAGAAGATCGGCTATGGTGAAAATGACTCCGAGCTTGGCGGTGCGTTCATGCGGGACGACACACCAGTTTTTCGGGTGGCAGCCAAGAAAGAAAGGTATTGGCGAGTAGAATCGAAGAATCATTATACCGGTAAGGGATGGGAGGATACCCTGGAAGAGGATATCAGGGTTGCTAATGGAGGCGACCTGGGAATCAGGACCTTTACTGATGAAGTAGAGACGGAAGAGCAATACTCGCTTGTCAATTTCAATGATGACGTGCAACTGAATAAACTGGTTTATCCATATGGTGCAGCAGAGGTCGTATCTTATCCTGAGCAGTTTCAATTTCTTGTTCATCAGCCCACGGGCGAAGTAGAAACGCAAGTTAACCAGAAATCCCGTCAAATCCCCGGCTATCGGATGCAAATCGACGTCCCTTCCTATGAATATGATCAATTACGAGAAGCGGGCGAGAACGACCCCCGGGAAATCCGTGATGAATACTTGCAGCTTCCTGATGATCTGCCAGGAAGAGTGGAAAATTTGACCGAGCAGATTATTAAAGATGAAGACAATCGTTATGATCGGGTAAAAGAAGTGGAGAATTACTTTTCAACGAGCGGTTTTGAATACAATACCGAAGACGTAGCAGTTCCAGGAGAGAGTGATGACTATGTCGATCAGTTCTTGTTCGAAACGCAGCAAGGATACTGTGATAACTTCTCGACCTCGATGGTAGTCATGCTTCGTTCTGTCGGCATTCCGGCTCGTTGGGTAAAAGGTTTTACTGGCGGCGAATTGGAAGATACGGATATCGAACTGGAGGACGGGGACACCTATAACTTATACCAGGTGACAAACAACAATGCCCATTCCTGGGTGGAAGTACATTTTCCTGGAATCGGCTGGGTACCATTTGAGCCCACCAAAGGTTTCTCTAACCCGACAGACTTTTATGTAGATACGGACGATTTAGATAGCAGTTCTAATGAAGATAATTCCGAAGAAACAGACACACCAGACACGGAATCTCCTAATCAGCAGCAGGAAATAGAGGAAGATTTTGATTCTGATGAAAGTGGCGCTGCTGCTTCGGAAGAGGGAGGTAACTTCTGGAATTATATTGGCTTAACTGCAGCCTTGGCAGGAATAGCTATTGTTTTGTACGTGACCCGATTCCGTTGGATGTCCGCCTTTTTGAAAAGGCGATACAAGCAAAGTGAAGATCCGGCTGCTTATCAAAACGCCTACCATTATCTGTTGAAAGTTCTTGATAATAAAGGGCTGAAGCGGAAGCCGAACCAGACACTACGGGAATATGCCAATGATGTGGACAGGCATTTCCAGACCAATGATATGAAAGTATTGACCCATCATTATGAACGGATGTTATACAGAAATGAACAGCAATCCGATCAATGGAGAAAGGTCACAGAATTATGGGAAAATTTAATCAACAAGGCATTGTCTTGATTCTTGCCATGTGGGTTGATAGAATTAATGAAAATTACACATGCTGCACCTTCATATATCCTCGATAATAAGGTTCGAGAGTCTCTACCGGGATGCCGTAAATATCCTGACTATGAAGGCAGATTTCCTATTTTTTCAGTGGACTTCTGCCTTCCTGTGATCAGGGGCAGAAGTCTATTTTATTACAATGAGAAATTTTAATTTCTGTATAAGCAGAAACGAGGGCTTTCGCCATAAGTGTTGGCGGTGATCCGGGTGTTTCTAATATTACAAGGTTAAGCTTTGGGAAAAAGGGAGCTGAAGATATGAAACAGATCGATGATTTTATTCTAGTATTGGATTTCGGAAGTCAATACAACCAGCTGATCACAAGGCGGATCAGGGAGTTCGGTGTTTACAGTGAATTGCATTCTCATAAGTTGACCGCTGATGAAGTGAAAGCGATGAATCCAACCGGGATCATCCTCTCGGGCGGGCCGAACAGTGTTTATGGGGAAAATAGTTTTCGCTGCGACGAAGAGATTTTTGAACTGGGCATTCCTGTGCTTGGAATTTGTTATGGTATGCAGCTGATGACCCACCATTTTGGTGGTACGGTAGAACGTGCCAATGAACGGGAATATGGAAAAGCTGCGATTACGTTGAAAGAGCATGAACCTGTGCTGTTCAAAGATACTCCTCTTGTCCAAACAGTATGGATGAGTCACAGCGATAAGGTGATCGAATCTCCCCCAGGGTTCTCCACTGATGCTACCAGTCCTTCCTGTCCCGTAGCTGCAATCAGTGATGATGAGCGGAAGATGTATGGGGTTCAGTTTCACCCGGAAGTACGCCATTCCGAATATGGCGATAACCTTTTGAAACAATTCGTCTATGATGTCTGTGGGGCTGAAGGTGACTGGACGATGGAAAACTTCATCGATATGGAAGTGGAAAAAATCCGCGAACAAGTGGGTGAGCAGAAGGTATTGTGTGCATTAAGCGGTGGGGTCGATTCTTCTGTTGTAGCTGCCTTGATCCATAAGGCGATTGGCGACCAGCTGACCTGTATCTTTGTCGATCACGGACTCTTGCGGGAAGGGGAAGCCGACAGTGTCATGACCACCTTCCGTGATGGCTTCAACATGAACGTCATCAAAGTGGATGCTAAAGAGCGGTTCATGAGTAAACTGGCTGGCGTTTCTGATCCGGAGCAAAAGCGGAAAATCATCGGTAATGAATTCATTTATGTGTTTGATGATGAAGCAGCTAAGCTGAAGGATACTCACTTTCTTGCGCAAGGTACGCTTTATACGGATATTATCGAGAGTGGCACCGATACCGCCCAGACGATTAAATCCCATCATAATGTTGGCGGGCTGCCTGAGGATATGCAGTTCGAATTGATCGAGCCATTGAATACGTTGTTCAAAGACGAAGTGCGTGTTCTAGGTTCAGAGCTGGGGGTTTCTGATGAAATCGTTTGGAGACAGCCGTTCCCAGGGCCAGGTCTGGCTATCCGTGTCCTGGGGGAAGTGACTGAGGAAAAGTTGAAGATTGTCCGTGAATCTGATGCTATCCTCCGTGAAGAAATCAGCAACGCGGGTCTTGATCGTGACATTTGGCAATACTTCACGGTACTGCCTAATTTCCGGTCTGTTGGTGTCATGGGAGATACACGCACCTATGATCATACCATCGGCATCCGGGCTGTCACTTCTGTTGATGGAATGACATCTGATTGGGCGCGCATTCCCTGGGATGTTCTGGAGAAGATTTCCACTCGTTGTGTCAATGAGGTCGAACATATCAACCGCGTTGTTTATGACATTACGAGCAAGCCGCCTGCTACGATTGAATGGGAATAAACGAACATTACCAAAATTTAATTATTAAATGTTCGTCTTTTAGGTTGACAATTGCGAGGAAGGCTCGTACGATATAAGAGAAATAAATATAGTGACACCGTCGTATAAATTCGGGGATATGGCCCGAACGTTTCTACCAGGCTGCCGTAAATGGCCTGACTACGTTGGTGGATTGGACAGGCAGGGGAGATGTATATCTTTCTGCATGTCCGAATTCCCCGCGTCAGTTCAGCACTCCTGGAGAAATCCATGGAGTGCTTTTTAATTTTTTCGACGGTTAAACATAGAGGGGGAGAATCACCATGAAGAAGTTTTTTAGATTTGAAGAATTGGGTACGAACTACCGTACCGAATTCATGGCGGGGATGACAACATTCCTGGCTATGGCTTATATTTTATTTGTTAATCCGGCTACTTTGGCCCTTGTAGGGGTTGAAGAGCTCCCAGAAGGCGTGACCCGTATTGACCAGGGAGCCGTATTTACTGCAACTGCGATAGCGGCTGCTATCGGTACATTAATTATGGGTGTGTTCGCACGTTACCCGATCGCTTTGGCTCCGGGTATGGGGCTGAATGCTTTCTTCGCTTACACGGTTGTTCTGGGGTATGGAATCCCATGGGAAACCGCGCTTGCCGGGGTGTTGGCATCTGGACTTATTTTTATCGTTTTAACGCTGACAGGACTTCGTGAACGAATCATTAATGCTATTCCAGCCAATTTGAAAATGGCTGTCGGAGCTGGTATCGGATTGTTTATCGCCTTCATCGGTTTTCAGAGTTCCGGAATCATTCAGGCTAATGAAGCCACACTGGTCGAGCTAGGCGACTTGACCTCGCCGACTGTTCTGCTTGCTATCTTTGGGATTGTCGCATCGGTTATTCTGTTGTCGCTGGGTATCAAAGGCGGAATTTTTTATGGTATGATTTTGACGGCAATTGCTGGCATGGTCGTTGGGTTGATTGATCCTCCAAAAGGAGCTGGCGATGTTGTAGGCAGTGTACCAAGTGTCGCGCCTACTTTCGGACAGGCATTCATTCATTTTGGAGATATTTTCACCATAGAGATGCTCGTTGTTATTTTGACATTCTTGTTTGTCGACTTCTTTGATACTGCTGGTACATTGGTTGCTGTATCCACTCAGGCAGGTTTCATGAAAGATAATAAACTGCCACGAGCAGGTCGTGCGCTGTTATCTGACTCTGCTGCTACTGTGGTTGGGGCTGCGGTTGGAACATCGACTACTACTTCTTATATTGAATCGACAGCTGGTGTAGGCGCTGGTGGACGAACTGGTTTCACTTCCGTTGTAACGGCCGGCTTCTTCTTATTAGCGTTATGGTTCTCACCGCTGCTTGGAGTTGTGACGGCTGAAGTCACCGCTCCAGCATTGATTATTGTTGGTGTGTTGATGGCATCTTCTTTGAAAAATGTCGACTGGGATCAATTCGAAATTGCAGTTCCCGCCTTTTTCACTATTATCGCCATGCCGCTGACGTATAGCATTGCGACAGGTATTGCTCTAGGTTTCATTTTTTACCCAATTACGATGATCATGAAAGGGCGAATCAAAGAAATCCACCCGATTATGTATCTGCTATTTGTGATTTTCATTCTTTACTTTATTTTCTTGTCCTAAAGGTGATACCAAAATAACCAATGCTGCAACTTGGTCAGCATTGGTTATTTTATCAACGGAGGGATCATTCTTCTTCCAGGTTCGTAATTTGGATGCGGTTCTTTTGGTTGGCATCTGAAATTAGGCGGTAAAGCTGTACGACGAGCAGGCCCTGTTTATAGGATGCCTGGATTTTATCGCTGCGGACCGGATAGGGCAGGTCGACTTGGCGGTCGAATGTGCCTTCCATGATTTCGCCTTTTACCTGCTGGCCGCCTTTTTGGTTGATCTCGACGATGCCTCTGATTTCCAAGGTGGCGTGGTTCACGTAGACATCCACTTTATTCAAATCTTTTAACCCTGGAATGTTAAAGATACAAAGCAATTCATTATCGTATTGATATAAATTCATTTGGGGCAGCGGGGGCTTGACCAGTCCTTCAAAATCTCCCCAGAAATCATGGCCGAAAAAACGATCTAAATTCTTTTTCCAATCATCGAATTGATTCATAGCAATTCCAGCCTCTCCCTTAAAATGTAAAAAAGTTATTGTGCAGACGTTTCTTCCTGTTATATAGTGTATGCATATCTTTCACCTGTGTGAATGCCTATAGCTGCAGGGGAGATGATAAGCTATAAAGGTTTGGAGGGGCTGCCATGCTGGATAATGCCTTGGTTATGATCGCTATCATCCTGGTCATCAACATTGTATATGTCTCCTTTTTTACGATCCGGATGATTCTGACGCTGAAAGGACAACGTTACTTAGCAGCTTTTATCAGTATGTTTGAGATTGTTGTGTATATCTTAGGTTTAGGATTGGTGCTAGACAACCTCGATCAGATTCAGAACGTCATCGCCTATGCGGTCGGGTATGCACTTGGTGTCATTGTCGGAATGAAAATTGAAGAAAAGCTCGCACTTGGCTACATTACAGTGAATGTCATTTCCTCAAGCCCGGACATTGAGTTTACGCGTAAGCTTAGAGATAAGGGCTACGGGGTAACGAGCTGGTTTGCTTATGGAATGGAAGGAGACCGGCTTGCCATGCAGATCCTGACACCGCGCAAGTATGAATTGAAATTATACGACACAATTCGTACGCTTGACCCGAAAGCATTCATCATCGCTTATGAACCCAAACAGATCCACGGTGGGTTCTGGGTCAAGCAGGTGAAGAAGGGAAGGTTGAGCAATGGCGAAAAGCAAAAAAATGCGCTTTGAAGTCCACGAAGGCGAAACAATCGATCAATGCCTGGATCGTATGAAAAAAGAAGGCTACACCCCGGTTCGACGAGCAGAAGAACCGATCTTCCAGGAAGTGAATCGAGACGGTGAGAAAATCTATGAGCCGGTTGGAAGAAAGATTGTCTTTCAAGCGGTAAAAAGCGAACAATAATTTCTATGGAGTTTTACAATGTTCGTTTTTAACGTTGACAGCTCTTTGGGGAAATTGTTATGATGAACGTAGTTAATTGAATAAAGCACCTCATATAAGACGGGAATATGGCCCGTTCGTCTCTACCCGGTAACCGTAAATTACTGGACTATGAGGAAGATGAATCATTGCTGTGCTGCGATGATTGTATTCGGTATCCGCAAAAAGCGTCTGCCCATCTTCTCTCATAGTGGAGAAGGTGGTGCAGGCGTTTTTTTAGTTATTAGTGTGGGCGCGAGAATCCGAATAAAGGCGCTAAAAAATTGAAAAGAGCGCGGAAAACAAAATTGTTGCGCGAAAACAGCTGTTAACTGCGCGAAAATACTAAATTAGGCGCGAAACCATAATTTTAATGAAACGAGGGGTTCGATGGCTCAGGTAGGAGTAATCATGGGAAGTATCTCCGATTGGTCGACGATGCAGCATACATGTGAAGTGCTGGATGAACTTGAAATAGCCTATGAAAAAGAAATCATTTCCGCTCACCGGACGCCGGAAGATATGTTCCGCTATGCTGATGAAGCGAGAGGGAAGGGCATGAAAGTGATTATTGCCGGTGCTGGCGGTGCCGCCCACCTTCCGGGGATGGTTGCTGCAAAGACGACGCTTCCGGTCATTGGCGTCCCGGTGGAATCCAAGTCCCTCAAAGGGATGGACTCCTTATTATCAATTGTTCAAATGCCTGGCGGTGTCCCGGTCGCGACCGTAGCTATCGGAACAGCAGGGGCTAAGAATGCCGGACTTTTGGCAGCAGAAATACTGGGAAGCTTTGACGTATCGATTGCTGACAAACTAGCAGACTATCGATCCCGTATGAAAGAAAAAGTCGAAGAAATGAGGAGTGAGCTCCATGACAGTTAGACTCATCCCGGGTCAGACAATTGGAATATTAGGTGGTGGACAGCTCGGACGGATGATGGCTGTAGCGGCAAAACATATGGGTTATCGAGTCGCCGTCCTCGACCCGAAACCGGATTGTCCGTGTGCCCAGGTTGCAGATTACCATATCGAAGCAGCCTATGATGATTTTGAGGCAGCCCGGAACCTTGAAAACATCAGCGATGTAATCACCTATGAGTTTGAAAATGTCGATCTAAATGTGGCCGATATGCTCGAAAAAACCGGAAAGTTGCCGCAAGGAGCCCTGCCTTTAGAAATCACGCAAAATCGACAAAAAGAGAAACAAATCGCTGTCGAAACAGGGTTGAATGTGCCGAATTACGAGATTGTTCAAACGTTTGATCAAGTAAAAACAGCCGTTCAGTCGATCGGATACCCGGCGATCATCAAGACGATTACCGGGGGATATGACGGAAAAGGTCAGGTTAAGCTGAATAAGGAAGAGGACCTGGCGGAAGTGGAAAACTTCATCGCACCAGATTCTACTTATATTATCGAAGCCTTCATCGATTTTCAAAAAGAAATATCCGTGGTGTTCACGCGTAGCCAAACCGGAGAAATAACGTATTTTCCTGTGGCTGAGAACACTCACAATAACCAGATCCTCCACCGGACCCAGATCCCGGCAGCAATCAACGATAACGTGGCAGCGAAGGCTAAGGCGGCTGCAAAGCTATTAGCAGAGCATTTGCAAGTGGTCGGCACCTTCACTGTCGAACTTTTTGTGAAAGATGACCAGGTGTTTGTCAATGAAATGGCGCCACGACCACATAACTCCGGTCATTACACGATTGAAGCGTGCAATGTCTCGCAGTTCGAACAGCATGTACGTGCGATTTGCGGACTGCCACTTTTAAAAGTCCAATCGTTTCCGGCAGCTGTCATGCTCAACATTCTTGGGAAGCATCGGGAGGAGCTCTTTGAAAACCTTGCCCGTATTCAGGACTTTCACCTTCATGATTACGGGAAAGAAGAAGCGAGGCCGGAGAGAAAGATGGGTCATATCACGATAGTTGGCACAAGCTTAGATGAAATTTTTCAACGGATGGAAGAAAATCAGCTTCCCACATGGTAAAGTGTTGGGTGGGACAGTTTTAGGAGGAGTAACATGATTGATCGTTACACACGTCCAGAAATGGGAGCCATCTGGACAGAAGAAAACAAGTACAAAGCCTGGCTTGAAGTCGAATTGCTTGCCTGTGAAGCTTGGAGTGAGCTTGGCATCATTCCAAAAGAAGATGTCGAGAAGCTGCGCCAGCATGCATCGTTCGATATCGAGCGCATCTATGAAATTGAAAAAGAAACACGACATGATGTCGTTGCCTTTACTCGCGCGGTTTCCGAAACCGTAGGTGAAGAGCGGAAGTGGGTGCATTACGGTCTCACTTCCACAGATGTCGTGGACACCGCCCTTTCTTACTTATTGAAGCAGGCGAACGAAATCATCCGCAAAGATCTGGTCAGCTTTATCGATATCCTGGCAGATAAAGCCCTGGAGCATAAGCACACTGTCATGATGGGACGCACCCACGGCGTCCATGCGGAACCGACCACATTCGGTCTGAAGCTTGCGCTTTGGTATGAAGAGATGAAGCGGAACCTGGAACGTTTGGATCTTGCCATCGACCATATCGAAGTCGGAAAGCTATCCGGAGCAGTCGGTACCTATGCGAACATTGATCCTTTTGTAGAAGAATATGTTTGCCGTAACCTCGGTTTGAAGGCGGCACCCGTGTCAACGCAGACGTTGCAGCGTGACCGCCATGCTCACTATGTTTCTACATTAAGCTTGATCGCCACTTCCATTGAAAAAATGGCAGTCGAAATCCGCGGCCTGCAAAAAACAGAAACACGTGAAGTGGAAGAGTTTTTTGCTAAAGGTCAGAAAGGCTCGTCAGCAATGCCGCACAAGCGGAACCCGATCGGTTCGGAAAATATGACAGGCATGGCCCGTGTCATTCGCGGTGAAATGATGACGGCGTTTGAGAATGTCGCCCTTTGGCATGAGCGGGACATTTCCCATTCATCAGCGGAACGTGTCATTTTGCCGGATGCAACGATTGCCATCAATTATATGTTGAACCGGTTTGGCAGTATCGTCAAAAACTTGACGGTATTCCCGGAGCAGATGAAAGCCAATATGAAGAAAACGTACGGGCTTATCTTCTCTCAACGGGTACTGCTGACCCTGATTGATGAAGGCATGGTTCGTGAAGAGGCTTATGACCTGGTCCAGCCAAAAGCAATGGAAGCCTGGGAGAAAGGGATTCCATTCCGTGAATTGATTGAAGTAGACGAAAAAATTACATCAACACTGTCCCCTGAACAAATCGAACAATGTTTTGATTACACCCATCACTTGAAAAACGTGGATCGTATTTTCGAACGGATTGGATTGTAGTCAGCAGGAGGGGAGGGGCATCGTATGTTCCTCCTCTTACTTTTACTAAAACGAGGTGTTCTAAAAATGAAAGGCTCCCTATTATATGAAGGCAAAGCAAAGAAAGTCTATCATGTGGAAGGCAAACCGGAACAACTAGTCCTCTCCTATAAAAACGATGCTACTGCTTTTAATGGAAAGAAGAAGGATCAATTCGAAGGTAAAGGCCGCTTGAATAACTTGATTACCAGCAGAATTTTCGAACATTTACATCAGCAGCATATTCCCTCGCATTTTTTGAAAGCACTGAATGATAATGAACAACTTGTTCAAAAAACAACAATCATTCCACTTGAAGTGGTTGTTCGTAACATTGCCGCAGGAAGCCTGACAAGGCGCCTGGCGATACAGGAAAAAACAGTGCTACAACCTCCTATTATCGAACTTTTTTATAAAAACGATGACCTCGATGATCCGCTCATCAATGATGATCATGCGAAACGGTTAGCGAATGTGACCGAGCATGATCTGGACAAAATCAAAATTCTCGCACTTAAGATCAATGAAATATTGAAACGGTTATTTAAACAGACAGATTTGGAGTTAGTGGATTTCAAATTGGAATTCGGACGCTTGAATGACGGCACCATCGTCCTGGCTGATGAAATATCGCCAGATACCTGCCGTCTTTGGGATGCAGCAACTGGAGAAAAGATGGATAAGGATGTCTTCCGGGAAGATATCGGCGATTTAATCGCAACCTATGAAACTATTTTACAACGACTGGAGGAGAGCATATGCGCAAAGTAAAAGTTTATATCACATTGAAAGAAGGGGTTCTGGATCCTCAAGGGAAGGCTGTCAAAAACTCTCTCAACACCTTAGATTTCGGCAGCGTAAATGAGGTAAGGGTCGGAAAGTATATGGAAGTCATGATGGAAGAATCCGAGAACCTGGAAGCTCAGGTGGAAGAAATGTGCGATAAGCTGCTTGCCAACCCAGTCATTGAAGATTATTCCTACGAGATTGAGGAGGTTATCGCGTGAAGTTCGCCGTTGTTGTATTTCCAGGCTCCAATTGTGACCGGGACATGTATCATGCCGTTAAAGAAGGATTGAACGAAGAGGCGGACTTAGTCTGGTATCTGGACGCTGATTTATCCTCTTATGATGCGATTTTGCTTCCAGGGGGCTTTTCCTACGGTGACTATCTCCGTTCTGGATCAATCGCTTCCACATCTCCTATTGTTCAGCAAATCAAAAAAGCGGCCGCTGACAAAAAGCCGGTCTTAGGGGTTTGCAATGGGTTTCAGATTTTACTGGAGTCCGGTCTTTTGCCAGGTGCCATGCTTGCAAATCGTGATTTGAAATTCATGTGTCACCAGGAAGAATTACGTGTGGAAAATAATAAGACGATGTTCACTTCAGAATACCAAAAAGACGGACTGATCCATCTGCCGATTGCCCACGGGGAAGGAAATTATTACTGTGACGATGCTACTTATCAACAACTGAAGGATAATGAACAGATTGTTTTTACGTACACGAATAATCCTAATGGCTCGACAGGGGATATCGCAGGTATCGTTAATGAAACAGGAAATGTACTGGGGATGATGCCTCACCCGGAACGCGCGGTCGAAAGTCTGCTCGGAAATGCGGACGGACTTCGTTTGTTTCAATCCATTTTGACGTATTGGAGGAATAATCATGCCATCCATGCTTGAAATCAGTCCAGAAGAAATTGAACATAATCGAATATACGCAGAAATGGGGCTCAGCGACCAGGAATATAAACAGGTTGTAAGCCTGCTGGGCAGACGTCCGAATCATACGGAAATCGGGTTATTTTCGGTGATGTGGTCCGAGCATTGCAGCTACAAAAACTCTAAGCCTTTGCTAAAAAAGTTTCCTACAGAAGGCCCGCAAGTATTGCAGGGGCCTGGGGAAGGTGCCGGCATTATTGATATCGGCGATGAGCAGGCTGTCGTTTTCAAAATTGAAAGCCATAATCACCCCTCAGCCGTTGAACCATACCAAGGGGCAGCGACAGGTGTCGGAGGTATTATTCGCGACGTGTTTTCCATGGGAGCCCGTCCGATTGCTCTGTTGAATTCACTAAGGTTCGGCTCGTTGAAACATCCGAGAATCAAATATCTGTTTGAGGAAGTCGTACGGGGGATTGCCGGCTATGGCAACTGTGTCGGCGTTCCAACAGTCGGAGGAGAAGTCCAGTTTGACGATGCTTATGAAGGAAATCCCCTTGTCAATGCCATGTGTGTCGGACTGATTGATCACAAAGACATTCAAAAAGGGATTGCAGCCGGAGTCGGAAACACGGTCATGTATGTTGGAGCTAAAACAGGGCGTGACGGCATACATGGTGCCACCTTTGCTTCCGAAGAATTATCCGAAGAAGCAGAAAGTAAGCGCCCATCAGTCCAGGTCGGTGACCCATTCATGGAAAAACTGTTGATTGAAGCGTGTCTGGAAGTCATCCATCATGACGCCCTTATCGGGATGCAGGATATGGGAGCGGCGGGGCTGACATCGTCCGCCAGCGAGATGGCAAGTAAAGCCGGTACAGGAATGGAAATGAATTTGGATCATATTCCGCAGCGGGAGCTGAATATGTCGCCATACGAGATGATGTTGTCGGAATCTCAGGAGCGGATGCTGCTGGTCATTGAAAAAGGACGCGAGCAGGAGATCCGTAAGATTTTCGAAAAGTACGATCTGGAAGCAGTAGCAGTCGGGGAAGTCATTGAGGAGCGTCGCTTCCGTTTATTCCATAAAGGAGAGGTGGCTGCGGATGTCCCTGTAGACGCTTTGGCAGAAGATGCCCCTGTCTATCGTCAGCCATCCTGTGTACCGGAATATTTTAAAGAATTTCAGGCGATGGAAGATTATCAGTCTACCATTGAAGACTATGAAAAAACCTTGATTGACCTCTTAAAGCAGCCGACAATTGCCAGTAAGGAATGGGTCTATGACCAGTATGATTCCATGGTGCAGACGAATACGGTAGTCACCCCGGGTTCTGATGCAGCTGTGCTTCGTGTTCGTGGTACAAAGAAAGCACTCGCGATGACGACGGATTGTAATTCTCGCTACATCTACCTTGACCCGGAAATGGGCGGTAAGATTGCTGTAGCAGAAGCCGCTCGGAATATCGTCTGTTCAGGTGCCCGTCCGCTAGGTCTGACCGACGGTTTGAATTTCGGCTCTCCGGAAAACCCGGAAATTTTCTGGCAGATGGAAAAAAGTGTCGATGGTATGAGTGAAGCTTGTGAGCAGCTTGAAGCACCGGTCATCAGTGGGAATGTATCGCTTTACAACGAATCGTATGGGAAAGCGATATACCCAACGCCGATTGTAGGGATGGTCGGTCTCATCGAAGATACGGCCCACATCACACGTTCCGATTTCCAGCGGTCCGGGGACTTGATTTATGTGATTGGAAAAGCACAGGCGGAATTCGGCGGGAGCGAGCTGCAAGGCATATTGGAAGGTCGTCATTTTGGCAAACCTCCTCATATCGATTTAGAGGTGGAAAAAAAGCGCCAGAGCCATTTGCTGACTGCCATCCAGGCAGGGGTTGTCCAATCGGCGCATGATATTTCTGAAGGTGGGTTGGCAGTGGCACTGGCAGAGAGCCTGTTTGCACAGGAGTTTGGTTGTAAAGTGGAGTTAGAAGGAGATACAGCGGCAGAGCTTTTCGCTGAAACACAATCCCGATTCATTATCTCAGTGAGTCCTGAAAAACAGAAAGAATGGGAGCAGTTAATGACCGAGGCAGTTCTTATCGGGCGCGTAATAGATGATGGGGAATACCGTTTAAACGTCAACGGTCAGCCGATCATTCATACGGTGACGAATAAATTGAAGGACGCCTGGAAAGGAGCCATTCCATGCTTGGTGAAATCAAAGGCCTGAATGAAGAATGTGGCATCTTTGGTGTATGGGGACATGAAGAGTCAGCGCAGATTACGTATTACGGGCTCCATGCCCTACAGCATCGCGGCCAGGAAGGAGCCGGCATTGTCGTCAGTGACGGAGAAGAGTTGAAACTGGCCAAAGGGCTTGGGTTAGTAAACGATGTATTCAAACAGGATATGCTGGATAATTTAGAAGGCCATGCCGCACTTGGCCATGTCCGTTATGCAACACAAGGTGGCGGAGGTTATGAAAATGTCCAGCCGCTATTATTTCGCTCGCAAAAAAGCAGCATGGCGCTTGCTCATAACGGAAACCTCGTCAATGCTCAGGCGCTGAAAATGCAGCTGGAAGCGCAGGGAAGCATTTTGCAGACGACCTCCGATACCGAGGTGATCGCTCACTTGATTAAACGGAGCGGCCACTTAAATATGGAAGAGGCATTAATACAAGCCCTTACAATGATTAAAGGGGCTTACGCATTTGCTGTCATGACGGAAAAGCAATTATTTGTCGCTCAGGATCCGCGCGGCTTGCGGCCGTTATCGATCGGCCGGATCGGCAGTGCTTATGTCGTCGCTTCAGAAACTTGTGCGTTTGATGTCGTCGGAGCGGAACATGAACGGGACGTTGAGCCGGGAGAGTTATTGGTCATCGATGAAAACGGCATCGAATCGAAGCGGTTTTCTGCACCGATTCAACGGACACTATGTTCCATGGAGCACGTCTATTTTTCCCGTCCAGACAGCAATCTCGATGGCATCAACGTCCACGCATCAAGAAAGCGGATGGGGAAAGTCCTTGCTGATGAAGCACCGGTAGAAGCGGATGTCGTCACCGGTGTGCCTGATTCCAGCATATCCGCGGCAATCGGTTATGCAGAAGCTTCGCGAACCCCATATGAACTCGGTTTGATAAAGAACCGTTATGTCGGCAGGACATTTATTCAGCCATCCCAGGAGCTGCGGGAGCAGGGTGTGAAAATGAAACTGTCCGCCGTTCGCGGTATTGTCGAAGGGAAGCGTGTCGTCATGGTCGATGACTCTATCGTCCGGGGAACAACCAGCCGCAGAATCGTAAGGCTTTTAAAAGAAGCGGGAGCTACGGAAGTCCATGTCCGGATTGCATCACCACCGATAAAGAATCCTTGTTATTACGGCATTGATACTTCTACAGAGGGTGAACTGATTGCGGCTAATCACAGTCTGGAAGAAATGCAGGAGATCATCGGAGCTGACAGCCTTGCATTTTTATCTGTGCAAGGGTTGGAGGATGCCATCTACCAGGATGGCCAATCCCTCAACCACGGTCCCTGTGCCGCCTGTTTCACAGGCAACTATCCGACAGAAATCTATCCAAATACAGTGCCGCCCTACGTCAAAGCTTAGTAGTCAAAATACAAAAAAGTGAGGGTTCATAATGAGCGAGCAATATAAACAAGCAGGTGTCGACGTTGAAGCAGGTTATCAGGCAGTTGAACAAATGAAAAAGCATGTGACACGAACATTACGTCCGGAAGTAGTCGGCGGTCTTGGTGCTTTTGCAGGTATATTCGATATCAGTCAATTCAATTACAATCATCCCGTACTAGTCACTGGCACGGATGGCGTCGGTACAAAGTTAAAGCTGGCATTCGAGATGGAAAAACATGATACCATCGGTCAGGATGCTGTGGCGATGTGTGTCAATGATATTGTAGCTCAAGGGGCAGACCCATTATTTTTCCTTGATTATATCGCTTGCGGAAAAAACAACCCGGATCAAGTGGAACAGATTGTCAAAGGAATCGCTGATGGTTGTGAAGCTTCCGGTTGTGCTTTGATTGGCGGCGAAACAGCGGAGATGCCTGGGATGTATGAGCCAACAGAATATGACCTTGCAGGATTTGCTGTTGGAATTGCTGAAAAGGAAGAGCTGATTACCGGAGAAGATATCCGTCCTGGCGATGCGGTTATAGGCCTTGCTTCTTCTGGAGTCCATTCCAACGGTTTCTCATTAGTGCGGAAGATCATAGCAGAACAAAATTTAAACCTGAATGACTCCTATCCGGAACTACGGGAACCACTGGGGGAAGTCCTTCTAACACCGACCAGGTTGTATGCCAATCAAGTGCAAATCATGAAAAAACAATCGACCCTAAAGGGCGTTGCACATATTACCGGCGGTGGATTCTATGAAAACATCCCGCGCGCATTGCCGGATGGGTTTGGCGTTGAAATTGACCGCAACACCTGGAAACAGCCGGATATATTCCCTTTCCTGCAGCAGCAGGGCAGCTTGTCTGATGAGGAAATGTATGGTGTATTCAATATGGGTATCGGCATGGTCGTCATCATATCGGAAGCGGTCAGGGAAGAAGTCATGAACCACCTGGAACAGGCTGGTGAAATTGCTTATCACATTGGTATGGTTACGGCGCAGGAAGGGATTCAATGGCTATGATAAAGGCTGCCGTTTTTGCTTCAGGTACAGGTAGTAATTTTGATGCGATTGTAAAGGCTTCAGAGGCAGGCGACATTCCTTGTGATATCCAGCTGCTTGTCTGCGACCGAAGGGATGCTGGAGTTATTAAAAAAGCCGAACAGAAAAATATCGACACATTCGTGTTCTCCCCAAAAGAATTTGACGGAAAGGATGCGTATGAACGTCAGATTCTATTAGAATGTAGAGAGCGGGGGATAGAATGGATATTTCTTGCCGGGTACATGCGTTTAATCGGTCCAGTCCTGCTCGAACCATTTAAGAACCGGATCATCAATATCCATCCCTCACTTTTGCCTGCTTTCCCCGGCAAAGATGCGATCGGCCAGGCTTTTGAAAAGCAAGTGAAGGTGACAGGGGTGACCATCCATTATATTGACGACGGGATGGATACCGGTCCGATCATTGAACAGGAAGCTATCCGTATATCGGCGAAAGATACGAGAGAAACGCTGCAGCAAAAAATCCAGGCAGTTGAACATACCCTATATCCTAAAGTGATCCAATCATTATTAGTCGAGGAGGAAGTACATTGAGTGAGAAGAAGCGAGCATTATTGAGTGTTTCCGATAAAGCAGGTCTGCCCGATTTTGCAAAGAAGCTAGTAGAGAGCGGATATGAACTGGTATCTACCGGAGGTACGAAAAAAGCGATCGAGGAAGCTGGTATCCCGGTGCTTTCTGTTAGTGATGTAACGAACTTTCCGGAGATTATGGACGGTCGTGTCAAAACGCTGCATCCTGCTGTCCATAGTGCCCTGTTAGCGAAACGTGACAACGAAGTACACATGGATCAGCTTCGTAAGTTAGAACTGGATACGATCGACATGGTAGTCGTCAATTTGTATCCATTCCAGAAAACGATCGCGAAGCCTGATGTTACAGAAGCGGATGCGATTGAGAATATAGATATCGGAGGACCTACCATGCTGCGGGCGGCAGCTAAGAACTTCCAGGACGTCATTGTTGTCGTTGATCCGTCAGATTATGACATGGTTGCTGAAGGATTGCAAAATGACGGACTTAGTGTCGATGTACGCAAACGTCTTGCCGGTAAAGTTTATCGTCATACTGCCAATTATGATGCGGCGATCGCAGCGTACTTTACAGAGATGACGGAAGATGATTATCCGGAAACCTACACCGCTACTTTTGAAAAAGTCCAGTCGCTTCGTTATGGCGAGAATCCTCATCAGACAGCGGCCTTTTATAAACAGGCGAATGCGGAAGGTGTGTCGCTTGCCAATGCTAAGCAACTGAACGGCAAGGAGCTTTCCTACAACAATATTCAGGATGCCAATGCTGCTCTTGAAATCGTGCAGGAATTCAAGAAGCCAGCGGCTGTTGCAGTCAAACATATGAATCCTTGTGGGGTTGGAACAGGAAACTGCCTGGCCGAAGCTTACCAGAAAGCTTACGAGGGAGATCCGGTTTCTATCTTCGGAGGGATTGTTGCCGTTAATCAGGAAGTGGATATCGTTACTGCTGAAAAGATGAAAGAGATTTTCCTGGAAATCGTTATTGCTCCTAAATTCAGTAAGGAAGCATTAGAAGTGCTCACCACGAAGAAGAACCTGCGCCTGCTGGAAATGGATATCACCAAATCGAACAAGACAGCTCAAAAACTTACTTCTGTCAGCGGCGGGCTGCTTGTCCAGGATGCTGATACGGGAAGTATCGATGGAGTAGAGTTAGAGGTAGCGACCGATCGTGAACCGACAGCCCAGGAAATAGAAGATTTGAAATTGAGCTGGCAGGTTGTCAAACACGTGAAGTCTAATGCGATCGTTGTCGCTAAAGCAGATCAGACGCTTGGGATTGGTGCTGGCCAAATGAATCGTGTCGGTGCAGCCAAAATCGCATTTGAGCAGGCAGGAGAAAAAGCGAAAGGTGCTGTGATGGCTTCGGATGCCTTCTTTCCTATGCCGGACACCGTAGAAGCAGCTGCCGAATCTGGTATCACTGCTATCATCCAGCCTGGCGGTTCGAAACGTGACCAGGACTCCATTGACGCCTGTAATAAGCATGGAATTGCGATGGTGTTTACTGGAATGCGGCATTTCAAACATTAATTCAGACGGGAGTGGAAAGCGATGAACGTATTAGTAATCGGTCGCGGCGGTCGGGAGCATAGCCTTATCCAGAAAATCCATGAAAGCCCTCAGGTGGAGAAAGTCTTTGCAGCGCCTGGGAATGGCGGCATGGAAGCTTTAGCGGAACGGGTTGCCTTGAATGAGACAGATAGCGAGGCATTGGTGCAGTTCGCTAAAGAAAATGATATCGCGCTTACCATTGTCGGGCCGGAAAATCCGTTGACGGCTGGCATCGTAGATGTCTTCCAGAATGCCGGACTAGCTGTTTTTGGTCCTAATCAAACGGCTGCCCAAATAGAGGGAAGCAAGCACTTTGCCAAGGCACTGATGGAGAAATACGATATTCCGACAGCTGCCTATCGTGTGTTTACAGATCCTGACACGGCAAAAGCGTATGTAAAAGGTCAAGGGGTGCCCATTGTCATCAAAGCGGATGGATTAGCTGCCGGTAAAGGGGTAGTGGTCGCAGAAACTATTGAAGAAGCAGAGCAAGCGGTGGAAACGATGTTAATCGATCATAAGTATGGCGAAGCCAGCAAGGAAATCGTCATCGAAGAATTTCTGCAAGGCGAAGAGTTTTCACTCATGGCTTTTGTCAATGGAGAAGAGGTTCATCCATTGCTTCCATCGCAGGATCATAAACGAGCGTTTGATGGCGATCACGGTCCCAACACAGGCGGCATGGGGGCTTACGCTCCGGTACCATTTTTATCAGAACAGGACATCGATACAGCTGTGGCTGCTATTTTGAAACCCGCCGCCAAAGCGATGGCAGCAGAGGGTACACCATTCACAGGAATCCTTTACGCCGGGCTGATTCAAACACAGGATGGACCAAAAGTTATCGAATTCAATGCCAGATTCGGAGACCCGGAAGTCCAGGTCGTACTGCCGCTTCTTCGCAATGACCTTATACAGGTGATAAACGATGTTCTGGAGGGAAAGGACCCTCAGCTGCAATGGAAACAAGGCTATTGTGGTGGTGTCGTTGTAGCTTCTGAAGGATATCCTGGCAGTTATGAAAAAGGGAAGCTGCTGCCGGCATTGAATATGGAAGAGAATGTAACCATCGTGCATGCCGGCACACAAAAGCAGGGGGACAGCTTTGTCTCAGATGGCGGGCGTGTCCTGCTTGTACACGCTGTTGCGGATACATTAGATGAAGCGATGAAGACGGTTTACCAGAACCTTGAAGTGTTCCAGGGTTCTTCGGATTTTTTCTATCGTACGGACATAGCTGGCCGGGTCTTACGTTCTGCGCTTGTTCATAAAAACAAATAGCAGCGCGATGATACTCCCGATAATGACCGCCAGGACAAATGTCGTATCCGTTAAATATTCCATTATGTTCATGTGACTTTCCGCTCCTTTCTAAGATAAATTCTATTTAATTTCACAGCTTTTGCTGAAAGTCGGTTTCGAGATGGATGGTTTCCGTAATGTTTGAGAGCCTTTGGAGGTCCGGGAAATCACTCGCTTTCCATGGGTGTACGGTGAGCTTCCTCGGGCTAAAGCCCTGCGGGATCTCACCATGTACTATCTTCCCATCGGAGTCTCGCAATTTCCCGGACCTCCTTTTGTTTATGAGAGAAACGGAAACATCAATATAAATCACTTCAAACTTAGAGAGTGTGCTTCTCGAAAAATGCTTACTATCTGAATCCTTTTATAAAGTACGAAGGCGCAAGAGATCTTCATCTGTGGTAGTGGTCCGTACATGAAAAACGATAAGGCGGCGGGGAAACGGTGAGACTCCCGTGGGAGAAGGGACAAGGCGAGACCCCGCAGGGAGTGAAACGACTGAGGAGGCTTGCCAGTTCCCCCACAGGAAAGCGAACTGTTTCCCCGCCGCCTTTACTCCTGACTCGGTAACGGACCCAAAACATTTTAAAATCAACTCTTCGACTTTAAAGGAAACATCCAAGGCTGTCCTATAAGTCTGTATCGGACTTACTAGGGGCAGCTTTTTGTTATGGTTTCAAAATACCTGAAAAGCAGGACCGGGATTATGAAGGGTTGATGGCTTGGTCTTTTTCCTGCTGGTCATCTTCTTGCATCGTTTGCTGTACGATTGCAGTGACCGGACAAAAGCGGACAATTCCTTCGGCGACCTTCATCGCTCCGATGATGATCCATAGCATATTTGTGTCGGAGTACGGGCGTTTCAAGGCGCGGATGGTGCAAAAACTTAACATTGTAAATCCGGCAGTAATCCTTACTAAAGCATTTAAAATGCCGATATTAGGTTTGATACGTCTGAACATAATGAACAAGCTCCTTTACTGTCATATTTTTGTCAAATAATACTTCAAAACGTTACTGCGTGAAAACGCTTCCTGTGTTAAGATAGAAAGAAACTCCAAATTGGGGGAAGGACAATGAATGAAAATCGTTTTCGCTGGCGCAATCGGCAGCTTAGGGAACACGCTGCTATCATCGATGGAAAACTAGCGCCTACTAAAGTAATCACAAACGCAACTTATTTGAATGTATATATGAAACAATGGATGGAAGGAAATATATGGATTGACGATGACCGGATCGTTTATGTTGGCGAAGCTATGCCGGACAATACAGACGGGACGGAAATGATTGACGCTTCGGAAAGTTACATCGTCCCAGGGTATATTGAGCCCCATTCGCACCCATTCCAACTATATAATCCCCAAAGCCTGGGGCTTTATGCAGCTCAGACAGGGACCACTACCTTGATTAATGACAACTTGATGTGGCTTTTTTTATTGGACGAAAAGAAAGCGTTTTCTTTGCTGGAAGAATTCGTAGAATTGCCTTGTTCCATGTTCTGGTGGGGACGTTACGACTCACAATCCGTACTGCAGGAAACCGATCAGGAGGAATTCCAGGAAAAAGTGGTACCTTGGCTGAATCACGATGCCGTCATTCAGGGAGGGGAATTGACTTCCTGGCCGGAAGTGCTGAAAGGTGATGACCAGACCTTATACTGGATGCAGGAAACAACACGGCTTCGTAAACCGGTGGAAGGGCATTTGCCAGGGGCGTCTGAGCGGACATTGACGAAAATGAAATTGCTCGGCGTCGATTCCGATCATGAATCGATAACAGCCGATGAGGTATTGAGACGTTTGGCGCTTGGATATAATGTCGGTCTCCGCAATTCATCCATACGCCCTGATCTATACGGCATGTTGAAAGAACTGGTAGACCGCGGCCATAATCAATTCGATCATTTCATGATGACGACCGACGGATCTACTCCTGGTTTTTATGAACAAGGAATCATGGATCACTGTGTGAAACTAGCACTGGAAGCAGGAGTACCGACAATCGATGCCTACTTGATGGCTTCGTATCAGGCCGCTAGACACTTTGGCATCGAACACCGTGTGGGAAGTATCGCACCAGGACGCACCGCCCACTTGAATTTCCTCCATTCACCAGAAGAGCCAAGCCCTCACTCGGTCCTCGCAAAAGGAGAATGGATGAAACGGGATAATGAAACATACAATGTCGAGAAGACGATTGATTTTCCAAGTTTCGGGGTGACACCGCTACAAATAGATTGGGATTTGAATGAGGAAGACCTCCAATTCTCTATGCCGCTCGGAATGAATATGAAGAGCTCTGTCATCATGCAGCCCTATGCACTCAGCAGCGATGCATCGCGGGAAGAGCTGCCAGAGGGAAATGATGAATCTTTTTTAATGCTGGTCGACCGTGAGGGGGAGTGGCGAGTCAATACGATTTTGAAAGGTTTCACGAATAAGTTGGGTGCCCTCATCAGTTCCTACTCGAATACGGGAGATATCGTACTGTTAGGGAAAAACAAGCAGGACATGAAGATAGCCTTTAACCGGATGAAAGAAATAGGGGGAGGCATTGTACTGGTACATGATGGTGACATCATCTATGAAATGCCGTTGAAACTCAGCGGTGTTATGTCTGATGAAAAAATGGAAACAGTCATAAAGAAGGAAAAAGAATTACGAGAGCATTTGTGGAGCTTCGGATATCGTCATGAAGACCCTGTCTATACATTATTGTTCTTATCCTCTGTTCACCTGCCATACATCCGTATTACCCCGGTAGGAATTTTGGATGTGAAAAAGAAAGAGGTACTCTTTCCTGCAATAATGCGTTAAAATGTTAATATAGAGAAATTAAGGTAAGGGTGGGACTGCGTGAAAAAGATTATAGTGGGGATTCTGCTGCTCATGACCTTGTTACTGGCTGCTTGTACGAGTGAATCAGGGAAAGGGAAACAACCGGGAGATGCTCCTGAATCCAACGATGCAGGTGAGTCGGATAGCAGCAGTGGGGAAGAAACGGAGGAAGATACATATGCCAATGTATTTCCTTTTACTGGAGAGCCGACTAATGATCCGGTTGACCATCGGGCCCTGGCTGTGATGGTAAATAACCATTCAAAAGCAAGGCCGCAAACAGGACTTAGCCAGGCGGACATCGTCTATGAATTATTGGCTGAAGGTGAAATCACTCGATTTTTAGCAGTTTTTCATAGTACAATTCCGGATGAAATAGGACCGGTAAGAAGTGCGAGGCCTTATTATTTTAACCTTGCCAAAGCCCATGAGGCTATTTATACCTATCATGGCGCGGCTGATTTTATTGATGAACAGATTAGAAATGATGGCCATGACTACCTCAACGGAGCAACATACGATAATGATGGGCGCCTGTTTAAACGGGATAACACCAAGAAAGCTCCTCATAATTCCTACTTGCTGACGCAGGGGGTTACTCCAGTCGCTGACAGAAAAGGCTATGAAAGCAGTATAAACATCGAACCTTTTACTTTTATCAATGAGAAAGCAGTTCTGAATAGTGGCGGGAAAGAAGTTTCTGACCTGAAAATTGTCTATTCGGAACGGTTTGATACCACTGTATCTTACGAGTACGAGCCAAAAGAGAGCGAGTACATTCGCTACAGTGATGGCAAGCAAACGCTAGAGCGTGATGATGATACGCCAGTCCAGCTTGCTAATGTATTGATTATAGAAACGAGTCACCAGGTGATTGATTCTGCTGGCCGAAGGGATATTGATTTAACTTCGGGTGGGAAAGGCTACTTGCTTCAGGCGGGGAAGCTTCGGGAAATCACCTGGAAAAATGAGTCCGGTCGCATCATTCCATATACAGGGGATGAAAAAGCGGGTATGCTTCCAGGACGGACGTGGGTGAACGTGATTCCATTCAGCCCTGGACTTGAACAATCCGTATCTTACCGGGAAACAGGAGAATAGGAGGATGAATGTTAATGCAAATTGATAAATTGCGGGGGAAGACGCTGGATCAACTTTTTGAGGCGATACTCGCATTAGAAAATGTAGAAGAATGCTATCGCTTTTTTGATGACCTGGCTACGATGAACGAAGTGCAATCGCTGGCCCAGCGTCTGGAAGTGGCCCGAATGCTTCGTGAGGGTTATACTTACCATAAAATCGAAACCGAAACAGGGGCTTCCACAGCTACCATTTCTCGTGTGAAGCGCAGTTTGAACTATGGTAATGACGCCTATCAGATGGCACTTGATCGCCTTGCTGCACAAAAAAATAAATAAGTGATACAAATCGCGCCTGTATGATACGGGGCGCGATTATTTTTTGTCTAAGGAAAGGCTGTCCGCGCCTAAATATGCTTTTTCACGCATACATCAGGATAATTTGCGCCTAATTTCAAACTTCCGCGCCTAAAAAAATTTGTGCTGGATTTTTGATTTTCGTGCTACATATCGGAAGCGGCTGTGCTGGTTCCTTTCTGGTACTAGTTTTTGCTATAATGAAATAATGGATTACAGGAGAAATTGGAGGACAGAATCGTGTACAATGTGAACGAGTGGCAGCATGTATTCAAGCTCGATCCGAATAAAGAAATTACAGATAAAGATTTAGAAAAAGTGTGTGAATCAGGGACAGATGCTGTCATCGTCGGTGGAACGGATCATGTGACCCTCGATGATGTATTGAATCTGCTGGCGAGGGTACGTCGTTATTCTGTACCATGTGTGCTGGAGATTTCGAACCTTGATGCGATCACACCTGGTTTCGATTTTTATTTTATTCCGATGGTGATGAACAGCCGGGATAAAAAATGGATGATGGATATCCAGCACCAGGCGGTCAAGGAGTACGGAGACATCATGAACTGGGAGGAGCTGCTGGTGGAAGGATACTGTATTCTAAACGAGAAAGCCAAAGCTTACCACTATACCGATAGTATTCTCCCGTCGAGAGAGGATGTCATCGCCTATGCACGGATGGCGGAGCACATGTACCAGCTGCCGATTTTTTATATGGAATACAGCGGCATCTATGGAGATGCCGGACTCGTCGAAGAAGTAAAAGAGACGCTTGAGAATACGTGCCTTTTTTATGGCGGCGGTATTACTACCGCAGAACAAGCAAAGGAAATGAAACAGCACGCCGATGTTATCGTCATCGGTAATGTCATATATGAAGATTTGAAAGCCGCCTTGAAGACGGTAAAGGCAGTGAAAGGATAAATTAACAAAGGATGGTGTCAACATGGCCCAGGCAATTAACGGGTTATTGAAAGGCCTCAACGAACCTCAACGTAGTGCAGTGACACATACAGAAGGACCACTTTTAATCATGGCAGGTGCCGGAAGTGGAAAAACACGTGTACTTACCCACCGAATTGCATATTTACTGCAGGAAAAAGAAGCATCCCCACGCAGCATACTGGCAATTACATTTACGAATAAAGCGGCCCGGGAAATGAAGGAAAGGGTGGAAGCGCTTGTCGGTCAGGAAGGCGAATCCATCTGGATGTCGACCTTTCACTCGATGTGTGTAAGAATCCTTCGTCGTGATATCGACCGTATCGGTATCGATCGCAACTTTTCTATTCTGGATTCCAGCGATCAGTTATCAGTCATCAAACAAGTGTTGAAACAGCTTAATCTTGATCCAAAAAAATGGGATCCGCGTGCGATGCTCGGGGCGATCAGCGGAGCGAAGAATGAACTGATGTCCCCGGATGACTATGCCCAGCAGGCGGGAAGCTTTTATGAAGAGCAGGTGGCAGAGGTATACAAGCGCTATACCAAAACGCTTCGGAAAAACCAGTCACTCGACTTTGATGACTTGATCATGCAGACGTTGAACCTGTTCGACCGGGTACCGGAAGTGTTGGAATACTACCAGCGCCGGTTCCAATATATCCATGTTGATGAGTATCAGGATACCAACCATGCCCAGTACCAGCTGGTCAACCAGCTCGCGAGACGTTACCAGAATCTTTGCGTCGTGGGGGATTCTGACCAGTCCATCTATCGCTGGCGTGGGGCCGACATTCAGAACATCCTGTCGTTCGAAAAGGATTACCCGAATGCAAAGGTCATCATGCTGGAGCAGAACTACCGCTCTACTAAATTGATACTCGATGCAGCCAATAAGGTGATCGAAAACAACCCTGGACGTAAACCGAAGCGCCTTTGGACAGACAATGATGGCGGCGAAAAAATCTACTATCACGCAGCGGCTACAGAACGGGAAGAGGGATTATTCGTCACCAATAAAATAGAAGAAATGGTACATGACCATAAATGTCAGTATAAAGACATCGCGATTCTTTATCGTACCAATGCCCAATCCCGTGCCATCGAGGAAACGTTCGTAAAAGCAGGCGTTCCTTATCAGATGATCGGCGGAACCAAGTTCTATGATAGAAAAGAAATCAAAGATATGCTTGCTTATTTGCGATTGATTGCCAATCCGAATGATGATTTGAGTTTTACCCGTGTGGTCAACGAACCGAAGCGCGGTGTCGGCAAAACGAGCATTGAAAAAATGCAGGCCTATGCGGCTGATCATGATATTTCTCTTTTTGAAGCGGCTGCAGAAGTCGATTTTGTCGGGGTGAGTGCCCGGGCGGCAAAGGCGATTATGGCGTTCCGTACCATGATTGATAATTGGACCAAACAGCAGGAGTTTTTATCCGCGACTGATATGGTTCAGGAAGTTATCGATAAGACAGGCTATGAGGAAATGCTGAAGAATGAAAAAAGCATTGAAGCACAAAGCCGTCTGGAAAACATTGAAGAATTCAAATCTGTTACTAAAAATTTCGAAGAGAACAGTGAAGATAAAACCTTGATCGCTTTCTTGACCGACCTTGCGTTGATAGCTGATATCGACCAGATGGATGAGGATCCGATGGGAGATAATAAAGTAGTATTGATGACGCTTCATTCAGCGAAAGGACTGGAGTTCCCGATTGTCTTTTTGATCGGAATGGAAGAAAATGTATTTCCGCACAGCCGGTCAATTATGGATGAAGAAGAAATGGAAGAAGAACGACGGCTTGCTTATGTGGGGATTACACGTGCGGAAAAACAGCTGTACATGACTCATGCAAAAATGCGCACGTTATATGGAAGAACGAACATGAACCCGGTTAGCAGATTTATCAATGAGATACCGGAAGATATGATCGAAGGCAAAGCGGAAAAAGAGAACCTCCCGTTCTTCAATAATCAAAAGCAGCGGACCAAAGGCTTTGAGGCTCCTGCCCAGCCGAAACGTGCTCCTCAGAAGCTGAAGCAAAAGACCACATCCGGGGGAGAAAAGATTACCTGGCAGGCTGGTGATAAAGCCCAGCATAAAAAGTGGGGCGTAGGCACTGTCGTCAAGGTGCAAGGAGAAGGTGAAGCAATGGAACTTGATATTGCGTTCCCAGCACCTGTCGGCGTCAAGCGCCTGCTGGCCAAATTCGCACCAATCACAAAAGTATAAGGTGAGGTGTTCCCATGAACGAAGCAGAAGCTAAACAAAAACTTGAATCATTACGCGAGCAACTAGATCGTTATAATTATGAATACCATGTCGAAGACAACCCGAGTGTTTCCGATTATGAATACGATATGAAAATGCGGGAGCTGATCGAACTGGAAGAAAAGTTCCCGGAATTGATCACTCCAGACTCACCGTCCCAGCGTGTCGGCGGGCCTCCACTGGATGCATTTATGAAAGTCCAGCACAATGTACCGATGTTGAGCTTAGGTAATGCCTTCAATGAAGAAGAGCTTCGCGACTTTGACCGCCGTGCTCGTGGGGGAGTAGAGGAAGACATCGAATACGTCTGCGAACTGAAAATCGATGGTCTTGCTGTGTCATTGACTTATGAAGATGGCTTGTTTGTGCGGGGAGCTACGCGAGGGGATGGTACGACAGGAGAAGATATTACAAAGAACCTGCGCACCATCCGGAATATCCCGCTCCGACTTAAGGAAAATCATTCGCTTGAAGTCCGCGGTGAAGCTTATATGCCGAAGAAATCATTCCTGGCATTGAACGAGGAAAAAGAAGCTAATGGAGATGAACCATTTGCCAACCCGCGTAATGCCGCCGCAGGATCCTTACGTCAGCTGGATCCTAAAATAGCTGCGAAACGTAATCTCGACATCTTTCTATATGGAGTCGGTGAATGGGAAGGCAATCCATTGGAATCGCATAGTGAACGACTGGAGAAATTGGAAGAACTCGGCTTAAAGACGAATCCAGAATGGAAGAAATGCAAGGATATCGACGAAGTGATTGACTACGTCAATGGCTGGGTCGAGCATCGGATGGACCTCGATTATGAAATTGATGGCATCGTCATCAAAGTCGATCGCCTTGATCAGCAGGAGACATTAGGATTCACGGCGAAAAGCCCTAGATGGGCGATCGCCTACAAGTTTCCTGCAGAAGAAGCAATCACCCATTTGAAGGACATTGAACTCAGTGTCGGCAGAACGGGTGCCGTAACACCGACGGCAATTCTTGAACCAGTGAAAGTAGCCGGTACCACGGTACAGCGCGCCTCGCTTCATAATGAAGACTTAATCAAAGAAAAAGACATTCGTATCGGTGACACCGTAGTTATTAAGAAAGCCGGGGATATCATTCCGGAGGTGGTCCGTGTCCTTACCGAAGAACGTAGCGGGGACGAGGAACCTTACGCCATGCCGGAGGAGTGCCCGGAGTGTGGCAGCGAGCTTGTCCGTTTAGAAGAGGAAGTAGCGCTTCGCTGTATCAATCCGAACTGCCCGGCTCAGCTGCGGGAAGGCCTGATTCACTTTGTATCGAGAAATGCCATGAACATTGACGGCCTTGGCGAAAAAGTCATCGCCCAGTTGTTCAAAGAGAATTTGATCGCAACGATTGCCGATCTTTATAAACTGGACCGGGATGAATTGCTGAAGCTGGAGCGGATGGGAGAAAAATCCGTAGATAACCTGCTGCGTGCCATCGATGCCTCTAAAGATAATTCCTTAGAGCGACTGCTATTTGGTCTCGGCATCCGATATGTCGGTTCCAAAGCGGCAAAGACATTGGCTGAAGCTTTTGAGACAATGGATAATTTGCAGGATGCCAGCTATGAAGACCTGACGGCTATCAATGAAATCGGAGAGAAAATGGCTGATTCTATTTACCGTTACTTTGACGAACCAAAGGTTCAGAGTTTGCTTACTGAACTAAAAGAACTTGGTTTGAACATGGAATATAAAGGCCGGAAGAAAAGTGATCAGCCGAGCGATTCGCCATTTATGGATAAAACGATTGTCCTTACTGGTAAAATGGAAAGCTATTCGCGATCCGAAGCGAAGAAGTTAGTTGAGGAACTTGGCGGGAAAATTACAGGAAGCATCAGCAAGAAGACGGATTTATTGATCGCTGGGGAAGATGCCGGTTCGAAATATGATAAGGCAAAAGATCTTGGAGTAGAGATTTGGGATGAAGAAACGTTCAAACAAGCATTGAATGCTTAGGGAGTGGAAATATGAGAAAGCTGCACGCATTATGGATGAGTACTCTCCTGGTGCTGACTGCCTGTATACCGGTTTATGATAATGACGAAGAAATAGTACAGGAAAACACGGATGATAGTAAGAATGAAACAGCGATCGTCCCTCGTCATAATATCTCCGAAGAACATTATAAAACAATTTTGACGGAGGACGGTCCAAAACAGGCGAAAGCTCGTGGGACGATAACAAGACAGCTGAACAATCGACTGGACATTGATGAGATGGAAACAGGGCTGCAACGGCATTCCAAAGAATATTTTGATCCTGAATCTCACTTTTTCCAAGCCGGGCAATATTTAGAGCGTGACACCGTTCTTGCGTTGATTGATGGATTGAACCCAGACCGTGACAAGTTAGAGTCAGAAGACGACCATCGGAAAAATCCCAGGGTTCTTTCCCATATCCTCGAACAGAATTACTTGAAAGAAGAAGAGGAAGGTGTCGTCAAGCTGGCTGGTATTTCGATCGGATTGGCTCTGAAGTCGACCTATTCATTCCAAACGGAAATCGGAGGACCTACTTACGATGAAGATATTTCTGAGCAGGAAATACTTAAAATGGGACAGCGGACTGCTGACCAGGTGATAGAGGAGATACGTAAGAAAGAAGGTCTTGAGAACGTACCGATCATGATTGCTCTTTATCGTGAGGAAGATTCCGGTTCCGCTGTTCCTGGTAATTTTATTAAAAAAGCGTACGTGAAAGGCGGAAGTACTAATTCATCTGATTGGAAAGACGTTAACGAAGACTTCATTTTATTCCCTTCTGGTGAAGCGGAAGAAAAACATTATCAGGATTCTCAGCTGCTAGGAGAATTCCGTAATGAAGTATCGAAGTATTTCCCTAACTTTGTCGGGTTTGTAGGGGAAGGATTTTATGTTAACGATAACTTAGAAGAGGTATCGATAGAAATCCCGATCCAGTTTCAGTCGAAGAATGAAGTGGTCGGGTTCACCCAGTACGTATATGGTTTAGTAATGGAAATGTTCAATGAAGATTATGAGATAGAAGTGAAAATCAGTAGTAACAGTCAACCGGAAAGTGTAATCGTAAAAGAGCGAGGCAAGGAAGAGCCCTACGTCCATATCTATTAATCTCAAATCCCGCCCTGATACATATCAAGGCGGGATTTTTTTGACTGGAAAAATAATTCAGATGTTAGATTTGAACAGTTGGTAGAGATAAGATAGAATATGTTATGGAAGCGCTTTAATAAGGTTACATAAGTGAGATGAAAGCGGGCTTCTATTTCTATTTCCCAAGGAGGCGTTTTAGAATGGTAGTACCTTACAAGCATGAACCCTTTACAGATTTCAGTGTAGAAGAAAATCGCAAGGCAATGGAAGAGGCGATTGCGAAAGTGGAATCTGATTTAGGTAAAGAATATCCACTAATCATTGGTGGCGAGCGTATTATGACAGACGATAAAATCGAGGTCGTCAATCCGGCCAATCGAAAAGAAGTCATTGGTTACGTCTCGAAAACAAATAGAGACCTTGCTGAAAAAGCGCATAAGATTGCGGATGAAACCTTCGAATGGTGGCGCAAGACAGACGCGAGCTTCCGTGCGGATATTTTGTTCCGTGCTGCTGCGATTGTCCGTCGCCGCAAACATGAGTTTACAGCTCATCTTATTAAAGAAGGCGGTAAGCCATGGAAAGAAGCGGATGCTGATACGGCAGAAGCAATCGACTTCATGGAGTTCTATGCCCGCCAGATGCTGCGAATTGATGGTGGGGTAGAGATCAATTCCCGCCCAATTGAAAATAATCGCTTCAATTATATTCCGCTAGGTGTCGGGGTCGTCATTTCTCCATGGAACTTCCTGTTTGCCATTATGTGTGGTACGACCGTAGCTTCTATGGTTTCCGGAAATACGGTTCTATTAAAACCAGCAAGTGCGACACCAATCATCGCTTATAAGATGATGGAAGTACTGGAAGAAGCGGGGATGCCTGCAGGTGTTATCAACTATGTACCTGGAAGCGGAAAAGAAGTGGGTGACTATCTGGTTGACCACCCACGCACACGTTTCATTAGTTTCACTGGCTCTCGTGAAGTCGGAACGCGTATCTTTGAACGTGCGGCCAAAGTGCAGGATGGTCAAAAATGGCTGAAGCGTACCATCATTGAAATGGGTGGTAAAGATACCATTGTTGTCGACAATGAGTCTGACCTTGAGCTTGCGGCGGATGCCATCACCTATTCTGCGTTCGGATTCTCCGGGCAGAAGTGTTCTGCATGTTCCCGTGTTGTCGCTCATGAAGATGTTTACGATGAGCTGCTTGAACGAGTGGTTGAAAAAACGAAGAACGAAGTGAAATATGGCGATCCGACGGACCATGGTTCTTACATGGGACCGGTCATAGACCAGGGCGCTTATGATAAGATCCTTGGGTACATTTCCAAGGGGAAAGAAGAAGGTCGCCTTGTCCATGGCGGTAAGGGGGACAAAAGCAAAGGATGGTTCATCGAGCCGACTATTTTTGCAGATGTTGATCCGGAAGCTGTCATCATGCAGGAAGAGATCTTCGGCCCAGTGGTGGCATTTACAAAAGCTAGGTCATTTGATGAAGCCATTGAAATCGCCAACAATACTGAATACGGACTGACTGGTGCCGTAATCACAAATAATAGACAGCACTTGGAACAGGCCAGAGAAGATTTCCATGTTGGAAACCTTTACTTCAATCGTGGCTGTACAGCGGCGATTGTCGGCTACCATCCGTTTGGCGGATTTAATATGTCCGGTACCGATTCAAAAGCTGGCGGACCAGATTATCTGCTGCACCATATGCAGCCGAAAACAACTTCTGAAATGCTTTAATCGTTAAAAAAAATCCTCCTTTATAGGAGGATTTTTTTTATGAAGACGGATATAATAAAAGCGCATACAAGCAAAGGAATTTTTGTAAATATTTGTATAGGTAGATAGTAGTACCCACGTAAAACGGGGTTCTGTTTAAATTTATTAAATTTTTTTTTATTACCTTTTATGAATATATATCGCATATAAAAAATATATGACGGTAAATATAGCGTTTAAATGTATAATAATACATCTATTTGTCGATGATATAATTTTTGCAATGTTCAAATCATTTGTATATGATATAGTTGTACCTGCGTTTGTGTTTTAACGCTCCTATGACTTTTGAATCATAATTTTAAATTTTTAAAAAATTGCATGGGAGTGTATAACAGAGCAGCGGAACAAAATATGTGGAGGTGGAAACATGGAAGAATTCGCACTAACCGGGGCAACTTGGTTCTGGCTGTTTGTCCCTATGCCAATATTAATCCTACTATCCGTCATTACTTTATTTACTGAAAGGAGCGAATAACAAACAATGGGTACAGCAACGTTAATAACGTTTATTATTTATTTATTAGGTATGCTGGGCATCGGTTTTGCCGCATACAAAATGACAAGCAATTTATCTGATTATGTATTAGGTGGCCGTCGTTTAGGTCCAAGTGTCGCGGCATTAAGTGCCGGAGCATCTGATATGAGTGGCTGGCTATTACTAGGTCTGCCTGGTGCCATTTATGCAGCAGGTCTTGGAGAAGCATGGATTGGGGTAGGACTTGCCATCGGTGCTTACTTGAACTGGCAATTCGTCGCTCGTCGACTACGTGTTTATACGGAGGTTGCAAATGATTCAATCACGGTTCCGGACTACCTGGAGAACCGTTTCCACGATAATTCACACATCTTACGAGTAATTTCAGCACTTGTAATCCTTCTATTCTTTACCTTCTATACTTCATCCGGTATGGTGGCAGGTGCCAAGCTTTTTGAAGCGTCATTTGGATTGTCATATACACAAGCACTATGGATAGGTGCAATCGTGACCATTTCTTATACTTTCTTAGGTGGTTTCCTTGCAGTAAGCTGGACGGACTTTGTCCAGGGTATTTTGATGTTCGCAGCATTGATTGCGGTGCCAATTGTAGCGATTACAGAAATCGGCGGTTGGGATGCAACGATGAATGCTGTTGGTAATATTGAAGCAAGCAATCTAAACATGGTAAGCGGAGTTGGCATGTTAGCGATTATTTCCTCCATGGCGTGGGGACTTGGTTATTTCGGTCAGCCGCACATCCTTGTCCGTTTTATGGCGTTACGTTCACCTAAGGACGTGCCAAAAGCGCGTTTCATAGGTGTTACATGGATGGTTCTAGGACTATATGGTGCGATTTTCACTGGTTTGGCCGGTCTTGCTTACATCAATTCACAGGATGTTGGCATGTTGAGTGAATTTGGTATTACATTGATTAATGAAAATGGCGTTCAAATGCTGGATGACCCGGAAAAAGTATTTATCGCATTTTCCCAAGTATTGTTCCATCCTGTCATTGCAGGTATTTTATTGGCAGCAATTCTGTCTGCTATCATGAGTACGATTGACTCTCAGCTGCTTGTATCTTCTTCAGCACTTGCGGAGGACTTTTACAAAGCGATTTTCCGTAAGCAGGCGACTGAGCGTGAATTAGTATGGGTTGGTCGTATTGCTGTTGCAGGTATCGCATTGATTGCCGTAATGCTTGCACAAAATCCAGACAGCACAGTACTTGAATTAGTATCTTATGCTTGGGCAGGTTTTGGTGCGGCATTCGGCCCGATCATCATCTTATCTCTATTCTGGAAAGGCATCACTCGTAATGGTGCACTTGCCGGTATGATTGTCGGTGCGGTAACGGTAGTTGTATGGGCTGATTTCTTAAGCGGTGGCATTTTCGATCTTTATGAAATCGTTCCTGGTTTCATCTTGAACTTAATTGTTGCTATTCTTGTCAGTCTTGCCGGTCCTAAGCCTTCGAAAGAAATCATTGCTTCCTTTGAAGAAGCTTCCCGTCGTTAATGGTTTTAAAAAAACTCTTTCCTGTTGCGTTACAGGAAAGAGTTTTTTTGTACTTGAATATTTTATAAAGCGACGGAGTTTTGAATTCTTTTCTTCTGCCGATACTGGTTGATGAAGCTGATGGCTAATTCATTGAACTTGTCTGCCTGTTCAATGTTACATACGTGTCCGCATTCCGGGATTTCCGCTAGCTTTGCATGTTCGATTTGCTTCACCGTCTTTCGAACATCTTTGATGCAAAGGTGGTCTTGGGTGCCGGAAATGAACAGCTTTGGCACTTTAGCGGCATGATGAATTTTTTCTAAAG
The DNA here is from genome assembly GCF_900176565.1 of Thalassobacillus devorans. GTDB lineage: Bacteria > Bacillota > Bacilli > Bacillales > Halobacillaceae > Thalassobacillus > Thalassobacillus devorans_A. The sequence continues at coordinate 196,508 of NZ_FXEH01000004.1, forward strand.
TCTTTTTCGGGTGTCTGGCTACCTTATACCAGGCCAGGAAGTCTTTCCGCTTCATTTTTTTCGCTTCGCGGACGAATGCTTCACGACCCGACTTGTGGTTGGATCTTGGCATCAAAATATGAGCGAACAACTTATAAAGGGTATGGTAGGGCATGAAGTTCTTAATTGATTCCCCAAACACCAGCAGCCCCTTTGATATTGCGTTCAACCTGACAATCGATCCGCCAAGAACAGTAGATCTAACACGTTCAGGGAAATGAGAAATTAAACTTTGAATCACCATGGATCCTAATGAAATGCCGACAAAATGTGCTTTAGGAATCTTTAAATGGTTCATTAAAGCGATGATCTCTTCGTTTACTGTTTGGAAAGTCATTTTTTCTGAATAAGACGTCGTGCTTGGCGATTTGCCATGACCAGGCAGGTGGATGGAAAGCACATTGAATTGCTTTCGAAAAGCCTTGATCTGTTTATAAAAAATCCTGGAGTTTCCTCCGATTCCATGAACAAAAACAACATACTCAGATGTCGAATCATTTGTTTTCAAAACGTAATCTAGCATTGATGAACTCCTTTGTAACAGCACGTTAATCATTACCCTCACAACGTTAATGGTAAACCGGAAGTGCAGGTGTATGTGCTGGTTATGAAAACAGGTGTACCTTAGGCATTATAGCATGTTTTCAGGTTAATTTCCTCCGGTAATGCCTTCCTTCCTATTTAATAGTTTCTGATGAGTCATCCAGTGTTTTATGTTAAGATAGGAAAGGTGAAAAAACTTGAACGTTGCTTATCGAATCAATCATTTGGTATCATCTAATATTATGTGAGTACGAAAACTCGATGGAGGGTTAGTTATGTCTAGAATCAGCAAGGAAGAAGTAAAGCACGTAGCCAATTTGGCTCGTCTTGCGATTAGTGAAAAAGAGGCGGACATGTTTACCAAACAGTTGGACGATATCATTACGTATGCCGAACAGTTGAATGAACTGGATACCACTGATGTCGAACCGACTACGCATGTATTGGATTTGAAGAACGTCATGCGTAAGGACGAACCTAGAAAGTGGCTGGAGAAGGAAGATGTTCTGAAAAACGCTCCAGATCATAAAGACGGACAATTCAAAGTTCCATCTATATTGGAATAAAGGAGGTACACCAATGTCATTGTTTGACTATACATTAAAAGAGCTTCAAGAGAAGCTACATAATAAAGAAATCAGTGTCACGGAGCTTGTAGAAGAATCCTACCAGCGCATTGAAGCGGTAGATGGAAAAGTAAAAGCTTTTTTGACATTGAATAAAGAACAAGCATTGAAACAGGCGGAAGAATTAGATGCTGCCCGCGGAACGGAGGGCACAGGAGCATTGTTCGGCCTTCCAATCGGTGTGAAAGATAATATCGTCACGAACGGATTGCGTACGACATGTGCCAGTCAGTTTTTGGACAACTTTATAAATCCTTTGTATGACGCAACGGTCGTGGAAAAATTAGCGGATGCTAAAGCTGTGACGATCGGCAAACTCAACATGGATGAATTCGCTATGGGATCCTCTAATGAGAATTCCAGCTATTACGCAACTCGCAACCCATGGAACACCGACTATGTCCCAGGTGGTTCCAGTGGTGGCTCTGCAGCAGCAGTAGCCGCTGGGGAAGTGTTTTTCTCCCTTGGTTCCGATACAGGCGGGTCCATCCGTCAACCGGCAGCATTCTGTGGCGTGGTAGGTTTGAAGCCGACATACGGCCGCGTATCCCGTTTCGGACTGGTCGCATTCGCGTCTTCTCTTGATCAAATCGGCCCAGTTACAAGAACGGTAGAAGATAATGCTTACTTGCTCGAAGCCATTTCCGGGCATGACAAAATGGACGCTACTTCTGCTGATGTGGACGTACCAAACTTCACCGAAGCCCTGACTGGCGATGTCAAAGGCTTGAGAATTGCAGTTCCTAAAGAATACCTAAGTGAAGGTGTTTCTGAAGAAGTAAAAGAAGCAGTCATGAGTGCTTTAAGAAAGTACGAAGAGCTTGGAGCTACATGGGAAGAGGTTTCCCTGCCCCATTCCAAGTATGCGGTAGCCACCTACTATCTGATCGCTTCCTCGGAAGCGTCTGCTAACCTTGCCCGCTTTGACGGTGTGCGCTATGGTGTTCGTACACAAAATGCGGAATCCATGCTTGATATGTTCAAGCGTTCACGCTCCGAAGGCTTTGGTGATGAAGTCAAGCGTCGTATCATGCTTGGAACATTTGCGTTAAGCTCAGGCTATTATGATGCTTACTATAAAAAAGCACAGCAAGTGCGTACGTTGATCAAGAACGATTTTGAAAAAGTATTGGAAGACTACGATGTCATCATCGGACCAACAACGCCGACACCTGCTTTCAAAGTCGGTGAAATCGTAGACGATCCACTTACGATGTATGCCAACGATATCCTGACCATCCCAGTCAATCTGGCAGGTGTACCAGGAATTTCGGTGCCATGCGGATTCTCTTCTGATGGTCTGCCAATCGGTCTGCAGATCATCGGTAAACACTTTGATGAAAGTACTGTCTATCGCACCGCACATGCGTTCGAACAGGCGACAGACTTCCATAAACAACGCCCATCCCTTGGAGGTGCGCAGTCATGAATTTTGAAACAATCATTGGTCTTGAAGTACACGTTGAATTAAAAACCAACTCGAAAATCTTCAGCCCATCTCCGAATATGTTCGGGGATGAGCCGAATACGAACGTCAACCCCATCGACCTTGGGTATCCGGGAGTGCTTCCGGTATTGAATGAGGAAGCGGTCAACTTCGCAATGAAAGCTGCCATGGCACTCAATTGCGATATCGCTACCGATACAAAATTTGACCGGAAAAACTATTTTTACCCGGATAATCCGAAAGCTTATCAAATTTCCCAGTTCGATCAGCCGATCGGGGAAAATGGTTACATTGATATCGAAGTAGATGGCATACAAAAGCGTATCGGTATTACTCGTCTTCATTTAGAAGAAGATGCCGGTAAACTGACGCACAGCGATGAAGGCTATTCCCTTGTCGACTACAATCGTCAGGGAACACCACTTGTTGAGATCGTATCGGAACCCGATATCCGCTCTCCACAGGAAGCCTATGCGTACCTGGAAAAACTGAAAAATATCATACAATATACCGGGGTATCGGATTGTAAAATGGAAGAAGGTTCCCTGCGTTGTGACGCCAACCTGTCCCTTCGTCCAATTGGCCAGGAAGAGTTTGGAACCAAGACTGAGTTGAAGAACTTGAACTCGTTCTCCTTCGTTCAAAAAGGTCTGGAGTTTGAAGAAAAGCGTCAGGCCCAGGTGTTGCTGGCTGGCGGAGAAATTTTGCAGGAGACACGTCGCTACGATGAACAGACAAAAGAAACACTACTGATGCGTGTCAAGGAAGGCTCGGATGACTACCGTTACTTCCCGGAACCGGATTTGGTACCACTTTATATTGACGAAGACTGGAAAGAGCGCGTACGTGCAGAAATTCCAGAGCTTCCAGATGCACGGAAGAAGCGTTATATAGAAGAGCTAGAGCTTCCGGAATATGATGCAATGGTGCTGACAAATAACAAAGCAATGTCCGACTTCTTTGAAGAAACAATCGACCATGGCGCAGATGTTAAACAGTCATCCAACTGGCTGATGGGTGAGGTATCTGCTTATTTGAATAAGCAACAGAAAGAATTCGACGAATTGGCCTTGACGCCTGAATCACTTGCTAAGATGATCAAACTTCTGGAAGACGGCACAATTTCCTCTAAAATCGCCAAGAAAGTTTTTGCTGAGTTAGTGGAAAAAGGTGGCGATCCAGAGAAGATTGTTAAGGATAAAGGCCTTGTCCAGATTTCTGACGAAGGTCAGCTGACGGAAATCATCACGAAGATCTTAGATGAAAACCAGCAGTCCATCGAGGACTACAAGAATGGGAAAGACCGTGCACTTGGCTTCCTTGTTGGTCAGGTAATGAAAGCGACCAAAGGACAGGCAAACCCGCCGATGGTCAACAAGATCATCCTTGCGGAAATGGAAAAACGGTAAACGATATTTTCAAAAAACACGGCCCTGCAAAAGCACGCAAAGGACTGCGTGCTTTTGTATGTTTGTAAACAGTTTCCATATACTATATTAATGGCGAAATAACAGTAAACAAGCTATGATAGATAGTGGTAGAAAGCCTGGATGAGGGGGAGACCTTATGAAACGTGCTCGGATCATTTATAATCCGACCTCCGGAAGGGAAGTATTCAAAAAAGTATTGCCTGACGTGCTGGTACGCTTCGAGCAGGCGGGGTATGAAACATCGGCGCACGCTACGACCTGTGCGGGAGATGCGACAGAAGCTGCTACTATAGCGGTGCAGCGTGGTTTTGACATTGTAGTAGCGGCAGGCGGCGATGGCACCATCAATGAAGTGATCAACGGCATAGCGGAACAGGAAAACCGGCCGAAACTCGGTATCATTCCTGTTGGCACAACGAATGACTTCGCCCGTGCGTTGAGTGTTCCGCGAAATAATATCCATAAAGCAGTCGATGTCATTCTTGATGATCATTATGAAGCTCTCGATATCGGCAGAGTCAACGGTCAATACTTTATGAATATCGCCGGTGGAGGAAAACTGACCGAACTTTCTTATGAGGTGCCCAGTAAGCTGAAAACAATGCTGGGGCAGCTTGCCTATTACTTGAAAGGCATTGAGATGCTCCCTTCCCTGAGGCCAACTTACGTAGAAATCGAATATGACGGCAAAGAATTCAAAGGGGAAATCATGTTATTCCTCGTCTCTAATACGAACTCTGTCGGCGGCTTTGAGAAGCTGGCTCCAGGAGCGGAAATGAATGACGGCTTGTTCGACTTACTAATCATCAAAAAAATGAATATCGCAGATTTTATTCGAATCGCGTCTATGGCAACTCAGGGTAAGCATTTGAACGACCCGCATATCATCTATACGAAGGCAAGCCTGATCAAAGTTCATACAGAAGAGAAGATGCAGTTGAATATCGACGGGGAATTTGGCGGATTATTGCCCGGGAAATTTGCCAACTTGTATCGACATATCGACTTTTTTGTCCCAAAGGGTAAATTTGTGGCGGAAGAGAAGAAGCTGGAAGACATTGATATGAAATAAACTGCCAAAAAAAGGGTTGTAGATATAACTATCTGCAGCCTTTTTTCGCTATCCATATCGGCATGTGTTAAACTTTGGGCAAGGAACTTAGGGTTTTTATCGCTTAATTAGGCGTTAGTCCCCTGAAATTAAGCGTTCAAAACTTATAATTGAGCGATCGCATTTATGTAGATAAATCTTAAGAAAAAGGACGATGTAAAATGGCTAAACCAAAGCCGCCAGTACAAAAAAATCAACGGGTGGAACTGACTTTTGAGGATTTGACCCATGAAGGAGACGGTGTAGGGAAAATCGACGGCTACCCGCTATTTGTCCCTTATGGACTGCCGGGTGAAAAAGCAACAGTGAAAGTGATAAAAGTGAAGAAAAACTTTGGGTTTGGAAAGTTGCTCGATCTTCATGAAAAAAGCCCGGAGCGAGTAGAGCCGCCTTGCAATGTCTTTTTCCAGTGTGGCGGCTGCCAGATCCAGCACATGAGCTACGACATGCAACTCGAAATGAAACAGAAGCAGGTCAAAGACGCGATGCGGAAAATCGGTCATCTGGAACATGTACCTGTCCACCCGGTAAAAGGGATGAAGGATCCATGGCGCTATCGGAACAAGGTTCAGATGCCAGTGGGAGAACGTAATGGAGGCCTGGTTGCTGGTTTTTATCAAAAACGAAGCCACAATATCATTGATATGGACACATGTGTCGTTCAGGATGAATCAAATGATCGGATGGTTGAAGCAGTGCGCCGTATCGCCGATCGATACGGAATCCGAGCCTACGATGAAGAAAATAACCGTGGTGTGTTGCGCCATATCATGGTGCGTACTGGACAGATCACCAAGGATGTTATGGTTGTACTCGTTACCAGAACGGAAAAACTTCCGAACCAGGATGAGATCATAGATGAAATACGTGACGCTTATCCAAGTGTGAAATCAATTGTTCAAAACGTAAACCCAAAGCGGACGAATGTCGTATTGGGTGACGATACAAAGGTTCTTTACGGGGAAGAATACATCTACGATATGATTGGCGATATCAAATTCGCCATATCGCCTAAATCGTTCTATCAGGTAAATCCGACCCAGACAAAGACTTTATACGATCAAGCATTGGAGTATGCTGCGTTGACAGGGAAAGAACAAGTCATCGATGCTTATTGCGGTATCGGGACCATATCGCTTTTCTTAGCCCAGAATGCTAAGAAAGTTTATGGAGTCGAAGTGGTGCCGGAAGCCGTAGCGGACGCCAAAGCAAATGCCAAGCTCAACCATATCGATAACGCAGAGTTCTACGTTGGACAGGCAGAGAAAGTGATGCCATGGTGGAAGTCGCAAGGGCTGGATTCAGATGTCATTGTTGTCGACCCGCCACGAAAAGGCTGCGACGAGCAACTATTGCAATCCATGCTGGAAATGGAACCGGAGCGTATCGTTTACGTATCGTGTAATCCGTCGACCCTGGCGCGTGATTTAAGAATACTGGAAGATGGCGGTTATGAAACGAAAGAAGTTCAGCCAGTCGATATGTTTCCCCAGACATCTCACGTGGAGTGCGTTTCATGGTTAGAAAAGAAATAAATATCGATCCTAATTAAAAAAAGCACCTTACCGATGCCGATTGAACAAGGCATCTGGTAAGGTGCTTTTCATTATGCATTATATAGACAATGTGGATTCCTGTTTTCTTTTAAGATCGAAGCGATCAGCGTTCATGACTTTTACCCAGGCATCTACGAAGTCACGCACAAATTTCTCTTTGTTGTCGTCTTGTGCATATACTTCTGCCAGAGCACGAAGTTCTGAATTTGAACCGAAGACTAGGTCCACGCGTGTCGCTGTCCGTACAACTTCACCGGTTTTACGGTTGCGTCCTTCGTACAGGTTATAATCTTTTGGTTTCCATTCTATGCCCATATCCAGGAGGTTTACGAAGAAGTCGTTCGTCAATGTGCCGACATGATCTGTGAATACACCATGGTCTGTTCCGCCATGGTTAGTACCAAGCACACGCATCCCGCCGATCAGCACGGTCATTTCCGGTGGAGTTAGGCCGAGCAGCTGAGATTTGTCTACCAACAATTCTTCCGGACTTAAGGTATAGGCTTTTTTCTCATAGTTGCGGAAGCCATCTGCCATTGGCTCTAATACATCAAAGCTTTCCGCATCTGTCATTTCTGCATCAGCATCTCCTCGTCCTGGAGCGAATGGAACGGTTACATCGACGCCGGCATCTTTTGCAGCTTTTTCTATTGCTGCGCTGCCACCCAGGACAATTAAATCTGCGATACTGACTTTTTTATCAAGCTGGTTTTGAAGGTCTTGATAGACAGATAGCACGTGTTCCAGTTTTTCCGGCTCGTTCACTTCCCAGTCCTTCTGTGGAGCAAGACGGATGCGGGCTCCATTCGCACCGCCACGCATATCAGAACCCCGGTATGTGCTTGCTGAAGCCCAGGCAGTTGTAACCAGTTCGCCGATTGTTAATCCAGTATTAAGGATTTTTCCTTTCAGCTCGGACACTTCCGCATCTGTCAATGTATAATCTACAGCAGGGATAGGGTCCTGCCAAATCAAATCCTCTTCTGGAACTTCAGGTCCCAGGTATCTTGATTTAGGGCCCATGTCACGGTGAAGCAGCTTGAACCATGCGCGGGAGAAAGCGTCTGCAAATTCATCAGGGTTTTCATAGTAATGGCGTGAAATCTTTTCATAATCGGGATCCATGCGTAATGCCATATCAGCTGTTGTCATAAAGGTAGGGACTTTGATAGCTGGGTCTTCTGCATCCGGAGCAAGGTCATCTTCCTTCGGGTTGACCGGAGCCCACTGGTTCGCACCGGCCCGACTCTTCGTCAGCTCCCATTCATAGTTGAATAGCAGTTCGAAATAGCCGTTGTCCCATTTTGTTGGGTTGGAAGTCCACGCGCCGTCTACACCACTGGAGATCGTGTCACGACCTTTACCGCTTCCGTGAGTGCTTTCCCAGCCCAACCCTTGTGCTTCTATATCAGCTGCTTCTGGTGCAGCGCCGACCTTTTCCGGGTCACCTGCGCCATGGGCTTTACCGAATGTATGACCGCCGGCGATCAGGGCAACGGTTTCCTCATCATTCATACCCATACGAGCAAATGTTTCACGAATATCGCGAGCACTTGCAAGCGGGTCCGGTTCACCGTCAGGTCCTTCAGGATTTACATATATCAATCCCATTTGCACGGCAGCAAGCGGGTTTTCAAGCTCGCGGTCGCCTGAATAACGGTTGTCAGCCAGCCATTCCTTTTCAGTGCCCCAATAAACGTCTTCTTCTGGATGCCAGATGTCTTCCCGTCCTCCACCAAATCCGAAAGTTTTCAAGCCCATATCTTCCAGCGCGACGTTCCCGGTTAACACAAGCAAGTCGGCCCAGGAGATCTTGTTTCCATACTTTTGTTTAATTGGCCATAACAAGCGTCGTGCTTTATCAAGGTTTACGTTATCCGGCCAGCTGTTAAGAGGGGCAAAGCGCTGGTTACCAGTCGCACCTCCGCCGCGTCCGTCGCCAGTACGATATGTTCCGGCAGCATGCCACGACATACGGATGAAGAGCGGTCCGTAATGACCATAGTCAGCAGGCCACCACTCCTGACTGTCTGTCATAAGTTCACGAAGGTCCTGCTTTAGTGCATCATAGTCCAGCTTCTGAAATTCTTCTTCATAATTAAATTCTTCCCCCATTGGGTTCGATTTGTTATCATGCTGACGAAGAATGTGCAAATTCAACTGGTTCGGCCACCAGTCCTTATTGGTTGTCCCAACCTTGGCGGTAGTGACCGCATTTTCCTCCTCGGTTTTATGGCCGGTTACAGGACACTGCTCAGCACTGGCTTTACTTTCATGCATTTCGTTCTTGTCCATTTACAACTCCCCCTCCTGGATATGGTGATAAAATATTATAACCGTTCTCAAATTATAATTATAATAAAAAAACACCTTAAATGAAAGCGATTTCACACAAAATTCAGAAATCAAATTTAGACAAATTAATACATAAGCAGCAGGAAAATAGTATAGGAGATTAATTAATTAGTATTTTGTGAAAATTCCAGTATATGATGGACTAATATCAAGGGGGAATCCTCGTGTGATTGGTAGGATAGCTGGACAATTTGTTTTGCTGATTTTCAGAAGGGTGGTTGTAAAAATGAAAGCAAATAAAAAGTGGGTTGCTTTACCAAAAGATATAAGAAATAAGCTTATTCAAAATGTTTTTTGTCCCCATTGTTTAGATACCGTTACTATAGTGGAATTTGTTATTGTTGATGATCCAGCTGGTATTCTTTTAGAAGGAAAGTGCAAGAATTGCAGGAATGAGGTTGCGAGAGTGGTTGAAGTGGATGAATGACAATAAGGAAAAGGAAATAGAGGAAGGTTATTAGCGATCAAAATAGTAATTATGAAATATCCGGATGAAAGTGTTTAACTGTATTCCCGGAAAGTGAAGACTCAAAAGATTACCAAAAGGGCATTCTATTCTTTAATTAAGAAGGAATGCCCTTTTATAGAGACTATATCATACTGCTAAGTATTGGATTTGTCTTCATCACTCCCCGAAAGCTTCCGGAAGCATCTTGAACCCTTCAATCTCCGCATCTTCTTCTACTTCGATCATGATATATCGTTTCCCCTGATGATTGACCTGCTTGACAAACTGCAAATCCTGGGGACTGATCGCAATATTAGCTACCTTCGTATTGATTTTAATCGACTTTGACTTATACTTTGGAACAATGCTGCTTGCTTTTAGTTCGTAGGCTCCATCATCGGTGATTTTTTGAAACGCATCTTTTACTTTTTCAGCTTCCACTTGTGCGCCGCTTCGAGTCAGCACCCGTTCAACATCATTGTAATCGAGCTTCGGCACTTCTCCTTCTTCATTTTCCTCTACGACATTATTAATTTCTCCATAGACAGTAGCCAGAGTAGAAGGAGGGAGCTGATCTCCGACAACATCTCTGATGACTTCTTCAAATACCGCTTTGTCTTCTTTGGCTGTCATGATTTCTTCGCCATTCAATACTTCTTCGATAAATCGGTAGTCAGGCTCGTTTGCTTTGCCTGCACTATAAAGGATATGGTTCACATCAGCTGAATTGTCTGTAAAGCACGGAAAAAGAAATCCTGCCATTGGGGAGTTTAGATCAATGACGGGATCCACCTCAATGTTGTACTTGAATTCCTTTTCAATATAGTCGAATTGCCATTCTCTTTTGGGTTCTTGGGTTTTATTGATACTGCAGAGGATAAAGGGATGAGAATAGACCGCATCCCGTTCACTTTCTTCAGCTTCTTCGTTGCGTCGCTTCATCGGTTTCATATATTCAGCACGGATGAAAGAGATGACTACATCTTTTTCATAAGGATTGTCTTTAATAATCTTTTCTGTCATCTGCAGCATTTGGGCCTTCCACTCTTCCAGTTCGCTGCTAAGCAGCCCTCTATGTAATGTGAGTTGGGTGTGGTTGTCAGCATCCCGCTGAAATTTCAACTCGAACAGTTTTTCATCCAGCTGTCCTGTCAGTACTTTCTTGAAATTATTCATGAACAGCTCCTGCTGATCTCTATCGAGCATTTCGAACGGCTGGCTCTGATGATGAAAAATTTCTGTCGTTTCTTTCATGATATATACGTTAAAAAGGTCAGAAATCTTCAATAAGTCATTATCCACTTTGAACTGCCTGCGAATACCGGCAACATCTTTTTTATCCATGTATTATTCACTCCTAAGTTCCATTGGTTGTCCCTTGAAACGATTCTTTTATTTTAACATAAGGTACAATTCGCAAGGACAGGCTTTATTTTATTTAGTATGCTTTTCTGAATAAAACTGGCCATTTCGGGTAATGAAAAGTAGAAGAAAGATGATTGCAGAGTGGAGGTTTTACTTGTGGACAATAATAAAATGAATCGGGGCATTTTGACAGCACTGACAGGAATCGGCCTCGCACAAGGGTTGAAGATTTTAACGCACAAACGTTTGGCAGGAAAATGGGACTGGAAGCAGGTTGCTACGACAGGCGGTATGCCAAGCTCCCATTCCGCGGGAGTTTCAGCGCTCGCTACCTACATAGCGGCCAATAGAGGATCTCGCCATACGGAAACAGCATTAGCGGTTGTTTTTGGAGTGATCGTCATGTACGATGCCCAGGGTATCCGCCGTCATACAGGGGAGATTGCTAAACTGGTCAATGAGTTAGAAGACAGTTTTGCTACGATATCAAAAGACTTTCCGAGCCTGGAATTCGTGCAAAGGGAAAAGGAATTGAAAGAACTCTTGGGTCACCAGCCATTAGAAGTGTTGGGTGGAGCACTTTTAGGAACAGCATTAGGACTGATTTCTGCAAGATATGAAGATCGAAAATAAATCATTTCCACACAAAATAGCAACCTATAGGAAGGTTGCTATTTTTGTATGTTCAGCTATACTTCAGGATGCTTTACATGGACTGCCAGCCATTAAAAGAACGAGCTTCCCTTCTAAAGGAAGCTTGTTTTTAGGTTATTTGTTATCATCATTATTAAATTCATAGTTCTCTTCAATGTGATCGATAACCCGCTGGTGGCGTTTTTCTTCTGCTTGTTTCTCTGCTTTTCTGCGAGCATCTTTATAATCTTCCCGTATCGATTTCAAGAGGGAGATAGCGGCTACGAACAGGACGATTGAAAACGGCAGTGCCCCGATCAGGGAAGCGGTTTGCAGTCCTTCCAACCCAGCGCTGATAATCAAAATGATCGCAAGTGAGGCGATAAGAGAGCCCCACACTACTTTTACAACAACCGAAGGGTTTGTATCCCCATTCGATGTCATCATACCAAGTACGAAAGTTGCTGAGTCGGCGGATGTTACCAGGAAGGTAAACAGCAGGCCGATAGATAGTACCGATAATATGGTACCTAATGGTACGTTTTCTAACATCGCAAACAATGCGGTTGTTTCATCTTGAGCAACGGCCCCGGCAATATCCGTACCATGAAAGAGGTCGAAGTTGATCGCCGTCCCACCGAAGATCCCAATCCAAATTAGACCGATAGCTGGAGGTGCAACCATAACCCCTAGTACAAATTCCCTGACCGTGCGTCCTTTCGAGATACGGGCAACAAACATTCCGACAAACGGAGCCCAGGCAATGGTCCAGGCCCAGTAATAGACCGGCCAATCCTGCACCCATGTTCCTTGTGTATACTGATCAAGTCTTAAGCTAGCCTGGAAGAAATTCTGCAGGTAGTCACCAACGCCCATGGTAATCGTATCTAGAATAAAGCCGGTAGGACCGATGAATAAGACGGCAACCATAAGCACAAGAGCCAGTCCTAAGTTAGCGTTACTTAAGTATTTAATCCCTTTATCAAGACCCGATATAGTCGATACCATGAAGAAGACGAACATAGCCCCTACGATGATGAGCTGTGTCGTGGTACCAGAAGGAACGTTAAAAACATAGCCAAGACCTCCGTTGATCTGCAGTACACTTAATCCAAGTGTAGTTGCTACACCCATAACTGTAGCAATGACTGCTATGATGTCGATCGTATTCCGGAGCGGCTTTTTCCCTTTATCGCCAATTACCGGGTTCATGGTATCACTGATCAGGCTTCGTTCATCCTGGCGGTAAATAAAGTACGAGAGTGCCAGTCCGACAAAAGTGAAGGAGGCCCACTGGTGTATGCCGTTATTGAAAAATGCATTCCACATTGCTTCTCTTGCAGCCTCTGCTGTTCCAGCTTCGATACTGGGGTCGAAGGGAGGCGGTGTTCCGAAGTGGGTCATCGGTTCAGCAACACCCCAGAAGACGATACTGACACCAAAACCGGTACTGAATAACATGGCGATCCAGGTAAACAAAGGGTATTTGGGTTTGGTGTTTTCTCCACCAAGTTTGATTCTCCCATATTTACTGAATGCTAAATAAAAGTTGAAAATAATGATAAAAAGCACGAACGATAAATAAAACCAGCCAAACGTATTGGCAATAAACCCGTAAATGACTTCAGCCTGGGAAGCCAGTATCTGAGGAGCAACCGCACCCCATAAAGCGAAAAGAAAAATAATGGTGAATGAGACCCAGAAAATGCTGTTCATAAATTTGTACTTTTTCTTTTTATTCCCCATAGTCCATCTCCTTTACTACTATGATTTTACACTCCTTTTTTTATGTACCCGGTGAGTGTAGTAAGTAAGCTAGTCATTTTTAAGTAATTTAACATTATTATGCTTTTAAAAACAAATATCTATTATTTCGGGTAACTAAACATTGATTTTCAAGATAATTTGAGTTAATATTTTTGAGTTACTTAAATTAGGAAAGAAGGTATATTGTGGAACAGACAAAGGAAGAACCAATCAATAAAGTTCCATTAATGATCGTATTGTTATCCGGCGCATTTGTCGCCATTTTGAATCAGACACTATTAGCAACAGCTATTCCACATATTATGCAGGATTTGAACCTGGACGCGAATACCGCCCAGTGGCTGCAGACGATTTTTATGCTGGTAAACGGAATCATGATTCCTATCACTGCTTTTTTGATTGAACGTTTTACAACCCGGGGGCTATTTTTGACAGCTGTCGGTACCTTCGCGATAGGCACATTAGTATGTGCCATTGCTCCGAACTTCGGTATATTATTATCAGGAAGAGTCCTGCAGGCAGCGGGGGCAGGGATTATCATGCCATTGATGCAGACGATTCTGTTCTTAGTCTTTCCCGTTGAAAAACGTGGGTCGGCTATGGGGATGTTTGGTCTCGTGATTGCATTTGCGCCTGCCATTGGTCCGACATTGTCGGGGTACCTCGTTGACCACCACCATTGGCGAAGTTTATTTTATGTTATCTTGCCTATCGCAATCATAGATATCATTGTCGCTTATTTTATTTTGAAAAATGTAACGAAGCAGACATTCCCGAAGGTCGATATCTTGTCGATCATTCTATCGACTGTCGGCTTTGGCGGCATATTATATGGGTTTAGTGTGGCAGGCAGTGGTGGATGGCTCCATACAGAAGTGCTGGGGTCTTTAATTGTTGGTGCCGTTACACTCGTATTATTCATATTGAGACAATTGAAACTTGAGCAGCCGATTTTGGAATTCCGGATTTTTAAAAACACTACCTTCACTCTCACTACGGCAATCGGGATGGTATCATTTATTGCGATGATCGGGGGCGCGGTCATCCTTCCGATTCTGATGCAGGATATGTTAGGGTTTACGGCATTAGAATCAGGATTAATGCTCCTTCCTGGAGCGGTGCTCATGGGACTGATGAACCCGGTCACAGGCCGGCTTTTTGATCGGTTTGGCGCGCGGTGGCTGGCTATCATCGGCTTGTCGATTCTGGTAATCACTACCTTTATGTTTTCGAACATAACCATGGAAACGACATTTGTTTATCTGGCAACCGTTAATGCAGCTCGTATGTTCAGTATTTCCATGATCATGATGCCAGTCACAACGGCAGGACTGAACCAACTGCCGAACCAACTTATGCCGCACGGTTCAGCGATGAATAATACGATGCGGCAGGTAGCCGGAGCGGTCGGCACAGCCTTGCTGGTATCTGTAATGACCACCCAGGCTGATCCCGCAGAAGGGATTACCGGACTTATTCATGGGGTGAACGTTTCATTTATTGTTGCGGGGATCATAGCGATTGCCGGGCTTGGTATGTCATTTTTTATCAAAAATTCACGGCCAGGCGTTGCCTGAGCTTTATAGAGGCGGAAACCTTCTTCCAGAAGTTTTCCGCCTTTACCTTTATGAAAGTTGTAGAGCTCAGGGGGCCGCTATCAACGTGAAAATATGAGCTTTCCTGGTAAGTATACATGGCGTATGGGGGGAAATTTGAGAAGTTAACTTTGTTTGCATACTATATACAGGCACTTTAATTGAATAGAGTGGCGTATAGGTTTAAACTTATTTATTTATAAGAAATTTATTTATGAATTAGAAAGAGATGAGAGCATATGTCTAAACCACTTACATACACGCTGCTTTTTTTCGTCATGATGATCTGGGGATTCAATGTCATCGCGATTAAAGTTCTGGTTGAGAACTTTGCGCCTGTGACTATCACTGCTTTTCGGATTCTGCTGGCAGGTATTGTTGTCATGCTTATTTTAGGAATCAAAAAGGAATTCCGAAAAGTTACCAGACCTCAGCTTATTTATATTACGATTGGCGCATTGACCGGGATTTTAGGCCACCATTTCTTTTTATCGGTAGGTCTCACAGCTACCAATGCTTCTAATGCCGGTCTTATCCTGGGTTTGGTTCCGCTGATGACGGCGTTAGCTGCAATATTATTTTTAGGCGATAGGCTGACGGTCCTGAGGATGATCGGCATTGTGTCTGGTCTGATTGGCGTTTCATTCATTGTGATGAACGGAGAAGGAAGTGTAGGGAGTATTTCGCGTGGTGATCTTTACATTTTTCTTGCCGTCGTAACCCAGGCTGTCAGTTTCATTGCCATCAAACGGGCGACAGAAACGATGGATGCCCGCCTGATGACGGGTTGGATGCAAATTGCGGGGGCTTTTTTCCTGTTCGTCGTAAGTGCTCAGCTGGAGCCTGATGGGCTTGCTACATTGACGACAGGCACTCCTCTTGCCTGGATTGTGTTTTTAGCCTCGGCGATATTGGCAACCGGACTTGGACATATGGTCTATAATAAAGCAATCCACCAGATCGGCGCTGGAGAAACAGCTATTTTCATCAACCTTACTCCATTCTTCTCACTGACGGGTTCCTACCTGTTTTTAGGGGAAAGAATTATGGTGGAGCAGCTGTACGGATTCTTGTTCATTGTGACAGGAGTTATACTAGGTACAGGGGCATTAGAGCAATCGATTCGTAAAAAAAAGAAAAAGCGGATGGCCAGTTAAATATGCATTAAAAAACGATTCATCTTCAACAGAGGATGAATCGTTTTTTTATCTCTTTTCGTCTTCTGCTTCTGCTTTATAAAGGAGAAAGAAAGGAAGAAATAAAAGAATAATAATAAAAGAATATAGTATTAATTTTGCAAGCCAATCCATTAATAAAAGCACTGCAATAAAGAAAGCTGTAACCATCAATAAAGGAATTACATAGGCGAGTATCATGTTTTTCCCTCCGATTTCCAGGTGTAGATTATCTTTCCCGTGCTGGTATAAATTATTCTGCATTGCACAGTACTAAAGAGAGATAAAAATAGAACTTACTCTCTTTAATCATAAGGAGCATTCTGATGTGGAAATGGAAAAAAGGTAGCGGAGATCAACAACCAAATCATAATGAAACGCTTAAGGACTTGATGAACAAACTAAGTCAGTCGAAAGACTTCATGAGTTATGAACTGGAAGAACCAACCAATTGCGTTGTGTCTTATTTTGAGACAATGATAGAACCAAAAACAATAAACAGATTGATTTTACCCACATTAAAGCGAAATGCCTTGCATTCATTAGAAGCCATGAAAAACAATATCCCAGTTGAAGGCTTAGCAGTTACTGACGATGTTAATATTATCAGGCATCGATTCATGCAAGGTCACATTATCATACAAATGAAGAAATCTGATAAGAAAGTTCTGACTATTCCAGCAGTAGTAGCTGAAAATCGTGATGTCAGCATCCCTGAAGTGGAGTTCAGTGTTGTAGGTCCAAAAGAAGCATTTGTCGAATCCCTTGATACAAACATCAATCTTGTTCGAAAACGTTTGACATTACCACAATTAATAGTTAAGGAAGTTAATATTGGTAAACTGACAAAAACCCGTGTCGCTATTCTATATGTGGAAGGGGTTGCTAATGAAGAAAATGTTAATACAGTTGAGCAGCGTCTAGAAGATATTGAATATGATCAGATTAATGATAGCTCATATATTACACAAATGATTGCTGATAATTCTAATTCTCCTTTTCCGCAACTCCTGGACACGGAAAGGCCAGACCGGGTTACTGGTTCACTTGTTGAAGGGAAGATCGCAATATTAGTCGATGGCTCGCCGCATGGTTTGACATGCCCCACTACGATTGTCGAGTTCTTCTCTGCATCTGATGATTATTTTCTGCCCTGGCACTTGGCATCGGCTTTTCGGCTTATTCGATTATTTGCTGTCATCTTCTCTGTTCTTAGTACACCGTTATATATAGCTATATTAACTTATCATCATGAAATGATTCCACAAGATTTATTGGCGACAATAGTTTCCTCGCGTGCGGATATACCATTTCCGCCAATTCTTGAAGTAATTATATTGGAACTGACGATTGAATTATTGCGGGAAGCAGGGGCCAGGCTGCCGATGAAGGTCGGTCAGACCATTGGTATCGTTGGTGGTATCGTTATTGGAACGGCAGCTGTAGAAGCTGGTCTAACCAGTAACGTATTATTGATTATCGTTGCACTTGCAGCACTCGCTTCATTTACAACACCCGTCTATCAGATAGGTAATACGATACGGCTTGTCCGCTTTCCATTTATGATTGGGGCTCAATTATGGGGGTTAGTTGGTGTATCTCTGGTAATGGCGTTCTTTATTGCCCATTTGCTTAAATTGAGATCGATCGGAAGGCCATTCTTTGCACCCATCTACCCACTTAGATTCCGGGATCTGAAGGATGCCTTCATTCGTCTCCCGTTTAATAAACAATCGCAAAGGCCAATCCAAACGCGGCCAATAGATTCTGAACGGTTCAATCAAAAACGGGCTAGCGAGAAGAGGGATATCGATGAATAATACCAACAAAATTCCAGTACCTGAACATTTATTAGTTACATCTACCATGGTATTTTTACTTGTACACTCTATGCAAGTCGGGGTAGGAATACTGGGGTTTGAAAAGTATATAGCAATGGATGCAGGTTATGATGCATGGATATCGATACTAATTGCTGGTGTCGCCATTCATCTCTTGCTATTTATGATTTATTGGATACTAGAGGCTAATGGCGGAGATTTGGTTTCTATTCATACGTCTGTGTATGGAAAAATCCTGGGTGGATTGCTGAATATTGGTTTCAGCTTTTATTTTCTTCTATTAAGCCTTACGGTATTGAGAACATTTACAGAAATAATTCAAGTTTGGGTATTCCCTCAAATGAGTGTATGGATGTTTGCGTTAGCTTATTTGCTGCTTGCCTATTATTTTATAACCGGTGGCCTGCGTATAGTAGTCGGAATGTGCCTGCTAAGTGTAATTCTGGGACTACCGTTATTATTGTTCAAATTCTTTCCCATTCAGAACGGACAGGTTGATAATGTTTATCCTCTGGTCGACCATTCCATTAATGAGATTTTAGTGTCCGCAAAAACGAGTACACTCAGTTTTTTAGGGTTTGAATTGTTATTGGTTTTTTATCCATTTATAAAGAATGCTGCTTCTTCTAAAAAGTGGGCACATTTTGCTTCTTTTTACACAACCATGATTTATTTAGCCAGTGCTTTGGTGGCTTTCATTTATTATAGCGAAGAGCAATTGCAGTTTGTAACATGGGGTACCATTTCATTATGGAAAATTGTAGATTTCCCTTTCATGCAACGATTCGAATATATGGGGATAGCTTTATGGGCTTACGTAGTCTTACCGAATATATGCCTGGGGCTTTGGGCAGCCAGCAGAATTCCTAAACGTATGTTCAACATTAAACAAAAGTACATCCTTATTTTGTATATGGTTATCGTCTTCATAGCAACCATCAGAATCGATGATCGCAATTTGATTGACGGGCTTAATACCTTCACAAACCAGATTGGGTTTTACTTTTTGATGTATATCCCTGTGTTGTTTGTTCTAACTTGGATAATGAAAAAGGTGAGAATTGCTAATGAAAGCTAAAAAAATATTTTTAATAATAATTGCATTCTCCATTTTTCTGACAGGCTGTCTACCCCATGAAAGTGTAGAAAATGTCGCGTTGGTTAATATAGTAGGCTATGATTACGTTGATAATGACCTTGTTCAAGGCACCATATCTGTACGACATTTCGGTAGGAGTAAAGAAGAAATTCCTTTTGAACAATTCCTGTCTTTCACAGCTAAGTCAATGAAAGAAATTTCTTCTGGTCTCGAGAGTAAGTCACCCAGACCGATAAGACTGGGTAAGTTAAGTCTTGCATTATACGATGAAAGGCTTGTCACTGAAGGAATATCTGAAATTATTGATGTACTAGCCCGTGATCCACACATTGGAAGGGATGTCTATCTTGGAATTGTAAAAGGTAGCGCAAAAGAGATGATCGAAACTAAATACAGTGAAAATGAAACGACGGCCCGCTTCCTTACCGGGATAGTGGAACAAAATGAAAGAAATAATTTTCCTAAGACCAACTTGCATAAATTCTTATACGCTTATTACGGGGATGGAATAGATGGTTTTCTTCCATTATTGAAGTTGGAAGAGAACGAAATGAAAATGGACGGTATAGGGGTGTTTAAGGAGGATGCTCTGGTTCATGAAGTGCCTTATTCAGAT
Organism: Thalassobacillus devorans; assembly: GCF_900176565.1. Taxonomy (GTDB): domain Bacteria; phylum Bacillota; class Bacilli; order Bacillales; family Halobacillaceae; genus Thalassobacillus; species Thalassobacillus devorans_A. Next base: position 216,154 of record NZ_FXEH01000004.1, read on the forward strand.
GTTTTCACTTACAAACTGCTGATAGAGAATTTTAATGATGGCACACAAGGAATAGAGATCGGTGGGAAGACGGTAGTAATGGACAATATCGGCTCTAAAGTAAAATATAGACTTTATGGAGATAGAAACAACCCTAAATTCTCAGTAAATATCAAAATGAAAGGGATGGTCAGTGAAATAACAGATTTGACCGCCAAAGACACCTATAAACTAACAGACCAACTGGAAAAAGCATTCGAGCACTATCATGAGGAAAAAGGAAAAAGAATGATTAAGCAATTCCAAGAGAAGGAAGTGGATCCTTTAGGACTTGGAAAAGTATTAAAAAATCGAAAAGGCCATTTTGATAAAGAGGCGTGGGAACAGCAGTATCCTAATGTTCCAGTAGAGGTTAATGTGGAAGTGCAGATTGTTGAAACGGGAATATCAGCCTAATGAGCGTTGGTGAACAAATGAAAATATTATGTATTGATGGTGGTGGCATCCGGGGTGTTATGCCGATTGCGGTATTGAGAGCTTTGGAAGAAGATATTGGGAGTTCTGCTGCAGAGAAATTTGATTTAATTGCCGGGACGAGCACGGGTTCGATTATAGCCGCCTCTGTCATGATGCGTAGGGATATGGGCGACTTGTTGAAATCGTACCAGAAATATGGCAAAAAAATTTTTATCAGGCAGGCAAAAGTGGGCTTGTTCAAAAGCGTATATAGCGACCGCTATCTGCGCCGGCTTTTGAAAGAAGCATTTGAAAATAAAAAACTGGGTGAGATGAGTGGTCCTTTGCTGATCCCTGCTGTGGATGTTACTCATGGCAAACCATACATTCATCGGTCTCATGTTGTCGAGTCAGAGAATGATGACCTATCGATCCCACTTTGGGATGCTGTTTTGTCTTCATGCTCCGCTCCAATTTATTTTCCACCCAACAATGTCGATAATGATTACTTGTCCATTGACGGGGGACTGTGGGCGAACAATCCTTCACTAGTCTGTATAACCGAAGCAGTCCATTATTTTGAAGAGAGTTTGCAGGATATTCAAATTCTCTCCCTAGGTACGGGAAAGCAAAGCATTGATTTCACAATTGATCACGATAAGTTTTGGGGCATTAAAAAATGGATGCCATTCCATCTGCCGGCAATGAAAGTTACACCAAAGCTGTTGGATTTGGCACTGAATCTCTCTTCGGAATCCGTATCCTACCACTGTCAGCTGCTTTTGCAGGACAATTATCTCCGAATCAACGAAGAGCTCGGAGAAGAAGTCCCATTTGATGATGTTAAGTTCACCGAAGAGCTAATTAAAATCGGTGAACAGGTTTATGCAAAGCACCGGGAAAAAATATTGAGATTTATCGAGCAATAAAAAAGAAGTAGGGCGATTATCTCTTAATGAAAAGGGGTAATTTTCCAGTAGTAAAACCTTCTGAAAGCTTGATATATACGATTTTTTACATGTAACCGTTATCAAGACAAAATACGACAAAACATTTCAGAAAATTAGCATAAAAACAATTGTAATCACGATAAGAACATTTTATGCTAGTAATACAAGTTCACTTGAACGGGCTTTAAATCAACTAGAAGGGGAGTGGTAGATTGTTAGATTTTACCGCTTTAGAGCATGACGTTTATTTATTCCACCAAGGAAACCTCCGATACAGCTACGAACTTCTCGGGGCGCACCAAGATACACAAAATGGTACTCCAGGCACCCGGTTCATGGTCTGGGCGCCGAATGCACAGCAGGTCAGTGTTGTCGGCGACTTTAATGAATGGGATGGCAGGGAACACCCGATGAAGAAATTGAACGAGAACGGGATCTGGCATACGTTCATCCCTCACCTTGAACAAGGGGAAATTTATAAGTATGAAATCCTCACTCCCCACGGACATCTGCAGCTGAAAGCAGATCCTTACGCATTCTCCAGTGAATTGCGGCCGAATACAGCTTCGGTCATCTATCCGCTTGACAATTATCAATGGAATGACGATCTATGGATGAAGCGCCGCGAAGAGATGAATTTCTATGAATCTCCCATTTCCATCTATGAGCTGCATTTGGGATCGTGGAAAAACATTGAGCCTGAAGTCTATTATAATTACCGCGATTATGCAGAGGAAGTTATCCCCTATGTCAAAGAGCTGGGATACACCCATATCGAACTGCTTCCGATCACCGAGCATCCGTTTGACCGCTCCTGGGGTTATCAGACTACGGGGTATTATGCTGTGACCTCCCGCTATGGGACACCGGATGACTTCCGTTATTTTGTCGATCAATGCCACCAGCATGGCATTGGTGTCATTCTCGACTGGGTACCGGGTCATTTCTGTAAAGATGCCCATGGTCTTCGCCGGTTCGACGGAGAGGCACTCTATGAATACGAAAATCCGCTGAAAGCGGAGAAGCCACAATGGGGGACACTGACGTTTGACTTTGGCCGCAATGAAGTACAGAGCTTTCTCATTTCAAATGCAATTTACTGGCTGAAGGAGTTCCACCTGGATGGCCTCCGTGTCGATGCGGTAGCAAGTATGCTTTATCTTGATTTTGGCAAGGAAGACGATGAATGGGAAACGAATGAGCATGGAGGCAGGGAAAACCTTGAAGCCATCGCATTCATTAAAAAAATGAATGAAGCGATTTTTGAGGAAGTACCGAATGTATTGATGATGGCAGAGGAATCCACGTCTTATCCGCTTGTCAGCGCGCCGACTTACATTGGTGGACTCGGGTTCAATTATAAATGGAATATGGGCTGGATGAACGATATGCTCCGTTATATGGAAATGGATCCGGTGCACCGTAAATACAATCATAACCTCATTACGTTCTCGTTGTTCTATGCTTTTTCCGAGAATTTCGTCCTCCCGATTTCTCATGATGAAGTCGTACATGGCAAGAAATCATTGTTGAATAAGATGCCGGGAGACTACTGGCAGAAATTTGCCAATTTACGGGCGTTTTTGGCTTTTATGTTCGCCCATCCTGGTAAAAAGTTGTTATTCATGGGCTCTGAATTTGGTCAGTTCGACGAGTGGAAGGACTTGGAGGACCTCGATTGGGAGCTGTTGGATTATGATTCCCATGCATCGGTACTCGACTATGTAAAACAGCTGCATCAATTTTATAAGGATATGCCTGCCTTATGGGAACTGGATCATCATGAAGATGGCTTCTCATGGATAGATCCACATAATTTTGAGCAGAGCGTCATATCTTTTATACGTTGCAGCCGGACACCCAAAGACCAGCTGCTGGTTGTCTGTAATTTTACTCCGGTAGTTTATCACGACTATAAAGTCGGAGTACCACAGCCCGGGCATTATGAGGAGATATTCAATAGCGACGCGGAACATTTTGGCGGATCCGGCCAGAGAAACGGATTAAAGGCTGCATCTGTCCCAGAGCCATGGCAGGGGCAGAATCACCATATTAAAATGACGATACCGCCACTAGCGGTAACTTTTTGGAAACGAACCAATGGACCGAAGGGGGACTAAATCATGAAAAAAGAGTGTGTAGCTATGCTTTTAGCCGGAGGCCAGGGAACGAGACTTAAATCACTCACCAAGCAGATTGCAAAGCCTGCTGTCTATTTTGGCGGGAAATACAGAATCATTGATTTTCCATTGAGTAACTGTACCAATTCGGGAATTGATACGGTAGGAGTCCTCACCCAATATGAACCATTGATTTTGAATAACTATATAGGAATTGGAAGCGACTGGGATCTTGATCGTAAATACGGTGGAGTTTCTGTTCTGCCACCATATGTTCAATCCGAAGAAGGGGGAGGCTGGTATACAGGAACGGCTAATGCTATTTATCGAAATATCAAATTCCTCAATCAGTATGACCCCGACCATGTCCTTGTTTTATCGGGAGATCATATTTATAAAATGGATTACAGCGATATGCTTGATTACCATAAGGCGAGCGGTGCGGATGCTACGATTTCAGTCATAGAAGTACCATGGGAGGAAGCGAGCCGGTTCGGCCTTATGAACACCAATGACTCGGGTGTAATCACGGAATTCGATGAGAAACCGGAACACCCGAAGAGTAATTTGGCTTCTATGGGTGTCTATATTTTCAGGTGGGACATCTTGAAACGCTATTTGATCGATGATGCCAATAATGAAAATTCTTCAAATGACTTCGGAAAAGATATCATCCCCGCGATGCTCGGCGACTACAAAAAGATGATGGCCTACACATTTGATGGCTACTGGAAAGATGTCGGGACGGTTGCGAGCTTATGGGAAGCCAACATGGATTTACTGAAAGAGAAACAGGAGCTTGAGTTGAATGATTACTCCTGGCGCATTTACTCAAAAAGTCCGAACCAGCCTCCGCAGTATATCTCGCATGAAGCGACCGTTCATAATGCCCTGATTAATGAAGGCTGCCGGATTCACGGAACTATTGACCATTCTGTTATCTTCTATGGGGTCCATGTCAAGGAAGGTTCCATTATCCAGGATTCGGTTATCATGCCGGAAGCTAAAATCGGAAAAAATGTGACCATCAACCGTGCCATCATTGCAGCTGGGAGTGTCATCGAGGATGGGGCCGTCATCGGCGACCCATCACCTAAAAGCGATATTACGTTAGTTGCCGATGAAGACAGTGTGTTAGCGAAAAGTTATTTGGAGCAAATTATAAAATAGGAGGATGGTAGTCGATGGATCGTATTGCAGGAATCATAAATCTAGACCATGAACAAGATGTGTTGGATGAACTCACTTATTTTCGGTGCAGTGCCGCTGTCCCATTTGCCGGACGTTACCGAATGATTGACTTTACCATATCCAATATGAGTAATTCCCGAATCGAGTCGATTGCTGTTTTCGCCAGACGGAAATACCGTTCGCTGATGGATCATTTGGAGCAAGGGAAAGCCTGGGATCTGGATCGTAAACGTGGCGGATTATTCATTCTTCCTCCAGACTGGAATGATCCGACGGATATATCAAAAGGGGACCTGCAGCATTTCCATAATAATATTGACTTTATCACTCGTACGCTTGCCGACTATGTCGTCGTCTCCGGGACACAGAATATCTGCAACATAAACTTCCGTGAAGTACTGGAGGAACATAAAGCGTCCGGTGCTGATGTAACGGTTGTCTATAAAAAGGTGGAGGAGCTGTACCCGGAACATAAGCGCGCCCATAAGCTGACGATTGATGAAAGTGGCCGGGTTACCGATATCCATAATGATCAACGGAGTAACAATGTCTATATGGATATGTATATCCTGGAGAAGAACTATTTATATGGGATGATTGAAGACTGTATCGCTCACGGCTGTTCTCACTTTTTCCTTGATGGTATCAAAGCCAGGCTGCCGCAAATCCATATGCATGCTTATGAATATGAGGGAGCGCACGCTCTTATCAATTCGGTAGAAAGCTATTATCGGCATAGTGCGAGCCTGCTGAATGGGGCAAACCATGATGATTTATTCAAAGAGGAAGCACCTATATTTACAAAGGTGAAAAATGAGCCTCCGACAAAGTATTCTCAGGATTCAAATGTTACGAATACTCTTGTCGCCAATGGCTGTGTCATTGACGGACAAGTGGAGGACAGCATTTTATTCCGTGGAGTGAAAGTGGCAAAAGGGGCAGTAATCAAAAACTCGATCATAATGCAGCGTTGTGAAATCGACAGCAATGCAGTATTAGAAAATGTCATCCTGGATAAGGACTGTCGTATTTCTAATAGCCGGACATTGATTGGAGTCCCTGAGAAGCCTTATGTCGTAGCAAAACGTGTGTCCATGTAAGAGATTGCCTATCACGGCAATCTTTTTACAATTTCTACATGTGATGAAATGAACAGGTAAAAGGAGTGAACAGAATGGAAATATTGATGGTAGGATCCGAATGCACCCCATTCATCAAAACAGGCGGACTTGCAGATGTGCTGGGTTCACTTCCGCAGGCACTTAAGGAGCAGGGGGAGGATGTTCGTATTGTCCTCCCGAAATATCAGGAAATAAGTGATGAATGGAAGTCGCAGATGAAGCCGCTATTGGAATTGAATGTGACCCTTGGCTGGCGCAATCAGTATGCCGGGGTGGAATACATCGAACAGAATGGCGTAACCGTCTATTTCATTGATAATGAATATTATTTCAAGCGTTCGAATTTGTATGGATATGGAGATGAAGCGGAACGGTTCGTCTTTTTCAACCGTGCCGTAATGGAAATGATTAAAGCGCTGGACTGGACACCTGATGTCATCCATTGTCATGACTGGCAGAGCGGTCTGATTCCAGTCTTTCTCCACACCCATTACAAGGATGATCCAATCTTTGAAAGTATGAAAACAGTCTTTACGATTCATAACCTGAAATACCAGGGGATATTTTCAGAGTCGGTTTTATATGACTTGATGGAGCTGGACGAGCGCCTGATGACGCCGGAAGGACTCGAGTTTTTCGGGGACATCAACTTCATGAAGGGGGCATTGAATTTTGCTGACCGTATTACCACTGTCAGTGAAACTTATGCAAAAGAGATTCAAACTCCTTATTATGGGGAAAACCTAGATGGAGTATTACGGAGCAAATCCGACCGAATGACCGGCATCGTTAATGGCATCAATATCAAAGATTATGATCCGATGAAGGATGAGGCGCTTGCTTTCCCTTACCGAAGTTCACTGACGAAAAAGTGCCATAATAAACTATGGCTGCAAAAAGAACTAGGGCTGCCGGTGCGGAGTGATGTCCCGATGATCAGCATCGTTTCCAGGCTTGTTGAGCAAAAAGGATTCGATTTGATCGCCCGAGTTATCGATGAACTCCTGGATACGGAGGATATTCAGCTGGTCGTGCTAGGCACGGGAGAATATGATTATGAACAAATGTTTCAATGGGCACAATCAAAGTATCCAACGAAGATGTCCGCGAATATCTTATTCAGTGAATCCTTCTCCCGCCAAGTATACGCGGCGAGCGACATGTTCCTGATGCCGTCCCGGTTTGAACCATGCGGCATCGGACAATTGATCGCCCTCCGTTATCTGGCTGCTCCAATTGTCAGGGAAACAGGTGGTCTTGCTGATACGGTTCAGCCGTACAATGAACAAACAGGGGAAGGGAACGGCTTCACATTTGCGAATTATAATGCCCATGACATGCTGTTCACTATCCGTCGGGCACTTGAATTTTACCAGGATAAAGAGCTCTGGAAACCGCTCATAAAAAATATCACAAAAAGTCAATTCCCGTGGAAGTATTCTGCACGCCGGTATCGTGAGGTGTACGCGCAGGCAATGGAATAGGGCTGTATGAATTGGAGGAAACCGTAATGTTCAGCGACAAAGAGGAATTCAAACAGGCATTTTCCCAGAAGCTCGAGGCTAAACTAGGCAAAACAGTTGAAACCGCTACAGAGGTGGATGCATATAGAGCTCTTGGTTCGCTGTTGCGAGAAAGAATCGGAACAAAATGGCTGGAGACGAACCAGCGCTATGAACGAGAGAAGGAAAAGCAAGTCTACTATTTTTCCATGGAGTTTCTGATCGGCAGATTGATGGGGAATAATCTCCTGAATATGCAAATAGTCGATGTTGTGGCAGAAGGTTTGAAAGATTTAGGATTTGAACTGGGGGAACTAGAGGAAGAAGAGAGTGACGCAGGCCTCGGTAACGGGGGGCTGGGTCGACTTGCTGCCTGCTTCCTGGATTCCCTTGCCTCATTGGGGCTGGCTGGTCATGGCTATGGTATCCGGTATAAATACGGTATGTTCGACCAGCAGTTCATCGATGGCAATCAAGTCGAATTTCCTGACTTATGGCTATCACGTGAATTTGTATGGGAAGTCCGTCGCCCGGAAGAAGCAGTGGAAGTCCGTTTCGGCGGTCATGTGTCTTCGAGCAAGGATGAAGATGGCAACCTGCATTTCGACCACCATGATTATGAGCAGGTCCAGGCGGTTCCCTATGATGTCCCGGTTGTCGGCTATAACAGTGATACCGTCAATACGCTGCGCCTCTGGTCTGTAGAAGCGAACCTGGATGATACGATCAAAAAAGCATCAAGGCTGAATGAGTTCGGGAATTTCCTCGGCCACAAGCGCTCCCTTGAAGCAATTTCGGAATTTTTATACCCCGATGATTCCCATGAAGAAGGGAAGCAGCTGCGACTGAAACAGGAATACTTTTTAGTATCGGCAGGGGTTCAGAGTGCCGTGCGTGCTTTTGAACAGCTCGAACTGCCCTGGTCCGCCTTTCCTGAAAAAGTCGCTCTCCATATTAATGACACCCATCCTGCAATGGTGATTCCGGAACTGATGCGGGTTTTGCTGGATGAAAAGCAGCTGGGATGGAAAGAAGCCTGGGACATCATTCAAGCCTCGGTTTCCTACACCAATCATACGACCCTGAGTGAAGCGTTGGAGTCCTGGCCTGTGGATATGGTACGGCAACTGCTGCCACGTATTTTTATGATTATAGAAGAAATCAACGAGCGGTTCTGCCAATCGTTATGGGAACAGTATCCGGGAGAATTCGACCGGATCGCTGAACTGGCTATCATTGCCGATGGGCAGGTGAAAATGGCTCACCTGTCGATTGTCGGCAGCCATAGCATCAATGGGGTGGCAAGGCTTCACACCGAGATTTTGAAAAAGCGGGAAATGAAAATTTTTTATAATACATTTCCTGAGCGGTTCAACAACAAGACGAACGGTATTACCCACAGACGCTGGCTGATGCATGCCAATAAGCCGCTTGCCGGACTTCTTACAGAAACAATTGGTGAAAGTTGGATAAATGAACCTGGGCGCCTGACAGACCTGCTGGCTTATCAGGAGGATGCAGGTGTATTGAATAGCTTGGAAAATATCAAGCAAGCGAACAAAGAAAAGCTGGCTTCCTGGGTTTACGACACGAAAGGAATTTCCCTTGATCCGCAATCGATTTTTGATGTCCATATCAAGCGTCTCCATGGCTATAAACGTCAGCTCTTGAATGCGCTCCATATCATGCATCTGTATAACAAAATCAAAACAGATCCTTCGCTGGAAATGGCCCCAAGAACCTTCTTTTTCGGTGCCAAAGCAGCACAGGGCTACCATTATGCCAAAAAAATCATCAAGCTGATCAATACGATTGCTGACGTGGTGAATAATGACCCGGTAGTAAGCGACAAGCTTAAAGTTGTTTTTCTGGAAAACTATTCGGTTTCTCTTGCGGAACGGATCATCCCGGCAGCCAATGTGAGTGAACAGATTTCAACGGCCAGTAAGGAAGCTTCCGGTACCGGAAACATGAAGCTGATGATGAACGGGGCGTTGACACTTGGAACGATGGATGGCGCCAATGTGGAAATTCATGAACTTGTCGGGGATGACAATATTTACACGTTCGGCTTAAGCTCGGAGGAAGTTTTGGAGTTTTACCGGACCGGGGAATATTCCTCGAAGCAGGTGTATGAAACGAACGAAGAGGTTCGACTCACTGTCGATCAGCTAATTCATTACAGTCCTTTTTCAAAAGGGGATACAGAATTTCAGGAAATCTATGACTCGCTCGTGCACCATAATGATGAATTTTTTGTACTGAAAGATTTCGCAGCTTATGTAGCGGCCCAGCAGCGGGTTAGCTTTGATTATCAGCAGAAACAGGCATGGAACAGAAAGAGCCTGGTCAATATTGCACATGCCGGGAAATTCTCCAGTGATCGGACGATTCAGGAATATGCCTCTGATATCTGGAGGATTGCACCAGTAAATACGCTTAAGTGATCAATGAATGGAGGAGGACGTACGATGAAATCAAACGACGTTTATCATAACAGCTTCAAATCACAATACCGCGAGCCTTTCGGTGCTGCACCAAAAGGCTCCAATGTGACCCTTACCATTGATATCCATAACCGCTACCGCATTTCAAGCGTCATCCTTCATTATATTTTGGATAATACGGATAAAGAACAAACGCAGGAAATGGATATCTATAGTGAGCAGCATCAATTTTCCGGCTATGAAACTACCATTACCATGCCAGAGGAACCACAACTGGTTTGGTACTACTTTGAAATCCAGCTGGAAGATGGCACGTTTTTTTATGGACGTCGCAATATTGAAGAAAGCGGTGATGGGGTTGTGTATGATCATGTTCCCCCGTCCTGGCAGATTACCGTCTATGATGCTGCCTATGAAACTCCGGAATGGTGGAAGCATGGAACCATCTATCAGATTTTCCCTGACCGCTTCTATGCGGCTGGTGAACGTGAGCTTGCCAAGGCTCCGAAGACAAGCCTGATGCACAGCCACTGGGAAAATGACCCGATTTATATCCGTGATGAAAATGGCGCTGTTGTCCGCTGGGACTTTTTTGCGGGGAACATCCAGGGAATAATCGAGAAGCTCGACTATATCGCCTCACTCGGTGTCACGGTGATTTATCTGAATCCTTTATTCGAAGCGGAAAGCAACCACCGCTATGATACCGGCGACTATCATACGGTAGACCAGCTGCTTGGGAGCAATGAAGATTTGGCAGAACTTGTTCAGAAGGCTGGTGAACATGGGATTGAAATTATGCTCGACGGTGTCTTCAACCATACCGGCAGCAACAGCATCTATTTCAACCAACGCGGCCAGTATGATTCGATCGGAGCCTATCAATCGAAAGAATCCCCATACTATTCCTGGTATCTCTTCCATAACCACCCTGATGAATACGAGTCCTGGTGGGGGGTAGGGACACTTCCCACCGTAAATAAAGACGATGAAAGCTACCAGAACTTTTTGATTCATGATGAGGAAAGTGTCCTGAAGTTCTGGCAAAAACACGGCTTGAAGCACTGGCGTCTCGATGTCGCTGATGAATTGACCGATGATTTGATTAAGCAAATCTACCAGCAGCTGAAAAAAGAAGATGAATCAAGCGTGTTGCTGGGAGAAGTGTGGGAAGATGCCACGACGAAAATCGGCCATGGCAAACGCAGAGAGTATTTCCTTGGCGGTGTATTGGATTCGGTCATGAACTATCCGCTGAGGGGACTTATGCTGGCGTTCATGAGTGGCGATGCTGATGCCCATGACGTGGAACGCCGGTTGTTGACTTTGAGCGAACATTATCCGAAGCACTACTTTTATGCCTTGATGAATATGTTATCCAGCCATGATGTTGAACGGATCAAGACGATGCTCGATCAGTTTTTGCCGGGAGATATGCTAGCTGACGACAAAGCTGTAATCGTTGATGCCCAGGTGAAAGCCCTTAGTTTGTGGCTCTATACTTTCCCGGGAGTACCATCGCTTTACTACGGTGACGAAGCAGGCTTGACCGGGGGGAGCGATCCTGATAATCGGAAGCCTTACCCGTGGGGAAGAGAAGATGATAGCCTGGTAGAATGGTATAAAATGATTGGGAAATGGCGCCGCGAACATCCGGCATTACGGACCGGCTGCTGGAAATCCCATTCGCTTCATCATGATGTGTATTCTTTTGAACGATGGATTGAAAACGGAGTTGACAATTTTGGCGGGAGTGCCAGTGATGAACATATGATTTATCTGTACAACCGTCATATTCATGAAAACCGGGAAGTTACATTGATGGTGAGAAAAGGGAAGTGGCAGCATATGGAGAATAAAAAGCGTGTATTTAAAGCAAAAGACGGCGAGCTCACGATAACACTCGGTCCGTCGGAAAGTATGCTTCTCCGTCATATGCATTAATCAAAGGTCACCCTTGCTCTGATTGTGAGCTAAGGGTGGTCTTTTTTTGGGTAGAAAAGGGTCATTTATGAGACAAACTTACAGTTTGTGAGAAGGGCTGGTGCATATGAGAGACAATATGGAACGAAAGAGTGACAATTTCGAGAATAAGAGAGACACTTTGGAATTCTGTCAATAAAGTGGACAAAAATAGATCACTCAGCGGGCCACTTTTTCTTCCGCGTGTTTTCTTCCGAAACACTTGGATGCCTCCGCATAAAGGGAAGGATACCAAAACCGATCCTACCCTTTATGCAGAGGGAGTTTGTTCTGAAGCGAGCTTCTGACTTTGGCCCGAATAATAGGCCTTTTCTTTTTCAATAGGGCTCTTATCATCCAAGAAGGAATGCATACGCTTCTGGTTATAAAATTTAATATAAAATTGAACAGCTAAAATAGCTTCAGCTTTTGTAGGGAATACGTATTTATACAAGTACTCCTTTTTTAATGAGGCAAAGAAACTTTCGACACAGGCGTTATCATAGGGTGTGCCTTTCCGACTCATGCTTATTGTAGCTTGGGCTTCTTCAAGGGTTTCTACATAAGCCCTGGAACAGTATTGGGATCCTTGATCTGAATGATGGATCCATCCTGCTTCTGGCTCCCGAAGGGAGATAGCTTCTTCTAAGGCATGTAGAGATAGCGATTGTTTCATATGGTCGTCAATACGAAAACTGATAATACGGCGAGAATACAGGTCCATGACAGGATTTAGATACAAGAATCCTTCACCAGTATGAATATAGGTAATATCCGTAGCCCAGACCTTGTTCGGAGCTTCTGGTTGAAACTCTCGTTTCAAATGGTTAGGAAAAGTTTGATTGGCATGTTTCGAATCGGTAGTCGCTACAAACTTCTTTGGTGGCACTGCATACAGTTCTAACTCCCTCATACGGTTTGTCACTTTCTTCTCGGAAACCGATAGTTCATCCTCATCCCGGATTTTTTTATAAATACGAGGGCTGCCGTAACACCCATGATTATCGTGATAGTGAAATAGAATTCGCTCATCTAAATGCCGGTTGAATGCTTCCCGCTCTGTTTCTGGCTGCTCTAACCTGTGGAGGTAAGCATAATAGCCTGATGTAGACACACCAAGAACTTCGCACATCTTCGATACGGTGTGTTCTGTACGATGTTCATAAATGAACTCGAACTTTACTCTTTTTCTTGCGTGAAGATGTGCATTGCCTTTTTTAATATTTCGGCTTCCTCCTGAGCTTCAAGCTTCTCTTGCCGTTCTTTTTCATACATCTCTTTGTACTCAGAGGCCGTTAATAGCTGGTTTTGTTCCTCTTTTTCTGCGTTCTTCTGCTTGTCACGATAGCTCCCTACCCACCGCTTAACGGTACCGTAAGGTAAATTGAGCTTGTTGCAAATATCAGTCATTTTATGTCCGTCTAGGACAATCATTTTAGCTACATACTCTTTAAATTCCGAACTGTAACTCTTCATTTTTTTAGTCAAGTGAACACGTCCTTAATTTAAGCTTTAGGTCGATTAAAACATGGCTCACTACCTGTGTCCACTTTCTATACTAGTTCCAACTTTTGAAAATAAAAGAGACAGATAAAATGATATAAGAGAAAATACAGCGGGATAAGAGACAACAATAAATACAGAAAAGGCAGCGAGAAAATCGCTGCCTTTCGTATTTAATAGACGTTGAAATATCTGGCATCAGGATGAGCGAATACGATGGCGGTGACAGAGGCTTCCGGCTCCATCATGAATCCATCGGTCAGCTCGACGCCGATTTGTTCCGGCTTAATCAGCTGGAATAATTTTTCCTGATCCTCTAAATCCGGACAGGCCGGGTATCCGAAGGAATAGCGTTGGCCTTGATATTTAGCCGAGAACCGCTGCTGCATTGTAAAATCAGTTGGATCCGGGAATCCCCATTTATCACGCATCAGCTGGTGAACATGTTCGGCCAGGCCTTCTGCGGTTTCGAGTGCCAGTGCCTGCAAGGCATGGCTTTCCAGGTATTCACCTTGTTCCTTTAACATTTCTGCACGGTCTCGAATTCCTTTTCCAGCGGTGACGGCGAAGAACCCGACATAATCCATCTCTTCACTGGATACCGGACGGAGGTAGTCTGCCAGACAAAGGAATGGCTCCCGTGGCTGGCGCGGGAAGGTGAACCGCTCGATTTCCGTCTTTTCATCAGCTGGATCATAGATGATGACATCGTCCCCATCCGATTGAGCAGGGAAAAATTGATAGAGAGCAGATGGCTCAATCCAACTCTCTTTTTTAGCTTTCGTCAACAAATCGTCAACGACACCCTTCAAATGGACGGCTTTTTCATTATTCTCAGCTATCAATCTGGAATACTTGCCTTTCAGTCCAAGGTGGTGACCGATCAGCATCTGCATATTGATATAGGGTTCTATATGGTCAACCGAATAATTCCGGAGAACATGCTGTTTGTAATCCTGTGGATGGTAGACAGGTACCTCAGTTGATACCGAAGACTTCGGTTTGACAGCCACAGCAGTAGCTCCCTGAGATTGTTCCCGGTCCGCGTTTTTAGCTAAAGCCGCCTGCTGTTTTTCATGGAGCTCGCCTACCAGTGCTTCCCGCTCTTCCTCATTACTGAGGCGATTCGATAATGCCAATCCATCCATCGCATCTTTCGCGTAGAAAACCGGTCCTTCATATTGCGGAAGGATTTTCGTCAATGTGAATTTACGGGATAAAGCGGCTCCGCCCACAAGAATCGGAATGGAAATCTTTTGCTGGGTCAGATCCTGTGCTGTCAGTACCATCTGTTGGGCGGACTTGACGAGCAGGCCGGATAACCCGACAAAGTCAGGGTTTTCCTCTTTGATTTGATTGATCAGTTCTGAAGGGGTGACTTTAATGCCAAGGTCGACCACTTCAAAGCCATTGTTACTTAGAATAATCTCGACAAGATTCTTACCGATATCATGCACGTCACCTTTGACGGTGGCGAGCAGGACTTTCCCTTTTTTATTAGAGGTATCCGCTACTTCCATGTGGGGTTCCAGGAAGGCGACGGATGCCTTCATTACTTCGGCACTTTGCAGAACTTCTGCAACGATCAGCTGGTTGTCGTTGAACAGGCGGCCAACCTCAGCCATACCCTCCATAAGCGGTCCATTGATCACCTCAAGTGGAGTATTGTATTCTTCAAGTGCCTGTTCTAAGTCAGGTATTAGTCCTTCTTTCGTACCCTCCACGACATAATGCGCAAGCCGCTCGGCAAGTGTCATTGTCTCGGTTGGCACTTTCGTCTCTTTTTTCTTCCCACGGTAAAAGGCAGTGAACTCTGCCAGTGTTTTATCATTTGTATCAAAGAGCAACTGATTGGCTTGCTCGATTTCTTCTTCCGGGATCGAAGCATATCTCTCTAACTTCTCCGTATTTACAATCGCGTAATCCAGTCCTGCCTTGGTACAGTGATAGAGGTAGACGGCGTTCAGGACTTCACGTCCTACTGGTGGCAGGCCGAATGATACGTTGCTGACACCTAGTACTGTCTGGCATTCCGACAAATCTTCTTTGATCAGGCGAATCCCTTCAATTGTAGCTTCGGCAGAACCGATATACTGTTCATCACCGGTGCCGACCGGGAAGACAAGTGGATCAAAGATGATATCGGATGGCTCAAGCCCGTATTCGCCAACGAGAATATCGTAAGAGCGTTTAGCTACCTCCAGCTTCCGTTTTGCAGTGACGGCCATCCCTTCTTCATCAATGGTTCCGACAACAACAGCCGCTCCAAATTTCTTCACTACCGGCAGCACTTCTTTGAAGCGTTCCTCCCCATCTTCAAGGTTGATCGAGTTGATGATCGCTTTTCCCTGGGAATATTTGAGTGCTTTCTCAATGACTTCTACATCCGTCGAGTCGATCACCAGGGGAACCTTCACTTTATTGACGACTTGCTTCATGAAAGCTTCCATGTCCTGCGTTTCATCACGGTCAGGATCGGCAAGACAGATATCAATGACCTGAGCACCTTTTTTTACCTGGGCCCGGGCAATCTCCGATGCTTCCTCAAACTTTTCCTCGGCAATCAGCCGCTTGAACTTACGGGAGCCGATGACATTGGTCCGTTCACCGACAAGGATCGGCCGGTCATTTTTGTCATCATATAGGAATGGCTCGATTCCGGAAACAGCATGGGGGTGGGAATCCGGTGCGGTCCGTGGTTCCAGACCTTCCACAGCTTCCGCGATCGCTTTAATGTGGTCCGGTGTCGTACCACAGCATCCCCCGACAAGATTCAGCCAGCCCTTTTCAGCAAAGCCGGCAATTTTTGCTGCGAGTGACTGTGGTGTTTCATGATAGTTTCCTTCTTCATCGGGAAGGCCGGCATTCGGATAACAGCTCGTTGCCGTGGTCGCCAAATCAGACAGGGAGCGGAGGTGGTCACGCATGAATTCCGGTCCGGTGGCACAGTTCAAACCAACGACAGCAGGATTCATATGTTCCAGGGAAATATAAAAAGCTTCGATGCTTTGGCCGGCAAGTGTGGTCCCCATCGGCTCAATTGTCCCTGAAATGATGAGCGGCAGTTCAGTGCCAGTGGTTTCAAAAGCCCTTGTAATCCCAAGGTAAGCGGCTTTTACATTCAGCATGTCCTGGGAGGTTTCTAAAAGCAGCAAGTCGACACCGCCGGTAATCAGGCCGCGAGCCTGTTCTTCATACGCTTCTGCCAAGGCATCGAATGTTGTTCCGCCTGTAACGGATAAGGTCTTAGTTGTCGGGCCCATCGCTCCAGCTACATATCGCGGTTTTTCTGCACTGTTAAAAGATTCAGCTGCTTCTTTAGCAATTTGTGCTGCTTTGATATTGATTTCCTCAGCTAAGTGGCCAAGGTCATATTCATCCAGGACAAGACTGGTCGCTCCGAAAGTATTAGTCTCGATAATATCGGCACCAGCTTCCAGATATTCGGTGTGAATCCGTTCCAGTACATGGGGGGCGGTAATGTTCAAATATTCGTTGCATCCGTCGTAGGCTTCTCCGCCAAAATCTTCCGGTGCCAGGTCTGCCTGTTGAAGCATCGTTCCCATCGCACCATCCAATACTAGTATTCTACTGGCCAGGTGTTCCTTAAATGATGTTGATGCCATTGGAAACCTTCCTTTCCTGCTTTGCGGTTTGTTGTTTGATGTATTCCGTCAATTCTACCGTCATTTCATAACGTAGAAAAGGGGTGATTAAATAGATGCCATTAAACAAATCAAGCGCCGCATCAATCAATGATTTGGCGATGGCAATCCCTTCTTTCTGGGAACGTTCTTTGTCATGGCTGTGTTGTTCCATGCTCTCCCGTATTTCCGGTGAAAGCGTGATGCCTGGAACTTCATGATGCAAAAATTCCGCGTTTCGCGAGCTGGTCAGCGGCATGATACCGATATAAACCGGTGTATCGAGATGTTTCGTAGCTTCATAGACTTCCACGATCTGCTTTTCGCAGTATACCGGCTGACTGATGAAGTAATCAGCGCCATAAGAAATCTTTTTCTCTAACCGGCCGACTGCCCGGTTCAAATTACGCACATTCGGATTGAATGCAGCAGCAACAGAAAAATCAGTCTTTTCTCCTAGTGATTTACCAGAGAAAGAGATACCTTCATTGAGCTGCTTAATGTAGTGAATCAGGTCGAATGACGATAAATCATACACGGAGGTGGCCCCGGGAAAGTCGCCTATTTTCGTAGGGTCACCGGTCACGGCAAGCACCTCGCGGATACCAAGTGTGTGCAGTCCCATCAAGTGCGATTGCAGCCCAATCAAATTCCGATCGCGACAGGCGATATGGACAAGCGGATTGATCTCATATTCCTGCTTGATGATTGTTGCCATCGCTGTATTGCTGATTCGGGGAGAGGCGAGAGAGTTGTCTGCCAGTGTTACCGAATCGACTCCAGCATCTCTTAAAGCCTTTGCCCCGCGCAGATACTTTTCTGTATTCAACTTTTTCGGAGGATCCAGTTCAACAATAATGGAACGCTTTTTCTTTGCGATTTCATGAAGGTGTTCCTCACGCTTACTTTCATCTGCCTGCTTAGGCACAGGTGGCTGTTTAATAGGTACTACTTTCTCGGTAATCGGCTTTCTGCCTTTTACTTCTTTAGCGACCGCAGCAATATGCTCGGGAGTAGTCCCGCAGCAACCGCCGATCAGACGTGCTCCCTGCCGGTATAAATCCAGCGCGCTTTTTTGAAAATAATTCGGGTCATTCGGGTAGATTAATCTTCCATCATCGTAATCTGGCAGACTGGCATTCGGATATGCAGAAAGCACTGCTTTTTCCGGTAATGGAACGTCTTCCAGTGCTTGAATCATATGATAAGGGCCAAGCCGGCAGTTGACGCCGACAACATCAGCACCTTTTTGTTCCAACAGGTGAAGCGCATCTGCAAGTGGTGTGCCATTTTGCACAACGCCGGGCTCATGCATGGAAACTTCCGCAATTAATGGAAGATCAGTTTCCTGCCGGGAAATCTCTAAAACGGTTGTCAGTTCTTCCAGGTCATAGAAGGTTTCAAAAATCAATCCGTCTATATCTTCCATCAACAGGCAATATAGCTGCTCACGGAAACTGCGTTTCAATTCGTCCATAGTTGGTATTTCTTTTTGAATATCCCGGATGCCTCCGATGGTGCCTACGACATAGGCATCTTTACCGGCGGCTTCTTTTGCCAGGCGTACGGCTGCAGTATTGATTGCTTTTACGTGATCTTCCAGCCCGTAGCGGGATAATTTAATATAATTGGCTCCGTACGTATTGGTCTGAATGACATCAGCACCGGCACGGACATAGGCTTTATGCACATTTCGTACTTCTTTCGCATGGGACAAGTTCAGTTCTTCAAAACAACGGTCGACCCCGTAAGAATAGAGCAGGGTCCCCATCGCGCCGTCTCCGATTAATGTCTTTTCCTGAAGTGCTTGATCTAATTTCATTCGTTATCCTCCTAGTTCGACTTCCAGGCTAGTGATCGACTGTAATGCCTGGTCAAAATCTTTGATGATGTCTTCGGCTTTTTCCAGGCCCACAGATAGACGGAGCAGACCGTCGGTAATACCTCTTTTCAGCCTTTCCTGTTCAGGCATGGAAGCATGGGACATTTTCGCCGGGTAAGAAAGAATCGACTCGACAGCTCCCAGGCTCACAGCAAACACTGGAATTTCTACGTGTTTAGAGAATTCACGGACGGCAGCTGCATCTTTCAGCCGAAACGAAAGGACAGCACCGGGACCGTCTGCCTGATAGTTATGGGTCGAATAACCAGGATGAGTACTAAGGCTTGGGTGATATACTTCTTCCACCAATGGATGGTCGTCTAGATATTGTGTGATTTTGATGGCTGATTCGGTCGATTGTTTCAACCGGCAGTCCAGTGTCTTCAGTCCTCGTAAAACGAGCCAGGAGTCATGCGGCCCAAGAATCGAGCCGAAAGCATTCTGTAAATACGGGAGCTGTTCAGCGATCTCCGGATGGTTCGTAACGGCGAGGCCAGCTACAACATCACTATGTCCCGCAATGAATTTAGTAGCGCTGTGCAGAACCAGATCGGCACCAAGCTCCAACGGCCGCTGCAGGGCTGGAGTCATGAATGTATTATCGACGAATGTGTAGCAGCCATGGGCTTTAGCAAGTTTAGCAACAGCACTGATGTCGGTTATATTTAAGAGCGGATTAGCTGGTGTTTCGATGTAGACGACTTTGGTATTCGGCTGAATGGCTGTCGCGACCGCATGCAAATCTGTCATATCGACGAAAGTATGCTCGATTCCGAACCGGTGCAGGACCTCGTGGACCAGTCGAAATGTCCCGCCGTAGACATCTTCCGTAATGACTACGTGATCGTTTTTGGACAACATCATGAACGAGGTGGAAATGGCAGCCATACCGGATGCGAAAGCAAGCCCTTTATCGCCGCCTTCAAGCCTGGCGATCTCCTCTTCCAAGGCTTCTCTTGTCGGGTTGCCTGATCGGCTGTAGTCATATTTTCCTGGATTATCAAAGTCTTCCTGATGAAAAGTTGACGCCTGCTGGATTGGCACGCTAACCGCACCTGTGGTCGGGTCGAACTTATGATTACCGTGAAGCACGCGTGTCTGAAAAGAATACGAATGATCGGTCATGTACAATTCCTCCTCGTTGAAAAATCATAGGTAAATATAAAAAAAGTCTTCCCATAAGAAGAAGACTTTTGAATGAATAAGTTCCTCTCCTTATCTTCCAAGCTGCATCACACAACTTGCTGGAATTAGCACCTTTCTGGTCACACCAGTGGTTGCTGAGGCTTCGACGGGCCAGTCCCTCTGCCTCTCTAGATAAGAAATCATCGAGTTAGTATTTAATTGGTTCTCACTAACTTACACTAAAGCGGTGAATTTTACAAGGGTAAGAAGTGAATTTTTCGAATTTTTATAGTAGAAGAGAATGATTGACAACGATGTATTCGGGGAAGGTAAAATAAAAGAAGCGCTTATATCAAAAAGGAGAATTAGATGATGAGTGAAGAAAACAATTATAATAAAAAACTGAATAACTTCAATCCCGCCAAAGCAGTGGAAACCGGGCGTAAGTATTTTTCCGAGAGTAAATTTTTTGCCAAGATGGGCCGCTATGCATTATTGCTCGGCTCCAAGATCGCTTACTATAGCTTCCTTTTGTATTACACATTCAAGAGCCCAAACACCCCGAAGAAAGACAAGCTTACGATTGCGGGTGCCCTTGGTTATTTGATTTTTCCAGCCGATGTCATACCTGACTTCATTCCGGTCGTGGGTTTTGCAGATGACAGCCTCGCTATCATCTATGCCATATACAGTGTTGTTTCCCACATCGATGCTTCGATCAAAGCACAGGCCCATGCCAGCATGGCCAAGTATTTCGGCGAAAACTTCAGTAAAGCTGGTATCGATGATAACCTTTTGTTTGATCAGTCTGATGATGATGACGAAAATCATTCACAGGCGCAATAAATTACGGGGCAAGGCGCTAAATGTCCTCATTAAAATAATGCAGTACTAAATCCCCTCAAGAAGCGAGGGGATTTTGATTTGCTGTCAGCGTCTATTTTGTTATAGGATAGAGCGATAAGATAAAGACTAAACTAACAGTAATACATGTAAAGGAGATTATTATGGCTGAAACAACACACCAACATCTACGAAATTTTCAAGAAGCAAATAAAGATAAAGGACGACTGCTGATCTGCTGCCCGGACCAGCCTGGGATCGTAGCAGCTGTTTCTAATTTCCTTTTTCAAAATGGAGCCAATATTATGGAGTCCAGCCAGTATACGACGGACGCCTATGAAGGCACATTTTTCTTGCGGATTGAATTTGATTGTCCCGGGTTGCAGGGCAAAGAAGAAGAAATGAAGAGCAAGTTTCAAGCGGTAGCTGAAAACTTTAACATGCAATGGGATATTAAATTTGTTTATCAACTGAAGAGAACCGCAATTTTTGTATCCAAACAATTGCATTGCCTGCGTGAACTGCTATGGGAATGGCAGAGCGGTGACTTAGTAACCGATATTGCGGTTGTTGTCAGCAATCATGAGGATGCCAGAGACTTGGTAGAATCACTCGGCATCCCGTTTCATTATATTCCAGCCAATAAAGATATCCGTAAGGAAGCAGAGGCTAAGCAACTTGAGCTGCTGGAAGATTACAATATCGATCAAATCGTCCTGGCCCGTTATATGCAAATCCTGACTCCTGACTTCGTAGCTGCTTATCCATCCCAGATCATCAATATCCACCATTCGTTCCTGCCAGCATTCATTGGAGCGAATCCTTATGGCCGTGCCTATGAGCGAGGGGTAAAACTGATCGGTGCCACCTCCCACTATGTCACTAATGATCTGGATGAAGGGCCGATCATTGAACAGGACATCATGCGTGTCGACCATCGCGATAATGCAGAAGACTTGAAGAAAATCGGACGAAAAGTTGAACGCAGTGTGCTAGCTCGCGGTGTGAAATGGGATTTAGAAGATCGCATTCTCGTGCATCAAAATAAAACAATCGTATTCAATTAACATATGTAAAATACTGGAGGACCCGGGGTGTTTTGTCTAACACCCCGGGTCCTCCAGTTTATGGAATTCAATTTCACCATAAGGATGCAGCGCGCGCACACTGATTCCAACCAGGTCGGCGACTTTTTTTACTTTCATGTTTGGAACCCTCCCTTCAGATTCACTATAATCTATCACGTAACGTGAGGGTCAATATCTCTTATAAAAATCAAGGGGAAGGTTTATATTATCTGATTTAACACGAATCCAGGGGCGGTCATTATCCCATTCAACAGCTAAGGGAAGTTCAAAGGTTTGTTGCAAATTTTCCCTGGTTAACGTGCTATATTTTTCTCCACTAGCTACTATACTGCCAGCATGAAGCAGTAA
Organism: Thalassobacillus devorans; assembly: GCF_900176565.1. Taxonomy (GTDB): domain Bacteria; phylum Bacillota; class Bacilli; order Bacillales; family Halobacillaceae; genus Thalassobacillus; species Thalassobacillus devorans_A. The sequence goes on from NZ_FXEH01000004.1 coordinate 238,315, forward strand.
AGCATGGGAGATCGACGGAATGACTTCTTCGATATGATGAGTCACGTATATCAAAGTGGGACCATCAGCAGCTCGATTCATTTGATCGATATTCTTAAGCAGCTCTTCCCTTGATAAAATATCCAATCCACTGCAAGGTTCGTCCAGAATCAATAGTTCGGGCGATGCCATCAATGCCCGTGCAATCATGGTTTTTCGTTTTTCACCCTGGGAGAGGGAAGAAAATTTTTGCTCGGCAAGGCTGCCCTCGATTCGAAATTGTTCTAAAAGGCGTTTAGCCCGGTTCCTATCAGCCGGTGTGATTTCATCATAAATACCGATGGTAGCATGTTTTCCACTCAAAACTACTTCTATGGAAGTTTCTCCGCCATGATGCTTGAAGCGTTCTTCCAATGACGTGCTCACCCAGCCTATGGATTTACGCAGTTCCAATATATTCGTTTTACCAAAACGGTGGCCTAATACGTTAACTTCTCCATTTGTCGGCCATTGGTAACCGGTAATCATATTAAGAAGTGAGGTTTTACCTGAACCATTCAGCCCCAACAATGCCCAATGCTCACCTTTTTCTATATCCCAGGAAACATTAGTTAAAATTGTCTTTTCCTTTTGTTGCCACTCAATACCTTTTAGCGAAATAATTTTTTCACTCATCTTGTACCTCCTAGACGTGTGCGTTAAAGTAAAACATTCTCGATAGGGTAGTAAAATCCTTTTTCTTAAGTGATAAGGATATTAATGGAAAAATCGAATGCGATATATGCTAAAGTATAAAGTGAAGAAAAAGAAGATATGAAAAGAGAGGGGATTATCGGAATAACTCCAGTGGTACGTAGTCTGAAATGAACAAATAACCTGGTAAATTACATAAAATGCACAGTAGATGCAAAGGGAGAAGTCGAATATGAAACTAGTAAAACATAATCAAAAAGCATGGGATAAAAAAGTAGAAGAGGGAGTCGTCTACACAAAACCGGTGAGCAGCGAAACCATTGAAAAAGCGAGAGCGGGGGAGTGGGAAATAACAGTTACCACAGAAAGGCCAGTACCACGTTCCTGGTTTCCATCCGCTTTAACAGGAGTGAAAATTCTTTGTTTAGCTTCCGGGGGAGGACAGCAGGCACCTGTGTTGGCTGCTGCTGGAGCCGATGTATCGGTGGTCGATATATCGGATATGCAATTAGCACAGGATAGGCTTGTGGCCGAGCGGGACGGGCTATATCTAGAGGCGATACAAGGCGATATGTCTGACTTGCATTTCTTTAAGGATGATTTATTTGATATCATCGTGCATCCGGTTTCGAATGTCTTTGTGGAAGATATTTTGCCTGTATGGAAAGAGACTTCCAGGGTTTTAAAGACAGGTGGTACGCTTATATCAGGTTTTACAAATCCCTTGTTGTACCTTTTTGATGATGAGCAGGAAGAGAAAGGCATCCTCGATGTGAAATACTCGATTCCATACTCTGGTTTATCGGCAATTTCGGAAGAAGAATTACAACGTCACTTGGATAATAATTTGACGATCGAATTTGGACATACGTTAGAAGATCAAATCCAAGGCCAAATTAATGCTGGCTATGCAATCACTGGTTTTTATGAGGATGATTTTGGTGGTAAACGGATAATCGATCACTATATCAAAACGTTTATTGCTACAAAAGCCGTCAAAATGTAATAACAAAACGAGGTTATCGAGTCGAATCTAAAAATTATTGCGCGGGAAATAATTGATTAAGTCGGTAATATGGTGGGTTTGTCGAAAAGGAAGTGCATGGAAAATTCCATGCCACTCCGTATCGGGTGGCGATATGGAAAGCATTAATCTACCAAATGGGTACAATAGAAGGAAGGAGAACGTTTAGCGATGAAGCTATAAAATAGAAGATATTGAGCAGATATATGCCATTGTGCAATGGCGGGATAGTCAAAAAGAAAGGGATTTAAAAGAGAACATAGAATTATATGACAGAGAGGCCGATAGCAATGATTGAACTTCAATATTTCACCCAGGATGATTTTGACCAGCTGATCCGATGGGTAGATTCTGAAAAATTTCTGATGCAGTGGGCTGGTCCTTCTTTCAACTACCCATTAGATAAAAGTCAATTGAGCGAATATCTTAGAGGAGCCAATAATAATCAGACAGATAAACTAATTTACAAAGTCGTCCATACAGAGACAGGTGCCATGATTGGGCATATTTCTTTGGTGCGTATTGATAGAGAGAATCATTCTGCAAGAATCGGCAGAGTGCTGGTGGGAGATCAGAGTTATCAAGGTCAGGGGATTTGCAGACAAATGATTGAAAAAATTGTAAAAATCGCATTTGAAGATTTAGAACTGCACCGTGTTAGTTTAGGTGTTTTTGACTTCAATTCCGCAGCTATATCCTGTTATCAAAAGGCAGGTTTTAAGAAAGAGGGACTGCTTCGTGATTACAGGAAAGTCGGAGATGAATATTGGAGCCTTTGGGAGATGAGCCTGCTTGAAGACGAGTGGTCGGCTCGCATTAACTAGAAAATCTGGATATGGGGGTTATCAGCATGCCGGTGTGTGATCATTGTAAGAAGAAATGGACATGGAAACAGACGGTTTTCAGTAAGTTGATGCTGAGCAGTAGTGCACCATGTCCTTACTGTGGAGAAAAACAGTATGCATCTGCGAAGACACGCAAGCGGGGAGGTATTATGGTGTTATCTGTCATAATACCGATGTTTATCGTGTCACTATTTGATTTCTCTATGCTGTTTTATTTTATATTTGGGCTGGTTGTATTTTTGACCGTCATGGGGATCGCTCCCTTTTATTACGAGCTTAGCAGTAAAGAAGAATCATTATGGTAATGCTAACGACTAAATACACGAGTTGCAGTATCTGATTATTATGATAAGCATCTGCACCAGAATGTTAAGAAGTCCTAATGGTTATTAAATGGTTTCCATTAAAAAAAGCGGAACACAGTTAGATGTGCTCCGCTTGAATTAATGTCATCACGTAATGTCGTGGTATCTTTTTTCGTTGGACCGCCAGCTGACCCAGCCGTATAAAGCTCCGGCAATCAGCCCGATGACAATCCGCTGTACGACATAATCGAATGTAATGCTGTCTTCCCGGAATGCCTGGAACAGTAGGGAAACAAGTACAAAAACGCCTCCGAATCCAAGTAATCCATAGAGTGCTATGTATTTTCCTTTACCTGCTTCTCTTGTTTTTTCCCACTTAGCTTTTTTGCGATCGTCTGTCATTTTTTCACCACTCTCTATGGTTTGCTACATACGCATGTTTCTATAAAATAATTATACCAAAATGATAAAGTGATATAATAGGATGAAGTGGTTGCTTATTTTCGAAACAATATTGGATAGATTGGTATAAAAATTTTAGCAGGGCGGGTGGTCAGATGTATTTGACGATACAGGAAACTGCTGAATACCTGGATATCCCGGTATCTTATATTCACAAAATGGTACTGGAAAACAAAATAAAAACGATTGATGACGGACAGCAGGTATTGATCAATAAGGACCAGTTTTCAAATTATTTTGAGCAAGTGGAGAAGTACCGTGCTACACTTCAGGAATATTTGAGAGAGCCGCTTCCACCTGATTCAGATATTAAAGATGAAGACTGAAAAGCAGAGCCTCCGTGCTCTGCTTTTTTGCTGTCTAGGAAATTATAAAATTTTCTTATTGTGGATACCTTTACCTGGTGGGCCCCATCCAGCTCCAGCGCCTACCCCCTCGAGGTCTTAAGTCAATCCTCTCTGTGACAAAAAACGTCACGGCGAGGCTTGTCTTAAGCTTGTCGGGGGTGAGCAAGTCGCTTGCGCTTTTGTTCCTTACCATGAATCAATCCCAATTTTCGCTTAATTGGAACTTTATCACATTAACGTGAAAAACTAAGCATAAGCAAGCATAAGCCATGTTATTTAACGTAGAGGAGGTTTTAATGGAAATGTTACCGCTTTATTGCCGTTTGAGAAATAATCTTACATCCTTAATAATCAGAATAATCAAATTTAAAGGAGTGGTACATTATCAGCATGACAGTAGAGAAAGAAAAAGTAGTTTATTCTGTAGCAGAAGAAGAAGCAATCGGTTCATATTCCTTGATGTCTCAAGAAGAAGTAGATCAGGCAATAAAGAAGGCCAGCGATGCCCAACAGGCCTGGGCCGAGACAGAGGTATATAAACGAGCGGACATTTTACATAAATGGGCCGATCGTTTACTCGAACAACAAGAAAAAATCGGTACAATGATTTATAAGGAAGTTGGCAAAAACAAAGCTTCTGCCATGAAAGAAGTCAAACGAACGGCCGATTTGATTCGTTATACTGCCGAGGAAGGCTGCCGTATCCATGGCGACATGCTCCGTGGAGATTCATTCCGAGGTGGAAGCTCTAATAAAATAGCGATGGCGGACCGCGAGCCTCTTGGTGTGGTTTTAGCCATATCCCCATTTAACTACCCAGTTAACTTAGCCGCATCAAAAATTGCCCCAGCATTGATTTCTGGAAATGCAGTGGTCTTCAAACCAGCATCCCAAGGTGCGTTAAGTGGCCGTCTAATGATTGATGCTTTACTTGAAACGGAAATTCCTAAAGGCATTGTCCAACTGGTCACAGGAAAGGGATCTGAAATTGGAGACTTTATTGTTACCCATCCAGAAATCAGCATGATCAGCTTTACAGGAAGCACAGAGGTCGGTCAATCTATCTCTGAAAAAGCAAAAATGATTCCAGTCGTTCTCGAATTAGGTGGTAAAGATCCAGCTATCGTTTTGGAGGACGCTGATCTTGATCTGGCTGCCGACCAAATTGTCAGCGGTGCTTATTCCTACTCCGGTCAGCGCTGTACAGCCATCAAGCGCGTTCTGGTTGCTGATGCTGTCGCCGATCAGCTTTCTGAGAAAGTCAAACAGAAAGTGGAGGGACTGACCGTGGGAAACCCGGAAGACGACGCGGCTGTCACTCCGCTGATTAATGACAAGGCAGCAGACTTTGTCCAGGGCTTGATTGATGACGCCCTTGAAAAAGGTGCGACATTAGTAACAGGCAACAAGCGGGAAGGCAAATTGATTCACCCGACACTAATTGATGATGTTACTTCCGATATGGACATTGCCTGGGAAGAACCATTCGGCCCAGTACTTCCGATCATCCGAATTACGGATGAAAAAGATTTCGTAACCCTTGCCAATGAATCTCAATATGGCCTGCAGGCGAGTATTTTCACAGCAGATGTCCAAAAAGCAATGGACATCGGAGGAAAGCTTCATGTCGGCTCTGTGCAGTTGAATGCTAAAACCGAGCGCGGCCCGGATCATTTCCCGTTCATCGGAGCGAAGAACTCCGGACTAGGGGCTCAGGGCATCCGTCGGAGCATCGAATCCATGACCCGCGATAAGTTATTTGTGCTCAATATGTAAAGTAAAAACGCCAACCGTGGTAATCACACGGCTGGCGTTTTTTACTTTGTTTAACTATTCTGCCATGTAACCTGTCCAGCTCTTTTCCGTGGCCGTGAATCCTGGTACCAATGGAGGCAAAGCAGAAAAATGATGACGATATCGATCATGTCACCACCGTAATACATCAGCTTACCGCCTGCCTGCGCCTGGTCAGCTGCTACTCCTGCTGGGGGATTTGCATAAATATATTTTGATAATATCCCATGCCCCGCTAGAGCAATAACCAGCACGATCCCCCGGTAAAGGTAGCTGTGCCGGTGGGGAGTTGGATCGATATAGACCATCGAAATGGTAAATAAATATCCTGCTAAAAACACATGAATGTGTACGAAGACATGTAATAGCAAGCTGTGATGCATCAGCATATATAAATCCGTCGCATATAATAGCCATAGACCGCCTATGTTTAGTATCGTCGCCGTGATAGGATCGCTGAGGACACGCACCGGCTTGCTGCGGAGCAATTTTGTCAGACGCCGAGCGGCTGTTACAGGCAACGTTCTCAGTAGTAAAGTCATGGGTGCGGCCAGGACCATTAATAAAGGTGCCAGCATTCCTAAAAAAAGGTGGCCAAGCATGTGTACGGTGAAGTCAACATGTGCACGCTCTGCTAGAGGTCCTGCCACAGATAGGAGGGCAATAGAGGTTCCAATCCCCCATAGAACACTGCGATAAAGTGGCCAACGTCTGTGGCGGCGGTTGGAAAGAAAAGCTGCCCCCATGTAAAGTCCCAGCAATAATACAAAGGGAACACCTAATAGGAAAGCTGCAATCGTATTATTCATTGGAAAGTGGGTTAGTCACTCCTCCCGTACCTGCTTTCCGCCGGGTCTTTAACAAAATAATAGAACCGGCAAGGACCATAAGAACCGCTGTGATATTCCACACCAGGTCATAAGGCAGAATGTTGACATTGTAACGGATTTGGTGGAGCTGCATAAGTTTGTGCTGGACAGTACCATCATACAATTGGAAGACGCCCATCCCAAGTAATACGCCGCCCCACCACCTGGTTTTCCATAGCGTCTGTCGCCGGCGGAGATCAGCATACATGAATAGCCCGCCAACCGTTGCAAACCAGCTGAATGCATGAAAGAAGCCATCTGATACAAGCCCCATTTGGGTAGTCGATTTATCATAAAAATGGTGCCAATTCAGGAGCTGGTGGAAAACAGCTTCGTCAAAGAAAGCGACGAGTCCAAGTCCGAATAAAAAACCTGACCATAGATTGCGAGCATAATATGGATTTCGAGCACCGTTAGCCATACAATCCTCCTTCTAAAGATATTTGTAATGGTTTATATCCTAATAATGAAAAAATGAAACAATTCACCGATAGAATGCATGACAACTTCCGGATATCTGTGGTGTGCATATACTTTTAAGAGAGTGAAATTGAAGGGGGAGGAGACAGTAAAATGTATCCGATCTACTATCCATATAACCCATACTATCAGGCGAGGTATGGTTATTTTCCTTATTTTCCGAGAAGGTATTCGGAGGAACCAGCCTATCCACCGGTGGATTCCACTATGTTTTCTGATTCTGCTGCAGCTATGGAAAAATTACTGGATGAGGCCAGCCTTGTCCTGAATCGTCTCGCGGAATCCGAAACATTCGCTCATGACGTGATGGAGGCTGCCCAGGTTAATGATATGGAAAAAGTCGATGCTCTTTTGAAATCTACGGGCATCCATTCTGGTGTTGAAACGAAAGTGAATCCCGATGGTATCAATCTGCAGCTTTCTTCTGCAGTAGAAGGAATTGAGTGCTGTCATTTGACGATTGCACTCAGGTGGAGGGTTTGACTCATAGAGGAGCCAGGTTGTACGGCTGGTTCCTCTATGCTTGATAAAATCTATTAGAAAAATTTGAAACTTTTCTCCAGGAAACTCGTATAATATATAGACAAGCATTTGTAACATGGTAGAATTTAATAGAGTACATAAAAAGGAGTAATTCATATGAAGCTCTGGTTTAGAAAAGTTTCTGTCGTATTAGTTGCCATTCTTACACTTGGTTTATATATACCACCGACATATGCGGATGCGGAGACTCCTGCGAAAAAAGAGGTAGCATCTCCTAAGGAAAAAGAAGATACCTACATATCGACTGAGGCAGTCATCCCGGAGGAAGAATTAACCCTCGAACCACAGTCGAATGATTACTTGATTGATGTCTTGACTGAGCGTGCCAAGGAGCAGGCGGTCACAAAGCTGGGACCTAAAATCGCAACGAAAGTGGAAGATGAATTTGCTGCAGTTATTCTGCCTGGAATAGAAGAAGTGATAACAAATCTTTTAGAAGAAGCAGAAGAGGAAGTACCATATTATGAAATATCAGAGCAGCCGGCTGCAGGGTATGGAGAGAAGATTTTCCACCTTTCTGATTACCGGACCAAAGAAGAGATTGCCAGATTTGATGTACGCCGGGAAAAACGTCCAGGTGAAGGATACTGGTTTAATTTTCACTACCATTTAAGTGAAGATGGATTTGAGAAACATCATGAGATTGGTGAGATTTATTGGGATAAAAATACACCGCCAAAATGGATGGCCTGAACACCTTCTTTTTAGAGGGTGTTTTTTTATTAAATTGGACTTGATATAGTTTCTATATAAATCGTCTGATAACAGTATTTTTCGCCTAATACCAACGAATAAGCAAATGAAAAGCCGAGCCTATAGGCTCGGCTTCATTATTTTTCTTTCACGGCAATCGCTTCAATTTCTACCTTTGCGCCTTTAGGGAGTTTGCTTACTTCCACTGCTGCACGGGCAGGATAAGGCTCACTCAAAAAGCTGGCATATACGTCATTTACAATAGCAAAATCATCCATCGAATCCAGGTAGATGTTCGCTTTTGCGATATGACTGTAATCGAGTCCTGCTTCTTCCAGGATGCCTCCCAGGTTTTTCATTACCTGCTCCGCCTGCTCTTTCACATTATCTGAGACGAATTCCTGCGTAGAAGGGTCGAGTGGGATCTGACCTGAAATATAGATGACCTCCCCGACATCGACTGCCTGCGAGTATGGGCCGATAGCGGCGGGGGCTTTATCTGTAGCGATTGGTTTGAACATGAATTGTCACTCCTTCTATGTATGATTATTTCTATCCTAACACGAGTAATGAAAATTCGGAATCGATTGACTTTGGTTCTTTAAACTCTTGTAGCAGGAAGAACGAAATGATATTTTCATATACAATAGAGTGTTAGGAAGTGATGGTGTGACAGAAGAAAAACGTACATATAATAATGGCTACACTTCAAAAGATAAACCGTTTTGGATGGCGCTTATCGCACTTGCGGCAGCCTCCATTATGACATTTTCGAACATTTATATGCTGCAGCCAATCCTGCCGATATTCACCAAAGAATTTGATGTCTCGCCGACAGCATCCAGTCTATTAATCTCTCTGACAATCGTTTCCTTGATTATCGGGCTGCTTGTGTTCGGTTTGATGTCGGATCGCTGGGGCAGGGTGAAATTGATGAAAATCACGATGCTTCTATCGATCATCCCATTATTCATCATGCCTTTCCTTGAGTCTTTCGTGCTGCTTTTGGTCTTACGGTTCATTCAGGGGTTTTTTGTTGCTGGATTGCCGGCTGCAGCAATTGCCTATATCGGAGAAGAATTTGAACAGCGCAGCGTACGAATCGGGATTTCCTTTTATATCGCGAGCAACGCTGTCGGCGGCATGTTCGGCAGAGTATTCGTGGGTTACATATCGGAATATGCTTCCTGGCAGATGTCTTTATGGCTGCTGTTCGTGTTAGAGGCGTTATTTTTTATCGTGTTTCTAATACTCCTTCCAGCATCGCGGAACTTTCATACGAGTGAACTTCCTATCAAGGATGATTTGGCAGGCATGTTCATCCATTTAAAAAATAAAAATCTGATTCCGGCATTCTATATGGGAATCGTCATCCAGTTAACTTTTACTGGTGTCTGGACGTATCTTCCTTTCTACTTGAGTGACGCACCGTTCTACTTGTCGATCGGTACCATTACATTTGCTTATTTCGCTTATGGCTTAGGACTCGTCAGCTCACCGGTTGCCAGTAAACTCTCGCTTTCGTTCGGGATGGGTAAGATAGTAATAACGAGCGTGTTCGTTATGCTGACAGGGATTATCTTAACTGCGATACCGGTAGTAGCGCTTATTTATTTGGGAGTCGGCCTAATGTGTCTCGGCTTCTTCGTGGTTCATTCCATGGTAGCAGCATCTGTCAATCAGACCGCTACCCATCACAAGGGCGGCGCCTCCAGTATTTATCTCGTAAGCTATTATATCGGGGTGGCAACAGGCGGAACATTGACTGGATTTCTCTGGGGAGCAATAGGCTGGCTCGGAGTTATAGCGCTGGCCGTGCTGCTGATCCCAGGAATGTTGTGGGGGCGGCAGACCTACTTACGTACCGTTTGAACTTTTAAGATAACATCTAGTTTAAATGCTCAGGTAGTAAGCCTGAGCATTTTTGTATTGACCAGATAGCTCCTACTATATATAATTGATATCGAATTTCGTTATTGAAATCCGATATTGGGAGTGATAACCAAATGGACAATAAAGTTTTGAGGAAGTTATTTTTAGGATTCATTCATATTCATATCCTCCATCATGCCAAAGAAGAAGCCATTTACGGATCATGGATGCTGGAAGAACTTCGGGAGCATGGCTATGATATCAGTCCAGGAACGTTGTATCCGATTCTTCATCACATGGAAGTCGATGGTCTGTTAGATAAAGAAGAAAAAAATGTGAATGGCAAAATCAGAAAATATTACCGGATTACTAAACATGGAGAAACTATTCTCAAAGAGGCCCGTGCGAAGGCGTATGAATTGTTTAAAGAAATCAAGTGATAGGAGGGAGACAAAGGACGATGAAAAGACTTCTGGAAATTTTAGCAGTTTCAACAAAACTTGGCCTCACTTCCTTCGGGGGGCCCGTAGCTCATCTGGCTTACTTCAAGGATGAATATATCGACCGCAGGAAATGGCTCGACGATAAAACATATGCCGACATCATTGCCTTGTGTCAGTTTCTTCCGGGGCCGGCAAGCTCGCAAGTAGGTATCGCCATCGGTATGTTGCGGGGAGGCATTTTAGGGGGCGTCGTTTCCTGGTTTGGTTTCACGGTGCCTTCGATTATAGTATTAATTATTTTTGCCATGATGTATCAGACACTCGCACTCGGAGATGCCGGGTTCATTCACAGTCTGAAAGTGGTGGCAGCAGCAGTAGTGCTTCATGCGTTGATCGGATTAGGGAAAAAGCTGACTCCAGATAAAACCCGAATAGCAATCGCCCTTGTGGCAGCGGCGGTCATGTTATTATATCCATCTGCGTGGATGCAGATATTGATCATCGTAGCAGCTGGATTACTCGGGGTTAGGCTGTTCAAAGACAAAGCAGAACCTAAAGTGCAGACGTTCCATGTGAATATTTCTAAAAAACTTGGCATTACGTCACTTGGCATTCTTGTGTTTACGCTTGTTGTGATGCCGGTGTTAACAAATTTAACAGATAATCCACTCTTAAGTATCTTTGATACCTTTTTCCGTGTCGGTTCCTTAGTATTTGGAGGCGGCCATGTCGTACTCCCAATGATTGAGCGGGAAGTTGTACCTCAGGGATGGCTGACAGCGAATGAATTTCTGGCAGGCTATGGTATGGCTCAGGCTGTACCAGGACCTTTATTCACCTTTTCCAGCTATCTTGGAACGATGATGGAAGGAATAGCCGGTGCCCTCGTAGCAACCATCGGAATTTTCTTGCCATCTTTTCTATTAATTATTGCAGCGTTGCCATTCTTGAATGAATTGCGCAGCAGAAAATCATTCCAGGGCGTGCTTATGGGTGTTAATGCCAGTGTCGTGGGAATATTGTTAGCTGCTTTTTATGATCCTGTCCTTAAAAGCTCTATATTTACTGGAGCTGACTTTGCCTTAGGAGCGATTCTTTTTGCACTGTTGAATATATGGAAAGTACCAGCCTGGCTTATTGTGATTTTAGGTGTGATTGGTGGGTATATCTTTAGTTTTATTAGTTTCTGAAAAGCTGCAGATCATCTGCAGCTTTTTTCATTTTTTAATTGCTCAATATTTCACAATTTGTCCATGGTTTTATTACTGGAAATGATTATAATAAAAGTATAACAAGATACCGGAAGGGGTAATCAACATGCCAAACACAACGTTTTATGCAACTGCACAACTGCAAGAAGGAATGAAGGTAACCGCAAAGTCAAGAAATTTTGAGGTGACAATCGATGAACCTGTTCAAATGGGTGGCACCGATACAGGGATGAGCCCGGTTGAAATATTACTAAATGCCCTAGGAGCCTGCCAGGCTATTGTCGCACGCGCGTATGCTCGTCATTTTGGAATAGAGTTTGATGATTTTCGTGTTGAGGTAGCGGGCGATCTTGATACCGATGGTTTCATGCATAAGTCTGATGTACGTTGCGGATTCAGTGATATCCGCTATACCATTCATATAGATACAGAGGCGCCAAGAGAAAAGGTAGCGGAATTCATCGCTTTTATCGAGAAAACTTGTCCGGTAGGCGATACGCTTGCCAATAAGGTAAAACTGAAGCTGGAGGATTTCGTCATTACTAGTAAAAAACAAGCAACCCCTGTATAACAATACGTATAGAACCAGTGATCTTCATCTGATTGCTGGTTCTTTTTTTGAATTCATCCTTCATAGAATGATAGGAGTAAATATCATAATGGAGGGTGTATTCATGCAATTTTACTATGGTCATCAGATGCCTTTGCGTGTCCTTGACGAGGCAGAATTTTGGAAACATCAAGAAGAAGAGCATACTGTAGTGATCCGTGAACTAGTTCCGGATTTAGAAACTCAATATGTACAGGCGTTAGCCCAATGGGAAAAGGATTTTGCTGCTGCGCATCAGCAAGTAGTCCGTTACATCGAAACGGTCAATCGTTCGAAAGGACAAGTTTCCCCAAGATTGTATCAGGACATTATGCAGCTTGTCTCGTTCTGTCTGACCCAAAGCCAGCAATTCATCAACTTTTGCCGCAGCCTGATGGAAGATAGCGCACCAATCAGCAGTAATCCTACGGCTAAAGTTGTCCTGAACCATATTATCGTCGAATCCGAATATTTCATTGGGGTAGCCCAGACCATTTTGTATCAATGTTAAAAGCCCTCAAGAGTACATTCTTTTTTTCTAAGGATGTACTTTTTTTGTTGAAAACGAGAAGTGGCTTAGTCACAATAATTAAGATAAACAAGGTAAACACTATTGTTTGACAGGAAATATTCTACGTATTATATTTATCTTGAAATCGAAATAATTATAGAACGTAAATAGATAAGTTTTCAAGGAGGTAACAAGATGAATCACTTGAAAGGTATCCATCACGTAACTGCAATTACCAGCAGTGCTGAAAAGAATTATGATTTTTTCACTTATGTCCTGGGCATGCGGCTGGTGAAAAAGACAGTTAACCAGGATGATATCCGTACCTATCATTTGTTTTTTGCGGATGATAAAGGAAGTCCTGGAACCGATATGACGTTTTTCGATTTTCCTGGCATCCCGAAAGGCACCCATGGCACGAATGAGATTTCCAAAACATCTTTCCGCGTACCTGATGACACAGCATTAGATTACTGGGTTAAGCGGTTTGATCGTCTGGAAGTGAAGCATGAAGGTATCAAGGAACAGTTCGGCAAAAAGGTGCTTCCATTTGTAGACTTTGATGATCAGCAATACCAATTGGTTTCGGATGAAAATAATCGTGGCGTTCTTCCCGGTACACCATGGCAGGAAGGACCAATTCCATTAGAATACGCCATTACGGGTCTTGGACCGCTGTTTGCCCGTGTTGACAATATCGATTACTTCAAAAAAGTGATGGAACAAGTGCTCTTATTTAAAGAGATTGATCAGGAAGGCGCTTTTCATTTATTCGAAGTAGGAGAAGGAGGCAATGGCGGACAAGTGGTTGTCGAATATAACCCTGTACTGCCACCGGCTCGTCAAGGATACGGAACCGTCCACCACGCTGCCTTCCGTGTCGAAGATCGCTCGGTATTGGATGAATGGCAGCAGCGGATGGAAAGTTTCAATTTCAGGACTTCCGGATATGTGAACCGTCACTTTTTCGGATCGTTGTATAGCAATGTCGCTCCCCAAATTCTGTTTGAATTTGCGACGGACGGACCTGGATTCATGGGGGACGAACCTTATGAAACACTAGGTGAGAAATTATCCCTGCCGCCATTTCTCGAACCGAAACGGGAAGCAATTGAGGCTAGAGTACGACCAATCGATACAGTGAGAAGCACCAAAGCTATTGAAAAAGAATATGAGTGACCGAAGGCGCCTTCTAGAAATAAGAAGGCGTCTTTTTGCAGGAATTAAGCGGAAAAAAGCGAATTTAATAGTAAGCTATTAAAAAAATAATAGGGAGATGGTGTAGTTGAGCAAGAGCAAGTGCCCGAAATGCAGCGGAACTAAACTTGTGGAAGGTACAGATTACACACATGTAAGGCCTTTAGGGAAACCAATGAGTATGGGATCCAATAAGATTTACACATTCTGTGAGAATTGCGGAGAGATTGTGTCCATCCGCATCGAGTACCCACATAAAATTGGCTGATAGCACGTCATCTTGTTCAACTTAATAGAAATGGGGGTGAAGCTTTTTTTATACCCTGCCGAAGCAGGAGCCACCAGCACGCTTTAGTTGCATGAAAAAAAGGAAAACAACTAACATAGAGGTAAACAACGGGGGATTTGTATGGGGATTTTGCTGTACATAGTTTCTATATTTATTTTTTATTTGGTCATTAAAGCTGCTGTACGTGATGGAATTAATAGTTCCCGAATTGGTGAGCGGCTGGAGAAAGAAGAGGAAACAAGGAGGACCAGCAAAAAGGGGTTTCTCCAGGACGATTTAGATAATTAATTTAAACAACCACAACTAGAAATTAGAGAGCAGAGGTGTGTTTTAATGCAAATTTATACAGAAAGAAGATTGGATGTCCGTTCTTATCAACAGGATGATATGGATTTTTTGGCAGATATGCTGGCTGACCCTCAGATGGTCCGATATATTGGTGAGGGCACACCAAAGAATAAAGATGAGGCGAAAGAGTTTTTACAATGGATCTACCGTACATATGAACACGGGGAGGATATGGGGTTCAAGATGCTCGTCCGAACGGAAGATAATGTACCTGTCGGACATGCCGGATTAGTTCCACGCGAACTCGATGGTCAGCAGGAAATTGAAATCGGTTACTGGATTGCCCGGGAATATTGGGGCAAAGGTTATGCTACGGAAGCAGCCAAGGCTTTCCTTGATTACGGCCACTATCAGTTGGGAATCAAGCGGTTCATTGCCATCATTCAGCCTGGTAATATGGCTTCTCGGCAGGTTGCCCAGAAAATCGGCATGCAGCTTGAAAAGCGGATGGTTTTGGCCGGCCAGGAAGTATATGTTTACGCGAAAAATTAGAAAAGTAAGTGTGAAGCAGGTGAAGGGCAGTGCATTCAGAAGTCAATGAGCTGAAAGATTTTTTAATCGATAAGGTGAAAGGGCGGCGTTTTATAATAGGAATTGACGGGTTAAGCCGTTCTGGAAAAACTACCTTTACGGAGGAATTAGAGAAAAGGCTTGAAACAGAGAATATCCCTTTTCGTACCTTCCATATCGATGACCATATCGTAACACGAGAGAACCGGTATGATACGGGGCAGGAAGAATGGTATGAATATTATCATCTTCAGTGGGATGTAGAGGGTTTGCGCGGGAAATTATTTGATAAACTCAAGTATGCTTCTGAGGTGACCCTGCCTTTTTATGATAAGGGAACAGATACACACCAATTCCGCACCTTCAGTCTCCCGGAAAATTGTCTCTTGATAATAGAAGGGATATTCCTTCAACGCAAAGAGTGGAAACATTTTTTTGATTATATCGTGTATCTGGATTGTCCGCGCGAGAAACGCTTCCTCCGGGAGAAAGAGGAGATAAGAGCAAATATCTCGAAGTTTATCAATCGCTATTGGAAGGCTGAAGAATATTACCTGGACAGCGAACAGCCGATAAAGAGTGCCGATATGGTGGTAGAAAGCAATTAGGATAATAGTTTTGATCAGTATTTTTTACAAAAAGATTATAACTTTCCAAATAAAAGAGCGTTTGGATCAACCCAAACGCTCTTTTTATCTTTATGACAGTTTTTTTACCCGGGCGTTTTGTAAACTATCCTTTCGTGGTAAGACGGGGATCATAACCCCAAGCAAGGCGATTGCTGCACAAGCCAGGAACATTGGGGTAAAGCCTGATAATGCCATCCCGCTTACCGATAAGAAAATAATAATGTCGAACCCCGAATCCAAAATGGATAACAGTGATATCGTCGTCGCTCTTACCTTCGATGGGATGATGTCATTGGAAAGCTGGGAATAGACAGGATATCTGATGGCATTAACAATTTTAAGGACGAGTAACACTCCGAGGACTACCCATAAAAAAGTGTGGAACAAAGCTGCTGCCGTCAGTCCTGCTACTGCGAGCATTCCTGTTAAGAACAAAAGGCTTACCCGATTGATTCTTGCCGTCATCCAGCCGATCATATTAGAAGCGACAAAACCACCTAAAGAACTGACCGCATAGACAATCCCGAGTAAATATACCGGCAGACCAGCATCCACTAACAGCTTCTGATCGAATTGTTCAAAGATGGCTGCTGCCGGGATGAATACAAGGGAAACATTCATGAACATCCAAAGCACTTCCGGGTTTTTCTTTATGGCCTGGAAACCTTCCGATAACTGGGAGTATACATGGTCGTTATAGTTTCCTTGCTGAGGCGGGTTTTTAATGAATAAAAGTAAAGCAAATTCCGCCGACATGAACCCGACCCCGAGTAGTATTAAGCGTTGGAATTGTTCATTCGTCAAATCTTTTGCTAAAAAGGCCCCAATGATAACGACAAGGATGGAGACAAGGAAAGTGGCAGATCCGATCCGCCCCATCGCTTTATCCATCAGGTGCTGTTCATTGGATAATACGAGGGATTCATAAATCAATGCCTCATCAGCACCGCTGAAGAATGTGGCGGCAAGTCCGGTCAAGGCGCTGCTGATAAAAAATATCCACGGATCGTAAGCAAAAAGCAATAACGCATGACTGGCGATTCCCAGTAAAGATCCGGCTAAAAAAGAAGTTTTTGCTCCAAAGCGATCAGCGAAGATGCCTGTAGGAATCTCCCCAATTAGAACTCCGATACTGAAAAAAGTCATCACAAGAAGGATTTGAGCTTCATCTAACCCACGCGCAAAATAGAACAAGGTCAATACGGGGGCGATAAAGCGAATGCTCCCGAAAATTTTAGCTAAAAATAGAAATTTAATGTTATGAGCTGCTAATGTATTTTTCTTCATAGGCTCCTCCTGAAACTATTTGATATAGGCTTGCAGGAGGTAAAGCAGCTATTCCTTACTAGTTTGCTTTCCCTCCTGTTAAATGATGAGATGTTTCATTAAGTGTTTTTTGCATAGTAAATGACCTCCTATTATTTGTAACTTTAATTGTACGATAAGTTCAATGAGAATAGTATGCTTTTCATTGATAAAAATTTTGTTTAAAGAAGGAGGTGGCACGGCTGGAAGAGAAGTAAGCTTATGGATACATAAAGGAGAGATGACTATGAGGAGAATTATGGTGATTGGTGTTTCGGCAGGTGTGGGAAAGTCCACCTTTGCAAGTGAGCTTGGGGAAATTTTGCGGATAGATGTTTATCATTTAGATGCTTTGTACTGGAGGCCTAATTGGATTGAAGCACCATTCAAAGAATTCGAGGAAGCTCAGAGGGAAATTGCTGAACGGCAGACATGGATAATAGAAGGGAACTATAGTAAGACTTTTGGTGTGCGGGAAGATCGTGTGGATACTATCATTTATCTAGAGCTTCCGCGTTATGTCTGTCTTTATCGGGCACTGAAGAGATGGGTGACGAACATTGGAAAGACAAGGCCAGATATTGGTGCAGGCTGTAAAGAAAAAATGGAGTGGAAGTTTCTGAAATATATAGTTACTACCTATAAAGAACGCAAAAGAAAGATGTATAAACGGTTTAAGCTCTGGCACTCGTCAGGTAAGGAGGTCATTGTATTGAAAAATAAACAAGAGATACATTCTTACCTGCAAGATTTAAAAACCAAACAAAACCAACCCCATAAACAGTTATCTTGACGATGTTATCGCAACATCGTTTTTATTTTTGTAAATAATCAATGTTCGAAATAATTTTTTACTTTCCAATGTAAATTGTATTTAATATAGGTGTTCAACTTTGCCGCTAAGAGCTTGGCATCCTGGTAATCTTCAAAAACCTTATCTGTATGATCAAGTGGATTTTTTAATGTCTCGTTTTGTTGTGCAGTATTTCTAACAAGTTTATACATCTATTCACTCCCTTTTTCTAACTTATGTTCAATGTTTGTATAATATAAGTATAATTCATTTAAATGAAAAAGCAAATGGAAGACCTTTAAACTCGGTCTCTTTTTTCCAGAACAATATTTCATATTGAAACTGAAGAAAATTAAAGGTACAATGACGTAATCTTTTATTTCAGAAAAAGGGGGGGAAAGCATGTGAGGCAGGAAAGAGCAGTGCAAAAGATTGTTGACAGCTTAAAGAGGGATTCTGCTGTTCAGAGTGTTTTTCTGAAAGGTTCGATGGGCCGGCAAGAGCATGATGAACATTCTGATATCGATTTATACTGTATGGTTAAGAAGGAAGAGGAAAAGTCGTTTCTTTCCCGGCGTTTGGACCACCTTACTTCCTATAGGGAAATCATTTTTTATGATGATATTTTTATTATTGCGCCACAGATAATAGCTGTTTACGACGACTGGCTGCATATCGATTTGTTTACGGTAACAGAAGAAAGCTTTCAGAATAAAGATTATTTCACCGTATTATATGATCCTGAGAATACTATGAAGAAATTTGAAGCAGATCAGCACCTGACTTTACCAAAAGAAGAATTCCATGACCATGTCCTTGATGTGGCCTGGTTTCTCTTTCAATATAAAAAAGCCTCCGAGCGGAGGAATGATACGTGGGCCGTTGAAATGTTGAGGCAGGTGATGAGACACCTTTCCTATGTCGTCTTACATAGATATGTACCGGACAGGGCAATGTTAGGGCTGAAAGCTTTACCAAAGTCTTTACCTGCTAAAACATACCAGGAGATTAAAGATATCTATGAATATATGACTCCTTATTCGCATCGTACTGCCGTGAAGAAAATTGCTTGTTTTTTGAATAAAGAACAAAGCGAGATTGAAACAATCATAAAGGAAGAAAAACAAACAGTTGACTTTCTGAATCGAATGGTTGATGCTTTTGACGAGTGAAAGAATGCCTTAGACGTTTCTACTCTCAGGCCCAAAGATAGAAAAGGAGTTGTTCCTATCTCGGACTATACGAAGGACATTAGAAAATTAATTGGGACCCGCCCATTGATACTACCGGGGTCTACCATTCTCGTTTTCAATGATGCAGAAGAACTGCTTCTTCAGCATCGTTCCGATACGAAAGAATGGGGGCTCCCGGGAGGCAACATGGAACCCGGTGAGAGTTTACAAGAAACCGCAGAACGGGAGCTGTTTGAAGAGACCGGCTTACAAGCCGAGTCGTTACGATTCCTGTCTGTATTATCCGGTGAAGAATACTATTTCAAGTATCCTAATGGCGATGAAGTCTATAATGTGATCGGTGTCTACCAGGCTATCCACCCATATGGAGAATTGACGATGGATGATGGAGAGAGCTTGGAACTAAAGTATTTTTCTACAACAGCCTTGCCCAAAAATATGGATGATCGGGCAAGAAAAATCATAGAACAGACTATATTGCGAGACAGCTGAAAGGAGAAGTAGATGAAGCCTATTGATGCAGCTTACAAATTTATTGAGGCTCATTTCCCTGATTGTCAGGCTGCTTTATTAGCCGGGAGTATTATCCGTGGTGAAGCTACCGAAACATCTGATTTAGATATTGTTATTTTTGATCAGGAAATATCCGCTTCTTATCGACAGTCTTTCCTTGAATCTGGCTGGCCGATTGAAGTTTTTGTACATAACATGATATCCTATAAAGATTTTTTTAAGAGTGATTGCGAGCGGGCAAGGCCTTCCATGCCACGAATGGTTTCAGAAGGTATCATTCTTAAGGATAATGATGTCATCCAGGGGATCAAACAAGAAGCTGATGCTTTGTTAGATAAAGGACCAGAAACTTGGAGTGAGGACACTATCACAACGAAGCGCTACTTTCTTACGGATACACTCGAGGATTTCATCGGTGCTTCTGACCGGGGAGAAGCATTGTTCATTGCCAATGAGCTGGCTTCATTGGCGAGTGAATTCGTTTTACGAACGAACAAGCAGTGGATCGGTAATTCCAAATGGACAGTAAGGAGCCTGAAAAATTACGATGAAACTTTCGCCGGAGAGTTCATCCAGGCTTTCGACAAGTTTTATACAACTGGTGTAAAAACAGATATTCTATGTTTAGTTGACAGCATTTTAGAGCCATTCGGAGGACGATTTTTCGAAGGATTCACTATAGGGAAGCATAAATGATCATTTTTAATTACACGCCTAACTGATGGTAGGCGTTTTTTTATTGCCAAAAATATTGTGTTAATCTTCTGAATTTGAAATAATTGGATAGAACTTTTCTTTCATGGAAATTTATACTGCTTTTAGAAAGAAGGAGAAAGATGGACGTTCGTGTAGAAACAGCCACCTTGGATGATGCCTCGGCTATTTATGAAATTCAGGTTGAGGCATTTACCCCGTTATTAGAAAAATATAAGGATTATGATACCAATCCTGCAAATGAACCCCTCGAACGAGTGGTATCCAGAATAAACAACCCAGATGGCGATTTCCATAAAGTTTTATATGAAAACGTACTGATAGGTGCTATTTATGTGTTCTGGAAAGAAGAAGAGTATTGGATCAGCCCGATGTTCATTTTGCCAGCTTATCAAGGAAAAGGTATAGCTCAACAGGCTCTTTATGCAGTCGAGCGTTTATATCCGGATGCGGCTAGCTGGGAGTTGGCGACCATATTGGAAGAAGAACGGAATTGTTACTTTTATGAAAAAGCAGGATACAAAAAGACAGGAATCATCGAACGGTTGAATCAGTATACAACCATAGTCTTTTATAAAAAACGGTGGATAACCAAATGAGGAGCAAATAACTTATCATGATAGAACTAGTTGGAGACAAGATTACATTGACAGAAGCAACAACCAGACACATAGACGAGTTGTATTATTGGAAATTCGAGGAGAAAGAACAAGCAGCTAAAAAGTGGAACGGCCCCTATATCCCAGAACCGGAAATGACTATGGATGAGTATCGAGAAAGCTGGGAAATGAACTACTTTATCACAGGTCGAGTACCAAACACGCTGGTCATTTTGGCAGGAGACAAATTGATTGGAACGGTCGGCTCCTATTGGGTTGATAAAAATACCGATTGGCTGGAGACCGGTATCGTCATTTATGACAAGCGTTACTGGAATGGCGGTTGTGGAACCGAAGCATACAAACGCTGGATCAGTTATTTGTTTCAGGCTACGGACATTCACCGGCTTGGTATGTCTACATGGTCCGGGAATGGGAGGATGATAAAAGTTGCAGAGAAGATTGGCATGAAAGAAGAAGCGAGAATCAGGCAGGCCCGTATGGTTGGTGGAGCTTATTATGATGCGATTAAGATGGGGGTTCTTAGAAAAGAATGGGAGTCTCTTTTTAGAAGCTAGAAAGGTTCTATCAGGTTGATGGCTGGCACCTTTGTTTATAATCCTGTGTATGACGAGCATAAAAGAGATCAATCCAGGGTCAGTTGAATCTATTATAGGGGGAGTTAGGATGGGAAGAAGTGATTGGGACAGTCTGATTAAAAAAGAAGGTAGTAAAAATGACTTTTCAGGTGTTATCTACATGAAGAAAGAGAGTGAAATAGTAGGAGAAGCGGCTTATGGGTATGCGAACCGGTCCGAAAAGTTTGCTAATACTATTCACACACGGTTTGGCATAGCTTCTGGCTGCAAACTGTTTACCGCAATTGGTATTTGCCAATTAGTCGAGAAAGGACTCCTGTCTTTTCAATCCAAATTGCATGACTGCCTGGATATAGATTTTCCGCATTTTGATAGAAACATAACCATTCATCATCTATTGACACATACATCAGGAATTCCAGATTATTTCGATGAAGAGCTCATGGATGACTTTGAAGCGTTATGGCAAGAACGACCCGTGTACACCATGAAATCCTCGCGTGATTTTCTACCTTTATTTCAGAATAATCCGATGAAATTCAACCCAGGAGAAAAATTTCACTATAACAATGCCGGCTTTATTTTATTAGGGTTAGTCATTGAGGAACAGACAGGTAAAAAATTTACTGACTTCATAGAAACGGAAGTCTTTCAGCAATGTGGTTTGAAAGATTCCGGCTATTTTCCCATGGATCACCTTCCTTCTAATACTGCATTAGGATACATAGATGATGAAAAAGGAGAAACATGGCGGACAAACATTTACTCTATACCTGCTATCGGTGGGGCTGATGGAGGTGCCTTCAGCACAGCTCCCGATATGATTAAACTCTGGGAAGCACTTTTCAGCTATCAATTGGTGAATAGAGAAATCACTCAAATACTGCTGACTCCCCAAGTATGTGTAAAGGACGATGTTCATTATGGATATGGATTATGGATTAATAAGAAGAAGGAGGATATATTTAAATATCATGTGATGGGGTACGACCCTGGAGTAAGCTTTCATTCTGCTTTTTATCCAGCCTTGGATATAAAAATGGCTATTACTTCCAACAAGGAATCAGGGCCTTTTGAGGTTATGAAAACTATGGAAGAACATTTCTGATAGACAAAGGAGGAATTCTTTGCGTAAAGTTTATACACTTATTTTTATTATGGTTATTGCCGTCATTAGTTCCAGCTGTGAACAGGCTACGAGCAAACAGGCAACGATCGCTAAGGCAGAGGATTCAAAATATGCGGCGACATTTGAAGAGTTGAGTATGGGTATGTTATGGAGTTTTGAATTCTATTTACCCGATGCAGATAAACGATGGGTGAATGTGTGGGTGGAAAGGTATCGGGATGGAGAAAAGGACCCTGACCCAGTCACGCAATTGTCCTACGGAATGAGCCCGAATGAAGTGGATGAGGGTAATCTTGGACTTGCGATAATAAGCCCTGAGCTAAAGCAGCCCTCAATTTTCTTATATGCCCCTGGGGTAACGCAATCAGCCAAAAGAATGGAAGAAGGTTTCAATGAAAACTTAGCAAGTGCGTGGGGGTATGGGCTAGGGGATGAAAAATTGGAGCTGGGACTAGGTGAAACGGTGACGCTTGGAGGATACAGGCAAGCTTCCACAAAAGATTCTATTAAAGTCCAGGACTTTTCCAGTGAAGCATCGATCGAAGAAATGATTGATAAGGATCATCTCGTTCTTTTGCTTAAAATGAAAATAGAAGAAAAAACAGATTTAGAAGAATGAGGCAGCGAGGCGCTGCCTCTTTTATTTACTTTAAGAAAATTTAACTTTATTAAAGGGTTAAAGTATAAGAAAAGACTAAGGCTTTCGCCATAAGTACTTGGCGACAAGCAAAGTTTTCTAATTGGAAAGAGAATGAGTGAAAAATAAAATTTTGGCGGGGCCACCCAACACAACTTCGCCAAGCATTATAGCATGTCTTCGAGCTCCGTGTCCGTATACTGTGCGATCAGTACGACCGCCGTTTCATCCTCGTTATTCTTCACATAGTGAGGGACGGAAGCATTCCAACTGAAAGAGTCTCCTTCTCCCAGGGTGTAACAATCCTCTCCCTGTTGTGCATAAATCTTCCCACTTAATACGAGGTGGACCTCTTCCCCATTATGGGAATGGCCTTCTGCTGTAGAGGCTCCAGGAGGAATTTCCACCCGTTTCATTTTAAGTCCGCCTTTAGAGGTTAAATGCTCGACCTTCAATTGATCTTTATTATGAGTCGTCACTCGGCGCTCATCTTTTCTAACTACGTTCATACGCTGATTTTTTTCTAATAACAGGTAGGGAAGCGGTATTTCTAAGAAATTAGCCACTGTCTGCAATGTAGAAATCGAAGGGGATGTATTGTTATTTTCCATATTGCTGATAAATCCTTTCGACAGTCCAGTTCCCTCACTCATTTTGGCGATCGTAATCTTTTTTCTTTGCCTGATTGTTCGAATAGTGGATCCTATATCCATGGTCATTCACTCCGGTTGTTTTCTTTTATGAAACATATATCTATATTAACAAAAAAACAGTTGACATTCCAGAGGGCTCGTTGTTAATATATATGTAACTAATATTCATATTAGGAAACAAAACAGTGAAGGGGAGGTGAAGTAACGATATGATGCCGTCTTATTTTGTAGCGCATGGGGCACCGTTACTTGCCCTTGAAGATAATCAGTACACAAGTTATTTGAAAGAATTAGGGGAAGCATTGCCGAAGCCGAAAGCGATTGTACTTTTCTCAGCTCATTGGGAATCAGGTGTTCAGCAGGTAGGCGATGTAGAAGAATACCGTACTATTTATGATTTTGGAGGGTTTTCGGAAGCTCTATATCAAATTGAATACCCTGCCAAAGGATCTCCAGATGTAGTAAAAAAAATAAAGGAAGCTTTTGCACAGCAGGAGATACCTTATGAGGTTGATAAAACAAGAGGATTGGATCATGGGGCCTGGGTGGTTCTGCGTATGATTTATCCAGCAGCAGATGTGCCGGTGGTTTCTATGTCGGTCAATCCCCATTTGACCCCACAGCAGCAATATGAAATCGGGAAGGCTCTGGCTCCCTTAAGAAAAGAGGATGTATTGATTATAGGAAGTGGAGGCACTGTCCATAACCTTGGAGTTGTTAAGCTGCATCAGGACAACGGACAGACAGATGCCTGGGCAGTGGAGTTTGATGACTGGCTGGAAGAGCAAATGACCAAGTGGAATATTGAATCCTTATATAATTATAAAAAAGAGGCTCCTGCCGTTGATTTAGCAGTCCCTCCTTATGGAAATGAGCATTTTATCCCGATTTTTTATGCGATGGGAGCGGCCGATGAGGAAAGAAGCGCTAAATTAACTCATAGAAGCTACCGATATGGAAACCTAAGTCACAGTGTCTGGCAATTTGGGAAATAATAAAAATTACAATGGGGGAATAATTATGAATAGTAAATATGCATGGAGTCAAGTAATCTTACGTGTTGTATTGGGGCTTACGTTCTTTATCCATGGGCTTGTTAAGTTTCAGGACGGAATAGGCAATACGGCTGGCTGGTTTGATAGTATTGGATTACCTGGATTTCTCGCGTATGTGGTAGCCTTTCTTGAATTAGCTGGTGGTCTGGCAGTATTGTTTGGATTAGGTACTAGAGTCATTTCAGGTCTATTTGTAGTATTAATGGCAGGAGCAATTTTGAAAGTGAAGCTTGCAGCAGGCTTCCTGGGAAATGGCCAAGGAGCAGGGTATGAGCTTGATTTGGTGTTGCTCGCCATGTCACTTTACTTCCTGATTAACGGAAGCAAAAACTTTGCACTGGATCAGGTATTATTCAACTCCAATGAGGGAGATAGTGAAACATACCGTTCTGCATAAAAAAAAAACAAAGCCTGGTACTCATTTAATTGATGCCAGGCTTTGTTAAATTTTACATGGTAATACGTTCAGGGTGTGAATATACGTTGAAGGAGCCGCCACGAATGAATCCGACAGCCGTGATGTTCAAGTCATGTGCTAAATCAATCGCTAAATCAGTTGGCGCTGATTTAGACAAAACGATTCCTACTCCAATCTTCGCCGCCTTTGTCAGGACCTCCGATGAAATCCTTCCGCTGAAAACAAGCACCTTATCACGTACAGAAATTTGATTCAACAGGCAATGACCATATAATTTATCCAGTGCATTGTGTCTGCCAATGTCCGCACGTCCGACAATCATTTCATCGCCCGTACAGATTGCCGCATTATGAACACCTCCGGTACCTTTGAAGACATGACTGGTTGCCTGCATCATCTTCATTAGTTTAATGCATTGGTCGGCAGTTATCGTTGTTTTTGAGGTGGAGGTTTTGGTGGTTTGGACATCATTTTGAAAATAAAATTGTCTGCTTTTTCCACAGCAGGAACCGATAAACCGCTTGGAAAAATCACGCTGGGTATTGATTTTGCCTTCAATTTCAATGTAGGCAAAGCCTTGCTCTTCATCAATTTGAAAATTTTTGATTTCACGTCGGAAACGGATGACACCTTCAGAGGCCAGAAATCCGATCACCATTTCTTCCAGGTGTGCCGGAGTACAGACCATTGTTGCGAATTCTTCTTCATTTATATAAATCGTCAATGGAAACTCAGTGACAATATCATCTTCCACTTGTGAAAATTCTCCCTGATCATATCTTGTAATTGTTCTCTTGATACTTTTTTGGTCTCTCACTTACCTCACCTCATTTGGAAACGCTTGAAAAATTCTCGTTATTAAAATATACCGAGTCTCACAAAGAAAATACAAGCAATAAGAATCGGTAAATGTAAAATTCAGAAAAAACAATTGAAATTTCAGCAAAAAACCGCTATCATAATTTATGTTCATAAAATTGTAACATTTAAGATGCGAGATAGCGATCCTGTCATCGATTTTAAATGCCGTCAACTATTGTAAACGATTACTTTGGTGTGCAAGTAGTGAACCTGCTTGGAACTAACACGTCGTCATTTACTTTTGCATGGGAAAATTCTGCAAAAGTAAAGTGAGGGCGTTTTTTTATTTTTATAAAGGGAGTGAAATAGTTTGGAAAAAACAAAAAATCGTTGGCTGATTGCGTTAGCTGCTGTAGGGATTCATATTTCTATCGGCTCCGTTTATGCCTGGAGTGTGTTTACGAATCCATTGATCGAGGAGTATGGCTGGAGTCTTAGCAGTGTATCGCTGACTTTTAGTATCGCCATTTTATTTCTAGGGTTATCGGCAGCATTTATGGGACATTTCGTGGAAAAATACGGGCCCCGCAAATCAGGAATGGTGGCAGCCAGTTTCTTTGGTGTTGGAATGGTTGGTTCCGGTTTGGCTGCTACGTTGGAATCACTTTGGTTTTTATATTTTACATACGGTGTTTTGGCTGGAATCGGGCTTGGAATTGGGTATATTACCCCTGTCTCCACATTGGTAAAATGGTTTCCTGATCGCAGGGGATTAGCCACAGGTCTTGCGATTATGGGATTCGGCTTCGCAGCGATGATCGCAAGCCCTGTGATGGCGAATTTGATTGATTCTGTTAGTATTCCAGCTACCTTTTTTATCTTAGGTGCTACCTATTTTGTCATCATGATGGCATCAGCTGTTTACTTGGAAAAACCACCAGAAGGATATATGAAAGAGTTCAGTCAGGACAAAAAGAAAACTCCGGACCTTTCTCAATTGACTGCCAATGAAGCAGTCAAAACACGCCGGTTCTGGTATTTATGGGTTATGCTGTTTATCAATGTCACATGCGGAATCGCGATACTGTCTGTGGCTTCCCCGATGGCGCAGGAAATTGCCGGACTTAGTGCTGCAGCAGCAGCGACAATGGTAGGTCTGATGGGATTTTTCAATGGTGCAGGCCGGATAGCCTGGGCATCAATTTCTGACTATATTGGGCGTCCGAATGTATACACAACGTTCTTTATCATTCAAGTTGTTGCATTCTTTGCGCTTCCCGGCATTACTCATGCCATCCTGTTTCAGGTAGTCGTTTTCTTAATAATCACATGTTACGGCGGAGGTTTCTCATCTATCCCAGCCTATATCGGAGATTTGTTTGGAACCAAGCAGTTAGGTGCTATCCATGGTTATATTCTGACCGCATGGGCTGCAGCTGGTCTGGCCGGACCAATTTTGGCTTCCTGGATCAGGGAAGTGACGACCAGCTATGCTTTGACCTTATCAATTTTTGGTACTATGTTTGTGGTAGCACTGATTGTTTCACTGATCATCCGCATCGATATTAAACAGTTGAAGCAAGCACAAGGTTCCACGGCTTCTGCACAGAAACTTTCTAGTTGATTTTTGGCGTCCGTCCTACTACTATTTAAGAAGTATTATAGAAAAGGTTGAAGCAACGATGAGTAAATATGAAGCTGAGTTCAGTAATCTAGTAAAAGCCTTTCGGAAACGGCATATGGGAAAAGGACCGAGTAAAATCAGTACCACCTTTTGCAAGAACTGGGCCATATGCGAGATGGAAGGCAACTTGTCACCTGTAGAAAAGTTTATCGCCAATGAGGACGAGGGCAAGCAAATGGTTCGTGCAGCCCGTACGGAAATGGTCAAAAATATGTACCGGCAAAATCACCCGGTGGAAATGGAAGAATTCCTGCAGTGTGATTTCGTCGATTTGTTTGTGGATATCGATATAGAAAAAGACTTCGGGATGTCGATTTTCGTTTTCAGTGAAGATCTAGAAAAGAAATTTTCATAATAGAATGGTTTGGTACTTCACAGCGCCCCTGTAAAAGGCTTAACCACCATACCTCCAAGATGTTGCAAAGCTCAATGGAGATATGGTGGTTTTTTGTTTATATGAATCTAAATAGTAAGGAGAATACATATGGGACAAACGAAACATAATGGACCGATGAAAAAATCTAAAATACCTGCACCGGAGCACTGGGTGAGCCCAATCCCGTTCGGACTGGGAAAGATAAAGCCTAAGCATATCCGTGATACGATGAAAGTCGCCTGGGATAACAAGGATAACTTAAACTATGCTAAGAACATCATTACCAAAGGAGTGTGTGATGGCTGCGCATTAGGCGTTTCCGGTCTTTACGATCAGACATTGACCGGGCCGCATATTTGTACGACACGATTGAATGTGCTTCGTTTAAATACAATGCCAGCTATTAAAGAAGAGATCCTCCATGCCGATATAGAGGAACTTCGGCAGTATTCCAGTACAGAGTTAAGGGAGCTTGGCAGGATTCCGTACCCGATGATCCGCAGAAAAGGGGAGCGAAAGTTTTCCCGTCTGACATGGGATGATGCCATGGACATGATTGCAGATAAGATGAAAGCTCTGGACCCGAAGCAGTATGCTTTTTACCTCACCTCCCGTGGGATCACCAATGAATCTTATTATGTAGCGGGAAAAGTAGCCCGTTTTCTTGATACCAATCATATCGATAACGCTTCCCGTATTTGTCACTCGCCGAGTAAGACCGCATTAAAGCGTTCGGTGGGGGTAGGTGCTTCAACGGCGAATTACCAGGACTGGATTGGCACAGATGTCCTGTTGTTCTGGGGTAGTGTTGCCTCCAATAGTTCGCCAGTTTCGACTAAGTATATGCTCGAAGCAAAGAAAAAGGGGACAAAAATCATAGTTATCAATCCATACCGTGAGCCGTCGATGGATAGATACTGGATTCCATCCAATCCAGAGTCGGCTTTGTTTGGAACTAAAGTAGCTGATGATTTTTATCAAATCAATATTGGCGGGGACATTGCTTTCATGCATGGGATTATGAAGCACTGGTTCGAAATGGAAGAAAAGCAGCACGGTGCTGCTATCAACCATAAATTTGTTGATGAGCATGTTAATGGATTTGACGAATTAAAACAGCAGGTTATCTCCCTATCCTGGGATGCCATCACCGAATCTTCCGGGGTTTCAAAAGCACGTATTATCGAACTTTCCGAACTGCTTGCGAATAGCAAAAATGCTGTTTTTGCCTGGGCGCTTGGTTTGACAATGCATTCCTTTGCAACGGATAACATTTCCCAGGTAGCGAACCTGGCGTTGCTTCGAGGTTTTCTTGGACGAGAACATAATGGCTTAATGCCTTTCCGTGGTCACTCCAGTGTCCAGGGAAGTGGTGAAATGGGTGCTGATCCTTTTGTACTTCCTGGCGGGGATTTCAAAGGTGATCATATTGACAGAATCGAAAAGCTATGGGAATTTGAACTTCCTGAATGGCAGGGAGATGTCGTCGGTGTGACACTTGAAAACATCCTGCTCCCAGATGATCATGAACGGAAAATCAAGCTGTACTATCTATCTGGTGGGAATTTCCTAGAAACCATGCCGGATCCTGGTTTTGTAGAGCAAGCATTAGCGGAGCTTGATATCCGTGTCCATCAGGATATCATCCTGAATACTTCCACACTTGTCGATGCGAAAGAAGCGGTGATTGTATTGCCGGCTAAGACACGATATGAACAGGAAGGCGGCGGTACATCTACTTCTACAGAACGGATGGTTTATTTTTCACCGGAAATTGAAGGGAATAAAAATAAAATCGAAGAAGCTCGCACCGAATGGAAAATTTACATCGATCTCGCTAAACGCGTCAAACCCGAATCTGCTCATTTGGTCGACTTTAAGGATGGTCAGGCCGTCCGTGAAGAAATCGCTAAAGCCAACCCGAATTATGATGGCATTCAGCATTTAAAAAAACAGGGGGACGTCTTCCAATGGGGCGGAGCCTGGTTATGTGAAGGTGGCGTTTGCCCGACGCCGGACGGGAAAGGGAGCCTGATTCCAGTAGAAATACCTGATTTGAACAAGAAGCCGGGTGATTTTTATCTGACAACACGCCGAGGCAAACAGTTCAATTCAATGGTCTACAAGGAGACCGACCCGATTAATGGAGCTGAGCGTTATGATGTCCTGATCAATCGTGAGGATGCGGATGATAATCGGATACATGATGGAGAAGCAGTGGTTTTATATAACCAGTACGGAATTTTTCAAGGAAGAGCCAAGTTTGCCAGTATCGCGAAAGGAAACCTTGGCGTCCATTTCCCAGAAGGGAACTTCTTGTTACCAAAAGGCCGCTATGAACAGTTTGCTAAAATCCCAGACTATAATATTGGTGTAAAAGTGGAGAAGGCAGAGAAATTCAATGCCAGAAAAGACACCCAGTATTTGGAGAGAAAAATTGATGATTTAGAAGATACACCTGGGGCCTGATGAAATGACCTCGGCAGGATAACAAATCCTCGCCGGGGTTTTTTATTATTTTGTGAAAAAGAGTGAAAAAACGGAGTTATGAGCGGATTTTTCTCTTTGTGATCAAAAAGATGTATTTACGATCAATAAGCAGACAGGTGCAAAAAAAGGGCTATCCCAGAAGTCTCTGAAAGACTTTGGGAACAGCCGTCTGCTAAAATTAGTTGGTTGAATCGGCAAGCTTTACAAGAACATGCGCCATATGCTTCCGTTCTTCTTCGTCGGCAAACTTCCAAAGTTCATTCAGCAATTTTTCTTCGCGTTTTCTTGGATCTTCGTTTTTAGCAAGGTAATCACCCACACGCTTGGCGCCTTTCGTAAGTCCCTCTTCGCCAAGTCCAAGCTTTTCACCTTTATTAACCTGGTCACCTAAATAATCCTTGAAGTTCTGGAAATTCTGCATGATGTCGTCTTTTTTATCTTCACTCATATTAGCTGCTGCGTCACGAGGATCTTTCACTATATCAAGCTCCTTTTCCATGTAATGGTAGACAATACCACTTTCCAGCAAAGTTGAAACATTTGCATTATTCGAAAAGAGCAGCAGATTTACATAAGAAAATAATTATCTTAAAGTAATACTATAACTATCGAAAAGAATAAAGGTGAAACCATGGATATCCGACATTTGAAGTATTTTATAGAAGTATCACGGTTCAGCAGTTTTACACGAGCTGCTGATCATTTATTCGTCACACAGCCGACAATCAGTAAAATGATAAAAAACCTGGAAGAGGAACTTGGCGTTGAACTGTTCGATCGCTCCAGAAAACAGCTGGTGCTAACCGATGCAGGACGAGTAATACTGGATCAGGCTCAAACCATTGATAAAGCGTTTGACAACCTGCAGACAGAACTGGATGATTTGATCGGTTTACAGAAGGGACACATTAGAATTGGACTGCCGCCAATCATGGATGCCGACCAATTTATCCGTATTCTGGGAGAGTTTCACCAGCTTTATCCTAATATAACGTTTCAGTTAATAGAGAACGGAACAAGAAAAATTGAGGAAGATATCATTAACGATAATCTTGATGTCGGAATTGCAGTGCTGCCGACAGAGGAAGAAGAGTTTCACCATTTTTCTTTTATGAAGGAAGAGTTGCGGGTGGTTGTGCCGACATCTCATAAACTCGCTTCCAGGAAGCAAATTAAACTGGAAGAATTGAGTGAGGAATTATTTATTCTCTTCAATAAGGATTTTGCGCTGAATGAACGTATCAGATCAGCTTGTAAGGAAGCAGGATTTCTCCCTCAGGTGGTCTCAGAAAGTTCGCAATGGGATTTCATCGGAAAAATGATTACAGCTGATTTGGGAATCTCGATTTTGCCATATAGTGTGTCAAAGTTGTTGAAAGAAGACGTCCGTATTATTAAAGTTGTAAAACCAGTGATTGAGTGGGACCTGGCTATTATATGGAGGAAAAATCATTATTTATCTTTTGCCACAAAAGAATGGCTCAAGTTCACTCAAGAGCGCCTGATGGAGGACACCTCTGAATAAGAGGTGTTTTTTAATGGACGTATGTGGCATTAACTATGGCTTTAGCGCATGGATGAAAGCATTTGCATAGATTTTGTCTATCCAATCCATGATAAATATCCATTTCACTTATAGGAGCGCCAGGCTTAGACTTGGATTATCAAACGTTTGAGAATTACCACATCACAGAAGGGGTTATGAAGTATGACTGAAACAAAGAGTCCAAAAGAGAGCCTGATTGTAAATACCGATCAAGTGATGATCAACGATTTAAATAATTATAATACACTGTTCGGCGGTGTATTAATGAAAAAATTAGATAATAACGCTACTTTATCTGCGCGAAGGCATGCACGGGCAAAAGAATGTGTGACCGCTTCAACGGATTCTATTGACTTCCTTCATCCGATTCACCAGACAGATTCGGTGTGTGTGGAATCCTATGTTTCCTACACTGGCAACAAGTCGATGGAAATATTCTGCAAAGTCATTGCTGAAGATATGATTACCGGGGAACGAAAGATGGCAGCGACTGCTTTTCTCACCTTTGTAGCATTAGATGAGAACAAACAACCGATCAAAGTGCCAGAGATTGT
Source organism: Thalassobacillus devorans (assembly GCF_900176565.1). Taxonomy (GTDB): domain Bacteria; phylum Bacillota; class Bacilli; order Bacillales; family Halobacillaceae; genus Thalassobacillus; species Thalassobacillus devorans_A. The sequence goes on from NZ_FXEH01000004.1 coordinate 271,007, forward strand.
TCCCGAATCGGAAGAGGAAAAGTTTTTATATGAATCCGGAAAAGAACGTGCGGAACGACGGAGAAAACGTAAAGAACACAGTAAAGAACTGACACGGATGATCGGCTTAGAGAAACCATGGGAAAAAGGAGTGGAACTATAATGGCATACATGCTGGCTGGGTTGAATGATTTGTATGAGGCGAAGGAAGATTTAGAGGTATTGAAACAGGAGTACCCGGAGTTAAGCGAACAGCTGGTTCATGTGGTCAGCCTTACGAGACAGATGCAATTAAAATATGGATATATGGGATCTTTGTTAAGAGATGAAGATCTCCCGGAATATGAGCCGAAGTATTTGAGAGGGTCAATTCTTCATCTTTACCAGCAAGAGGTGAACAAACTGAAAGAAAATCCTTCAATCGAAAAATTAATAGATATCATGAGGAAGTATAAAAGTATCAATGATTCCAAGTTGTTTTTACTGACACTTGGTGCCAAGCCCGAGCTGCTTCAAGGCTCTACTATAATAAAATAAAGAGTGAAAAATCCAGCAGAATGCGATCTGCTGGATTTTTTATTCTTTTTGTAGAAATTGGAAGGGAACTGGCGGGAAATGTCTAATGTTATTAAAGAACAGAGGAGGATGCAAATATGGAATATAATATTGTAACACTTCCCGAATATCGTGGAGTAGGCTTGAAATGGGAAGGGGCATATGCTGAAGTCAGTACATTGAAAGAAACCATTTACCATATGAAAGACAGGGCTAAAGAGCTCGAGGAAGCTGTTGATCGCAACCTTCAACTGGGATTGTCCTATCATCTCAGACCTGATGGATTCACCCATTATTCTGTCTATGAAGTCAATAAAAGTCAGCAGATTCCTGCAGGTATGATTGAAATAATTATTCCTGAACTGACTTATTTACATGTCTATCATGAACGGGGGAGGGACATTGGTGAAACGTACACACAAATTTATAGTTGGTTCAAAGAAATTAACTATAAACCTTATAAGGATGAACGTAAATATTACGATGAGCTTCCGATTAAGCATGAACGCTATCCAGCTGATCGTGATTTAAGCGATCCTCATTTTGATATCTTAATACCTGTGGTAAAACGGTGACAGGTTAGGGATGGATGTATACGCCTGTTCCGATAGGGATCGTGCGAGCCAGTTCTTCGACATCCTTGTTATACATTCGGATACAGCCACGAGAGACTGCTTTTCCAATGGAGCTTGGATCGTTGGTGCCATGGATGCCATAATGTTGTTTTGACAGGCTCATCCACATGGTACCGAATGGTCCTCCCGGATTTGGGGCTTTATTGATGACTACATAATTTCCGATAGGAGTACCATGAAGTATCCTGCCTACCGCGATCGGATATTGTTTTTGCAAAACACCATTCCTTAGTAAGCGAAGTGTTCGGTTATTGAGTGAAATATCAATGCTATAAGGAATGGATGCCGGGTTAGGTAAGCCTGGGATATTAATCGCTTGACCGGGGTAGATGAGGTCAGGATTGATTGTTGGGTTAACCTGAATGATTTGAGCCAATGGCTTCCGGTAATCACGGGAAATCTGTGTCAGCGTTTCACCTGGTTTGACAGTATGGATCATAGGTTGCCACCTCCGTGATAGTTTCTTCTATATTATGTGTTTCACTGTGGTTGGTGAGTATGTAACTTGAAATGCAGGTTTATGAGACAATTTATTAATATACGAGACAATCTATATCCTTTGAGAGGAAAAAGAGGAAGTAAGAGAGACAATATTAAAATTATATGAGACACTTTCGAGAATAAGAGAGACAAATTTTAAAAAAAGAGAGAATTAGCAGCTGGATAGGAGACAAATCAACGACGAACCTTACCAGCGGGTTCAAAGGGGGAGAAGTTTATGAACAATGTATGGAATACCATTTATATGATTATATTAGGCGTGGTGGCTGTTTTCACAGGAGAAATCGTAACTTTTATTATGCTCGGGTTTGTACTGGTCACGTTGAATAACATACATACTACGCTGAAAAACATTTATAAAGTGACAGCGGATCCAGAAGCTCGTAAATATTGGGAGGTGGATTGAAATCGCTCTCATGGTAAAATAGACAGCAAAGAGATTTTACATCAGGAGCGTGGATGAATGCTTGATATATTAGAAGATTACCGGGATGGAATATTAGAGACGATTTTCGGTAATGTCAATCATAGTATTGTCGTCGTGGATCGCAATGGTTTTGTTTCTTATATGAATGATAGTTATTGTGATTTTCTCGAAGTAGATAAAGAGGGTGTCCGCGGGAAGCATGTAACCGATGTGATAGAGAATACCAGGATGCATATCGTTGCGGAAACAGGAAAAGAAGAACTTGCGGACCTGCAGTATATCCGCGGTAATTATATGATCGCCCATCGGATTCCGCTCCGTGCAGATGGAGAAGTGGTCGGTGCGCTCGGTATGGTGCTGTTCCGGGATACGGAGGAATGGCTGAAGCTGAACAGTCATATCAAAGATTTGTTCCTGGAGCTGGAAACGTACCGGAATCAGATGAAAAAATTGAACGGAGTTTCCTATTCGCTGCATGATATCATCAGCAATTCTTCCGAGATGCACATATTAAAAGATAAAATTAAAAAAGTGGCTCCAGGAGATGTGTCTGTGCTGCTGCGTGGGGAGAGCGGGACAGGAAAAGAGTTGTTTGCGCACAGTATCCATCACTTGAGTGAACGCAACACCAAACCATTCGTCAAGGTGAACTGTGCGGCCATTCCAGCTGACCTTCTCGAATCAGAGCTGTTCGGCTACCAGGAAGGTGCTTTTACTGGTGCCAAGAAAGGCGGCAAGCCAGGAAAGTTCCAGATGGCAGACGGCGGAACACTTTTCCTCGATGAAATTGGGGATATGCCTCTTCAGGCCCAGGTGAAAATTCTTCGCGTCCTGCAGGAAGGAGAAGTCGAAGCAATCGGATCGGTTCATCCACAGAAAGTTGATGTACGGATTATTGCTGCGACCAACCAGCCCCTCGAGGAGTTAATAGCACAACAGAAGTTCCGGGAAGATTTATTTTACCGGATAAATGTTGTCCAGATTGATATTCCCCCACTTCGGAAACGACCGGAGGACCTCCGGGTGCTGGCAAAATATTTGCTGGAAAAGGTGACCGAGCGGATAGGCAAACGGGTCGTCGATTTTGAACCGGAGGTGTATGAATGCTTCCTTGAGTATCACTGGCCAGGTAATGTCCGCGAGCTGGAAAACGTGATCGAAGCAGCTGTTCACCTGACGAGCAATGAAATGATTGAACTGGATGATCTGCCGGATCACATTAAGCCGGACGCACTGTTAGTGGATGAGGATCGAAGCTTGAAGGCGATCATGGAAACGGCAGAGCGCCAGGCGATTGAACGGACATTGAAAAAAGTCCACGGAGACAAAGGGAAAGCGGCTACAATGCTTGGAATAGGAAAATCAAGCCTGTATGATAAAGCAAAAAAATATAATCTATAAACCATTCCGAAAATTCGGAAATACCATTCCGAGATTCTGGAATGGTTTCTTTTTTGTTCTGCTAGAAAGGGTTTTCATTATTATGATGATAGGATTACAGTTAACTTTCCAAAAATCCGCAATTTAATTGTCAGCGCTTTCAATTGAATGCCCTTTCATAATTGAATTTCCATTCATATTAAAAGTTGGCACGCTTCTTGCATTATTAAACGGTGAAGGGAGTGTAGTATGATGAAAACTATTTATACATCATTTGAAGAAGCAGTAAAAGATATCAAAGATTACTCAACAATCATGGTTGGAGGGTTTGGACTTGTAGGGATCCCGGAGAACCTGATTTTGGCATTAGTAGAATCAAAGGTGAAGCATTTGACGGTGATTTCCAATAACTGTGGTGTGGATGACTGGGGACTTGGATTGCTCCTTGAAAATAAGCAGATCGATAAAATGATCGGCTCTTATGTCGGTGAAAATAAAGAATTCGAACGCCAGGTGCTCGCGGGAGAACTGGAAGTGGAACTGACTCCACAAGGGACGTTGGCGGAACGTATCCGTGCCGGCGGTGCCGGAATACCGGCTTTTTATACACCAGCAGGCGTAGGTACACCGATTGCGGAAGGGAAAGAAGTGCGAAATTTTGATGGAAAAGACTATCTGATGGTGACAGGTTTGAAAGCGGATTTCAGCCTTGTCCGTGCTGCCAAAGGCGATCGACTTGGAAACCTTGTCTATAATAAAACGGCTCGCAACTTCAATCCTGAAATCGCAGCAGCCGGTACGACGACGATTGCAGAAGTGGAAGAGCTGGTAGACGTCGGCTCATTGGATTCAGATAACATCCATACACCTGGTATTTACGTACAGGGATTAATCGAAGGCAAACAGGAGAAGCGCATCGAACGTCTGACATTGAGAAAAGAAGCATAATAGGAGGGAAACATCATGGCAGTGAACATGGATAAAGCACTAGTAAGAGAAAAAATTGCAAAACGAGCAGAGCGCGAAATTGAAAACGGTTTCTACGTCAACCTTGGTATCGGGATGCCGACAATGGTAGCCAACTACATCCAGGAAGATAAAGAGATTGTGCTGCAGTCTGAAAATGGATTGGTCGGTATCGGTCGCTCCCCATACGAAGAAGAAGTTGATCCAGACTTAATTAACGCAGGTAAAGAGACGGTAACTGCGGCTCCTGGAGCATCTTACTGCAGCAGTGCAGAATCTTTCGCGATGATTCGCGGGGAGCATCTGGACCTTGCCATCCTTGGCGGAATGGAAGTCTCAGAAACTGGTAACCTGGCAAACTGGATGATTCCCGGAAAAATGATTAAAGGCATGGGCGGTGCCATGGATATTGTACATGGTGCGAAGAAAATCGTTATCATCATGGATCATGTTAATAAACACGGCGAGCCGAAGATTCTTAAGGAATGTACATTGCCACTTACAGGTGAAGGCGTTGTAGACCGTATCATCACCGACCGTGCCGTGATCGATGTGACGGATGAAGGGCTTCTTTTAGTGGAAGTCGCAGAAGGATGGACAGTAGATGAAGTAATTGATTCAACTGGTGCAGAGTTGAAGGTCAGCGAAAATCTATTATCGGCAACATTTTAATTTTTTAGCAGGGGGATGAAGTTAATGGTAGATAACAAAGTAGTTTTCATTACAGGAGCGGCCAGTGGTATTGGCCACGAAATCGGAGTAGAGTTTGCCAAAAACGGCGCTAAAGTAGCTTTTAGTGATATCAACGAAGAAAAATTGCAGGAAGCTGTGAAGAAGCTTAGTGATGAAGGATATGAGTGCATCGGCGTTAAATGTGATGTAACGAAAGAGGAAGAGTTGCAGCAGGCAATCGACCAGACGGTAGAAAAATATGGACGTCTTGATGTGTTGATTAATAATGCTGGTCTTCAGCACGTAGCATCCATTGAGGATTTTCCAACGGAAAAATTTGAGTTCATTACAAAAGTTATGCTGGTGGCACCGTTTATGGCTACCAAGCATGTCTTCCCAATCATGAAAAAACAAGGCTTTGGCCGTATTATTAATATGGCTTCCATCAACGGATTGGTCGGTTTTGCAGGTAAATCTGCTTATAACAGCTCCAAGCATGGCGTCATCGGTCTGACAAAAGTTACCGCATTGGAAGGCGCGGAACACGGTATCACCGTGAACGCCGTTTGCCCAGGCTATGTTGATACGCCGCTTGTCCGCAACCAGCTGGAGGACCTGGCTGACAACCGGAACGTCTCGTTAGAAAAAGTATTGGAGGAAGTCATCTATCCATTAGTGCCACAAAAACGTCTGCTCCAGGTTCAGGAAGTAGCTGATTATACATTATTCCTCGCCAGTGATCAGGCAAAAGGTGTTAATGGGCAGGCAGTGGTTATCGATGGCGGCTATACCGCTCAATAAAAGGAGGAAAGCCAATATGGAAAACGTTTATATTTTAGAAGGTGCACGAACAGCATTTGGAAGCTTCGGAGGTTCACTGAAAGATGTTGACCCGACGGATCTTGGGGTGACGGTCAGCAAAGAAGCGATTAAGCGAAGCGGCATAACACCTGAGAATATTGATTTGACGGTGATGGGGAATGTCATCCATTCCGCGAATAACGCCCCATATATGGTAAGGCATATTGCATTAAAATCCGGTGTGCCGATGGAAAGCCCGGCGCTTACGGTCAATAGACTGTGTGGTTCCGGATTGCAATCTGTCGTATCAGCAGCCCAGTCCATCAAGCTCGGGGAGGGCAAAGTCGCCTTGACTGGCGGGGTGGAGAATATGAGCCAATCGCCATATGCCATGCGTGGCAGCCGTTTCGGTACTAAGCTTGGCACACCGAAAGTCGATGACATGCTGTGGGCTGCCTTGACAGACGAATATATTGGCAAAGGCATGGGTGTAACAGCTGAGAATCTTTCAGAGAAATACGAGATTTCAAGGGAAGATCAGGACGCCTATGCATCAGAAAGCCACAAACGCGCAGCTGAAGCTCGCAATAGCGGTAAATTTGAGGAAGAGATTGTACCAGTTGAAGTAAAATCCCGTAAAGGAACTAAAGTTGTCGACACGGATGAACATATTCGTGAGGACACGACGCCTGAAGGGCTGGCAAAGCTAAAGCCTGCCTTCAAAAAAGAAGGCACCGTCACTGGCGGAAATGCAAGCGGTATCAATGATGGGGCTGGAGCTGTTGTACTCGCCGGTGAAAGTTTTGTAAAAGAAAAGAACCTGAGCCTCTCGCGAAAATTGTGTCATGGGGCGTAGCGGGGGTCGATCCAGCATACATGGGCATCGGGCCAGTGCCAGCCATCAAAAAAGCATTGGAGCAAACGGACCTGTCACTGGATGACATCGGTTTGATCGAGGTCAATGAAGCGTTCGCCGCTCAGTACCTGGCTGTAGAAAAAGAACTTGGGCTGAATCGTAACAAAGTAAACGTCAATGGTGGTGCCATCTCACTTGGTCATCCAATTGGTGCAAGCGGCACTCGTGTCTTGTATACCGTCATTAAAGAACTGAAACGCAGAAACGAAAAATACGGCATTGCGTCCTTGTGTATCGGGGGAGGCCAGGGCATCGCCATGCTTGTAGAAATCGTATAACGACAGAAATAAAAGAGGTTTGGGAGAAACTATTCAACTAGTGGAGGAATCAACATGTTTGGAATATTATTAGGTCTCATCGTGTTGATGGCACTGGCCTATCTTGGCTGGTCCATCATCTGGGTGGCCCCGATTGCTGCAGGAGTCGTAGCGGTCACGGGCGGTCTCGATCTGTTAGACGCCTATAAAGATACGTATATGGGCGGATTCGTTGATTTTGCTAAAGCATGGTTTCCTGTCTTCATGCTTGGGGCTATTTTTGGAAAACTGATGGAAGACACCGGCATGGCCCGGTCCGTCGCTGTCGCATTGACAAAACTGATTGGAACAAAGCGCGCTATTCTTGGAGTGCTGGCATCTGCAGCGGTTTTGACTTACGGGGGCGTCAGCTTGTTTGTCGTCGTTTTCGCCGTCTATCCACTGGCACTATCCTTGTTCCGTGAGGCGAACATCTCTAGAAAACTTATCCCGGCAACCGTCGCGTTAGGGGCGTTTACCTTTACGATGACAGCCATTCCGGGAACACCGCAGATTCAGAACCTGATCCCGATGCAGTATTTCCAGACAGACGCTATGGCAGCGCCTGCGATGGGGATTATTGCTGCTATCATCATGGCGGTCGGAGGATATTTTTATTTAAGGTGGCAGGAAAAGAAACTGACCAACAGAGGGGAAGTTTTCACCGAGCCAAATGATAAAAATATGATGGAAGTGGAAGAAGAGGACGATCCGAACTTCCTTCTTTCTGTACTTCCACTATTAACTGTACTTATTACATTGAATGTATTTGGCTGGGATGTTGTCGCAGCGTTGATCGCTGGTATCTTGTTGATCATGGTATTGAATCCAGGTAAATTCAAACGCTTCATTTCATCGATGAACAAAGGGGCAAACGGATCTGTCATCGCTATCATCAATACGAGTGCTGCGGTCGGTTTCGGTACGGTTGTTCGTGAAGTGCCAGGATTCGAACGGCTGACAGAATTACTGATGGGAGTCAAAGGCCATCCACTCATTTCAGAAGCGATCGCTGTAAATATTTTAGCCGGTGCTACCGGTTCCGCATCTGGGGGGATGGGGATCGCGTTGGAAGCACTTGGTTCTAAGTATTATGAAATAGCACAAAACACGGGCATCAGTCCGGAAGCCTTTCACCGGATTGCATCCCTGTCATCAGGAGGTCTTGATGCGCTGCCGCATAATGGCGCAGTACTGACGTTGTTCGCAATAACCGGGATGACCCATAAAGACAGTTATAAAGACATTTTCGTTGTAGCCGTCCTTATTCCAATCATCTCTGTTGCGTTTGTTATCTTGCTGGCATCAATTGGGATTTTATAAAAGACGAGAACCAGACCTTACGCTTTTGCGCCCGGCCTGGTTCTTTTTTCATGGTAATGGTGTTTGGCAATGGCAAAATTTCTGAATACAAAAAAGCAGAAGGGATCTCTCCCTCCTGCATAACTTATTTAGCTTAATTCCGAACTCATATTTACTGGCAGCAAGCCTGCCTCTTCATAAACACTGTCCAGTTTTTCCTGGAATTGGTCAAAGTTTTCTTGTGCTCCTGATAAGTCCGCTTCTGCAGGTGCTTCTTCTAATGACCTTTGTGCTTCCTCATAATAAGCTTTCAGTGAATCAAGCGCACTCTTGTAATCCTCTTTCATGTTATCAGGTAATTCCTCACTGACTTCAAAGCTTTCTACCGCGCTCACAGCTTCTCCTGCTGCAGCTTGCGCTTCCTCACCAGCTGCCTGCAATTCTTCATCCTCTGGCTGATTTTCTTCATCCGCTTTCATAGCTTCGTAGCCAGCAATCTTTGAATGGTACGGGCGAAGCTCCTCAGCAAGGTTCATTTGAGTCTTAAGTAAAGCGGATTTAACTGCTTTTTCATCTGCTTCACCATTATTTTCAGCGCTTTCATTTTCTTGTGCTTCCTGACCGTTAGATTCATTTTCCTCGTCTGCGCCTGATTGAGAACAACCAGCTGCTACAAGGGCGATGAGTAGTCCTGTTATTAGAAATAATTTTTTCAACATCCTTATCTCCCCTTCCATCTCTAGCATTGTCATTTTATAGGAAAATAATTGAATGGTAAATACAATTGGTTATAATAGTAAAATTGGAAATAATCAGTATTTTCACTTCGGGTTTTGCTTGCGCCCAATTTACCTGGTTAGCTGGTACAATTCCGCCCATATAACATAACTTGTTAGTAAGTAAAGAATAAGGGGGGGTGACCGATGGGCTCAAAGAAAAACAACCTACCAAATTTGTTCGATGAAAGATTTTACGATTTCCTCCGCTCCGTTGATACCTTATTCGATAAAACGATGAAACAGCTGAAGCCTTTCTTCCATTCAGCAACAATCCCTGTAAACATCCAAGAAACTAAAACAGAAGTTATCGTAAAAGCGGAGCTCCCGGAATTTGATAAAGACCAAGTGAGAGTAGAAATATCAGGAAATCAATTGTGGATACTTGCAGAGAAAAAGGAAATCATCGAAACAATCGATGAAGCTAACAATCATTACCATAAAGAACAGTCCGTACACACAGCAGAGCAATCTATTACATTGCCTTTTTTGATTTCACAAGAAGAAACTTCCACTTATTTTGAGAATGGCATATTGACAATCGTGACTCCAAAAAGGAAACGTATGGAGTTGCCGAGTGATTATTTCTGGATGTAAGGAAATGGATGAAATTTAACTGGCGAAGCCAGTTGTTTTTTTATACAAAGTATAATAGAATAACTTACAACATTAAAACACAGTAATTTTATATGAATTAATGGGATTGGAGGGTGGCAATTGAGTGATCATGCGATTCAAATCAGGAATTTGACGAAGAGTTTTCTAAACAAGGGTACTAAAGAAGAGGTATTAAAGAGTATTAATGTCGATATTGAAAGAGGAGAAACAATTGCAGTCATCGGACAAAGCGGGTGTGGAAAGAGTACACTGCTAAACGTAATTGGCGGGTTCGAAACTCCGGATAGTGGAAGTGTTTTATTTGAAGGAGAGAAAGTGACCAGTCCCAGTAGAAGAAGTGTCATGCTTTTTCAGAATTATGGCTTATTACCATGGAGGTCGGTGCAAAAGAATGTGGAATTAGGTTTGGAAGACACTAACCTTTCATCAGCAGAGCGAAAAGAAAAAGCTCTTCACTATCTTCAAATGGTTGGTCTCCAGGATAAATGGGATCGCTTTCCACATCAGTTATCGGGTGGAATGCAGCAACGGGTAGCGATTGCTAGAGCTTTGGCAATCGAGCCGGAATTGCTTTTAATGGATGAACCATTCGGAGCATTGGACACCTTCAATCGTTATTACCTGCAAGACGAGCTCCTTAAAATACAAAAAGAGGCCAACACAACGATAATATTGGTTACCCATGATATTGATGAAGCGATTTACCTGGCTGATCGGGTCTTCATTATGAGCACCAACTCCGGTGATATCCAACGAGAAGTGGTAATCAACGCTTATAAACCAAGAGACAGAAGTGGAAGAGACTTTCAATATTTCAGGAAATTGATACTGGAAGAATTCCAATTGAGCAGTGCAACTCCTTCTTTGGAATATAATATTTAAAAGTAATCGGAGGACTGATTATTATGTTTGCAAAAAAAATGCTATGGATAGCTTCATTCTCGGTACTGTTTCTCGTCTTGAGTGCATGTGGTTCGGATTCGGAAACCGACGGAGATGGTAAGCCGACAATCAAGCTGGGATACTTACCGATTACCCATGCCGTCCCTTTATATATGGAAAAGCATTTAATAGAAGAACAAGATAAGAATTTCAATATTGAGCTGGTGAAGTTTCCGTCTTGGCCAGATTTGATGGACGCATTAAATACAGGACAAATTGATGGGGCTTCTGCTTTAGTAACCGTTGCGATGAAAGCGAAAGAACAAGGAATTGATTTGAAAGCAGTAGCATTGGGACACCGGGATGGTAACGTTCTGGTTACCGGTAACGAAATAGAAAGTGTTCAAGATTTAAAGGGAGAAACTTTCGCGATCCCACATAAATTTTCCACACATAATATTCTCCTGTACCAAATGCTGAAAAAAGAGGGATTAGCCTATGAAGATGTGAATGCTGTGGAAATGCCTCCAGCTGAAATGCCTGCCGCCCTTTCCGAAGGCAGAATTGCGGGCTACGTGGTAGCAGAACCTTTTGGTGCCCAGTCTGTTGCGTTAGGAAAAGGTAAAGTCCTCTATCAATCTGATGAATTATGGACGGATTCTGTGGATTGTGCATTGATTTTACACAATGATTTTATCGAGAAAGATAAAGAACTGGTTCAGGAATTCATGAATAGCTATGTGGAAGCTGGTAAAGAGGCAGAGAAAAAAGATCAGCATGTCCATGACGTAGCTTCGGAATACATGAAAGTAAACGAAGAAGTGATGAATTTATCCTTGAAATGGATTTCCTATGATGATTTGAAGATTCCAGAAGATTCTTACCATGAGTTAAGCAGCTACCTGCAGGAAATGGGGTTATCGGAAAACCCTCCTTCTTATGAAGAATTTGTAGATAATACTTTCATAGATAAGGCGAAGTGATTGAATGAAAACGCTACGGAAAACTACTAATATTTTCATAGGCATAAGCATCATTATAGTAATCTGGCAATTGACGACAATGCTGTTTGATTTCGAGGAAGCATTATTACCTCCGCCACTTATGGTAGCGGAAGGGATCGTTTCCTTGATTGCAGATGGGACATTTTTTGAACACTTGAAGGTAAGTATGTATCGCTTTTTGGTCGGCTACCTTTCAGCTGTGGTCGTGGCTGTACTGCTCGGCTTGTTGTTAGGAAGGATGACGAAGCTATGGGATGTTTTTGATCCGATTGTTCAATTATTAAGACCAGTAGCCCCGATTGCGTGGTCCCCATTCATCGTTTTATGGTTCGGTATCGGGAGTGCTCCGGCGATTGTCATTATTTTCATTGCTGCCTTCTTCCCCGTTCTTTTATCAACTGTCTCAGGGGTTAAAAAGGTGGATGGAACTTATCTGAAGCTGGCCAGGAATTTAGAGATCAAACAGCCACAGTTAATGACGAAAATCATTTTCCCGGCGGCTTTTCCAGCTATCGCTAATGGACTTCATATCGGTCTCGGCACTGCGTGGATTTTCCTCGTTTCTGGTGAAATGGTAGGGGCGCAATCGGGACTTGGATACCTTATAGTAGATGCCCGGAACCTGCTGCGGCTGGATCTCGTGCTTGCCGGGATTATTTTCATCGGTGTATGTGGGCTGCTGCTGGATAAAGCAATTCGTTTGTTTGAACGTTGGATTGAAAAGCAATGGGGAATTGTACCGAACGACTGATCACAATAAAAAAGACAGGGGCCAGGTCCCTGTCTTTAATCCACTTCCACCACGGAAAGTTCATCAACATTCTCGTTACAATAAGAGCAGTAGTATGTGATGTCAACTTCATGGTTACATTTATCGTGGATAATTTTCTTATAACATTTATCGAGATGCTGTCGCCCCCAAAGGATAATAGAATTGAAAACATCCTCTAAATCTTTTCCGCTATCTGTCAAATTATAAGCGTAACGAGGGGGATGGTCGCTGTACAAGGAGGAAGCGACGAGTCCGCTTTCTTCTAAATATTTCAGGCGATCTGACAGTAAGTTGGATGAAATCCCATTCAACCCTCTTTTGATCTCACTGAAGGTATTGTTACCAATGAATATTTCGTGAACGATTAATAGCGTCCATCGATCGCCGATGATGTTTAAAGTTTGTGCTATATTGCAAGGTAAATCATAAGTAGCTTTCATGTTTTTCCCTCCATTGAATTTTCGTAATTTGATGATAACATAATTTTTTTATAATACTAGGTTGATTTTTTGAACTTAGTAGCATAAACTAACAATATAGTTAAAGTTGATTAAGTTTATCGGAATAATCATTTTATGAGGAGAGGATAAGAAATGGCGTTATATTTAGTAGAATCCACGTTAAAAGAAAGAATTTCTGATAAAGAAGAGTTTGAAGGCTCAGTCGAGAAATTAAAAACAAGTTTAGAACAAAATAATGTCAATCTGATCGAAGTACAGGTTTCCAAAGATTTCGAAAGAGTCTTTTTCATCTTCGAAGCAGAAAGTGCTGAGACCTTAGAAAAGGAATTGAAAGATGAAGGTGTAGCAATCGACTTGATCAAGGAAGTACGGATTGTTGGAAAAGAACTGGAAGAAGTGAAAAAGCAGGCAGATAAAGTGAACTATTTAGTCGAGTGGAATCTTCCTGAAGATCTCACAATGGATCAATACCTGGCACGCAAGAAAAAGAATTCCGTACATTATGCAGAAGTACCAGAGGTTTCTTTCTCGAGGACGTATGTTTGTGAAGATATGACGAAATGCCTCTGCTTTTATGATGCACCAGATGAAGATGCGGTGAAACGTGCCCGGGAAGCAGTAAATACTCCACTCGATTCGATTACTGAAATCAACAATGATTAACTTGTATTAGTTTATGGAAAGGGGCGCTGACCGGCTATGATAACCGAAGGGAATGCGGATCAACATAATAAAATAGCCCCATTAATCAAAGAAAAATTGAAACCATACGTTAAGAAAGTGGATCTCGACGCCTTTTATGCAGAGGATTATCTGCTAAGTCTCGGGAAGGCCGGCTTGTTTCAGTCGCCAGGTCACATAAAAGACGAAGTCGTTTACAATGAGATGCAGCTGGTCGAAGAAACAGCAAAAACATGTATGACAACGGCTTTCAATCTTTGGTGCCATCTCGCTTCATTGACTTACCTGCGCTGCAGCGATAAGGAAACGCTTAAGAGAGAATTGCTTCCTCAACTGGAAAATGGGGGGACACTTGGTGCCACTGGGTTGTCCAACCCAATGAAAAACTATGCTGGCCTGGAACCCCTTCATTTGCAGGCAGAAAGAAAAGAGGAAGGCTGGATCTTATCCGGTAACTTGCCTTCTGTCTCTAACCTGGGAAAAGGTCATTGGTTCGGAGCGGTTGCCAATACCAATGAGGGGAAGCACCTAATGGCCTTTGTTCCGTGCGAGGCTGAAGGTCTAAAGTTCAAGGAGAAAGCGGATTACCTTGGGGTTAACGGCAGTGCTACTTTTGCCTGCCAGTTCAACGATGTCTTTATCCCTGAGAAATGGATCATCTCCACCAACGCTCAACAATTTATTAAAAAGATCCGTCCGTATTTCGTACTTTACCAGGTACCTTTAGGATTGGGAATCATTGAAGCTTCAATAGAATCCATTCGAAAAGCATCCAGGAAACAAGGCGGCGCGAATTGTCATTTGACTGTTCAAGCTGACGAACTTGCCGAAAAACATGCCTATCTTCGCAATAAATTATACACGTTGGTCACTGGACAAGAATGGACAGATATTCTTAAAGTTCGTTTAGCCGTAGCCAAGCTTGCACTGAAAGCCGTCCAGGCGGATATGCTGCATAACGGCGGAGCGGCTTACCTGCAAAAAAGCAATCCAGCGAGAAGGTTGAAAGAATCATATTTCCTGGCCAACCTGACCCCAACGATCAGACATTTAGAAAAACTATTAACTAATTAATCTATTAGCCTATTCTGAGGAATCGTCAGGATAGGCTTTTTTAATTTTGTACACACTATCAAAGATGGAATACTACATTTAGACATTACGAGCAGGTGATCTTTAATGAAAAAACTATCAGCAGGCTTGATACTGACAGATGGAGAAAAATTCCTTGGATGTCATTCAACAGGCAATTGGTTCTATGACTTGCCAAAAGGAGAAGTCGGGGAAGGGGAAGACCCAAGATCAACCTGTGTTCGAGAAGTGAAAGAAGAAACCAACTTGGATGTTCCTAAAGAAGAACTGGTCGATTTAGGGGTGTTCGACTACAACCCTAAGAAGGACCTTCATCTTTTTTTACTGAAAGTTGACAAGCTTCCTGATACGGCAGAAATGAGTTGTTCCTCCTATTTTATTCATCCGTATACAAAAAAGGAGACACCGGAAGTGGATGGCTATAAGTATCTTCGGTTTGGAGAGCAGGAGAATTATATGACGAAGAATATGGTGAAAGTGATTAACGAAGTACAAACTTTATACCATTACTAGCAAATATCTAGGAGCATAATTAATCTTCGGGCAGTGAATCGACAAGTTCACTGTCTTTTTTCTTGTTTGAAGTTTCTGAATAAAGAAATTAGTCGGTTTAATCAGAAATATTAAAAAAATATCCCGGAATTTCATAATATGAAATTTTGAGCTTTTTACTATTTCATAATTTTGTATAGTGTTTACAGAATTTACTTATGGAGGTGGAATAACGAAAATGGATGTGCGCGACTTAAGAAATTGTTTGGGAAGTTTTGCCACTGGTGTAACGGTTGTTACCTGGAGTGAAGAGGATGAGGTTAAGAAAGGGATTACGGTCAACTCTTTTACATCTGTATCCTTGGATCCTCCTCTTATTTTGGTATCTATTGATAAGAATGCTAAGGCTTATGAAAGTCTTAAAAACAAGAGTTTCATTGTAAATATCTTATCCTCAGGCCAAGAAGCCATTGCCTGGCAATTTGCCGGCCGTGAACAACAAGGCTTAACCATCGAGTGGGAAGAATGTGAATACGGTCCCAAAATAAAGGGAGCATTAGCGACCATCGAGTGTAGTCCATGGAAAGAATATGATGGTGGAGACCATGTTTTATTTTTAGGTGAAGTTAAGAATTATACGTATCAGGAAGATGATGGATTAGTGTTCTTCAAAGGTAAATTTCGTCAGACAAAGGCTATTGAAAACTATGTTACAGATTAATTGAAGGAGGCACAACTGTTATGGGGATTCGTACTGGAGCGGAATATATAGAAGGTTTAAAATCGCGGCAGCCTGAGGTATGGCTCGGTGGTCAAAAGGTTACGGATGTTTACAACGAGCCGGTTTTTCATCAGCCGATTAAGGAAATTGCTAAACTTTATGATATGCAAAATGACCCTGCGTACCGAGACGATGTTACTTATATTTGCGAGGAGAATGGGGAACGAGTTTCTCAGGCTTTCAAAGTACCAAAGTCATACGAAGATTTGAAAGCGCGTTCAAAACTTTTTGAAATTTGGGCAAGAGCCACATTTGGGCTAATGGGCAGGACACCGGATTTCTTGAATGTGACTGTAACAGCGATGGCGAGTAACTCGTGGTTCCTTGAACAGTATGATTCTGAATGGGCAAAAAATATGATCGATTATCACAAGTATATTCGTGATAATGATCTCTTCTTAACGCATGCCATTATTAATCCACAGAATGATCGGAGTAAGGCTTCTCATGAGCAAAGTGATGAGTTTACTCATTTAGGGGTGGTTGAAGATAGAGAAGATGGCTTTGTCGTACGAGGAGCAAAAATGCTTGCAACTCTTGCTCCGATTACAGACGAAGTTATTATCTATTCTTTTCCTGGATTTAAACCAGGAGACGAAAAATATGCCATCGCATTCGCATTACCGTTAGATACACCAGGGTTACAAATCATTTGCCGGGAGCCAGCGCAGGATGGCAAGCGTTCCCTATTCGATCACCCGCTTTCCTCACGTTACGAAGAAATGGATGCCCTCCTTGTATTTAATGATGTGTTCGTCCCTAAACATAGAATATTCATCAATCAAAACGTAGAGGCCGCTAACCTGCTGTATCCTAAAACAGGCATCGGTCAACAGCCTGCACATCAATCGGGGGTAAGAGGGTTAATCAAGCTGCAATTTGCTTCGGAAGTGGCTGCCAGGGTTGCGGACTCTATCGGTGTCGATGGATATTTAAATGTTCAGACCCAACTGGGAGAGTTGATGCAGTCAGTAGAAGCTATAAGGTCGTTACTCCGTGTTTCTGAATATGAGTATGAGACATTGCCTCATGGGGAAGTGATGCCAGCAGGTACCCCGCTGGAGACTATCCGTGGTATGCTGCCAAAAATGTACCCGAGAGCAGTCGAGGTTATTCAGACGATCGGTGCTGGCGGCTTGTTGATGTCCCCATCAGAGGCAGACTTTGTCAATCCGGAACTCAGAAGCGTTACTGAGAAATATTATGTAGGACGTGAAGGAGTTTCTTCAGAAGAAAGGGTGCAATTATTCAAGCTTGCCTGGGATCTAAGTGGAGAAGCATTCGGTCAACGTCTGCTTCAATATGAGCGTTATTATTCTGGTGATCCTGTCAGAAGGCTAGGGCGTTTTTATAACGGATTCAAACGTAAGAATAAATTTGAAATGGTAGATGAGGCGTTGAAAGGAACGAAAGTCGACCAGGTACAAACGACCTAAATATACAATTTTCGTCAGGGCTGGTTAGCGTTTATTTAAGTAATTCCTTTATACTGGTTAATATGGGAAAAATTACTTATAAACGTTATAGAAATAAGGGGGAAGGAAGCTAAGTGATCTCGTCTGTTCGGAAAGTTTCCAAAATTCTAAATTGTTTTACTAATGATGAACCCGCGCTTGGTAATTTAGAAATTGCAGAGAAGTTAGGAATGAATCCAAGTACGGTGAACCACCTTGTACGTACGTTATGTCAGGAAGGGATCCTAATACAAGATAGCCGTCGAAGATATCGTTTAGGCTGGAAGCTTCTTGAATGGAGTAATCACGTGATGTACCAGCAGGACATCTACAATGAAGCCACTCCTTTTTGTGAACGACTGGTTAGAAAATTTCATGGCACCGTGCACATCGGAATGTTTGATGCCGGGGAAGTTCGCTTTGTCCTAAAAGTGCAGTCGAAAGATTCCCTCCCAGTACCAACTTATATTGGTGCTACCAAACCAGCCTATTGTACGAGTACGGGAAAAGTGTTACTAGCTTATAATCCATCCTTTCTTAAACCTACGATATCCAAAGGCCTTTTAAAACTGGCACCCAATACGATTACAGACCTGGATACCTTAAAGGAAGAATTAAGACAAATTAAGAAGCAAGGATATGCGATAAGCAACAATGAAAATGAGCTAGGTTTATATGGAATAGCAGCACCTATCCGTTCGTATACCGGCCAAATAATTGCGTCCTTGAATATGGTAGGGCCAATCACTTATATGAATGGCAAAAACCGTGAAGATATGATTAAAAATGTTGTGAGCACAGCAGAAAATATTTCTAAAGATTTGGGTTATATTAACGCTTTGTGAAAGCGGTTACAAATTAGTTTGATAGATAAATAAACACAAGGAGGATTTATTATGTCCACTAAATCTACATCTTTACTGAAATCCAGGGTGTTGGATCTACAGAAAACGATTGAGGAAAACAAACATTTATTGCAACCGCCTGTAAATAATAAAGTGCTATGGGAAGATTCCGAGTACATCGCGATGCTCCTTGGGGGACCTAACAAGCGTCGTGACTTCCATATCGACCCTGCTGATGAGTTCTTCTATCAGGTGAAAGGAAGCGCCTTTGTAGAATGCATCAATGGAGAGGGAGAACGTGAGATCGTAGAAGTTGGAGAAGGAGAGATGTTCATGCTTCCAGCGCATGTCCCTCATTCTCCACACCGGGTTGCAGACTCCTATGGCATAGTGATTGAGCGTAAGAGAGGAGAGGGAGAGCTTGAGAGTTTCTCCTGGTTCTGTGATAACTGTAACCATGAAATGCACCGTGCTACTGTGCAATTGACTGACATAGGAACACAAGTTAAAGAAGCGATTGAAACATTCAACGGAAGTGAGGAACTTCGAACTTGTGATAAGTGCGGGTATGTAATGTCTCCTGAAGCAAAGGAATGGAAGGCATGAGGGTAGATTTTCACACACATATTATCCCAAAAGATTTACCTGACTTCACAGAAAAGTATGAGGGCAAATGGCCCACTTTGAATCAAACCTGTGCTTGTGGCGCAAATATTATGATCGAAGACAACGTATTCAGGGAAGTTACCGATCAAGTTTGGGACCCGGAAAAAAGGATTAAGGATATGGATAGGGAGGGTGTAGATATTCAGGTGCTTTCCCCGATTCCGGTCACCTTTTCCTATTGGGCAGACGTAAAAGCTGCTACAGAGATGGCCAAAATACAGAACGATTTCATTTCTGAAACTGTCAAGAAAAACCCGGCACGTTTTATTGGTTTGGGTACAGTTCCCATGCAAAACGTAAAAGCTGCCATTAAAGAAATGGAACGATGTATCAACGAGCTCCACCTTTACGGAATTGAAATTGGTACAAATATCAATGGGGAGAATCTTGACTCCCCTCAATTCCTCGAATTCTTCGAAAAAGCCGAAGAATGGAATGTGCCTTTATTCATTCATCCCTGGGAGACGATGGCGAAAGATCGCACGCCACGTCACAATTTTATGTACACCATAGGGATGCCCAGTGAAACAGCACTGGCAGCCGCCAGCTTGATTTGGAGCGGAGTCATCGAAAAGTTCCCGAAGTTGAAGGTTTGCTTGGCCCATGGGGGTGGATCTTTCCCGTATATCCTCCCAAGACTGGATAAAGGGTGGGAAGTATGGCCGCATTTAAGATTGACCCCTCATCCGCCAAGCCATTATGTGAAGAACTTTTATTTTGATTCATTAAACTATGATTCTCTTAATATCAACTACTTGATTGATCGTTTTGGCCACGACCGAGTGATGATGGGTTCCGATTATCCATTTTTATTGCGAGAAATTCCGCCTGGGAAAGTAGTAGATGAAATGGATAATTTGACTGAAGCACAGAAAAGCATGTTATTAGGGGAGAATGCGCTCCGATTCTTAAATGTAAAGGAGAAAAGGTTAAATTATGGAACAAAAAGTAATCACGCCAGAGGAGAAACTGCAAAACCTCGGTCTTGAACTTTCTCCTGTTCGCTCGGCGGTGGGGAATTATGTGAGCCACGTAAAAGTAGGTAATCTAATCTTCACTGCTGGTCAGGGGGTAGATCAATACCATGGGAAGCTTGGATTAGATTTAAGTGTTGAAGAAGGATATCAAGCCGCACGAATATCCATGCTGAACCTGTTATGTGTTTTAAAAGCTGAGCTTCAAGAATTAAGTAAAGTGAAGCGTGTTGTCAAATTATTAGGAATGGTGAATTGTACAGAAGATTTTATAAATCAGCCCAAAGTGATCGACGGGGCCTCTGATCTTCTGGTCGAAGTGTTTGGGGAAAGAGGGCGTCATGCCCGTTCAGCAGTTGGAATGGCACAGCTTCCAGGCGGGACAGCCATCGAGATTGAAATGATTGTAGAAATTGAAGAATGAGATGGTGGCGTTAAGTCACCATCTTTCCTTAAACTCACTCGAGATTTAGTAAAGGAGGACATTACATGCCTATAAAGGAAATGTACGGGAAAAAGGTTCAACCTATTGATTGTCGTCACTTTATCAATGGGAATTATATGGACTTTGAGAATGGGAGAACCTTTGAAAATATTAATCCAGCTACAGAAGAAGTGATGGGCAAAGTAGCGGAAGGTGGATACGAAGAGGTTGACTTGGCCGTTAAAGCAGCCAGGACTGCTTTAAAAGGGCAATGGTCTACCATTACTACGGCACAAAGATCCCAAATTTTACGCCGTATTGGAGATTTAATTATTGATAGAAAAGAAGAGTTAGCAGCACTGGAAGCAATGGATACAGGTAAGCCTTATGAAATGGCGCTGGAAGTTGATATTACTCGGGCAGCCTATAATTTTCATTTCTTTGCAGATTTCCTGACATCATTAGGAACGGAATCTTACCAGCAAGATGATCTGGCATTACATTATTCCATCCGCCGTCCTGTAGGCGTAGTGGGGATGATCAACCCATGGAATTTACCATTACTCCTGCTGACTTGGAAAATGGCCCCGTGTCTTGCAGCAGGAAACACAGTAGTAATGAAACCTGCCGAATGGACACCGATGACTGCTACAATACTGGCGGAAATTATTCAAGAAGCTGGAGTTCCGGACGGGGTAGTCAATTTAGTACATGGGTTTGGCCCGAATTCTGCGGGGGCAGCTCTCACAGAACATGAAGATGTAGATGCGATAACATTCACTGGAGAGACCAAGACAGGAACAGCAATCATGAAGGCTGCTGCACCTACTTTGAAAAAACTCTCCTATGAACTGGGGGGTAAGAACCCAAATATTATTTTCGCTGATTCTGACCTCGATGAAGTGATTGAAACAACGCTTAAGTCCAGTTTTATGAACCAGGGAGAAGTGTGTCTTTGCGGATCCAGAATTTATGTGGAACGGGAAGTTTATGATGAATTCCTGGATAAATTTGTAATGAAAACGAGAGAACTACAGGTAGGAGATCCATTCGATTCAGGGACAAAAGTAGGTGCTGTCATTTCGAAAGAGCATTATGATCGTGTGAATCATTATATTCAAATTGCAGAGGAAGAAGGCGGAGAAATCCTTACGGGAGGCAATCGTCCGAAGGGAATGCGTAAAGGATACTTTATTGAGCCTACTATTGTAGCTGGTCTAAACCGTGATTCCAGGTGTGTACGAGAAGAGATTTTTGGACCTGTAGTTACCGTAATGCCTTTTGATAGAGAAGAAGAAGTAATCGAACAAGCAAACGATACCCATTATGGGTTGGGGACGACTATTTGGACAAATGACTTACGGCGTGCCCACCGGGTAGCTCACCAAATAGAGGCGGGAATTATCTGGGTTAACACTTGGTACCTAAGAGATTTACGCACACCTTTTGGAGGACTGAAACAAAGTGGTATTGGCAGAGAAGGCGGGATACACAGCTTTGAATTTTATAGTGAATTGTCGAATATCACGATCAAACTCTAGTGGTGACTATCTAAAAAGGAAGGAGGTTTTGCTTCTTGACTAGAAAAATACCGAGCAGTGATTTGGATGATTTGTCCGGTCAGTTAGAACAAGCAGAAAAACAACAGCAAAGTATGCAGGCATTAACAGATATAAAAAGCGATTTGACTATGGAAGAAGCCTACCGGATCCAACTGGTAAATATCCAGAAAAAAGTAAATGAGGGCCATCAGGTGGTGGGTAAGAAGATCGGGTTAACTTCTATTGCTATGCAAGAGCTGTTAGGAGTAGATGAACCTGATTACGGACATCTCCTGGATACTATGGCAGTTGAAAGTGGAGGGGAAATTCCACCCAATAGAGTCCTGCAGCCAAAAGTGGAAGGGGAGGTAGCCTTTATATTAAAAGAAGAATTGCGAGGGCCTTCTATCACAGTGGAAGATGTCATGGAAGCTACGGAATCTGTGATGACGGCTATCGAGATAGTAGATAGCAGGATTTCTGATTGGAAAATTACCCTTCCGGACACCATTGCTGATAACGCATCATCTGGCCTGTATGTACTTGGTGATAACGCTGTCCCTATTCAAGGGGTAAACCTTCCGCGGCTGAACATGGAACTTTTTAAGAATGGGGAGCGGGTGAATACAGGAAAAGGTTCTGCAGCGCTGGGAAATCCGGCCAAATGTGTCGCATGGCTTGCAAATAAGCTGGCTAAATATGATATTTCCTTGAAAAAAGGTGAAGTGATTTTGTCAGGAGCGTTGTCTGCAGCAGTTAATGCAAAACCGGGCGATGAATTTTCTGTAAGGATCGACCAGCTGGGTGAAGCTTCTGTAAGATTTACAAAATAAAATACATACAGACGAAAGGAGCGTAAGTTTTTGAAAACCAAAGCAATAGATTTGAAAAAGTTAGCAGAGCACGTGGATAGGCATCAAAATGATGCGGTGGAAATGGAAAAGCTAACCCTCCAATATCCTGATTTATCAGTAGAAGATGCTTATAAAATACAAAGTTTGTGGGGGGAGCTGGCAGGCGCACGTGGAGATCAGATGATTGGATGGAAAATGGGACTGACCAGCCGGGCTAAACAAGAATCTGTGGGGGTTAAAGAACCGATATATGGAAGACTTACTCAGTCGATGGAAGTAGCTGATCGGAAATTGAGACTTAATGGGTTAATTCACCCAAGAGTAGAACCGGAAGTCGCTTTTGTAATGAAAGAAGAACTAAAAGGAGAAAACCTTACTCCCAGGGATATTTGGGCAGCCACAGACTTCATCATGCCTGCAGTAGAAGTGATTGATAGTCGTTATAAAAATTTTTCCTTCACGTTAGAAGATGTAGTGGCTGATAACGCATCCTCTTCCAAGTTTTTTCTTGGAGATCAAGCCTACTCGCCGTACCATACTTCTCTTAGTGATATGCCAGTGTCCCTCTATAAAAATGGTGAGGTTGTTCAATCAGGCTCAGGTGCTGCTGTACTTGGCCATCCCGTTCGTTCCATTATGGAACTTGCCAATATGATTAATCGGTTTGGTCTGTCCATTGATCCTGGAATGGTTATCCTGACTGGAGGAATTACGGAAGCAGTACATGTCTACGATGAAGATGAAATTGAAGTCGATTTCGGCACGTTAGGAAAAATGAAATTGGATGTCACTGCTTCATAAGGAGGTATAATCATGCCCGTTGCTTTCCTCCATATCGTGAAGGGACGTAATGAAGATACAAAAAAACAATTAATAAAAGAAGTAAATGAAGCGATCGTCCGAAGCTTAACGATTGATTCTGAAAAAGTACGTATCATCATTCAAGAAGTTGAAAAGGAAAACTGGGCTGTTGGCGGCGTAACAAAAGCCGACAGTGAGAATGAAAAGTGATTGGTAATCTTATTAACATCTACTGAAAGAGGTGGTCCCTATGAGAGCGCATGATAATAGAACACCAGACTTACCGGGAGCGGTGGTCGCCATTGGTGCATTTGATGGTGTACATCGCGGCCACCAAAAAGTCATCTTACAGGCCGTTCAAAGAAGTAAGGAACTGATGGTTCCAAGCTTAGTTTACACATTCGATCCTCCTCCCCGATCTTACTTTCAAGGCGCCAAGGTTTTGACGACGGTGGAAGAAAAAATTAGCAGAATAGTCACGTTAGGGGTTGACCATATTGTAGTAGCCAACTTTGATCAATCCTATATTAATAGATCTGCTGATAGTTTTATTGAGGAACTTACAAGAGTTTCTCCAAAAGAAATAAATGTAGGGCGGGATTTCCGGTTTGGAAAGAACCGAACTGGTGATGTGACCAAATTATCAAAGCATTTCCAGGTTAGTTTAACTGAGACCGTTCGTTGTGCTGGAGGTGTCACCATCTCTTCCACGAGAATTCGCAAACTATTGCTGCAAGGAAAGCATCACGAAGCAGCTTTGTTATTAGGGTGGGAACAACCAGCCCCTGTCTACTAAGAGAGATCGTGAAAAAAGTGCTTCCCGGTTGCTTATTAAATTAATAGGAGGAAATTTTATGAATAAAAGATTATATCTGCTCGTATTTGCGTTCATGTTGTTGGTACTAGGAGCTTGTAATAACTCTTCAGATACCGGTGCAACTCAAGATGCCAATGCACAGGACGGAGAGACTTATTCATTTAAATTGGCACATATCACTCCCCCTTCTCACATGTGGCATAAAGGAGCTGAAAAATTCAAGGAAGAACTTGATCAAAGGTCTGATGGAAGAATGCAACTGGAAATTTACCCTTCCAGCCAGCTTGGTACGGAAGCAGATATGGTAGAGCAAATTGTAGGAGGCTCCATTGATTTTGGATTAATAACTGCAGCTTATATGAGTTCCCGAGAGGAAGCGTTTGCTGCCTGGTTCACTCCTTATGCATTTGAAGATCTGGAAGCCGCAAATGATGCGAGAGATTCGGATGTGGCCAAAAAGATACTGGGCACTTTAGATCAACAGGGGTTAGTAGGGTTTGATTACCTTTTTGCAGGACAGCGCGTGATGCTTTTTAAAGATAAAGAAGTAAAGAGCACAGAAGATATGAATGGCTTGAAGCTGCGTGTAACTCCTAGTCCTCCGATGCAGGATTTCTATACATCGACAGGGGCTGGCACCGAGGGGCTTCCACTGCCTGAGGTATATTCAGCAGTACAGACTGGGGTCATTGATGGGATGGATATGGACCTCGATGCTGCCATCACAAATAAATATTACGAAGTTGTCGACCATGGGGCTGTTACCAACCACATGGTATGGCCTGCAATTGCCATGGTGAATAAATCTACTTTCGAAGGGATGTCTGAAGCTGATCAGCAAATTGTTAGAGAATCTATTAAAGCAGCAGCTGAATATACGGCTATGACAAGAGCAGAACAAGAAGAGGAATTCAAAGAAGAGTTGCAGGATAATGGCATGAATATCTATGAGCTCGATTCCTCTGTATTTAGTAAACAGATTGATATGTTTGATGAAAAATACGGAGCGAAGGATCCGCTTATTCAAGAGTTCATTGATACATTTCGATAAGACTTAGGGGGTTGAACAGATGAAGGCAATTAGTTATGGGATTTCAAAAATAGAAAGAATACTTGCGGTTATCCTGATGTTTTGTATGGCTGTCGTGTTGGCTGTTGCAGTAGTATTTCGTTATCTGTTGCAATCTCCCTTATCGTGGGCAGGTGAGGTTTCTATTTTCCTGTTGATTTGGATCAGTTTTATTGGTGGCAGTCTGGGACTGAAATATAAGTCCCAGGCTAGTGTCACGATAGTAATGGAGTTCATTCCTGACAATATAAGAAAGATCGTATCCGTTATTGGGCATATTTTTATGCTCCTTTTTCTACTTATATTGATCTTCTATAGTGTGAATTGGATTTTATCCCCAAGCGTTGCCTACCAAAAATCAACTACGTTGCTATTGCCTATGTGGATTCCCTATATGGCTGTTCCACTAGGGCTTAGCTTTGCAGCCATTCATCTATTTTCCAATCTAATTGACTTCTTCAGAAAGGATGAGAGTCAATGAGTGTTTTTGTTGTGATCATGTTTTTTGTTTTTTTATTTATGGCAATACCAATTTCACTTGTCCTGGGTATGACAACGATTTTGTACTTTTTAGTGGAGGGGAATACTACTTTGATGGAGTCCGCCCCCATGAGGATGTACTCTGGACTAGATAACTTTGGTTTGTTGGCTATTCCGTTGTTCATGCTGGCAGGAGAATTGATGAATGGGGGAGGCATCACAACACGACTTGTGAAGTTTGCTAAAGTTCTATTTGGTCATGTCAGGGGAGGGTTAGCCTATGTGACTGTGGTTTCAAATATGTTTCTAGCCTCTATTTTGGGGTCTGCTAATGCACAAGCAGCTATGATGAGTAAAGTAATGGTGCCTGAAATGGAAAGGGAAGGTTACAATAAGGATTTTTCCTCTGCTCTGACATTGGCATCATCAATCGTAGCACCTATTATTCCCCCAAGTATGATATTCATTATCTATGGGACTTTGTCTGGGACGTCAATAGGTGGTTTGTTTATGGCTGGTATTATACCAGGAGTCCTATATGGGATAGGTTTTATATTGCTGATCAGTTTAATAGGATACAAATATAACTTCCAGAAAAGTAAACGAGCATCATGGAAAGAAATCTTTAAAAGTACATTTAGTGTATTACCAGCTTTATTAGTACCTTTCATCATAATAGCTGGTATAATCAGCGGTGCGTTTACAGCGACTGAATCAGCAGCAATAGCATCTGTCGTAGCCTATATTGTAGGGGCATTTTTTTACAAAGAGCTTAAATGGAGAAAAATTCCTGATATACTTATCAACACGGTACTCACCTCGGCAACGGTTACATTCTTAATTGCAATGGCTAATATTTTTGGATGGATGATTGCGTTTGAACAAATTCCTCAAGCTATAGTTACCGGGATGACATCTTTGTCTGATAACCCGATTGTGTTTTTACTGTTAGTGAATATTTTTCTTCTATTGTTAGGAGCCGTATTGGATGGAATAGCAGCCTTAATCATACTGGTTCCTGTATTTATGCCACTGCTTACAACATTTGAAATTGATCCGATTCATTTCGGGGTGATCATCTGTATCAATTTAACGATAGGCTTGTTAACTCCACCAGTTGGGACTGGGCTCTTTATCGTTTCATCTATTGCAGAGGTCCGTTTTGAGAAATTGGTCCAGGCAGTAGCACCATTTCTGATTATGGGGATACTTATTTTATTTGTTATTACCTACTGGGAAAATGCTACCATGTGGATTCCTAATTGGTTAGGATTATAATGGAATACCTAATAATCCACCGGTTTTACATATAAGTAAAATCAAGATAGGGCGGGTAGGTATGAGTAATAAAACTATTAATATATCCCCATGTTTACTTAATAAACTATCATTAAAAAATTTTCTATTATTCCACCTGAAAGCAAAAAACTGCTGGAATTCCAGCAGTTTTTTAAATGGTTAATTCTGTACAACGGGTTTGCTCTCTACAGTTTGATGAGTTTTTTCTTTAGATAAAAACCAGCCTCCGATACCAATGGAAAGCAGGACAGACCAGAAGGATATTTTCCAGCCGGCACTTTTAGCAAAACCTTCTGTAAGGATGGCGAGTTCTGGATGAGCCAGGGTATAGACGGCGAGCTTAACACCAACCCAGGCGACGATCAGGTAGGCAGCAGTTTCGAGACCTGGTCTACGGTCGAGCAGGCCCACAAAATAGCTGGCTGCAAATCGCATGATGACAAGGCCGATAATTCCTCCAGCAAGGATGACGGCGAAGTGACCGCCATCCATGCCACCAATTTCAGGCATGCTGGTCATTGGTAATGTGACTGCTAAGGCAACAGCAGCGAGAATGGAGTCGACGGCAAATGCAATGTCTTTCCAACTCTACTTTAATAACAGTTGCCCAGAACCCTGAGCCCTTTTTCACTTCTTTTACAGTTTTCAACTTCGGTTTCAGTACATGCTTTTTCAATAGGTGATAGACCGCGATGCCGAATAAGTAGAGGGCACCGATCGCCTGAACCTGCCAAATGTGCACCAGGTAGGAAATGATGAACAAAGATCCGAAACGGAATATGAACGCACCTGCCAGCCCGTAAAATAATGCTTTCTTTCTTTGTTCTATTGGAAGGTGTTTGACCATCGTAGCAATGACGAGGGCGTTATCTGCTGCCAAAATACCTTCTAAACCAATGAGAATCAATAATACCCATCCATATTCCATCAATAAAGAAAAGTCCAATTCATGTGCTCCTTCATAATAGTTATATTTTTAATCCCTAACGATGATTTCATCATGGTCAAAACTTTTGACATCTTCCTTAAAAACAATCTTTGTTCGTAAGCGGTAGGTAATGGCGTTTGTTGTAGGTGAAAGTTCTTTCGGTAACTGATAGTGGAAAGGGATTTCCGTTTTATCGTTCGCTTCGATTGTCTTTGACATTAATACGGTGGTTACAGGCTCGATAAATTCTGGTTTTCTGCCAGCTTGTTCTTTCACTAAGTCGCACTCCAGGCGATTCACCCTCTGGCTTACCCAGCCACCATATAAATGAAAAGAACCGGAGACGGTGCTGCCAGGGGGGAGTTCATTTCTATTTAAAATCAAATCCACTTTAGGTGATCCGATTTTCAGCTTGCTTAACACTTTCATAATCATTGTTGTTACCTCCTTGAGCTAAAGTTTACATAAATGATGTTTTTACATCGTTACCCACATTTCTGAAGTGATAGACACGTGTGACTAAATGCTGCAGTCCCCCTCATAGGCAATAAAAAAACCTTTACCAATGACATGGTAAAGGTCTTATGAAGTCCATATTGATACCTTTACCGTATTAGGCAAAGGTCTCGCAAACAACGTAATGTTGCCAGTTAAGCCGGTGATCAAGGACCACGTATTGTCGACATAACTGTCAGCTACTCCCCTTTGGAGTTTTATTCAGTTTGATAAAGCTGAAACCTGTATATATATAATAATACAATTTTTGGAATCTGTCTATCTATTATTTCCTTTTAATAAGACTCTGTTAAACTTTATTGTTGATTTTTCAAAATAGGCTTATTCCACAATACGGACGAAAAGTCGAAGACTTGATTTCGAGATGATTGTAGAAGTTAAGGGGCGTTGGGGAAGGATTCGCTTTCCTGCGGGGGACCTGGCAAGCTTCCTCGGGCTTTGCCCTGCGGGATCTTGCCTTGCTCCTTCTCCCGCGGGAGATTCCTGTGGGATTCAGTAGAGGGGTCTTGAATGAAAAAAAGCCCTCCGTTATGATGCATTTGTACAACCAAATACAAACAAACATCAAAAGGAGGACTTCCCCTTGAATTCTAATAGGAATGCTAAAATAAATCAAATCTCTGGAGAATCCTTAGTGATCGGTATCGATATCGCTAAAAAAACCCATTATGCATGCGCGGTCGATGATCGCGGACGGGAACTCCAACGTCCCGTTGGATTTACTCAGAGTAGGGCTGGCTTCGAAGGGTTTCACAAACAGATAAAGGAATGGCTGCACCAACATGGAAAAAGTGAGGTTATCATCGGGTTTGAACCCACAGGTCATTACTGGATGAACCTGGCTGCTTTCCTCCTTGAAGAGGACATCTCTTTTGTGGTCGTCAATCCTGCGCATGTGAAACAATCGAAAGAGTTTGATGATAATCTTCAAACAAAAAACGATAAAAAGGACGCAAGATTGATTGCGAAACTCATGATTGGTGGTAATTTCAGCTATCCCAGAATTCCAGAAGGTATAGAAGCTGAACTGAAAAACGGCTCCATAACGCGGTGGAAACTGAAAGACAAACAAGCGATGTTGAAAAACCAAATGACGGGGTTGATCGACCAGTACTTTCCTGAATTTAAAACCGTCATCAAAGGGTTTGGTCAATTGGCTTGCGCCATTTTGAAATACACGCCTTTTCCTGAGGATCTACTAAACCAGGAGGTAGAGGAACTGGCACTGATGTATAAAGAAAAAGCGGGTATATCCTCTCCTTCGAAAAGTAAGATTCGAGAGATGAAACGGGCAGCTGAAAACTCCATTGGTATTTCGACAGGCAAAGAGGTGGCACGCTTTGAAATCGCCGCACTTGTCGATCAGTTTCTTCTAATCGAACGTCAACTGACAGAACTCAATCATCACTTAGAAGATTTAGTCACCCAGCTGGATGAATACGAATACCTGATATCGATTCCCGGCATTGGAAAGCATACGATCATTGATTTGATTGCGGAAACGGGTTCACTTAAGCAGTACACACATTCACGCCAACTCATTAAATTAGCGGGATTAACACTGCGCGAGAACTCTTCCGGTTACCATAAAGGTCAAAAGAAAATTTCCAAACGGGGACGAAAACGGCTCAGAAACCTTCTTTTTCGCGCCATATTGCCTTTGATTCAAAATAATCGTGCGTTTAAAGAATTGTACCAGTACTACATTACTCGTCCCGTTAATCCTTTGAAAAAGAAGGAAGCAATGGTCGTGTTGTGCGGAAAACTGTTAAAGATCTTTTTTGGTTTATCGAACCGCCAGGTTCACTTCAATGAGGACCGAATGAAACAGGACCTCCACTGTCTTCAACAGGCAGCGTAACCTATATTTCTGACCCATAAGATGACACGGAGAAGCTGGCGCAAAGCGAGACAACAGACTACGAGTCTATGCGGGAGAATAAAGCCGGCCTCTGCCTTATGATGAGACCAAACGAAGGAATGTAGGCGCACGACGCCAAGAGACATGGGAGGGTAAGTCCTCATAAGAAAGCAGGGATCCAAGGTGCATCGATTCATACAAAAAAGATCGCCTAATACAGTTAGGAAACGCAACGCGTCCCTTCGATTTCCTTAATATTGAAGAAAAGGAATAACTTGTTTAACAAATGAAGTATAAAAAAAATTTAAAAGTGTTAAAACGATCTTTAACCCTTGGTGTATCAACATTTCCGGAGGGAGTCTCACCCTTCCCCCACGCCCCTTGCCATATAAGATACACGAAATCGTGTTTGGA
Source organism: Thalassobacillus devorans (assembly GCF_900176565.1). GTDB lineage: Bacteria > Bacillota > Bacilli > Bacillales > Halobacillaceae > Thalassobacillus > Thalassobacillus devorans_A. Next base: position 301,939 of record NZ_FXEH01000004.1, read on the forward strand.
AATCCCAGCCCTATTTTGTGGTGAGAATCCTATTACAATGGTAAATCGACCGTATTTTCTGCTCCAAAATCACTCTATTTCTGATGGAAGTTTCGAGAAACTAATGAAAGTATGGTGGCTGGGAAAACGGTGAGACTCCAGTGGGATGAACATGAGCGGTGAGATCCCGCAAGGCGAAGCCTGAGGAAGCTCACCACATGCCCACGGAAAGCGATCCGTTTTCCCAGCCACCATAATTGCAATCAAAAGTCTCGAAACTGAGTTTTTAGGTAAAGGGAGCTTTTATTGCAAAATCAACACGGAGATTTAACAGAGCCTTTAATAAATAAGTTTTTACGTTATTTCCAGGAAAACGGCGTCTCCTGATATACATAGTAATTCAGCCAATTATAGAACATTAAATACGCATGAGAACGCCAGCGGTTTAATGGCTTCTTCTCTGGGTCATTGTCGGGGAAATAATCAACAGGTACATGAGGCTCCAGCCCTCTATTTGTATCCCTGTGGTATTCGTCTCCTAGTGTTTCGGCGTCATACTCAATGTGGCCGGTGATCATTACGTGTTTTTGATCCTTCGAAAGGATCGTGCATGGGCCAGCTTCCTCAGAAGAAGATAAGAGAATCAGGTCATCGTGTGCCAGTATTTCTTCCTCAGAAACACTGGTATAACGAGAGTGAGGCACCACAAATTCATCATCACTGCCTCGGGCAAGCTTAATATTGTCCTGTAGTAAGCGATGTTTAAACACTCCGGTCAACTTTTGAGGCAATTCATATTTACCAATACCGTAATGGTGGTAAAGTGCGGCTTGGGCACCCCAGCATATATGCATGACGGAAGTGACATGGTCTTTTGTCCATTCCATGATTTCCGTAAGTTCTTCCCAGTACACGACATCTTCGAACGGTAACTGTTCAATCGGCGCACCGGTCACAATCATGCCGTCAAAACGCTGGTGTTTGATATCTTTGAAGCTTTTATAGAATTGCTGCAAGTGTGACTTGCTCACATTTTTCGACTCATAAGTAGCGGTATGTAAAAACTCGACATTTACTTGAAGTGGAGAGTTACTGAGCAGCCGCAGCAATTGAGTCTCGGTCCGTTCTTTTTCTGGCATCAGGTTCAGGATCAGTATATTCAAAGGACGGATATCCTGGGTTTTCGCCCGTTCTTCGTCCATCGTAAAAATGTTCTCTTCTGAAAGAATTTCTCCTGCTGGTAAATCTTTGGGAATATTTATAGGCAAACCAAGTTCCTCCTTCGAAAAAAGAATAATATACTCATTATAGCGGCGTAATTTAACGAGAGCAATGGAGATGCAAGATAAATATCATTCTATTCAGAAGTTTTTGTAAGTGAAGGATTTTAGCTTAAGAGCTATTTAAAAAGAAGCCCTGCAATAAGAGCTTCTACGGTTCAACTGTCTTTGATATTCTGTTACTTTATGTGAGCATCTACCTCTACTCTTTTTATTCCGCAGTCTTCGAGCGCTTGGTGAAGGCTTGCGAATGTCTTGATCCCTTTAAAGTTGATACCTAATGAAGTGATGGTTTGAGCTATTTTAGGACGGATTCCGCTGATTCGTGTGTTGATGCCAAGGAGGTTCAATGAATTGATGATTGTGAACAACTCATTGCTAACCATGGTATCTAAAACCGGAACACCAGAAATATCAAATATCACTTCTTCGAGGCCAAGACTATTGGCTTCTGTCAGGGCGACTTCATTGATTAAAGCGGCCCGGTGGGTATCAATAGCTCCAACAAGCGGGATGACGGCAAGGCCTTCTGCTATCGGTACCATTGGAACCGACAGCTCTTCCAGGGCACTGTGTGCAGTATCAGCAATCATCTGCTGGTGTTCTTCATGTACTCTGCCATATACGCGTGTTACGATATCGACAAGCCGGTCAATTTTCCTGGAGATTTCAATGACTGCTCTTGGGCTGATATGTTCCTGATTTAATTCCTCCTGAAAAAATTCCCAGATGGTGGGTTGAAAAAAGGAGATGACCCGAAGAGCCTCCGTCAGTGATACATCGTATTCGATTGTTCGCTTAGCAGCTACTTCTGCCCACTCATATACCTGATGTTGCACTTCTTTTTCATCTTTATATAAAACTTCCCCGAAGGATTTGAATAAATCCGCTCGAATTTTATAATATTCTGCTTCGGGCATACCAGTTTCAGCGAAATTTTCCGGGTATACTTTCATTACTTCTTTATTAAAGGTTTCTGTCAATTCATATCGATGATCTACTATTTTTTCTCCGATATATCTGAATTCCTTCTCCATCAAATTACTCCTTTAAGCCTGACATATAGTTGAAGAAGATGATAACGTTAATCCTTTATATAATACCAAATAATTGAAGATATACAAGTGAAGAATAAACAGCACCTCAAATGGATGTAATCGATTTCAATTACTGCTTGACAATAGATAGTAGCAATTATACGATAAATGAAGAGAAATTAGTAGAGGTCGTTGTTTGACCTTGTTATTTTTTTGTCTATTTGTGCAATCGATTGCACATCAACGATATAATTTAATGACAACAGGTTAGGAGCAGTCTATTATGAGCAGAAAATGGTGGAAAGAAGCAGTAGCATATCAAGTATATCCGCGAAGTTTTATGGATTCAAATGGAGATGGAATCGGCGACATACAGGGTGTCATATCTAAGCTGGATTACCTGAAGGATCTCGGAATAGATGTGATTTGGATTTGTCCGGTCTACAGCTCACCGAATGATGATAATGGGTATGATATCAGTGATTATAAAGGTATCATGGAGGAGTTTGGAACAATGGCTGATTTCGATCAGCTGTTGAAAGAGGTTCATAAGCGTGGTATGCGACTGATCATGGATCTTGTCATCAACCATACTTCTGATGAACATCCGTGGTTTATCGAATCCCGCTCTTCTAAAGACAATCCATATCGGGATTATTATATTTGGCATCCGGGAAAAGACGGCAAGAAGCCAAACAACTGGGAATCAATTTTTGGCGGGTCAGCATGGGAGTTTGATCCGAAGACAAAAGAGTATTACATGCATGTATTTTCCCGGAAGCAGCCAGATTTGAATTGGGAGAATCCGGAAGTACGTGTAAACCTTTATGAAATGGTCAATTGGTGGCTCGATAAAGGGATTGATGGATTCCGAATCGATGCGATTTCCCATATTAAAAAGATCCCGGGCTTCCCCGATCTCCCTAACCCGGAAAACAAAAAGTATGTCCCATCCTTCGAAGGGCATATGAACCGTGAAGGCATACAGATTTTTCTGGAGGAATTGAAAGAAAAGACATTCGATAATTACGACATTATGACTGTTGGTGAAGCTAATGGGGTTAAAGTCGAGCAAGCCGATGAATGGGTCGGAGAGGAAAATGGCAAGTTCAATATGATCTTCCAATTCGAGCATCTTGACCTCTGGGGTAAAAGTACCGATGGCGGCCTTGATATCCACTCCTTGAAAGAAATTTTAACCAAATGGCAGAAGGGGCTGGAAGGCAGAGGGTGGAATGCGTTGTTCCTGGAAAACCATGACCAGCCGAGATCTGTTTCGACCTGGGGAAATGATAGGGGATTTCTGGATAAGTCGGCGAAATGTCTGGCGACCATGTACTTTTTGATGCAGGGAACGCCGTTCATTTATCAGGGGCAGGAGATCGGAATGACCAATACAAAGTTTGATTCTATTGAGGACTACAATGATGTAGCCATTAAGAATATGTACTATAACGAATTAGAAGAAGGCAAGTCCCACGAAGAAATCATGGAGGTCATTTGGAAAAATGGCCGCGACAATTCAAGGACGCCGATGCAATGGAATGATACAGAAAATGCTGGTTTTACAACTGGAACGCCATGGCTGAAGTTAAATCCGAACTACACGGAAATCAATGTACAAAAAGGAATAGAGGATCCAAACTCTATTTATCATTACTACAAGCAGCTGATTGATTTGAGAAAAAGCAGTGATGTTCTCATATATGGCAACTATGACCTTATATTAGAAGACCACGATAGTATTTACGCATACACCCGCACTTTGGAGGATGAAAAGGTACTTGTTATCACGAATCTTTTTGAAGAAGATGCTGATTTGGAACTGCCGGCAGATCTTCAGGACAAAGAGGCAGAGCTTTTGCTCAGCAACTATGCGATTGATTCTGAGGAAAACTTAAAATTTGTTAGGTTCAAGCCTTATGAGGCTCGTGTTTATAAACTTAAATAATAACAAGAAATGCACCTGTCAACGATAGGTGCATTTCTTATTTGGCTAGCGCGATGAAGATCATAGCAAATATGCAGGCGAAGAAAATAGTATATAGAAGAAGCCATAGTTTCAATAAAAGGGAGCCATGTTTGATCTTATCGATTATCTTGTCTTTTTTGGGTGACCAGGTCTCTTGCTCTTCTTCATTCTTCATATTATTGATTTTTTCACGCCAAAAGCCCTTTCCTTCTACGGTGAACTGAAGCCAATAAATCGACAACACTCCTCCTAACAGGATGGAACCTTGGCTTAGCCACTTTAATATAGTTATGATATTACCCATCCTTTTACCCCAATATGTGATTTTCACTTTCATATTAATATGAAAAATCTCTTTATTAACGGACAAACAAAACCTCCATATTAAATTACAGGCCCACTATAACAAACTTCCGTTTTATATAGTTGAGGAAATATCATCCATCTCATGTTCAATTGACTCGAAGGCATGAAAATTAGAGCTTAGCTAAAGCTAAAGTTGAGGTGATAAAAGTGAAAAAGAATTTTCATATTCCTACGGAAGCAAAAGGTACAGGAGAAATAGGCATGCAAAATACGGTAAAGTCCAATCAGCCATTTGACGCCGAGGACAGCCTTTCTGGAGACTCAGTGGATGAACATAAGAAAAAAGAATCTTTCAATGAAGATCAGGCTGCTAAAGAAATTGGCCAGGTTTATAATAATTCCTAAGTACCAGACAATAACTCACTCATAAACATGTGGTTGAGTTATTTTTTTCGTATAAGAAAGCATACTGGTGCTTAACTCACATAAAAAATTAAAAAGAATGGGAACGGGATTTCCAATCATACATATAAGTACAAGACTTTCTGGTAAGGGGTGTGTACTTGAAAAAGTCATTGATTGATTGGCCGTTCTTTCTCGTAGCGTTTTTGTCCTTGTTCGTACTCTGCAGCATTGTTTTTTTCTACCCGAAGGTCACGCATACCTGGTTGGAACAGATGCATATGCAATTAACGGATATGACAGGGGTCCTATATTTATGGATCGGTTTTTCTTCGTTGATTTTTTTAATATGGGCAGCTTTTAGCAAACATGGACAAATCAGGCTCGGAAAAAAAGACGAGACTCCGGAGTTTTCTACATTCAGTTGGATTTCCATGATTTTTTGCGCAGGTATTGGTTCTGGAATCATGTACTGGGGAGCGATTGAATGGGGATATTATTATCTCGAGCCTCCGTTGGGACTCATTCCTGGTACGCCGTTTGCAGTGGAATGGAGTGCAGCTTATGGCTTGTTTCACTATGGGCCGACAGCGTGGGCAATCTATTGTCTGCCTGCACTGCCAATTGCTTATCTCTATCATGTAAAAAAAGTACCAATCCTTAAAATCAGCGAAGCTTGCCGGCCTGTGCTGAATCATCATACCGATGGTTTTGTGGGGAAATTGATTGATATGTTTTTTATGATCGGATTGCTGGGAGCCTCCGGGACAACCCTCGGCATCAGTATACCGATGATGGCTGAAGGGGTAAAGCGACTTACAGGAATACAGCATACATACTTCCTGGATATTTTCCTGCTCCTCATCTGTACAATAGTGTTTGCGGTCAGTGTTTTTGCTGGAATGGAAAAAGGGGTAAAACGGCTAAGCAATTTAAATGTCTATTTAGTTTTCTTTTTGCTCTTCTTTGTCACTATACTTGGCCCGACTTTTTTCATTTTAGAGATTTCAACTAATAGTGTCGGGCTGGTGCTGAATAATTTCTTCCGCTTGAATACGTGGATGGATCCCATTGCGCAGTCAGGTTTTCCGGAAAAGTGGACAATCTTCTACTGGGCCTGGTGGATTGTCTATGCTCCTTTTATCGGTTTGTTTATTGCTAAAATATCCAGAGGAAGAACGATCAAGGAAATGATACTGGGGACGATAATTTTTGGACCTGTCGGATGTTGGCTGTTTTTCTTTGTACTCGGAAACTATGGTCTTTATCTTCAAAACACGACTCAATTAGACGTTGCGTCTATGATCAAGCAAGGTCATTCAAACGAAGCGGTCATTTCTATTATTCACTCGTTGCCTTTCGGCGATTTCACCCTGGTTTTATTTTTGATTCTTGCTGTAATCTTTGTAGCGACCACTTATGATACCTCATCTTATATGCTGGCTGCTGTAACCCAGCGAAGGATCGAGGGTGAACCGATCCGGTTGAACCGTTTGTTTTGGGCTTTCTCCCTGGCACTACCGCCTATGGCCCTATTAATAATCGGAGGATTGACTTCCTTGCAAGCTGTTACCCTGCTGGTGGCCATTCCTTCTTGTATCATTATGATCTTGTTGTCCCTGTCATTTTTAAAGTTGGTATAGTTCTATTAACTGTTTTCATAATTAGCTGAAAATTGTAGTTTATGTAATGGTTTATGGAAGTGCAGGTAAGATGGAAAAATCAAGCTCTTGCACGAAGCTGCTTTCTATTGTAAAGTGTGAAAATAGTGATTGAGAAATCCTTAAAAATATATAACGTTCTTATCAAGAGAAGCAGAGGAACTGGTCCAATGAAGCTTCAGCAACCTCCCGGAGGGGAAGGTGCTAATTCCAGCAAGTCATTGACTTGGCAGATAAGCAGGAACATAAACGGTACCTTCTTGCGTCTGCAAGAGGGTTTTTAATTTGGGCATAATGACATTGGAGGGATTTACATGCAAAAGGAAAAGATCACAGGGAATCCGCTCGCGCTGATTCCGTTTGGTATATTCATTTTATTATTTATCGGTTCTGGTATCGTTACAGGTGATTTCTATCAGATGCCCGTGCTTGTCGCTGTTTTCGTCGCTGTTTTTGCTGCATTGTTTATGAATCGGAAAGAGACATTTCAAACGAAAGTAATGCAGATTGCGGAAGGAGGCGGCCATCCGAACATCATCTTGATGGTGATCATCTTCTTATTAGCGGGTGCGTTCGCTTCTGTAGCGGAAGGAATGGGAGCGGTCGAATCGACTGTTAACCTGGGACTCACGCTCCTGCCGCAAAGTTTACTTGTGGTTGGTTTATTCGTTATCGGATGCTTTATTTCGATTTCCATGGGGACGTCCGTAGGAACAATCGTCGCCCTGGCTCCAATTGGGTTTGGAGTTGCAGAGCAGACAGGAATTCCGACAGCTCTTATAATGGGAGCAATTATCAGCGGTGCGATGTTCGGGGACAACCTGTCTATCATTTCTGATACCACCATCGCTGCAGTCCGGACGCAAGGGACAAAAATGAAGGACAAGTTTAAGGCAAACTTTTTCATCGTCCTTCCGGCAGCAGTGATAACGGCTGTGATTTTCGGTGTGTTGAGTGCCGATGCCTCCGGTTCTATCAATGAAAACCATCCATTCAACCTTGTCAAAGTGCTGCCTTATCTTGGGGTGCTTGGGTTTGCTATCGCTGGTGTTAATGTCATCTTTGTGTTGATTGGCGGTATCATATTTGCCGGGATTGTCGGTCTGGCACTTGGAGAGTTTGCCGTAATGGATTTTGTGACGTTGATCAGTGAAGGGTTTACTGGGATGCAGGAGCTGACGATGCTCGTCATCTTACTTGGCGGGTTGGTTGAACTGATTCGGCGAAATGGCGGCATTGAATTTTTGTTGGAAAGTATTACAAAGCGAATCAATAGCAATAAAGGCGGGGAATCAGGGATTGCTGGTCTGGTCTCAGCAGTGAACCTCGCGACAGCGAATAATACGATTTCCATAATTACAGCCGGGCCGCTTGCAAAACAAATTTCTGAACGGTTTGCTATTGATAACCGGAGGTCGGCAAGCCTGCTTGATATCTTTTCAAGCGCGGTACAGGGATTAATTCCTTATGGAGCTCAGATCCTTGCAGCTGCCGGGGTAGCAAAGATATCACCGGTGGAAATCGTTCCTTACAGTTTTTATCCGATACTGCTTGCTTTGTCTGGCCTACTGGCCATTGTTTTCCGATTTCCGAAGTTTACCAGGACATCGACTGAAAAAAGGGAAGAAGTAGAGATCAGAACATAAGGTTCCGCGGAGAGCGGAACCTTTTTTTAATATAACACTACCTACGTGTAAGCCAGGTTTTCTAAGAAAATTGGATAATATTGAAAACTTTTGCCTATCTCATTCGTACATATAGAAAGGTGGAAAACCAAAAAGGATATATACAGTAACGTGAGAATAATGAGGATACGGATATGGACAGAGGAGTGATGGTTGTTCTAATTAGCTTACCTATTGTCTCATAACAAGACTTCCATTCTCTCTTTTTTTTAAAACTGTCTCTCTTTCGGAAAAATTTGTCTCTCTTATTTTCAAACATGTCTAATATAATTGGTGCGGTTTCACTCATATAACATGACATGTCTCCATTACCATGGTTTTGTCTCTTATATTTACGAATCTTGCAATGGCCAAAAGAGGAAGCGCATTTTCCAGATGACCTAAAGGAGTAGCAGTTTTACCAAACCACCGAGCAGCAAAAGTATGGAGCCTGCTAACAGGGCTATTTTGGTAGGACGGTTTGCTTTATGAAAGATACGTGGGAGCATATTCAACACCTCACTTATTCGATTATTTCTTACAGTATGTATACGAATTAGCTATCCCAAAAGCTTCATAATTTCATTGGAAAAACTTGTTTTCCGCCAAGTACATATGGGGAAAGCCTTAGATTTTCTTATACTTTTTCTTAAAGTATAAAAAATACACCCGAAAATCGGGTGCATGTTCAATCATCATTATCTTCATTAAACCAAAGCGGGGAATCGTTTTCCGTTTCGCCATTATAGTTGATGAAGATTTCTTCTCCAGCTTTTATATCCTTGAAAGCGTAGAATTCAAATGAGTGATTATCAAAATTAATTTCGTAATATGCGTTTGGCTGGTAGGAATGGTTGAAAAACATCCCATAACCTAACAAAAATGCCGTGTGGTTTTTGCCATACTCGAATACATAGTCGCCTAGGTGAGTTTTCTCAATATGCTCATGTTCTTCATTCGGATAAGGGAGTACTGGTGCCTGGTGAATCAGTTCACCTTCTGCTATATCTTTTGTAGCAAATACGCCTTTATCAAGTTCGTCATCAGAAATAGTAGATGTTTTTACTTCTATCAAAATTTCACCGTCGCCTTCTTATTTTCTTTGGTTATAACTTCCCCAGTCTGACAGGTCATATTCAATAATGCAATGTTTGAACACGAAAGGGAGATGCTTCTATTGAAAAAATTAATGACAATCACCGCCATATTGTATTTCATACTTGCTGGATGCAGCCCTCAAAAAATGCATACCTACGATACTTCCAGGGTGGAAGAAGCAGTGGGTTCGTTAAGCTTTGATCCCCAGGTGCCAACAGAAATACCGTTCGAACCTAGTGATATACAAGTCGATACTCCGGAGATGGGAGAAGGGAAAATGCTTGCTATTCAATATTTTAGTGAAGGTAATGAATCTTTTTTATTCCGGGCCATTAATGAAAATGAAAATGCCCTGGATTTTACAACGGAGGATATAGAAATCAGTGAATCTCAGCAGGGACGATATGGTGAGAACGGTGATTTGAAAACGTTAAGATGGGAAAATGATGAGGTGATTTATGAAGTATTTGCAAACGATGATATTAGTAAAAGTCAGCTGTTAAAGGTAGCGAGGAAGGCAGAAGCTATAAAATAACTCTTATTCCCTAATTACTTGTATATAAGTGTAAACTGGTGAATACATTTAATATGCTATTCTTCAAAGCAATCGAGCAACGATTTAATTCACACAAAAGGGGATAAGAGTATGCGGGAGAAAGCACCACCTAATAGTCATGCTATAGTATCTTTAGTTCTCGGGGTTTTGTCCATTCTGATGCCTTTGGTGGGAATCGTACTTGGGGCAATGGGGATTATTTTTTCAATAAAAGCTCGGAAGGAAATGAATCAAAAGAATGAGGACGACAAAGGGTTGGCCACTACAGGGATGATATGTAGTGTAACAGGAGTTATCATTCAGCTATTGGTGGTGCTGATCGTTTTATCGATATCTTTTTTCAGACTCAGTTAATCGCAGGAAGAAGTGATTCATATGAAAGCAGGGTTAGAGTTTTTGGCTGGTTTATTGTTGATTATCGGCTGGTTTACAACCGGAATAGGAGTTTATTTTTTAATGGTATCCTTTGTTGCAGGTGGCATGATAATCGCTGCCAGCCTATGTTTGTTGGGAATTCTGTGTATTTTCACTTCAAAGCAAATAGATAAACATATACCTGCTGCATAAAAACAGAAAAAGCGATGAAACCAGCATCCTGGTTTCATCGCTTTTTCTCACTCTAGGAAATTTTAATAATTTCTTTTTGTAGATAACTTTAAGTAGTGGGTTACATCCAGCTCCAGCGCCTACCCCCTCGAGGTCTTAAGTCAATCCTCTCTGTGACCAAAAACGTCACGGCGAGGCTTGCCTTAAGCTTGTCGGGGGTGAGCAAAGCGCTTGCGCTTTTGTTCTTACCTTAACCAGCCGCTGTGACTTTATACGGTGGCAGGCTTTGCTGCAGGGTATTGATTTCTTCTGTTGTCAATGGGACCATCGGTAGGCGAACGTCGCCGACGTGGATGCCCATCAGGTTTAAGGCTGCTTTTACTGGAGATGGACTTGGCTGGGCAAACATTGCTTTCATTACCGGGAGGATTTCCTGGTGAATGATTGCTGCGCGTTTGACATCTCCGTAATTATAGCTGTTGACCATTTCCTGCATTTCATTACCGAGGATATGAGCTGATACAGATACAATTCCTGTTCCGCCGATTGCTAACACAGGCAGGGTCAAGCCGTCATCACCGCTGTATAAGGTGAAATCATCTCCGGTTTTTGTGATGATTTCTGTCATCGCGTCCAAATCACCGCTTGCTTCTTTTACAGAAACGATATTCTCAATTTCAGATAAGCGGATAATTGTTTCCGGTGCGATTTTCGCTGCGCTTCGTCCTGGAATGTTGTACAGCATTACAGGCAAAGAAGTTGCCTCAGCGACTGCTTTATAGTGCTGGTACAATCCTTCCTGGGAAGGCTTGTTGTAATATGGAGTTGTAAGCATAACCGCATCGACACCAGTCTGTTCTGCCTGTTTTGTCAACTCGATTGATGCCCGTGTATTATTGGAACCGGTTCCTGCAATGACTGCCGCTCGTCCATCTGCGACCTGGGCAACGAAGCGGAATAACTCAAGCTTTTCAGAGTCTGTCAATGTAGGGGATTCACCCGTCGTCCCCGCTACTACTAAACCGTCCGAACCGTTAGAAATTAAGTAATTGACTAATGTACGTGTAGCATTGAAATCGATCTCGCCATTCTGATCAAATGGGGTAACCATAGCGGTTAATACCTGGCCGAAATTCATAGCTTTTCACACCCTTTTGTAAAATTTTAAATAAGAGGCGTTTTATAGAGCCATTCCCATTTATCGCATTAAAAAAACAACAACGAGGGATCGCTGTTGCAGTAGAAACGTGTAAAATCCGTTCCTTTGCGTAAGATAGCCCTCCATATAGTCGCCTATATGACAGTCCTGTATTTATTCAATAGCAGAACCAACGTTGAGAACATGAGTTTCTCTTCGCTTCGGCGAATTCCCCTTTCCACAATTCTCGCTGGACCTCATGATCCTCCTATTGTGTACTAATGGTCTTCGCACCTCTATCCCGCTTCAACTTATTGAAGCAAGAAAATATTTAATTGACTGTACTTTAACAAAAATTCATTACGATTTCAAGAGGAAAGGAAAGAAAAATGGTGATTATCTTATTATTTTTAAGGGAAAACAAAAAGTAGTGGAAGGTGACATGTTGTCATGGAAAAAGATTGACTTATGACACCGTGTCATATATGATTGAAGTATACATGACATATTGTCACAATGAGGTGCATAAACATATGGAAATCAACCCTATTTATGTAGAGAGACTGAAGAAGCTGGCATTTGATTTACAAGGCAAAGGAATAGATGTGAAATTTTGTAAAAAACCGATGATTAAGGAATTGGCGCAAAGGGAAGATTGAATAGTATATTCATTTCTTATCCTTTACCAACGTTTATTTTTGTTAAAGGATTAAAGTATAAGAAAAGGGGAAATCACATGAATTTTTCCATGACGGATATGCCTAATTCTGTCAAGCAAGAGGTGGAGGAGTTAGAGAGAAACCTATCTCCTGTTACTAAAAAAGCAGCTAAATATGTTTTCTTGTCTTTCCCTTTAATAGCAATCTCGGTAGTGAACTTGCTGACAGTTTTATTTATGCTGCCAGACGAACAGGTTAACTGGATCTCTATAGGTATCTATGCTCTGATTGGAGCTGTCGGTATGGCCTTATCTAAAGAAGCTAAGCATAAACAAATCGAAATCCAGGAGCGAAGCGTTAGTTACATTGTGGAACGTATCGGAAGAAGCGATGTTGCAACTGAACAGGCCAAAAAGGATTACACCGATCAGGTGAAATCCCAGCCGATGAATGCAATGAAGCATTTTGTAGCGTTTTTAGAAGAAGAAAAAAGACAGGAAAAACTTAATTTATATAGAGGGTTTTAGAAAAAGAAACACCACTTGCTGGTGTTTCTTTACATAGAGAATGGTGGGAGTACATTGCCGAAACAAACATTTTTCAATTTGCCGGAAGAGAAGAAACAAATTCTGTTACAATCTGCGGAGAAAGAATTTTCCCGTGTCCCATTATTTGAAGCCTCGATAGCCAATATCATCAAAGCTGCCGGAATACCACGCGGCAGCTTTTATCAGTATTTCGAAGGGAAAGAGGACATTTACTTTTATCTTCTCGATAAGATGGCGAAGCAACGCAAGGACAAATTCATCGGTTTTTTGCAAAACCATGATGGGGACCTGATTGAAGCGATGATAGCCATGTTTGAATGCATGCTGCATGAAGAGGAACATATCAGCTTCATGAAGAATGCTTTTCTTAATATGACGCACAAGGTCGAACATAGTTTTCTTGGGATATTCAGTGATGAGGAAAGTATCGATGACTTCAATGAAGTCAGTGCTCAAATAGATAAACGTAAACTCAATATTGTGGGTGACCAGGAGTTATATCATATCATGCAAATTCTCACGGCGGTTACCTTCCGCAACTTCGTAGAGAAATTCGCCCAGGGATTGTCTGAAGAGCAGGCAAAGGAGACCTATCAAATGGAAATGAATTTATTGAAAAAAGGAATATATATCGGTTAACCGTAAGACTGCCTCCTAAATGGTGAGAGGCAGTCTTTTTTTGACAATAAGCTGGTCCTCTATCCACAGTCCTTGGTCTAATAGGAGAAAGGTTCTGTTTTACTTTGGAAAATGGCTGGAAGATGAAAAAAGTAGTAGAATGAAAAGAATGTATCTGTTATGAAGAAGAGGTGGTTTGATGAATCGGCTATCATCATGGGGGACAGCTGCTGCATCACTGCAGTGGTTGTTTTTCATTTTTGCAAATACGGTAGTGGTACCGATTTCAGTAGGGGCTGCTTTTGGATTATCTCAAGAAGAAATTGCCTCGATCCTAAGAAGCGCACTGATTTTTACAGGAATAGCCTGTGTATTGCAAGGGTGGATCGGTCACCGCTATCCACTTATGGAAGGGCCTTCTGGCGTCATATGGGGGTTAATATTGAACCTTAGCGTGGCAGCATCAGCAATGGGGATGAGTTTGACTTCCATTGGCGGCGGCATTGCTACAGGTATGATTCTTGCAGGCGTTGTTGTCCTTTTATTGGGTTTATTCAACTTGCTTACTTTTATACAGCGGATATTTACGCCAATGGTGATGAGTGTTTATTTGTTTTTATTGACCTTCCAACTGATACTTATCTTTTTTGAGGGCATGCTGAAAGTGGATAATGGAGGTACGCTGAATATACCTGTCAGCTTGTTTTCTTTTGGAATTGTCATACTTGTCAGCTTGCTGAAGATAAAAGGGAAGCCTACCGTGAGTAATTTTGCAATTTTGATTGGAATGGTTGCTGGATGGGTGCTTTATCTGATACTTTTTCCTTCTGAACAGGGCACTGTCATTCAATCGAATGGTGGGCTGCTGCTATTCCCGTTCGGTCCTCCTAACCTTAATATAGGAATTATCCTGATTACCTTTTTAGCCAGTATGATTAATTTAAGCAATACGATTGCTTCCGTTCGTGCTGCTTCTCAGTTATTAGGAAAAACTCCGACTGATAGACAGTTTCTCCGATCTTACATGCTTACCGGGAGCTATTCGGTGACAGCGGGTGTGTTCGGGCTTGTATCTTATGCCCCATTTGCATCGTCGGTTGGATTTTTGGAAAGCACCCGCATTTTTAATCGTAAGCCGTTCCTCATTGGGGGAGGGCTGATGTCATTATTAGGTATCATCCCCGTCCTCGGTGGGGTGCTGGCAACTTTGCCGATTACTGTTGGGAATGCTGTTTTGTTTGTTGCTTACATGCAACTTTTTGGCACTTCACTGAAGAGTCTGGGCGGGTATCAGTTTAACTCGGTTACGATTCATCGGCTGGCAGGGCCGGTACTAGTGGGTGTAGGGATCATGTTTGTTGATCCTTCGTTGTTTAATCAGCTCCCAGCATTGGTACAGCCGCTTGTCTCGAATGGGTTTATCGTTGGAGTACTGGTGGCCATCCTGTTGGAGAAGACAATAAATTGGGGAAAGTACGAGGAAGGTTCAGAAGAACAGCAGGCTATGAAAAGAAGCAGCTGACTCTTCTTTAATTACCAAAGAGAATGGATACAAGCTGAGGAGAAGGTTACCCTTTCTCCTTTTTTTAATGCCAAAATTTAACTTGTGCGTTTCTGTCACATGAATGATGCGTATCTTTGCCATACTATCCGTGGGAGGATGCCTATGCTGAATGTGATAGTAACCGTTTTATTTTTTATACAACCAATGACTTATGATGAAGATTTAACCATCACCCACGATGATGAAGTGATTCAGCACATCAACCGTCATCAATTTATTGAAAACGAACTGCTTGATCCTTTTTTTAACATGGAAAAAATTCACCAACTGGTCGTCCAGGTAGAAAGAGAAGTACATGAACAGGCTAAAAATGCCAAGATCGAGAAGAACGGGAACATAAACCAGGAGAAAGTCGGACGCCAGTTGCACCGGGAAAGATTCATCGAAGGGTTGTTCAGCTATTTGTACGGGAGTGGAGGCTCGAAAATCGAGGTACCAGAACTGACTGTTCATCCTAAAGTGGACAGTGAATTGCTGGCAAACATCCGAACACAGGAAATTGGAAGTTATGTCACTTATTTCAACCCTAAAAACAAAGAACGGTCCCACAATATCCGGCTTGCTGCTGAAGCAATTGACAGCCATGTGGTTTTTCCGGGAGAAACATTTTCTTTCAATGAGGTAGTTGGCAAACGAACAAAAGAAAAAGGGTATAAGCCTGCCCCTGTTATCGTCAAAGGAGAAGTGACAGAAGGGATAGGCGGAGGGATCTGTCAAATTTCGTCCACGATGTATAATGCAGTGGATAACGCCGGAGTGAAGATTCTTGAGCGCTATTCCCACAGCAAGCGAGTCCCCTATGTTCCTGAAGGAAGAGATGCTACCGTCAACTGGTACGGTCCCGATTTCACCTTTAAAAATGTGTACAATCAACCATTGCTGATCCGGACAAACGTAATAAATGGACAAGTGAGTATCAAAATTTACTCCTCTGATGTAGTGGATTTTGAATCGCGTAAAATTCCCGGAGCAACAAAAAAACTGCCGGAAGAAATTGAGCTGGATTCTTTAGATTAAAAAAGGAAGGGTGAGACTATGGAGTGGGATATAGCATCATTGACGGAAGAGCAGACAAGAAAGATTATGGAGCTGGAAAGTGAATTAGGTTATATTTTAATAGCCTACGATGATGGGAAACACGGATTTACGACTTCTGACGAAAAAGTTGATTATTATGCGATGCTGCATGGAAGTGTGGAAGAATAAGGAAAGCTGACAGGAAGCCAACTGTCAGCTTTTTTCTTTTCAGAGAGGGGAAATGTGATCCATGTCGAATAAATAATGTAAGCGTGTCTCGTGATCACAGAAGGGATACTATTTAATCTTAAAAAGTGGAGGATTTTCATGAGCAAAGTTTTGTTTGAGAAAGATGGACATCTCGGCAGAATTACGATCAATCGGCCGGATCAATTGAACTGTTTTGATTATGAAACGCTTGTATTGCTAGGAGAAATTGTCGAAAGCCTTCAAGCGGATAAAGAAGTTCGCGCGGTTATCATCACAGGAGCAGGAGAGAAAGCCTTTAGTGCCGGAGCTGATTTGAAAGAGCGCCGCACACTCTCCGAAAAGGAGGTGCGCCGTAATGTCCGGGCAATACGAGAAGTTTTTACAGCGATTGAGGAGCTTCCACAACCAACAATCGCAGCCATTAATGGTTATGCCCTGGGAGGCGGTCTGGAACTCGCGCTCGCTTGTGACTTCCGGTATGCCGTTTCAAATGCTGTCATGGGTCTAACCGAGGTAAGCTGGGCGATTATACCTGGAGCTGGGGGAACACAGCGATTATCAAGGCTTGTTGGGACGTCACGGGCTAAAGAACTGATTTTGACCGCTCGCAAGGTCGATGCAGAGAAAGCGTTGGATATCGGGCTGGTCAACGAGGTGTATGGTCAGAAGGACTTAATGGAGGGGGCGGCTTCTCTCGCTCAGGAAATTATGGGCAATGGGCCATTGGCTGTCACCCAGGCTAAGTACGCGATTAATCATGGGAGCAATGTAGATATACATACAGGCTTGGCAATCGAGGCAAAGGCTTATGAAGTAATTATTCCGACAGAAGATCGTGTCGAGGCCCTGGAAGCATTCAAGGAAAAGCGGCCTGCCAATTTTAAAGGGAAATAGCACAAAAGGGTTGTCCTCTCTGGGACAACCCTTTTGTGCTTATCCATCGAATGAAAAATAGGCGTGAATAATCATCTCAAGCATCTCTCGAGACATGTGAAGGTGTCTCGTGTCAGTACCGCTAATCAACTGTTGGGTATTATCATCTTCAAATGTGATATCACTGGCCAGATAAACTTTGAAGGTATCAATCATATCATTCAATTTTTCTTCTTCTTGACTAAGTTCATAATGCTGATGATCATCTACTGTAGTTAATCGGTGGAAACCCAACGAATCCTGGAACAGATCGAGCACTTCGGCGTTGGTGGGAGGATTTGGATTGGTAATATTATAAATTCCGTAAGGTTCTGCTCTCGTCAAGCCAAGCGCTAATATCTCTGCTACATAATCGACTGGGACAAAATTCGAGGTGCCGGCTGGATTAGCGACAACCCGATAGGTCGTTTGGCGATCATTCTCTTTTTTCCTTTCCATACGACGCTTGAAAATTTCCAACGCCCGCATGAATCCGTAGAGGGTGAACTCCGAATCCGCTTCCCCTGTTTTTGAATCTCCCACAATGATAGAAGGTCGGAAAATCGCAACCTCCATATCGTTGCCATAGCTGAAAACCAGATGCTCCGCCTTTACTTTGCTCTCTTCATAAGGGTTATGATAACTGTCATTTTCTGGATAAAGATCCTCAACCCCTGTATGTCTTTTTCCAACCGTGTAAGCGGTGCTCACATAGAAAAACTTGCGTACAGAAAGTTGGTTAGCGAGCTCCAATGCATGCTTGGTACCCTCATAATTGATGGCAAATAATTCATCACGCAGTTCTTCATCGAATTTCACCAAAGCTGCAGAATGGTAAATACAGTCTATTTTTCCTGTCAGAGAGGTTACCATATCAGGTTGTAAGCCAAAGTAAGGCAATGTGATGTCCCCGGTGATCAGATGAAGGCGATGCTGGTCTTCCGCCTGGAAGCCGGCTTTCATTCGTTCTGCTTTTTCAAGGTTTCTTGCGAGGATATATAGATGATGGTCTGTCCCGTGGATCAATTCTTTCATAAGTTTGCCGCCGAGAAAACCG
Source organism: Thalassobacillus devorans (assembly GCF_900176565.1). Taxonomy (GTDB): domain Bacteria; phylum Bacillota; class Bacilli; order Bacillales; family Halobacillaceae; genus Thalassobacillus; species Thalassobacillus devorans_A. The sequence goes on from NZ_FXEH01000004.1 coordinate 320,163, forward strand.
GTGGAGCCAGTCAATAGAATGTTCAAACTTGTTCACTCCCGAAATTCAATTCCCTTAATCATTCCCTGTAAAAGGTACCGGTGAAACTTTTGTGTACCTGCTCCGCTTAAAATACTTTATTTTTACGGCAATGTCAAAAGCTATTGCGTACAAGTTATATCTACCCAACAACGTAAGTTTGATCAGGAATAATACAATAAATAATCGGCGTTAATTTCAGAAAATTCCAAAATAAAGTTGACTTTCCATTATTTTAACGGTAGATTTATTGTTAAATAACATTATATTTATATGTCGTGTTTTTTACGTTATATCTTTGAGTCATTTATTGGAGGGGAGTCTTGTTTCTATTTTTTAAAAAGGAGAGATGGGAAATGATTTTGCACGAAATTGAAAGCGCTTCACAAAGTGAAATGAAGGAACTGCAATTAAAAAGGCTGCGGGAAACCGTTACTCGTGTTTATGAAAAGGTGCCGTTTTTCAAAAAGAAGTTTGATGAAGCTGGTTTAGTGCCGGAAGACATCCAATCACTCGACGATGTGGCCAAAATGCCATTTCTTGAAAAAAAAGAATTGAGAGATAATTATCCGTTTGGGTTATTCGCGGTAGACCGAAGTGAGCTGGTCAGATTACATGCTTCTTCAGGAACAAGCGGAAAACCTACGGTCGTCGGCTATACCAAAAATGATATTTGTATGTGGTCCGAATTAGTGGCACGTGCCATCACAATCGGCGGCGGCATGCCGGGGGAAGTGCTTCATAACGCCTATGGCTATGGGTTGTTTACTGGTGGCTTAGGTCTGCATTGTGGCAGTGAAGAATTGGGAATGGCAACTGTGCCGATTTCAGGAGGAAATACCGAGCGGCAGATCACTTTGATTGAAGATTTCAAACCGACAGTTATATGCGGCACTCCTTCATACTTGTTGAATATAGCGGAGCATATGGAGCAGGCAGGGAAAGACCCTCGTTCCACATCATTAAAATATGGGATATTCGGGGCGGAACCATGGTCGGAAGAAATGAGGAAGACGTTAGAGGATAAATTCAACATCAAGGCTTGCGACATTTATGGATTAAGCGAAGTGTTAGGACCAGGGGTAGCAATGGAATGTCATGAAGTGCAGGACGGGTTACATATTGCCGAGGATCATTTTTTAGCTGAAGTCATTGATCCAGACACCCTGGAACCAGTACCCGATGGGGAGGATGGTGAACTGGTTTTTACCAGCTTGACCAAGGAAGCATTCCCTGTCATTCGCTACCGTACTGGGGACATCGCCTCCTTAGAGCGTGGAAAGTGTGCATGTGGACGAACTACCGTGAAAATGTCGCGAGTAAAAGGCCGCATTGATGACATGCTGATTATCCGCGGCGTTAACGTGTTTCCATCTGAGATAGAGCATTATCTCCTGACAGTGGAAGGAATCGTCCCGCATTATCAGCTCCATGTCTTCAAAAAAGGAAGCATGCAGCATGTAGAGCTCCAAGTGGAAGTGGAAGAAGCATTTTATGCACGTATCCAGGAGGATTTGACTCATCCGGATGTGCTGAAACTGGGCAAGTATATTCAAAAAGTCATGAAAAATAATTGCCTGATTTCCGTAGATGTAAAAGTCCTTGGTCCTAAATCAGTTCCCCGGTCAGAAGGTAAAGCGGTGCGGATTGTGGATCGGACAACGGATGCAATCGAAGTTTAAAGGAAACACATGATGAAAATATACGATTGGTTAGAAAATGTTATATAAAAACGGGTGAGGAGAGAGTTCAATGGCAGATTCGGTGCAGTTTTTAATTTCAGGATTAACGATAGGGAGCATTTATGCCATTGTCGCACTTGGGTTTGTTACGATTTACAGCGTGACTAAAGTGATCAACTTGGCCCAGGGTGAGTTTGTCATGCTTGGCGGGATGATCATGTTTTCTTTATTGAAACTTGGAATCCCATATTTGATCGCCTTTTTAACGACGATTGCGATGGTAATCATGATCGGATGGTTGTTAGAACGGACAATTGTGAGAAAAGCGAAGGGGGCAGATGCTTTAAGTCTTATTATCCTTACTATCGGAGCAGCTATATTCATACGTGGAATTGCCAGTATGATTTGGGGCAAAGATTCTGTAAAAGTCGCTTCGTTTGCAAGCAATGAGCCCGTATCCGTAATGGGCGCGACAATTACCCCTCAAAGTATCTGGGTGATGGTGTTTATGCTTGTCATAGTTGCTGGTTTGTTCCTGCTGATTGAGAAAACAATGTTAGGGAAAGCATTCCGGGCCTGTTCGGTAAATCCGCTCGCTGCCAGACTGATGGCTGTGAGTCCAAAGAAAATGTCTTCCTTTTCATTCGCGCTCAGTGCAGGATTAGGGGCTTTAGCAGGACTTGTGATAGCTCCTATTATTTTTCCTGCTTATGACATGGGAGTCATGCTGGGGATCAAAGGTTTCTCAGCTACAATCCTAGGCGGGCTGGGGAGTGCGCCAGGGGCTGTACTCGGTGGGTTGCTGCTGGGTGTGATTGAATCGCTTGGGGCTGGTTTCATCAGTTCCGGTATGAAAGATGCGATCGCATTCGGTTTCGTGTTGATGCTTTTATTAATTCGCCCTTATGGATTGCTTGGTGAAAAGAATGTTGGAAAAGGAGGTCTGTAAGTGAAACGTAAAGGAATACAACAAATGAGCTGGAAGGGGCTGGCTGCCTTTACAGTGCTGATACTTATTCTGCCGTTCCTGCTTTCCACCTCCTTGATGATTACCAAAGCAACTTTTGCGGGCATCTATACGATTGTTGCAGTCGGGCTTGGTCTTTTGATGGGATTTGCCGGACAAATTTCGTTAGGACAAGCAGCTTTTTATGGAGTTGGTGCTTATTCGACAGCAATATTGACAGCTACTTTTGGAATTAGTCCATGGCTGTCGCTCCTGATAGCGATAACAGCTCCGGCATTGATCGCCTATATATTAGGACATACGATGGCCAGACTTCATGGATATTATTTAGCGATGGCTACATTAGCATTTGGAATAGTCATCCATGTACTGCTTGTTGAGTGGAAAGGGTTCACCAAAGGCGCTTCAGGTTTTTATGGCATTCCTAAGCTTGAGCTTTTTGGTTTCACTTTTACTCAGGGGATAAGCTATTACTACCTGGTGTGGGCTTTTGCGTTACTTGTCATCATATTATCCCTTAACATCATTCATTCCAGGATAGGAAGAGCATTACGATCGATTCATGATAGTGAAGTCGCTTCCAGTTCAATGGGGGTAGATACGGGGCGTTATAAGATGCAAGTGTTTATTATCAGTGCCATGTTTGCAGGGATTGCAGGGTGGCTGTTCGCTCATATGTCCTATAGTATTTCACCTGGATCATTCGGTCTTGATGGGTCGATTTTATTTTTGACGATGGTTGTACTTGGAGGTTCGACTAGTGTATGGGGAGCGGTTTTTGGTGCTTTATTAATTACCGCTATCAGCTCTTTTGTACAGGCTTTAGGTTCTAAGATATCGTTTATAACCAGCGATTTTGAACATGTGCTTTATGGACTGATATTAATGCTTGTCGTCATATTCCTCCCTCAAGGATTGTTTCCTGCGATTGCCGCGAAATTGAAGCCGTTCCTGGAGTTTACTGGCAGAAAAAAGAAGTCAGGCAGTATTACTGCCGTAAAGGGGGATCAACGTGCCTGATTTATTAGAAGTGAAGAATGTGACCAAAAAGTTTGGGGGAGTAGTGGCCAACCAGGGAGTGTCCTTTTCTTTTGAATCTGAAAAGGTTATTGGATTGATTGGCCCTAATGGTGCAGGGAAAAGTACGTTATTCAACATGGTCTCCGCTATTTTTCCGCCGACAGAAGGAGAGATTTGGTTTGCAGGAAAAAGGATAGATCGTCTGCCTGCCTTCAAAGTTTCGCCGCTTGGTATCGCCCGGACGTTTCAAAACCTGCAGGTATTCAAACGAATGACAGTATTGGAAAACGTCATGGTCGGATTACATACCAGTACATCATCCGGGATCTTATCCGCCGCGTTTAAACTGCCCAAAGCTAAGAAAGAAGAAGAGACAATCTATCAGCAGGCATGGGAAGAGATAGAATTTGTCGGGTTAGAAGATGTAGCAGCGGTGGAGGCTGGCAACCTTCCATTAGGTAAACTGCGTTTGCTGGAACTTGCGAGGGCACTTGCCACCAGACCGAAATTGCTCCTGCTGGATGAAATTGCTGCTGGGTTAAATCATCAGGAAACGGCCGGGATGAGTGATTTGATTTTTAAAGTCAGGGATCGGGGAGTTTCAATATTCGTTGTCGAGCATGATATGGACCTGGTGATGCGGGTCAGCGACAGGATCATCGTCTTAGATCAAGGTGAGAAAATTGCGGAAGGAACCTCAAAGGAAGTGCAAAATGACCCTCGAGTCATTGAAGCCTACCTCGGTAACGATGAAGAAAAGGAGGAGGGAACGGTATGAATCTGCCGATCTTAGAAATTAAAGGGGTCTCATTCAGCTACGGTCCGATTCAAGCCTTGGATGATCTCCACCTTCATGTCGACCATGGCGAAATTGTCGCGTTGCTTGGTGCCAATGGCGCAGGGAAGACAACCTTGCTGAAAAATATAGCAGGTCTTCTACAGTCTGACAGCGGAGAAATTTTATATAGAAATAGAAATATTGAACGGATGGAAGCAGAAAAAATTGTCCAAGATAAATTGATTTTGGTACCGGAACACCGGCAAGTATTCGGGACGATGTCCGTGTTGGATAATCTTTCTCTGGGAGCTTATCATCACTATAAAAAAACCGGAAAAAAAGAGGTTGCCAGAGAGATAGATAAAGTGTTTACATTATTTCCAATCTTAGAAGAACGCAAAGAACAGCTGGCAGGGACACTTTCTGGCGGGCAGCAGCAGATGCTTGCAATTGCGAGGGCAATCATGGCTAAACCTGATTTACTGCTATTAGATGAACCATCACTTGGGCTTGCCCCCTTGATTGTCAAAGAAGTGTTGAACTACGTCAAGCAGTTGCGGGATGAGCTAGGTGTCACTATCTTGCTCATCGAACAGAATGTAAGTGCGTCTTTGAAAATTGCTGACCGGGGTTATGTCATGTCTCACGGCAGTATTGTCAAAGAAGGAAGAGCAGAGGATCTGCTTCATAACCCAGAAGTGAAAGAAGTTTTCTTAGGTCACACGGTTTGAGGCATGGGACACTAAAAAAAGTGGGGGATTTTATGAAAAAATGGGTAGGTTTCTTGCTGGTGATGGTAGTTGTTCTCGGGTTGGCAGCATGTAGTGGCACGGAGGCTCAAGGCGATGAGGATGTATACAAGATTGGTGCTATCTATTCTAAAACAGGGGCAGGTAGTCCACTAGGAGAACCTGAATGGAATGCTACGAAGCTGCTTGAAAAGAAAATTAATGAAGAAGGCGGCATTGATGGCAAGAAAGTTGAAATTGTTTTAGCGGATGACGAATCAACACCGGAAAAAGCAATGGAAGAAATGAATCGAATGATTTATGATGAAAACGTTGTAGCTGTACTTGGTTCTACAACCAGTGGCGCAAGTCTGGCAATGAAAGGAATTGCAATGGATAATGAGGTTCCTTTAGTTTCTGCAGGTGCTGCGGTAAGTATCATTTCTCCTGTTGAAGAAGCAAAGTGGGTCTTCAAAACCCCACACTCGGATGCACATGCTGTTGAGCGTATCTACATGCATCTTCAAAACGAAGGAATGAATAAAATTGCTATTTTAGCAGATTCCAATGCATTCGGGGAAAGCGGTGTAGAACAACTGGAAGCTCTGGCAGGCGACTACGGCATGGAAATTGTAATGAAAGAGAGCTATAACACGGATGACCCAGATATGAAGACACAATTGACGAAGATAGACAGCTCTGATGCGGAAGCGATGATTGTCTGGGGAACGAATCCTGGTCCGGCAATCATTGCGAAAAACAGTAAAGAACTAGGCCTGGATATCCCTTATATCGGCAGTCATGGGATTGCCAACCAATCGTTTATCGATTTAGCCGGTGAAGCAGCAGAAGGGGTGACGATTCCGACTGGTAAATTACTGTTCCCGACACAAATACCTGAGGACGACGAGCAATACGACGTGATTTCCAGTTTTTACGATGATTATATGAGTGAATATGACAGCGCACCTACCAACTTTGGTTCCTATGGTTATGATAATTTAATGTTGATCGTTGATGCCCTTGAATCTGGAGCAACGGATAGAGAATCTATTCGAGAATACTTAGAGAATGATGTACAAGGCTATGTCGGTGCCACTGGTATTTTCACCTTTAGTGCAGACGACCATAATGGCTTGGAAGCGGACAGCATGGTTTTGGCGGAAGTATCTGCTGGTGAATGGACATTAAAATAGTAACTGAAATGGGAGGGGCCTCGTAAAGCATGGTCCCCTCCAAATATAGGGGGGAGAAAATGAAAGAAGCAATTGTAGAGCGTGTATCCAAAGATCCATATGCCAGATTTCTTGGGATAGAAATTGATCGAGTGGGTGAAGGGGAAGCGGAAGTTTCTATGAGCATCACCGAAAACATGATGAACTTTCACGGAGCAGCCAATGGAGGAGTCTTATTTTCCTTGGCAGATGTAGCGTTTGCTATTGCCAGTAATTCCTATGGGCAGACTGCGGTAGGTATTAACGTCAATATGAATTATATGCGGGCGGGTATGCTTGGGGACAAGATCATAGCCACAGCTTCTGAGGAATCGAAAAACCCTAAGCTTGGTCTCTATCGGATGGTCGTCCGGAATGAAGCGGGGGAACTGTTAGCGACTGCCGATGGTATGGTTTATCGTAAAAAGGAGATATTCGCGTAAAAGACGGACATGTTGATGTCTGTCTTTTTTTACTTTAAGAAAGTTTAACTTTCTTAAAGGGTTTAGGCTTTCGCCTGATTCATAAATCATTTCCACTTCCTTGAAAAATAAGGTAAACTAATTATAGTCAGAAAATTCAATCGAATCATGGGTAAGGGGGAGGAATATGAAAGCAGCTTACATAAAAGAAGAACATGAAATATTGCGGGAGTCGCTGCGAAAATTTTTAGAAAAAGAAGCTTATCCCTACTTTAATGAATGGGAGCAAGACGGACTTATTCCACGATCTTTTTGGAAAAAGATGGGGGACCTGGGGTATCTATGTCCGTGGCTGGGTGAGGAATATGGGGGATTTGGAGCGGATTTCGGCTATTCGGTTGTTATCAATGAGGAGCTGGAAAAGGTGGGTACCGGGCTGATCGGTATCGGTCTGCATAATGATATTGTGGTACCGTATATTGAACAATATGGGACAGCGGAGCAAAAGAAACGGTGGCTTCCTAAATGTGCTTCGGGAGAAATAATAACCGCTATAGCGATGACAGAGCCTGGTGCTGGTTCCGACCTGGCTGGTATCAAAACCTCTGCTCTCCGTGATGGAAAAGACTACATAGTAAATGGAGAAAAAACGTTCATCACCAATGGCATCCAGGCAGATTTGGTGCTTGTTGTCTGTAAAACCGATCCGAAAGCTGATCCTCCTCATAAAGGAGTCAGCCTGTTAGCGGTGGAAAAAGATACCCCAGGATTCACCAAAGGGAAAAAGCTCAATAAAATCGGCTTGCACAGCCAGGATACTGCTGAACTGATCTTTGAAGATGCTCGTGTCCCTGCCGATAACTTGATCGGTAAAGAAGGGGAGGGTTTCTATTACTTAATGAAAAACCTTCAGCAGGAAAGGTTAATTGTCGCTATTGGCGGAATAGCCGCCTCAGAGCGGATGCTGGAAATCACTACCCAATATGTCAAAGAACGAAAAGCATTTGGCAAAAGTATCGCTTCCTTCCAAAACACTCAGTTCAAATTGGCAGAGTTGGAAACAGAGGTAGAAATCGGGCGGACATTCCTCGATCGTGTAGTAGATTCACATATAAAGGGAGAAGATGTCGTCAAAGAAGTGTCGATGGCAAAATGGTGGGTCACTGATCTTACCAGGAAAGTAGCGGCAGAATGCATGCACCTTCATGGCGGGTACGGTTATATGGAAGAATATGAGATCGCCAGAAGGTACCGTGATGCTCCGGTATCAGCAATTTACGCTGGATCCAATGAAATTATGAAACAGATCATCGCCAAAAAGATGGGATTACAATAATGGACAAAATGTTGAAAGGGATACGAGTGCTCGATTTCTCCAGGTATTTGCCGGGTCCATATGCAACGTTACGACTGGCTGAAAAAGGAGCGGATGTCGTGCTGGCAGAGCCGCCTGCCGGTGAACCGTCAAGAAGTTTAAACAGTGCGGTTTTTGAGGCCAACAACCGAATGAAGCGGAGTATTACTTTGAATTTAAAAAAAGAACAGGATCAGAGGACAGCCTTTGACATGGCGTCTAAAGCAGATGTCATCGTAGAAAGCTACCGGCCGGGTGTAATGGAACGATTGGGTCTTGGCTATAAAAAAGTAAAACGGTTAAATCAGAAGGTAGTCTACTGTTCTATTTCAGGATATGGCCAGGAGACTAAAGGCATGAGCCATTTGGCCAGTCATGATTTAAACTATATGGCCCTCACCGGGATGCTCTCCCAGTTGAAAGATGAACATGGAAAGCCGGTCCATCCATCGGTTCAGATCGCTGATTTTCTGGGAGGATTGACAGCCTCGGAAGTGATATTGGCTGCTCTTGTGCACCGCTTTCGCACAGGAGAAGGAGCTTATCTTGATGTAGCTTTGACCGACGGTCTGTACGCGATGATGAATACCAACTATGCGATTTCAAAAGAAAACGGGGCTCACAAAGGAATTAAAGAAATCAGTGGAGAAAAGGTATGTTATCACCTGTATGAAACAATGGATAAACGTTACGTCGCCCTTGCCGCACTGGAACCTAAATTTTGGCGTGCTTTTTGCGAGTTTGCCGGGAGAAAAGATTGGATCAATCACCAATTCGTGCGCGCGAAAAAGGGTTTTACTATTTACGAACAAGTAAGCGCTTACTTTCTATCTAAACCATTGGAAGAGTGGATGGAAATTTCACTGCAGCTTGACTGCTGTTTAACCCCGGTAATGGAAATCGGTGAGTTGGATCAGTATCCATTATGGAAGCAGCGAGCGATGGCCATCCGGAACGGCAGTCAGTTGGCCACGATGTATCCAGTGCCAGGGAAAATATCAGAGGCACCGAAACAAGGAGAACACCAGACAGATATAGTAAACGAATGGCTCCATCAGGGAGTACATACAACAGGAGGAGATAAGCGATGAGAGAAGTATTGATTGTAGAAGCGGTTCGCAGCCCGGTAGGGAGAAGAAAAGGGCTGCTCAGTGAAAAACGGCCCGATGATCTGTTAGGAGATGTACTAAAGGAGCTGATGGACCGGGCACAGCTTGATCCGGCAACAGTGGAGGATGTGATAGCAGGCTGTGTATCACAGGTCGGGGAACAAGGGATGGATATTGCCCGAACAGCATTATTGATTGCTGGATTCCCAATAGAAGTACCCGGTGTCACCATCGATCGCCAATGTGGATCGAGTCAACAGGCGGTTCATTTTGGAGCTCAGGCCATTTCCAGTGGAGACATGGAGACAGTCATTGCCTGTGGTGTCGAAAACATGACCCGTGTACCGATGTTCTCTAATATTGAAGGGACAGCGCACAGTCCCCGCCTGACCGATCAGTATGAAATCATTAACCAGGGGTTGTCAGCTGAGCGTATAGCAGAACACTGGGGTTTTTCCAGACAGGAACTGGACCAGTTCGCTGTAGAAAGCCATGAAAAAGCATTAACCGCTATTAAAGAAGGGCGGTTCAAAAAAGAAATCATGCCAGTCAAAGATAAAAATGGAACGGTGAATTTAATGGATACGGATGAAGGTCCTCGTCCAGGAACCTCACTGGAAACGCTGGGAGAATTAAAGCCCGCTTTTAAAGAGGACGGGTTAATAACAGCAGGAAATGCCAGTCAAATCAGTGACGGTGCCTCCGCTGTCCTGCTGATGTCGAGAGAGCGAGCGGAGCAGTTAGGGTTAAAGCCTCGCTTCCGAATAATTGCTCGTTCCGTCGTTGGATCGGATCCGACATTCATGTTGACAGGACCGGTGCCAGCCACCTATAAAGTGCTGCAAAAAGCCGGACTTAGTCTGGAGGATATGGACTTGTTTGAAGTAAATGAAGCATTTGCCCCAGTACCGTTATTCTGGCTGAAAGAGACAGGGGCAGACGCGGATAAATTAAATGTCAATGGCGGAGCTATCGCGCTAGGGCATCCGCTTGGTGCGACGGGAACAAGGCTGATGACTACCTTAGTCCATGAATTAGAGCGGACAGGAAAACGGTATGGTCTGCAGGCGGTATGCGAAGGGATGGGCATGGCCAACGCAACTATCATTGAAAGACTGGAGGGGTAAGTAAATGAAATCGGAAAACATCACTGCCGTTGTAACAGGTGGAGCTTCCGGACTTGGTGAAGCTACCGTCAGAAAAATTATAGCAGCAGGAGGAAGAGCTGTGATCGCGGACAGAAATGAGGAACGTGCCGCAGAACTGGCTCAGGAGTTAGGCGACCGTTGTCTATTCCATACGACGGATGTCACTTCAGAAACCGACATTAATCAGTTGCTGGATTTAACCGTCGATCAGTTTGGCAGCATAAATGCTGTCGTCAATTGTGCAGGCATAGCAATTGCGGAGAAAGTGGTCGGGAAAGATGGCGCCCATGATTTAGGACAATTTTCAAAAGTAATTGAAGTCAACTTGATCGGTACGTTCAACATGATCCGTCTTGCGGGGGAGCGCATGCAATCGAATGAGACAAACGAGGATGACGAACGAGGTGTAATCATCAATACAGCTTCCGTTGCTGCTTTTGAGGGACAAATTGGCCAGGCTGCCTATAGTGCTTCCAAGGGAGGAGTAGCCAGTATGACACTGCCTGTGGCGAGGGAGTTTGCCAGGTATGGCATCCGGGTCATGACGATTGCGCCAGGTTTGTTCGAAACACCAATGTTCGCTACATTACCGGAGTCGGCACGTGAAGCGCTGGGCAAAATGACGCCGTTTCCGAGCCGATTAGGAAAGCCGGCCGAATATGCGGAATTGGTTACAAGTATCATAGGAAATCCGATGTTAAACGGGGAGGTGATCCGTCTAGACGGAGCAATTCGTATGCAGCCGAAATAAAGGATACGTGGTCAAAGGCGAATGACACTCAACTTATATAAAGGGAGATGAATCGATGGGACCAACCTTGCGTAGTATGTTCGAACAGACGGTGGCGAAATATCCAGATAAAGAGGGCTTAGTGGATATAAGGGCAGGTAGAAGATGGACATATCAGGAGTGGGATGAAGAGGTCAATTATCTTGCGAATACATTGAAGGATGCCGGAGTGGAAAAAGGGGATAAGGTTTCAACAGTCTTGTTCAATACCGCCGAATTTGCAACAACTTTGTTCGCCTGTATGAAAGTAGGCGCAGTGTTCAATCCGATTAATTTCCGGTTAACCGGCAAAGAAATAACTTTTATTCTTCAGGATGCAGCACCGAAAGTTGTCATCTTTGAGAACGCGACACACCAGCAGGTGGCCCAGGCAGCGGGAGATGTACGCGGTGTACAGTTTTGGTCAATCGATCAGTATGAACTGGACTTTGCCGTTAATTTCCACGATCAAATGGAAGGAGCATCGCGAGACAGGCCTGAGTGTGAGCTTGAAGAGAATGATCTCTATGCCATTATGTACACATCAGGGACGACTGGCCTTCCAAAAGGGGTGCTTCATACGCACCGTGACATGATTGATCAGGCCCTGATTATGGGAGCTGTGATGAACGTAACGGATAAAGAGAGGGGGCTCAGTGTGGCTCCGATGTTTCATTGTGCCGAGCTGCACTGCGCCTTTTTCCCACGTGTGATGATGGGGGGGGCCAATATCATCATGCACCATTTCGATCCTAAGCCGCTTATTCAAACAGTTAAAGAAGAAGCGGTTACCACATTTTTCGCCGCTCCCACGATGTGGAATATGATGCTCCAGGAGGATTTAACGGATGCGGATTTTACATCTCTTAATAAAGGGCTGTACGGCGGAGCTCCAATGGCTCCTGCATTGGTGAAAAAGCTTCATGAAAAGCTCGGTATTCGTTTATTCGAGGCATATGGCATGACGGAGATGGGTCCTGCGATCACGGTTTTAACGGAAGACGAACAGCTGGACAAAGCAGGTTCAGCCGGTCGGGCCCTAATCAACCATGAAGTCAGAGTGGTGCGAACACGGGAGGAGGGCCCGGCTGACCCGGAAGATATTTGTGAGTCTGGAGAACTTGGAGAAATCATTGTCCAGGGCCCAAGCATGATGCCGAGGTATTATAATCGTCCGGAAGCCACCGATGAGGCGATGTATAAAGGCTGGTACCATTCCGGCGATATCGGTTCTTTCGATGAAGAAGGCTATCTTTGGGTAAGCGACCGGGTTAAGGATATGATTATTTCCGGCGGCGAGAACATCTACTCCAGGGAAGTCGAAGATGTGTTGTTCGATCATGAAAAGGTGATGGATGCTGCTGTAATCGGTGAACCAGATGAAATGTGGGGAGAACGTGTCGTTGCTTACGTGGTTAAAAAAGATGAATCTCTTACCGACAAAGAACTGGATGAATTTTGCACCGCTACGGAACGGCTTGCCCGCTATAAACGGCCTAGACGCTATGAATTCGTTGAAGAATTGCCTCGCAACGCGAGCGGAAAGCTCCAAAAGTTCAAGTTAAGGGAGAGGTTGAAACAAGTATAAGGAAATATTCAGCCAGAGGCAGGGCGACTTGCCTCTGGTTTTTTCATGATGTAAAAATAGGCCAGTAACCTTCCAGGCATCCTATACATATACATATGGTAAACGCCCAAGCATAGGAAGTTAATATTTATGGGAGGTTACGGTATGAATAAAAATAATATGGGGGATCCTATCCAGCTCCAGCAGAAGATCATTCATTTCAAAGCAGAGCTGGCAAAGTATAAAGAAAAGGTAAAAGATTATCAGGAAAACTACCATTATGCGCAGCTTGACGATTTGAAAGAACAAAATATTCAGCTGCTTGAAGACAAAGCTGCATTGGATTACCAGGTAGAAAAGATGGAGCAGGAGCTTCGTGCCGCTGAAGAAATCATCGCTGAACAACAGAGTGACCGTTCACGACTGCAAATCAAAAACAAGTCGTTGCAGGAGCTGCTCCAAAAGCAGGAGAGCGAATTCCGCGTTCAGAAGGAAAATCTCACTTTAAGAATCGAACACCTTTTGAAAGAAAAAGAGAAAGTCCAAAACAAACTCATCGAATTGGAGCAGTCCAATCGTACACTTAATGAAAAGAATCAGAAATTAACTAAAGAACTAGACGATAAAAGAACGTCGAAGAAAGATAGCAACGAATATGAAAAATGGAAGCAGGCAAAAGAAGAAACAATTGAGGCGCTGACCCAGGATAATATGATTTTGAAAGCTCAAGTAGAAAAATTAAAGCTGAAGCTGGAATCCAATCAAAAGTAGTCAAAAAGCGGTGGGAACCCCACTGCTTTTTTCGTGTTTGAAAATGTAAGCGGTTAATTAGAAAGAATACATAAAATTTTCAGAAAAGATGTTGTTTTTTGTCTAATTCCGTTATAGAATACTCTCTATCACTCGATTTGAAGGGAGGCTCAGCGATGCTTACATTTGTTGCATCCATCGCACTATTACTGACAGGTTATTTCGTTTACGCAAAGGTGGTCGAACGAATTTTCGGCATTGACGACCAACAGCAGACACCAGCATACAGAAACAATGACGGCTTCGATTACATGCCGATGAGCTGGTGGAAGGCAAGCTTGATCCAGTTATTGAATATCGCTGGGCTCGGTCCGATTTTTGGAGCAGTAATGGGAGCGTTATATGGTCCTATTGCATTTATTTGGATTGTAATTGGCTCGATTTTTGCAGGAGCCGTACATGACTATTTTTCAGGAATGTTGTCGCTTCGTCATAATGGAGCGCAGTACCCGACTCTCGTTGGCAAATACTTAGGAAAATATGCAAAATCTATTATTAATCTACTATCGATAGCTTTAATGATTCTGGTAGCTGCCGCTTTTACAGCAGGCCCGGCACAGCTGATGGCGGAAGTGACCCCACTGGGATTCCTGGCTTCCCTCTTGCTCATATTCGCTTACTTTTTAATCGCGACCGTTTTGCCAGTGAATAAAATCATCGGTAAGGTCTACCCGGTTTTTGGTGCCGTATTGATCTTCATGGCAGTGGCGATCGGAATCGGCTTGTTCTTTTTCGATAACCCGGTGCCGAACTTGACAGTAAGCAACCTTCATCCGGAAAATTTGCCAGTTTGGCCGTTGTTGATGGTCACTATTTCCTGTGGTGCTATTTCCGGCTTTCATAGTACGCAAAGCCCGATACTGGCTCGTACTCTTAAAAAAGAGAGTGAAGGCCGTAAAGTATTTTACGGTGCCATGATAGCAGAAGGTGTCATCGCTTTGATTTGGGCAGCAGCAGGTATGGCTTTCTTCGGGAACACTGGCGGGCTGCAGGAAGCATTAGCAGCAGGCGGTCCTGCTGGCGTAGTTAATGAAATCAGCACGACTACCCTTGGAACCTTAGGTGGTATCCTGGCAGTACTCGGCGTTATCATTCTTCCAATCACGACAGGTGATACAGCGCTTCGTTCCTCACGGATGATGCTTGCTGATCTATTAAAACAAGTTAGTAAAAAGGAGTTGAAGGGAAACTGGGTGAAAATCGGTCTTGTATTCCCTGTAGCAATTCCAACCTTTTTATTGACGCAAATGGACTACAGCTTCCTTTGGCGTTATGTTGGCTGGTCCAACCAGGTTGTGGCCACCGTCATGCTATGGACAGCAGCGATGTATTTGCTGCAGAGTAAGAAATTCCACTGGATTGCCAGTATCCCAGCGCTATTTATGACTGGTGTTGTCAGTACGTATATCTTCTATGCTCCTGAAGGCTTCGGTTTAGCTTATTCGACATCGATGATCATCGGTTCGGTCATCTGGCTGGCAGTCGCTGTCTGGTTTGTCGTACAAATAATGAAACATAAAGGAATGCTCAATAAACAAGTTATTGCGAGAAAAGCAAGCTGATGAAGAAACCCCGATCCAGCTATAGGATCGGGGTTTTTTCTGTTCTAAAAAGTTACCGGGATTCGTACAAGATCCTGGATACTGTTGTCTTTGGCACTTCTGCTATATACCCACATTTCACCCGAGCTGCTTGTCGGCTGCCGGTCAAATGGCAGCGTACTGCTGAAGAATCCATAAGCAGGTGCCCCCTCGGATGCGGTTGTGAAGCGTTCACGGGAAACAACTACATTATTATTGTCCCTTACTTGATGATGGACGGAAGCCTCAAAAACCCGGGCATATCCTTCTACTTGCTGCCCACTTCTAATTCGGGTCCCTGGGAGCGGAGTAGTAGCAAAGATGTTAGTAGAAGTAGGAATAGGGATAACCAGGTGATAGCCGGGCCAGATGACATCTCTTTGAAAACCAGGCCTGTCGCTGTTTGCTTTTTCAATGGCTTCTAGCGTGGTACCGAATCGGGAAGCGATACGGTATAGCGTGTCCCCGGATTCGATTTCATACGAAAATGCCGGCACTAAGAGCAATTGATCGATATAAATGAGGTTCGGATTATCGATTTTATTGATACCGGCCAATAAATCTACCGATGTTTGAAAAGAAGCGGCAATCCCTCTTAACCCATCCCCCGGGTAAACAACATAACTCATTATCGGGGACGGAGTAGAAGTAGGTACTACCAACACATCTTCTGGAAAAATAAGCCCGCGGTCTGTAACAGGGGGGAACAAATGGTTTGCCTGTTCAATAGCTTCCACAGTGGTACCGAACCTGCGGGCAATAGCGTATAAGGTATCTCCTTGCTTGATTGTATATATATATCCTTTTTGTTCGGTGATCGCCAATATTAACACCTCCTCTCTAAATAAAATATGGTTGTATCATTGAAGAGAGAACGGTACTTTGTCTAATTTTCATTAAAAACTATAATATTGGCAATTGACTGACAATTACAAGGTTATATATAATTCAGAAAAGGTATTGGGGGTGGCGGAATGGAAAGAATGCAAGTGGCAGGTGTAACGATCCGGGATGTTTGGAGAGCTCAAAAGCGTATAGCAAGCATAGTATCTAAAACTCCATTGCTTTTTTCTCAGCATCTGTCTGACAGGCTGGAGGCTAATGTCTATTTGAAACTAGAGAATATGCAACCGACTGGAGCCTTCAAACTAAGAGGAGCTGCCAACAAGATTTTGTCGTTGACGAGAGAAGAAAAGAATAAAGGGGTAGCTACTTTTTCAACAGGAAATCACGGGATTGCGGTTGCTCACGTAGCAAAAGCGGCCAATATACCTGCGACTGTCTGTATTTCCAGAAGAGTGCCGCAGGAAAAGGTGAAAAAGTTGAAGCGTCTGGGTGCCCATGTGGAGATAGTTGGTGATAATCAGGACGACGCCGAACAGTATTGCTACGAACTGGAGAAGCAATCAGGCGTTACAGTCATAAAGCCATTTGATGACCCGGAAGTCATCGCTGGCCAAGGGACGATTGCATTGGAACTTTTAGAAGAATGCCCGGAAATTGATCAGGCGGTCATTCCATTGTCAGGTGGCGGGCTGCTTGCAGGAATCAGTCTTGCATTGAAATCCACGGACGCGACTATTAATATCACTGGTGTTTCTATGGAGAAAGGAGCAGTCATGCATGAAAGTCTGAAGCATGGCAGGCCCATCGTTTTGAAAGAGTCGGACACCTTAGCCGATAGCTTGCTCGGCGGGCTTGGTCCTGATAATCGCTACACTTTTTCAATGGTGAAACAATTAATGGATAAGAGTGTGCTTGTATCGGAGGATTCGATTGCAAAAGGGATAATGTTTATGCTGGAATATCATAAAATGGCAATAGAGGGGGCAGCCGGAGCAGGAATTGGCTGGCTGCTGGGAGAAGAAAGTAGTAAATATAAAAATATTGTCCTAGTCATCAGCGGAAACAATGTCGATCATGACACGATCCGTTCCTTGACCGGCAAGTATTAGTTTAACAAGGGTGAGGTGGGGGATATGGGATTGACCGTAAAAGACATCATCCAGCTTCCGATTATGGAGACAGCCAAGGTCAAGACAGGTAAGTCAGTGTTACATGAAAAAGAGGTCGATTGGATTTCGGTGATTGAGACACCAGTTGAAAATTTTGTGCGAAGCAAAGAGTTCGTTTTAAGTACAGGAATTGGCTGTGAAGATGACCCTCTGCTGTTGGAGGAATTCACAAGGGATGTCATCCAATCCGGAGCTTCTGTCCTGGCGTTTGCCACTGGCCGTTATATCTATGATATACCAGACCGAATTTTACAGCTCGCTGAACAAAAGGACCTGATCCTTATCGATCTCCCCTGGGAAGTACGTTTTGGTGATATCCTGCAAGTGGTGCTGGAAGAAATCAGTCAGGAGAAGAAGGCCGAAAGACAGCAGGCAGAAGAAATCAGACAGGAATTGATTACATTTGTTTTAAATGGTAAAGGACTTCAGGAAATATCTAATTATTTGTATAAAAATACGAAAATACCGATTGCGATCAGTGATCACAATAAGCGGATACGGGCCAACCATGATGTCGATCCGCACCTGCTGGATGTTTTTAATGGAAAGGTTGACGGGCAGGTACAGCAAATCCCCCAGACTGATATCCAGTTCAGCGAGCATCCACTGTACCACCATATTGAAGAATTTGTCATCGATCAACAGACATGTTATCAGCTTACAATCCTTTCGAATCAAAAAAAACAAGGATATTTAATTTTTAAGCCGGATGACCGTCACCAGCTGACGTGGCTGGTCATGAATATTTTAGAACATGCCCTGACGGCTTGTGCCCTTTATTTTTTGCAGGAAAATGCTATTGAAATGACCGAAATCCGCTTGAAGGATAATTTCTTATTAGATCTCGCTAAAAATGATACAGAAATTACGAAGCAGACGATGTCGAAGGGACAGTTGCTTGGGTATGACCTGACAAAGTCTTATATCTGTATGGTAGGTGAAATCAGCTTTACGGAAACGAATCAAAAATTGAAGGAAACGGATCGTTCTGCTGGCTCTTCCCTCCATAGCCGTAATTATTATATTCAAAAAGAAATCAATCAGGCTGGCGAGCTACTGAGCAGGAGTACCATGACGACCTTTGAGGATGGGGAAGTGATTGTGTATCTGGAAGCGGATCATCATCCTTATATGGAAGCGTCCAATCAATTTCTGGATATGGTCGAACGGCGCTTGAACGATTTATTAGCAGGGATTGAGATATCGTGGGGGATCGCCATTCACAAGGATGGCCATTATTCCTTCCATAAAAGCTATCAGGAAGCGAAAACAGCGCTTGATATCGGAAAGCAGCAGTATGGAAAAGGGGAGCGGACCTTTTTCAGTGACACCCGCATCAACCGACTGCTGATGGCGCTCTCCCATGATCCGGATATTTCGGCAATTGTCAAAGACACATTAGAGAAGCTGATTGAATATGATAAGAAGCGGCAGACGGACTTGATTCACACGTTCATTGTTTACAATAAATACAATAGCAATGTCAGTCAGACGGCACGTGCACTCAACTTGCACCGGCAGTCTCTGTTACATCGTCTTCGGAATATTGAGCACTTGACAGGCTTGTCATTAGTCGACTCTGATGATTTATTCCTGTTGGAGCTGAGTGTTCGCCTATGGATGCTGAAAAAACTTGAATAATGCCAAATATAGGCGCTCTGTGAAACCCATTATGGGTTCTTGCGGAGCGCCTATTTAATTTGTATAAAGCCTAGCTTAGAAAGTTCATACATATTGGACATTACATTTGTTTACTTTAATGAATACAATGAGAAGTAAGAATTATATAAATATTCAGTTAATGTAAGGAGGGAATATAATGATGCTTCCTTTTGATATTTTAGAATACCATGGGCGGCTGGAGAAAACGAAGAAGCGGATGGAAGAGAGTGGGATAGAGGTGCTGCTGATTACGGATCCCGCTAATATGAATTATCTCTCCGGATATGATGCATGGTCTTTTTATGTCCATCAGATGCTTGTCATTATTATCGATGAAGCACAGCCATTGTGGATAGGCAGGTTTCAGGATGCTAATGGAGCAAGGAAGACAACCTGGATCTATGATGAAAATGTAATTTCATATCCTGACTACTACGTTCATTCCGATACCTATCATCCAATGGACTTCATCGCTGAGATATTAAATCAAATTGGCCAGGGTAACCGGACAATTGGGGTAGAGATGGATAATTATTATTTTTCAGCGAAGGCATTGGAGCAATTGAAGAAAAACATGCCCAATGCAACTTTCAAAAACGCGGACTTGTTGGTTAACGGTGTCAGAATCATCAAGTCGGATCAGGAAATTGAATACATGAAGCGAGCCGCACAGATAGCCGAACATGCCATGGAAAAAGGAATTGAAAGTATATATGCTGGGGCAAAAGAATCGGATGTAGCGGCAACTATTTATTATCACCTCGTCAAAGGGGCTAATGGGCATGGAGGCGATTATCCTTCGATCGTACCATTGCTGCCATCAGGGGAAAATACCTGCACTCCACATCTTACCTGGTCAGAACGGTCCTTTATGACTGGAGAATCTGTCATCATTGAATTGGCTGGCTGTTATAAACGTTATCACGTTCCGCTAGCTCGTACGGTCTCTCTAGGAACGCCTGCAGAGGAAATGACAACGCTTTCACCAATAGTGACAGAAGGGATCCAGGAAGTGCTGGCAGCAATTAAGCCAGGAATTACTTGTGGTGATATTGAGGCAGTGTGGCGGAAAAGCATCAGCAAATATGGAATGGAAAAAGAATCAAGACTGGGCTACTCCGTTGGTTTGGGTTACCCTCCTGACTGGGGTGAGCACACCGCGAGCCTGCGAAAAGGTGACCAGACAGTTTTAGAGCCAAATATGACATTCCATCTGATTCCGGGCCTTTGGTTTGATCACTATGGCATTGAAATTTCGGAGACTTTCCGG
The DNA here is from genome assembly GCF_900176565.1 of Thalassobacillus devorans. Taxonomy (GTDB): domain Bacteria; phylum Bacillota; class Bacilli; order Bacillales; family Halobacillaceae; genus Thalassobacillus; species Thalassobacillus devorans_A. Next base: position 340,276 of record NZ_FXEH01000004.1, read on the forward strand.
GTTACGGATACAGGCTGTGAACGGTTTACAAATTATCCACAAGGGTTGATTGTACGGGATCCATTGAACCTCAATCCAACCGATAAGATCAGCTAGGAGGTGTCTTGTGATGAAGCTGTTTGCTAAGGAGGAGATGGAGAAGGTCATCCACCTCGAAAAAGAGGTTATTGACGTAGTCGAGAAGGCCTTTACTGATTTAGTGAAAAAGGAAGTACAAATGCCTCCAATCATGAGGATTGATGTACCGGAATATAACGGCGAAGTTGATATTAAATCAGCTTATGTAGCCGGGTATGACAGCTTCGCCGTAAAGCTTTCCTCTGGTTTTTTTGATAATTATAAACTTGGCTTGCCAAGCGCCAGTGGTATGATGCTGTTATTGAGTTCGGAGACCGGAATACCACAGGCTGTACTTGCCGATAACGGTTATCTCACGGAAATGCGGACAGCTGCTGCAGGAGCAGTAGCAGCAAAACACATGGCCAAGGAGAAAATCAATACAGCAGGGGTAATCGGAACGGGGGCACAGGCAAGATATCAAGTAAAAGCTCTCAAGCTAGTCCGGGATTTTGATCATTTGCTCGTCTATGGCCGGACACCTGAGAAAGCCGCAGCATACAAAGCAGAGATGGAGCGGGAATTGGGGATTAATGTGACGATTTCCAGCTCAGCGGAAGAAATGGTCAGGGCTAGTGATGTAATAATCACTACCACACCAGCAACAACACCGGTTATTAAAGCCGAATGGCTTCATCCAGGCTTGCATATAACTGCTATGGGGTCAGACGCCGAGCATAAACAGGAACTGGAGAGCAGCGTTTTAGAAAAAGCAGATATGTTTGTCTGTGATGTTATCGCCCAGTCAACTAGGCTCGGGGAACTGCGTGCCTGCCACAGCCAGCGGGTGATCGATGAAGCGATTGAACTTGGGGAGATTACTGCCGGCGATAAAAAAGGCCGAAATTCTGAAAATCAAATAACAATTTGTGATTTGACTGGTACCGGCATCCAGGACACAGCAATTGCTAGATATGCCTACGAGAGGCTTACTAAATAAAAATCAAGGGAGGAATTTAGGATGAAAAAGACAAATATCGGAACACGTGCAATTTGGGCGGGGGAAAAGGATTCATTAGCATTCGGAGCAACACAGGTACCGGTAGTTCACAGTGTGTCGTTTGGTTATGACGATATGGATGACTGGTATGAAGTAGCGGTAGGCAATAAAGAAGGGCACATTTATGGAAGAAATACGAATCCAACCGTCCAGGCATTTGAAGAAAAAATCAGGATTCTGGAGGATGCGGAAGCTGCAACCAGCTTTTCAACAGGGATGGCAGCTATCAGCAACACACTAGGAACACTCTTATTCCCTGGCGACAGGATCGTTTCAATTAAAGATACGTACGGTGGCACGAACAAAATTTTTACGGAATTTCTCCCGCAGCAGCAAATCGATGTAGAGCTTTGTGAGACAGGGAATCATGAAGCGATTGAAAGAGAAGTAATGAAAGGGTGTAAAGTTCTTTATCTGGAAACACCGACCAACCCGACCGTTAAAATAACTGATATTGAACGGATGGCAAAAGTGGCTAAAAAGGTAGGAGCTCTTGTTGTTGTAGATAATACGTTTGCAACACCAGTCAACCAGAACCCGCTCGCCTTAGGAGCAGACCTGGTTATCCACAGTGCCACTAAGTTCTTGGGCGGTCATGCCGATGCGCTTGGCGGAGCTCTTGTCGGAAGTAAAGAACTCGTTGAGAAAGTGTACCATTACCGTGAAATTAACGGGGCTACGCTCGATCCGATGGCGGCATACTTGTTGCTTCGAGGTATGAAGACATTGAAGCTTCGTATTGATCGTCAAAATGAAAATGCCTTAGCGATAGCCCGTCATTTAAAAACGGTCGATATTGTCGATGACGTATTCTACCCTGGGCTGGAAGAGCATAAAGGCCACGATATTGCTAAGACGCAAATGAAGGGATTCGGCGGCATGCTAAGCTTTTCTGTCAAAGGCGGGATGGATACTGTCCGTCATTTACTGCCTAAGCTCAAGTATTCTAACCGTGCGGCTAACCTTGGTGCTGTCGAAACGATTGTCGGCCCGGCCAGAACTACCAGCCATGTCGAGTGTACGCCGGAAGAACGGGCGGCAATGGGAATACCAGAAGGATTGATTCGCTACTCTGCAGGGATTGAAGATATCGAAGATTTAAAAGAAGACTTGAATCAAGCATTCCGCTCATTGCCAGAGAGTTTGACAGTGAAAGGGTGATAGGGAGGGGTCCTTGTGCAAATTAAACATGACCCGGTAACCGTAAATGCCGAACGAATAAAAGCAGATTTGATCCGGTGGCGGCGCCATCTGCACCGCCATCCGGAATTAAGTTTTCAGGAAAAAGAGACGAGTGCATACGTTCTCCGCGAGCTTGAAGCGATGGGGGCTTTTGATATCCAAACCAATGTCGGCGGGTATGGCATTGTCGCTACCTTAAGCAGTGGAGAGGGCCCTGTCATTGGGTTACGTGCAGATATGGACGCTTTACCTATTAATGAACACAATGATGTAGAATATCAATCTATTCATCAAGGTATTATGCACGCATGTGGTCATGATGCCCATACGGCTATGCTGTTAGGAGCTGCTAGACTATTGGGTGAAGATGCAAAGGCAGGAAGGTTAAATGGTATAATCAAATTCATTTTCCAACCGGCAGAAGAAGACACCAACGATGCCGGGTTAACCGGGGCACCATTAATGTTGCAGTCCGGTCTTTTGGATGACATCGACGTGTTCCTTGCTTTACATGTATGCCCCTGGCATATGACAGGTGAAATTCAGGTGAATGACGGACCGAGCATGGCAAATATCGATAATTTCCACATGACAATCAAAGCGACTGGCGGCCATGGCGGCTATCCTCACCTGGCCACGGATCCGATTTGGATGTCGAGCTATTTTTTACAAGGGTTGTACAGTCTGATTAGCCGGAAAATAGACCCACTTTCCGTAGGTACCATCAGTGTAGGAGAAATTCATGGAGGGGAGACGGCGAATGTTATCCCTGATGAAGTGACAATTACTGGCACTATGCGCTCCTACACTCAAGATATGCGGTTGCAGCTAGTCCGGGAATTAGAACAGGTGGCAAATGTCATTCTGCCACTGGGTGGAACTTATGAGCTGGAAATAGAAACCGGAGAGCCTGCGTTAGATAATGATAGACGAGTGAATGAAGCGGTTAGGAGAGCTGCCAGACATCTTTACCCCAATTTGAAAATCCATGAGGGGCCGTTTGGTATGGGGGGCGAGGATTTCGCTCATATGATTGCTGAAAGGCCAGGAGCGATGTTTTTTCTCGGGTGTGCTAAGAAAGGGACACCAGAACGAAAGCTGCATACAGGTGACTTTCAAATAGATGAAAACGCCCTGCCAATTGGTACAGCGATTTTGACGAATAGCGCTCACAGGTTAATACAAATAGAAGAAGGGAGGAAGGTCGATGACTAAGATAGCATTTGTCGGTTTTGGTGGTGTCGGGCAGGCGCTGGCGGAAATTCTGCTGGAGCGGAAGGAACAGCTGGAAAGATCTTATGGCCTTGATGCAGAAGTGGTTGCGGTTTCGGATATGATGAAAGGTGCGGTCTATAAACCTGATGGATTGGATATTGCACAGTTACTCGAAGCAGTCCGGGAAACGGGAAATGTGGAGAATTATCCTGACGAGCCAGGTACAGTCAAGGGCCTGAATAGTATGGAAACGATCCAGGATACCAATGCCGATATGATTGTTGAAGTGACTTTTACTGATGTGGAAACCGGACAGCCTGCCATCGACCATTGCCGGGCTGCGTTTGAAAAAGGAAAAAGTGTCGTAACTACGAACAAAGGACCGGTAGCGCTCGCTTACAAAGAGCTTACTGCGCTTGCAGAGAAAAACGGGGCTTACTGGGGCTTCGAAGGTACTGTTATGAGCGGAACGCCAGCATTAAGAATGCCAATAGCTACCCTTGCAGGCAATGAAATTACGGAGATTAAAGGAATCTTAAACGGTACGACAAATTATATTCTTACAGAAATGGAAAAAGGTAATTCCTATGACAAAGCTTTGCAAAAAGCGAAAGAGCTGGGATATGCCGAAGCAGATCCTACGAATGATGTAGAAGGTTATGACGCCCGGTATAAAGCGGCCATTCTTTCTGGCTATTTGATGGGTACCCCGATTTCTTCCAAAGATATCCCATGCAAGGGCATCCGTCATATGACGCTTGAAATGGTCAATGAAGCACTGAAGGATAATAAGAAATGGCGCTTATTGGCTCAGGTGAAGAAAGAGAATGGAGAGGTTACCGCCTCTGTCGAACCACAATTACTAGACGCGGATGATCCTCTGGCAGGCGTAACAGGTGCAACGAACGCAATTTTGTATGAATGTGATCTGGCAGGACCAATCATGTTGACGGGCGCAGGCGCCGGGCTAAAAGAAACGGGTTTCTCCTTATTGATTGACCTGATTGACTATCAAAGACAGAAGACTATGGCCAAAATTTAAGGAAGGTGGTGTTGAAATGCATACCAAAGTGAAAGCAGTCAAGATGCTGATCGGCGGAGAATGGGTCCATTCGAATCAAACATTTGAGGTGGTGGACCCCCAAAATGATCGTCCAATCGCTTCCGTACCTTTGGGGAGCAGTAAGGATATGCTTACCGCGATTGAAAAAGCTGAAGAAGCTTATATGAAAACAGCCGTCTGGCCAACCCACGAACGGATTCGAGTGTTATCGGAAGCAGCTAATTATATGAAAGAAAATGCAGAGGATTTTGCCAGAACAGTCGCTTCGGAAGGAAGCAAGACAATCAATGAAGCTCGTGGGGAAGTTAAGCGGGCTATCCAGACGATTCAGATTAGTGCCGAAGAAGCTCGCAGAATCAATGGGGAAACGATCAATTTCGATCAGAATGAAGGCAGTGAAAACCGTGTCGGATATCATTACCGATTTCCGGTAGGGGTCGTCGGTGCAATCACCCCATTCAATGATCCACTGAACCTTGTGGCCCATAAAGTCGGACCCGCAATCGCAGCCGGAAACGCTATTGTTGTCAAACCGGCATCTGTCACTCCGCTTAGTGCTTTGATGTTAGCGGAAGCTTTCGTCCACGCCGGGTTGCCAGATGGATTCTTATCTGTAGTTACTGGTTCAGGACGTGAAATCGGTGAAACACTCGTCACTCACCCTTCTGTTAAAGTGTTGTCCTTTACAGGCGGACCAGATGCCGGGAAGAAGATATCGGAACAGGCAGGTCCTAAAAAAGTAAGCATGGAGCTTGGATCCAATTCTCCTGTCATCGTATTGAACGATGCTAACCTGAACGATGCGGTTCAATCCTGTGTCTCCGGCGCTTTCTCTGCAGTCGGCCAAAATTGTATCGGGGTCCAGCGAATCTACGTTCAAAAAGACGTGTACTCCCGCTTCCTTGATACGTTTATCAGTCGCACGTCCGAATTAAAGGTCGGAGATAAAATGGATGAACTGACGGATGTCGGCCCGATGATTAATGAACGGGAGGCAAAGCGAGTCGAAAGCTGGGTGAACGAAGCATTGATGAAAGGGGCAAAGCTCCACACAGGCGGCAAGCGGGAAGGAAGCTTCTATTACCCTACTGTTTTAAGTGATGTACCAAAGACAGCTAAAATCGCTTATGAAGAAATTTTCGGGCCAGTTGTCCTGATCACACCGGTAGCGAACCTGCATGAAGCCATTGAGCGTTCCAATGATGTCGACTACGGATTGCAGGCAGGGATATTCACTTCCGATATCAATCATGCTTTCCATGCAATCAAAGGGTTGAATGTCGGTGGTGTCATGATCAATGACAGCAGTGACTACCGGATTGACGCGATGCCATTTGGCGGTGTCAAAGGTTCTGGCATTGGACGCGAGGGTGTCCGTTACGCTATCGAATCGATGACCGAACCGAAAGTCGTCTGCTTCCGGTTACAGGAAAATTTATTATAAACAGTTGAACCGCCTGAATTTTCAGGCGGTTTTTTTGTACGATTTCCTGTTTATTAATTTGAATGTATAGCATCCATTGCCCTATGCTTATCTTCCTTTTTTACATAAAACTTATATTCATTCCCATAATTATTACTAGTCACGCCAGTATTACCTGATAAGTGAACATTGGAGGCTACACGGTACTTGATAGAAGCAGATTTAAGGCTGGAAACAACTTTATAGTATTCTTCAAGACTGAATGTAGTGTAGATAAGTGTCTTTTTACTAGAAATCAAATAGTCGATCCAGTTTACCAGGAAGTTCATAATACCCCTCCTTGCAAGTTTATAAGTACTTAGTTCTATAAATATGGTGAAAAATCCTAGTAAAATCCTAGAAAAATGTTAGTTGATAAAGTTTACAAGCTGTGGTCAAATTGTAAATCTATCGTAATCAGCAGTAATACGTAATAAATAGTCGTAATTATTAGCAATTAACCGAAAAAGTTATAAAAATCATTAATTTTGTATAAATATGATAATATATACATTATTCAGAAAATTTTAATTAATGGTGACTTTTGAGATAATTAATTACGCACATAAAAAGGGGGACAAGAAAATGAGAAAAGGAAAAGGGTACTTATTTATCCTGACAATTGTATTATCCACTCTACTGTTAGCTGGTTGTAACACTGGCGATGCTACGGAGAAGTATACAGTTGCTACAGATAACAACTTCGTTCCATTTGAATTTTTGAACGAAGAAACAGGTGAGATGGAAGGTTTCGACATCGACCTGATCAAAGCGGTTGCTGATGAAGCGGGCTTTGAGGTGGAGATCGAGTCAATGAAATTTGATGGGGTAGTCAGTGGAATGCAATCCGGCCGTTTTGATATCGGTATTGCAGGGATGACCATCACAGAAGAACGTAAAGAAACAATCGACTTTTCAGACCCATACTATGATGCAGGTCTGATGATCGCTGTTAATAAAGATAATGAGGACATTCAGTCTGAAGATGATCTGACAGGCAAAAAGGTTGGTACTCGTTCTGGTACAACCAGTGAAGAATACATCAAATCGAACCATCCTGATGCCGAGCTAGTTACGTTCCCTGGAATTGTAGAAGCATACATGGACTTAGAGTCAGGCCGTCTGGACGCCGTCATGTATGATGTTCCGAACGTCCAATATTATGTCGCCAATGACTCTGCAAAACTGAAAACTGTCGGAGATATTCTGCAAGGGGAGCAGTATGGTATTGCATTCCCTAAAGATTCCGAGCTTGTTGAGGATGTAAACAAAGCACTGGAAACTCTCATTGAAAATGGTACGTATGATGATATCTACGAAGAATGGTTCGGTGAGCGTAAATACGGCACAGAATCCTCTGAATAATACACAAGACACCAAGACGTCATAGCTGATCGGTAAAAGCGTAGCAAGTGATTAGCTTGTTGCGCTTTTATTTTACTTTAAGAGAGTTTAACTTTGTTAAAGGATTAAAGTATAAGAAAATACTAAGGCTTTCGCCATAAGTACTTGGCGACAAGCCAAGTTTTTCTAATGAAAAAATTTAATTTATATGTTGCACAAAATGTTGAATAAGGAGCGAACATTCATGGATTTTATTACACAATCCCACTATTACCGGGTTATGCCCATGCTGCTCGAAGGGCTGGTATGGACATTATTGATTACAGGTATCGGATTGATCTTCGGCTTTATCCTCGGAGCTATCTTCGGTTTCGCCCGCCTTTCAAAAAGTAAAATCATCTATGGAATCGCAACAGTATATGTAGAAGTTGTTCGCGGTACACCGATTCTTGCCCAGATCTTATTCATTTATTTCGGTCTGTCTGATTTGATGGGTGTTAATATCGATAAAATAACGGCGTCAATTATAGCTATTGCTATTAATGCGGGGGCATATATCGCAGAAATTGTCCGTGGAGCTGTTTACTCGATCGATAAGGGACAGGAGGAAGCAGGACGGTCCATCGGTCTTACTCGTAACCAGACAATGCGCTACATCATTTGGCCACAGGCTTTCAGAAGAATGATTCCGCCGCTTGGTAACCAGTTTGTCATTAGTCTTAAGGATACCTCACTTTTCTCTGTAATCGCTGTTGGTGAACTGCTATATATGGGGCAACAATATTATGGATCAACTTTTGCTGCATTCGAGGCATTGACGATGGTTTGTATTATGTACCTTGTCATAACTGTGCCGACAGCGGTTTACTTGAGAAGGGTAGAAAGGAGACTTGACGTATGATGATCAGCGTTAGAGATTTGCATAAATCATTTGGTTCCGTTGAAGTATTGAAAGGAATTGATGCAGAAATTAAGGAACAAGAAGTAGTCTGTGTTATCGGGCCATCCGGTTCTGGAAAAAGTACATTCCTCCGATGTCTGAATTTACTGGAAGAAGTCACTTCCGGCGATGTTCTGATTGAAGGCACAAACCTGACTGATCCGAAAGTTAATATTAATGAAGTACGCTCCCGGGTCGGAATGGTCTTTCAGCATTTTAACCTTTTTCCACACAGAACGGTCCTGGAGAACATCACTCTTGGGCCTATAAAAGTTAAAGGTCTGAGCAAAGACGAAGCAAAGAAAGTCGCATTGCCTTTGCTGGATAAAGTCGGTTTAAGTGATAAAGCGGATGTTTATCCGGAGAGCTTGTCAGGTGGTCAAAAGCAGCGTGTCGCCATTGCTCGTTCACTTGCGATGGAACCTAGAATCATGCTGTTTGATGAACCGACATCAGCCCTTGACCCTGAACTGGTCGGGGATGTACTGGAGGTTATGAAGGATCTTGCCAAAGAAGGGATGACCATGGTGGTTGTTACCCATGAAATGGGCTTTGCCCGGGAAGTTGGCGACAGGGTATTGTTCATGGATGAAGGAATCATTATGGAAGAAGATGTACCGAGTAACCTCTTTGGAAATCCTCAGAATCCACGGACGCAGGAGTTCTTAAGTAAAGTACTTTAAAAAGAAGGATTGTGTTTGAAGGTTTTACGTGGTATATTAGTTGAGCGATGAGCTAATTTGCGTAAGACGAATGGATATGCTTTTTTGAGCTAAACGATGAATGTGGTCATCGGTCCTTCGCCGCAAAGCGTAGAAAGCCTTCCCTGAAATATGGGAGGGCTTTTTTATATACTTTATTAACATAGTAAATTCATTGCTCTGTTAATATTTGGAATATTCAATCAAAATAATTAAGTTTTCGTTCACCCTCTAATTTTCACCCCTGCTTCACATGTTAAAATAAATATAATAAAGCGCTTTACGAAAAGAGGTTCCTCATCATGACTAGCCGTTTTCGTGTGTCCTTACAAACAAAAATCCTTGGGCTGGTAATTACATTAATTGTTTCGATTATCATTATACTCTCTGGAGTGTTCGCATATTGGGAAAAGCAGGAGACAGAGGAAAAAATGGGCCAGCTGGCACTTCAGGCTGCGACTACACTTTCTTTTATGCCGACCATTAAAGACGCATTCAATAGCGAAGATCCAGCTGAGATCATACAGCCGATAGCGTTAAGCGTACAAAAAGAGATAGGTGCAGAGTTTGTCGTCATAGGGAATCAGGATAGTATCCGTTATGCACACCCTGACCCGTGGAAAATCGGTGAACAAATGGTTGGCGGAGATAACGATCGTGCTTTGAAAAATGGTGAATATTATATCTCAAAAGCAGAAGGTACATTAGGGCCGTCGCTGAGGGGCAAGGCCCCTATCTTAGATGATGATGGAGATATCATCGGGATTGTGTCCGTCGGCTTTTTGATTGATGATATCAACTCAGCTGCCTTGCAGAAATTTATGGATATCGGTGGTATTTCTATCGCAGTTCTTCTGCTCGGCACATTTGGAAGTTTTATGCTGGCTAGAAGTATACGGAAGGACACGATGGGGCTTGAGCCTTACCAAATTGCCTCGCTGTACCGCGATCGGGAGGCGGTTCTTTCTTCGGTGAAAGAAGGAATTATTGCCATTGATCATCAAGGCCTTGTTACGATGATCAATCAATCAGCAAAGGCTATGTTGAATATAACGGAAGATACGAACAAGAAGCCAATCGAAGAAATATTACCGAATACTCAAATGCTTCGTGTCCTGGAATCAGGCACGCCTGAACATAATGAAGAAATGATTCTGAAAGACCGGGTCATCATTGTCAATCGCACACCTATTCTGGAAGATGATAACGTCGTAGGGGTAGTTGCCAGTTTTCGAGACAAGACAGAGGTAAGAGAAATGGTTAATGCTCTTTCTGAAGTGAAGCGGTATTCTGAAGACTTAAGGGCGCAAACACATGAATTTACCAATAAAATGTACGTTTTGCTTGGCCTGCTTCAGTTAGGAAATTATCAGGAAGCTATTGACTTGATAGAAAGCGAGTTTCAAACGTCTCAGACTCAAAACAAGGTTCTTTTTGATCAGATTCAAGATGATACGGTACAGGCTATTTTGCTAGGGAAAATAAGTAAAGCGTCGGAACAAAAAGTAGATTTCTCAATTGATAGTGAATCGTCTCTTCAATTAATTCCAAAACATATCAATCGTTCTAAGCTGGTAACGATATTAGGTAATATCATTGACAATGCCTTCGAAGCTGTAAGTAGTCAGGAAGAGAGAAAGGTGGGTTTCTTTGCAACTGATATCGGCAGTGATATTGTTTTTGAAATTACAGATAATGGACCTGGCATCTCTGACTCTATTATGCCGTATTTGTTCATGAGAGGATTTTCCACTAAAAAAGGTCAAAACCGAGGTTTTGGATTAGCGAACGTGAACGAAATTGTAGAAGAACTTGGCGGGACGATGGAAATCAGCCAGACATCCGGAGAGGGAGCAATGTTTTCGATATTCATACCTAAAAAGGGAGGTGGCTTCAATGATTAAGGTCGTGATCGCTGAAGATGACTTTCGGGTGGCACAGCTCCATGAAAAATTTTTAAGTGAAATAACAGGGTTCCAATTAGTCGGAAAAGCATTGAATGGAAAGGAAACCCTTGAACTCATAGCTGACGAACAACCAGATTTATTATTATTGGATGTCTATATGCCAGACAGGCTCGGCACGGATTTGCTGCATGATATTAGAGAGCTTTCTCCTACGATCGATATCATTATGATCACAGCTGCCAATGATAAAGCAATGATTGAAATAGCTTTAAAATATGGGGTTATCGACTATATCATTAAGCCGGTTTCTCTTGACCGCTTCAAAAAAACTATCCATTCTTATCAAGAAAAGCAACAAATGATAGACTCGACGGATACCTTCGATCAGGATATGGTAGATCAATTGATTGGCAGCAGGAAGAATACTACACCACCGAATGAAAATATGCCAAAAGGAATAGATCCACTTACCCTTGATAAGGTGAGAAGTATGCTGGCTGAAGCCAAAGAGGGGCTGACCGCCGAACAGGCAAGCGAAAAAATGGGGGCATCAAAAACCACTGCACGGCGCTATTTGGAATACTTGATTTCTATTGAAGAAGGACAGGCAGAGATGAGGTACGGTAAAGTAGGAAGACCGGAAAGAAAATACTATCTGAATGATTGATTAGTCCCCTGGGTGGAGGGGGCTTTTTTTGTGCTTGTCTTTATTGTTTCTTTCGTGAATTTTATTTGGTTTATTTTTTTATTATTTTTAACACAGAATATTTTGAAAACGGTTACAATTCCATTTCTTTCTTTTACCATGAAGTTAATGAAAGATTACATCTGGAAAGGGAGAGGTATTTACATGAAGAAATTATGGATGATGGCTATTTTAACCTTACTTGTATTTGTAGTAGCTTGCGGCGATCAAAGCGCTGATTCAGAAGCGGATTCTGGAGAAGGCGGGGGTGACTGGGAGCCAGAACAGAATATAGAAATTGTAGCTCCTAGTGGCGCTGGTGGCGGCTGGGATACAACAGCCAGAAGTGTCGGTAAGATTATGGAAGAGGAAGGTATTGTAGATACAGATATTGGTGTTGTCAATAAGCCTGGTGGCGGGGGTGCTGTAGGCTGGTCTTACATCAATAGCACGAATGATCCCCACAATTTATTCGTATCGTCTCCTCCGTTAATTTTTGTTCCGTTAAACGGACAATCAGACTTGTCCTATGAAGATTTCACACCACTATCCAATATGATTGCAGACTATGGTGCATTTGCTGTTTCTGAAGATGCAGAGTGGGACAACTTGAATGACTTGTTCGACGACATGAAAGAAGATCCTTCGAGCGTAACGGTAGTCGGAGCATCTTCACCTGGTTCCATGGATCACATGCAGTTCATTAAAATCGCCAAGGCAGCGGGAGTAGATATCCAGGAAATCAAATATGTTTCTGAACAGGATGGCGGGGCGCTTACCCAAATCTTGAATGGAAGTGCCGATGTTTATTCCACTGGTGTAGCTGAAACGGTAGAACAAGTGAAAGCAGGAAAAATTAAAGTTCTAGGTGTCACTGCAGAAGAAAGACTGGATGGAGAGGTGTTATCTGATTTTGAAACTGCAAAAGAGCAGGGAATCGATGCAACATTCGTAAACTGGAGAGGGTTCTTCGGTCCGAAAGACATGGATCCTGCAGCAGTTGCTTATTATGAAGAGAAATTCAAGGAAGTCAGTGACTCTGACACATTCGCAGAGCTTCGTGACCAGTACGGATGGGACGAAATGTACATGAATAGTGAAGAATACCAGGAGTTCCTGAAAGAGCAAAATGACGAATTAGGAAGCCTGCTTGAAGAACTGGGCTTAGGTCAATAAACAGAACATGCGAGTTTGTTTACTTAAGGGTCTGATTACTTTCATTCCGCCGCAGATGGCGGTTCAGGGAGGGCAGACCCTTCTCTTACAAACTCGAACTCTTTTATGAAGGTGATGCATGTGCTTAAAACGATGAATCAAAAAATAAGTGTTTTTCTAATCCTGTTTGGAATCGGTTATTTGTACTTAAGTTACAACCTGAAGGAATATCCATATGTTCCTGTGGATTCCGATCTTGTACCGAAAGCGCTTGGTTACTTGCTGGTTGGATTAGCCGTATTGCTTTTCTTTGACAAGTCTTCCGAAACGGAAGAACAAAAGAAAAAACGAAGCGTGCCCAAAAAAGAATTGATGGTCATACTTGCAGTCGGAGGAATGATCTTTTTATATATTTTCTTATTTGAAATAGTCGGGTTCCTGATTGCAACGGCCTTGTTTATTTTCTTCTGTTCCTGGTTCCTGGGTTATAACAGATGGGTGAGTAATTTATTGGTATCACTTATTTTTCCTTCCGTTTTGTATTATCTATTCAACTATTTATTACAGATTCGTTTACCTCAAGGAATATTACCATTTTAAAAGGTGTTGGTGAAAAATGGGTGCATTAGACGGCCTGATGCAAGGCTTCCAAGTTGCATTTAGTTTACAAGGAATCATGTTTGTTTTGATTGGCGTTGTAACCGGGACATTGATTGGAATGATGCCTGGTTTGGGACCGATCAGTGCCATTGCTATCATGATTCCAGTCACGTATGGAATGGATCCTTCCGCTGCTTTAGTGATGATGGCTGGTGTTTATTATGGTGCTGTCTTTGGCGGTTCAACCTCTTCCATTTTATTAAACGCCCCGGGAATTTCGGGTACAGTAGCAACCGCATTCGATGGCTACCCGATGGCGCAACGGGGAGAGGCTGGTAAGGCACTGGCAATTGCAGCTATCTCCTCTTTCACAGGAGGAACTGTTTCAGTGGTTCTATTGATGCTATTCGCGCCAGCTCTCGCACAGGTAGCAGTTTCGTTTGGTCCCCCGCAGTATTTTGCCTTGATGTTTCTAGGGCTTACTGCAATCTCCAGTCTATCGGAAGGTTCGACGATTAAAGCATTGATAGCAGCTACGTTAGGTTTCATAGCAGCTACGATTGGGATGGACGCCCAGACAGGGACTACCCGCTTTACGTTTGGAACCCCTAATCTTATTGAAGGTATCGACTTTCTTGTCATAGCTCTTGGACTTTTTGCCATTGCAGAAGTCTGTTTCTTAATCATCAATCGAAAAGACAAATCATTAAGCAAACAAAGTGACATCGGCAATTTGAAGTTGAGTAAAGAAGATCTTAAAGAAATGAAAGGACCGATGACAAGACAATCTTTCTTAGGTTTCATTCTTGGTGTGCTTCCGGGAGCCGGTGCAACAATTGCGTCGTTTATCGGTTATATTACTGAAAAAAGGATTGCCAAGAAGCCGGAAGAATTCGGGAAAGGGTCGGTAAGAGGAGTAGCTGCACCGGAAACAGCCAACAACGCTGCTACGAGCGGTGCATTCGTTCCGTTGCTAAGTTTAGGTATTCCTGGCTCTGGTACTACTGCCGTCATGCTAGGGGCATTTCTTGTTCTGGGCATTCAGCCTGGTCCACTCCTAGTACAGGATCGTCCGGAAGTTTTCTGGGGGATTATTGCCAGTATGTATATCGGAAACGTATTTTTATTGATCCTTAACTTACCATTGATCCCTTATATAGCAAAAATATTGAAGATATCCCGGCCGATGCTGATTTCTCTTGTTATCATTTTCAGCTTAATTGGTGTATATTCTATCAGCTTCAGTACATTTGACCTTTATTTATTACTCATTTTTGGAGTGATCGGCTACTTGATGCGCTTGTTTTCATTTCCGGCAGCCCCGTTCATACTTGCCTTTATCCTGGGCGGAATGATGGAACAGGCGTTGCGACAGGCGTTGACCGCCTCGGGTGGCAATCTGGCAATCCTTGTTTCTGATCCTATTTCCATCTCCTTATTGATTGTCAGTGCCTTGTCATTTGTCGTGCCACTAATAAGAATTCGCAAAAAAGATGCTACACAAGATTAAGAGGTGAAAGGAACATGCAAGTATTTGATGAAGTGATTGAAAAAATCGCTGCTTACGTGACAGAAGAGCAGCAATTCAGTGAGGAAGCCTATCGTAATGCCCGCTATGTTTTGTTGGATTCCGTCGGGTGTGTGATTCTTGCACAGAAATACCCGGAGTGTACAAAACACTTGGGTCCGATTGTACCAGGGATACAGACACCTAATGGTGCGCGCGTTCCCGGGACTTCTTATGAATTGGACCCTGTCCAGGCTGCCTTCAATATCGGGTTATTAATTCGCTGGCTAGATTATAACGATACCTGGCTTGCAGAAGAATGGGGACACCCATCCGATAATCTTGGAGGAATATTAGCTTTAGCTGACTACCTTTCTCGTAAACGTCTGTCAGAAGGTAAAGCCCCTTTGACTATGAAAGAAGTGCTCTACCGTTCTATCCAGGCGCATGAAATTCAGGGGATTCTGGCACTAAGCAATAGCATGAACCGACAGGGAATTGATCATGTGCTATTCGTTAAAATTGCAACAACTGCAGTCGCTGCAGCCATGTTAGGGGGAACGAAACAGCAAGTGATGAATGCTGTCAGCAATGCATGGATTGATAATGGAAGCTTGAGAACTTACCGCCATTTTCCGAATACGGGGTCCCGAAAATCATGGGCAGCAGGGGATGCGACCAGCCGTGGAGTCCGCCTTGCCTTAATGGCGATGAAAGATGAAATGGGCTATCCGACAGCACTCAGTGCTAAAACTTGGGGATTTCAAGATGTCATGTTAGATGGGAAGGAGCTGACACTTTCCCGGGAAATGAAAGACTATGTGATGGAAAATGTTTTATTTAAAATATCCTTCCCTGCAGAATTCCACGCACAGACCGCTGCGGAATGTGCCGTCACCCTTCATGACCAAGTGAAGGGAAGAGTGGAAGAGGTGCAAAAGATCGTCATTGAAACGCAGGAATCAGCCAAGCGGATTATCGACAAGACGGGGGAATTGAATAACCCGGCTGACCGTGACCATTGCATTCAGTACATCACAGCTGTTGGACTGCTCTTAGGAGAATTGGAAGCAGACCATTATGAGGATGATTTTGCACTGGCTCACCCTGAGATCGATCAGCTTCGAGAAAAAATGAAAGTAGTAGAAAATGCTGACTATACCGAAGAGTATCTTCACCCGGATAAGCGTTCAATTGCTAATGCAGTTACTGTTCATTTTGTAGATGGAAGCACTACGGAACGGGTAGAGGTACGGTATCCAATTGGTCATCGTGAACGCAGACAAGAAGGCTACCCTCTTTTAGAAGCTAAGTTTCTTAAGAATATGGAAGTTCGATATACAAAAAAACGGACGAAGGAACTATTAAATTTTCATAATGAGAAGAAGCTTCCGAATAAAGAAGTCCAGGCATATTTCAATGAGCTTGTAGAGCAGGGGGGATTGTAGATGTCATGGATGATGGATGAGCGAACAGGGCAGAAGGAATTGAGTATATCATTTCGAAACCAGATGAAGAGCAAGGAATTACTGCGGCTGGTGGGGGCTCATCATGGATTATCAGGTATCATTGCAAAAGATATTGGTTTTACCTCCCTTTACTTATCGGGAGGAGCATTGTCTGCAAGTAAAGGGCTGCCTGATATCGGATTGATGACTCACGAAGAACTAGTTCGCAAGGCAGAAGAAATTATCAATGCTACAAACTTACCATTGCTCGTCGACATCGACACTGGATATGGGGAGGCCTTTAACGTGGCAAGGCTGGCCCGTGATTTAGTAAAAGTAAGGGTAGCCGCTGTTCAGATTGAAGATCAGGTTTTTCCGAAAAAGTGCGGACATTTGGATGGCAAGCAATTGACTATTAAAGAAGAAGTGGGGGAAAAGATACGATTGATGAAGCAAGCGGAACCTGACTTGGTCATCGTCGCCCGTACCGATGCGTTAGCTGTTACAGGAAGCGAAGACGCTATTGATAGAGCAAAATACTATATCGAAGCGGGAGCAGATGCCATTTTTCCTGAAGCCGTACGCACAGATGAAGAAATGAAATATTTTGCTTCTAGACTGGATGTTCCCTTACTTTTCAATATGACGGAGTTTGGTAAAACACCTTATAAGACGGCTGAAGAAATTGCTGCACTTGGATTCTCAATGGTGATATATCCTGTTACATCACTACGTGCAGCTGCCAAAGCGGTGGAGCGTGTGTATCGAACTATCTATGAAAAAGGAACGCAGCAAAGTAGGCTTGAAGATATGCAGACCAGGAAAGAGCTATACCGGGCGATCGACTATGAAAAATACGATGAGCTTTAAAGTTACAAAAGCGTACGCGCTCTTAACAATTACTATAAGCATAGTGAAAAAGTTAATTATATTATTGACAGAAAATTTAGATTGCTATATAGTAGATAACAGAAAGCAACCTTTAGAAAGGTATCCCCTTTCAAAGCCGGTTTGCTAGTTTATCCGTAACGTTCATTTAAATAAGTGACTGTCAAAACTGCCAGAGCTCTGAGCACCAGAGCACCCACGCAGTTTAGAAGCCAGTATTTTCCTTGAAATTAAGGGACAATACTGGCTTTTTTTAATCGCTGAAGGGCCCGTCAGCAGCCAAAAACTATCAAAAATATCAGGAGGTTTTTAATAATGTGTGCGATGGATCTACAAAAAGGTAAATTAGAGCTTCAAACTGGAAAAGGGTATAAGGTTGTGCAGCACCCGGAACATCACCGTCTCTATCATATTGAATTTGAAAGCGATGTCATTGATAAGTTCGTAGCAGACTTAAAGGATGTCAGTGATGAGCAGCTGGAATATGTTCCATATATGCGTTTGATGGCGGCTGATAAACTGGTAGAGTTAGTAGGAGAAGAGTTTGTACAGACAATCCGTGGTATTCTTCATGATCGTAAGACAGGCGGCTTTACCGTCGGGCTGCAGGGACGGACGAAAGACGATCAGGACTATGTGAAGTTTTCTACGGCACTGACCCATCTTGTCGGTACGCCGAACTTCGATGCGATGTCAGGTAAGTACTACGCGCGTTTTACGGTAAAGCATACAGATGATAGTGATTCCTATCTTCGCCAGGCCTACCGGACGTTCACATTGCACACCGATGGCACCTATGTCGATGAGCCGACAGACTGGCTGCTGATGATGAAGTTCGAGGAAGAGAATGCTGTTGGCGGACGCTCCCGCTTGCTTCATCTTGATGACTGGGAAGAGATGGATTATTTCTATAATCATCCGCTGGCAAAATATAAATTCACATACAAAGCGCCTGCAAGTAAAAACGTCTCAGAAGATGTACTGCGCCAGACTTTCTATGAGCATAACAATGGTCCTTGCATTTGTTTCATCGACCAGTTCGTGTACCCGGAGACGATCGATCAGGCAAAGTATCTAAAGAACTTGTCCCATTCTATGGAGAATTCGCCGGCGACGATTGGTCTTGATCTTCCAGAAGGCGACTTGATCATGTTGAATAACCGCTTCTGGCTGCATGGGCGTGAAGCGTTCGAAAAAAATACGGAATTGCATAGAGAGTTACTGCGTCAGCGAGGAAGGTTCGCAGAGTAAGCGTTGGATGAGGAGGGAGTAGTCAGCATGTATGATTTCACCATAATCGGTGGGGGAATAGTCGGTTTATCTACCGCCTATTCCCTTACTAAAAAATATCCGGCTGCTAAAATAGCCGTTATAGAAAAAGAAAAATCCTGGGCGAGCCATCAGACCGGCCGCAACAGCGGGGTTATTCACTCCGGTGTCTATTACAAGCCAGGGAGCATGAAAGCCAGACTAGCCAAGCAGGGCGCGGCTTCCATGGTAGCGTTTTGTAAAGAGCATGATATCGAGCATGAAGTTTGTGGAAAAGTGTTGGTGGCGACCGAAGACGAAGA
Organism: Thalassobacillus devorans; assembly: GCF_900176565.1. Lineage (GTDB taxonomy): Bacteria > Bacillota > Bacilli > Bacillales > Halobacillaceae > Thalassobacillus > Thalassobacillus devorans_A. The sequence goes on from NZ_FXEH01000004.1 coordinate 359,061, forward strand.
GCTGCCAAGAATGGAAAAGCTCTATAAGAACGCACACCAGAATGGCATAAATGCTACCCGACTAAGTCGGGAAGAACTGCTGGAAATCGAGCCGCACGTCAATGGAAAAGCTGCCCTAAAGGTGCCGACAACAGGGATTGTCAACTATAAACAAGTAACCGAGACGTTGGCGAGGTTAGTAGAAGAAGCAGGGGTAGATTTGCTGCTTGGTACAAAGGTATTAAATATTGATGAATCATCCCGTGAGGTATTTATTGATACCGATAAGCATACCATTCTGTCCCGTTTTCTGATTAACTGTGCCGGTCTTCATAGTGACCGCCTGGTCAAGATGGCCAAGATTCAGACAGACGTGAAAATCGTACCTTTCCGCGGCGAGTATTTCACCTTGAAAGATGATAGACGCCACCTTGTGAAAAACCTGATATATCCGATTCCGAACCCGGATTTTCCTTTTCTTGGCGTCCATTTGACCAGGATGATTGATGGTAGTATTCATGCGGGTCCTAATGCCGTACTGAGTTTCAAACGGGAAGGGTATCATAAAACAGCCTTTCACCTGAAAGATACGCTGGAGACGATGACCTTTCCTGGCTTTTGGAAAATGGCGGGCAGCAACCTGCAGGAAGGCTTGAAGGAGATGGTGCGATCTTTCCATAAACAGACGTTTGTCAAAAGTCTGCAACGCCTCGTCCCAGAAATCCAGGTGGATGATGTAGTACCGACTCATGCGGGGGTAAGAGCGCAAGCGATGTTGAAGGATGGTCGTCTCGTGGATGACTTCTATATCATCCCAGGGAAGAAATCGATCCATGTTTGTAATGCTCCGTCACCGGCCGCTACGGCATCCTTAGAAATAGGAAAAGAGATCGTTCACCGCATCCCTCCTCAAAACCACTTGAAGATGACCGATAGAATGAAGCCAAGCCTTGTCACGAATTAAACTTTTTCGTGTCATCACATTGATATCGGAAGAATTATAGACTAAAAAACCGCTCACAAGGAGCGGTTTTTTTTAGTCGTTCATTTGATACTGTTTATAGGAATCTTTTAAGGCAGCTGCAATAGCATTGCCTGCTTTCCCTCTATAACCATTTTCCAGCTGTTTCAAAGGCTCATCCAATCCTTCCTTGAGGCTGTACCCTTTCAATAGGTTTTTTACGTATTCTCTGCCATGGTCGGTTGCCAGTGTGCAGGATGCATCGACAATGACACCATATTTTTTATCAATTTCTAAGGTCAATGTCAATGATTCCGAAATATGATTCGCTGCAATTCCAGTCGGTAATTTCGAATGTCCGGCTACAAAAATTGTATTCATGTTTTCTCCTCCTACAAGCTAGTTAATTACTGTATTTATCCTTTAATTTATATATTTTCTTCATTAACTTTGAGCCCACCATCGATTCTGTTTCTTCATAAATCGGACGGAGTCGTTGTTCCCATGCTTCCTGTTGGGCTTGGGTCAGGTAATCAATCTGCAGGTTCTCTTCCTGCCTCAATTTTCTTGTAGACTCGTCGTTCATTTCAATGGAGTGACGTCGCACCCAGTTGGTGGTTTCTGTCATCGCACCTTCAATGATTTCTCTATGTTCATCAGAAAGGTTGTTCCAAAATGCTTCATTAATCAGTACAGCATACCCAAGGTAACCATGGTTACTGATAGTCATATAGGACTGATCCTGGAATAATTTCTTTGAAGAGATATTGGAAGCAGTGTTTTCCTGGCCGTTGACGAAGTCCACTTCGAGATTCCGATATGTCTTATTAAAAGGAAGTTCACTGGTGCTGGCGCCTAATTGTTCGAACTGGGATTCGATGACAGGACTGGGCATGATCCGGAAATGGAGGCGATGAAAATCCTCGGGATATAGGATCGGGTGGCTGCTGTTGGTCACTTGTTTGTAATCATTATACCAAAAGGTCAATCCTTTGATGCCATCCTGTTCAAGGTCACGGAGCAGCGTTTCTCCGATTTCTCCCTCATAGACTTCCTCGACAGCTTGATAGGAAGGGAAAACGAACGGGAGGTCGAGAACCTGCCATTTTGGAAATCGTTTCGTTAAATTAGAGGTGGCAGGGGCAATCATTTCCACTCGTCCCTCTCTCAGTGCTTCATACTCATTCTGATCACTGTAAAGCGTGCCATTGGAATGCACCTGAATTTTAATTTCACCATTGGTACGTGATTCTACAAGAGATGCAAATTTTCTGGCTGCCATCCCTTTCGGAGTATTCTCTGCCACTACATGACTGAATTGGATGACAATCTTATCTTTGATCCCTTCCTGCTCATCATCATATTCCAGATAGCTGGAGGCATTACTCAAATCGAATCCGAAAAACAGAGCAGTGAAAATTCCGGTGATGATAAAAGCCGTAATCGTGATGACTGTGCGCAATCCTGCCACCTCGCTCGCAATCGTTTTCAATAGTGTAACACACCAAAGAATAAATGGTACACTAGGTATAGCCTGATGGGAAGGAAGATTCCTCATGACACTCAAGCATATGCCGATCCGCTGGAAAATCACAATCCTGTCATTTGGGGTCGTTCTTTTTTCGATTCTGATCGGTGGGATTATTGTAATTGGAAATACGATTGAATCGAAAGAAGATGCGTTGGGAGAACACGCCATGATTACCGGGCGTACGGTAGCTAACCTTCCTGATATCAAAGAATATTTGACAGAACCAGCCGGCTGGACAAAAATAAATCCCATTGTAGAACGGATTCGAACTGTCAACGATGCGGACTATATTGTTATTTTGAATATGAACCGGATTCGCTATTCCCACCCTGTTGCTGATCAGCTAGGTACTGTTTCATCCGGTAAAGATGAAGGTCCTGCCTTTGCGGAACACAGCTATACCGCTAAAGCGCAAGGGGAGATGGGGACGGCTATCCGTGCGTTCGTTCCCATTATGAGTGAGGACCATGAACAGATTGGTGTAGCAATTGTAGGCAATATCCTTCCCTCTGTAGGTGAAATATTAAACGATATAAAAAAAGAAATTCTATTTGTTCTTTTTTTAACTGCCTTATTCGGGGTCATCGGTTCCTGGCTGCTTGCCCGGCATTTGAAAGACCAGACATTTCGACTGGAGCCCTATGAAATTGTACAGCTATTAGTGGAAAGAACAGCAACTTTCCAGGCAATGAATGAAGGGATAGTTGCGATTGATAAGGACGGAAGCATATCGATTCTGAATGATAAAGCGAAACAAATTCTTGATATAAAAGGAGACTGGATTGGCGAGCCTATTCAATCTGTTGTCCGTGAGACTAAATTATTAAAAGTATTACAGGAAGGGGCTCCTGTTTATCATGAAGAAATGCGAGTCGGGGACAAGTTGATTATGAGTACCCGCGTACCTATCCGTGTGGAGAATGAAATCGTAGGTGCTGTCGCAGTTTTCCAGGACCGGACAGAAGCAACGAAGCTTGCTGAAGAATTAACGGGTGTAAAAGCCTTTGTCGATGCATTACGGGTACAAAACCATGAACATTTAAATAAGCTTCACACGATTGCAGGTCTGATTCAGCTGGACAAAAAGGAGCAGGCGCTGGAATTTGTATTTGACGCTAGTGAAAAACAAGAAGAATTATCCCGGTTTTTGATTACGAATATGAAAGATTACAGTATTTCCGGACTTCTGCTCAGTAAGGTGAGTCGTGGGAAAGAAATAGGGATAGAGGTTTCCATTGATGAAACCAGTGAATTAAAAAGCTATCCCCCGTTACTGGACAAACATGATTTTGTGCTGATTTTAGGAAACTTAATTGAAAATGCCTTTCACTCTTTCCATGGTATCAAACGGGATCAGAAATGGGTGGATATCTCCATCAAACAGGATGATACCATTTGTTCCATAGCAGTAGAGGATAATGGAAAAGGAATTCCAAAAGAGAAAATGAATCATATTTTTGAGAAAGGCTACACCACGAAAGGGGAAGGTGGCTCAGGCTATGGTTTGTATCTCGTCCATAAAACAGTGGAAAAAGGCCAGGGAGAAATAGAAGTCATTTCTCAACCAGGAGAAGGGACGAGCGTTTTGCTGACATTTCCGATGAACTTGAAGGAGGAGAAAGCATGACATCACCATTAATAAAAGTTTTGTTGATTGAAGATGATCCGATGGTTCAGGAAGTAAACAGGCAGTTCATCGAACGCGTCCCTGGATTTCAAGTGGAAGCAATTGCTTCTGACGGAGAAGAGGGAATGGAGCTCACCAGGAAAATTAAACCTGACTTGATTGTGTTAGATATTTATATGCCTGAAAAAGATGGGATGGAAACACTGGAACAGCTTCGAGGGGACCAACTGGATATAGATGTCATTGTAATTACAGCTGCCAACGATAAAGGAACGATTAAAAAGATGCTGCAGCGAGGCGCGACGGACTATATTGTCAAACCATTCAAGTTCAAGCGCCTGGAGCAGGCGCTGACTCGCTACCGGGACCTGCATCAACGTTTTTCCGGTGAGGGAGAGCTGGCCCAGAAGCAAATAGATGATGTAATCACCGGTGCCAAACAGTCACCATCGTCGTCAAAAGAACTTCCGAAAGGTTTGAATGAACAGACGCTGGAGCAGATAATTCTTTTCTTAAGGGAGCAGAAGGAAGCCCTTTCTGCAGAACAAGTTGCAGATGGGATTGGCATTGCCCGTGTAACAGCTAGAAGGTACCTGGATTATTTGAAGAATATCGGGGAGGTCGTCCTGGATATTCAGTATGGCGGCGTTGGACGCCCTGTAAATCGATATAAAATTAATCCTTAAACAGGCTTATCTCATTTGAAATGAGGTGGGCTTTTTTAATATCATTTTTTAAAACATTAATATTGTGACCAAAATGACCAAAATGTCCAATATGGTCATAATATTCAAAAAATAACATGTAAGCGGTAACATGTAATTAGTTTATATTTCGAAATGGGGGTTTTTATATGATAAAGCGATTATCATTTATTTTTACGTTAGCCATTGTCATGCTGCTTGCTGCTTGCGGTGGTAATGATGAAGCAGGTGGTTCTGAAGGAGGATCCGGTGGTTCTGGTGACCAATCGATTGTATTTGGTACAGGTGGTACATCTGGAACCTATTATCCGATCGGCGGGGCATTGAAGCCTATTTTTGAAGAGAGTGATCAAATTGGCAATGTTACGGTGGAGTCCACTGGTGCTTCTGTCGCTAATATTCAGAACATTCAGGATGGATTGAACCAGATGGCAATTATCATGAGTGATGTAGGCTATGATGCGATCGAAGGTACTGGGCAATTCGATGGTGGCTCTGTTGATGTACAAGCAATGGCTGGTATGTATCAGAATGTTGTCCAAGTAGTTGCTTTGAAAGATAGCGGGATTGAATCCATCGAAGATTTAGAAGGTAAAAAAGTCGGTGTTGGTAAGGTGGGTTCCGGAGTAGAACAAAGTGCGAAGAAAGTATTAGAGTCTGTGGAACTGACTTACGACGATTTATCTAAAGTGACGCATACCGGCTACGCTGACAGTGTACAGGAAATGAAAAACGGAAATCTGGATGCGGCATTCTTTACATCCGGAGTACCAAACAGTAATATCACTGATTTGATGCAGCAGACGGACATTAACTTTGTAGAAATCAAAGGGGATACAGCTGAAAAACTGATGGAGAAATATCCATTCTATAAAGAATATACGATTGAAGCAGGCAACGAAGCTCAATATGAGTTAGAGAATAAAGTAGAGACAGTAGGTATTCAAAACATGATTATCGTTTCTCCTGATTTAAGCGAAGATGTCGTCTATGACATGACAAAACGATATTACGAATATCTGGGAACAGATGAAGTTGCAGTCGGAGCACTTAAGCAATTAGACCGTGATGAAATTGCTAAAGACTTAATTGCACCTCTCCATCCGGGAGCAGAGAAATTTTATGAAGAACAAGGAATTCTGGAGTAAGCAAAAAGGGCATCGATTTGGTGCCCTTTTTAAAATAGGCACATGAAACGAATCATTCTTTTTCTTGCTGCTTGCATTATCCTCCTGCTTCCGGTGATGGTGTTCTACACGATTCCTGTACTTAAAGTTTCTGGAGAGGATGAGATGGAAAAGGTGCTATATCTTCAGCAGGAGAATGACTTTTCGATTCGGTGGACACATTCTGTTGAAAATGAGGAATGGGAAGAGTTCTTTAAAGTGGAAGAAGGTCAAATTGTCCTTGACTCGACAAGGTTCAAAACATTTGGGGCCGGGGTGCCAAGTGATACTGGTGAGGATACATTTATTAAAGACGGCTGGGTTTACATGACAGACATTCATCAGCCGATTGGCATGGAAATGGTGACGAGAACAGGAAAAACAACGGATCATCGTGTCATACGTGGAGACGAGGTCTGGCAGATGAGAGCTTCTCACTCCTATCGTTTCACAGTGGAAGAAGCAAATTTGCTCCATGCCATCGGTTATTATATAGCTACTAGAATGAGGTGAGCGTATGGGGAAGAAACAGAAAAAATCAGCAGAAGATTATGACCGCGAAAGTACAGTAAGGACAGGTATCACAAAGCCGATAGCACTCGTAATTTCTATTTTGGCAATTTCCTTATCACTGTTCCATTTATATACCTCCTATGCTGGATCGCTTGTTGATATCAAGCAGCGGAGTATTCACTTATACACATTGATGACACTTGGTTTCTTACTATATCCATTTGTTCGCAGAAAAGGAAAACCGGCCAAATCGGTTCCTTTCTATGATTATTTCACTGCTGCACTGTCACTCGGTGTCGGTATTTATATGTTTTTTACTGCAGAACGTATTATAGAATCGGGTGGACGTATCAATGATACGGATTTCTATATTGGATTGCTTATCCTATTTTTATTATTCGATATTACGCGCAGGGTAACAGGGTGGGGCCTGTCTTTATTAGCGCTCGGTTTCCTCATTTATGGGTTCTATGTAAAACTCTCGATTTATCCAGAATTGACATCCCCTGTCGTTTTAAGTGTATCGAAGCAAATCATCGGACAACTCGTTTTTATTACGGAAGGGGTTCTTGGTACAGCGATTGGTGTATCAGCCAGTTACATCATCTTATTTATACTATTCGGGGCATTTTTAGGACGATCCGGAATGGGTCAGTTGTTCAATGATCTCGCCTTAGCTGTTGCGGGACATACCAAAGGTGGTCCGGCAAAAGTCGCTGTCATCTCCAGTGGGTTTCTTGGTTCGATCAATGGTTCCGCAATCGCAAACGTAGTAACAACGGGTGCGTTTACAATTCCGTTGATGAAGAAGATTGGTTATAAAAAGAATTTCGCTGGTGCCGTGGAATCGGCAGCTAGTGTCGGTGGACAGATTCTCCCGCCAATCATGGGAGCAGCCGCCTTTATCATGGCGGAAAACCTGAACGTAGCTTATACCAAAATCATTCTGGCTGGTATCATTCCGGCACTGCTATTCTATGTCGGAATATTACTGCAAGTCCATTTCCGAGCTTCAAAGCGCGGGCTGCAGGGGATGCCAAAAAGTGAACTGCCAAGGTTGAAAGCAGTCATTGCCAAACGCGGGCATTTAATCATACCGATGATGATTTTGTTGTACCTGTTGTTTTCAGGAAAGACACCATTTTATGCGGCTTTCTGGTCCATCATCGCAACCGTGGTGATTGCCGGTTCGAAGCAGATGGTACCAATTATAACTGGTATTTCCTTGTTCCTGATTTTTCAGCCGCAGCTGTCTGCCCTTTTCAGTGGCGGAGCTATGCCGAAGGTGCGCAGTGATTGGTGGGAATTACTCTTGATTATTGGTATTCCTTTGGCTATCAATCTATGGAGAAAATGGCTGAAGCTTGAAGCTGATGAAGTAGGTGTGAAAGACACGCTTAAAGCTTTGGAAGATGGAGCAAGAACCACGGTCCCTGTTGCGATTGCCTGTGGGGCTGTCGGTATTGTTGTAGGTATTGCCTCTTTGACAGGGGTGGCGTTGGAAATTGCCAACAGCATCGTCAATATCGGTAGTGCTGTGAACAGTCCATTAATCCAGCTGATCATCACCTTGTTCCTGACAATGATCACTTCTATTATTCTTGGAATGGGTCTGCCTAGTATTCCAACGTATATCATTACCAGTACGATGGCAGCACCAATCCTGTTACAGCTTCCGTTGTACAGGGAACTTGCAGGGTCTACGGAAACTGCTACATTCGTTGCTCATATGTTTGTGTTCTATTTTGGTATTTTTGCTAATATTACACCGCCTGTCGCGCTGGCCGCATTCGCAGGGGCCGGGATAGCAGGAGGAAATCCGAATCAGACTGGATTCCAGGCGATGAAACTTGCGATTGCCGGGTTCATCGTACCATTCATGTTCGTGTTCTCGCATGAAATGCTAATGATCGATGCTAACTTTATGAATATTATTGTCATCACCATCACATCGTTAATCGGAGTATTCTTATTATCGATCATGACGGAAGGTTACTTTATGGAAGAGGTACCGGGTTGGCTCAGGGCGGTATCCGGTGCAGCTGCACTGCTATTGATTTACCCTGGCATCTGGACAGATTTGATTGGTTTAATCGTATTCTCATACGTACTATTTACCAATTTTAAAAACACACCAAATCTGCCATCGAACCAGACGGCAGAAGCAGGCAAATAGGGGGGAAGGTTATGCGATTAGCAACAATCAATCATGGCGGCATAGAAGTCGCTGCTATTGTGGATGGTGAGCGTCTGCTCACTATCCAATCTCTCAATGATGTGCTGGGTACAGATTGGCCTATAGGTCTATTTGATTTGATTGAGGAAGGAAAACTATTGTCCTTAATAGATTGGTGGAAGGATAAAAGTGCAGATGAACTCGAGAAAATCAGCCCTCATTATCTGGCAAGTGATGAGGCTGTCTATCGACCACTTTATCGGTATCCGAGAAAAATTTGGGGAATAGGGCTTAACTACGTCGATCATGCTTCTGACCTGAAGGAAATAGCTCCAAGTTCAGAGCCGGCAAGCTTTATGAAACCAGCAACCACAATTATCGGTCACAACGATACCATCCAGTTACCTTTACAGTCAGAGCGTACAACAGCGGAAGCAGAATTAGGAGTGATCATCAGGAAGGAATGTAAAAATATTTCCGAGTCAGAAGCGGAAGAGGTTATTGCCGGTTATACGACCATCATTGATATGACCGCAGAGGACATTCTCCAGCGTAATCCCCGTTATTTGACGCGCTCGAAAAGTTTCGATACTTTTTTCAGTTTCGGCCCAGAATTTGTTACTACGGATGAAGTGGACGATTTGTTTGATTTAGAAGTAGCAACAATCATTAATGGCGAATGCCATCGAAAAAACTTCGTAAGCAATATGACTTTTAATCCTTATTATCTCGTGGCTTTTCATTCCCAAGTGATGACACTACAGCCAGGTGACATCATTTCCACAGGGACTCCTGGAGCGGTGGTTATCCGCGATGGAGATGTGATTGAATGCGAGATTGATGGATTCTGCAAACTAAAAAATAATGTAGTAGACTTGAAGAAACGATAGGAAAGGGTGTAGGATTTGGACTTTCAATTACAAGGAAAATCAGTGATTGTGACTGCTTCAAGTAAAGGCTTGGGTAAAGCGACAGCACTGGAGTTCGCAAAAGAAGGAGCCCATGTATTAATTTCCAGCAGGAATGAAGAAGAACTACAGGCCGCTAAAAAAGAGATTCAGGAAGTTAGTGGGAATAGCCATGTAGATTATGGTGTCTGTGATGTCACTGATGCATCTCAAATTAAACAACTGATTCAAAAAGCGGTGGATTGGAACGGGACTGTAGATGTGTTGGTCAACAATGCCGGTGGCCCGCCAGCAGGCACCTTTGATAAGTTTACGGATGAAGACTGGCAGGGGGCATTTGAGTTAAACCTGCTGAGCTTTGTCCGGACCGTACGTGAAGTACTTCCTTCAATGCGGGAGCAGCAAAGCGGAAGAATCGTCAATATCGCTTCGTCTTCGATCAAACAGACATTGGATAACCTGATTTTGTCCAATACATTTCGTGCCGGCATCGTTGGTCTATCGAAATCACTATCCCAGGAGCTGGCTGGTGATAATATCTTAATCAATACGGTAGGTCCAGGGAGAATTGCAACCGATAGAGTTGCCCAGTTGGATGAAAAAAGAGCAGAAAAGCTGGGAGTTACAGCTGAGGAAGTGAAGCAGCAAACGGAACAGTCGATCCCGATCGGCCGCTATGGGGAACCGGAGGAATTCGCAAGAGCAATCGTATTTCTGGCTTCCGGAGCGAATACTTATTTGACTGGGCAGTCACTTGTAGTCGATGGCGGACTGGTAAAAGCACTTTAAAAGAATCACCCCTATTAACCTTGTCAAATCCAGCCACCCATAAGGGAGGCTGGGTTTTCGGGTTTACAAAACGAATTTTATAATATAAAATGAATGTTAGTAATTACTAACACAAAATTGCCGGGGTTTGATTTCCGGCATATTTTTATAAAATATATGTAAGTTACCGCTAACATTCAAAGGGGTGGGGAAATGAAAGTATTTAATTTTTTAACCAGGGTATTGGCGCGACATCCGATGCGGGTCATCTTCATAGCATTACTAATAATCGTACTAATGGCAGCAGGGGCAAGAAATGTCCATATGGCAACTGGTAATGAAACATTGGTCCAAACAGACACTGAAGTTTATCAGGATAATCAAAAGCTGGAAGAAGAATTTGGTGGAGAATCCATCACTGTACTTTATGAAGGGGAAGATTTGCTTACTCCTGAAAATTTACAGCATATGAAAGGGCTTGAAGATCAGCTGGAGGATAATAATGCTGTGTTCAGTGTATTCAGTCCGGTTACTTTAGTGGAGCAGATAGCAGAGAAACAGCAGGAGAAATCCATGGAAGGAATAGGGGAAATCAACGAAGGATTAAAGGAAATGGGGAGACAGCTGAAGGAGTCCGGTGAACATATGGAGGCGGGGTCAGACCAGCAAACCAAACAATTGGAAGGTTTCCAAACCCAACAGGAACAGCAGAAGAAAGAGATGGACAAACTGGGTGAGCATCTCCTTTCTATCAGTGACAATGTTGAAACGGTGACCGCTTATTCCGACACAATGAAGTCAGGTCTGCCGGAAAAACAGGCAACGCTGGACCATTTGATTTATGATGACGACCACCAGCTTAGGACCTCATTTGAGGAAGTGGTGCTTGATAACAAATATATGTTGATGATCATCAAGTTCGAAGGCAATGTCGAAGATTCGGTGAAAAGCAATACGATAGCGACGATAAATTCCTATATGAAAGAAAACCCGAACGATCAGGTGGAGACAATGGTGTCTGGAAAACCGGTCTTGGATGATTCCATCCGGACGTCAATGAAAGAGAGTATGCAGAAAATGATGATGTTGTCTGTGGCATTTATGATCATTGTCCTTTCCATCATCTTTAAAGTAAGTTGGCGCTTACTATCATTAGTTGTAATTATGGTAGCCGTTATCGGAACTGTCGGTCTGATGGGATGGCTTAATATCCCAATTACAATGGTTTCCATGGCTGTGTTCCCGATCTTGATCGGATTAGGTATTGACTATGCCATCCAGTTTCACAGTCGATACACCGAAGAATTGAATGAAGGAGAGGATTCTCATGAGCAATAAATCATTTACGAACCAGTCAGAAGAAAGCTTGCATCGGACTGTTACAAAAATGGTTCCGGCAGTAATGACCGCTTTGATTGCAACAGCGTTAGGTTTTATTTCCTTGTATACCTCGCCTGTCCCTATGATTCAGGATTTCGGTAAAATGCTGACAGTCGGGATGATTGTAAGTTTCTTTGTCGGATTATTCTTGTTGATCCCTATCCTGTTCACCCGTGATTATTTTTTCGGAAGCAAGAAAACGAAAACTGTCAGGAGAAAAGGGGCGGGAAAAGGAGATCGTTTCCTTGATAAATTCACGAAACAATTGATCAAGCTAAGGTGGCTAATCATTCTGCTGGCCATCTTGACCGCAGCCTTGGGGATATGGGTGGATACAGATGCCGGGGTTGAAACTGACGTGGAAAGCTTCATGCCCCAGGATGATCAGGCGCTTGCAGATATCCATAAGATCAGAGATGTCATCGGTACAACCGACCAGGTGTCCATTGTCTATAAAGGTGAAGATGTAATCAACAAGGATGTCATGACTTGGGTGGATAGTGTTAGTGAGTCACTGGATGATGATTTTTCAGAAGTGGTAGATGCTAAATCAATCACGACCGCTATCAAGCAGATGAATGATGGTGAGCTTCCGGAAGATGGGGACTGGGCATCCCAGCTGGAAGATATGCCGGCGGATCAGTCCAAACTGTTGATCAATGAAGAACATACACAGGGTGTAATAAACGTCGGTATCAAGCATCTGGAGTCTGAACCTCTGCAAGAATTTCTGAAGGATATGGAAACATATCTGGAGGAAAATGAGGCTGCTGAAGTAGAAACTACAATAACAGGAAAATCCGTGTTAGATGTAGAAATGATTTCTGCCTTAACATCAGGAAGGTATCAAATGACCCTGCTTGGAATGGGACTAGTCTTCTTGGGCTTGTTGATCCTTTACCGTCACCCAGTCAAAGCATTCATCCCTCTTGTACCGATCATCCTGATTATCGGATGGTCAGGGGGAGCGATGTACTTTTTAGGTATTGATTATACTCCGTTGACTGCGACCCTGGGCGCGCTAATCATTGGTATTGGGACAGAGTTTACGGTTCTCATCATGGAACGATATTATGAAGAACGAGAAAAAGGGAACAGTGCTGAAGTGGCAGTCCGGATTTCCAACCAGAAAATCGGAAAAGCTATTTTTACGTCCGCGTTGACGACAATTGGCGGCTTTAGCGCCCTTCTGATATCTGACTTTGTCATCTTGAGTAATTTCGGGTTGATGACATTGATCAATATCTCATTGGCATTATTCAGCACGGTGGTCGTTATGCCTGTTGTCTTGATTATTTTGGATCGTTTTGTGAAAATAAAAGCTAGGAAGGAAGTACAAGTGGGGTGAATAGCTTGAAAGATAAGACAGATCAAATTTTGAAGGCGGCAGTAGCTGTTTTTATTAAAAAGGGACTACAGGCTACAACACAAGAAATAGCAAAAGAAGCAGATGTAGCAGAAGTGACGCTGTACCGTAAGTTTGCAACAAAGCAGAACCTATTTATCAGTGTCATCAAACATGTCCTTGAAAACCAATTTAATTCCAAGGTTATGAAATTAGCGGATGAGGCAGATACAGAATATTTCTTCAGAAAGATTATTGAAAACAGGCTGGAAGTGCTTTCGAAAAACACCCCACTGGTAAAGATGTTGATATCGGAAAGCCTTATGGGGAACCTTACAGAAGAGATTGACCTGCCGAAGCTGATATTTACAAGTTTGAAAAATGGACTAGATCATCACTTCGCAGGTGATAATGTGGACACGGAATTATGCGCACGTCAATTAGGCGGGATTTTCTTAAGCCATATTGTGCTGCCTAATGAACAGCCGTTTCACCATCTTGATGAGGGAGATAAGGAGATTGTTATTGATAAATACACAAGGTCTGTAATGGCCCTTCTGTAACATAAAAAAGCCATGAAAAAGGTCAGCAGCTGATTAAACAACTGCTGACTTTTTTTATTTTTCTTCCATGGCATTTGCAAGGGAAGATTTGATCGTGACATCATCAAACGCAATACCAAGTTGAATGGCGGTTTGGGCGATTTCCGGACGCATGCCTGAAATCATTGGTTTGATGCCAAGGAGTTGTAAGGATTGAATTAAATTAGAAATCTGGTGAGCTACCAATGTGTCAATCGTTGCTACACCAGAGAGGTCAATATACAATTGACTAATCCCTATCCTGGAACAATTATGAAGGGTATTCTCCAGGATAACACCAGCGCGTTCACTATCAATCTCTCCAATCAGTGGGAGCAGCGCCCGCTTATCGTCCAAGGCAATGACGGGAGCACTCAATTGTTGAATGATATCCTCTTTTGCTTTCAGTAATTCTTTGGAATTTCTATTAGCACCTTCGACGAACATCAGGATAGCAGTATCGAACCCTGTGATGACCAATTCATTCCAGTTATCTATATCTTCTTGTGTTATGTCAAGTTCCGTTTCTTTTACAAACCTTTTTAAGTATTTGAGATAGAACATACGCACTCTCATAAATTCTCGAATGACGTAGTGACTGGGTGTGTTCAAGTGGTTTTGGTCGGCTGCAATTTCAGATGCCCATTCATCAAAGATTTCCGCCCACTCTTCTTCAGTTTTCACAAAGATTTGAGTGAAAAAATGATGGAAGTCATAATTCTGTTTTTTTAATTTCTCTACTACTTCTGGTGTCCGAATGGCATAGATGGAAGCTGGATCACTTTCTTCGATTGTGTTATACCACTCTTCCGTTATTACTTTTGCGTGCTCTAGAAAATATTCACGTAAAACTTCATTTTTTGACAATTTACACTCCCCCAAAAATGTTGGTCTTCCTACTACCCATTACCCGCAAAAAGGAAGGTTTACACATGCAATTGGACGGACATCTAAGCCTGTTGTTCAAAAAGATGAGATATTTCTACAATTACTTGTACAGCTTTTTCCATATTATTAACGGAAATGTATTCATATTTTCCATGAAAGTTTTCTCCACCAGTGAAAATATTCGGTGTTGGCAGGCCCATATAAGATAACTGGGAGCCATCGGTACCGCCGCGGATGGGCCGGACAAGCGGTTCAATATCTATATTTTTCATTGCTTGATAGGCGGTGTCGACGATTTCTTTAACAGGTTTGATTTTATCTCCCATATTGTAATATTGGTCTTCCATTTCTAAGATTATTCGTTCTTGCCCATACTTTTCCTTCATTTGATCCGTAATGGTGGCTATATTTTCTTTTTTTGTTCGGAATGTGTCTTTATCAAAATCCCGAATAATGTAAGTTAACTCTGTTTTTTCCACATCGCCATGCATGGAAATGAGATGGTAAAAGCCCTCATAACCTTCTGTGTACTCTGGTGCCTGCTCTGCTGGAAGGTGGGAGTGGAATTCCATTGCCAGTTTGCTCGAATGAACCATTTTACCTTTAGCGGTACCGGGATGGACACTGTTCCCTAAAAAAGTAATCCGGGCGCCAGCAGCATTGAAACTCTCATACTGAAGTTCCCCCAAAGGGCCGCCATCTACCGTATAGGCAAAGTCGGCGTGGAAGCGGTCAACATCAAATTTATGTGGCCCTCGTCCGATTTCTTCATCAGGGGTGAAAGCAACCCGGATATCTCCATGCTTTATTTCCGGATGCTCGATCAGATAGTTCATCGCTGTCATGGTTTCTGTGATTCCTGCTTTGTTATCTGCGCCAAGCAATGTCGTTCCATCTGTCGTGATAAGGGTATGTCCTTTATAACCGGTTAGCTCAGGGAAGTCTTCCGGTGATAGAACTACGCTATGTATGTCATTCAGTGTGATCGCATTACCGTCGTAATTTTCTACTACTTGTGGTTTGACGTTTTTACCAGTGAAGTCCGTGGCAGTATCAAGGTGAGCCAAAAATCCGATGGTCGGAACGTTTTTATCTGTGTTGGAAGGCAAAGTCGCCATCACATACCCGTGTTCGTCGATGGATACATCCTGCATACCGATTCCTTTCAATTCTTCTATCAGCATATTGGCGAGCGTCAGCTGTCCAGGGGTGGAAGGGCACTCTGGGTTGCTGGCATCAGACTGGGTGTCTATTTTGGCATAACGGATGAAGCGGTCAATCAAAGCATTTTTCATTAACAAAATCCTCCATTGCTTTTTCATCCATTATATAGCAAAAAAGTAATGAATAGCTAGTTGAATAGTAACTAGGGGGAAGGCAAAGAAAAAAGCCTCCAACCAAAGTTGGAAGCTTTTATACTATTAATCTTCTACTAGTGGGTAGACACCGTTTTCATCATGTGTTTCTTGGCCTGTGATCGGCGGGTTGAAGACGCATACCATACGCATATCCGTTTCGGCGCGCAGGTAATGTTCATCATGTTGATCCAGCACATAGATGGTATCCTTTTCGATTGGCCATACTTTTCCATCTTTTATGGTTTCAACTTCGCCTTTGCCTTCAATGCAGTAGACAGATTCTAAATGGTTTTGGTACCAGATATGTGTTTCTGTACCTGCTTTAATGACGGTATCATGAACAGAATAGCCCATGCCATCTTTTTTCAATACTAAACGTCTGCTTTCCCAAGTATCTGCTTTTACGTGATTTTCTGAATCGATTACGTCTTGTAGTTTGACTGTTTTCATGTCTGATTCCTCCTGGTTCGTTGGTAGATTAGTTAGTTACTGGTTCACTTACTAATGCCTTTACACTTTCCTCTATGATGTTAAAGCCTTTTTGAAGACCTTCATCATCGATATTTAGTGGTGGGAACAATTTGAATACTTCACTCTTCGGTCCGGAAGTTTCCATAATCAAACCACGCTCGAAAGCTTCCGCTGCAACTTCATCGGCAAGCCCTTCTTTTGCACATTCGATACCGACCATAAGACCACGACCGCAGAAGGTACCTTGCAGCTCTGGATATTTTTCAGTAAGTCCAACAAGGAAATCTTTTACTTTTTCGGATTTTTGCTGGATCCCTTTCTCGAATTGCTCATCTTTCCAATAATCCAAAGCGGCAGAAGCTGTGATGAATGCATGATTGAAGCCGCGGAATGTTCCATTATGCTCACCTGGAGCCCAGATATCAAGGTCTGGACGGAAGAGAGTGATTGCAAATGGAAGGCCGTAACCGCTCAATGATTTGGACAGACATACGATATCAGGTTTGATACCTGCTGGTTCAAAACTGAAGAAAGTACCAGTACGTCCGACACCTGCCTGCACATCATCAATGATTAACAGGATGTCCCACTTCTTACAGATTTCGTCGACTTTTTTCAGCCATTCCATACGTGCTGCATTGATGCCGCCTTCACCCTGGACAGTTTCAAGAATCATTGCGGCAGGTAAATCTACCCCACTTCCGTTGTCTTCCAGGAAACGTTCTAAATATTCAAGTGTATCCATACTTTCATCAACAAAATTGTCGTATGGCATGGTCACGGTATTATTCAATGGAATACCAGCACCTTTACGTTTCATTGCATTACCCGTAACAGATAGAGAGCCAATGGTCATGCCATGGAAGCCGTTTGTAAAGCTGATGACATCTGTACGGCCTGTAACCTTACGTGCAAGTTTCAGAGCACTTTCAACCGTGTTTGTACCTGTTGGTCCAGGGAACATGACTTTGTAATCCAAGTCTCGTGGTTTCAGAACGACATCATTGAATTTTGTCAGGAAGTTCGCTTTTTCTGTTGTGGCCATGTCCAGCGTATGGGTTGGACCATCGCTTTTGATATACTCTACAAGCTTATCTTGCATATGATCATCATTGTGCCCGTAATTCAATGCGCCAGCTCCGGAGAAGAAATCGATATATTCTTTTCCGTCTTCGTCCCACATTTTGTAGCCTTTCGCTTTAGAAAATACAGTAGGGAAGCCGCGGCAGTAACTGCGTACCTCAGATTCATATTTTTCAAAGATGTTCATATCAGTTTTACTCATTGTTTTCCTCCTTGTTTAATCATCGGATTACTTGGTATTTATTTTCAAAGTTTACCGTTTAAATGGTCCAATTCGGAAATTCAATTCTTCTTCGTGTTCATCGCCAGGGAACATTTCTTCTGTGAAACGTTCGGTGACCTTGCACTCGGTATCATGATCACGAGCTAATCTTCGGAATAAGGATTGAGATGCTTCATTCGATGGGGTGACTGTCGCTTCCAGGTAATGGACATCCTGGCATGCTTCCCGTGCTACAAGTTCATTGAGAAGTTTGGATGCGACTCCTTTCCCTCGTTGGGAAGAATCTACTCCAATCTGCCAGACAAACACCACATCAGGATGTTCAGGGGGGATAAACGCGGTTACAAATCCAACTAATTTATCATCTTCTTTTGCTACTACACAAGTATCAGAAAAAAACTCACTCATCATGAGATATTTGTAAGCTGAATTTTGATCTAAAGAGGAATTATCGACTAATTCCCACATTGCTTTTCCATCATCCAAGTTTGGTTCGCTAAATGTTAATGTTGCGGTTGATACTGCTCGTTCTTTTGTCGTTTGAGTGATGGTGGATTCTCCTTTCCATTTTTAATAAGGTGTGACCTTACATACTTGATAATATTAAATCGCTCCCGTTTTTTTATCAAACTAGCTTAATCTTGCTGAATAAGGTTTATTATCGCTGAGTTATACTGAGTGGTGCTTAATGGGGGATTCTTTAAATAATGCTTAGGAATTCTGTAATTTTCTAAAAGTTTCAAAAAAATCGAATCTTAAACCCTTGATATGAAAGGGTTTTACTGTTTGGGGGATTTTTCCGTTTTATTTAATGATTTGCCCGCAATCGACCTCCTTATCGGCTTGTGTGGGGTTCCTTTTTTATATACTTGGTCCTCATGAACACCGTCATAGCAGCGTTCAACCTTTAAATACCCATATGGAAAGATTATAAACAGCAATTATTCTGGCAGGATGATAAAGTAGAGGAGAAAGGAAGTCGGTTATGGGGAATCAACATAATTTTACAAGCGGAAATATAGGAAAACAGCTCGTCAGCTTCTCAGGTCCAATTATGCTGACCAACTTGCTTCAGGTATCGTACCAGTTCATCGACAGCATGTGGGTTGGAAATCTCCTCGGGGGAAATGCACTGGGTGCTGTGGCTGTAGCGAGTACGGTCCTATTTACGCTTTTGTCATTCATCATCGGCCTTAACAATGCGACACTGACTGTTTTATCGCAACAGAAAGGGAAAGACGATCAGCAAGGTCTGAAGCGCTACTTGAATGCGTTTGTTGTCGTTTTGCTATTTTTAGCTGCTGGACTGGGCCTCCTTGGTTTCCTGTTGGCCGAAAGAGTCCTGTTGATGTTGGGAACACCGGATGCGATGATGCCGGGAGCGAAAGCATATTTACAGATCAACTCCATCGGTATTCTTTTTTTAATGGGGTATAACTTCATCGGAACGGTTATGCGTGCACTTGGGGACAGCAAAACCCCGCTCCGTTTCGTGGTGGCTGCTGTTCTTTTGAATGCCGTACTCGATCCATTATTCATTTACGTTTTCAGCCTGGGTATTGACGGAGCTGCATATGCCACGGTTGTTGCGCAAGGAGCCTCTTTCCTCTATGGGATGTATATCGTTCTGAAAAAGAATCTTGCTCCATTTTCTATCCCTTCCATTCCGAGTAAACAGGAAGTGGGGGTAATACTGCACTTAGGGATCCCTTCAGGACTGCAGATGGCTGTCATTTCTGCCGGGGTAGCTGCCATCATGAGTGTTGTCACTGCATTCGGAGAGGATGTAGTAGCCGGATTCAGTGCCGCACAGCGCCTGGATAGTGTTTTGATGCTGCCACCTATGGCACTGGCAACCGCTGTGAACAGTATGGCAGGTCAAAATATTGGCATGGAAAATTGGGATCGCGTCCATAAGATCGCTCGTTATGGCTTGATTTATACGATAACAATCATGCTGGTGGTTGCGTTGCTGTTAGTGTTGTTTGGGGAATATGGAATTAAATTGTTCGTGCAGGAAGAAGCCCCAGTAGCTTTTGGTGGTGAATATCTTCGAATAGTAGCCTTCTTTTATCCATTTTTAGGCATCAACTTTATCTTGAATGGAATCGTCCGGGCTTCAGGTGCTATGTATCAGGTACTTGTGTTGAATATCATCTCTTTCTGGGTACTCCGGTATCCGTTGACCGCCTTATTTTCCAGGCTGTTAGGAGATTCAGGAATTGCGGTTGGTATGGGGGTAAGTTTTGTCATCAGCAGTGTGGTGGCATCACTTTATTACAAATATGGGAAATGGAGTACGAAACAACTGTTTGAGAAAGAATAGCACATTTGAAAATGTCCTGGAACCCTTGCTGTTAAAGGGGTTTCAGGATTTTTAATTTTTACAGTGTTGGTATTGTTAACTTTTTGTCAATCACACTACTCGAATTATTGAATAGTTTCAAAAATTGGCCATATTATTGCCAAATGGATGACACAGACATACCTATACCCCTGTATGTATAATAGGGGCATCAAGTTCAAGGGGGAATAGCAATGAGTGAGCAAGCGCCTTCATTAGCATTGATTTTGATTTCGGAGGATTTAGAAAAGCTCCATGCCGGTTCATTAGTCGGGTCAGTAGCAGCGATGTCAGGCATGAAAGTAAATGTATTTGTAACGATGAATGCCTTAGTACCTTTTCACAAGGATAATTTTGAAGAGACAGATTTTAAGTACGGAGTAGTCGGTAAGGAGATTCTGGCGAAGAAAATTCCATTATTCGATCACTTGCTGCAAGAAGGGAAAGACTTCGGGGAGATCAATGTCTACGGTTGTGCGCTGGCGATGGATCTGATGGAGTGGAAAAAAGAAGATATGATAGATGTCTTTGATGATGTCATTGGGGTCACTGCGTTTCTAGGAATGACTAATAATGCTCAAGTTATCACAATGTAAAGGGAGGAAATTATAATGCGTCAAGTAGATTTCACTAAGCAAGTGGATGCACGAGGAACCTATTGCCCTGGTCCATTAATGGAATTGGTGAAAAGTATCAAGCGAGGCCAAATGGGAGATGTGATTGAGTTAATTTCTGATGATAAGGGCTCTCGTGTTGACATTCCGGAGTGGGTTAACAAAATGGGGCATGAAATTGCCAATGAACGACTGGAAGGTGAAGATTATTACATCGCGGTCCGTAAGATGAAATAACGATTGCTGCCAGCTTGAGAGTCTGGTGGTGTAAAAGGAGCGTTTTTAATGCCGAAAAAAATAGTAATTGTAGGTGGAGGCAGCGGAGGAATGATGGTAGCCAACCGTCTCGCCAGACAGCTTCCAGACGAAATTAAAAGAAACGAAGTAGAAATCACGTTATTAAGCAATACAGAGAAACACATCTATCAGCCTGGCTATTTATTTATAGCATTTAATGAACAGCAGCCGGAACATTTCATACGAAAGCAAGAAAGAATAGCCCACAGACTGGTCAACCTTGTTTATGATGATGTCCAGATAATCGACCCTGGAACCAATCGCGTTCATGGTGATAAGTCTACATACAGCTACGACTATCTGGTCATTGCTACTGGGTCCCATCCTGATATGAATAGTATTCCTGGTTTATCTGAAGGTGCAGACAACTTCTATACGTTAGAAGGAGCTGAAAAGCTTCGTGATAAACTTGCCGACTTTCAGGAAGGTAAGATCCTGATTACCATTGATGTCCCCCATAAATGTCCGGCTGCACCGCTGGAAATCACATTAATGCTTGATGACTATTTCCGCAAAAAAGGTGTTCGTGATCAAGTGGAAATCAAATATACGTATCCAATTGGCCGTATTCATTCGCTGCAGCCTGTGGCGGATTGGGGACTTCCGGAATTTGAAAAAAGAAATATTGATTATGAAACCTTTTTCAATCTGGAAGAAGTAGATTCAAAAAAGAAAGTAGCGATTACCATGGATGGGGAAGAACATTCCTATGATATTCTCATCTCGATTCCGGCACATACAGGAGCAAAAGCTGTGATTGACTCAGGACTCGGCGATGAAGATGGCTTTATCCCGACAGACCGTTACAACCTGAAAATGGAAGGTTCTGATGATGTCTATGTCGTTGGTGATGCTACCAATCTCCCAATCAGCAAGGCAGGGTCTACGGCTCATTATCAAGCTGAAACATTAGTTCATAACCTTATCAGTCGTGTAAAAGGCAGACCGGAAACCGCCAGATACAGTGGTAAGGTCGCTTGTTTCCTGGAGAATAGTCTTGAAGATGCAAGTATGATCACGTTTGATTACCAGCATCCGCCTAAACCAGCGACGACTTCTGATATGCTTCACTGGTTTAAGTCTGTCTATAATGAATTATACTGGCTGAATGCCAGGGGTATTTTATGAGGAGGGGAGAACATGACTGCTGTAATAACTGAGCCCTCTATGAACAATACAGAAAAAATAGAAAATCTCACTGAAGCAGCCATGCAGGCTGTTACAGCGGAAATGGTAACCGGAATTGCCGGGAAAGTCGTGGAAATGATCGAAGTTGCTGATGATGTTCTACAGCCGGAAACGGTGGAGCTGCTAAGGACTTTCCCGGAAGTCAGTGAAAATTTACAACGAACTTTAATGGAAGTGAAAAAGCTGGAAGAAAGCGGAACAATAAAGACTTTGGCAGAAGCTGCTGAACTGGTCCAAAGTATGAAGTCCGCTATGACTGGTCCTATGATTTCCGATATGATGGACAAGGTAATCAGAGGAATTGAACTTGGGGATGAACTTGTACAAAAAGGAGCCGTCGAACTTGCAGACGGTATGGTAGGTGCTTTTGATATGGCGATGCAGGAGCAGACTTATAGGGAACCTCCTTCCATGATGCAGTTGATGCGGATGATGAACGATAAAGAAACGCGGAAAGGTCTCAGTCTCATGCTGTCGTTTGTAAAGAAGCTGCCAGCGGAACTCTATAAATGACAAAGCAGCCCTTCAAAGGGGCTGTTTTTTGTCTGGAAAACATTAAAATCACATGATTATGGATACTCCTTTGTAGCTGGTTGACTTCAACTCCAGAAGTTTGAGATGAATACCCCCTTCTTTTTCTGTTATTATATAAAAAGTTATGGAATATTAAAATGAGGTCAGCAAATGAGAGGACGTGTTAGTCATGGATATAAAACTGATTGCACTTGATATGGATGGTACCCTCGTCAATGACGAAGGCCATGTTTCAGAGGAGAATGAACAAGCTATTCAACGAGCTAAGGAAAAGGGGCTTCATGTCGTTTTAAGTACCGGTCGCTCCTTGCCGAATTGCCGGGATATTGCTGAAGAGCTTGGCCGGTCTTCCTATATTGTCACCGTCAATGGGGGAGAGATTTATGATCATAATTTTAAATTAGTGGATCGCCAGCCGCTCGAAGCCAGCCTGGTCAAGCGGTTATGGGAATTGAAAGAACAGCATGATACCATTTTTTGGTCGAGTACTTCAGAAGGAATGTTCAATTCTGGACAACCATTCGACCGGGATATTGAAACGTATGAATGGCTGAAGTTCGGGTTCGATATTGAAGATGATGAAGTGCGTCAGGTTATTTATGATGAATTAGTAAAAAATGAAGCATTGGAAGTGACTAATTCAAGCCTGACAAATATCGAAGTCAATGCTGCCGGTGTTAATAAAGCCGCTGCCTTACGAAAGGTAACCAACTGGCTTGACCTGTCCATGAACGAGATTATGGCGGTCGGTGACAGCCTGAACGACATAGCAATGATCCGTGAGGCTGGGTTTGGTGTAGCGATGGGAAATGCACAGGACATCGTTAAAGAGGAAGCAGACTGGGTGACATTGTCGAATACAGACCACGGCGTCGCCCATGTAATTGAACGAATTCTGAACGATTGATCAGAAAATTCCGGTAATCGATAGGGATATGGTATAATTGAGGTAGATTCCTAGAGAAGGGAAGGGGTAAAATGGTCAAGAAATACATCGTACCGGTAGACGGTTCCGAGCACTCCCTGCGTGCCCTTGATTATGCCGCTAAGCTAGCAGGACAAAATGGAAGTCGTATCCTTCTCGTCAACGTACAACCGCTATTCGACACGTATAACACTCATCGTGTTTTTACTAATGAAGAAATTGAAGCTCAGCAGGAAAAAGCAGCTAACGAAGCAATTGCTCTGGCGGATGAACATCTGAAAAGCGTTCCTGTATCGGTAGAAACGAGAAAGATGGCTGGAAAAGTAGCTCCAGCTATATGTGAAGTGGCGGATGAGGAAGAAGTCGAAGGAATCATTATGGGATCCCGTGGAATGGGCGCATTGAAAGGTGCGATTTTAGGCAGCATAAGCTACAGCGTCCTACATTCTGCAAAAGTCCCCGTAACTATAGTACCATAGAAGTTTAAGTCAGCCCCACTTATGGGCTGGGTTTTTTGTTGCGCATGAGCATGCTGCTGCGAAGTGGGCGTCTGAGCGCGAAAATAAAAACATAAAAATGCTTTATAGTGGAAGACCACTATAAAGCATTTTTTATTTCTTTCATCTGTTCCAGATGACGGAGCTCATGATATCCGATGAACTCGACCCATTGTAACAGGTTCATTTTGCCAAAAGCAGGATGAGGCATCGCTCTTTTTCGAAAATCCTCTTCCTCATAGTTTCGAAGGAGAAACAGCAAGGAATCTCTGCTTTTGGAGAGACTATCCAAAGCTTCATCAAGGGAATCAAATTTGCCTTTTGGACGAAGCGATTCCGGTGCCTCTACTTTATGGGAGCGATCCACCGTTCGCTCAATAGGCTTTTCCTTCGCTTCCTGAACGTCCTCTTCAGCTAATGATTTTTTTAGCTGCTGAGTCACCCATCCTTCGATTAAATATAAATGTTCCAGTGTTTCCAGGATGGACCATGTATGTTCATCCGGTTTTTTTCGTGCTTCTTCATCGGTAAGGTCAGCCATGGAAGCAATCACTTGCTGGCGTTGTTCTTCAATTTTATACACTGATTTCACCCTTTCAACTGGAATGCATGCTATGTTCTATCATAAAATAATTCTATTCATTTGAAAAATGATGACAATTATAGGTAGTCTTATTACATACATTCATGTAAAAGAGGGATCAGCTTGAAGAAAATACATAGCGATATAGTACAATTTCGAGGTACCCATTATGATTTTGGCTATAAACAGGGGGAGCTATTAAAAGATTCTCTGACAGTCAAAAACCGTGAAAAACAATGGAAGGTAAGAATTCCAAGGTTTACGGTGGAAGAAGAAGAAGTAAAAGCAGCCATCACTAAATTCGCACCAGGTGTCTGGGCGGAACTGGAAGGGTTACGGGATAGCCTTGGCTGGCCAATGGAACGGGTGATGAAAGAATTTGGCGGCTACCGTGTTAATTATCAAAAGTCCGGGTGTTCGATACTGACGGGAAAAGACTTTTTCGTGCGGAATTATGATTATCAGCCGAAAACATATGAAGGCCGATATGTCTTTTTCCAGCCGACCGATCAAGGATATGCCATCGCTGGTCCAACACAGCGAATTACCGGACGTATGGACGGAATGAATGAGAAAGGACTTGTGCTGGGGTATAATTTCATGCATCGCAAAAAGCCGGGCTTAGGTTTCATCTGCTGTATGATCGGTCGTCTCATATTAGAGAGCTGTGCTGATGTAGCGGATGCAATCGCCATGTTAAAGGAAATCCCCCATCGTCACTCTTTCAGTTATATTGTGTATGATCGAAGTGGACAGACCTATGTAGTTGAGGCTTCCCCGCGTGGTGTCGAAGTTCGTCAATCAGCAATGTGCACCAATCATTTTGAAATTATGAAGCATGAAAATCGTAATCACCTCGCTGATTCCTATAAGCGAATGGATGCGATGGAGCGTGGTGGTGCCAAGCAGGCTTATGAAGCTTTCCGTGTCATGAATGATACGGATAAAGGTGTATTTTCGAAAAAATACAAGAGCTGGGCTGGTACCATCCACACATCCGTCTATCTTCCCCATCAGATGAAAACCTGGTTTGCCTTAGGTGGAGACCAGGAGCCTACCGAATTGGACTTCGGTAAATGGCTAAAAGGAGAAGATATTGAGATGGCACACATCACCGGCGAAGTGGATACGGATATTCCATTCGTCCACATTGATAATGGGGCGCATTTCAGTTCCAGATAGAATAGATTAGCTTGAAATAGAGGACCATAAGTGTAACCGCTTGTGGTCTTTTTTTAGTATTTAGGCAAGTACCGTAAAACTTATGATACGATAAAAGATAGTGTGACAATCGGAGAAATCAACATACAGGGGAAGTGAAGGATTTGGACAAAGCAAAATTATATGACTTGATTGGTATTGGTGCAGGACCGTTCAACTTGAGCCTGGCAGCACTATTGGATGAACAGCCGGAAATAGATGCCATGTTTTTTGAACAAAAGGAAAGGTTCGAGTGGCATCCTGGAATGCTGATTGAAGGCACGAAGCTCCAGGTACCGTTTCTGGCTGATTTAGTTACTATGGCAGATCCGCGCAGCAAGTATACATTTTTAAACTATATCAATGAAAATGAGCGTATGTATCAGTTTTATTTTTTACAGCGCCTGGATATCCCCCGCCGGGAGTATAATGATTATTGCCAGTGGGTGGCTGGTCAGCTTTCCAGTTGTAAGTTCGGGTACCGGGTGACGAACCTTAGGCATGTGAAGGACAACGAAGCTTATTTTGAAGTAGAGGTTGTGAACCTTGCCACGAATGAAACACATGCTTTCCGCACGAAAAATCTCGTGTTAGGGACTGGAAGCGTCCCAGCCGTTCCTGCATCATTGCAAGGGTTGCCGGAGGAAGATGTGTTCCATACGGCTGATTTCCTAAACCATCAGGATCGGTGTAAAAGAGCAAAATCAGTGACGGTGGTCGGATCGGGGCAAAGCGCTGCGGAAGCGTTCCGGGAATTGTTGAAAGAACAAAAACAATATGGCTACCGGCTTGATTGGATTACGCGTTCCCCAGGGTTTGATTCGATGGAAGAGTCGAAACTAAGTTTGGAACATTTCTCCCCGGACTATGTCAATTACTTTTACCAGCTTCCCCAGGAGAAAAAAGATGAAATATTTCCGACCCAGGGCTTATATTATAAAGGAATCAGCAACCACACGGTGACCGATATCTATAACCTGTTGTATGAACATTCGGTTGGCGGTGAACCATTAGATGTAGGGCTTCAAGTATTGTCAGAAGTAGAAAAAATAGAACAGAAATCGAATGGAGAAGGCTACGAACTTACCTGCAGGCAGACGGAAACAGACGAAACGTTTACCCATGCCAGTGAGGTAGTGGTAACGGCAACCGGTTATAAGCCCCTTGTCCCCGAATTCATTGACAGTCTGGATTCCATCATTGAGTGGGATGAGAAAGGGCGATATAAAGTAGAAGCGGATTATCGTTTGAAAACAACCGAAGAAGCGAACGAAATCTATGTACACAGTGGCATCTCTCACACCCATGGGGTAGGCTCTACCAATCTTGGATTGGCGATTCACCGAAACAAAGTTATTATCAATCATCTGCTTGACCGGGAAGTTTACAAACTTCCAGCTAAGAATGTCTTCCAAAACTTCAGCGCTCGATAACAAACGACCAGCCCTTCATCTTGAGGGCTGGTTGTTTGCTTATGAAGCTATAAAATTCACGTTTACATAAAAAAGGAAAAGGCAAAGTAGATTACAGCCGCTACACCCGCAGCAATAAGAGCGGGTTTCAGCTTGAATTTAGCATATTTGACCGGATTAAGATCTAATATTCCTGCTGTAGTATTGGTATCATCGCTTAAAGGGGAGGCAAACGCACCGAACGTCCCACTGGCAAAGACGGCTCCGATGACAATCGGCAATGAGCTACCTGCAGATACGGCGATCGACACTCCGACAGGCATTAGAATCCCCCAGGTTCCCCACGAAGAGCCGATAAAATAAGATAAACCGCACCCAACGATAAAGAGGACAACGGCTACATAGCCAGGAGGTATCCATCCGAAGGAAGACGAAACCGTATCAGCGAACTGCAAAGCTTCAGAACCTTTGCTCAATCCCCATACCATCGCAAGCAGTACGATAACCCCCATCATTTCATTTCCTTCATGTATCAACGTATTCATCATCGTTCGTAAGGGCTGGCGGACGATTTTCAGATAGACCATCAGTAATACGATGGTCAGCACTACGGCCAATACCATAGCATCAAGCACATTAGCGTTAATTAAGGCTTGAAACCCTTGTTCACCTTTAGCCAAACCAAGCACGTACATCAATAAAAAAGTCAGGATAATCACACTGAACAAAGGTATGATCAATGTCCACGGTCTGGTAGGCAGATTTTTGGCGACAGCTGGGTGGCAGTCCTCCCATTGGTCGTCTTCTTCGTTTGCTTGTTTTGTTCCATCTTCCGCATCGGTTGCAGACTTTTTATTCCGGTGAAAAAAGCTGAGATAGAATCCAATCCCGAGCATAGCGAATGCGAAAAAATTGAACGGAATACTTTGAAGGTAGAGTCTATAAGGGTCGCCTTCAGTCCCAGCCTGATGAATTGACATCTCAATTACCGAGCTCATATATCCTACAAAAGCGGTAGCCACCGGAATTAAAACAACAAGCGGAGAAGCGGTCGTTTCAATGACAAAGGCTAATTCCTGCTTCGTCATTGGCAGCTTTTTTCGCATGGCTTTCATTACAGGAGCGATAGTGACAATACGGAAACTGGGGGCGCTGAAGGTGCCGACAGATGACAACCAGGTCAATAGGAATGCTCCACGCTTTGTATCCACTTTTTCTGTAGCTGCTCGTACGAACCCCTTTATTCCCCCGGCGAATTTAATAAGCCCTATCAATGCTGAAAATGCATAAAGAAAGATGATGATTTTTAAGTTATTTTCGTCTTGTAAACCCTCAATGATGAACTGAAGCGAAGTAGTCATCCCTCCCAGCCAGTCTGGTTCGGCGAGATACCCAGCGACAACTACAGCCAGTAAGAGACTTGGCACTACTTGTTTCGTCCAAATAGCGGCTACAACCACAGCAACGAACGGTATGACGGACATCCAGCCCATATGTACACCTCTTTCCCTTAGCATGCTCGCTATAGGTTGTGAAAAAAATAAAGGACCTATTCGAAAAAAATGGTTTTTATCCCTTTACTTCGGCATAGCATTTATTGTAAGATAAGAATTACAAATTTAAATACTATCGTTAACTTCTTATCCAGAGAGGCGGAGGGACTGGCCCTTTGATGCCCGGCAACCATCGGATCGTCATGATTCGAACGGTGCCAATTCCTGCAGGATGAATGATCCTGAAAGATGAGAGGACGTATGCATAAACGTACGGATCCCTTTCTTTTGGATAAGAGAGGGATCTTTTTATACTTTAAGCATTTACCTTTGTTAAAGGGATTAAAGTATAAGAAACGCTTAGGTTTTCACCAGAAAGACCTGGTGAGAAGCTGAGTGTTTCTCAACGTATAAAGGCTCGTCAATCTCTTGCGAAAGAAGTAACGTGAGTGGAAAGGAAGCGATGAGTAATGGCAATAGCAGTATTTTCAGCAGGATGTTTCTGGGGTGTAGAGGCATGGTTCGAACGTTTAAATGGTGTAGACCAGACAAAAGTAGGTTACAGCGGAGGTACTATTGAAAATCCTTCGTATGAATTAGTCAAAACAGGGAAGACCGGCCATGCTGAATCAGTGAAAATAGATTTTGATCCTGAAAAAATTTCTTACTCTGAACTTGTTGATGCATTCTTTGAATGCCATGATCCAACGACAAGGAATCGTCAAGGAGAAGATATTGGGTCTCAATATCGCTCCATCATTTTCTTTCAAGATGACCGGCAGAAGCAGATTGCTGCAGAAAAAATTCAGGAATGGAATCAAAAGGGAGTATTTAAAACCGAAATAGTCACCGAGGTCAAACAGGCAGCTCCTTTTTATGAAGCAGAAGAGTATCATCAGAAATACTTACAAAAAAATGGAACAGCATCTTGCGGAATCGTGTGAGCCAATCACACGATTCTTTTTTATACCTTAAAATTGTGGCTTTGTTAGGTTTAATGTATAAGGAAATCTAAGGCTTTCGCCATAAGTACTTGGCGATAAACCATTTTTTTCTAATGTCATAATTTGAAGCATTCTGTTAAGTTCTTGCTTTTTGTGACGATATAAGGGGTGAGTGGACCCGCTTTCAGTATGTCTTATCAGCAAATGAGAATACATAACGCACCCAAATAACAGGAGGTAATAGGAATGATGAAAAAGTTAGTTGGAATGATGATTTTATCTTTAGTGTTGACGCTGGCTGCAGGAGGTAATGTTTTCGCAGCCGATAATGAAGCCGAAAATATGGAGGCAGCTTTGAAGCTGGCTGATACCACGAATAGTAAAATTTACTTTTTAATTGAGAAAGCTCAGGAAGCAGGAAATGTGCTTCAGGATAATTACCTGCAAGACATGGAAACAATTGAGGATGAGGAAGAAGCGGCAGCACGTACAGCAAAATATAACCAGGACCTTGATTTGTTGATTGCGTTGCTTGATTACACTACCCGAACGTTGACCTATACAACCATCAATGCTATAGAAAAACTCGGAGTGGACGCTGAAGTGGAATGGGTAGAGGTGCAGATTGCTGACCGAACAGTAATGGTTGATCCGGTAAGAGTAGTAGGGGTATAAGTTGTTTTGAGCTAAGGAGGAGTGAATGTGGAAGGAATAAAAATAGCTAAAGGCGGCTCATATCTAGATAAATATAAAGTTAGTTCCCATGAACTCAGCCTGCTAGAACGTGGAGATGGCGTAGAAATTATGCTACAAACCATCCACGAAAGTAATATATTTTATATTTATCCAAGTGAAAATAAAGAAGTCATGGAGTTCTTTTATCTGTTAAGCGGAGAACTTAAAGGAGAAATAGAAGGCGAGGAAATAATCCTCAAAGAAAATGATTATTTTTCCATCAAAAAACTTAAGTCTCCAGTTCATTTTACTGCCTTAAAGGATACGAAATACTTATGGGTAATAACAGAACCTATCTTTAAAGATGTTAGCGAATATATTAGAAAACTGAAAGATATTGTTTATACAGTTGAAAGAAAAGATCGGTATACGTATATGCATAGCAAACGAGTTGCACACTACACCGTAAAGGTAGCTCAAAAACTCCATCTAAAAAAGCAGCAATTGGAGCATGCACACTTAGCTGCTGAACTTCATGATGTAGGAAAAATTAATATCTCAGAAGACATACTGAACAAGCCTGGAAAGCTTACAAAAGACGAGTTCGATCTGATTAAGAAGCATCCTGGGGATGGCGCTGACATGTTGGCGAATACATACTACAAAGAGTTAGCACCAATAATAATTCAACATCATGAACGATTGGATGGATCAGGCTATCCTTATGGACTGAAAGAGGAAGAAATCCGATATGAAGCGAAAATTATCGCTGTGTGTGACACATTTGATGCGATGACAGAGGATAGAACTTACCGTAAGGCGTTTACGGCAGAATATGCGATGGAAGAAATCAAGAGTCTCGCTGGCATTCATTACGATCCTGATATTGTCGCAGTATTTGAAGAAGTACTAAAGGAAGAAGGAAAGTTGTAAATTTTAAAGACGTTCCGCACTGGAGCGTCTTTTTTGTACTTTAAGAAAGGTCTACGGAATGAAAAGGTGAAAGACTTTTGCCAAAAGTACTTGGCAACAAGCAAGTTTTTCTAATGCATTTTTTTATAATGTCCGCCTATTTAATGATAAGCCCACACATATATAGGCGGATGCACATAGAATACTCCAAAATCGAGCACTAGGCTCGAAAGGAGACATCAAGATGGTTTTGACCGCAGCTCACTGGGTTTATGCAATTGTGACGCTGGCTGTTATTATGACCATGATATTCAGGAAAGGTGTCGTGCTTCCGACTCTGCTTGGTACTTTCCTGGTTGCATGGATTTATAATGGGAATCTCGTCAGTGGGTTCACTTCTGTATTTAATGCAAACCTGACCGCAGCAAAAGAGTTGTTCAGTATTTTCCTCATTATTACATTCATGGTTGCTTTGCTGCATGCATTGAAGGATTTGGGTGCCGATCGACAAATGATTGCTCCGATTCAAAAAGTGATGACGAACGGACATATCGCTTTTATCATGTTGATCCTTGTCACCTTTGTCATTTCGTTATTTTTCTGGCCGACTCCAGCTGTACCATTAATTTGTGCGCTGTTGGTACCAGCAGCTGTCAGAGCAGGGCTTCCTATTATGGGGGCCGCAATGATTGTGGCTATATCCGGACAAGGAATGGCTTTGTCTTCGGACTATGTGATCCAGGTCGCACCGATGTTGAGCGCTACATCAGCTGGTATCGAAACAGCCGCAGTAGCAGATAAAGCTTTACTATTATCTTTGATTACCGGTGCTGTTGCCATCTCTATCGCCTATATGTTGATTAGAAAACAGATTCGAAAACCGAATGACCCTGAAAACGAAAAAGCTTTAAAATCATTGCCGGGCGGTGGCAGTACAACTAGATCTGCTGCTTCTCAAACAGATTCGCGATGGGGGAAAGTTTTTGCTGTCATTGTCCCTCTTTCCATGCTGCTGGTTATATTATATATGGCATACACGAAATTCAGCAGTGGAAGAATGGGTGGTTTTGAAGGAGGAGACGGAGCGGCGTTCATCGGCGGTGTTGCTGTATTATTATTATCTTTTGCGACGCTTGCTTTTGGAAAAGGGAAGGCACTGGATCGTATTTCCGAGCACATTACAGAAGGTTTTGTATTTGCTTTTAAAGCGATGGGACCTGTCATCCCGATTGCCGGCTTTTTCTTCCTGGGAAGTGGAGATTTCGCCGGAAGCATTCTGTCACTGGGAGAAGAGGCCAGTCCAGCATTTTTGTTCGATCTCGTGCAGGCAGGTCAAAATGTAATCCCGGAAAATATGGTGCTGTCTGCCTTTGGTATTCTGATTATCGGTATGATCACTGGTTTGGATGGGTCTGGTTTTTCCGGTCTGCCATTGACAGGGGCATTATCTGGTGCACTTGCTTCAGGGAATATTGATCCTGCTACCCTGGCAGCTATTGGACAGATGGGATCCATTTGGGTTGGCGGCGGAACTTTGATCGCCTGGTCATCGCTGGTAGCTGTAGCTGGTTTTTGCGGGGTTTCTGTTATGGAACTTGTTCGCAAAAACTTCTTCCCTGTCATCATTGGGCTGATGGTATCCACTACTCTCGCTTTATTTATCTGGTGAAAATAGCCCCCTTACGCTCTTAGGGTAAGGGGGCATTTCCAAGGGGAAAAATCAGACATGCTGGTGCGAGTTTTCTAATGCCTGCTGTAGATCCTGAGTTAAATCCTCAACATTTTCGATTCCTACGGACATGCGAAGGAGCCTGTTACAAACTCCATAGCTGCTGCGAATCTCTTCTGGTATATCATAATGCGTCTGGGTAGCTGGATAGGTGATGAACGTTTCTGTTCCTCCCAGGCTCTCTGCAAATGTAATCAGTTTCAGTTGTTCGAGTAGATGTGGGACGGCTGTTTCATCCTGAACACGAAAGGAAACCATACCGCCTTTGCCAGGATATAAAACGTCAGCAATAAAAGGACTTTGTTCCAGGAACTTGACCAGCTGTTTGGCATTTTCTTCATGCTGTCGCATTCTCAACCCTAACGTCTTCATCCCTCGCATCAATAACCAGCTGTCAAACGGAGATAATACCGCTCCTGATGAATTTTGTTCCAAGCGAAGTTCTTCTAAAAGCTTGCCATCCCGAGCTACCACCAATCCGGCAAGTACATCATTATGTCCGCCCAAATATTTAGTCCCGCTATGGAGCACGATATCCGCTCCCTGCTCAAGTGGACGCTGAAGGTATGGCGTGTAGAATGTATTATCCACGATTAATAAAATTTTGTTCTTTTCAGCAACCTTAGCCAGTGCCGTGATATCGATTTGTTTCATCAAAGGGTTTGTTGGAGATTCAATGAACAGTCCTTTCGTTCTATTTGTAATGACCTGTTCAAAATCTGCTGGGTCAGAGCTATTCACATAGTGAAAGTTGAGGCCGAACTTTTTGAAATGAGTTTCGAAAATACGATAGGAGCCACCATAAACATCCTTCGTTACAATGAACTCATCCCCCGGTTCAAAAATCGAAAAAGTAGCCTGGATGGCAGCCATTCCTGAACTAAAAGCCACACCTCCTGCGCCGGATTCCAGATCAGCGATTGTCTGCTCCAACAAATCACGCGTCGGATTGCCTGTTCGCGAATAATCATACCCGCTTGATTTTCCGATCCCTTCATGCCGATAGGCTGTAGAGAAATACACAGGAGGATTAACTGCTCCTGTTGCTGTTTCACTTCGGTTTCCTGTTTGTGCGAGTGTTGTATCAAGGTGATAAGTGCCCATCATTCCGTCTCCTTTATTGTAAAATAAAAAATCAGCCCTTCAGAAGAAGAGCTGATTTTACCGTCAATTAGCCACTTCTTCTTATTTTTCAAATGGATCATACCATTTGCTGGATGTAGCACCTCACCATAATGGCAGGTTGCTGAAGCTTCATCGGTCCAGTTCCCTCAGCTTCTCTTCATAAGAATTGTGAATATTCAATTGAAATGAGTTAATTACCAACATACAGGAATTTTGCTAATGATGCAATCACTTTTTCATAAAAACTTTCCCATTGCCAATAAAATTTTAACATGACTTTTAACATAGCTATATTTTAAAAGAAAAAACCAGACCATGTATTGATGGTCTGGTCCAGGGGTTAAACTGGTTCAGGTACTTTTGTATGCAGGGGAGGTGTTACCAGCCAGCCCTTCTCTTTATTCAGACGAAGCGCTTTAGCGGCAGCCTGGGTTTTGTTCATATGGAACTGCCCGAACATCATCGCAACGTCTTCACGCGTACACTGTCCGATGACCTGGCTGCAGGCAACCATTCCCAGTGATAAATCTGCGGAAACCTGCGCGCTGATTTCCGGATCGTTGAAACGTGCGCCAACCGGGATATCCTCTAACGTAGCATTGGATCTTTCTGGAGCGGAAGGAGGTAATGCTATCCCGTTCGTTTTCAGAATCTCTTCAATACTTTCTGATTCATGCTTGATTCCCTCAATTAACTCTTCAAGCAACTTCATCAATTCTTTATCTCCTGTATGGTTCATAAACGTCTGGTAACGTGTGTAATTTCCTTTAGCCACGGCTAAATAGGACCACATTCCGAACACTTCCCCATAATGGAGAGGCTGTTCTTTAGGATCGCCTGTTAAAATTCCCATTAGAAACACTCCTTTTTTTGTGGTACATAGCTAGTATTCATATGGACTGGGCAACCTATACCTGCCTAAAACAGGCAGAAGATGTTTATTATGTTCATTTATGCGGAACATAGTAAACAAACGATTCAGGAGGTGACGTAATGCCTTGGGATAAAAATGATTATCCAAGCTCTCTGAAGAATTTAAACAGCGCCGTCCGGAATAAAGCGATTGATATAGCAAATGCTATGTTAGATGAAGGCTATGATGAAAACCGTGCAATCCCAATCGCGACAAGTCAGGCGAAAGAATGGTACGACAATGCATCACAAAAAGAAATAAATGAAATGAAAGATGTCGATGATAAGGAATTGAAGGAGCGGGATGAAGAAGATAAACAATATGACAACCGACCGGAATTACTGGACCGTGGAGAACATGTTGTGGCCCATGATGACGGCTGGGCAGTCCAGGCTAAAGGAGCCAAAAAGCCCGACCAGGTTTTTGACAATAAAGATGAAGCAATCCAACGGGCAAAAGAAATTGCAGAAAATAAAGGCACTAAAGCGGTCATTCATAAGAAAAATGGAGATGTTCAAAAAGAACACAATTATGAAAACAGCAACAAGTAACGAAACAGACCTCCAAAAAAGGTCTGTTTTTTTGTATCTCGCGATAAGGTTTGAACAAGCGAATGAAACTTTTGGAATAGCTGAAGATTAAGCATAGGACGTATGTATCCTTTTGTTAGGGCGTTTTTCCTGAGTTGCGTTATTTTGACAGGATTCCTCTAAAACTGTCTAGAAAGCTCAAAGAGAACCCGAATAAAATGACGAAAGGATGCATGTTTATGAAAAGAAAAGCATTGAATATCGCTTTATCCGGTGTGTTGTTAAGTTCAGGTCTTGCTTTTGGTACAGTAGACTCTGTAAGTGCGAACGGCCCGAATTACAATGGTAATGAAACGATCAAGAACGAGCGTTTGCATTCGTATAGTGAAATGGTCAAACTCCTTGAAAGGGTCGATCAAAAGTCCGAAAACTTGACGTTAGAAGTATATGGACAGTCTGTAAAAGATCGTGATTTATACCTTGCTAAGTTTGGGGAAAATGAAGATAATCCGACAATCTTATTTTTGACACAGCAGCATGGAAACGAAACATTGACAACGGAAGCTGCTTTGAAAATGGTTCAATACTTAAGCACAGACAGCAATGAAGTTCAACAAATCTTAGATAATGTAAATGTATTGATTGCTCCTCGTCTCAATGTCGATGGAGCAGAAGGCGATGTAAACTTCTCACTGGACGACTATGTCTCAGGGACACATACGCGTTATAACGCAAATGGAGTAGATCTTAACCGGGATCACGTTGACCGTGAGCAGCCGGAAACAAAAGCCCTGCATGAGAATGTACTTGCAAAGTATATGCCAGACTATATGATTGACTTCCATCACCAAGGTACACAGGTGACGAAAGGAGAAGACGGACCGCTTGTATCTGGATCTATCCTTCATCCGACCAATGAGGACGTCGACTCTGAGGTGCTAGAAAAATCCAAGCAGCTAGGTGTAATAGTCTATGATGCTGTAGAATCTAAAGGGTACGGGACATTGTCTAAATATCCGGGCGGCAACGCTAATACAATCAGCCGTAATGGATTAGCTAATGAGTACGGTATTTCTACTTTACTATTTGAAATGAGGGGAATGGCTGACCATTACCGTGAAGACTATGTGCTTGGTCAAAAGAGTAATGGAAAGTTGATCCAACAAGGAGTAGTAACGATGAAAGCTACATTGAAGGCAATCGCAGATGGTTCAATCGATAATGCTGATACTTCTTTCTGGGATACATTGACTGGAAGCTATTATCACGGCGAAGAATAATTTTAAAAAAGGAGCAACTGAGTGATTCTCAGATGCTCCTTTTTTATGTTACAGCTTAACGATATTTCTGCCGCGTGCTTTACCCTCTAACAATGTATTTAAAGTCTCCGGCAATTCTTCCAGTGTCACTTCATTTTTCATTTTCTCAAAATGTTCTTCTGGCTTAAGGTCTGTCGCCATCCGATTCCAAATCTGTCTGCGAATGGTCATCGGGCAGTGGACAGAATCAACACCGAGCAGGCTGATACCTCGCAAAATGAACGGGAACACGGTAGCCGGCACATCTGTCCCTGCTGTCAGACCGCTTACAGCAACTGCCCCGCTATATTGAAGTTTACCTAAAATGGCTGCCAGGTTGTTTCCACCCGTTGGGTCGACGGACCCGGCCCATTTCTGCTTGTCCAATGGTTTAATTTTACCGCCATCATAGACATCCTCACGGGAAATGACCTCTCTTGCCCCCAGCTCTTTTAAGTAGTCATGTTCACTCTCTTTTCCGGTACTTGCCACAACGCTATAGCCAAGTTTGGCAAGCATTGCGATCGCCATGCTGCCAACCCCGCCAGTTGCTCCGGTAACAAGAATTTGCCCGTCTTCCGGTCTAATACCCGCTTCTTCCAGACGATGTATCGATAAGGCAGCAGTAAAGCCGGCTGTTCCAAATATCATCGATTCTTCCAATGTCATTCCTTCTGGCAGTTCGACGATCCAATCAGAAGGAATCCGTGCATATTCACTATAGCCACCATCCTTGGAGACCCCGATGTCGTAGCTGGTAGCAACTATCTTGTCTCCTTCACGAAATTGTTCGGAATTGGATTCTACTACTTCTCCTGCCAGGTCAATTCCTGGTGTCAACGGATATTTCTGTGCAATCTTACTGTTTTTCACGCTTGCCATCGCATCTTTGTAGTTGACACTGGAATAGTGCACCTTGATTACAACATCGCCCTCCGTCAAATCGTCTATCTCAACTTCTTCTATCCCTCTTGAAAATTCCTCTCCATCCTGATTCACGCGAAATGCTTTAAATGTCATTTTCCATTCCCCTTTCCTTATCTAACAGTCTAGCATTTGTTTACCCTGCTTACATTTTCTGTACACTGAATTTTCAGTCGAAAGGAGAAAATCAGCCAAAAGGCGGACGAGTGATAATAATCGATAGATTCACATAGAATCTACTATGGCTGAAGATGGAGAATACTTCGAAATCACATGGAAAGAGAGGAAATAAATTGACCATGAAACGAGACGTCCTGCTTGCAAATAAGAAATTTGCGGCGCAAAACCGCACAGTTTTTTATGATGAAAATGTATTTGTGATTAATTTACTCAGTGATGCTTATTCTGGAAAGACAACTATTCTGAAAAGAACAATCGAGCAGTTAAAAGATGTTATGACTTTCGGGGTGATTGAAGCAGTTAAAGCTGCTAGTACAGAGCGTATTTCTATACAAAATGTACAATCTGTGCAAATCAACACGCAAGGGGCATGCCAGCTGGACGCTAAAATGATAGCCGAAGTTCTGCCTCATTTTACATTGAGAGAAATAGATATGTTGGTAATTGAGAATGTCGGCACCCTTAATGATCCAGAGCCTTTTGATTTAGGTGAACATGTCAATGCAGCAGTTATAAGCACTGTGGAGAGCGCCGAGAAAGTAATCAAACACCCGACGCCCTTTGAGCATGCTGATGTCATTCTTCTTACTAAAATGGATATATTTCCTTATACAGGGTTTGATCTGAAAGAATTCAGAGAGAACGTCAAGCAAATCAATCCAGATGCTCCGGTTTTTGAACTATCAGCCCAGTCAGGGGAAGGGTTCAAGAGATGGACGAAGTGGTTAAAGGAAAGCTGGGTTGCTCAAACGCAGGTAAAAGACTTCGACTGGACGTGATACTCTCCACGAGAATACGACTTCTCATGTTCCTCGAGTAAAAAGTGAAATGAATGGATTTGATCAGTTAATCAGGAAGCAGGATCAAAGGTGTCGTCATAGGCTTACATGAATTGGAAGCAATCGAGTTAATAGATTAAGAACAGGTGGTTTACTTATTTGATTTATGGAGAGGAGCTGTAAGGATGAACCTGATGTCCTATCGAAATGGTCCCGTGTTCAAGCGACTTTTCAGAAAAACTGAGCCTCTTTTAAAAGAAAAAAGGGAAGCATTAGGCAGGAAAATTAATTTAATGGAAGTATGCGGAACCCATACGGCAGCTTTTTCTAAATCTGGGGTAAGGAATCTGCTTGCTCCATATATCAACCTGGTTAGCGGTCTGGGATGTCCGGCTTCTGTGACCGATCAATGTGATATTGATCAGATGATTGCTTATGCAACATGTGAAAATGTCATCGTCACGACCTTTGCAAATATGTTGAAGGTGCCTGGCACTCATTCCAACCTTTATCAGCGAAA
The DNA here is from genome assembly GCF_900176565.1 of Thalassobacillus devorans. Classification (GTDB taxonomy): domain Bacteria; phylum Bacillota; class Bacilli; order Bacillales; family Halobacillaceae; genus Thalassobacillus; species Thalassobacillus devorans_A. The sequence goes on from NZ_FXEH01000004.1 coordinate 398,339, forward strand.
GTTAGAAGGTTCAGACATAAGAATTGTCCAATCACCATCACAATCGCTTGAAATAGCTGAAGAGAATCCAGACAAACGGGTTGTCTTTTTAGGTATCGGATTTGAAACCACAGCTCCGAGTATTGCACAGACGATAAAAAAAGCGAAAGAACAAGGAACTAAAAATTATTTTGTTTACCCCGCAAACAAGCTGACACTTCCAGCCGTCGCTTCTTTGCTAATGGATAAGGAACATAAACTGGATGGCTTATTGCTGCCGGGGCATGTTTCGGTAATAATTGGACGCCATGGCTGGCAGGGGTTAGAAAGGTTTCGTGTACCTACCGTTATCAGTGGATTCGAGCCAATAGATCTGCTGTCATCGGTTGTTTTATTACTGAAAGAAATGGATAGATCCTCACATGTTATTCAAAATAATTACCCTCGACATGTTAGGGAATTCGGCAATGGACAAGCGAAGAAGCTTGTAGAAGAAGTTTTCGAGGTACATTCACCATCATGGAGAGGTTTCGGTAAGCTGCCAGACAGTGGACTGACCATTCAGGCGGAATTTAAAAAATATGATGTACGAAAGAATATTGTGACCGATAAACCAATGTCGAGGAATGTGAAAGACTGTCGATGCGGAGATATAGTAAAAGCGAAAGAAGTACCATTTAACTGTAAGCTGTTCGACATTGCCTGTACACCGGAAAGTCCCTTGGGTCCCTGTATGGTTTCCTCAGAAGGTATCTGTTCGACCTACTATCAATATGAGCGAGAACACCTGTAAAAACATCAGCACCATTAAAAGGAGTGTGTAGGATGTGTCAGAGAACCTGAATCATCAAGATGCCCGGCTGGCATTTAGGCACACCTTTATTCTCTATCAAAATTTGTTTCCAAATGCCGGTTGGATTTGGAAGAAGCAGAACGTTCTACAGAGCAATTGATTGGCCAGCTAAGACAAATTGAACTGAATTACCTCACCGATGAAACTTAGTTATTAATCTGGATGTTAATGGAAAAAGGTAAGGGATACCATGATTTCATGTATTAAAAAGGAGAGGGTATCATGTATTATTCTTATTATTATCCGTATTACCAGCCGATGGAGCGGCAAAATCAGCAGCAGCTGATCAGCAATATTGCCCAGGCTATCAACGGAGAGTACACGGCGGTCCAGTGTTATGCTAAATTGATTGAGCAGGCACCGACAAACGAAGAAAAACGACAAATCAGGGAAATCCGAAGGGATGAAGAAAAACACCTGCGGCAATTTAGTCGTATATACAGAAGTTTAACGGGAAGACAGCCGAGCCCACAGCAGATTGAGGATTGCCCGACTAATTATCGGAGGGGAATAGAAGCAGCTTTCAAAGATGAACAGGATACGGCTGATTTTTATCAGGACATTGCCGAGCAATCTACCGATCCTTTTATCCAACAGACATTCCGTCGGGCATCGGCCGATGAGCAGAATCACGCCGTCTGGTTCCTGTATTTTATGACAAAAAGACGCTGACTGGTGCAATAGCCCGATTAATAGAATTTATGGCCCCCTGGCATTTTTGTATAGCTTGCAGTTCTGGTTAATAACCGTCAGAATAGAAGAAGTAAATTTGCAAGGGAAGGCATGTGAAATGAAATGAGTAAAAGCGGGCAATACCGTAAAGATATTCAACAGGGAGCCGAAGTAGATATCGTTTTAAAGCAGGATCAGCGGACTGGTAAAACTACCCGTGGAGTAGTGAAGGAAATTCTAACAAAATCTGCCCAGCATCCTCATGGAATAAAAGTCCGTCTTCAGGATGGCCAGGTTGGCAGAGTCAAACAAATCCATGATAAATAGATGATGGTTTACTTGAACAAGCCCCTTAGGATGCGTAAGCATTTTAAGGGGCTTATTCTTTATTTATGTTCTTTATATAACACAAAATGTTCTTTATAAGAAATAAAATACTAAGAAAATAGCAGATAATCAAAGAAAAAGAACGCCTTTAGTTCTTTATATGGAATAATCAGCCATTTTTGAAGGTTTTACATCTAGGGTTTTTGGCATATACTCAGTTTGTGGTTCTCAAAAGAGAACAAAAAACAAAATCAAGAGGAGGAATTTTGTATGAGTATTAAGAAGAAATTGGGCATGGGTGTTATGTCTGCGGCGATGGGTTTAGCATTAATGGGCGGAGGTACATACGCTTACTTTAGTGACACTGCTGAAGCTTCAGGATCATTTGCTGCAGGAACGTTGCAACTTAGCACTAACCCAGAAGAGGTAATAAATGTAGATAAAATTAAACCTGGAGACACAATGCTTAGAGAATTCAAACTTGAAAATGATGGAAGTTTAGATATTGCAAGTATCGATTTACTCACTGATTATACTGTAAATTCAGACGATAGTAACAAAGGAAATGATTTTGGTGACCACATTCGAGTTAATTTCCTAATAAATGCTGATAAATTGGATGCGCCTGTCTTTAGTACCACACTATCAGAATTAAAAGACATGGACCCTGATGTTATTGAAGGGAATTTCTGGAGTCAATTCTTTGCTGAGAAAGGTGGTAATCTTGCTGCTGGTACCACTGATACTTTTTATGTGCAATTTGAATTTGTAGATAACGGTAAAGATCAAAACATATTCCAAGGTGACTCTTTAGAACTAAACTGGCAATTTAATGGTATGCAAGGAGCAGGGGAAGCAAAATAATAAATACACTGAGAAGCAGTAACTTCCTGCTTCTCAGTTCCTTCATTTATCAATTCTTTCCCTTTCACTTCGAGGTTTTAGCTTGAAATGAAATGAAAGGAATTGAAAAACAATACATAATTTATGGCTGAAAGGACGTGGTTGAGATACGTATTTCACGGTTAAGTGACTTTAGGAAGAAGCATCGGTCAATTATGGTAAAGCTTTTTAGCATTTTTTATGTTTCTACACTAATCTTATCCTATGCAACGTCTGATACTGGGGCATTTTTCAATTCTAAATCTGTAGCGAAAACCACGATCCAGGCCGGCCATTGGGAGGAAAAATCTCTTTGGGACAAAAGCTCACTGAAATTTGTAAAAGAAAAAGGTGGAGAAGTAAAGGAATTAATGGAACAAGGGTGTAAGCCGCTTAAGATCATGGCGGCTATCAAGAATTCTGGAAGTGATATGGAAGGCACATCAGAGTTTGAAGTTTATTATTCGGAATCTGGCAACCCAATGAAAAAAGGAGAAAAGATTGCTGATGGCACGATTGAAATTATAAAGAAAGATGGAGTTGGAGAGATAAGCTACATAGCTAAGGAGCCTGGCAACTATAAGTTCAGGGCTTTCCAACGACCTGGGCATGGTAACAAAGAAGATGAAAGACATGACTTATGGAGCGATACGATTACTGTTGAATGTGATGAGGAAGAAGAGAAAGCTAATAACGATGCAGAGAGAGAAGATAGTGAAGAGGAAACGGAATCTCTTGATCAAAATGTTGAGAAAGATAAAGCGGAAGAACAGACTGATGAAGAAGAGAGTCAAGAGCAAACAGAAGATGACTCAGCTCAGGACGAAACTTCAAATGAGGAATCAAAGAACAAACAAGATAAACCACCAGTAAAGTCTAATGATTCCGCTCAAAAGTCAGAGGATAAAGCGGCTTCCTCTAATGAAAAAGAGGATGAAATAGCGGAAGATACGGAGAGACCTAAACAAGAAGATGCTAACAAAAAAGGGGTTAAAGAAGAAAAAACGATAAGTGAAAAGTCAAATAAAGAAACAACGGAAGAAAAACCCTCAGAAGAACAGAAAGAAAATAAGGAGTGACTAACAAGATGAAAATCGTTAAGAAAGTGTTGAACTATCTAATTACCACAGTGTTAGCAGTATTGCTATTGTTCATGGTATTCATGGTCATCACGTCAAAGGCTTCGCCGGATGGCCCGAGTATGTTCGGTTATCAATTAAAGACAGTCTTATCAGGATCGATGGAACCAGGAATCAAGACAGGTTCAATTATAGCTGTTGAACCAATAGAAAATACAGAGAAACTCAAAAAAGGAGACGTTATCACTTATAAAGAGGAAGACTACCTTGTCACCCATAGGATTACAGAAGTTGTGGAAAGTGAAGGGCAAACCCTCTTCAGAACAAAAGGTGATAACAATGATGCTGAGGATTTGAATCCGGTCCAATCTGAAAATGTTGTCGCTCAATACACTGGTTTTACCGTTCCTTATCTAGGATATTTTGTTGATTATGCTAAATCCAAAACTGGCAGCGCGTTACTGTTGTTCGTGCCTGGTGTTCTGCTTCTTGGTTACGCTTGCTTTACCATATGGCAGACATTATCCTCTATCGATACAAATACTCGTAAAGAGGAGGAAGAAGCAACTGTCCAAAAATCATCATAAGTAACATTAATACAAGAGCTGCAATTTATAAAGGGGGAACTGTATATGAAATTATTTAAAATATATACCATTTCCATTGTAGCTCTTGTGCTGATTTTGGTCATTCCAAACCATCCTCTGGCAGAAACGAATGGCAAAAAAGAAATTGATATTTCAACTAGTCCTAAAAATGTTTTATTCAATACGGATAATATAAAACCTGGAGACACAATTACCAGGGAAATTACAATTAAAAATAACGGATTACAGGATTTTAGATATCTTTTTACAAGCGAGTTTTCGAAAGGATCCAAAATGTTTTATGACGCTCTATTACTCACAGTAAAAGATAAAGAAAATATTTTATTTGATGGAATGCTGAAAGATTTTAAGGAACTTGAACCTCGTCCACTATTACATGGCACTTTTGAAACTTTGGAACTTAGAGTTGAAATGCCTTACGAGCTTGGAAATGAGTACCAGGGTTTAAACGCTAAGGTCTCTTTTAAATTTTACGCTGACGGGAAAATAACGGATAAACCAGACGAAGAAAATCCAGAGAGCCCAGGAGATAAGGATAACCAAGAAAGTCCATCCACACTAGGGACTCCAACTAATGGAGGCGGTTCAGGCACGCCACAAACAGGCACTGCCATACCTGCATTTTCTGGAGGTTTACCGCAAACGGGTGAATCAATGCCAACTATATACTATTTGATTGGCGGGTTACTCATTGCTTTTGGATTTGCTCTATATGCTTCTGGACAGTTGAAAAGAAGAAGAGAGTAGTGGGGAACAAGCATAATAAACTCCACTGCTCTTTTTATATAGAGGGAGGGCCAAAGGCTGATGAGAGGTGTAGCTGTAATAGTCGTACTGATAGGTGTTGGCTTTTTGCTTTACCCAACGATAGAAAATTATTATACCTCTAACCAGCAAGATAAAATGTTGGAGGCACTGGAGAAGACACAGCCAGAAATCGATGACAATGAAATGATCGAAAGTTATCAAAACGTAAATCAAATATTAGAAGCTGGAGAACAAGAAAATTCGCAACAAAAACATAAAGAATCTCAGAAAGTCTCAGCAGTTCCTATAATCGGAAGCATTGAAATTCCTACCATTGATTTGAAACTCCCACTATTAGAAGGCGCCGGAATGGATAATCTGGAATATGCGGTCGGTCACATGTCTGAAACAGCTCAAGTAGGAGAAATCGGCAATTCAGCACTAGCGGGGCATCGCGGCTACAGTTATGGCAGGTTGTTCAATCGGCTGGATGAAGTAAAGGAAGGGCAGGAAGTGAAGGTATCCACACAAGACGAAACCTTTACATATCGTGTGAAAGAGACATTTCTTGTTATACCTACAGATCTGTCAGTTTTAGAACAGCCAACAGATAAGTCGATGGTGACACTGATCACCTGTCATCCGATTAAAGATCCGACACATCGGTTAATCGTCCAGGCTGAACTTGTAGAAGAAGGTAGTTGAGTTTAAGGAGGTAGAAACATGATTCGTTTGTTGGATAGAACCTATGTAAGTCTGATCAATGGCAGGCTTGTTAAGCTGGTTTTGCTTAGTGATAACCGCTGTGAAATATACATAAATAAAGAATTTCGAGGTATTGGTCCATTTGATTACATCAAAGAACAAATTAATCTGCTTGAAAAACTTCAGCCTCGCACTCGAGTGGGGTATATTGAGGACTCGGTACTTTTCCAGGAATTAAATGAGACGAACATAGATATAAAGGTATAATTCCATTGGAAAAGCGGGTCCGACATTAGTCAGACCCGCTTTGTAGTTTTAAACGTTTGGAAATGCTTTATTATGTTGCACACGTTGTTTTATACTTTAAGAAAGTTTAACTTTGAAGGATTAAAGTATAAGAAAATACTAAGGCTTTCGCCATAAGTACTTGGCGACAAGCCAAGTTTTTCTAATGTGTGTCTATTTATTATGCCGCGGTTCAAATTCCGTTTGGTAGTTTTCTAACTTAGACGACGCAAGCCCTACCTCTCTTGCATCCTTACGGCTCCGAAGCCGATCCAGTGTGAATAAGTCTTTCAAAAACTTAGCACAGAATGCCAGTTTTGTCCGTCAAGAGTTCGATCATACTACACTCTTAACGTTTCTTTACATTTCAACGTTCCATTCGCTATATAGCTACAAAAGACAATACTACAGGAAAGTAAGCATCCTGTCAACAAAATGTTTTTGAATCAAACTCCCAAACTAATGACGGCAAAGAGTAATATAGAACCTGGCGGCCGGCCCTCCAGGTTCTTCTAATACTTTAAGAAAATTTACCTTTGTTAAAGGATTAAACTATAAGAAAATCTAAGACTTTCGCCATTAGAGTTAGGCGATAAGCCAGGTTTTTCTAATAGTCCTGACGATATTTTTCTTCTGAACCAGAATCTTTCTTTGTTTTATCTTTTTTCTTTTCTTCCTTCATTTCTTTATTCAAATCATCCATAGGAATGGGATCAGTCAGCTGTTCTTCTTCGTGCTTGTCCAACAAGCTTTCGTTATCTGACTTGATTTGTTCAGGCTGATTCCTTCTGGCCATACCCTTTTGCTGGCGGTCTTTTTTCTTTTGGTTTTCAGCCATCCTTTTCACCTCATTCTTTCAGCGTTATATGAGAGATATACCTCTTTCTTTAAAATCCTAAACGTTATCTATTTTTCAATTTCTTTACAAAAGATTGCACCCATTTAGAATGATAAAGCATATCAAAAGCGGTACTGATGATAAGCCCATGTAAGATTACGCCGAAAATCGTGAGAATTACTACAATCGTTTGGCCGATTCCAGTGGATGGCTCAAAGGCTGTCCTGCCAAAAAAGGTGATGGCTGTAAGGGCACCGAGCATTGCCTCCCAATAGCTTTCTATTCCTGATTCGAATTGATATAGCGGGATAATGGCAAGGAAAATGGCAATCGCAGTTAATCCAGCAACTAGCGACAAGTGCTGGCCTTTTAAGTATCGAATAATTGGCTTGGTATAAAACTTGGTAATCGACTTGAGTCTCAATAAGTGGAGGATTCTTGCAAACCGGGCAAATTGAAACACGGCATCCAATGGTATCGCTGCTATGACAATGAAGGGATGTTCTTTGATGAATCCCCATTTACTCTTGCTTTTAAATAAGCGGTATAGAAAGTCCAGGAAAAAGATGGCCCATGTCGTCCAGACGATGTAGCTGTCATAGCCTGTCTTTTTCCAAATCGTAGCTACGGAAAGCGTAGCCAGAAGCAGCATGAAAATTTCATATGTTGTTTGTTTTTTGGTTCGATCCGTGAAAAAGCCCATGGTTGTCCGTCCTCGAATTTTTAACTTTTATTCATCAGAATTATGCTAAAATTATAGAAACATAGATTTACTGGTAAAATCATACTCTGTATCAGTTTATCATAATTAACCAATGAAAAAGGGGAAGAGACATGACGGACATCAAATTGGCGGAAAAGCATCAGGGGGAAGAGATTTTTAATCTGTATCAGGCTTGTGGCGAAGTTTTGACAGCTCAATCGATCCTGCAATGGGATGAAAATTATCCTGGCCGGGAATTTGTTCAGGAAGCGATTGATCAGAATGACTTATACGTATGTCAAAAGGCGGTAATATCATTGGTGCAGTCATACTGAATGAAGCAGAAACACCAGAATGGGAAACGGTAGAGTGGCGTGATGTCATTGGGAAACCACTTGTACTTCATGGCTTGTGCATTTCCCCGACGCATCAGGGAAAAGGGTATGTCCGCAAAATGATAGAGTGGTGTGAGGACTACGCAAGGCAGTATGGATATACAAGCGTTCGACTTGATACCTTTGATGGCAATCCTGTTTCCAACCGATTATATCTGCATAGCGATTTTCAACTACGAGGATATGTGGAGTTTACCCACAGGCCGAAAGACTGTCAGCGTTATAACTGCTATGAAAAATGGATAAGCATATAAACAGGAAAGGAAGCCCGAAACTACCGGGCTTCCTTTTACATTCAAGCATTTTCAAATGGTTTGATGATGCCGTATATGGCTTCGGTATAAGGCAGTTTCAAACCGACCGTTTCCCCAAGACGCAAAGCACCGCCATGCAGATGCTCGACTTCTAAAGTCAGTCCCTTTCGACGGTCCTGATGCATGGAAGAAGTAGCTTCTTCACCTAAGTTCTCCATACTTTCGAAAGCTTTGTCTACATGTTCATCGGTAAGTTCTAACCCATGGCTATTGGCCAGTTGCTGCATATCTTCAAGAATTTTACGGGCGATATGGAAGGTTTCCGGATGTTTGCGAATCTCGCCAATTGGCTGGTTGACTGCAGTCGTAATGCCGGAAAATGCTGTGATGAACATGTATTTTTTCCAAATTTCTTTTAAAATACGATCACTTAGCTTTCCGTCGAATTTTGATTGTTCGCAGGCAATACCCAGTTCATCTACTACTTCTTGCTGGGATTGATGGAGTGCACCGAAGATCAAGTCATGTATCTGAGAAGAGTGGATGACATGTCCATTTTCATCTAGCGTAGCTATGATGAAGGAAAGACCACCGATTACAGATTCCTCGCCTAATTCTTTTTGCAAGACAGAAATATGTTCCACTCCATTTAAAACCGGGAGTACCTTTGCCCCTTTATCAACGAGCGTTTTCAACGAATCAATTGTACCAGGAAGATGGTAACCTTTCACTGATAGAAAGACAAGGTCGATATCTTCCGCTTCATTTGCGTTTCGGATAATAGAAGGTTCTTCTATTTTATAATTCCCATGCGGACTATGTATCTCAATTCCATGTTGCTTCAGCTGTTTTGCCCGCCGTTCACGTACTAAGAATGTAACTTCATGTCCGGATTCGTGCCAGCGACCGCCAAAATAGGCCCCCAAGGCACCGGCTCCGATTACTAGAATCTTCATTTTTCCACCTCCGAAATCTTTATCTTTATCTTAGCATGAAGCTCGTCAATTATCATAGAAAACTGCCACCCGGTGATTATATGAAATTGAAAACATATAAAGCGCAGAAATAATGTCCCATAACAGTATTCTTTTTCTAGTTAAATGTCGATTGCGTCTAGTTTAATAACGATTTTGTCTTATAATATTTTAAAGTTGTCTAGTTTAGTCTTTGAAATGTCGCATAAGGTTGGTGAACTGTCTAGTATACAGGTGAATTGTCCAATAAACCTTTTCATAAGGCAGGGCCGTTCCACTATGCCGGAACGGCCCTGCCTTCAATAATTATTTTGCACGGTTCATTGCTTTAGATGATATAGCAGCGTCAATAACCAGAACAATTGCTGTAATCATATGCATAAACCACCCGACACCTGGTATAACACCTACAACACTAGCAATCAGCCCGAGCACACTGCCGGCGCTGAATCGGCTGTCTTTTACAGAAAAAATCAAGGTGATCAAGTGTAGGACAAACATAAACATCAATGGCTGCCATCCTGATCCGATAATGAACAACCCGCCTGCAATTGGGATGGCAAGTAGTCCTTCCAGTATACCGGTAACCCATTTAAATGTTGTGGATACCATGCGCTTTCACTCCAATCCTATATAGAAAATTAACTAGTTCTATTTTATTAGCTTTTCCTGTTTCTTAAGATTTATAAACTAATTCCTTATAGAAAATGCCTTGTTTTCAAGGTCATCAGGCGTAAGCTATCCTATTTATACATACAAAAAAGCAGAGCAATTGCTGCTCTGCTTTAATAGTTGTTTTCGCCTGCCTATCACTTAGCGGCTTTTTGGAGTTTTTGAATCATTTTGATGGAGCGCCCCGTTCCGATAGCGACTGACTCCAATGGGTTCGGTGCCAGATGTACTGGTACAACGATCACTTCAGAAAGCCACTCTTGCATGCCTTTCAACAAAGCGCCTCCTCCAGTTAAAATAACGCCATGGTCGACAATGTCGCCGCTTAGTTCTGGCGGACAGTCTTCCAGAGTTGCACGAATTGTCTCTAGAATCTGCTCAAGAGATTCACGTAACGCTCCTTGGACTTCTTTAGACCCTAGCTCGATAGTTTTTGGCAGGCCGGTGACCATATCACGGCCGCGAACTTCCATCTTTTCTTCTTTATGGTCGAGCAATGCATGACCAATTTCCATTTTAATTTGTTCGGCAGTTCTTTCACCGATAAGAATGTTGTATTCTTTGCGGACATATTGGATGATTTCTTCGTCCATTTTGTCACCGCCCGTACGGATAGAACGACAGGAAACAACACCGCCGAAGGATATGATGGCTACTTCGCTTGTTCCCCCACCGATGTCTACGATAACGTTAGCGACCGGTTCTTCGACTGGAAGGTCAGCACCGATAGCGGCAGCAATCGGCTCTTCGATCAAGTGGACGTTTTTTGCTCCATAGCTTTTAACCGCGTTGTGAATAGCACGACGTTCGACAGAAGTAGAACCGGATGGAGTACAAACGACAACGGTCGGTTTCCGCATAGAAGCACCTGCCTGTTTACTTGCTTTCTTCATTAACTCTTTCAACATTTGAGCGGTCATATCGTAATCAGCAATGACACCATCTTTCAAAGGGCGTACAGGGATCACATTCTTTGGTGTCTTTCCGACCATTTCTTTTGCTTCTTTCCCTACAGCGACGACTTCTTTTGTATCCGTATTATAAGCTACCACGGAAGGCTCATTTAAAATGATACCTTTGGACTTTGAGTAGATTAATATATTAGCAGTTCCTAAATCAATACCAATTTCAGCAGTTGCAAACATGTAGAAAGTACCTCCAATGATGACAGATTTCTTCTAATATTAATTCGACCAATATTTACTATTTTCGGGGGTGGATGATAGGAAATCTATCAATACTATTATAATTAAAAAAAGGGCAGAGAAAAAATCCCTCTGCCCTAGTATAAACTTAATCTTCTTTTTCGGCTAATAGGTTTGCAAGAATGTGCTTTTTAAACTTTTCCACTTTTCTTCCTTCGATTGTATTAACCCCATGTTCTTTCAACTTTTCTACGTACCAGCCTTTGCTTCCTACGTGCATCCCTATCATCCTTTCTGTGATCCATTTGCTTTTTTTCAAATGCGTGTGCCATTGTAACATCTCAAAAATAGGGACGAAAGGTTTTTGAAGAAATTCAAGAGAAAAATTTCATAAGTGGTTCTGAATATAAATATGGATGTATAATGGAAGAAATCAATTGTAGCTGAAAAAGGAGCATTTTCATGACGGAATATCTGAAACACCAGGAAATAATCGATAAATGCGAACGGCTGAACCAAAACTATCAGGTCGACCCGGCATTTTTCGATAACATCATAGAAGAACTGCTTGATAGCGACATGGATACAGATTCAGTCATCCTAAATGGTTTTAAGCGTTTATTAAGTGAAGTTGACCATGAGATAGAGCGAATGGAAGACTACGCTGGTATGAAGGCCAGTTGTTTCAAGGGGTGCGCGTTTTGCTGCTATTTTCCGATTATCGTGACCCAAATGGAAGCGAAAATCATGTTAAAAGAAATTGAGAATTTTCCTGAAGAGCGGAAAGAAAAAATATATCAGCACTGGAACTCCTATTTTGACGAACACGAAGTGAAACTCGATACCGCGTTGAATATGGACCTTCAGGACTCAGAAACGAAGCTGAATTATAAGCGGCTGGATTTGCCATGTCCAATGCTCGATCCCGAAACAAAAACGTGTATGGCTTACGAAATACGTCCGATCCCTTGCCGGACCTATCTCAACTACGCCAATCCTAAAGTCTGTGCGGAGAATCATATGCCAGATGAGCCTTTCAGCTATGAATTTTTGTATGAATATTATATGGGCTCTTTAAATGAAATCATGCAGGCCTTATATGAAAATGGAGAAGGTTTGTTTGTCGACTACCCAAGTGATGTATGGAGTTACGATTATTTACCTGCCTGGATCAAGCGAAGGAGTGAGTTAGAGGATGAAGGAGTATGAGGTACGAGCTATCAGTGTCGGAAAGCCTGTTCTATTAGATACAGATAAAGGACCACTGAAAACAGCAATAAAGAAGAGAAGGGTAGATGAGCCGGTTTGGTTAAGCCGGCTTAATTTTGAAGGGGATTACCAGGCGGATCAGAAAAACCATGGCGGGCCGGACAAAGCGGTCTGTCTTTATCCCGCCCAACACTACAAACATTGGAAAGATCATTATCAGCAAACCTTTACTTTTCCATCATTCGGAGAAAATTTGACGGTTGAAGGGGTGGATGAACGTGAAGCTGCTATAGGAGACCGGTACCTTCTTGGGGATGCAGAACTTGAAGTTTCCGAGCCGCGGAAGCCTTGTTATATTATTGCCAGAAAGTACGGGCTTGACGATTTTCCAACCAAGATGATTGAAAAAGGGTTTTCTGGTTTCTACCTGCGGGTAGTTAAAGAAGGAAGTGTGAAGCCAGAAGACAAATTAATCTTGAAGGAAAGGGACTCGTTGCATATTACCGTAGCTGATGTGAATGATGTTCTTTTCCATGATCGTGAAAATAAAGATAAAATTTCCAGAATATTAGAGACACCAGCCCTGGCTGCTGGACTTCGGGCTTCTTTGGAGCGGAAATTGTAACAAACCAGTAATATAACGTAACATAAAAAAGCCGTTTTGACGCCTGTCAACGGCTTTTTTTATGAAATTTCTAGAAATCTGTTTGTTTTTTTCCAGAGAATTATCTGAATAATCTATTCGTTATTATTGCTTTGATGGGGTTCTTCTGTTGATAGCGCTTGCAAAAATAGTCAATGGAAAACCTTGGGTCTAATGTTACAGAAAAGCGATGCTATGATGATATTGTACAAAAAACACCAAAGGAGAGGATCAACGCATGTTTAAGAAAGTAAGTACTGCATTCGCATTATCAACAGCATTGCTTATGGGTGGTGCTTTCACAGCTGACGCACACGCAGGAGGCGAACAACAGGCACCATCTATTAAAGCATTCTATAAAATTCAATCCTATGGAGGTTCTTTCTCCCAGGATGATGTAAATAAATTGTTGCAAGATGCTTTGAATAAATACGACATTCAATGGGATCAGCTGCAAACGCCAAAGCAAGAACAGCCTAAGGAGCAGCCTAAACAAGAACAACCGAAAGAACAACCAAAGCAAGAGGAGCCAGCTGAGAAAGAACAAGCTCCAGAACAACCTGCTGAGAAGCAAGAAGCTTCAGAACAGCCAGCTGAAGAGCAACAACAAGCACCTGCTCCACAGCAACAAGAACAAACTCAAGAAGCTCCAGCTGAAGAGCAATCTGCTGAGCAAAACAGCGAGTTAAGCCAATTCGAACAGCAGGTAGTAGAATTGACAAACCAAGAGCGTCAAAAGCAAGGACTTGAACCACTTAAAGCAGACGCAGAGCTAAGCAAAGTTGCACGTGATAAATCTAAAGATATGGCTACTAACGGATATTTCTCTCACAACAGTCCGACACACGGTTCTCCATTCGATATGATGAAAGCATATGGCATTGATTACCGTACAGCGGGTGAAAATATTGCTAAAGGACAACGCAGCCCAGAAGAAGTTGTCAATGGCTGGATGAATAGTGAAGGCCACCGTAAGAACATCATGAACCCTAACTTCACTCACATCGGTGTAGGCTATGTAGAAAATGGCAATGTATGGACACAAATGTTTATTGGAAAATAATATAGCAGCTATGGAGTCCGGCCTTGAGCCGGGCTCTTTTTTATAGTGTCACATTTAATAAACAATAATAATTAGTGGTATAATATTATACAAAGATTTCCTTTTTCTGAAAGGAGAAAATGAAATGGATTTTACATCACTCGTGGAAGAGAAAATTAAGCAATCCATTCGGAATGGGGATTTTGACAATCTTCCCGGAAAAGGAAAACCGCTTCCAAAAGATGATATGGAACATGTCCCTGCCGACCTTCGAAACAGCTATAAAATTTTAAAGAATGCCAATATGATCCCAGAAGAAATGCAGTTGAAAAAAGAGATTGTGTCGCTGGAGGAATTGATTGACTGTTGCAGGGAGCCGGAAGAAAGAGAGAGCTATAAGAAGCAGTTAAGTGAAAAACAGCTTCGTTTTCAGTTGATGATGGAACAAAGGAAGTTGAAAGGTTCTGGAGCTTTCAGACGCTACCGTGGTCAAATCAACAAGCGGATGGGCTTTTGATTCATGCTTAGACAGGGATGGAGGGGTAGTGATGTGTGGCCGTTATACATTATTAGCAGAAGAGGTTGAGATTTTAAAAGAATTTGGTCTCGATCACAAAATTCCGAATTATGAGCCAAGATATAATATCGCTCCGGGTCAGAAGGTGCTTGCCATCATTCATGATGGGAAAGAAAAGCGAGCCGGATTTTTAAAATGGGGACTCGTTCCTTTTTGGGCGAAAGATCCAAAGATCGGATATAAGATGATCAATGCCCGGAGTGAAACAGCTCATGAAAAACCAAGTTTCAAGTCACTTATGGGTAAAAAACGATGTCTCATAGTTGCGGATAGCTTTTATGAATGGCAGCGTACCGATAACGGCAAGCAGGCAAAACGGATGAATTTAAAAGACAGGAAGCTATTCGCGTTTGCCGGCCTATGGGATAAATGGGCTAAAGATGAGGAAGAGATGTTTACATGTACGATTCTTACTAAGGAAGCTAATGATTTTATGAATCCGATCCATGATCGAATGCCGGTGATTCTGCCTAAAGAAAAGCAGGATGAATGGATTGAGCCCGTCAAATGGGGGGCTGATGAAGCGGCTGGTTTCCTTGAGCAGCTGCAGATGGAAGATTTAGATGCTTACGATGTAAGCGACTTCGTTAATTCTCCCAAAAATGAAGGACCGCAGTGCATCCAATCCCTGGCTTGAACTATAAATATTGTTAAACCGAGAGGCTGGGACAAAACCCAGTAAATTAAACGGAAAGTGGTCGGCATCAAAATGATGCCGACCACTTTTTTATGGTTTTCTTTTATTTTCAATAAAGAAAATAAGGACAACCTCTGATAAAATTAAAGTTACCACACAATAACCATCGGAGGTGTCCTTATGTTTAAACAGTATAACATGAACCAAGTAATCTTGCCTATGGATGTGGAAATGAAACTACAAGATAATGATATCGCCTATGCCGTGCATGAGTTGGTGGAAAGTATTCCGGATGAAGCCTTTTCAGCATTCCTGCGTGACACGGGATGCCCGGCGTATCACCCACGCATGATGATGAAGGTCATTTTATGCGCCTACACCCAATCCGTGTTCTCTGGAAGAAAAATCGAAGGGCTGATCAAGGATAGTGTGCGTATGATGTGGCTGGCTCAAGGTTATGAACCCAGCTATCGAACCATTAATCGGTTCCGTGTCCACCCCGCCGTCAAAGATCTTCTTCGCCAGAGCTTTGTCCAGTTTCGTTCCCGACTGGTTCAAGAAGATATCATTGATGCGGAAGCTATTTTTATTGATGGAACCAAGATAGAAGCAAACGCCAACAAGTTTACGTTCGTCTGGCGTAAGGCCGTCGAAAACTACAGCGACAAGCTAATAGAAAAGTCCAACCGAATGTATGAGGAATTAGTGGAAAAGGAAATCATCCCTGAAATAGAAAGGGAAAATCCGGAGGAATTATCGGTCGACGAACTTTCTGATATAGCCGAAACATTAGATGAAAAAGTCGAAGACTTGAACCGGAAAATTGAAGAAAGCGAAGACACAAGTGAACGAAAACAAATTCGTTCCGAACGCAAAGAACCGAATCAGGCCAGGAAACAGTTCAGAGACTTTGCGGCGCGCAAGCAAAAATATGCGAACGACATGGAAATCTTCGGGAAAAGGAATAGTTATTCGAAGACAGACCACGATGCGACATTTATGCGGATGAAAGATGATTACATGAAGAATGGGCAATTGAAAGCCGGCTATAATATCCAAGTTGCGACGGAAGGTCAATACGCCCTCGCTTATGATATTTTTCCGAACCCCACGGATATGCGTACCTTCGGTCCTTTCCTTGATCGGATCGAACAGGATTACTTTGAACTTCCGAACTACATCGTCGCCGATGGGGGCTATGGGAGTGAAGAAAATTATGAAGATGTCCTGGAAAACCGGGAGCGTGAGCCTCTGATTACATACAACTCTTATCGTAAAGAGAAGACGAAGAGCTTTCAAAAAAATGCCTTCCACTCCGCGAATTGGTCATACAATGAAGAAGAAGATTCCTATACGTGTCCTAACGGAAAACAAGTGACGTTCCGTTACCGATCCCAGAAAACCGATCGAAACGGTTATACCCGGGAGTTCAAAGTGTACGAGAGCGAAGATTGTACGGGATGTCCGCTCCGTTCCCCGTGCACGAAGGCAAAAGAAGGGAACAATCGAAAAGTCTATTATAATGAAAAGTGGGAGCAACAAAAAAATACGGTGAGAGAGAAGCTTTCGGATGAGAAAACCGGCGAACTCTACGGCAGACGCAAAGTAGATGTAGAGCCAGTTTTTGGATTTCTGAAGGCTAATTTGCGTTTCACTCGCATGTCCGTCAGGGGCAGCGATAACGTTGAAAATGAATTAGGTTTTGCCTTTTTGGCCGTGAACTTGAGAAAGTACACGGCCTGAAACGGAAACCGTCTAACCAATTATGAGATTGACTCAGTAAAAAAGGGTTCCGGTCATCAAAATTCGATAATCGGAACCCTTTTTTTACTATTTTCGGCTAGTTATGTCCCAGCCTCTTTTTTATGCCTCTCTTTCTTGAACACTCACTAAATACTGGTTAATTTTACTGAATATATACCTAGAGTGAGAATGTAATGGGTGTAATTGATAATGGATCTCAATTACTATTGACTATGATTATCATTCTCAATTAGTATGTATATATGCACTTAATTGAAAATGATTTTCATTTAAGGGGATGAATAGGAGCAACCCAATAATTATGAATTGGAAAGGAAGGATAGCTTTTGAACTTCATATTTGAGAAAGAGTCGCTTGAAAATAGGGGATTTAATCACCCGGATAAAGAATATAGTAATCTTTTTCTTCATGGAGAGAGCACCGAAAGTTATCAACATATTACACAGCAGGTGACAGAGAAACTTGCCGAAGTGATGAATAAACTTGAACACCCATACTCAGGAAAAAAACCCTCAAGCTTATATCAGGAGTTGAACAAACTATCTGTTTTCAGCTACGAGGGAGAATCAATAGAAAGCTTATTGGAAGACATAAACGATACCCTTTTGATGAGTAATATTCATATTGCCCATCAAAAGTCAGTTGCCCACCTCCACTGCCCATCACTCGTATCTGCATTGGCGGCCGAAATGATCATCAATGCTTTCAATCCTTCGATGGATTCCTGGGATCAGAGCCCGGCAGCAACATATTTAGAACAAGAAGTGATCCAGTGGCTGCTTCATGGATTCGGCTTTGATTCTGAAGCGGATGGGGTTTTTACCAGCGGGGGAACGCAGTCCAATTACACAGGTTTACTTATTGCCCGTGATTCTTTTTGTAAAAAGACCTGGGGAGTGAATGTACAGAAACATGGCCTTCCTCCTCAATTTCAGCGCCTGCGGATACTTTGCTCCGAAGATGCACATTTCACTGTCAAAAAATCCGCTTCTCAACTAGGGCTGGGAGAGGAATCGGTATTATCTATTCGCACAGATAAAAACCATCGCCTGTGCATCGCTGATTTAAACAGGAAACTAGAAGAATTGGACAAGGAGCAATTGTTGCCATTTGCATTGGTGGCTACATGCGGGACGACTGATTTCGGTAGTATCGATCCTCTTTCTGATATGGCAGCAATAGCAAAAAAACATGGGCTATGGCTACATGTCGATGCAGCATTCGGAGGGGCTTTGATCTTGAGTCATCAGCATAGAAGTAAATTGAGAGGGATAGAAAAAGCGGATTCCATTACTGTTGATTTTCACAAATTATTCTATCAGCCAATCAGCTGTGGTGCGTTCCTCCTTAAAAATAAAGAGGGATTTCGTTACCTGCAGCACCACGCCGATTATTTGAATCCTGAAGAGGATGAGGAAAAAGGTATTGTTAACCTGGTCAATAAGTCGATTCAAACAACAAGACGGTTTGACGCGTTGAAGCTGTTTTTCTCCTTAAGAATGGTAGGGACAAAGCAATACGGTGAGATGATCGATCATACGTTGTCTTTGGCAAGCTCTGCTGCCTGCTATATCGCTGGGTTGGAAAACATGAAGGTGATCAATCCCGATCCAGAGTTAAATACAATTGTTTTTCGCTTTGAACCGTCTGTACCCGACACAGTAGATTTAAACCAGGTCAACCGTAATATCCATAAGCATTTACTTTATACAGGTAAAGCTGTTCTCGCTAAAACAACAATAAAAGGTGAAGTATGTTTGAAATTTACACTTCTGAATCCCCGGACGAAGCTTGTAGATTTGAAGGGAATTTTAGCTGATATCCATGAGTTTGGAGAATTGGAAGTAAAGAAATGGAGGTTTCCCGTGTGAGAAATATAAAAGAAATTGCCGAGAACGCGACAATGCAGAGCTTTTTGAACTGCTACCTGAGAGAAACAGGAAATTTCAAGGAAGAAACTGCTGCAGGGTCAGTAAAGACGATTTCCTGCGCCTTATCTAATCAGGGAATTGATCTGATCATCGATGTGAAGTATTGGTCTGAAACAGGAAGGCACCTGTTTGATTTCCCTATTTATTATCATACAGGAAATGAAACTAAGCCGATCGATTATGTCACATTAGCTTCCCTGATTACCAAAGAATTAGCATTGGAAAATAATCAGGAAGAAGCTGAGGATGAACTGATCATGCGTGTGATTCTGAGCTGTAAAAACATAAAAAAATACCTCGAACATAGATTAGCTGATTCCAACTACTTGAGCAGCCGTCAATTCAATTTTATTGAAGCAGAGCAATCATTGATTTTCGGTCATTTGCTTCACCCTACTCCAAAAAGCAAGCAAGGCATCACGGAAGAAGAAGATAATTGGTACGCACCTGAAATGAAGGGAGAGTTCCAATTGCATTACTTCTGGGCTGCAGAGGGATACGTAAATCAAGACTCTTCCCTGAAGGCTTCTGCTGAAGAAATGATCAAAGAAAACTTGGCCGAAGAGGTGATCAAGACTGAAGGTGAAGGAGCATGGATTCCTGCTCACCCTTTGCAGGCAAGAGAACTGCTGAAAAAATCATCCGTACAGCATATGTTGGATGAGGGGACAATAAGGTATTTTGGACCGATGGGACCTAAGTTTACAGCTACCTCCTCATTCCGAACGGTATATAGTCCACAGTCAAAATATATGTACAAGTTTTCAGTCCCGATAAAAATTACGAATTCCCTTAGAATGAACCAGCAGAAAGAATTGGATAGAGGAGTTGAAGTGTCACGACTATTACAGACAACTTTAGGGGAGGATTTGAATCGACAGTTTCCAAATTTCAATGTGATATCAGACCCTGCTTATATCAGTGTAGATATTCCAGGGGAAAATGAAGTGCGGCTGGATTGCATCCTGCGTGAGAATCCGTTTTACAACGATGATGCAAATGTGATATTAGCAGCCGGACTGGGGCAAGACCACCCTTATGGGGAACAGACACGCCTTTATAGTATTATTACCGGTTTGGCTGAACGAGCAAACAAAACTACTCAACAGGTAAGTGAAGACTGGTTCGAACGCTATCTATTCATTACCCTTGATCCGATTCTATGGCTCTTTGAAAACTATGGCATTGCACTGGAAGCTCACCAGCAGAATTCAATGGTTCAATTGAAAGACGGTTATCCTGAGCGTTTTTACTACCGTGATAACCAAGGCTACTACTTTCGGGAAAAGAAAGCTGACCATCTGAAGGCTCTTTTACCTGGCCTGAATGAAAAGAGCGATACCATCTGTGCAGATAGTATTGCGGAGGAAAGGCTTCGTTATTATTTTGTCTTCAACCATTTGTTTGGTGTCATTAATGGATTTGGAACCAATGGGTTAGTTCCCGAGGAAAATTTAATCCAGCTGCTGCGTGAGCGTTTAGAGGAACACAAGAAACATACCACGGAGTCTAAGCAATTGCTTGACAGTCTATTAGAAAATGACGACCTCCCTTGTAAGGCTAACTTGCTTACTCGTTTTCACGATATGGATGAACTTGTAGGCTCGCTGGAAACGCAATCGGTTTATACATCAGTAACAAACCCTATAGCAAAAAAGGTGGGAATTTCTCATGAATCCTGATTTCATTACCTTTGACAATGATGTTGAGAAAAATATTTCCTTCCGTAAATTAGACTATGATAGGGATTTGACCAACGTATTTTTATGGATGCATCAACAGCACGTAATCCCTTTTTGGCAACTGAATCTGCCGTTCGCAAAGTTCAGCAGACATTTGAAAGACGCACTGGATGACCGTCACCAAACGTTATATATAGGAGAGGTTGACGGTCATCCTATGAGCTATTGGGAGGCTTATTGGGTCAAGGAGGATGTCGTAGAAAAATGCTACGATGCTGAACCCTTTGATCAAGGGATCCATCTGTTGATCGGGGACCCACAATATCTAGGGAGGGGATACGCTCTCCCCCTGTTACGGGCGATGGTAGGTTTTCAATTCAAGCGGCCCGAAACAAAGAAAGTGGTTGCCGAACCGGATATACAAAATGAAAAGATGATACATGTTTTTAAAAAGTGCGGATTTGAAGCTGTCCATCCAATAGAACTGCCAGATAAAACGGGGTTATTGATGTTTTGTCACAGGGAGACATTTGAAAAGAGGTGGTCTCATGCGGGATTCTATCAAGAAGTCTAACATTTACGACGTGATTGGCATCGGAATCGGTCCATTCAACCTTGGCTTTGCAGCGCTCGCAGAAGGGGTACCCGAAATAGATGCTTTGTTCTTTGAGAAGAAACCACAATTTGACTGGCACCCCGGTATGATGATTGAAGGGACTACATTACAAGTTCCTTTTTTAGCTGACCTTGTAAGTATGGCAGATGTAACAAATCGTTATAGCTTCTTAAATTACTTGCAGGAAAAGAATAGGTTGTATCGTTTTTATTTCCGGGAGGATTTCCACATTCCGAGGAAGGAGTACAACCATTATTGCAGATGGGTGACGGAGCAACTGGATAATTGCCACTTTCATGTCAATGTGAAACAAGTGGAGCTTCAAACTATTGATGGAGAAGACGTATATGAAATAGTGGTGGAAGATGTTCGTACCAAGGAAGAAGATTGCTACTATAGCCGCCATATTCTAATGGGAATTGGAACGGTACCTGCTGTGCCTGAACAATTACAGGAGGCCCTAGGGGAAAAGGTGTTTCATACAGCAGATTATCTATATAAGAAAAATATTTGTAAAGGGGCTGAAAAAGTAACGGTCATTGGCTCTGGACAAAGTGCGGCTGAGGTATTTCTTGATTTGCTGGAAGACCAGCCAGACCATGTATATTCGTTAGATTGGTACACTCGCTCGAAAGGTTTCTTCCCAATGGAATATTCAAAACTTGGACTTGAACATTTTTCACCTGATTATACTTCTTTTTTCTATCAATTAGCTCAGGCGAAAAAAGACAAATTGTTGAATGAACAGGATTTGTTATATAAAGGAATCAGCGCAGAGACTATCTCCGATATTTATGAACTTTTATATCAGCGAAGTGTTGGAGAAGAAGAGCCTGACATCCACTTACAAGCTATGTCGGCTATTAAACAGATCAACCCTGTTGGGGAGAAATGGAGACTTTATGGGTGCCAGCTGGTAAGTGAAGAAGAATTTTTAGTGGAAACAGATGTTGTGATATTAGGGACAGGCTACAAGTCAAACTTTCCAGACTTCCTGATGCCAGTTCATGACCTTATTATCCGGGATAGCCAAGGGCGGTTTAGCGTGTGTGAAGATTATAAGCTATCAATGGACGGAATCTACAATAATCATATCTTCATTCAAAATGGAGAAATTCATACGCATGGAGTAGGTGCCCCAGATCTTGGATTGGGCGCTCACCGAAATGCGGTTATCATTAACTCCTTGGCTGGCAGAGACGTCTATCCAGTCAGCCAAGTAAATGTTTATCAGTCATTTGGCACTAGGAGACAGCCTGCTTTTAGTCAATAAATTTACTGGGAAAGAAGGGATTTCACTTATGCATTTACCATATATAGAGAAATACTTTAAGCACGAACACTGGGAGAAAGCGAATTACCAGCTGTTAACCAAAATGATCGAGGAGTATACGTACGAAGATATGCTTAAACCAGAAATTAAGAAGCAGCATGGTAAGTGGGATGAATACATGCTGCCGATCTCTGATAATAAGCAATATACTTTTCTTGCAAGAAAAGATCTATTTGGAGGGTTGAAGGTAAAAGCTGGAACTATTTGCGAAAAAGAAGATGGAACAGAGCGCCCAGCTGATCATGCCATTCAATTTTTACTTGATATCCAGCCTATTATAGGAATGTCTTCTGAAACAGCCGGTCATTTAATCAAAGAATTGAACAATACCCTTGTGGCTGATATGCATCTGCTTGGACAAGCTTCGAAAACCTCCGATGAGCTGATTAAGGAAGATTATGCGTTATTAGAGGGACACATGAGCGGCCACCCATGGATTACTTATAATAAAGGAAGAATCGGTTTCGGCTACGACGATTATTGTGATTACGCGCCAGAAATGCGAAAAGAAACTAAATTATACTGGATCGCCGTCCATAAGGAGCGCGCTTCCTTTCAATCGACTGAAAAAATCAATTATCATAAGCTTTTACATGACGAGCTTTCCCTTGATGAAAAGAAACAGTTTGAAAAAGTGCTGCAAGAATGGGGAGTTGATGAACAGAAATATTTCTACCTTCCTGTTCATGAATGGCAGTGGAAAAATGTGATCATCCAGCAATTCGCTGAAGAGTTATCCAGGCAGATGATCATACCACTAGGAAAAGGTGAAGACAATTACCTTCCTCAACAGTCGATTCGGACCTTTGTAAATCAAAGCCATAAAGAAAAACATCACGTGAAGGTGCCAATGAGTATATTGAATACCCTTGTCTATCGCGGCTTGCCTGCGGAGCGTACCCTGATTGCACCAAAAATTACGGAATTCATCAAAGGAATTTATGAGAAGGATGACTTTTTAAAAGAAACTTGCCGGGTGATTCTGCCAGGGGAAGTAGCAAGTATTAATGTAGATCACAGCCTCTACCCTGAGCTTGAGAACTCCCCCTATCAATACCTGGAAATGCTTGGTGTCATTTGGCGGGAGAGTATTTACACATATCTCGATGATGGAGAAAAAGCGATTACCCTGGCCGCATTATTACATGAAGATAACGATGGCAAACCATTTGTCTCAAGCTTGATCGAGGCTTCCGGGATGTCCCCTGAGGAGTGGCTGAAGGAATTTTTCCGAGTAGTCATGGATCCGCTGCTCCACTACTTATATCAATATGGCACAGTATTTTCACCTCATGGGCAGAATACGATATT
Organism: Thalassobacillus devorans; assembly: GCF_900176565.1. Classification (GTDB taxonomy): domain Bacteria; phylum Bacillota; class Bacilli; order Bacillales; family Halobacillaceae; genus Thalassobacillus; species Thalassobacillus devorans_A. Next base: position 422,202 of record NZ_FXEH01000004.1, read on the forward strand.
GGTAATGAAAGATTTCAGACCACACCGGTTGGCAGTCAAAGATTTTGTGGATGACGTAAATATCAGTGATCAGCCATTTGAAGAGTTATCTGTACTATCACAAGAACTGAAAGATGTACTGAGGAGTGAGCCGCCTGAAGGACTTACCCAATTTATCTTCACAGGGTTATTTGTATGTCACTTAAGGTACATGGCTGACATACTTGATCGACAGGAAGCCGTAACCGAATATAAATTTTGGGAGTGTCTTGCGGATTCCATCAAACAATATCAGGACAACCACCTACATTTGAAAGATCGTTTTAAACTCTTTGATTTCTTTAAACCTGAATTAACCAAACTTACGTTAAATCGTAATCGTATGGTTGACTATGGTTATGAAGATGGTGATGATCGCCCTCATGCTTCCGAATCAGGGAAAGTCACAAATCCGCTTGCTCGTTTTGCCAGGGAAGTACACTTTTCATAGAACCTTCATCAGACAGGCCTATTTCAATAGGTCTGTCTTAATTTTTCTTGCTTGTCACCCACTTGAAAAAATGAAAATTCAGCTAAGAAAATATTAATTTTCAGAGAAAAATAGCTGGTGATTAAAGTGAATGCAGGAAATGATTAGTCTTATTTATAATGGGTAAAATAGTTTAAAATTAAGTCAATCTTGTCGAACCTTAACGATATTTGGTAAAGGTGGATTCCATGAATAATTTGGATACCTCATTTGTACATGCAGAAATAACTCGATTAATGGAAACGCTCAAACTACAGCTTCAAGGGGGAAAAGAACGACAAACACTAAATGAGCTTGATAAACTGCTTCATAATTATCTTACTTCCTACGAGAATTTAGCATTTACGGAAAGCAAAGTGATGGAAGAAACTTTGGCTATTGAAGTGGAAAATGATTTTCAACGAACCGTGACAGCATTAATGAATATGGTATTTAAAGTTAGAAAAAATAAAAATGGTAATTATTACTTTACCATGTATGAAGGGAAGCTGGCCAGAGACCTAGGGCTTACCACAGCTTTTGTTGAAGGGAAAGAAATGGATGAGATTTTCGGGTTGGAAAAAGCCAGGTATTTAACAAATAAATACGATAAAGCATTTGCTGGAGAAAACGTTACATATAAACACAGATTAAAAGATATCTTCCTTTACTCTACGTTAGCTCCTATCCAGCACGAGGGAGAAGTGGTGGAAATTATCGGTTCTTCTGTTGATATAACTGTACACGCAGTGGCTGAGATGCGAGTCAGGCATATGGCCTATCACGACCCATTGACGGACTTGCCTAACCGGAAGAAATTACAGAAAGACTTGGAAGAAAGGTTAACGTCCCCTGATAAGCAGGAGGGCACACCTTTCTATATCCTTTTATGTGATCTGGATCGTTTCAAATATATTAATGATGCCCTTGGTCACACGGCTGGTGATGAAGTCATCCAGCTGATTGGAAGGCGAATCCGTGAAGTGATCAGCGAAAAAGGGAATCTATACCGACTTGGAAGTGATGAATTTGTTGCTATCATCGATCAGGCAAGCTCAGAAAAAGATGCGCGTAAATTAGGTAACTCTATTTTGGAACAAGTAAGCAAACCATTGCGTATAAAAGGGAAGGAATTATTTCTTACCACAAGTATTGGCATCGCTGGCTATTCAGGCGGCGGTACTACGGCTGGAAAATTGATTGGAAATGCGGACGTTGCCATGCATTATTGTAAACTGAAAGGAAGGCAGAGCCTGCTCTTTTATACAGATTCCATGAATAAGTCCTATAATGAACTGGTTTTTTTAGAAGGCGACTTGCGTGCAGCCATCCGTAATAAGGAGCTGCTGCTGTATTATCAGCCGAAAATTGACGTCCGTTCCGGGGTGATCAGTGGCATGGAAGCTCTCGTTCGGTGGAAGCATCCTGTCCAAGGATTCATTTCCCCTGGGAAATTTATTCCGATTGCTGAAGAGACTGGATTGATTCTGGAGCTGGGGGAATGGGTGCTTTATGAAGCATGTCGCCAAAACAAAGAATGGATGGAAAAAGGATATGCACCGGAGCGTGTGGCTGTCAATGTATCAGCAGAAGAAATTCAGCGCCATGACTTTGCGAGCCGTGTAGGGAAAATATTAGAAGCAACGGGGATGCCAGCCCGGTTTTTAGAAATTGAAATTACTGAGAACAGTATAATGCAAAATACGGAAGTATGCATCCAAACGATGCAGGAGCTTAAAAGGCTTGGCGTTGCTTTGTCAATTGACGATTTTGGCACTGGCTACTCCTCGCTTGGGTATTTACGGCAGTTTCCAATTAATTACTTGAAAATTGACCAATCCTTCATAAAAGATGTGAGCACGAACCCAAGTGGTGCAGAAATTGTGAAGGCAATGATTCAGCTTGCGCATACGTTTAAGTTAGAAGTCATAGGAGAGGGCGTGGAAAAACCTATGGTTTTAGGTTTTCTTAAAGAAAATGGCTGTGATCATTATCAGGGCTACCACTTTAGTAAGCCGCTTCCATCGGAAGAATTTGAGAATTTTTTAACAGTACGTAATCCTTATACTTTCCACAAGACTAAATAAAGCAGCGCCAGGCAGGCGCTGCTTTATTTTTCCATTAAACTTTGTTCTAATTAAGAGTAAGAGGACTGCTTCTCCTGACGTTTTTCTTCCTTGGCTACTTTCAAGAAGCGCTTCGTTTCTGATGCTACCACGCCGGATAGAAGCAAGAGCCCAATCAAGTTAGGGAATGCCATCAACCCGTTCATGATGTCAGCAAAGGTCCATACGATGCCTAGTTCTTGGACAGCGCCTACAAACACGAATAAGACGAATGCAATTTTATAAAGTGGTAAAGCGCGGTCTTTTGTCAGATAACCAAAACATTTCTCTCCATAGTAGGACCATCCCACAATGGTGGAGAAAGCGAAGAATACAAGTCCGAGAGAAACGATATAACCACCGATATCACCTAAGAAAATGGAGAATGAGGCGGTAGTTAAATCAGCTCCTTCCAGGTCTCCATTACCATATTGACCTGCCATAACGATTGTCAGACCAGTCATTGTACAGACGATGATCGTATCGATTAAAACCTGAGTCATCGAAACCAATGCCTGGCGGCCAGGATAGTCTGTTTTTGCAGCTGCTGCTGCGATCGGAGCAGACCCTAAACCAGCTTCGTTGGAGAAGACACCACGTGCGACACCATAGCGGATGGCTGTACCTAACAGGCCGCCAGCTACCGCATTCCCACTGAAAGCATCCGTAAAGATTGTGCCAAATGCAGCTGGTACGAGGTGAAAGTTAGTAAAGATAATAATAAGTGCACCAATGACATAAAATATCGCCATGATCGGTACAAAAAATGCAGTGACCTTACCGATACTTTTAATTCCGCCAAGCAATACCAAACCTGCCAGCGCGGTAAGAATCAATCCTGTTACCCAGGTAGGGATGGAGAACGTGGCATCGAGTGCATCGGATACAGAATTGGATTGTACCATATTTCCAATACCGAAAGCAGCTATCGCACCAAAGATAGCAAACAAGATACCGAGTGTTTTTCCAAGGCCTTTCATTTTTAAACCTCGGTCCAGGTAATACATCGGCCCACCAGACATGTTTCCGTTTTTGTCTGTAATTCGATATTTAACGGCGAGAATGGCTTCTGCATATTTTGTTGCCATTCCGAAAATAGCGGTGATCCACATCCAGAATACGGCACCTGGGCCACCAAGTACGACAGCTGTAGCTACCCCGGCAATGTTACCGGTTCCAATAGTGGCTGCCATCGCAGTAGTCAAAGCCTGGTAGTGGGAAATGTCACCTTTCGATTTTTTATCTTGTTTACCCGGACTGAATGCAAGCTTCAACGCGTAAGGCAATGCGCTGAATTGCAAAAATCCGAGCCTTAGTGTCAAATAGACACCGGTTCCGACGAGCAGGATCAATAATACGGGACCCCATACAACGCCGGATATACTGCTTAAGACATCTTGCATGATTAGTACCCCCTTTTTCCTTATATATAAAATATTCCGAAAACTAAGAGCAAATGTCAAGCTATTTCGGGTATAATAGTAGATGATAAAACAAGTTTTCACCGGTAAAAATGGGGGTAGCAGTCGATATATACAAAATTTGCATGAGATAAAAAGAGAAGAATTGGGGGAGAAGAAGTAATGATTAAAGTTCTATTTGTTTGTTTAGGCAACATTTGCCGGTCGCCGATGGCGGAAGCTATTTTTCGCGATTTAATAAGGAAAGAAGGGTTGGAAAAGAAAATATCCATAGACTCTGCCGGGATCGGTCACTGGCATGTTGGTGATCTTCCTCATGAGGGCACAAGAGAAATTCTGAATAAATATAAAATTTCTTATGAAGGAATGTCTGCCAGGCAAATTACAGAGCGCGATTGGGACGATTTTGATTACTTGATTGCGATGGATGAAAAGAATGTCACAGATATGGAAGGTATAAGAAAAAAAGAAGATGTTACTGTAGCTCGACTGCTTGATTTTATTCCGGAAGCAGAAGTGAAAGATGTCCCCGATCCATTTTTTACAGGCAACTTTGAATATGTCTATGAACTTGTATCGGCTGGCTGCAGAGAACTTTTAAATAAAATCAAAAAAGACCATCAATTATCAAAGGAGGAATAGGTAAATATGAAAGAGCATAAGTTTTGGAAAGGGGTCATGATCGGTGCCGTTATTGGAGGAGCTGTTACGCTGTTGGACAAGGAGACCAGAGAGTATGTTTTTAACAGCACTAAACAGGCTGGGGTATCTGCTAAGAGTTATACTTCAAACCCTTCAGAAGCTATCCGGGAGTTACGCCTTAAGTACAACCAGCTGACGAACCGTGTGGCAGATGGGGCTAAAGATATACTGGAAGTTTTGAATAAAGTGGAGGAACTGCTTGATAAAGTGAGCGAATGGGAAAAAGAAGTAGAAAAGGACGTCGAGAAACTGACAGATCACCGGGACGTTTCATAACATTCTCCCAATGGTTAGGAGAGGGATATCATGAAAGAGTTCTTCAGTTTTATAAAAGAGGTAGGAGCGAGCTTCAACAAGGATGACATCAGTGGCATGGCCGCCCAATTATCTTACTTTTTTTTATTATCTTTATTCCCTTTCATGATATTTCTTGTCACTTTATTAGGCTATATGCGGCTTTCGCAGGAAAGGCTGTTGGATTTTATTCACACCTATGCTCCTCAGGAAACCTACACGATGATTCAGGAAAATCTGGCAGAATTGATGGCAAGTCAGAATAGTGGCTTACTGTCTATTGGTATCATCGGCACGTTATGGTCTGCGTCCAATGGTGTCAACTCCATCATGCGTGCATTCAACCGTGCTTATGATGTAGAAGAAAGCCGTTCTCCATTTGTCGGGAGAATTATTGCTATCGTACTTACTATTTCGATGATCGGTGTCATTGCCGTCGCATTTTTACTCCCTGTGTTTGGAAGAATGGTCGGGGTCTATCTGTTTTCTATGTTTGGATTATCCGAAGGTTTCCTTGAGTTGTGGAATGCCTTACGCTGGGTGATTTCTTCGATCATCTTTTTTCTCGTCCTCATGTTTCTGTATATGCTGGCCCCCAATAAATACATTAAAATAAAGCAGGCTTTCCCTGGCGCGGTTTTTGCAACAGTTGGCTGGCAGATCGTGTCCTTATTATTTTCATTTTATGTCACCAGCATGGGCAATTACTCAGCCACTTATGGCAGCCTCGGCGGGTTTATCGTATTGATGATCTGGTTTTATATTTCCGGGATCATCATCATTTTAGGAGGAGAAATTAATGCAATTTTGCGAAGGAGAAAATTGGGCATCCATTCCTCCTGATAGCCTGTATAATCGCTGTACTTCATGCAGAACCTAAGCATGATTATTGAAAAAAAGGAGTGGCAGCGATGAGCGATAATAAGCAAAATCATAATAATAAGAACAACAAGAAGAAAAAAAGTGATGCTCCTAAACACAAAACAAGCAGCTCCGCGAATAAGCAGAATAACTACCACTAACACGAAAAAAGGCTCCCCGGACGGGAAGCCTTTTTTTGATGGTTTACACCTTCATACATACTAGGATTTAAGAAGTCGCAAGCCATTCAGAATAACAAGTATGGTACTTCCTTCATGACCAATAACGCCTAGCGGCAGGTCCAAAACTTGCAGGAAGTTTGAAATGATCAGTACCATGATGACCAATATGGAAAAGACAACGTTTTGTTTGACAATTTTGTTCATTCGTTCGGAAAGTTTAATGGCATTGGCGATTTTCGGTAAGTCATTTTTCATCAAAACGATATCAGCCGTTTCTAAAGCAACATCTGTACCTTCCCCCATAGCGATTCCCACATTTGCGGTAGCCAGAGCAGGTGCATCATTGATACCATCACCGACCATACCGACGTTATCAAAATTGTTACGAAGAATTTTCACCTCTTCCACTTTCTCCTCCGGCATACACTCAGCCACATAGTTATCAAGCCCAGCTTCTTCAGCAATCGCTTTAGCTGTGGTTTCATTATCACCGGTCAGCATAACAGTGTAAATTCCGTGTTGCCGTAAAATTTTGATGGCATTTTTGGTTTCTTCTCGAACCGTGTCCTTTAAAGCGACAACGCCTGCGATGCCTTTTTCATCTCCAATGAATATGACCGTTTTTCCTTGCCTGGCTAATTGTTCCAGAATTCCTCCGTGGAAGGATTCGGCAGCTTCTTTTCCAAGAAATCCTGGCTTACCGATCTTCCATGTGACTCCATCCACTGCTGCTGTAACACCGTTGCCGGCAAGATCCTGCATATTGCTGATTTCCCGACGTTCAATGCCGGGTTGGGTGTCCGTGTAATTGACAATAGCCTGTGCTAACGGATGGTTGGATTCTCTTTCTATTGAGGCAAGTACCGATAGAACTCTACCCGACTCTTCCTCTGAGCGGAAAAACACATCTGTGACTTCCGGTTTTCCTTTGGTCAGTGTCCCTGTCTTGTCAAAAGCAATCGCATTTAAATGGGACAGGTTCTCCAGGTGAACCCCACCTTTAAAGAGAACTCCATTTCGGGCACCGTTCGATATAGCTGACAGCGTTGCCGGCATAATGGATGCTACTAACGCGCATGGAGAGGCAACTACCAATAGGATCATTGCTCTGTATATCGTATCTGTCCAGCTCCAGCCAAACAGAAAGTGAGGTAAAAACATCATTAATGCAACCACAATCAAGACAATTTTGACATAAGTACCTTCAAACCTTTCGATAAACAATTGAGATGGTGATTTTTCACTTTGCGCGGACTGTACCAACTGTATGATTTTCTGGAAAAGCGTTTCATCAGACGGTTTCGTGATTTCAACGGTAATACTTCCATTAATATTGACTGTCCCGGCAAATACATCTCCGTTGGTTTCTTTTGTTACTGGAACAGATTCTCCAGTAATCGCACTTTCATCCAGGCTGGTTCTTCCTTTAATAATGGTTCCATCAGAAGGAACACGTTCACCAGCCTTGATAAGGATGCGGTCACCTAGTTGCAACTCTTTAACTGAAACAATTTCTTCTCTTCCATTTTTTATACGCAAAGCCTCTTCAGGCTGTAAATCCATTAAAGATGAAATTTCCCGTTGGCTTTTATTCATGGTGTAAGTTTCTAATGCTCCACTTAATGCAAAGATAAATATCAGGATAGCTCCTTCTGTCCAGTAGCCGATAATGGCAGAACCGACTGCCGCGAATATCATAAGCATCTCGACATTAAGTTCCTGATTTTCAATGGTTTCCTCAATACCTTCTTTAGCTTTTGCAAAACCACCAATGACGAAGGCAGCTAAATGAAGAACAACAAATGTTCCATAGCTCATGGATCCTTCAAAAATCCAGGCAGTCAGTATGATAATTCCACTGACGATCGCTGCGATAAGTTCCATATGCTCTTTAACTTTTTCCCACCATACGAATGATTTTTGAGTATGCGATGTTTGTGGCTGGTTTGTACTGACTGCACGTGCTTCTGAACTCATGTTCTCAACTCCTCTTTTATAATTGAGAATAGTAATCAACATCATTTAACTATACAAATGATAAATGCTATCAATTAGGTTTTGATAGCATTGATTTTAATTAAAATAATTATAATTTAGTATCTGTTATTATCATAGCATATTTCGGGATATTATCAAGTGAGAATCGTTGGATTATTTATCCTTTTTAAAAGGAGGGTTATATTGTTGCAAACTATCCTTCCCGTTGCTATATTGGTGAAGTGTGAATTTAAGGAGGAGGAAATAATCATGAAAAATAAAGCACTATTTTTTATACTTATGATACTTTCTGTTTTCGCGTTAGCGGCTTGTGGTTCTTCAGACCAGACAGGAGAAAAGTGGTCAGAAATTGAGGAGCAAGGAGAAGTGGTGGTAGGCACATCTGGCACCCTTTATCCTGCTTCCTTTTATCCCGAAGGATCTGATGAAGAATTAACAGGCTATGATGTTGAAATTATGCGTGAAATCGGGGACCGTCTTGGCCTCGAGGTAAAATTTGAAGAATATGGAGTAGACGGTCTGCTTTCAGCCATTAAAAGCGGACGGATCGATATGGCAATCAATGATATGGAAGTGACAGAAGAGCGAAAGAAAGAGTTCGCGTTCAGCGACCCTTATAAGTATTCTTATTCTACGATGATTGTGCGGGAAGATGACTTGTCCGGCATTGAAAAACTTGAAGATTTAGATGGTAAAGTTGCGGGCGGCGGAGCCACTACTGTTTTTGCAGAGATTTCCCGTCATTTTGGAGCTGAGGTGAAAACTTACGGAAACGTAACCAATGATGTATATTTGCGTGATGTGGAGAATGGGCGTACCGATTTAATTATCAATGACTATTACCTGCAATCATTGGCATTAAAAGCACTGCCGGACATTGCGGTTACATTACATCCGGACTTGAAGTTTCATCCAACAAACTCTGCGATCGTAATGCCGAAAGACGCAGGTACATTACAACAAAAAGTGAATGAAACTTTGAATGAAATGCGTGAAGATAGAACTTTAACTGAGATTTCGAAAGAATTCTTCGGCGGAAAAGATGCATCAAAGAAACCAGACGAGGATATTCGAGAGATCGAAGGCTTAGGTTTGTAGGTGAGTGAATATGTTCGGCATCGAAATCAAACGAGTAGAGATCGAGGATCTGTTCAATGCCCAGCGGGCCTGGGATAATCTTCCCTTTGTATTAAGCGGGGTACCGCTGACTTTATTGGTGGCTATCCTTGGTATGCTGCTTGGACTGTTGATTGGTTTATTTCTTGCTCTGGCGAGACGATCGGACAAACGGATGCTGCGCTGGCCTGCAAGGATGTATATATCGTTCATGCGAGGCACACCTATCTTGGTTTTCCTGTTTATCCTGTATTTTGGACTTCCGGTAGTCGGGATTGAATTGACTGCCACCATGGCTGCTGTGTTAGGGTTCGGATTGAATTCGGCTGCTTATATCGCTGAAATTAATCGTTCCTCTCTAAGCAGTGTGGATAGGGGACAATGGGAATCTGCACAGGCTTTAGGTTTTTCGTATTGGCAGACGATGAGAAGAATTATCCTTCCTCAAGCTACGAGAATAGCTATTCCGCCACTGTCGAATGTGTTCCTGGATTTGTTGAAAGCGACGTCGTTGGCTGCAATGATTTCCGTACCTGAACTGTTCAATAAAGCGCAGATTGTAGCAGGAAGAAATTACGACACGATGACAATGTATATCCTGGCAGCAATGATTTATTGGCCGATGACCATGGTATTCTCTGCTTTGCAGGATTATTTAGAACAGCGCTACAATAAATATTTATAGACAAGAAGTTCTCCAGGCATTGCCTGCCAGAGCTTCTTTTTTATATTTATTGGCTATACGTTATATTTGACAAGAGGCTTATTCAATTAAAGTGCCGAAAAGTCAAAGACTTGATTTCAAGATATTGTGTGAGGGGAAGGGTCGTTGGGGAACAACTCGCTTTCCGTGGGCGAGTGACGAGCCTACTCGAGCTGACGCTCTGCGGGGTCTCATCTAACCCGCGTATCCCACAGGACTTTGCAATTTTCACCCTGAATTAACCCACGCACGAAGGAAATGCGTAGCATTTTCGAGGAGTCTCGTCGTTCCCCCACTCCTCTTGCCATAAGAAGTTCTCGTAATCACACTTGTGGAACCTCCTCCACGGTTATAGAAAGAAGATGTTTTTGCCTATACATCCTTTGTAAATGCATTTAGATGAAGGTTTGAGCTGTACACTCTTTGTTTTATGAAGGGTCCGTTTACTTTAATAATGGCTGGATGGGCAGGGAAACGGGGAGACTCCCGCGGGAGAAGGGGCTAGGCGAGATCCCGCAGGGCTTTAGCCCGAGGAAGCTTGCCAGGTCCCCCGCAGGAAAGCGAGTCGTTTCCCTGCCCATCCCTTTTCCCTAACGTTAATGGACCCAACTATCTTGAAACTGAGTCTTCCATTAAAGGGAGGTTAACTGGAAAATATATTTAATTGTAATGGTTACGATTAGATACTTGTGTATGCGTTCGTAAGCCGTTATAATGTAATTCGTAATCATTATGATTTGAAGAGGGATTAGTATGACAGATAATAAAGTTTTAGAAATGGATAATGTATCCTTTAAATATGAAAAAGAGACGGTAGTGAAGGATGTATCACTTACTATCGAGGCGGGGCAATTCTTTGGGCTGGTCGGTCCGAACGGCTCTGGTAAATCCACATTGATCAAGCTTATGCTCGGCCTTTTGAAACCTACGAAGGGAAGTATCAAGCTCTTTGGGTCTCCAGTCCGCAGCTTTAAACATTGGGAAGAGATCGGATTTGTATCACAAAAAGCCAACAGCTTTAACTCTGGATTTCCGGCTACCGTACTGGAAGTTGTAAAAACAGGGTTAATTTCAAAAACAGGCTTGTTTCGTTTTTATAATAAGAATGACCGGGAGAAAGCGATGCAGGCGTTAAAGACAGTAGAGATGGAAGACTACTTCAACCATAATATCGGTGAACTTTCTGGTGGACAGCAGCAGCGTGTATTTATTGCCAGAGCTTTGGTGAGCGATCCGAAGTTTTTAATATTAGACGAACCCACTGTCGGAGTCGATGCCAAACATGTGGCTGACTTTTATCAATTGCTGCACAAATTAAATCGCAACGAAGGGATTACATTATTGATGGTTTCCCATGATATTGGGACGATTACCGAACATGCGAGCCATGTTGTCTGTATGAATAAAACCATTCATTTTCATGGAGAGTCTCATGAATATAAGGCGTTTTCTAATGAAGATCTCAGCCAATTATATGGTCATCCGGTCCAGCAGCTGACCCACAACCATGGGGAGGTGGACCCTCGTGATTGAAAGCTTTTTCACCTATGAGTTCTTACAGAACGCAGCGCTAGCCGGTTTGATGATCGGTTTTGTGGCACCGCTTCTTGGTGTCTTTATCGTTGTGCGGCGATTGTCGCTGATTGCGGATGCGCTCTCACACATTACTTTAACTGGTATTGCGGCAAGTCTGTTATTAGAAAAGCGGGTAACGGCGATCAATGAATGGAACCCCGTTTATATGGGGATGGTGTTTTCTGTCACGGGCGCCATTCTGATTGAAAAACTTAGAAAAGTTTATAAGCATTATGAGGAGCTCGCGATTCCGATCATCTTATCTGGAGGGATCGGTGTCGGGGTCATATTGATCTCGCTTGCGGACGGCTTTAATACCGACTTATTCAGTTATTTATTTGGCAGTGTCACTGCTGTCAGCCGTGCGGACATGTCGACAGTGTTAGTGATTACATTATTGGTACTTGCCGTCGTTTTGTTGTTCTATAAAGAGCTGTTTGTGTTGTCGTTTGATGAAGACCATGCTGCGGTGTCCGGGGTTAATGGGAAATTGATCCACCTATTGTTTATTGTTATGGTGGCCTTAGTTATCGCTTCAGCGATGCAAATTGTCGGTATATTGCTCGTATCAGCATTGATGACCCTTCCTGTTGCTGCAGCATTACGTATCTCCAAAAGTTTTAAACAGACGATTGGATTATCTATCTTTTTCGGAGAATTATCCGTAATCGTTGGATTAATTACTTCCTATCAGCTAAGCGTACCGCCTGGCGGAACGATTGTGGTGACTGCCATTTTGATATTAATCGGAGCGATAGCCTATCGGAAGGTTTCAGGTCAATTATCATTAAAGGGTGAAACGATATGAATATAGAAAAAGCAATTGATAAATTAAAAGAAAAGGGATATAAGCGTACGAAACAGCGTGAGCGGATACTTGAGATATTCTCGGAGCAGGATCAAGGATATATTCCTGCCAAGACGATATTAAAGGAAATACAAAAGGACTTTCCCGGTGTAAGCTATGATACCATCTACCGTAACTTATACTTGTTGGCAGAAGAACAGGTACTTGAATCGACTGAACTGGATGGGGAGAAACATTTCCGTTTCCATTGTGACACGCATGGCCATCATCATCATTTTATTTGTACCGGGTGTGGCAAAACAAAGGCGGTAGAGTTTTGTCCGATGGATAAAATAGCCCAAAGCCTGGATGGTTATGCTGTTGATGATCATAAGTTCGAGATTTACGGAAAATGCCCAGGCTGTCTTTAAGAACGAAGCGTATCGTACGAGACGGTACGCTTCTATTCAGGTCTAAACTAAATGGTAGTGATTACTATTTACAAAGCGTAATGATTACGCTATAATTCACTTCAGTAACGAAGGGGGAGAGTAAGGAATGAAAAAGAGGTATTTATTTTTATTATCATTATTATTGACTGTTTTCCTGGGAGCTTGTGGAGAACAAGCGAGTCAAAATGACGCTTCAGAGGAGGAAGTTAAAGAAACACTTAAACTTTATACAACGGTCTATCCGTTGAAGGATTTTGCTGAAAAAATTGGCGGAGATCATGTAGAAGTGGAGTCTATCCTTCCTCCTGGTGCGGATTCGCATACATTTGAACCCGATACAAAACAAATGATAAAAGTAGCAGAAGCAGATGGTTTCATTTATAGCGGAGCCGGACTGGAAGCATATGCAGAAAAGATCTCCGGTGCTGTTGAAGCAGAGGACGTGAAAATCCTGGAGGCGACTGAAGGTATCAATTTGGAGAATCATGAACACCAACAGAATGAAGAAGATGGCGGCCATGACGAGCATGACGATGAGGAGAATCACGCCGGAGAAGAAGGTGATGGTCATGGTCATGGTCATGGTGATAACGACAAAGACCCTCACGTATGGCTTGATCCTGTCCTATCCATCCAACTGGCAGCTAACATCAAAGACCTTCTTGTTGAATTAAAACCGGAAGAGGAAGAAACTTATGAAGAGAACTTCAACACATTGAAAGCAGACTTGGAGGAGCTGGATCATTCGTTTGCTAATGAAATAAAAGCACAACCCAAAAATAAAATTATTGTGTCCCATGCGGCTTATGGTTATTGGGAACATGCCTATGGTCTTGAACAGATTGCAGTCAGTGGATTAAGTCCTACGGAAGAGCCATCACAAAAACAATTAGAAAAAATTATCAAAGCAGCGGAAGACAATGACTTAAAGTATGTATTGTTCGAACAAAATGTTACTCCTAAAGTATCCGAAGTCGTTCAAAAAGAAATTAATGGAGAAGCATTAAGAATTCATAATTTATCCGTTTTGACAGATAATGATATCGATGCTGATGAAGATTACTTCAGTTTAATGTATCGGAATCTCGAGGTCTTGAAGAAAGCACTACAATAAAAAATGTCTCCTGTTAACTTGTGTTAACAGGAGACATTTTTTATGAAGAGTGCTGCAGGTTGTCGTTAACTGCCGGCTCTTTCTTCAATATAGTAGCGATCAGTACGACTAAAAGCAATGCTACGATGACATAGAAGAAGGAAGTGTCTGGGAACAAATCAATGAAAGCACCGCTTAAAAACGGGCCACTGATACTGCCGACACTGAAGGCGATGCCACACATAATATTTCCAGCTGGTAAGAGCGATTTTGGCAGAATATCGGTCATGTAGGAAAGCCCTAAGGAATAGAGAGAACCAACACATAATCCTGCCAGCGCAAATAGTACGAAGAGCCAGAATGCGGAGTCTTCGAGTAATGCAGCAAGAAAAAACGCTAAAGTACCGGCTGTTAAGACAAGGGAAATCACTTTTTTACGACCTGCTTTATCGCTCCACATGCCCAATGGTATTTGGGATAAAAGGCTTGCTGCTGCAAAAAATGGGATGATCAATGAAAGAATGTTAACATCATGACCAATCCGCATGCCGTAAACAGGAAAAATCCCGTGCAAGGTAGCTTCCAGAAAACCGTAAGTAAGCGGGGGGAGAAATGCGACCCAGGCTAACTTGATGGCCTGTCCAAATCTGCTGATCGAACTGCCCATATGAACGTTATGGCTATCTTTCGCTGGTAATTCATTTCTAACCCAAAACATACTGGACCAGACGATGGCGCTCAGCAAGGCGGAAAGCAGGAATGGTAAATATATATGGACAGATAATAAGTTTGTCATCAAGGGTCCTAACGTAAAGCCGGCACTGAAGAATAAACCGTAATATGCGATACTTTTTCCTCTGGTCTCAGGAGAAGCCGTGGATGTAATCCAAGTCTGGGTTCCGAAGTGAAGCATATGGTCCCCAATACCAATAGTCATCCGCAAAATAAACCAAAACCAAAGCGCCTGCCAAAATGGAAATAAAGCCATGGAGATGAATACGAATGCCCCACCAAGCAGAATCACTGGCTTATACCCTGCTTTTTGCATCGGTTTTTCCATAAAAGGAGAAGCTATCAGCACTCCTATATACAGGCCAGTGGCATGCAGGCCATTAATGGATGAAGAAACCCCATTTTGCTCTAAGATGACTGCAAGCAATGGAAGCAGCATACCTTGAGAAAAGCCTGAAATCGCTACTAAGGCGATGAGGATCTTGAAGCGAGTATTAGCTTTGACCATTCTTTATCCTCCCCCTCAAAAAACTTCTTTCATCCTATCGGAGAATAATGGTAATGGCAAGAAAAATGCAAACTTTGAGTAAAAGATGTTATTCCTTGAGCTTGTTCTGTTAAAATGGGAAAAAGAACTTCATAAAGGAGTGGTATAATGGAATTTTTTATGAGAGAGAATGGAATTCGAACGCAATTGGAATATGGAGAACTGAATATATCCAGTAATGAAGAATTTGGCTTCCGCCCCTACCAATTAATGGTTTCGTCCATCGTTGGCTGCAGTGTTGGTGTCTATCGTAAAATTTTAGACAAACAACGGGTGAAGTACGAGGATATTAAAGTTACCGCAGATGTAACCCGCAATCCAGATGAGGCTAACCGGATTGAAAAGGTGGCGATTCATTATGTTGTGAAAGGCCATAACATCAGTCGGGATAAACTGCAGAAAAACTTGGAAATCGCCCGTAATAACTGTTCGATGGTACAGTCGGTCAAAGACAGTATCGATGTACAAGAAACGGTAGATTATATCGAGCTTAGTATGTAAATAATTCCTGTAAAGCGTGTCCTATATTGATAGGACGCGTTTTTTAATATATGGGTGAGATGACGTGATGAATAAAAAGCCCCTTATTTCAAATGATAATCAAAAAAGAAAGGGGCTCCCTTATATGCGAACGTGGATCTTGTCCATCATGGCATTATTATTGGTGTTATTCGCGGCTGAGCCGCTTCTTCTACAAGCAGAAGATAAAAAAGAAGAAGGACGGCTGCCAAGTCACGTTTTGAATATCTCGAAAGACAATACCTACCCTAACTCAACAGAAGACCAGGTTGTCCTTGAGCCAAGTGAATTGACAGATGAACTGATAAAAGAAGCTGAGGTGAAAATCACGAACCCCCAGCTAATTGAATTATTGAATGAAACGAATTTGAAACCTTCCCCATTAGCCATTGGGTATCGCGGCGAGGTTTACTTAGGAAAATGGCCATTGAACTACACGTCCAAGGAGACGAGTATTAATTGGGAATATCAGCATATCAACACAAATGAACTGAACAATCAGGCAAGTCAACAGACAGAAAAAATGAATTACCTGCAAAAAGATGAAAAACACATCAAAGGTGGCCTTACAGCCAAAATTGATACCCCTGATCAAGTGAAACGCATGCTTCTATTAGAAGCCCAAAATAATACCAACCTTCCGTTGTCTTTTCATACGGTCGTGGGCAGTGGTACGAAACAGCAGAATACCTATGCAGTTCCATCTAAAAAAATCGGTTCCTTACAAGCATATGCTCCAGCAGTCAATGAAAAAGGAACAGTTGCTTTTGGGGAAGTATATATTCAATTGAAAGGGTCCAAAAAGCAATTAATCGTAAAAAACATAAAAAAACAAGGAATTGGAGCCTGGATACCAATTCAGGATCATGTATCTTACTCTTTCCAATTGAAATAACCAGCATACACGCCTGATCCGGTCACCTGGGTCAGGCGTATTTTTAATTTTTGGATATTTAACTTTGGTAAAGAATGAAGGCTATCAACAGTAATTCTAATGTTATATTCCTGTTCTACATGGACAAACCGGAGTATTTCTACTATGATAGTGCATGGTATCAATCGAAGAAACCTGTAAAGAATACAATGAACAAAGGAGTTTATGCATGGCTCAAGAAGAAAAACTTCAAGATCTGAAATTAAGGTTGGCAGCCTTTATGTCACGCCTGGATGAAATGGAGCCGGAAGAGACATCCGTGCAGGATATTGATCAGCTTATACAAATGCTCGAAGAACTTGAAAAGAAAATGTAACACCCAAGACGAAACCGCACCCACCAATGTGCGGTTTTTATTATTAGAGGAGAGGGGTTTGTAATTATATGGAATAAAACAATAAAAGGTTGATTTTTATAACACCTTCCTTTATCATGGTAAATCGTTAACGAACTAAAATTAAAATGTTTGAGAGGAGAATTTTTATGGCGTGGGCTGTTATTATTTCGGTGCTGATCATGACCGTGCTCAGTCTTTTGCGTGTCAATGTAATAATCGCAATCATTGCTGCGGCTTTATCAGCAGGGCTCATAGCTGGAGAATCGCTGCAAAATTCCCTGGATATGATGATCAATGGCATGGGGAATCAGGCGAGCGTTGCTTTAAGCTATATTTTATTAGGTGCCTTCGCAGTAGCAATCAGTTACTCGGGCATAACGAATATATTAGTGAATTATTTATTGAAAATGTTGAAAAATAAGCGTGTCATCATGTTATTAGTGATTGCTGGTGTGGCATCTTTATCTCAGAATGTCATTCCCGTTCATATTGCATTCATCCCAATATTAATTCCGCCTTTGTTAAACCTTTTTGATCAGATGAAACTGGATCGACGCGGGGTAGCTGCTGCCTTAACATTTGGTTTGAAAGCACCTTATGTGATGATTCCCGCAGGCTTTGGTTTGATCTTCCATCAGACCATTCAGGATGCGATGGGGACCAGCGGAGTTGATGTAGGTATCGGAAGTATCGCTCTGTCACTATTGATTCCTGGCTCCGGGATGATTATTGGCTTGCTCGTAGCTGTGTTCTTTTCTTATCGCAAACCAAGAGATAAATATCAGCTCAGTGTAGAAGTAGGGGAAGAAGACACTCCAGACATCACAAATGCTTCTTTTAGTGCCAAACATGCCTGGACGCTTGTAGCCGTGGCAGCAGCATTAGGAGTACAAATTTGGACCGAAAACCTAGTATTAGGAGCATTGACCGGACTTGTTCTTATGTTTGTATTCCTTGTAGTACCTTTCCGTCGTGGGGACGAAGTGGTCACGAATGGTATCGGTATGATGGGAATGATAGCATTTGTTATGCTGATTGCTGCTGGTTATGCCAATGTACTGCAGGAAACGGGTTCAATCGATGCGTTAGTTGATTCAAGCTCTGATATGATAGGAGACAATAAAGGTCTGATCGCTTTCATACTGTTGCTTGTCGGTCTGTTGGTAACCATGGGAATTGGTTCTTCCTTCGGGACAGTACCGATCTTGGCAGCATTATTCGTCCCTATCGGTGTTGCAGCTGGATTCTCCCCGATGGCATTGGCTGCTTTGATTGGAACAGCAGGGGCGCTGGGGGATGCTGGTTCTCCGGCATCAGACAGCACGCTGGGACCAACTTCAGGACTTGCTGCTGACGGAAAGCATCACCACATCTGGGACACATGTGTTCCAACCTTCTTGCATTATAATATACCGTTATTCATTTTTGGCTGGGTTGCAGCCATGGTTCTATAGTTTGGTTATTCAAGAAGCACCTGTTCGGCAGGTGCTTCTTTACTTATTAATATGGAAAAGTAAGTCAGGTATATCAGAGGATACTTGCTGTAAACTAAGAAAAAAGCAGGTGTACAACAATGAAAAAGATAACGCTTTTAATCTTATCCATTATAATAGTGCCTTTATTTCCGGTATCGGCCGCTGCTTATGGCTGGGGCTATGAAAAAAATAAGGATGGTTCCCCGCCGGATGTAGGTTTTTATGGGCCATTATTGGAACAACATGATGGCTTTTATATAGATAAGTCAGGCGACAAAGAAATATACCTTACTTTTGATAACGGGTATGAAGAAGGGTATACAGGGCAAATTCTTGACGTATTAAAAGAGAAAAAGGTACCGGCAGCATTTTTTATTACAGGCCATTATATAAACAGTGCTCCTGAGCTTGTGAAACGAATGAACAAAGAAGGCCACATTATCGGCAACCATTCCTGGCATCACCCTGACTTTACGGCGTCATCGAAGTCGCGAATTAAAGAAGAGCTGGACAAAGTAGAAACAGCGGTAGCCCAATTGACTGACCAGAAAGATATGCTTTATTTACGCCCACCGCGTGGCACATTTACAGATAAGTCGTTAGAATGGACGAGAGAATTGGGGTATATCAATGCCTTTTGGTCCATTGCATTTGTGGATTGGAATACCGGCCGGCAAAAAGGCTGGAAGTATGCTTACGATAGCTTAATGAGCCAGGTTCATCCCGGAGCGGTGATGTTGCTCCATAGCGTTTCTGAAGATAACGCACTTGCCTTGGAAAAAATGATCGATGATTTGCGTGCACAAGGATATACGTTTCATAGTCTGGATCATTTAATGATGAAAAAACTGCTTCCGGAAGGTGGATATTGGTACTGATATGGAGACACTGAAAAAAAGTGTCTCTATTTGATGTTTTTCGACAAATTATTCACTTTGCATCTGTTAGGATAACCATAAAAGGCTCACCGAGGTGGCAAATGATTTTTTTACATAGGTAGAAAGAACTCTTTTGAAGTTGATAAAAAAGATGGTATTCCTGTGTATTCCTATTTATGACAATATCTCTAATAGACACCCATGTTCTAAGGGGTTTTACCTAATTCTCACAAAATTGTAAGAATATATTCAAAATTTAAATAATTTTGTTATAATAGTACCTACGGAGCATACAATCGTTACCTTAAGTATCATAAGGAAAGAGGTAGTCCATTGATGTTAATTGAGAGGATGCAATATGGTTTGGAGGAAAGTGACGTATTAGCGCTGTTTGATCTGATTGATCAGAATATTTGTCTCATTAACTTAGAAACTAAAACGGTAACATGCAGTCGTTCGATGCAGAAGGAGATTTCTACGAAGGAAGAGATCCTTCTCGATGACTGGCTGGACTTGTTCTATGTTTACGACCAATTCGGCATACAACATTCATTGAAGCATGTCACAAAGAAAGAGACCTTATACAGCAAAGCGCGCCTTCTCTTCAAGACACATCATCAATGGGTACGATGTGCGTTTAAACCACTATCCCATCGAAGAGTAGCTGTTGTTATCCAGCCTTTACATAAGGATGATAATAGCATTTCCCACCATATGCTTCTTGCTGAGTATAACCACAAGGCATCAAAAGTTAAAGAAAGCTCCGAGGCCCTGGCCGCAGTTCAAGAAAAACAAACACGAGTAACGGATAAGCCTCCTGAAATGAATTTTGCTGAATTGCATAACCAAATGAAAGCAATCACAGAAAATTTTCCACATGGTTTAGCACTGATTAATAAGCAGTGGCAATTGACTTATGCTAATCCGCAAATGGAACGGATGCTTGGTAAGAATCTGCAGTCCCATTATAAACATAAATTATGGCAATTATATCCGATCAGTGACTACTACCTTTTTTATCGCCATTACTATATGGCGTTAGAAATGGAACAGCCGGTTACATTTGATGCTTACATGAAAGAACGGAAGATGTATGCGAGAATCACGATTTACCCGACAGATGATGGATTCACTATCTTTATCCAGGATGTGACAATCAGGAAGAAATATCTTCAGGCGTTGCAAGAATCCGAAAAGCGATTTAGCTTGTTAGCTGATAATATCAAAGACGTCTTCTGGATTTGTGATGAATCATTCATGGAATTGATGTATGTCAGTCCACGCTTCAGTGACTTATTCGGTATTCCCTTAGAAAAAAGAAGAGATGACCCGCTATGCTGGTGGAAGCAGTTAACGGAAGAAGAAAATTATGACTATATACTTGAAGGATATCGAAAGATGCGGAGTGAAAACTGTCAGATAGAATACCCAATCACAACACCTGTCGGAGAAGTGAAATGGATACGGACCAGGGGATTTCCGGTCCAGGAAGGCAATCAAAAATACATTGTCGGTATCAGTGAGGATATTACCGAAATGAAAGAAAAGGAAGCTTTCATGCGCCAATCTGAACAGCTTTCAACGATTACCCAGATGTCAGCTGGTATTGCCCATGAAATCAAAAATCCATTAACCGCTTTGAAAGGATTCATGCAGCTTGGAGCAGCAAATCCAGAGTTGAGGGACTCTTATAATGATTTATTATTAAGTGAGGTCAATCGCATTGAGTCAATTGTCAATGATTTCATGATGCTTGCAAAGCCGGCTTCATCCAAACAGTTAGAACCGGTCAATATTAAGCAAATGATAGATTATGTATTGGAACTCTACCAATCGTTGATTGCAGAGAAGGGCATTAAAATTCATACTTCAATCGATTGCGGTGAATATACGCTTGAGTCTGATCCCAACAGGTTCAAGCAGATATTGATAAATATCATTAAAAATGCCATAGAAGCTGTAGAACTTAAAGGTACAGTCTGTATTGATGTCTTTTGTGACTATAGTGAGGCTAAAATAGTAGTTAAAGACAATGGTAAAGGATTATCGGAAGAAAGGCTAAAAAGACTTGGAGAACCTTTTTTCACAACAAAAAAAGATGGAACAGGCTTAGGAATTATGGTGACTAGAAAGATGGTAGACGATTTAGGCGGCACCATTAAATATAGCAGTGAAGAAGGAAAGGGTACGTATGTTACGATAGCTTTTCCTATGTAAGAAACAGACCTTTACAGGGTCTGTTTTTTTCGACATATTTCCCGGGTAATAGCCCTCTTTAAAATTAAAAAATTTGTACAATTATGAATGATGAAATTGCTTAAATCGCTTACATGAAAGTTTTTTTGTAGTTTTGTGCATAGCTGTTTACAAACATCGAAAGCCTCGTTATAATCCCGATTGTGTCGAAATAAGAAACGTGATAAATAAACTATAAAATAAACACAAGGGGGCTTTCTGATGATAAAAAAATTGTGGTCATTTACACTTATGAATATTGGTGCGTTTTTTGTGGCGGTGAATGTGCATTTTTTCTTGTCACCAAATGATCTGGCAACTGGTGGGGTCAGTGGGCTCTCGATTGTGATGAATAAAGTTTTTCCTGATTTATCACTTGGGCTTATTATGTTGATCTTGAATATATTGTTATTCATAGTTGGTATCATTTTTTTAGGGTTTCAATTTGGTGCAAAAACGATTTACGCAAGCTTAGCTCTTTCCTTTATGGTGTGGGGGCTGGAAGTGGTCTTCCCGATGGGGGCTCCGCTAAGTAATGATATTTTAATTCAGTTAATCATTGGTCAGATTATTGCTGCCACCGGGATGGCCATCGTATTCCATCAAGGTGCCTCAACAGGAGGAACGGACATATTGGCTATGATTATGAATAAGTATTTTTCCGTTGAAGTCGGGAAAGGTGTGCTGATGGCTGATATTGCTATTGCTGCTTCATCTGTTTTCCTATTTGGCCCGGCTATCGGAATGTACGCTTTCTTCGGGGTCATTCTGAATGGTTTAGTCATTGACTATGCTCTTCAGCAATTAGACCATAAGAATGAAATTGTCATCATTAGCAGGGAAAGTGAGCAAGTCCGTGAATTTATTGTTCGCCAGCTTGGGAAGGGGGCAACTATTCATACTGCCCGAGGTGCTTTTAACTATGAAGATAAAGAAGTTATAACTACAATCCTGGGTCGGAAGGACTTCGCGCGCCTGAAAAAATATATCTCTTCCATCGATGAGCGCGCTTTTGTTACTGTGCATTCCATGAATGAAATATTAGGCGAGAACTTCAAACGTCTCGCTTAGTAGATAAACCGGTTGAAACGAAAAGTTTCAACCGGTTTTTTTAAGTAAAGCTCCCAATTGTTGAAAACTCAGTTTCAAGATAAGTTGTTTCCGTTACGATAGTAACGGTTTGGAGGTCCGGGAAATCACTCGCTTTCCATGGGCGTACGGTGAGCTTCCTCGGGCTTTAAAGCCCTGCGGGATCTCACCATGTACTATCCTCCCATTGGAGTCTCGCAATTTCCCGGCCCTCATTGCGTTTATGAGAGAACGGAAACTTCGTTATGCAGTCCTTCAACCAAAGGGAGAGCTACTTGTAAAAACGTGCTTATAACCAGTTATTGTAGAAGACAGTCGCCTCTATAACAGGGGTTCTTTTCTCTCATCTTTCGGAAGGGGTGGTTGGGAAACTACGAAACTCCCTAGGGAGGAGGAGCAGGCAAGACCCCACAGAGAGTGAAACGAATGAGGAGGCTTGCCAGTTCCCCCGCAGGAAAGAAATAAATGCGTAATCGCCTTGGGAGACACGACACGCATAAGCAGAACAGCAAAAGGGAAGGGCTCTTTCTTCCCGTTGATGGACTGCTTATGTCGCGAGTGTCTAGGCGATGGAGCTGGAAAGCGAATCCTTCCCCAACGCCCCAAAACTCTTACAATCATCTCGAAATCAAGTCTTCGACTTTTCGGTTGTTTTATTGGATAAGCGTCATGAATTACAACAGTTCATTTTACTTTTGAAATAATTACAACAATTATGAATTATTTGATATAATACGATTGAATGAAGCTACTAGATTTTTGGAAGGGGATATGAGATGAATAGAGAATCATTAATTGCTCCAGAAACTTATAATGTAGTCAGTGAAATTGAGAAGTATGCAGGTGACCCTGATCGTAAAGCGCTGCAATGGGAAGATGAACAGGGGAACCAGGAAGAAATTACATATGCGGAATTAATAACAAATGCCAACAAAATTGGTAACGCTTTCAAAGAAGGAGGGCTTCAAAAAGGCGATAAGGTATTGATCATGATCCCGCGTCTGATTGAGGCCTACCAGGTATATGTAGGGGCTTTAAAAGCTGGTCTTGTTGTGATTCCAAGCTCTGAAATGTTAAGAACGAAAGACCTTCAATATCGTATTTCCCATGGCGAAGTAAGTGGGGTTGTAAGCTACCACCCATACACGGGGCAGTTTAAGGATATAAAAGAAATCGATGCACTTAAAAAGTTTACAGTCGGTGGAGCGGTTGAAGGGTGGACTTTTCTTGACGAACTCCTCGACCAAAACAAGGTAGCTGCTGAATTGGAGATGGCAAATACTTCGCGAAATGATATGGCTTTCTTATCCTATACATCAGGGACTACCGGTAACCCAAAAGGTGTAGTGCATACACATGGATGGGGGTATGCCCATTTGAAAACAGCAGCCGAAAATTGGCTTAGTATACAGGAAGGGGATACTGTTTGGGCGACAGCTGGTCCAGGATGGCAGAAGTGGATTTGGAGCCCTTTTCTTTCTGTGTTAGGCTCTGGAGCTACTGGCCTGGTTTATCAAGGAAAGTTCGATCCAAAGACTTATCTGAGTATTTTGGAACGCTATACGGTTAATGTACTGTGCTGTACACCAACTGAATACCGCCTGATGGCAAAAGTCGATAATTTGGACGATTATCACCTCCCGGCGTTGCACAGTGCTGTTTCAGCCGGAGAGCCGCTGAACCGGGAAGTAATCGACACTTTCCAGAAGCATTTCAATGTCACCGTGCGTGATGGTTACGGACAAACAGAAAACACACTGTTAGTCGGGGTAATGAAGGACATGAATGTCAAGCCAGGATCAATGGGTAAACCGACTCCAGGAAATCGAGTAGAAATCATTGATGAACTGGGACAGCCAGTAGGAGTTGGCGATGTTGGAGATATTGCCGTACACTTGGAAACTCCAGCGCTCTTCAAAGAGTACTACAAAGATCCAGAACGCACGAAAATGTCTTATCGTGGTGACTATTATGTAACAGGGGATCAGGCTTCCAAGGACGAAGATGGTTATTTCTGGTTTGAAGGAAGAAGTGATGACATCATCATCAGCTCTGGATATACAATTGGTCCTTTCGAAGTGGAAGACGCTTTAGTAAAACACCCTGCCGTTCAGGAATGTGCCGTAGTTGCAAGTCCAGATGAAGTCCGCGGTAATATTGTCAAAGCATATATCGTATTGAAGGAAAATGTCAATGGTGATGAAACACTGGTCAAGGAACTACAGGACCATGTGAAGGAATTGACAGCACCTTATAAATACCCAAGAAAGATCGACTTCATTGGGGAATTGCCGAAAACCACTTCTGGTAAAATTCGCAGAGTCGAATTAAGACAAAGGGAGAAGCAGCAATCGTAAGTAGAAAATAGCCAGGTGGCGAAAGGTGTCACCTGGTTTTCAGATTGAATTCATTCCACACCTTATTAGGAAGGTTTTGGTATGTTACACTTAGATTACTAACCTGTATAGGGGGAAGAACGTGAATAAGGTCAAACGTGTCGCATTTATTATCCTTATAGGTATAGCTGTGGCTGTAATTCCGTTCCAAGTTCAAAGTCCGGAGATGGATCAACAGGAAAAATGGGAGAGCCTGGAGCTGGAACAGACAAAACCTGAATGAACCGCAAACAATTAGCCTTTCTCTATTAGAGAAAGGCTTTCTTTTACTATGTTAATAAGTATAAATATTTAGTTTTTTATCCAAATAGGACTTGGCGGTTAATCGACTGGATTTTGGGTTAAGGAGGAAGTATATGATAAGGGAAGCAATGTTAGAAGATGCAGGGGAGTTAGCAAAGCTGGTAAATTTATTAGGATATCCGACCACTGTAAAGGAAATGTCCGCACGGTTTGCAAAAATCAAAATGAAGACGGACTATCAGACTTATGTATACGAAGAATCTGGACAGCTGCTCGGAATGATTGGGATGATTCATAGCTTTCGTTATGAAAAGAATGAAAGCTATGTGAGGGTGGTTGCTGCTATTGTGGAGGAGGAACATCAGGGAAGAGGAATTGGGAAAGAACTATTCAAACGTGCAGAACAATGGGGGAAAGCGCGCGGAGCTGCTTCTATAATCCTGAATAGCGGGAATCGACCTGAACGGCAAACGACCCATCATATATATGAAAAGTGGGGGTATAGGAAGAAATCAACCGGATTTTATAAGCCGATTTCCTGAATATCATAACTTAAAGAACGCCAACTCTTTGTCAGGAGTTGGCGTTCTGTTTAAAATAGTTGAATATCATAAGTTTCTAATATATGTTTCGGTACAAAAAATCTGGCCGTTACCAGTGGATCGACAACCTGACTTACTTGAACTTCTCCAGCAGCACTCATCAGCATGGTCAGGTGTGAAAGCGTGAGGTCTGTGTGCGGATGTAATAAATCCACCATTTGCTCTACTGCAGTAGCAACAGCATCATCAAGCGTTTCTTTTGATACAATTAAGGAGATGCCTTCATCGTTTGCGACTAAAGGGAAAGATAGTGATTGTTTTTTTATAAGTTCAAAGGTGACCGTTGCTTCTCCAGGAACTTCTATACCTGATACACTGACTTCTCCATCCCCCATGGCAGCATGAAAATCTCCCAGAGCAAACAATGCGCCTTCCACGAAAACCGGAAAATATAGCTCTGCATCTTCTGTGATAACCTTTGTATCCATATTGCCGCCATGTGCGCCAGGAGTGCCACAGTTGACGGATTCATTTTCAGGTGCGACACCAATGACCCCAATCATTGGGTTTAATGGTAATGAAAGTTTTTCATCAAAAATTGCCTGGTTATCCTTGATTGGAATGATCTTGACATCAAAATCATCAAAACGGTGGCCTAAGACACCAAGGTCTTTTCCTGTCACCATTACTCCTCGTTCACCTATTTTCAACTGATCAATTTTCACCTTAAGAATATCTCCTGGTTCAGCACCTTCTACATATACTGGTCCCGTTGCCGGATTGATTTGATTCCAGTCAATCGCACTGATCTCCGTTGTTTCTGACTGGATTTGATTTTGAAAACAATCGTACGTTTCCATGGTAAGCGTCTCTCCGGGCTGGATTGTAATTGCAGGCGGGTTTTCTTTACTTAACGCATATACCGCAGATTGGCATGTAAGCTGTCGTGTCACTAGGATTCCTCCTTTAGGGAAACTTGTATAATTAAGGGAATTTTCTGTCATCTATAATTTTAATCTTTTCAACTTGTAAAAGCAAAAGTAATACTATAATGTTTTAAGCGAATGATAAAATGTAAATGAACTTATTAGTCAAGGAGTGAACAAGCGTGAGCAGACGTTTCACCCATATATTCAATTCATTAGTAGGTATTATGCTTCTTACCGAAGGCGGAATCTATATATTCATGATGAATAAAGATGACACGTTCCATTTACGAAGCATCATTGTCACCCTCCTGCTTCTAATGGCATGGGGGATGTCGTACCGTAAGCAATTGTCGAATGAAAATTCTACTGCCTGGCTTACCGTGACCCTGATCATTATGATCCCGATGATCCTGCCGTGGCTTTTTTTTATATAACAATAGGGGGAGGGAAACTCAAAAAAAGAGGTACCCTAATCCCCCAAAGACCACAGCACTTCCTAAGTAAAGGTGGCCGAAAAAACGATGTTTTATTTCTTCAGCGCTCAATTCTACAATTCCCGCAAATACTAAGAATAGCGCAGATATGATAAAGGTGGTCAACTCTACCGCATTCCACGTTTTAGTTTGAATAGAAATCAACAGCCATGTTTCGACAGGTATGGCTGTTACTAAGGGAAAATATAAGGGATTGAACCAATCATCCCACTTCCGCCAATTCTTCATTTTATACTTCTCCTTTCTCCTGCAAAAGAAAGACTGCGAGCAGACTTCCAGTTACTTTAAATCATAATCAACCCCTCTATTCCATCCGGTAATACGGGTTCCATTTCACATATTCGCTCATCACCGCTACCGTTTATTAAATATTCCTGCTTTTAAATCCCATATCATAACCTCCCACCTTAATGAGGTGATTAATAAATGGGAGGGAATAGAGCAAACTTAATAGCAAAGCTGTTGAAGATAATAACCAGGATTCTCTTAGGAAGATCGAACCTTACGAGTAATTAGACCTCCGATTTACAATTTGGAGATTCTTTTTAATTCGACAAAATAGTATAAAATTCGACATAGCCTCTTTCTAGCTTGAGATATTTTACTGTCACACTGCGAAAAGGGATTATAGCCGGTTTGTTGCTTCATAAAGGTTTTGATACAGTAATTAACTGGTGTAAGGAAAACATCTTATATACTTGTTCTCTACTTAAAATCACTTCAAATCATTGTTGTAGTAATCATAACAAAATAAGAAAGGCAGGTAGTGAAATGAATACTAAAATAATTGACTGGCCCACGTTTATAGGAGCCTTTGCCTTGCTGCTATTGGTGGTCGTACCACTTGTTATTTTCCCAGAAGCCGGAGCAGCATTAGTGGATCAGGCGAATACCTTCATGACCACTAATTTCGGCGTCTTATACTTAGTCATGGGTTTATTGGTGTTTGCTTTCCTGATTTTTGTGGCTTTCAGTGAAAATGGCCATATTTTATTAGGGGATGAGGGAGAGAAGCCTGAATTTAATTCTTTCTCCTGGGCAGCGATGCTATTTGCGGCAGGGATCGGTTCAAGTATTTTATATTGGGCAGTCATTGAATGGGCGTATTATTATCAAGGACCGCCATTCGGTATTGAACCAGAATCAAAAGAGGCAATCCAGTGGTCGACCGCTTATGGTATTTTTCATTGGGGACCGATCGCATGGGCAATCTATACACTTCCGGCACTGCCGATCGCTTATTTCTACTATGTGAGGAAAAAGCCTGTACTGAAGATCAGTGAAGCTTGCAGACCATTATTAGGAAAAACAGTAGATGGTCCGCTAGGTCATATCATTGATATTCTATTCATGTTCGGTTTAATGGGAGGTGCTGGTACAACCCTGGCACTTGGTACTCCAATGATTGCAGAGGGTGTCAGCGATCTGACCGGCATAGAAGCGAATATGACGATGCAGGCTTTCATATTACTCTTATGTACGGCGATTTTCGCTTTCAGTGCTTATTCTGGGTTAAAAAAGGGGATCAAGCTGCTTAGTGATATTAACTTATGGCTTGCTCTTTTCCTGTTAGGTTTCATTTTCGTATTCGGTCCGACGAGATTTATAACAGAGACGACTACGAACAGTCTTGGCATATTGCTTGATAATTTCTTCAAAATGGCAACATGGACAGAACCATTTGGTGATATTGGTGAATTTGAAGAAACTGGCTTCCCGGAAGGTTGGACCATTTTCTATTGGGCATGGTGGCTTGTATATGCCCCGTTTGTCGGCTTGTTTGTGGCACGGATATCCAGAGGTCGTACGATCCGGCAGATGATTCTCGGTACAATGGTATATGGAACGCTCGGATGTATCCTGTTCTTTGGAATCATGGGCAACTTTGGCCTATACATGCAGATGACGGGATCCTTTGATACCATTGGTTATATGAATGAGTACGGTGCCCCTGCCGCCATTGTTGCGATTATCGGCCAGCTGCCATTAGCGAAGTTCATGGTGCTGATATTTACGATCTTGGCAATCATCTTCCTTGCGACAACCTTTGATTCAAGTTCTTACATCCTTTCTGCTGTCGTTCAAAAAGAGGTGGATGGAGAGCCATTGCGCTGGAACCGGTTATTTTGGGCATTCGCTCTATGTCTGCTTCCGTTGGCACTCATGTTCCTGGGAGGACTTGGCACGCTGCAGACGGCCAGCATCGTCGGTGGCTTCCCGCTGATTTTTATTATGTTCATGCTGGCATTATCCTTCATGAAAGCTTCCAATGAAGATATCCAGGCTAGTGAAGGGTATGAACCGAAGACCATTCATATCAACCGTAAGCGAATTTTGGAACGTATGAGAAGAAAAAGAAAACACAATGAGGATCAGCCCCCTCACAAATAAAGGCAAAACCTCCACTCTTTATAAGAAGGTGGAGGTTTTTATTTGGGGAGATATTCGTATGGTGGAACCATTTCAAAGCTTCCGCTTGCTTCAAAAAAGTGATTCAAAAGCGGAAGGTGGTCTTTGCCGATTAGAAGTAAAATGCGATCGTCATTAACTGCCAAACGGCTGACATTAGCAAAAATAGATAAGTCTCTTTGGTGCCATTGTTTCAACCATGCTGCCCCCACTTGATGCTGATGGTTACCGATCAACGTGAGTTTCAAATACAATTTTTCAAGAGTAGAGCTGTAATCAGCATTGTTGATAGCTTTAAGACGATGCAGCGGGGAGGAGTCTTCCGGTTCCATTTTCGCCAACTGCTGCTGAATTTCAATAATCTCCGTTAATAAATCAGGCTGATAATTCTCTGCCCATTCAAATACCTGGTTCAAGGCCGGGCTGGTCATGTTCACCTCTTCATCAATTGTGTAAAGTTCCTTATGACCTAGGTCTTTGGCCAGGCGGTAACCAAATTGGTCCACCTCGTCGTAACCCAGCCTAAATGTCCCGGCAATATATTCCTTCAGCCTGCGGTTGACTTCCTTGCTAAGCAAAAAGCTTTTTTCGACCGCGATTTTTGTGGGGTTGAATTCCTTCAACTCGTGAATAATCTCTGATATCTCCCTCTGATGTTGATTCACCGATTCTGGATTCATGGCCATATGGTAAGTCCCTAGTATAATAACTTCAGGTTTCGAAGCCATCTTTATCACCTCCTGTTTTTTATGTTCTTACCAGTGAAAATACGGGAGAATATATTCGCCTAATTCACTGATAACCTCCTTAACCGGGCGTTTACTCTGGGATAGGTTGAAAAAGATATGATTGACTCCGGCGTCGCGGTAGGCCGTTAATATTTCTAGTAAATCATTCCGTCCGGTCCTGTACCCGGCAGGGATTTTTTCATAAGGGTGATCAGGATCAGCAGTCAAATCCAAAGGCAAGGGCATGAGGAAGGCACGGTGTTCCTCAGAATTATGCTTTACTGCCAGGTTTCGATATTCTGTAATCGTCGTGGCCTGCTGGTCCGGGCGCTGGGGGTAGAACATCCACCCATCTCCGTGTTTAGCGACCCATTCTAATGTTTGCTGAGCATACCCAGTTAGGAAGATGGGGATTTCTTTCGTCGGTTTAGGAACAAGGTTGGCTTTTTCTATTTGACCCAGTGGTGATTCAAGGGATGGAAACTCTTCATAAAGTACTTGTTGAAAGTAGTGGAAGGAATCTCGAAACCATTGTCCACGCTCCATGATTGGAATATTCAAGCCTGCGAAATCCTTCCGTCTATCTCCTGATGACACTCCCAGCATTAGCCGTTCAGGAAATAACCTTTCGATGCTGGCTGCTTCTTTTGCTGTCCGGAGCGGATGGCGTAAAGAAAAAACAGTTGCTGCTGTTCCAAGGTTGATGGAACGGGTATGACTTGCAAGGTAGGTTAAATAGATAAAACTATCGTAAATTTGTCCGGTGGCAGGGTCTTCAAATGTAGGATCTTCCAATACAACATCTTGCAGCCATAAACTCCGGAATCCCTTGTTTTCAGCAAGCTGAGCCATTTCTACCTGGTTGTGCATATGAGGTACCTGTTTACCATGGTTCTCTATTGGTATCGACAAACCAAAAGACAGGTGTCCGGGACGTATCATTTTTTGATAACCTGCATGGTTTTTCATTGTCATCCTACCTTCCGATAACTAGTTCATTTATTATGAATGAAAACATTTATGTGTACAAACCATCTGCTTCCTGACAGTGTCCATGTCTAATTACCTAAAAACGAAATATAATTCAGAAAATTTAGTTATCTTTCATAAGACTTATCTCCTGTTCTTTATGAATATATATAAAAAGGAAGTCGGATAATGTTAAAATATACATATTAAATAAAAAAAGAAACATTTGTAGTCTTTCACTCTTGACCTCCCGTTGTAGAAACATGCTTAGGATCAGTTTCACTATTTATTTTGTGGAGGGGGAATACGGATGAGTTTTAAAGTAGTAGCATGGTTTAATAAAAGAACAGAAATCAATTTTCTTTATAGTGAAAGCAAAAGAGAGTTAAGTTTTAAAACGAAAGCAGAAGCAGAAAAGTTCATTCGCTCACTTAAAGACACTGGATACATGCAAGGGAAATATCATTTTACGATTGAAAAGGATGAATCAAAAGACTTTAGCGAAAAACAAATAGCTACAATGTAAACCTATGTATAAGCGAGTGGCTGAACATAGGTTTTTTATTATATATCGAAGTGGCTAATTATCTGAAATTTCTTTATAATGGAAAATGTATACATAAAAAGGAGGCGCCTGTATTGAATACATATAATCTGAAATGGGACCTTGATAGTTTATTTCCTGGAGAAAGTAATTCCAAAGAATTTGAAAGCTACGTACAGAAAACAGAACAATTCATGCTTCAACTTAAAGACAAGGTAGAAGCCTTGTCGTTCGAAAACCAGGAAGGTGATGCTGCACTACTTAC
This sequence comes from Thalassobacillus devorans, assembly GCF_900176565.1. Classification (GTDB taxonomy): domain Bacteria; phylum Bacillota; class Bacilli; order Bacillales; family Halobacillaceae; genus Thalassobacillus; species Thalassobacillus devorans_A. Next base: position 454,243 of record NZ_FXEH01000004.1, read on the forward strand.
AGGGGTCTTGGATATACTCCAGACAGTGACCAGGAGGATCAGAGAAATAGGGGCTTTCGTAAGCTGTTTGACTGCCCAGGATGTCAAAGATATCAAAGCGAAAGAATGGCTGGCGAAGCGCAGTCAACTTGGGGCAGATTATAGCAACATCCTGACGAAACTTGATGAGAAACTGGTGGAGGTCGGTGATCAGCACTGGGAAGGGCTGCTTCAAGAGGATTCACTTTCGCCTGTATCTTATGTACTGGAAGAAAGGCGTAAACGTGCTAAAGAAAAGCTTCCAGCAGACCAGGAATCTTTAATCAATGATTTGAGTGTAGATGGCTATCATGCCTGGGGACAAGTCTATAACAGCATAGTAGGAAAAATGACGATATCGGTAGAAGGAAAGGAGTTATCGGTCGGGCAGGCATCCAATAAATTGAGTTCTTCCAACCGGGAAGTAAGAAAAGAAGCAGCAGGTAAACTCCAGGAGGCCTGGGAAGAGAAGAGTGATTTATTTACCGAAACCCTTAATCATTTAGCAGGTTTCCGACTGCAGACTTATAAACACCGGGGTTGGAATAATACATTAAAAGAACCCCTGGACATTAATCGTATGAATAAGCAAACCCTTCATGCCATGTGGAATGCTATCACCAAATATAAAAAATATTACACGAAGTATCTTAGCCGAAAAGCGGATCTACTAGGTCTGGATAAGCTTGCGATTTATGATGTAGGTGCTCCGATCGGGGGAGCTGATCAGAAATTGTCCTATGATGAGGGGGCAGCTTTTATTATTGAACAGTTCGGTAAGTTCAGTCCAAAAATGGCTGAGTTTGCGGAAATGGCTTTTGACAAAAGGTGGATTGAAGCGGAGGACCGGCCAGGAAAACGCCCGGGAGGTTTTTGCACCAGTTTTCCGGACAGCAAAGAAACGAGAATTTTCATGACATATTCAGGTACACCTTCTAATGTGGCAACACTGGCACACGAACTGGGTCATGCCTATCACCAGCATGTGATGAATGACCTTCCCATTTTAAACCAGGGGTATGCGATGAATGTGGCTGAAACTGCTTCTACATTTGCGGAAATGATTGTTGCTGACGCAGCTGTCAAGCATGCGAAGAATGAAACGGAAAAAGCAGTATTGCTGGAAGATAAAGTACAGCGCAGCGTCGCCTTTTTTATGAACATCCATGCCAGGTTTCTATTTGAAACACGTTTCTATGAAGAAAGGAAGCACGGGATGGTACCAACAGCGCGATTAAATGAGTTGATGGTTGATGCTCAAAGAGAAGCCTATCAGGAAGCATTAGGAGAATATGATCCCTATTTCTGGGCATCTAAGCTTCATTTTCATATTACCGGTGTACCATTCTATAACTTCCCATATACGTTTGGTTATTTGTTCAGTTTAGGTATCTACGCCCGATCGATAAAGGAAGGGAAAGAATTCGAAAATAAGTACATTGCTTTACTGCAGGATACCGGGAAAATGCGGGTGGAAGATTTGGCAGAAAAGCATTTAGGGGTAAATCTTGAGCAGCAGGAATTTTGGGAGGATGCCATGAAACTATGTATGGAAGATGTTGAAGAGTTTTTAAAGCTGACGGCAGGGACCACAGCAGAATAACAATAAAGGGGGAAGGGTAGTGGAAAGGTTTTCTGATGCACAAAAGGTCAAGGAAGTAGAACAGCTTGATGGGTGGAAATTGGAAGATGATAAGTGGATCGTCAAACGATATCGCTTTAAAGATTATTTGACGGGCGTGCATTTTGTCAATCAGGTTGCTGAATATGCCGAGGAGATACAGCATCATCCTTTAATAAATATCGATTATAAAGTGATCACGATGAAATTAACTTCCTGGAATGCTAAAGGTCTGACGGAATTGGATATTACAAGTGCTAATGAATATGACAGGCTTTTTAAGTGTATAAAGCAATGATAACTAAAGGGGCTGTCCCATAAGTCTAAAAAAGACTTATAGGGGCAGCCTTTTTTCATTATTGTTGATACCGAAAAAGTGGGGCTGGGAAACGATTCCCTTTCCACGGGGAAGACGACAAGTCTCCTCGGGCTTCGCCCTGCGGGGCCTCGTCAGCCTTGCCTCTCCCGTAGGAGTCTCATCGTTTCCCTGCCCAAATTAGCAATCAACAATGCAGAAACTTCATTTTTACATACAAAAAAATCGCCTCATTCGTTATAATGTAAGCGACCAAACAAACAAAAAACGAAAAGTGAGGCGATTTTTTATGAGTAACTCTTCAGCTACTTTTATTGATTATAACATGGGGCAGTTAGTTCTACCAATGGACTTCAGTGATTTAATTCCTGAGGACCATGTGGTCCGTGTCATTCATGCCATGGTGGAACAGGTCAACGATGACATCTTTTTCTCTCAATATCAAGGCGGCGGTCGGAGCTCCTATCATCCCAAAATGATGACAAAAGTTATCTTATACGCCTATACGCAAAAAATCTATTCCTGCCGTGAAATCGCCAAATCCCTTAGAGAACATCTGCCGATGATGTGGCTGGCCGGCCAACAGACACCAGATTTCCGAACTATCAACCGGTTCCGTTCAGAACGGATGAAAGCGATCATTGAACCTTTATTCACGGAGTTGATTAAACTTCTGATCGACCAAGAATACATATCCATGGACAACTACTTCCTCGATGGAACCAAATTCGAGGCGAATGCCAATAAATACACGTTTGTGTGGAAAAAATCCGTCCAAGGTTACGAAGAAAAACTACAGGAAAAATTGAATCAAACTTTCGCGGATATTGAAGATGCCATTGAGTTGGATGAAAAAATACTCACTGATGAGGGGTCTTCTGCCAAGCGAGTAACTTCCGAACAATTAGAAAAAGTTGTCGAGCAGGTAGAAGCACAGGTAGAACAAGCGGAAAAGGCGGTCGAAGAGGAAACTGATAAGGTGAAGAAGAAAGAAAAAAAGGAAATATTCCGTGCCAAACGACGTATCTATAAATCGTTGAGACAGGACTACCTTCCTCGTTTGAAAAAGTATGAAACCCAGCTAGCCACCTTCGGTGATCGCAATAGTTTTTCCAAGACAGATACCGATGCCACTTTTATGCGAATGAAAGAAGATCACATGAAGAATGGGCAGTTAAAACCTGGTTATAATGTGCAGGCAGGAACAGAAAACCAATTCATTATCGGCTACTCGATCCATCAGCGTCCTACGGACACCCGTTGTTTTGAACCGCATATTCAAAAGCTACAGGCTGCAGATCTTCCATTCCCCAACACAATTGTCGCTGATGGAGGTTATGGCGGAGAATCCAATTACAAATACGCGAAGAAGGAAGGGTTTGAGACACTCATCCCATACAACACGATGCGAAAAGAGCAGTCTCGTTCGTTCAAAAAAGACCTGAGTCAGGTTATGAACTGGGAGTACAAGGCAGATGGAGATTATTACATTTGTCCGAATGGACGCAAGGTTCCTTTTCAATTCCATTCTCACCGTACCGACCGGTACGGATATACGCGAAGATTCAAGGTCTATGAATGTGAAGAGTGTACCGGATGCCCTTTAAAAGAAAAATGCACGAAAGCAAAAGGAAACCGGCGTGTTTACTATAACCCGGAATATGAAAAACTGAAGAAGGAAGCAAGAGAAAGCCTTTGGTGTGACGAAGGAGCACGCATCTATGCCAGACGAAAAGTTGAGGTAGAAAGTGTGTTCGGTCATATCAAAGGCAATCGGTCGTTCCGGAAATTTTCTCTCCGGGGCATGGATAAAGTGAATATAGAGTTTGGGCTGGTCGCCATCGCCCACAACTTCCTGAAACAGGCGGAGTGGAACCGCCTGTTTCACTGGGGAAATAAGCTCACAACGAAAAAACCACGAAGAAAAATTAATTTCTTCGTGGTTTTTTTCATTTTAAAGAGACTTTTGGGACAGCCCCTTATTCACTATTCGTTTATTTTCACTTGTTTGCTTATATGGTCATGTGTTTCTTCTTTTACGTAATGGATTATTAGCTCATAGTTACCAGTAGAAGGGAAGGTATATTTTCCTTCATATTCACCTGGCTTTTGTTCAGCGGCGTCAACAAATATGTGTTTATCCAGCTTGTCAGAAACAATTTCAAATTGGACGGTTGCATTCTCAAACGGCTTTTTGTTTTGAGTTATGTCTGCCTCCAGTTTAGCTTCTTCATTTGGTTTCCACTCTCCGTTAGAATCAAATGCCACCTTTATATCTTTAGAATCATGGTGTTCATCAGATTGGTCTTCCTCTGCTTTTTCCTGTACTTCTTCCGTTTCTCCATCCCCTACGGTAAATTGTTCTTTAGGCATGACGTGCATATCACTTGCCTGAGTATGTGCATATAAGAAATATACTCCTTCTTCCGGGAACGTATAGGAGACTTCGTATACGCCATCACCCTGGTGTTCGGCTTCCACTTTTTCATTATCTTCATCTTCATTACCTTCAGCCCAAAATTCAAACTTTACATAGTCAGCGTCTTCGACAGCTTCATCTCCCTGGGTAACCTTAGCCTGAAAAGTGGCTTCTTCGCCAGGCTGAATATCTTCCGGTATGATTACTTCAGTTGCGATCATCGGCTCCATTTCCTCTTCTTCAGCATTTCCGGACTGATCTCCTCCGCAAGCAGTAAGTACGATAGCCGTAATAAAAAATCCCAGTAAAAACAACGATTTTCTCATCATAATGACTCCCTTACTTGTAAATAATCACATTCATTTATAGCTTATCATTTGCATGAAAGAAAAACTATGAACCTGTCCGTATAATCTTGTGGCAACTTTGTGGCACTTTTTCGAAATATCTTTTTATGTTATATAAGACTATGAATTGACAATTGCAATCAAATAATTGATTTTATTGAATCGTAAATGGGAAGAATAGCAAAATATAAGTTAGGTGTATTATCATAGTTGTTATTGTGTTATAATAGTCAAGTTGAATAATTTTTGTACGTAAAGTCAGGCTTTTCTAAAAGCAAAAGAGGAGTGTATGCACCATGCAACACAGAAATGATATCCGTAACGTAGCGATCATCGCTCACGTTGACCACGGAAAAACTACGTTAGTTGATCAAATGTTGCGTTATTCCGGCACGTTCCGGGACAACGAGCATGTGGACGAACGCGCAATGGATTCGAATGATTTAGAAAAAGAACGCGGAATTACGATTTTAGCTAAGAATACCGCGATTAACTATAATGATACCCGAATTAACATTCTGGATACTCCCGGCCACGCGGATTTTGGTGGCGAAGTAGAACGGATCCTGAAAATGGTCGATGGCGTATTACTGGTCGTCGATGCTTATGAAGGGTGCATGCCGCAGACACGGTTTGTATTGAAAAAGGCATTAGAACAAAAGTTGACGCCGGTTGTCGTATTGAATAAAATCGACCGTCCTAGTGCCCGGCCGGAAGAGGTCGTGGATGAAGTATTGGACCTTTTCATCGAGCTTGGTGCTGATGAAGATCAATTGGAGTTCCCGGTAGTCTATGCGTCTGCATTAAATGGAACTTCCAGTGAAGAAGCTGAATTAGAGACTCAAAAAGAAACCATGGACCCTGTGTTCCAGACGATTATGGATAATATTCCGGCACCTGTCGAGAATTCAGATGACCCATTGCAGTTCCAGGTTACTTTGCTTGATTATAACGATTATGTCGGACGAATCGGAGTCGGCCGGATTTTCCGCGGCAGTATCAAAGTTGGACAATCCGTCGTCCTGATGAAAAAAGACGGATCCGTCAAAAACTTCCGCGTGACGAAGTTGTTTGGCTTCATCGGTCTAAAACGTATCGAAATTAAAGAAGCGAAAGCTGGAGACATCATTGCGGTTTCCGGAATGGAAGATATCAACGTCGGAGAAACCATTTGCCCTCCTGACCATCAAGAGGCAATGGAAATTCCACGTATCGATGAACCGACACTTGAAATGACGTTCCTCGTGAACAATAGTCCGTTTGCCGGACGTGAGGGCAAGTATGTTACATCCCGTCAAATTGAAGAACGTTTGATGACTCAGCTTGAAACAGATGTCAGCCTGCGTGTTACACCTACAGAATCACCTGACGTATGGATCGTAGCAGGCCGAGGAGAACTTCACCTGTCTATCCTGGTGGAAAATATGCGCCGTGAAGGTTTTGAGCTGCAATTGTCCAAACCGAAAGTCATCTTGAAAGAAGTAGACGGCGTAACATGTGAACCGGTAGAGCGCGTCCAAATTGATGTTCCAGAAGAATATCAAGGGGCGGTTATGGAATCAATCGGACTCCGTAAGGGTGAAATGCAGGATATGGTCAACGATGGTAATGGACAAGTCCGCTTGGAGTTTCTTGTACCATCCCGCGGCCTGATCGGCTACACGACTGAATTCTTGTCTCAGACACGTGGGTATGGAATTTTGAACCACACATTTGATGGCTATGCTCCCCTTGCCCAAGGGCAAGTTGGCGGTCGTCGTCAAGGTGTACTTGTTTCACTGGATAAAGGGAAATCTTCCACGTATGGCATTATGAACCTGGAAGATCGTGGAACGATTTTCGTCGATCCAGGTACAGAAGTTTATGAAGGCATGGTGGTCGGAGAGCATAATCGTGATAATGACCTGACGGTTAATATTACGAAAGAAAAACATTTGACCAACATCCGTTCTGCTAATAAAGACACCACGAATACGATCAAAAAGACTCGTAAACTTACGCTGGAAGAAGCGATTGAATATTTGGATGATGATGAGTACTGTGAAGTTACTCCGGAATCCATCCGTATCCGTAAAAAGATTTTGAATAAGAATGAACGTGAAAAAGAAGCGAAGAAGAAGAAACTGCAAAATGTAGAGAAGTAATAGATGCCCATTTGCCTGAACCATCATCAGGCAAGTGGGTTTTTTACTAGAACCTATCGTTGACTGGTATGTTATTCTTTTTAATGAAAAACAGGAATAATGCAACCTTTATATGGGAGTTGAAAATGTATGAAGCGGACTGCCGAAATAGTAGTGACCAGCATCGGGATTGCGCTCTTTGGCCTGATTGCCGGGATGCTTGGGATTGTACTTAATGCGAAAGACAATCCTGATTTCAGGAACACGTTGGAAGGAACTATTCAGCAGGATCCTGAAGCTAACCTGGAGGAGGTCAATATTGACCAGATGATAGAAGGGATAGCTGATGGTGCGATGGTCATTATAATAACAGCTGTGATTGCTTTACTTGCTGGTATATGGGCCATCTATATGTTAAAAGGAAATAAAAAGCCAAAGCTTGCCGGGATATTATTGATTGTCATTGCGGTTATGGCCACTATTGTAACCATTGGTGTCGCTGTGGTCGCCGGGTTATTCTATATAATAGCTGGTGTGCTCAGCATTGTTCGAAAACCTAAAGAAATGAATACAGAAACATAAGAAAAGCCGCTATCCTGAACCAGGAAGCGGCTTTTCGTCGTTGTCTAGGAAATTATAAAATTTTCTTAACTTTACGTGGTTGGTCCCATCCAGCTCCAGCGCCTACCCCCTCGAGGTCTTAAGTCAATCCTCTCTGTGACAAAAAACGTCACGGCGAGGCTTGTCTTAAGCTTGTCGGGGGTGAGCAAGGCGCTTGCGCTTTTGTTCTTTGCTTTTATTTTCCGTTATTAAAGCTATCTTTCATTTCACTTTTTTTCTCCTGAAATTCACCTTTATCCTTTTCGTTTTTTCCTTCTGCCTGCATCTTAGGATCGTTTTTTGCATTACCGACTTGATCTTTCATCTCGCCTTTAGCTTTTGACACGCCGGCTTTCATTTTATCGCTTAGACCTTTTTTATCTGCCATATGAAAGTATGCTCCTTTCTATGCAATGTCGTGTTTAATATGTACCCGCCCATAAGGAGCGCTAAACGATGTAAAGTTCTTTATCGTGGTGTGGTTTAGGGAGTCGTTTAGGAAAACGCGGGTTTCTTCACAAGTTAAAAAGCTGTCCGGCAGGACAGCTTTTCAGCTTACGGTATCGTTGTTCCAGTCATACGTATAAAAGCTCTCTTTGGTGACCCATTTCAACGCTTCTGGATCATTGACTTTCATTCCTTCCTCGATCATTTCCAGAATACGGGCCGTTTGTGATATATGAGCCCGCATGGCATCCAGTTTCTGCTTTTTCACTGCTTTGATATCATTGATGACATCGGGAGCACCAAGTTCATCAAATGTATTATTCGCAAAGGCAAGGCAATGCAGTTTCGGGCGGTCTGCGGGGGTAATTTCGCGAACTGCGCGTATAACAGCACGGGCAGTAGCCTCGTGATCGGGATGGACAGCATAACCTGGATAAAAAGTAATAATTAATGACGGGTTGATCTCTTTAATGAGGTCGCGGACCAATTGGGTCATTTTCTCATCATCTTCGAATTCCAATGTTTTGTCACGAAACCCCATCATCCGCAAGTCTTCAATCCCCATTGCTTTTGCAGCAAGCTTCAATTCCTCTTTCCGAATTAATGGGAGGGTTTCACGGTTGGCAAACTGAGGTTTGCCAAGATTTCTTCCCATTTCTCCCAAGGTTAAGCAGGCGTAAGTCAGCGGCGTCCCTTGGTTAATATAGGAGGAAATTGTACCGGAAACACCAAACGCTTCATCATCCGGGTGAGGGAAAATGACTAGCACCTGTCTTTCTTTTTCTATCATGATCAGCACTCCTTTAAAACGACTGCAAATAAAAATCCTCTGTCTGTTATTATCACGCACGATAAGAAGTTTTTAAAGTCATTTGCCCGGAGTGCTTATTCGAATGAGCTTTCTGTAAAAAATTTAATGTTCTTGGCATCGCCGAACAGGATCAATTTATCATCCGTTTGGATAATGGCATCTTTATCTGCCAGGCCAATAAATTCTCCCTTACGTTCAATCCCAAGGACGGAAATCCCGTAATCATCCTGAGTGCGAAGTTCGGTTGCTTTTTTATTGGCAAGCTTAGAGTTTTGACCAATCGTAATTTCCTCTACCTTATGATGGCCGGATTCTGCATGCATGATGGAATCGATATAATGGATGCTGGCAGGTTTGATCATAGAAAGAGCCATTCTTCTTCCGCCTATATCATTCGTGTTGACGACATGGTCAGCACCGGCACGTCTCATTTTATCTTCAGTTTCAAACTCTTCTGCCCGTACAATTGTCTCAATGTCTTTATTTAATCCCTTGGCTGTCAGTGTAATAAAAACATTCGCAGCATCATCGGAAGTAGTGATGACGATTCCCTTTGCTCTCTTAATCCCCGCATGGTTGAGCACGTCATTCCTTTTCGCATTATTCCTAATGTAAGGGATGTCTTCCGGAATCTTTTCTACTGCTTCTTCATCATTGTCAATGATAACCACCTCATAATTCTACTCGGAAAACTCTCTTAGAACCTGTTCCCCTACACGGCCGTAGCCACAAATAATATAGTGATTTTTCATACGTTTAATCTGGTTATCCATCTTTTTTCTCTCCCATTTTTTAGATAGTCGACCTTCAATCATAGATGCTGCCACAAAGGTCAGCAGGTAGGTTGAAAACCCCATAGTAAGCGGAACAAACAACATGGCGAAAATTTTCCCTGCATTGCTGACAGGAACCAAATCACCGTATCCGATGGCCAAAACGGATACGATTGTCATCCAGAAACTATCAAAAAATGTATAGTTTTCGATCTGCATGAACACAATGGTCATGATAAAAATCTAAGCAGCAAGTGTGATGCTGAATTGAACGGCGCGTCTATATGGCTTCGGCATAATCTCTCTCCTTACATGTCAATCTGTATAGGATTATTTCCTTACATACAACCGAGTAAACCAGAATGTTTAGAAACAGGTCTGGAAAGGAACTTGAGGTATAGATAAATGGTTAAAAAGAAGGAGAGATACAATGAGTATGGAAAGACGAGTCGAACATCTAGTTACTTGGATAAGGCAGCAGGCAGAGGGTGCTGGACTTAACGGTGCCGTGGTAGGTGTAAGTGGAGGAATTGATTCCGCGGTAGTAGCGAATCTGATCAAACGGGCTTTTCCGGAAAACTCCATCGGTGTCATCCTCCCAATTAATCAGCGAGTGGAAGATCAAAAGGATGCCGTAGCAGTAGTGCAAGAAGCTGATTTAAAATATGTTGGTATCGAGTTGACCCAAAGTTATCAGACCACTTATAACGAGATACAGGAACAGTTACGGCAAAGTCAGGATTGGAATGAAGAGAACGCTCAGTTGAACGGTGCTAATCTCCAGGCGAGACTGCGTATGAGCACTTTATATTCAGTCGCTGCAAATTACGGCTATCTAGTGGTAGGGACAGACAATGCTCCTGAACATTACACCGGATACTTCACGAAATATGGGGATGGCGGTGTCGATCTTGTCCCACTTATCCATCTGACTAAAGGAGAAGTCAAGGAGATGGCTCGCTATCTAGGTGTACCTTCTCAGGTCGTCGATAAGAAACCGAGTGCAGAATTGTGGGAAGGTCAAACGGATGAGGAAGAAATGGGTGTTTCCTACGATACGATAGACGCATACTTGCGAGGCGAAGAAATAGCGGAGAAAGATAAAGAAATTATCGAAGCTCTTCACCGGAAATCGGCACATAAACGAATCATGCCGGCTGAACCGCCAAAATTCGAATCATAGAGGAGTAATAGAATGCAGCAATCCAATACAGCCTTGTTGATTATAGACGTCATTAATAAAATGGATTTTGATGGAGGAGAAGACTTACTTGAAAATGGCTTGGAGATGATAGATAATCTCCATACATTTAAGCAAGAGGCAAAAGCCAAAAACATTCCTGTCATTTATGTTAATGACAACTTTGGCCTCTGGCAGGATAATGCTGAAGAAATAGTGGAAGAGTGCAGAAAAGGAAAAGGAAAACCCATCGTTGAAAAGATGAGACCGGCTAATGACGACTTTTTTGTTATCAAACCAAAACATTCCGGCTTTTATGGTACCCAGCTGGATATCCTCCTGACACAAATGGGAGTAAATCGGCTCATCCTGACAGGATTGACAGGAGATATGTGTGTATTGTTTACAGCTAACGGTGCCTACATGCGCGAGTACGACCTTTATATCCCGGAGGATTTGGTCGCGTCGGAAGATAAAAATGATAACAGTAATGCATTACAGATTATGAAGCGGTCATTATTTGCCGATATTACGCCAAGCGTTGATTTCAATTTTGAAAAAGTCATGAACCAGTAAAAAAATCCGTCTGTCATCCATGACAGGCGGATTTTTATTTTGTTTTAAAAGTGGCAATACTCTGGATAACCAAATGTTCGGTTTGATTATCATCCTTGATTTCAATTTCGCCTTCTTCTCCCGTGTCCGTATAGCCAATGACTCCGAAGCTGATCATGAAAATGACCAATAAGGCTAATAAAAACGTGCGCACTGTTGTTCCTCCTTCATCATGTCTATGTTTATTCTATAATAAAACAGGGAATAAAACGACATTTATATTACATTTTCTTTACAAAATGTATCAAATAAGTCTTTTGTCATAATCTATTTTGATTAATTTTGAGCCATACCTATCATAAAATCCAAATAATTCGACAAAATCCAAGAAATACCTGTTTTTAATTTTCTGACAAGGGTAGGGATAACTAAGAGAAGAAATGATACAGGCTAATATCTCCAACTAAACTACGAAGAGAGGGAGACATCCTAATGATTAATCAATACACCTTGGACCGTTTTGAAGGGCTGTACGCTGTACTTGTTGATAAAGGCAACAAGCATAATGAAATGATGGTGTTAAAAGAAAGGCTGATTGCTTTTGCGAAAGAAGGAGATACCTTAGCCATAGATTTTGATAGTATCGGTAACTTAAGACATGTAGAAATTATTAAGTCCAATAATGAGGAAGCGGATATTCCAGAAAAAGAGTTAGAAGGATTGTAAATGGCATTCATAATTATTTTATTTTTCAAGCACACCAATTGGGGTGCTTTTTTTATACCTAAATATAAAAAAGTTGCCGACAAACCAATGGCAATAATAACTCAGCATATTAAAAGAAAGCTTATCAATAATAAGGACGAAAGGAGTGAATACAAGGTGGAAGTTACCGTCAATAAAGTGGTTGATGCTAAAGGACTAGCCTGTCCAATGCCCATTGTTAAAACCAAAAAAGGAATCGAAAGCTTAGATCCGGGTATGGTTATGGAAATTCAGGCAACGGACAAAGGGTCGACGACCGATATTAAAGCCTGGGCTGAAAATACCGGACATCAATATTTAGGTTCTACGCAAGAAGGCGATGTATTCAAACATTATTTGAGAAAAGCCAGTGCAGATGAAGAGAAAACAGAAACGAAACATAAAGATATTATGGCTTTGGATGATTTGCTGCAGAAGATAGAAGGTAATGAAAAAGTTACTGTCATCGATGTCCGTGAACCTGCTGAATACGCATTCGGCCATATCCCTGGTGCTATTAACATTCCTTTGGATGAACTAGAAAAACGGTTTGAGGAAATGGATAAAAATGATGATATTCATGTGGTTTGCCGAACAGGCAGCCGTAGTGATCTAGCTGCACAGAAAATGGCTGCGAAAGGATTTGAAAATGTCAAAAATGTGGTTCCCGGCATGAAAGAATGGTCAGGACCGACAGAACAAAATAACTAGGAGGATGAAAAATGAAAGTAGCTATTATAGCAGCGAATGGCGGAATGTTCGATGCATATAAAGTATTCAATATTGTACAGCCGCTGCAGCGACAGATGCTGAAGTCGGCATCTTTTTCACGTTTGAAGGGTTGAATTTGATTCACAAGGAAGGACACAAACAATTGCCGATGCCTGAAGGAACAGAACATTTCCAGGAAGGTTTTCAACGTGCCAATGTTCCTCCAATAGAAGAATTGGTAAGCATGGCAAGTGAAATGAATGTGAAAATGATCGCCTGTCAGATGACAATGGACGTGATGAGCTTAGAGAAAGACCATTTTGTGGAGGGTATAGATGTTGGTGGAGCTGCCAGCTTTTTGAACTTTGCGAATGATGCCAACATCACGCTCACATTTTAAATGAAAGGAGAATAGGAATGAGCATAGGCCAACAGGTCAAAGAAGTTACAGTAAAGGAACTTACCAAGAAAATCTTGTCAGGGGAAAAGGTTTTTATTTTAGATGTCCGAAATACCGATGAGTTTGATGATTGGAAAATTGAAGGTGAAAACGTAGATGTTGTGAATAAACCTTACTTCGAATTATTAGAAGGAATTGATCCAGTCGTCGACCATTTGCCAAAGGATAAACCGATTTATACGATTTGTGCCAAAGGAGGATCTTCTCAATTTGTCGCTGAGCAGATCGCCGAGGCAGGGTACGATAATGTCTATTCAATTGCTGGAGGAATGAAAGCATACAGTGAACACTTAGAGCCGGTTGAAATCGGAACGGTTGCCGGTGGTAGTTTGATTCAGTTCGTCAGGATCGGAAAAGGTTGTTTGTCTTACCTGGTCATATCGGATGGCGAGGCAGCAATGATTGATACAAACAGGATGCTGGAGCCATATGAACAGATGATTAAGGAAAAAGGCGTAAAGCTGACCCATGTGTTCGACACTCATCTGCATGCCGACCATATTTCAGGAGGAAAAAAGCTGGCTGATAAACAGCAGGCTTCTTATTATTTACCTCCGAAGGATGCCGATGAAGTAACATATGATTATAGCCCCTTGCATGACGGCGATGAATTTCAGTTAGGGCAAACGACCATCAAAGCTATATACTCTCCCGGCCACACCATTGGGAGTACGTCTTTTATTGTCGATGATAAGTATCTACTCACGGGAGACATTCTGTTCATCGATTCCATCGGTCGTCCTGACTTGGCAGGAAAGGCTGAAGATTGGGTGGCTGATTTACGTAACACCCTTTATGAGAGATATAAATCTCTGCCGGATAGCCTGACTGTTCTGCCTGCCCACTATATGAGCATCAAAGAAATGAGTGAAGACGGAAGCATTTCAGAAAATCTCGGGATCCTCTATAACGAGAATCATGGGTTGAACATCGAGGACGAAAATGAATTCCGAAGCGCGGTGACAGACAACTTGCCGCCACAGCCAAACAGCTACCAGGACATCCGTGAAACAAATATGGGAAAACAAAAACCAGAAACAGAAGCTCAGCGGGAAATGGAGATCGGCCCAAACCGTTGTGCGATTCGGGAATAGCTAAGAAACCAGTAAGCCCCCAGGGGTGGCTGGTTTCTATTTTTGTTGGGTTTATGAGACAAAATGACTAAAAGAGAGAATACATAACGTTAAAGGAGAATTTATGAAAAGAAGAGAGGTGATTTCAGGGACAAAAGAGACAAATTGGAATTCTGTCAATAAAGTGGACAAAAATAGATCACTCAGCGGGCCACTTTTTCTTCCGCGTGTTTTCTTCCGAAACACTTGGATGCCTCCGCATAAAGGGAAGGATACCAAAACCGATCCTACCCTTTATGCAGAGGGAGTTTGTTCTGAAGCGAGCTTCTGACTTTGGCCCGAATAATAGGCCTTTTCTTTTTCAATAGGGCTCTTATCATCCAAGAAGGAATGCATACGCTTCTGGTTATAAAATTTAATATAAAATTGAACAGCTAAAATAGCTTCAGCTTTTGTAGGGAATACGTATTTATACAAGTACTCCTTTTTTAATGAGGCAAAGAAACTTTCGACACAGGCGTTATCATAGGGTGTGCCTTTCCGACTCATGCTTATTGTAGCTTGGGCTTCTTCAAGGGTTTCTACATAAGCCCTGGAACAGTATTGGGATCCTTGATCTGAATGATGGATCCATCCTGCTTCTGGCTCCCGAAGGGAGATAGCTTCTTCTAAGGCATGTAGAGATAGCGATTGTTTCATATGGTCGTCAATACGAAAACTGATAATACGGCGAGAATACAGGTCCATGACAGGATTTAGATACAAGAATCCTTCACCAGTATGAATATAGGTAATATCTGTAGCCCAGACCTTGTTCGGAGCTTCTGGTTGAAACTCTCGTTTCAAATGGTTAGGAAAAGTTTGATTGGCATGTTTCGAATCGGTAGTCGCTACAAATTTCTTTGGTGGCACTGCATACAGTTCTAACTCTCTCATACGGTTAGTCACTTTCTTCAAGGAAACCGATAGTCCATCCTCATCCCGGATTTTTTTATGAATACGAGGGCTGCCGTAACACCCATGATTATCGTGATAGTGAAATAGAATTCGCTCATCTAAATAACGATTGAATGCTTCCCGCTCTGTTTCTGGCCGCTCTAACCTGTGGAGGTAAGCATAATAGCCTGATGTAGACACACCAAGAACTTCGCACATCTTCGATACGGTGTGTTCTGTACGATGTTCATAAATGAACTCGAACTTTACTCTTTTTCTTGCGTGAAGATGTGCATTGCCTTTTTTAATATTTCGGCTTCCTCCTGAGCTTCAAGCTTCTCTTGCCGTTCTTTTTCATACATCTCTTTGTACTCAGAGGCCGTTAATAGCTGGTTTTGTTCCTCTTTTTCTGCGTTCTTCTGCTTGTCACGATAGCTCCCTACCCACCGCTTAACGGTACCGTAAGGTAAATTGAGCTTGTTGCAAATATCAGTCATTTTATGTCCGTCTAGGACAATCATTTTAGCTACATACTCTTTAAATTCCGAACTGTAACTCTTCATTTTTTTAGTCAAGTGAACACGTCCTTAATTTAAGCTTTAGGTCGATTAAAACATGGCTCACTACCTGTGTCCACTTTCTATACTAGTTCCAAAATTCAAAAATATGAGAGACAAATCTTCAAAAAAGAGAGAATTATTATACGTAATTGAGATGATAGATGAGTGATAAGTGCTTGCCCAGCAATTATGATATAATACAAACAAACGTTCTAGAAAAAGGTGGGGTGAGGCATGGAAGATTTACTGCAAGGACTGAATGAAGCGCAGCAGCAGGCAGTTACTTCCACGGAAGGATACATACGAGTCATCGCCGGGGCAGGATCAGGAAAAACAAAAGCGTTGACACACCGTTATGGCTTCATTGTTAATGCATTAGGGATCGAGCCTTCCAACATGCTGTGTGTGACGTTCACCAATAAAGCAGCCCATGAAATGCGGAGACGATTCAAACAATTGATTGGCGGAGAGCAGGATACCGGCTTTATCACAACATATCATGGATTTTGTGTCCGTGTGCTGCGGGAGGACATCCATCGGCTATTCTATCCGAAAAATTTCGTCATTCTGGATGTGGAAGATCAAAAAACAATTCTCCGGGAGATTTTCGAAGACTTAGGTTTAAAAATGAATGATAAAACATTCAAGCGGCTGCTCGATAAGATCGGCATACTGAAAGGAAACACCCATTATGTTCAGCAAATGGTCCAGCGGGGAGAGATGCCGGCAGAAGAAGCGGGGGACGACCTGGATGGTCGGATTATCCAAATGTATTTGAAAAAACAAAAACGGGTATTCGGTCTGGACTTTGGTGACTTGATTAATTTCACATTTGTTTTATTCAGTCAATATCCCAAGGTATTGGAAAAGTGGCAGGACCGGTTGTTTTATATTCAGGTAGATGAATTTCAGGACAGTAATGCCAAGCAATTCGAACTTGTACGGATGCTGGCAGAAAAGCATGGGAATTTGTTCGTTGTTGGTGACCCGGATCAGACGATCTACGAATGGCGGGGAGCCGATCCCAAATATATCGTCGACTTCGAGGAGTACTTTCCTTCAGCTGAAACAATTTTCCTGAACCGGAACTATCGGTCGAGTCCCGAAATATTATCGGCGGGTAATTCGCTGATCAAGCATAACTACTTTCGTGTCGATAAGGAAATGGTTACCGATAATGCAGGTGGCTTAAAGGTTATCCATTATCATGGCAAGGACGAGCAAGAAGAGGCGGCCTGGGTGGTGGATAAAATTAATGAGCTGATTGACACGAAGCAGGTCAGTTATAATGACATCGCCATTTTATATCGCGCCAATTACTTATCCCGTTTCATCGAACAAGCGCTTATCAAAGAAAGCATAGAGTACACCATTTTGGGCGGCTTCAAGTTTTTTGACCGGATGGAGGTCAAAGATGCCCTTGCTCATCTTAAGATGATAGCGTTTGAAGATGACTTGTCTTTTTCAAGGATTATCAATGTACCGAAACGTCAAATCGGAAAGAAGCGGATGCATTTTCTCAGGGAACGGGCGGAAACGGAAGGCTTATCCTTATATGGTGCGTTGAAAACATATGCGGATTATCCCCGGCTACACCGTACAGGAGCGCAAGCTTTCATCGAGGCGATCGAATCATTAAAAGTAAAAAGAAAATCAATGAACATCTCTGAGCTGTTACAGGAGGCTCTCCAGCAGACCGGATACGAAGCTTATATCCGGGAAGATGGGGATCAGGATCGTCTGGATAACCTTACCGAGCTGCTTCATTCCATCGTGCAGTATGAACAGACACTGGGGGAAGACATCGAGTTGGAAGAATATTTGCAGATGCTGACTCTTTATACGGAACATGACCGGGAAGCACAAGCGGAAACTGTCAAAATGATGACTATCCATACGGCCAAGGGGCTGGAGTTTCCGTATGTCTTTTTTGTCGGAATGACAGAAGGGATCATCCCCAATGTCCGGACCTTAAGAGAACGGAAAGAGCGCGGCCTGGAAGAGGAACGGAGGCTTGCCTATGTAGCTATAACCCGGGCAGAAAAGGAACTGTATCTGACGGAATCTGAAGGTTTCCAGAGCGGCGGCCTGCAAAAGTATCCCTCCCGGTTTATTTTTGAAATCGAAGAAGCAGCATACCAGCGCATAGGTTTATTGGATGAAGAGTTGATCAAAGAAGCGAAGCAGTATATCGAGGCGTATGCCCATCCTGAACAAGCATCAACTGATAGCTTTCATGAAGGGTCTCGCGTCAGGCACCCTGTGTTTGGTGAAGGTAAAATCGAAAGTATTGATGAAAAGAAAAACACGTATGTGATATTCTTTGATAAGCTGAAAGCGCCAAGACCGATCAGCAGAAATTTTAAGAACCTCGAATTTATGGATGATCAGTAAAGCGACAGTAATCATATGGTTGATATTTTGCGTACTGGGTATATACCCGTAGAATAAAAACGGAGGGTCATCATGATTTATGTCATTTTTATAATTGCAGCTGTCGCTACCATCTATTTAAGTGTTAAAATCTCCAATTATGTAGATGTCATTGATAAAAAATCAACATTGAAAGCAGCCTTGTTAGGGGTGCTGCTTGGTGGTGCCACTTCATTACCGGAGGTTACTACCAGTGTCACCTCTGTCATCATTGATAACCCGGATATTGCAGTCGGGAATGTAATGGGAAGCAACATGTTCAATTTATTGATACTGGCTGTCATGGATGCGATTTTCAGAAGGAAACGTATCTTTAACCATGCAACCAATGAAAACTTTTATACCATGGGCCTATTTATGCTGCTGTCGTTAACAGTAGTCGTCTCGATCCTTATCCCGATTCCTTTTTCTTTTTTCGGCATCGGATGGGAATCCATTGCCATGGTTGTTATGTATGGCATAGGCGCGAAGATCATTTCAAAGGCAGGGGACGAACAGAAGGAATCTGAACCGGAGGGACAAGCGGAAGTCTATGGGGCTTATAAACATGTCACCTTGAAGCGTGCAGTCATTGGATTTATCATATCCGCCATTTTAGTATTGGCGGCGGGTTCAGCTTTGACTATCTCAGCAGATAAAATTGCAGTCATTACCGGGCTGGGTTCCAGTTTTGTCGGTACATTTCTTGTCGCTGCTTCCACGTCATTGCCTGAAGCGGTTTCTGTATTTGTAGCTTTGAAATTAAGGAATTATCCTTTAGCGATTGGTTCCATCCTGGGGAGCAACTTGTTTAATCTGATGATTTTAGTAGGAACCGATGTATTGTACTGGCAAGAAGCCATTCTCCAAACAGTCAGCAATACCCATGCCATTACTACCTTGAGTGCGATGGCATTAGGACTGTTAGCGATTTATCCAATCATTCGTGTCCAGGTGAAAAATAAACTAACGTATGTCATTCCATCTTTATTGATGGTTATAACCTACTTCATTTCAAGTTATCTTATTTATGTAAATTCATAAAAGTTAGAGAGGGGAAAGCGTCGTTTCACAGCCCATCGCTTCCCTTTCGGTAACGGACCCAACTATCTTGAAACTGAGTCTTCAGCAATTGGGAGCTTATCCGCAAGAACAACACGGGGATTTAACAGAGCTTAAGAAAGAGGGGAGTTTTTTTAGGGATTTTTATGGGTAAGCATGTAGTAAGTCTCAATATAAATTATTAAAGATGGAGGTTTGTTAAACATGGCAGAGTGCAATATTGATCATGGTCAAGACGATGTAAAGAAAAAACTGATTAGTCAGGAAGAATTCCTACCTGATGAACTTGCAGTGAAAATGCATATCTATTTAAAGGATATTCGTTCTCAAGAAGAGCTTAATGATATTTTCCATCTCTTGAAAAAATACGATACAGCTTCTGAACAAGATCGTGAGGAAAGAAACGAACAACTGAGGAAGTATGTAGCTGAAATCGAATAAATGATAAAAGGTCTGGCCCTGAACTGGGCCAGACCTTTTTACATCATAAACTCGATTAGAAGTCTTGCTAAACTAAAATAAATAAATAAGGATAGAATGTCATTGATAGTCGTAATTAGTGGTCCGGAAGCAACTGCAGGGTCGACATTGAATTTATGAAGCAGGAGCGGGATACTTGTCCCAGTCAAGGTACCGATAATAATGGTCAGCAGCAATGATAACCCTACGACAGCTCCTAACGCCATATTTCCTTGCCATAAATAGGCTACCACTAATATAAGCACACCGCATATCACTCCCATGATGATCCCGACGAACATTTCTCTTAATAGCAGCCTGGTGACTGTCTTTTTATCCAGGTCGTGAGAAACCAATCCCCGGACGACAATGGCTAATGATTGAGTCCCTGTGTTACCAGTCATACCTGCAATCAATGGCATAAAGAAGGCAAGTGCAACCACCGCATCCAATGTCTCTTCAAAGGTGCTGATGATACTTCCTGAGACCAGGCCAATAAATAATAATAAAATCAGCCACGGCAGTCGCCGGTAGGAAGCGGTCAACGAGTTGGTTTCGAATGTAATATCTTTACCAGAAGCAGACAACTTTTCGATGTCTTCATTCGCTTCCTGGATGACGACATCAATGACATCGTCGACCGTGATAATCCCTTTCAGATGGTTTTCCTCATCTACAACCGGGACCGCAAGGAAATCATAACGCTCGATTACCTGGGCTACTTCCTCCTGGTCCATTCCTGTCGGTACCGAAATAACCCGATGGGAAATCAAATCCTCCATCGTTTCATTCATATCCGCTAGAATCAGGTCACGGTATGAGACAACGCCAACCAGCTTTTTGTCCTCATCAATGACATACAGGTAATTGATGGTTTCGGCTATCGCTGCAAATGATTTTAATTTATCAACGGTCTCGCGCACGCTTGCAGATTTAGAAATCCATACAAAACGGTTCGTCATCAGTCTTCCTGCAGTCTCGGCGGGATAGTTCATGATATTTTGTACATGAGTAGATTCCTGTTCTTGCATGCGCGAAAGATAATATTCTACCCGTTCTTTAGGAAATTGATCGAGCATATAAGCCAAGTCATCATTATCCATTTTGTTTAAAACAGCAACAGACTTACTCGTACTCAATTGGTTGAGCATTTTCAACTGATCTGGTTGTTCCAGTTCCTGGATCAGCTTTACCAGCTGTACTTCGTCCACTAGAGACAAAAATTTAGTTTTCAGCTTTTCGGGTAGTTGGAGATAGATTTGCCGTAAGTCATAAGGCTGGATATCATCCACTAGTTCCATTAACTTTGGCTGATTGTTTTCTTTGACCAAATCTAAGATCTCTAACATAAGTTCACTGTCATACTCAATTTTTGCAGTCAAGGTATTCCCCCCTTTTACAACAGGTACGTCATCCGTTCCATACCGGACGGTGGTATGTCTTTTCATCTTTTACCCTGTTAGGAGGGGTAGTATTCCCAGATTTCTTATACTTTAAGCGGTAATTTTGCTGCAAAGAAATGTTCATCATAATGCCTAGGGAAATAAAGGTGATGACCATGGAAGTCCCTCCATAACTAATCAATGGCAGAGTTATCCCTGTAATTGGAAGCATCCCTGTAACTGCTCCTAGGTTGATCATCGCCTGAGAAATGATTTGAAAGGTGAACCCTAATGCCAATAACTTCCCGAACGGATTTTCTGTTTTTTGAAAAATATGGAATCCTTTAAACAAAAGCAACAAGTATAGAATCATAGTCATGGCTACCCCAAGGAACCCCAACTCCTCAGCTATAATCGCCATGATGAAATCCGTATGGGCTTCCGGCAAGTATCCCAGTTTTTGGACACTGTTAGCCAGCCCGGTTCCGGTGACACCGCCAGTTCCAATAGACAGGTAAGAATTGACCAGTTGAAATCCACTTCCATCAGGATCAGCGAAAGGATTGATGAAGGAGGTTAGACGCTCCAGCCTGTATGACGCAGAAAATGCCAAAACAGCGATCCCGGCAGCGGCAGTACCTGCCAATGCCCAAAAATGTACCTGTCTTATTCCTGATACAGATAAAATCAATCCACAAGCAAGAAGAATTGACGTGCCAGTTCCGAGGTCAGGCTGCACTAATATCAGTCCGAACCCGGCACCAAGTATAATTAATGGTGGGAGTACCCCTTTTGTGAAGCTTTCTATATCCTTTTGTTTATTGGTATATACTTTGCTGAAATAAACGATGAACGCTATTTTTGCCAGTTCTGATGGCTGGAAAATCAACGGACCGGCCCCGAGCCACCGTTGCGAATAGTTTCTTTCAATACCGACACCAGGAATCAGGACTGCTATCAGTAAAAGGAAAGTCAAAAAGACTATTGGTATGATCCATCGTCCATATAATTGGTAGGGGAAGATGCTGACGAAGAAAAATAGCGTCAGTCCAATGATCAGCCATATCAATTGTTTGTTAAAAAAATACTGAGGGTTACCATGTTTAATCTCTGCAAAGGCAAAACTGGAACTATAGACCATTAACAGTCCGAATATACCCAGGAGTAGTATGATAGCAAGCAGACCGAAATCATAGCTCCGCAAAATCTGTTTCATATTGGGCCTCCTTATGTGATTTTCATTATTAAATCTGGTATAAATATGTTTCATCATCCCTCATATTGTATTAGAATCTATATGTATGGAAAGCAGTTTTTTTCTCTTACATCATTTTGATAAACCTTGAGGATGATTTGAATGACATTTGAAGAGCGCTTTGATTGGCGCCTGTTTTTTATTATGTTAGCCTTGTTCACCATCAGTTGTGTCGCCATATACAGTGCAATCCAGACGAATCAGTATTCTGATAACTATGTATTGAGGCAGATTATGTGGTACATACTTGGCAGCTTTATCATTGCTGGAATGATAATGATTGAGCCTATTCAGTATAAAGGGTTGAGTTGGTATGTATACGGAGCCGGCATGTTGATTCTGCTTGCGCTTGTCGTGGCACCGGCAAGTATAGCTCCAGTCATCAACGGACAAAAAAGCTGGTTTCTTCTGCCAGGAATAGGATCAATCCAGCCTTCGGAATTTATGAAAATATTTACGATTCTTGTCTTAAGCAGAGTAATCGTCAACCACAATAAGGAAAATCAATTTAAGACTACTAAGACTGATTTCGTTCTCCTGATGAAAATTATGGGGGTCACATTCGCTCCAATCATGCTGATTATGCAGCAACCGGACTTCGGAACAGCTCTGGTTTATCTGGGAATTATGTCAGGATTGATTATTGTTGCGGGTGTAACCTGGAAGCTGATTCTTCCGATTTATGGATTGATTGGAGCAGTGGGAGGTACGGTGTTTTACCTCGTCATCCAGGCTCCTGATGTACTGCGAAAGTATTTAGGAATCCAGGAGTATCAATTTGGAAGAATCTATGCCTGGCTTGAGCCCTATAAATACCAGTCCGGTGAAGGGTATCATCTCATTAAGTCTTTGCAGGCGATTGGGTCCGGCATGTTGACGGGGAAAGGATTTGGCGGGGGAGAAGTGTATATCCCCGAAAGTCATACCGACTTCATTTTTAGTGTAATAGGAGAAGAATTCGGTTTTGTTGGCGCCTGTCTGGTGATTCTGGTTTTCTTTTTATTGATTTACCATTTAATCCAGCTGGCTATTAGGGCAAATTATTCCTACAGTGCCTATGTTTGCGTAGGCGTTGTCAGTATGATTACTTTCCACGTGTTTCAAAATATTGGTATGACCGTTCAGCTTCTTCCAATTACAGGTATTCCATTGCCATTCATCAGTTATGGCGGCAGCTCGCTGCTCGCGAACCTGATGGCGATCGGGCTCGCTTTTGCTGTTCATTACCATCAGCGTGAATTCATGTTTGGCGATAACAATTTACAAGATTAAAGGAAAAGGGAGAGTGCTGCAACTTGCACCCTCCCTTTTGTTAAATCTTGGAGGGCTCCGGGGTGTTTACGTAAACACCCCGGAGCCCTCCAAATGCTGGGAATCAGGCCATTTCTTTCGTGCGGAAAGTGTAGATGGCTGCTGCCAGCAAGGCTATGCTAATTCCTATCGTGATGAGGGCAGTAGCCCAAAGGTCGCCAGATATGTTTCCTTCGCTTAACATCATTCTAATATAAGGGCTCAGTTTAGCAGGGCTCCAGTCCAGAATATGATTCAGTACGGTCGTAACGATACTGGTAAGGATGACCAGCACTATTGTCATAAATCCGACCAGGCCTGGCACTTTGAATAAGCTATTCATGAATACAGAGATACTGATGACGAACAACAGCCATAACCCATAGAAAAACCATGTGGCTAAAAGGTGTAAAAAGGAAATGTCACCAAACAGTAAATTGACATAATACCAGCTTGCCAATAACCCGGCAAACAAAGAAACCAGTACCAGAACACTGGTAGCCGTCCATTTTGCAGATACATACGTGCTGTATTTCACCGGTTTTACCAGCACCAGTTCTGCAACACCACTTTTTCTTTCGCTTGCTATAAGTCCCATCGACATTAAGGAAATCACCAGTACGCCAAGCTGACTGAACTGGGCCAGGCTCATCATTAGGACGTCATGTGGCGGAGGTGTCGGTATGTCAAAAGATGCTCCCTCAGGTAGGCCGCCAACGGATTCAATGATCTGTGGAAGATAGTAAGTCGACAATGGATCAGATAACCCCAGCAGAATGAAAACAAGAGGCACCCAAATCCATTTGAAATTCCGGCCCGATTCAAGCATTTCCCGTTTGAACACGGTCAGAAATTGCATCATGACTTCACCACCTTCATGAATAAGTCCTCCAGTGATGCGCGGCCGACTTCAAACCGTTCCAGTGGCCAGTGTTCTGACTGAACCAATTGCAAAAGTTCATCCCTTGCCTGGGTGGTATCTGTAACGAATATATGGTGTATTCCCCTGTTCGACTCTATACGCATGACAGAAGGAAGAGCTGTCAATAAACTTTCATCGGGTACAAAATCTTTCTGGAAGGCGACATCGATTTTATCGACGCGATGCTTTTGCCTTACCATCTCCATCGGTCCCGACTCTACAATTTCGCCATTATGCATCATCAGAAGCTCATCGCTGACTTCTTCTGCATCATTTAATATATGAGTAGAAAAAAGCAAGGTTGTTTCCTGCTTCAACTCTTCCATCAAATTAAGCACTTCCCTGCGCCCAATCGGATCGAGTGCAGATACTGGCTCATCCAGCATCAACAACTTCGGCTGGTGAATCATAGCCTGGGCAATGCCAAGCCGCTGCTTCATCCCACCAGAATACTTTCCTATCCGCTTATTTTTTGCATCAGCAATGCCGACACGGGCAAGTAATTCGTCCGCCCGTGCAGCCGCTGTTTTTTTATCAAGGTTAGCAAGCCTAGCTACATATACTAGAAACTCTTTGCCTGACATCCAGGAATGGAATACGGGGTGTTGGGGCAGATAGCCGATGTGATAGCGGATATCCGTCTGATCATCCAGTCCTTCAAAAGAGATGCTCCCGCCGTTTGAGCGGATCAAACCGGACAACATCCGTAACGTTGTCGTTTTGCCCGCTCCATTGGGACCAAGCAACGCGACACAAGTTCCCTTGTTGATTGAAAAATCGATTCCACGGATGACAGGACTGCCATCATAATTTTTCTTCAAGTTTTTTACCGTGAGCAGCGCCATTACTCTTGTCTCCTTCCGATCACAAAATACAAGATAGGTCCTATCATATTAAGAAGCAGGATGATGAACAGCCACATGATCTTTGGACCGTTTGTCCGTTCAATCCGGAACCAGTCAATCAGCGCCACCACTTGTAAAATCAGCTGAATGACAATCAACGGTGCGATAAGCGCCCAGTTGACACTTTCAAATAACTCTGCCATATGAATCCCCCCTATAATTCCTATACATCTAATCTTACGAATGATTATAGGAAAAAGCTTCATATTTTTATAGAAATATTTATAAAGAAATACCAAGCATCCCCAACCACCCCATCCGAAGGATGGGAGAAACCCCCCCAAACCTCCAAATCGTTACTATCGTAACGGAAACAAACTATCTCGAAACTGAGTCTTCAAGAAAAGGGAGCTTTAACAGAACATATTATTTAAATTGTCAGAACTTTTGGTTGACATACAGCGTAGTATTCTTTAAACTAACAAACAAGTTAGAGTTGAGAGACGAGAATGAGTGAGCTGAGTTGAGGTAATTGGATGAGTTGAGCCGAGCGAGTAGAGGGACATCAGGGAGAGCCTGAACTGTTGCCTGTACCAAACCTTCTTTTATCATCCACTTTTTACCCTCCAACTCTCATTCTCCATAACAATTATGGAGAGGTGAGGACATGACCACACGCGAAGCTTTTCTAAAAGCTGCACGCACATATCAGACAATCCCTGTAACGGAATCATTTTATACGGATACTTTGACTCCGATTCATATGTTCCAGGCTTTGAAAGACGAAGCTGTCTATATGCTGGAGAGTCAGGATCCAGAATCCCCATGGTCCAATTTTTCCTTCATCGGCATTGAACCGATGCTGGAAGTTGAGCAGGATGGGGAGATATTTCATATTAAAGATTTACAAAAAGCACAGGTGATGGAAGCTCCTGATTTGAAGGAAGCCTTCGATCGCTCATTGGAGTATTTGAAGGTAAAGGAACCAGAGGTCGCTGTCCCGTTTCGTGGTGGCGCGGTCGGTTATATCGCGTATGATGCTATTTCTGATATAGAGCCTGTTCCCGAGGCAATTGAAGACGATATTCCGATCTCGAACTATCACCTGTTGTTTTGCCAGACGCTCATTGCTTATAACCATAAAACGAAAGAAACCACAATTATGCAGTTTGCGCGGTTGGAAGATGATGATAAACCAGAAGATAAATTCCTTCAGGCGAGAAACCGTATCAAAGAACTTAGTGATCAGCTGATGACCAACGGGTTTGTACATGACCTGATGCTGACGAACGATGAAGAATCTCACGAAGAAATCCAATTGAAAAGCAACTATTCGCATGAATCATTTCTTGAAGATGTAGAAAAAGTGAAAAATTATATCCATGCAGGAGATATTTTTCAAGCGGTCCTTTCCCAACGGTTCGAAGCGGAAACCACACTTGGGGGATTTCAGCTCTACAGGGTATTAAGGAAAGTGAATCCATCCCCTTATATGTTTTATTTGAAATTCGGTGAGTTAGAAGTGATCGGCAGCTCCCCGGAGCGATTGTTAGAAGTCCGGGATGGGGAATTAGAAATTCACCCGATTGCCGGGACGAGAAAGCGGGGGATGACTGAGGAAGAAGATGAATCCCTGGCTAATGAACTCCTTGCAGATGAAAAAGAACGGGCCGAGCACCGGATGCTTGTCGATCTAGCCCGGAATGATATCGGACGGGTAGCGGAGTACGGGTCCGTTAAGGTGCCTGAGTTCATGGTCATCGGACGTTTTTCCAAGGTGATGCATATCATCAGTAAAGTGACCGGAAAGCTTCGCAGCGGAATCCATCCGCTAGAGGCTTTATACTCGGCATTCCCGGCTGGGACATTATCCGGTGCGCCGAAAGTACGGGCGATGCAGATATTAAGGGAACTGGAACCAACGCCAAGACACCTTTACGGAGGAGGCATTCTTTACCTTGGGTATGACGGGAACATTGATTCCTGTATCACTATAAGGACAATGACCCTTTATAAAGGAAAAGCTTATATCCAGGCGGGGGCGGGAGTTGTAGCAGACTCCGACCCGCAAAGCGAATATGAGGAAACATTAAATAAAGCGAGTGCATTAAAGAAGACGATAGAATTAGCTGAGAAAACATTTGAGAAGAGCAGAGAAGGAGTGGAGCAGAGATGAAAGAATTATTGAAACGTGTCGTTGAAGGAGAAAAGCTTGGGGAACAGGACGCCTTTGATTTGATGAACCAGATTATGCAGGGGAAAGTCTCTACAGGACAATTGATGAGTGTATTGAGCGTACTGCGTTACCGTGGGGAAACAATCGAGGAGATGACGGGCTTTGCCAGAGCGATGCGAAGCAATATGCTGAAAATGGATCTCGAAGATGACGCGGTCATTGATACTTGCGGAACTGGTGGAGATGGCAGCTCGACCTTTAATATTTCTACAGCAGTAGCTATTGTCCTTGCCGCAATGGGTGTAAAGGTTGCAAAGCATGGCAACCGTAAAGTTTCCTCCAAAAGTGGCAGCGCCGATGTGCTAGAGTTATTAGGAATGCCTTTAGAGGTTACTCCGGAGGAAGGCAAGCGAGCGCTGAACGAAAAGCGGATGACGTTTTTATATGCACCGACTTACCATCAGGCGATGAAACACGCCGTACCTGCAAGACAGGAGCTTGGATTCCGGACTGTCTTCAACTTGCTTGGGCCGATTTCCAATCCTGCGCAGACGAAACGTCAGCTGATTGGTATCTATGATACGAATCACGGAGAAAAACTGGCAGGTACGTTAAAGGCACTTGGATCCAAACACGTACTATTGGTGACTGGCCGTGATGGACTGGACGAAATAACCATTACCGGAGAAACCGATATCGTGGAATTGAAAGATGGAGAGATTACGAGGTTTACTGTGAGCCCGGAAGAGGTGGGGCTGAGACGAGGCAAGCTGGAGGATATCCAAATTTCCCATCCGACAGAAAGTGCCGCTATCATTGAAGATATCGTCTATAACAAAGCGAATGACAGCGCCAGGGACATCGTACTGATGAACGCGGCAGCTGGATTATATATTGCCGGACAGGCGGATAGCATCCAGGCAGGGGTAGCGCAGGTGAAAAAAGCGCTTGAGGAAGATGTTGTAAGGGAATACTTTGAAGCAATCACACATACAAAGGAGCAGAAATATGCTTGATACAATTCTCGCTATCAAACAACAAGAAATAGAAAAAACCTTATTACCAGATAAACAGAATACGACACGCCATTCCTTGCGTGGTGCGATAAGAAATTCCCCCCACCTTGCCGGTTTGATTGCAGAAGTGAAGAAGGCATCGCCATCGAAAGGAATCATCCGTGATGACTTCAATCCCGTCGTCATCGCGCGGGAATATGAGAAAGCGGGAGCGCAGGCGATATCTGTATTGACCGATCAGCATTTCTTCCAGGGGCACCGTGACTTTTTAAGTGATATTAAAAAGGTAGTGGAGCTGCCGGTATTGCGTAAAGATTTCATCATCGACCCTATCCAGGTCGAAGAAAGCGACCGTATCGGAGCGGATGCGATCCTTTTGATCGGAGAAGCATTGGAACCAAAGCAGCTTCATGAACTTTATGATCATGCCGAGTCACTTGGGATGGAAGCTCTCGTAGAAGTTCATTCAGGAGAGACGCTGGAAGGGATTTTAGAAGTTTTTACACCGAAAATTATCGGTATCAATAATCGGAATCTTAAAACCTTTGAAACTACATTGGAACAGACGAAGAAAATTGCCCCAATGGTGCCAGAAGAGAGTCTGCTAGTTTCGGAAAGCGGCATCTTCACCTATGAGGATATCGAACAGGTCGTATCTGTTGGAGCGGAAGGTATCCTGGTTGGTGAAGCGCTGATGAGACAGAATAACCTCAATCAAGCGGTGAACCGTTTGATGGGGGGCGTCCGCTCATGACCGAACCGTTAGTGAAACTATGTGGGAACCGCTCAAAGCAGGACTTAGCCTATAGTGCAGACTCGCAGGCGACTCATCTTGGTTTCATCTTCGTACAAGGAACAAAACGGTATGTCCGTCCTGAGCTTGTCGGACGCTGGATAAATGAAATCAAACCACAGCAAAAACTGGTTGGTGTTTTTGTCGAACCGACACTTGAAGAATTGGAAATCGCTTTACACTACGTCCCACTCGACATCATCCAGTTACATGGCAATGAAACGGTTTCTGAAGTACTGCAAATCAAAGAACATTTTGCTGTACCGGTTTATAAAGTCATCCACCACGCTGATTTTGGCGTGGATTATATGCACTTATTCAAAGGAGCAGTTGATGGATTTGTAGTAGATTCCAAAGTGAAAGGTGCCTATGGCGGAACCGGCGTGCGATTTGATTGGGAAGCAATCCCGGCGTATAGGAAAGAAGCAGAGCACCAGAGGGTTCCGTGTCTGATTGCTGGCGGTATTACCGATGAAAATGCAGCAGAAGTACTAAACTACCACCCGGGAGGGATAGACCTTTCCAGTGGGACTGAAACGGACAATAAAAAAGATCGAAATAAAATTCAAGCGCTGATGAGAGAGGTGGAAAACTATGGAACAAGTATATCCAGATCAAAAAGGGCGGTACGGTGACTTTGGTGGAAAATATGTACCGGAAACCTTGATGGCTCCATTACAGGAGCTCGAAGAAGCGCTTGATGAAGCGATGGCTGACAGAGAGTTTATCACAGAATATCACCGCGTATTAGAAAAGTATGCAGGAAGACCGACGGCACTTACTTATGCAGATAAAGTGACCGAGATGCTCGGTGGAGCCAGGATTTATTTAAAGCGGGAGGATTTGCTCCATACTGGTGCCCATAAATTAAATAACGCCATTGGTCAGGCATTGCTTGCGAAAAGGATGGGCAAACAAAAAATCATTGCAGAAACGGGAGCAGGACAGCATGGTGTAGCGTCTGCGACGGTGGCTGCTAAATTCGGATTGGAATGTAAAGTGTTCATGGGGGAAGAAGATATCCGCCGCCAGGAGCCGAATGTTTTTCGGATGAAAATGCTTGGGGCAGAAGTGATTCCTGTCTCCAGTGGACGAGGCACCTTGAAGGATGCAACCAATGAGGCGATTCGTTACTGGGTTGCCAACTGTGAAGATACCTTTTATTTGATCGGTTCTGTTGTTGGACCGCACCCTTACCCACGGATGGTCCGTGATTTCCAGCGGATTATCGGTGATGAATCCAAGCGTCAGTTTCTTGAAGGAGAGCCAACCCTGCCGGATTATATTTATGCCTGTGTCGGCGGCGGGAGCAACGCCATCGGTATGTTCCATCCTTTCCTGGAAGATGATGTGGAGCTTGTCGGCGTTGAAGCGGCTGGAAAAGGCATAGATACGTCGGAGCATGCCGCGACATTGACGAAGGGAGATCGCGGTGTTATTCATGGTTCGTTGACGTTCCTGTTGCAGGATGAGCATGGACAAATTACCGAGCCATACTCGATTTCCGCAGGACTCGACTATCCAGGCATCGGCCCGGAGCACGCTTATTTGTTCGACTCCAAACAGGTACGCTATGAAGCGGTTACCGATGAGGAAGCGATGAACGCATTGAAGCTGCTGACCGAGACGGAAGGCATCATTCCTGCTGTGGAAAGCGCCCATGCCTTAGCACAGGCTTTCAAAGAAGCAAAAGACATGTCACCGGATAAAACGATTCTTATCAATCTGTCGGGACGTGGAGATAAAGACCTGGCTACGATTATGAATCATTTCAAGGGGGAGGAATAATATGCTGACACAAACTTCATTCCAAGGGAAATTGAACAAGACAGAAGACTTGTTCATCCCATTCATTGAAGCAGGCGATCCTACTCCTGAGGTGACGATTGAGCTCGCTTTGAAACTCCAGGAGGCTGGTGCTGATATTTTGGAATTAGGAATTCCTTATTCCGATCCATTGGCCGATGGGCCGACAATCCAGCGGGCGGCGAAACGGGCTCTGGACAATGGCATGTCTTTGCAACAGGCAATTGAATTGATTCCAGAAATGCGTGAAAAGGGACTGGAGATACCAGTTGTCGTCTTCACGTATTATAATCCAGTTCTCCGTATTGGAGAGGAAAAGTTTTTTAAACTATTGGAGGAACATGGAGCAGAAGGTGTATTGATTCCAGACTTGCCACATGAAGAAAGCGAGTCTGTCAGAGACCTGGCTTTAAAGCACGATATTGAATATATTTCATTAGTTGCTCCTAATTCAGAAGAGCGGATTCAAAAGATAGCATCGGAAGCACGTGGATTCCTTTATTGCGTATCCACACTTGGCGTTACTGGAGGCGAAAACCAGCTGTCGTCGGAAGTCACCGACTTTATCCGGAAAGTGAAGGAGCACAGTCCTGTTCCTGTTGCCGTTGGCTTTGGCATTTCGACGAATGAAGATGTCCGAATGATTCGGGACCATGCCGACGGTGTCATTATCGGAAGTAAAATCATTCGGCTGGTGGAAGCAGAAGTAGAAAATTTAAAAGATGATAGCAAGCGTCAGGAAGCCCTGGATCGTTTTTATGAGAATGTACGTGAACTAGTCGAGTAGTAGAGGAGGAAGAGCGGAGAGGAGCTGAGCAATATGATTTACATGATTGACCATTATGATTCCTTTACCTATAACATTGTGCAATATCTCGGCGAGCTTGGGGAAGAAATTCTTGTCCGTCGTAATGATAAGGTAAGCCTGGAAGAGATAAAAAATCTTCAGCCTGATTTGATTTTTCTTTCACCGGGACCATGTTCACCGAGCGATGCGCCGATGACGTTAGAGGTCATCGATGAGTTTAAAGGTAAAATCCCCATTTTCGGTGTCTGTCTTGGACATCAGGCCATCGCCCAGGCATTCGGCGCGGAAGTGGTACAGACGGAAAAGTTGATGCATGGCAAATCATCTTACATCCATCACGAGGAAAAAGGAATTTACGAGGGGCTGATATCCCCGATGGAAGCCATGCGCTACCATTCTTTGATTGTCGATATGGAAAGTCTGCCAAAAACCTTTGATTTAACTGCTGTAACAGTAGACGGAGAAATCATGGGTATCCGGCATAAAGAGTATCCGATCGAAGGTGTCCAATTTCACCCGGAATCTATCGGGACGCTTGAAGGAAAACAATTGATGAAAAATATGCTGAACCAGTATATTAAAGTTCCCGTTAAATAAAGCGAAGCGGAGGTTGCTAGCAATAGAACCCTCCGCTTCTTGTTTCTTTTATTAAAATTTAACATCTTCTTCATTCGTTACAACTAATAACGTTTTTCCTTTTTCTAATTCTTTATGGAGTTCCTTAGCCGTAGATTGCTCGAAACCAATTTCTTTCATCTTGGAGAGCAGTTTATCATCTTTACCACGGAAGACATTTTTCGTTGCTGTACCAAGACCAGTTTCGCTTACACCAATCTTATTAGCGTCGGTTTGCCTTTTCGCTCGTCTGACATGGTCATTGTCATGGGAAAGAATATAGATGTTATCCTCATCGACCCCATGTTTCTTGATTCGGTCGATGGATTCACCCATTTTTTCGTCATCACCAAAGATTTGATAGTTCGGTTGCATCGATATCGCCTCCTTAGAAAGAGCGTTTCCCGGTGATGGAACAACATAAACAATGAAGAAAGTCCCGTTATAGAATTAAAATTAGCAGTTTTTTCATTTTCCTCTTGATAAAAATAGGAATGTCGTTATATAATACTGATTGTCGAGTTAAAAATTGAATTACGGGGCATTAGCTCAGCTGGGAGAGCGCTTCGCTGGCAGCGAAGAGGTCAGCGGTTCGAGCCCGCTATGCTCCACTTATAAACCCTTGTTTGTTTACAAGGGTTTTTCTATTGCATTTATTTTCCTCATAAAAAAACCAACCAGATTTCATTGGTTGGTTTTCTTGCTTAAGAAAGCAGCACTATACTGGCGCCAGGGGTAGGCGCCAATGTGGTGCTGTCATTCTTTTTATAAATTTTATCAGATCAGGACATGAATATAGTTAATGTAATCGATTTAATATTAAAATTACATAACTTTCCCTTATTTACGCTGTCCTCCCTGGGCAACCTGCTTTCGTTCAAAATCTCTTACGGTTGAATCTTTACGAAAAGGAATGAATTCCTTGTTAAACTCCTCTTTGTCTGTCTCTGCGTTTGTGTCATTTTGATGCGTTCTATCAACCTTTGGAGTTTCCTCTTTTGAATCGTCCTGCATCCCTGCTATCCATGTTTCGAACGGATAGGTGCCGCGGTCGATGATGACACAAAGGTCCTCTAGTGTCTGGGTCAATGCCGCTAAACAATCAAGTCCGTTCTTCAGCAAAATCCCTTTTCTTTTTGCTTTCTCTACAGAATGTTCCAAACGATAGGAATGATCTTTGTAATCGAATTCTATATAACAACTGCTGCGATCCCAATTAAAATGGTAGTCACCAATCTTTAGACGTTTCATTACTTCTACTAATCTTTTTTCACTTGTATCCTGGTCTTTATAGGGCAGCCATTTGAAAAGACTATTCTTCAACATACTTACACCCTTTCATAGTGTCTTAAGTTTTTATGCATACTGCTTAATTTCGACAAACCGACAAAAAATTCCTTTTATATTCGTTTTACATTTATCGATTTTTTTTTACAAAAGTCGGGAAATGAACTCATCTTCAAGCTGCTAAACCCTTTATGCGCAGTATTTTAATAGTTTGAGAATTTTGTAGGAATTTTCAGAAATATAAGTAGTTACAAGGAGGAACCAGAGCAATTTTAATCGAATATTAGAAGTAGAATGCTCTCTTGCTGACTAACTTTAATACCATTCAAAGAGGTGAAGTATCCCGTGGTGGAACAAATCACAAAAGGTGATTGGAGACGTTTTGTCCAGGAAGGTGTATTGGATGATTCACGTATCAATGAGCGGATTCAAACTTCGTGGAACCATTGCAGACGACTTGGGGTCGATCCTTACAACGGGAAAGGCACCCACTTGTTGTCTTATGATGCGTTACAGAAGCGGAGAAGAGAAAATAGCCGGTTAATACAGTTGGCAGAACCGTTTATCAAAAAGCTTGCAGCTATGTACCATGATTCTAATGTGATTTTGCTCCTTGTCGATCGTGAGGGCTATGTACTAAGGATGGCAGGGGAAGAACAAGTGAAAGCCACGGCAAGTCAGATAAATTTTACAGAGGGTGTGAAATGGACGGAAGAACAAGTCGGAACGAATGCAATAGGAACAGCATTGGCAATTGGTGAACCCATCGCCATCAATGGGATGGAACATTTTTCAGTAGCATCGCAAACATGGGGATGTTCCGCTGCGCCGATTAAAGATGAGAATGGCGATGTGATTGGTGCTTTGGACATCTCAAGTCCTTATATTCCCGAGCACTATCAACATGTGCTTGCGACAGTTGTGGCAGCTGCGTATGCGATTGAAAGCAAGTGGCAGCATATGATGAAGGAAGAAGAGCTTGAGTTATTCCATTTTGGATTGAAAGAAGAAAGAGGCAGTGACCGTTCCTTCATGCTTTATAATCGTAATCACCAGTTGGTTTACGCATCCCCTGCCATTACAAATGGTCCTGCTGCCATTTCTGAATTACCGACAAACCACAAAAAGTCTCCTGTATACGCAAAAGATTCAAGAGAAATCATAGGGCATCTAATCACTTTAACAAATCATAAAAAATCACCTGCAGTCGAAGGCTGGAACTCCTCGTTCCAATTTCAGGGTGTAGCCGGGAAAAGCAGCGCATTTCAAAAAGTAATAGATCGTGCGAAAAAGGCTGCTGATAAGAATGTCACCATTCATATTACTGGAGACACAGGGACAGGAAAAGAAGTGATGGCAAGATCGCTTCATGATTGCAGTAAATCCAAAGGCCCGTTTGTTGCGGTCAATTGTGGTGCCATACCTGAAAACCTGTTGGAAAGCGAACTGTTTGGTTATACAGGAGGAGCATTCACTGGTGCTCAAAAGGGTGGTTATGAAGGGAAAATAGTACAAGCCAATGGTGGCACTTTATTTTTGGATGAAATTGGTGACATCTCAGTAAAAACACAGGTTGCTCTACTGCGTACGCTCCAGGAAAAAAAGGTAGTGCCTATTGGCGGTAAAAAGCCGATACCTGTCTCATTCCGTCTCATTACAGCAACCAATAGGTCCCTTGGAGCGCTCGTTAAGAAAGGGCAATTCAGGGAAGATCTTTATTATCGAATCTATGTCTATCCTCTTCACATGCCGCCGCTTAAAAGCAGGTTGTCGGATATTCCTGACTTAGTTGATTATTATTTTGGGAAACAAAATTGGCCATTCACCTGGAGTAAAGAAGCTATTCGTGCTTTGCAAAGCTACCATTGGCCAGGGAATATCCGGGAGCTTTTTAATGTATTGGAAGGTATTTATACAGAATATGGTGAGCAATCACCAGAACCTTCAGAAGTTGAAACCTATATTCGGCAAATTACTCCATATGAAAGGGAAGACAGCTTTTGTGTTGAATTGTCCACACGTGAGCAGATGGAAAAGGAGTATATTGAAAAAGCGTTAAGACAGCACGGAGGAAAAGCTTCGGCCGCTGCCCGGCAGCTTGGGATACCCCGCAGCACTTTTTATCGGAAATTGAAAAAATACAATCTAGGATAATGGAACATATTGAGACAGAATGAGACAGTTTCCCGATTTGTCTCAGTTTCCAGTCGAAATTTAATAGATGAATGTTTAAAAACGCTTATTATGTAAGCGTTTTCTTTTTTGGCATGAAACTTGCAACAGTTAAAAGTAGAACGCTCCATAGGCAATTTCCGTTAGAGCGTTACAAAAATTAAGGAGGGCGACGTGTATGAGAGTGTCGGAAGTCCAGCAAGAAGCACTGACAGCTGAAAAAGCCAAATGGATGTATCAGAAGATGGTAGAGATTCGTCGGTTTGAAGATCAGGTCCATGAAACATTCAGTACAGGAACCATACCCGGATTCGTGCATCTATATGCTGGGGAAGAGGCGGTTGCGGTCGGCGTTTGTTCCCATTTAGATGACAAGGACTACATTACGAGTACACACCGTGGACATGGACATTGTATTGCTAAAGGGTGCGACTTGAAAGGCATGATGGCAGAAATCTATGGAAAAGCCACGGGCTTATGTAAAGGAAAGGGCGGCTCCATGCACATTGCCGATGTCAGTAAAGGGATGCTTGGAGCAAATGGAATTGTAGGCGGTGGTTTCCCGCTGGCGACTGGCGCAGGGTTATCAGCAAAGTTGAGAAAAACTGGCGGGGTTGCGGTTTGCTTCTTTGGTGATGGTGCCAACAACCACGGAACTTTCCATGAAGGAATCAACCAGGCAGCAATCTGGAACCTTCCTGTCATTTTTGTAGCGGAAAACAATGGATATGGAGAATCAACACCTTTTGAATATGCCTCCAGCTGTAAATCGATTGCTGATCGGGCAGTCGGATATAATATCCCGGGTGAAACGGTGGACGGAAAAGATACGATGGCCGTATATGAAGCGGCACAAAGAGCGGTAGAACGTGCCCGTAATGGAGAAGGACCTAGTCTGATCGAGTGTGTCACCTATCGAAACTATGGACATTTTGAAGGCGATGCCCAGACCTATAAAACATCAGAGGAACGGGAGCAGCACCTGAATGAATTAGATGCAATTATTCGATTCCGGGAACATCTATTATCGAATAACCTTGCATCCGAGGATGAGCTCCACTCCATTGATGAAAACGTGCGGCAGGCCGTCGCAGATGCTGTGGAGTTTGCGGAGAAAAGCCCAATGCCGGAGGCCGATCAACTGATCACGGATGTGTACGTGAACTATAAACCAGGCGGGGAGGAATAAACGATGGCAAGACAAATTTCATTTGCTGATGCGATTAATGAAGCGATAAAGGAAACGATGAGAAACGATGAAAATGTTATTTTGCTGGGAGAAGATGTAGCCGGTGGAGCGGACCTTGATCATCTTGGAGATGAAGATGCCTGGGGCGGAGTAATGGGGGTTACAAAAGGCTTAGTCCAGGAATTTGGACGGGATCGGATTCTTGATACGCCAATTGCTGAAGCAGGATATGTTGGAGCTGCTGTAAGTGCTGCAGCCACTGGAATGCGGCCAATTGCTGAATTGATGTTTAATGACTTTATCGGCAGCTGTCTGGATGAAGTGATGAACCAGGGTGCGAAATTAAGGTACATGTTTGGCGGCCACGCGAAAATTCCTCTTGTAATCCGGACGATGCACGGAGCAGGATTTCGTGCAGCAGCTCAGCACTCGCAGACCCTTTATGGCATGTTTACCGCAATTCCAGGTGTCAAAGTTGTGGTCCCTTCCACCCCTGCTGATGCCAAAGGACTGCTGATTTCTGCTATAGAAGATGACGATATGGTAGTGTTCTTTGAAGATAAAACCCTATATAACGTCAAAGGGGAAGTACCAGAAGGACATTATACCATCCCGATTGGAAAGGCGGACATCAAACGTGCCGGGGACGACTTAACGATTGTGGCAATCGGAAAGCAAGTCAATACAGCGCTTGCTGCGGCTGAACAACTTGCCCAAAAAGGAATCGAAGCCGAAGTTGTTGATCCTAGGAGTCTTTCTCCATTGGATGAGAATTCAATTTTGAAATCCGTTCAGAAGACAAGCCGGCTGGTCATCGTCGATGAAGCCAACCCACGCTGCAACGCAGCAACCGACATTTCAGCATTGGTAGCTGATAAAGGTTTTGATTACCTCGATGCACCGATTAAGATGGTTACTGCACCTCACAGCCCGGTGCCGTTCTCGCCAGCTTTAGAAGACTTGTATTTGCCAACACCTGAAAAAATATTAGCCGTAGTTTCTGAATTGATAGATGATGAATCAATCGTAACTATCTAACTAGTTTTTAATCTGATGAAAGAAGGAGTGGGAATGCCATGGCGGAGAAAGTGGTGATGCCGAAATTCGGAATGAGCATGCAGGAGGGCACCATTGCTGAATGGTTGAAAAAGGAAAACGAACCAGTGAAGAAAGGGGAACCCCTGGTTACAATCAGCTCAGAGAAAATAACCAATGAATTAGAGGCTCCGGCGAATGGAGTAATCTTGAAAATTATGGCGAAAGAAGATGAAACGTTAAAAGTGGGCAATACATTAGCCTATATTGGAGAAGCAGGTGAAAATATCGACACTTCTTCTAATGAGGAAGACAAGCCTTCAACATCTTCTAAAGAAACATCAGCTGCAAGTGAGGTAGCAGCCACTGCTGTCATGACAGAGGAAAAACGGGCACCAGATACGGGTAAGAGAATTAAAATATCACCAGCTGCTAAAAAAATGGCGAAATCCAATGGAGTTCCAATGGAAGAATTAGTCGGGACAGGCCCGCAAGGACGGATTACCAAGCAGGACGTACAGAATTATTTAGACCAAAATTCAGCTGTTGAGGAAGAAAAGGAAGGTCTGGCAGCTGCACCGGCTTCTTCTCATGAACAACCTTCCCAGGACCATGCAAATTCCAAAGTAGCTCCAGCTAAAGGAATGAGGAAAGTAATTGCAGATCGAATGCATCAAAGTCTGCAGGAAAGCGCTCAGTTGACTCTGATGAAAAAGGCAGATATCACCGAGTTACAGGAAATTCAAAAACAAGCGAAACAGGAATTGCAAAAAACAGATGCCGACATTTCTCTAACATTGACAGCGTTTATTGCCAGGGCAACAGTAATGGCCTTAGGAAAACATAAAGCAGCTAACAGTGCTTATATCAATGATGAAATCCATACGTACGAAACGATTAATCTGGGAATGGCAACATCTTTAGATGATGGCCTGGTTGTTCCGGTCGTTTTTCAGGCTGAAAATAAAACCATCCTGGAGTTGGCGGAGAGTATATATACGCTAAGTAAAAAAGCAAGAGAAAACAGTCTTTCCAGTGATGAGATGAAGGGATCAACATTTACAATCACCAATTTAGGGGCGTCCGGAATTGAATACTTCACTCCGATCCTGAATACACCGGAAGCCGGGATTTTAGGAGTAGGAACCTATCAAAAATCGGTCGTATTCCAAGGCGGGGAAATAGCAGAACGAACCCTTTTACCCCTTAGCTTGACGTTCGATCACCGTGCCCTTGATGGAGATCCTGCCAGCTCCTTTTTGAATGAAATCGTCTATTATCTTGAGCATCCTTATCAAATGCTATTGTGAGAAAGGGAGAAATCAACATGCTTAATACGGATGTTCTCATTATTGGAGCCGGGCCAGGTGGTTATGTGGCAGCATTACGGGCAGCACAGCTTGGAATGAAGGTAACACTAGTGGAAAAAGAGAAGCTGGGAGGCACCTGCTTGAATGTCGGTTGCATTCCCTCTAAAGCACTGATCGAGGCGAGCCACTATGCCGCAATCCCGCAAAAAGCTGCAGCTGCAGGTGTGTATTATCCAGAAGCGAAGGTGGATTTCGCCGAATTGCAAGCCTGGAAAAATAATATTGTCAGGCAGCTGACCGACGGGGTTGCCGGATTGCTTCATCATCGAAATGTAAACGTGATACAAGGAGAAGCGGCTTTCCTTGACTCACATTCTGCAGCCATTTCTGGCACTGAATATAGGGTGGTGACTTTTGATTCTTGTATTATAGCTACAGGTTCAAAACCTGTAAATGTCCCTGCATTTCCTTTTGGAGAGCGAATTCTTTCTTCCGAAGGAGTTTTATCATTAAATGAAAAGCCCTCCTCCCTCGCTGTCATTGGAGGAGGGTACATCGGAATAGAACTGGGAACCATGTTTGCAAACTTCGGAACAGAGGTGATTATCCTTGAGGGACTTCCTTCAATACTTTCAGGT
The DNA here is from genome assembly GCF_900176565.1 of Thalassobacillus devorans. Classification (GTDB taxonomy): domain Bacteria; phylum Bacillota; class Bacilli; order Bacillales; family Halobacillaceae; genus Thalassobacillus; species Thalassobacillus devorans_A. The sequence continues at coordinate 494,409 of NZ_FXEH01000004.1, forward strand.
TTCTCATCAGAAATGAGCACACTTGTTCAGGAGGAGCTGAATGGAAGAAAGAACGTCGCCATTCATACCGATGCAAACGTCTCTAAAGTTGAAAACTCGACCGATGGCGTTGTGGTTAACTTTAATGCCCATGGGGAATCCAGGCAAATCTCAGCGGATTATGCGTTGGTCACTGTCGGAAGAAAACCGAACACAGAAGCCTTAGGCTTAGATAAAGCGGGAATTATTGCGACAGAGGAAGGGTTAATTCCTATAGATTCCGCTTGTCGAACCAATCAGTCCCACATTTTTGCTATTGGGGATGTAACCTCCGGCCAGGCTCTGGCTCACCGTGCCTCACTGCAAGGAAAGATTGCTGTAGAAACTATCATTGGAGACACGGTAGACCTATCCGATTATGTCATTCCGGCGGTGGTGTTTTCAGATCCGCCACTTGCTGCTGTCGGGCCTTCGAAAGAGGAATTAACTACATCCGGAGTTACAGTAGATGTCCATTATTTCCCTTTCAGCCATAATGGCCGGTCGCTAACCATGAATAACAGTAAAGGTTTTGTGAAGCTGCTGGTTGACTCACTTGACCAAACAATTCTGTCAGCAGAAGTGGCGGGGGAAGGGGCACCGGAGTTAATTAATGAGCTTGCTGTTGCTATTCAGTCTGGTCTTACCGCAGAAGATATTTCCCTTGTTGTCCATGCCCATCCGACTCTAGGGGAAAGTATCATGGAAGCTGCTGACAAAGCAATTGGTTTCCCTGTCCATAGCTTATGAGGTAAGTATAAAAATGAGGCGCTGCGTTTGCAGCGCCTTGTTAGCTTTTAATCATTGTGATTGTCCCCTCGTAACCTTTCTCTTTGATAGGGAAGCAGCCGTATCCGGTAACTCTGGCCCGATTTCTGCAGAATAAATCTTTAATTTACTGCAGAAACCAATTCTTTCTTTACTAATAATTGCTCTGCTGTTTCAATAAATTCTCTTACTGCAAATGGCAGGTATTTATTTTTCTTCCAAATCATCCCGAGTTCGAGGCTTGCGTTCGAATCGATCAGGGGGATGGAAACCAGGGAGCGATCCATTAATTCTGCAGCAATTTTTCCAGGAAGCAAAGCTACGCCTAACCTTGCCTCTACCATCTCAATCATAAAGTCACGCTGGGAACTGTGACAGACGACATTTGGGGTGAAACCTTTCTTTGCACATTCATCTATAATCCGATCGTGTAGCGTGAAGTCCTGACGGTACATAATGAAGGATTCGTTTTCTAAGGATGCCAGATCGATGTGTTTTTCCGATGCTAATGGGTGATCGTTGTGGACGACTAGTGTCAATGGATCGTTGATAACCTCAATCACGTCAAACAAATCTTCATTTTTACTTGGTAAATTGCAAACTAAACCGATGTCTAATGAGCCATCTTCCACTCCCTGTTTAATCATTTTTGATCCGACCTCGTTCAACAAAATTTCTACTTGTGGGTATTTTTCTTTATAGCACGTAATTACGCTGGAGAAAAAGGCGGCACCGATGATTGGAGGGATTCCGATTTTCACCTCACCTTTTTTCAAATCGATAACGTCATTCAGTTCCGAGTTGAGATTATGAAAAGCGTCCAGCACATTCTTTGCATTGACGAGCACAGCCTTACCGGCGTCAGTTAATACTAATTGTTTCGCGCGGTAGAAAAGCGGCACGCCCAATTCATCTTCCAGCTGTTTGATGGCTTTACTGAGAGACGGCTGCGATACATGCAAGGTGGAAGCAGCTTTCGTGAAGCTTAATTGTTTGGCTACCTCGGAAAAGTACTCCAGGTGACGAATATCCACATTGATCACTCCAGTTATATATTTTTTCACGCTGTAATAAAACAGTGGTTCTGCATTTTCTATTGTACTATAACTAAAAGGCATAATGTAAATTCCAAATATGTATTTTTGATATGTGCGCTTTTATTATAAGATAAAAGGTAACGAATGGATAGAAAATTCGGAATTTTAAATTGTTGTTCCTATGTTTTGGGTGTATATCCTGCTATCTGTTCCAACCATTCATTTTAAGGAGGAATTTACAGTGAAAGACTACGTTCAAATCGGTAATCTTCAAGTAGCTCCTGAACTTTATAATTTTATTAACGAAGAAGCAATCCCGGAAAGCGGGATCACAAGTGATAACTTTTGGGGCGGATTAGAAGCGATCATTTATAATTTAGCACCTGAGAATAAATCGTTACTGAATAAACGGGAAGAAATACAAAAGAAAATTGACAGCTGGCATAAAGAAAATAAATCTTTCGATGCTGGTAAATATAAAGCCTTTCTAAAAGAAATGAACTATCTGGAGCCGGAGGTCGACGATTTTCAGGTTACGACCCAAAATGTTGATGATGAAATCACGGTTCAGGCTGGACCACAGCTGGTCGTACCTGTAAATAATGCGCGTTATGCGATTAATGCTGCCAATGCTCGCTGGGGAAGCCTGTATGATGCTTTATACGGCACTGACGCGATCAGTGAAGATGAGGGAGCTGAAATCAAAGGAGACTACAATCCGGTTCGTGGGGACAAAGTCATTGCCTATTCCAAAGAATTTTTAGATGACACCGTCCCATTGAAAGGAACTTCCCATAAACAGGTAACCGTGTATAAAATAAATGACGGCAAGCTTACTGCTGAATTGGAGGATGGCAGTAATGCGGAACTTGAAGAACCATCCCAGTTCGCCGGATATGTCGGAAGCCCGGAAGAACCAGAGGCCGTACTGTTGAAAAACAATGGCATTCATCTTGAAGTTCAGGTAGATCGCAAGCATCCAATCGGCAGGTCTGACAAAGCTGGTGTGAAAGATGTGCTGGTGGAATCCGCCTTAACCACCATTATGGACTTTGAAGATTCTGTAACAGCGGTTGATGCCGAGGATAAAGTGCTTGTCTATCGAAATTACCTTGGTCTCTTGAAAGGAGACTTAAGTGTCTCTTTCCAAAAAGGCAAAAAAGAGATTACACGGAAGCTGAATCCCGACCGCTCCTATACGACACCAGATGGCGGGGAATTGACTCTGTCCGGACGTTCCTTGATGTTTGCGCGGAATGTAGGGCATCTGATGACCAATAATGCTGTATTGGATCAGAATGGAAAAGAAGTACCAGAGGGTATCCTGGACACGGTAATTACAGGTCTGCTTGCTAAACATGAGGTGCTTGGTAATGGTACTTATCAGAATTCACGTAAAGGATCTGTCTATATCGTTAAGCCGAAGATGCATGGTTCTGAGGAAGTGGCATTTGCAGAAGAACTATTCAGTCGGACCGAAGAGCTGCTTGGCTATGAACGAAATACATTGAAGATCGGTGTTATGGATGAAGAACGTCGTACGACATTAAACTTGAAAAACTGTATCAGCAAAGTTAAAGACAGAATCGCCTTTATTAATACTGGATTTTTAGACCGTACTGGCGATGAGATCCATACATCTATGGAAGCAGGACCAATGATTCGAAAAGGGGACATGAAAGGATCTGTCTGGCTTACCGGATATGAGAAGTCGAATGTCAGTGTCGGACTTGAAACAGGCTTCCGCAGGACAGCGCAGATCGGAAAAGGGATGTGGGCAATGCCGGATCTGATGGCTGCCATGCTGGAACAAAAAGACGGCCAATTGAAAGCAGGGGCAAGTACAGCCTGGGTACCTTCTCCGACAGCAGCAACTTTGCATGCCCTTCATTATCATAAAGTCGATGTCTCAGAAGTGCAGAACGAACTCGCTAAATCTCCTGGTAAGTATGAAGATGATATCCTGCAAATTCCGGTTGCTGAAAATCCAAACTGGAGCCAGGAAGAAATCCGGGAGGAATTGGATAATAACGCGCAGGGCATCCTCGGATATGTCGTCCGCTGGGTGGAACATGGCGTGGGATGTTCCAAGGTGCCGGATATCAATAATATCGATTTGATGGAGGACCGTGCGACCTTAAGAATTTCCAGTCAGCATATTGCCAACTGGCTGCATCACGGCATCTGCACAGAAGAGCAAGTGATGGAAACGTTGAAGCGGATGGCTAAGGTCGTCGATGAACAGAATGCAGGAGATGCAGATTACCGTCCAATGTCAGCTGATTATGATGAGTCTGTTGCCTTCCAGGCTGCTTGTGACCTGGTATTCAAAGGATGTGAACAGCCGAGCGGTTATACAGAGCCGATTCTTCACCGCCGTCGTATCGAAGCAAAATCCAAGGAGCCGGCAAACAAGTAAACGAACTGAACATGAGCCATTAACGATCCGTTAGTGGCTCCTTTTATAAAAATTTATTAATACAATGGTTTCCATCCTGATGGAAAAGTGGCGGGTCAGGGAAACGACTCGCTTTTCCGCGGGGAGAACGGCAATCCTCCTCAGGCCTTTAGTCATGCGGGGTCTTGCCAGTCCTTCCGTTCCCGCAGGAGTTTCGCCGTTTCCCTTCCCCTTTGCTAAGTTGGTAGTTGGAAACCTTTATAAAAAGTAAGGACTACTAAACTAATTTTTATTTTATTGGGATTAATGATGTTATTTACTAAAGAGGGTCGAAGACGAGCTTTGGAGACATTATAAATTTTTATTAAAGGAGGGGATGGGGTGGAAATTAAGGATATTCCTCAATCGACAGCTTCACTTGTATTGAAAGATGAGAAATTCGGAAACAGCGGTGCTGAATTAGCAGAGCCGACAAGCGAAGAAGAAATCGCGAACGTTCTTCGCAAAGCGAATGAAGAAGGTAAGAAGGTTGCTGTAGTTTCCGGAGGTACGAAGCGGGGATATGGCGGTTTGAAAGATGATTACGATATCCTGCTTTCGCTGTCTCAGTATAAAGGAATCATCGAGCATACAGCTGGTGATATGACGGTTACCGTTCGTCCGGGTACGACCATTAAAGAACTCCAGGAGTTTCTTAGTGATTTTGGTCAGATGGTTTCGCTTGATCCAGCCTGGCCGGAACAAGCGACAATTGGAGGCGTAATCGCTGCAAATGAAAGCGGTCCCAAACGAATGAAGTATGGTTCAGCAAGGGATCAGGTGATCGGTTTAAGGGTGGCTTACCCTGCTGGCACGATCATCCGCACGGGTGGAAAGGTCGTCAAAAATGTTGCCGGTTATGATATGAATAAACTATTTATCGGTGCTATGGGCACGCTTGGAGTGATTACGGAAATCACCATGAAGCTGCGCCCTGTCCCAAAAGCAGAAAGTCTGGTAAAGCTGTTTGTACCTAAAGAGCAGGTGCAGGTTCTAAAAGAATTTATCGTAAACATCCAGGATTCGATGGTTGAACCTGCTTCGCTTGAAATGATTAACCCGGCTCTTTCCAAAAAGTTATTTAATCGGGAAGTATACACGTTACTGGTTGCCTTTGAAGATGTCGAAAACTCCGTCCGGTATCAGGAACAGTGGATGGAAGAGCATGTCCCAGCAGGAATGAGTGTGGATGTTTCCCAAGGGGATAAGGCAAAGGAATTCTGGCGTGCTTTTGCCACCCTGGCTCCGAACAGCCTGACTGATCAAGAATCAGGCAGTACAAAAGCTGTGTTGAAAATAGGCACGAAGAATATGGATGTCCTAACCATGATGGCGGTGGAGGAAACCATGACGGATATCGATCAGTTGGAAATAGAGATACATGGCGGGTTAGGGCACGGTATCACTACCGTCATTCTTACAGGGGAAGAATCTCAAGTGAAGCAAGCTATTCACCAGTTCCGAGCAGAAGCAGAAAGTAAAAAAGGTTATGCTGTGGTGAAACATTTGCCTGTTAAGCTTCGAAAGGAAATCGATGTCTGGGGAAAGAAACCATCCTACTTTTTCTTGTTTGAAGGGATCAAAAAGACAAACGATCCAAACAATACGTTGAATTACCAGCGCTTCTTAGGAGGGATATAAATGGCTAAGAGTTTAGCGGCACAACTGGAAGAAGCAGCACCGCCATGTGCGGAAGCCAGCCCGAGTAATTATTTGCTGAAGGATCATCCTGATGAAAACAAATGGGCCGATTGTGTTCACTGCGGCATGTGTCTGGAGTCATGCCCTACATATTTAGAAACCGGGAAAGAGCAGCATTCCCCTCGGGGACGCGTTCACCTGATTAAGTCGGTAGCGGAAGGACAGATCAGTGTCAATGAACAATTTGCTGATCCTGTCTTCCAGTGTCTGGACTGCCGTGCCTGTACGACTGCATGTCCAGCAGATGTTGATGTTGGAGGGCTGATAGAAGAAGCACGCGGCCAGGTCCGTCAGGCGCTGCCGCTGAAGGGATGGAAAGGAGCGGTCAGCGGATTTTTCCTGAAAGGGCTTTTTCCTCACCCGAACCGGATGCAGACGGTTGGCAGCTTTCTTAAACTCTATCAAAAAAGCGGCTTGCAGTCGGCGGTGCGTAAAACTGGGGCTCTTAAGATCATGCCTCCCCATCTTGCTGATATGGAAGCAATCATGCCTGAGATTAAGCAGCCCGTTCAAAAGAAATTCAAAGATTATAAGTTTGTTCCTGCTGAAGGACAGACAAAAGCCAGGGTTGCCATGCTGACCGGGTGTATCATGGATGTCATGTTCAGTGATATCAATGAATCTACCATCAACGTGTTGACCCATAACGGGAATGATGTCGAGATACCGAAGAAGCAGACCTGTTGCGGGGCGCTTCATGTCCATGCCGGAGACCGGGACATGGGAAGGAAGCTCGCGAAGCAGAATATTGAAGCATTTGAGGATGATGAAAAAGTAGTCGTCAACGCCGCGGGCTGTGGCTGTGCACTGAAAGAATATCCGGAATTATTTAAGGACGATCCGGTATGGAAAGAAAAAGCGGAAGTTTTTTCGGAGAAAGTCCAGGACATTTCCAAATACCTTTATGATACAGGTTATGAGAAACCAAAAAGTGAGATCAATAAAAAAATCACCTATCATGATGCCTGTCACTTAGCTCATGGGCAAGGGGTCAGACATGAACCACGCCAGCTTCTGAATGACATCCCTGGCGTCGAATATACCGAAATGGCGAATTCCGATACATGCTGCGGCAGTGCCGGAATCTATAACATTACCAATCCCGAAATGGCTGGTGCTGTGTTAGATAGAAAAATGGAACATGTCCCAGAAGAAGTAGAGATGATTTCAATGGGGAACCCAGGCTGCATGCTGCAAATGGCGATGGGTGTACAAAAACACGGGCGGAGAAGCGAGATTGTCCATACGGTGCAGCTGCTTGATTGGGCTTATCAAAAAGATAAAAAGGCCATGGAATCCACAACAGGCAAGGGGTGAGTGAGTTTGTTCAAATCTAGAAGGAAAAAGAAGACGCGTAGAGATGTGCACATTGAACAAATGGCCGCAATTGTAGGACCAGACGAGATCCTTTTTGAAAAGGAAGATCTGCTCTCTTATGACTGTGATGGTTTCACCGTACACAAGGCAATGCCAAAAGCAGTGGTTTTCCCAAAAAACACAGAGGAAGTAGCTGCACTTGTAAAATATTGTGCTGCACATGACCTTCCTTTTTTGGCTCGGGGAGCTGGCACAGGACTGAGTGGCGGTGCAATCCCGCTGAATGGAGAGGTGATTATTAGTCTTGGGAAAATGAAGAACCTCCTCCATGTCGATTTTGAAAATCGTCAGGCTGTGGTTCAGCCAGGCTTTGTCAATTTGAAATTAACGAATTCGATTTCAAGTAAGGGTTATTATTATGCACCCGACCCATCGAGTCAGTATGTTTGTACTATCGGAGGCAATGTGGCGGAGAATGCAGGTGGTGCCCATTGTCTGAAGTACGGGGTGACAACTAATCACATATTAGGTCTGGAAGTTGTTCTGCCGAACGGAGAGGTCATCGAAATCAGTGAAGACGGCATCCCGGACAGTCCTGGATACGACTTAATGGGGCTGTTGACTGGATCGGAAGGGACACTCGGTATCGTTACAAAAATTACGGTGCGAATTTTGAAGAACCCGGAAGGTAAACAGACAGTGCTTGCCTACTTCGATAATGTGGAGGATGGTAGCCGTGCTGTGTCTGGCATCATATCAGCGGGAATCGTGCCAGCGGCTTTGGAAATGATGGATAAAACGGCTATTGAGGGGGTAGAAGCGGGCACTTTTCCAGTCGGTCACCCGAAAGACATTGAAGCCCTTCTTTTGATTGAAGTAGATGGCATAGCGGCGGGCATAGATGAGCAAATCGAGCAAATACTGGAGGTTTGTAAATCAAGGAACGTTCGTGAAGTAAAAGTAGCAGAGAGTGAAGAAGAAAGAGGAAAGTGGTGGGCAAACCGGAAGACGGGGTTTGGTGCAATGGGTGCGATTTCCCCGGATTATCTCGTTCAGGATGGCGTAATTCCGAGGAGCAGACTGCCTGAAGTGCTGCAGCGCATCACAGAAATCAGTGAAGAATCCGGGCTTCGGATTGCGAACATTTTTCATGCCGGTGATGGCAACCTGCATCCGCTGATACTGTTTGATTCCCGTATCCCTGGTGAAACCGAAAAAGCACTGGAAGCAGGTACTGCCTGTTTGAAAGCGTGCGCTGATGTTGGTGGCTCGATAACCGGTGAACACGGAGTGGGCATTGAGAAAAAAGAGGAAATGCGTTTTATCTTTACGGACGAAGAACTGGATGCCCAGACAAGAATCAGAGAAGTATTCAATCCGGAGGATTTGCTCAATAAAGGGAAGCTGTTCCCGACACCAAGCCGTTGTATGGATATCAAAACGATCGTAAAAGACACGGTAGCAGTAAAATAACACACGGAATAGACAGGAGGAAGGACAATGAAATTTGCAAGATTTAAACACATGGGGAAAACGCTCACTGGAGTGGCTGCTGATGGCGCTATCCAGGTCATAAATGGTGATATGTATTCAGAATGGGAATACACGGGGGAAGTCTTGGCAGAGGATGAGGTTCAATTGCTGGCCCCGGTAATTCCGGAAAAAATTCTCGGGATTGGAGCCAACTATGTCAGCAGTAGAGAAGAACTGCCGGAACAAATTCCTGATTTACCCGTTTTCTTTTTCAAACCTTCTTCATCTGTCATCGGACCAGATGAGGATATCCAGATCCCAGAGGGAATTGAAGAAGTGAAGTTCGAATCAGAATTGGCTGTTATCATCGGGAAAGAAATGAAAAATGTACCGAAAGAAGAAGTGTTGGACTATGTATTCGGCTACACGATTGGCAATGATGTTACAGCTCCGCAATTTTTCCATGAGGCGGGGCATTGGACATTGGGTAAATCATTCGATACGTTCACGCCGCTCGGTCCTTATATCGAAACAGAGCTTGACCCTTATCAAGTACAGGTGAAAGCAGAGGTCAACGGAGATGAAAAGCAAAACAGCCCCACAAGCCTTATGATTGTTCCTTTGGCTGAAATGGTTTCTTATCTATCGAAAGTAATGACCTTGAAGCCAGGTGACTGTATCTTGACTGGCAGCCCTTTAGGAGCTTACCTTATCAAATCCGATGATGTTATAGCTTGCAAAATAGATGAAATTGGCACGTTAAGCAATAAAATGGTAAAGAGTTCTATATCGGTCGGAAGCTGAATAGATGAATTTGTCAGGGGTTTAGCTGTGAAGTTGGTTTAATACGAGGAGCGAAGTCCCTGGCTTTTAGTTTATATGCTCTTTTCGTCCCAGGTATATATCTTAAAGAAAGGAGGAGCAATGGTTTAAGAGAAGCTAGCTTTTTCTAAACACGAGTGACAATAATATAACGGAGGGTGAGTAATGAATACTGGAACCTTAGCACTTTTGTCGTTGTTACCGATTATTGCAGTTGGTATATTCCTGGTAGGACTCCGGTGGCCGGCGGCAAAAGCCATGCCGATTTCCTATATAGTCGCAGTTTTGTTGTCGTTGTTTGTCTGGCAAGTTCCTGGAGCAACGGTTGCTGCAGCTTCTGTCAATGGTCTGGTTGTCGCTGGAACACTCCTTTATATCATTTTTGGTGCAATTCTATTATTGAATACTTTGCAGGAGAGCGGTGGAATCAAAACCATTCGCCAGGGATTTATCGATATTTCCCCGGATAGACGAGTGCAAGTCATCATCATTGCCTGGTTGTTCGGTTCCTTCATCGAAGGATCAGCTGGATTCGGCACACCGGCAGCTGTGGCAGTTCCGTTGCTTGTTGGTCTTGGTTTTCCTGCCATGGCGGCTGTCGTTGCAGGGATGGTCATCCAGAGTACTCCAGTTTCGTTTGGTGCAGTCGGCACACCCATTCTGATCGGCGTCCAGTCAGGGCTGGCAGCGGATGCCACGATTACGGATAACTTCCTGACGCTGGTTACCATGGTTGGGGGCAGGGTAGCCATCATCCACGCCATTACAGGCACCCTGATCCCTTTATTCGTTGTTGCTTTGATGACAAGATTTTTTGGGAAAAACAAATCGTTCAGCGAAGGGCTTGCAATTTGGAAGTTCGCCTTGTTCGCTGCTTTTGCCATGACAATACCGTACGTAATGGTAGCGAATCTCCTTGGACCAGAATTTCCATCCATGATTGGCGGACTGGTGGGGCTTGCCATTGTCGTATCAGCAGCTAAAAAAGGTTTCTTAATGCCCCCCAAAGAAGAGCATTGGGACTTTGAGGAAAAGGAACGTTGGGACCCATCATGGACTGGAAGTATTGAAATCAAAGATATCGCTCATAAAAGTGGCAGCATGTCGATGGTGCGTGCCTGGACGCCATACTTGTTAATTGGGCTGTTTCTTGTAATAACAAGATTGAAAGCGCTTCCTTTTCTGGAGTGGCTGCAGGCTTGGAATGTAACGATTCCAAATATTTTCGGTACAGAAATCACAGCCAGTTTCCAACCGTTATACTTACCGGGTACTATTTTTGTACTGGTATCATTAATCACATACTTTATTCATCAAATGAACAGCACATCCTATAAGAAAGCTTGGAAACATTCAGGCAAGACGATGATTCCAGCCTCAGCCGCCCTTGTTTTTACCGTGCCAATGGTTCAGGTATTCTTGAACTCCGGTGGTGGTACTGCCGGTTTTGAAAGCATGCCAATGGAACTCGCGACAGGAGTAGCAACGCTGACAGGAGATTTATGGCCGCTGTTTGCTACATTTGTTGGCGGCTTGGGTGCCTTTATTGCGGGGAGTAACACGGTCAGCAACATGATGTTTTCCTTGTTCCAATTTAACGTTGGCTCACAGATTGGTGTCGATGCACCTTGGATTGTGGCACTCCAGGCAGTCGGAGGAGCTGCCGGGAATATGATTTGTGTTCATAATGTCGTAGCAGCATGTGCCGTCGTTGGTTTAGTAGGGAAAGAAGGGGATATCATACGAAAAACAATCTTCCCGTTCTTGTATTATGCTACGTTTGCCGGTGGTCTTGGCTACACGATTGTTTGGACCGCGGAAAAAGGAATCTTCAATATCGGTTCGATTATCGTAGCTATTATCAGCACGATTGCCGTCTACATCATCGCCACGAACCGCAATAGAATGGCAAACCTTTCCCTTCAAAATCAAAAATCCTGGAAATCAGCTAAATAAACAAAAATAAGCTTGTAGACGCCGATTGTCTACAAGCTTATTTTTTGAATTTCAAATTGATATTGGCTTTCCGTATTCCCATTTTCGTTATAATCATCTTCATCCTCATTATATTGGAAGTCAGCAAAAATCAAGTAGGCGAGAATAAGGCCGATGACAATAAGTAGAACAGCAATTGCGGCAGCCAAATATTCAAATATCTTTTTCAACATAGCTTTTACCCCCATGCCTACTATAAGGCTACCAGACCAGATAATGCCTGTAAATATTTGAAAAAAGATTAAGCTTCTTGCCGTGTTACTAAACTCAACACCTTATCGCCGGGCTGGCCTTCCAATTTATTTTCCGAGGTAAAAAATTGAACGCTTCCTTCATTTTTTAATATGGCTATCATGACCGAATCATCTGAAAGCCGAGCCTCGTAGTCTTCCAGTGTGAAGGATTTTGAAAGCTCCTCGGACTGGAAAACAAAGCCGTGTTCTATTCGTTTCATCAATGCTTCCCAGCTCATGCCTTCTTCGAATAAAATATTGCCATGCGTTGTATGAGCCAGGTCATTCAGATGACCTTCCTCGTTTGATTTCAGGCTTAATTGATAGACATTGCTGCGGCCGAATTCCGCCATGAAATTTGTACTTACGAGCGCGTTATAAGAATCAAGCTCTGTTGCCGCTACCAGCTTATCATAAGGGGTAAGGTCTAAACGGTATTCGGTTTTTTCCGAGAGAATTTCTCCATAATAGACCTTTTTAAAGTCGTTTTGCTTCGCCAGTTGGACACGCTCCCACGAAGCTTCTGTTAACAATACTGGAACTTCAAGATTACGAAGAGCAGATGCCAGTTTTATTGTAAAATGGTTGCTGCCGACAATTAGTACCCCAGGGGTGGCATTAGCGGCAATACCCAGCTTCTGTGCCAGCCAGGTGATAGAAAAGCCATGGACTACAACTGTGGAAAAGACCAATCCGAAGGTGAGCGGTACTAATATGGAGGCGTCCTCAAAGCCTTCATTGACAAGCACACTGGCAAAATAACCAGAAACCGTCAAGGCTACGATCCCACGAGGTGCAATCCATCCGACCAATATCCTTTCTTTAAGAGAAAGTTCTGTCCGAATCGTCGATAATAAGATGGAAAGCGGGCGGACAATGAACAGCATCAGGATGACATACCAAAGGATTTCCATTTCCAGCATGGAAAGCAGGGTGTCTAGTGACAGGGAAGCAGTCAGCATGATGAATATTGCTGAGATCAGTAGAACGGATATGTTTTCCTTGAAATGGCGCATGTCATTAATCGAAGAAATGTTCATATTGGCCATCGTCACCCCCATGGCCGTTACGGAAAGCAGACCAGTTTCATGCATGATTTCGTTTGGGATGGTGAAACAGAGAATGACCACAACGAATACAATTGGCGACTTCAGAAATTCAGGGATGTAACCATGCTTGAACATCCATGCAATACACCAGCCTAACAGCCATCCAAGAAGAACAGCAAACCCTGATACAAGGAAAAACAATAACAGCTCCGTAACCGATACTTTTTCTAATACGAGAAATCGAATGATTTCATAAGAAAAAACAGCGAGAAGTGCGCCGAGGGGATCAACGATGATTCCTTCCCATTTCAGTATCGAAGCCGGCCGGGGCTTAAGTTTCGCCTGCCTCAGCATCGGCAGTACGACAGTCGGCCCTGTTACAATTAACAGACCTCCGATTACAAAAGAGACGGCCCATGATAATCCGGCTACATAATGAGCCGTGAAGGAACCAAGAATCCACCCCAGGAAAGCTCCCAGCGTAACGATTCTTACTACAGAGCGCTCGAGCCCTTTTATCTCCCGGAATGAGAGCTTTAAACTCCCCTCGAATAAAATAATCGCAACCGCGATCGAAATGATCGGCTCATACACACCTGCAAAGGTTTCCTCCGGGTTCATAAAGCCGAAGATTGGTCCGGCTAATAATCCGACAACCGACATGACGACGATGGATGGCCATTGGAACCGCCACGCGATCCATTGAGAACCGATACCGAGCAAACCAATCATCATAAATAGAAATAAAGTTGAATCAAGCATAGCCACGTCTCCTTAAAAAGCACTGGTAGATTTATCTTTTACTATCCAGTCCCAGTACATGCGCGGCTATGACAATTTTCAAATAAAAAGCGGCCATTGGGATATGGCCGCTTAATTCATGCTATTTGTTTATGGCTTCAGTACTACTTTGATGTTTCCATCTTCTTTTTTATCAAAAATATCATAGGCTTTGGCTGCATCATCAATCGGCATGCGGTGGGTGATGATGTCTGTAGGATCGAACTTGTTGTTTTCAATCATGTCATAAAGCATCGGCATCAAGTGGATGACGGGCGCTTGTCCCATTTTCAGGGAAACATTTCGACTGAAGAAATCTCCAATCGGGAAGCCATTTGCTTCCGTGCCATAAACACCAGTCAATTGGACTGTACCAAACTTACGGACAGCCTGAGAAGATGTTACAATCGGACTGATTGTTCCAAATTGGTTGTCATGTTCGGAACCGAATTCTTCATTCGGAGGCACGGTCCCATCCATTCCTACACAATCGATGACAACATCCGCGCCGCCTTTAGTTTCCTCATGCAATAGAGCTCCGATATCTGGATTTTCTTTGAAATCGAACGTCTCTACCTGATTGGTTTTTTTCGCATGCTCCAGACGGTGGTCAACCTGGTCGACCGTAATGACTCGCTCAGCTCCTTTGAGACGGGCGAATTTCTGAGCCATCAAACCAATTGGTCCACTTCCTAATATGACAACGGTGTCACCTTCTTTCACACCACTATGTTCGACACTCCAGTAAGCGGTAGGAATGACATCAGATAAAAACAATACGCTTTCGTCATCCAGGTTGCTGTTTTCGGGAACCTTGAACGAAGTAAAATCAGCATAAGGTACTCTTAAATACTCTGCCTGGCCTCCGGGAAAGTTTCCGAACATTTCAGTAAACCCGAATAAGCCGCCTATTTCACCGTGTGGGTTGGAGTTGTCGCATTGGCTTTCCATCTGGTTATTACAGAAAAAGCATTCGCCGCACCCTATGTTGAATGGGATGACGACACGGTCACCTTTTTTCAGGTTCTTCACTTCAGGTCCAACTTCTTCGACAATACCCATAGGTTCATGTCCGACAATGTAATCCTGTTCCGGCTCGATTCCACCTTTGTATAAATGAAGGTCAGAGCCGCATATCCCGCTGGCTGTTATTTTTACGATCATATCATCCGGCTGCTGGATGGATGGAGCTTCAACATCTTTCACTTGCATGTTTTCTTTTCCTTGAAACGTTACTGCTTTCATTCCTTCACATCCTTTCTATGTTGTAATGGGCTATAACCATTTTATAGAAATTTTAAACTCTGCTTCTTTTGCATTAGAGAGGAAGAGTAGCTGCTTTAATAGGGGGAATGTCACTCGCAATGAGGTATCAGAGGATTTGTTAAATAAGCCGTTAAAAAACGGCCGGAAATTTTCCGACCGTATAAAGGGAGTTATTTATTTTGCTTATTCAAGAGATCAACAATGCCCATGGCACATACTTCGAAATCCACTTCCAATACCTGGTGAACAGGGTGAGTATCAGGGATATTGTGGTTTTGTAGATAATCCTGAACTAACTGGTAGAGGCGCTTTTTGACACCTGCTTGTCCTTCATCATTAGCCAATGCCTCTTCGCCTGCTGCTACAAACTTTGGGAGCCATACTTCTACCTGCTGGAATACTTCTTCGGGTTGGGCCGATTCACCAAAATGGCCGAAATAGATTCGGTCGACACCGAGCGTACGGAATCGATCGATGGAAGCTTTCATAGCACCGGGATCGAACTGGTTCGGTGATGTAGAAGGCAAATAGAAGGTTAATCCTTTATCCTGGGTTTGATGATACCTTACACCGACTGTGTCTCCCGTGAAAATGCCGTTGCTTTTGGAATCATGGATGCTGAAATGGTGTTTGGCATGACCGGGTGAATCATAAAAGGTTAGGGTACAATCCGGACCGATATCCAGGGTTTCTCCATCTTCTTTCACAAGCAGGCGGTCTTCTGGAATTGGAACAATGGGATCAAACAATTCATCGAACTTCTCTCCATAGACGGCACGGGCGCCGGCAATCAATCGGGATGGATCAGCGAGATGTCGCTTCCCGCGTGGATGTACTACTACTTCGGCATTAGGACATTCTTTCAATAAAAGTCCTGCCCCGCCTGCATGGTCCAGGTGAATATGGGTCACAATGATATAACGGATAGCTTCAGGATTGATATCCAATTCTTTCAGACCCTCAAGTACATACGGAATAGAGGGACTGGGTCCAGTTTCTATCAGAGTCAGGTGCTCTTCATTAAGTACATAGGTGCCTGTTCTGCCAGGCATCCCCAAATCATAACCATCAATTAACTGGATGCGGTTTCCTAATTCGATTGGAGCTTTTGTTTTCATTTGGCTCACCTCATAAAGAATTTCTGTCACTTCTTTACTACATTCACTTTTTAAACAAAAAATCCTTCTTTCTGACAGTCTTTTCAATGGGGAAAAAATCTAATCCGTCAAAAGTCATGAATACACTAGACCAATTAGCTGTTTTTTGAATAATTGTTAAAATTTTCAGTATTCTTTGCTACGGTTGAAGTATCAATTTATTCAAGGAGGAAGATACATAAGATGCTGCCTGCAAAAGCGAAACAAATCATGGTAATGTTTCTGTGTTCTGTAATGTTGTTTGCCCCTTTTCAAGCCTATGATAATCCACAAGTTACCGCTTCTTCTGAAAATGAGGCCTTAACCGATCAGCTGAATATGATTATGGCAGATAAAAAATTAGAAGGGGCCCTGGCAGGCGTCAGTATCCGCTCTGCCGAAACGGGTGAGATTATTTACGAACATGACGCTGATAAGCGACTGAAGCCGGCTTCTAATATGAAGCTGTTGACCGCTGCTGCTGCATTAGAGGTTCTCGGACCTGACTATACCTTCCCGACTGAAGTTCTCGCCGAGGGAGAGATAAAAGGAAATAAACTGCATGGGGATTTATATTTGAAAGGGAAAGGCGACCCTACGTTGATGGAAAAAGACTTTGATACTTTAGCAAACGCGCTAAAAGGAGCCGGGATCAAAGAAGTGAAAGGAAATGTGATAGCGAATGACAGCTGGTACGATGATGTCCGGTTGTCCGAAGATATTTCCTGGAACGATGAAACGAACTATTATGCCGCTCAGGTTTCTGCCCTGACTGCCGCTCCTAATGAAGACTATGATGCAGGCACCGTCATCGTGGAAGCACATCCAGCGGATACAGCCGGGGAGCCTGCGGAGGTCAAAGTTGTACCGGAAAACGATTATGTAGAAATTATTAACCAGGCAAAAACTGTACCAATGAATCAAAAGAAGGATATTTCTATTGAACGTAAGCATGGAACTAACCAGATTATTGTAGAAGGTGAGATTCCTGTTGAAGGGTTCCGTTCCCGCTCCTGGGTTGCTGTCGATGAACCTTCCGGACTAGCATTGCATCTGTTCAGAAAAGCATTAGAGAAGGAAGACATAAAGGTAAAAGGGGAATTAGCTTGGGAGGGATCAGCTCCTGAGTCTGCTGAGTTGCTTGCTTCCAAAAAGTCGATGCCATTGGAAGAGCTGTTAATACCCTTTATGAAACTAAGCAACAATGGACATGCGGAAACCTTAATAAAAGAAATGGGGAAAGTCGTTCACGGTGAAGGCAGCTGGGAAAAAGGGCTGGAGGTTGTGGAAGATTTCCTGATGGATATAGGAGTGGAAGCTGATACGCTACGACTACGGGATGGTTCCGGTATGTCCCATGTCAACATGGTACCTGCCCATGAAATTTCTGAACTATTATATCAAGTAAGAGGGAAAGAGTGGTATCCTGCATATTTAGCTTCCCTTCCCGTCGCCGGAAACAATGATCGGTTTCTAGGGGGAACACTTCGTTACCGGATGAATGATACACCGGCAGAAGGCAATGTTAAAGCAAAGACCGGGTCTTTGACCGGAGTTACTTCACTGTCCGGTTATGTGACCAGCAAGGGTGGGGAAGAGCTGATTTTCGCTGTGGTATTGAATAATTACCTTGGATCGGTTCAGGATATTGAAGATGAAATTGCTATCACATTGGCAGAATCCGAATTTAGTAGTGAAGAATGAAATGAAAAAACGGACTCCTATATCTGGGGAGTCCGTTTTTGATGTTTTTTTGAGGGACACTCCTGACAAGCAGGATACTTTTTAATTCATATCTAACATCAAAAGAACGATGCTGGAATATGCTGTCCAGCATCGCCGCTTTATGTCTAACATTCATCAGGATTGTCTAAATAAAAATTGAATATGTCTAGTATTTTTCTCACTATGTCTAATAAACTTCAGAGAACTTCTAGTAACCGGCCTTCCTTGTCTAGTACTCCAGCATGCTGTCTGGTAAAAGGTAGACACGGAAGCAGATAAGGCATCAGGCGGCTGGGTCGGAATCTGCTTCTTCATTGCGGTCAATGACGGCGGAACCGACGATATCTCCTAAAACATTCGAGGCTGTACCAGCCATGCCAATCAGTACATCCACTCCAGCAATCAATGCGACAATTTCAAGTGGCAAGTTGAACAGGCTGAGTACGGCTGCCAACGTAACCAGTCCAGCAGCTGGAATACCAGCTGTCCCGATCGACAATAGTGTTCCGACTAATACAATGGTAAGAAAGTCCATGACAGACAACTCAAGGCCAGTGATATTGGCTGCAAATACGATGGACACTCCCATCCGCAATGCCCCGCCATCTGAGTTAAATACAGCTCCGATTGGCAAGGAAAAATTGGCTGTGCGCTCGGATATACCTGCTTTTTTAGCTGAATCAATGGCAACAGGAAGGGAAGCAATACTGCTGGATGTAAAGAATGCAGTAAAATACGCTTCTTTTGTCTTTTTGAAAAAACCACGGATACTGACTTTTGCATACTTGAGAAAAGCTGTATAAACGAACAGCCACAACAGGATGACCCCGAGATAAAACACCCCGGTAAACGCCAGCAGCGATTGGAAAGTCTGCCAGCCCTGGCTCCCGAAAGAAGAAGCACTAATTGCGAATATTCCAATCGGAGCATAGAGAAGAATTCCTTTTAATAGTAAAAAGAATAACTCGTTGGCAGCAGAAAAAAACCGGTGTAATGTTTCTCCTGCATTACGCAGGTCGACTTTATCGGCGTATCTCATCCTGGCCATTCCCAAGCCGATGATGACGGCCAGGAAAAGAATACCCATCAGTTCCCCGGATGCGAAGACTTGAAAGATATTGTCCGGGACAATATTCAGTAATACATCCGAAAAACCTGGAGTTTCCGGTTTTTCTACTTGGGCATCAGGTAACGAAAGCTGAGAACCCGGATTGATCCATAATGCTAGAGCTACTCCGATGACGACCGCGGCACCTGTGGTCAGCCCGTAGTAGACGAGTAATTTGCCGCCGAGGCGACCTAAATGTCTCGGCTTCATCTGATTGATAGCCAGGACAACGGTCAGGAAAATGACTGGAATTGCAATTAAGCTTAATAGGTTGATAAGAATCGTACCCAGTGGTTTCAGCACTTCCGCCTGTTGTCCGAAGATAATGCCTACAGCAATACCTAACAGGAAGCCGATGGTCATTTTTAAAATAAAAGAAGAATGTTTGTATGTATGCCAGATTGTTTGCATGATTAAACCTCACTTTCACCTTGTTACTTAAAGTATAACAGGAAGAGATCATCACCATTAGGCAATTAGAATTATTTTTACTAATGTAAAGGTTTTCATTGTGAGAATAGATAAAAAAGTCAGAAAATATATTGACATTCTTATTGGTATCTTGTAGCGTAGGATTTAACTTAATTACGGAAAACATCCTTATCGCGAGCAGGGGAGGAATTTGGTCCCGTGAACCTGCAGCAACCTGTTATTTTCTCTAAGGAAATAATAAGGTGCTACGTCCAACAGACGCTGTTGTCTGAAAGATGAGGAAGAGAAAAGCCTCTTCCTCCGGGAGAGGCTTTTCTTTTTGTTATGTGAAAGGGCATCCCTAAAAAGGGTTTTCTAAATGACAGGGGGATTTTTATTAATTTTAAACTCATTAAACTGATAAATATAATAGGATTTTAAGCAGCCAAGAAGTTTAACATATTTTTAAGGAGGCAGAAGAATGACAACAGTAGGATATTGGTTCATCGGTTTTGCATTAGCCTATACGTTCTTTTTGATTTTCATGAGCCAGCTCGGAATGAGGCGGGCGAAAGATGGTAACGGATTTTTT
Source organism: Thalassobacillus devorans (assembly GCF_900176565.1). Classification (GTDB taxonomy): domain Bacteria; phylum Bacillota; class Bacilli; order Bacillales; family Halobacillaceae; genus Thalassobacillus; species Thalassobacillus devorans_A. The sequence goes on from NZ_FXEH01000004.1 coordinate 514,277, forward strand.
GTAGGAGGGCGTGGGTTCAACACCCTGTTTGTCACCGTCTGTATCACCGGATTGTTTTCCGGATCGTCATACATAGCGATTCTGGAGCTCAGCTATCTGACGGGAGTATCGGCGATCTGGTATGGTGTTGCGGAAACACTGCACGTGTTGATCATCGCTCTTGTTTTAATTGCACCATTCCGTAAGCGCGCGCTGGTGACGATTTCGGGACTGCTGGGTGACAGGTACGGTGAAAAGGTTCGTGGACTTGCCGGAGCAATTACGGCTTTCACATTCCCGATGTGGTCGGTGGCGACCGCACTGGCATTTGCATCCGCATTGTCCGTATTTACAGGAATTTCACTGGTATTATCGGTCGCTTTAACTGCTTTATTACTATTCGTCTACCTGCAATTCGGTGGCATGTGGTCGGTCGGATTTACACAATTGAGCAATGTCGTGGTATTTTTCATGATGCTTGCGATCGGAACTTACGCATTTTTTATCAATCCAGGGATTGATGGCATCCAGACGCTGTTCCAAGAAAGACCGGAGTATGCTTCCTGGAATGCAGCTGGTCTACAGACGATCCTGGCCTGGTTTGGGACATTCCTTTTCAATGTCATTCTTGCTCAGGCGGCATTCCAGATGGCATTGTCCTGTAAAACACCGGAACAGGGACGCCGCGGCTTAATCTACGCTTCTCTGCTTGGTATTCCGTTGATCATCGGTGCTGTACTATTCGGACTCGCGGCCGCACAAGTAGTACCTGGGGAAACACGTGGCCTGGTGGCAGTTCCTCTTTACTTGATGGAAACCCTGCCGGCACCGTTAGTCGGGCTGTTTTTCTTAGGTTTCTGGGCAGCTGCACTCAGTTGGGGAGCACCTTGTCAATTCTCTGGTGCAACAAGCCTTGGCCGTGATGTCGGAAAAGCTTTGAATCCTAAAGCCAATGAATTACAGCTGATCAAATATACCAAATGGTCTTTGCTGTTGTTGACTGGGTTAATGATTGTATTTGCACTGCTTCGTTCCGAACAATCCGCATGGTGGAACGTCGTGGCATGGGTGACGAGAAACTCTGCGACATTTGCCCCGGTGGTAGCGGCGATTTTCTGGCCGGTCGTGACAAAACGTGCAGCTTTAATATCTTTGTTCACTGGTTCGGCTTCCGGTCTTCTGTGGTACCATCTCAGTGGCTGGGCGATTAATGATTTTTTCATGAATACACACCCGGTATGGATCGGAATGGGCATCAATATTATCACGATTGTGGTAGTCAGCCTGATCGACAATGCCGGAAACTGGGTTTGGAAAGCTTCCTTCCGCAGTGTAGGGTTCTATTCCATGGTCGCTGCTGTCGGACTGGCCATCGTCTTCTTCAGCTCATTTGACTTCCTGCTTGCCAAAGGGCTTGCCGGCATGGTCGGGCTGCTGATCGTTTGTGGGTTGTTCATCACCTGTATGAATTTTATAAAAGAGAAGAAACAAACTGTTCCTGTAACAAAACAATGGAAAACAGGATGATAACAAAAAGAGAACGCGGATAGCAGAGCCGCGTTCTCTTTTTCTATGCCTTCTGTGATTTTTTGTTTGGGAAAAGCAAACTGAATACGATACCGAAAAATGCTGCGATAAAGAATGTTGTAAAACGGGACGTAATAATGGAGTCCAGGGGTGTGCTGATCCATAGTACAGTGAAAACGATCCCGGAAACGATAGTGGCGATTACCCCAACGCCGGAATAACGTTTCCAGAAAAATGTCAGGATGATGGCAGGAGAGAGTGTTCCTCCAACGCCAGCCCATGCCCAGCCCACTATCAAATAAAGCAACGTTTCGGAGACGAGAGCGATCGTCATACCGATTAATCCACAGAAGATGATGATGACACGGGAGGCAGTCAGTAACTGTTTTTCAGAAAGGTCCAGTTTTAATGCTTTATGCAAAATGTCTTCACTAATGGAGCTTGTGACTACCATCAACTGGGAATCGGCTGTTGTGATGATTGCTGCAAGGATACCGGACAGTAGAATACCTGCAATCCAGGCCGGCATGAGGTCCATAATCATCACTGGCAGAACCGTTTCCGTATCCGCAAAGGAACCCTGACTATAGATGGTGATGGCCGTGACGCCGATCATGAAAGCTCCCCCGTAGGCAAGGAATGTCCAAAGGATGGCAACATTGCGGCCGGTCTTCACATCTTTTTCACTTCTTAAAGCCATGAATCTGGCACTTAACTGAGGCTGCCCGCCGAGGAAACCGAAAAACCAGGAAAAGTTGTTGAAAAACAATAGTCCAATGGCAAACCCGGCAGCACCACCGAACCAGGCATCGTGCGTGGACCCTGCTTCAGCTAACGCAGTTGGAATAGATAAGTCATTCGTATGGATATATACAAGTGCCACAATCGGAAGTGCGACAAGTGTAATCAGCATCATGACGCTTTGAATCATATCCGTCCAGACAACAGATATGAAACCTCCCGTAAAAGCGAGACCGATTACAACGATGGTAGCCAGAATAACACCTAACGTTTCATTCAAACCAAAGGTGGTGAATAACATTTTTCCGGCCCCGGCCATCTGGGCGCTTAAATAGAACATGAGAAAACTGCTTATCAGTATGGTGGCGAACCAGCGGATCAGGTTCGCCTGTCCGCCAAAGCGGGCCGCCAGGTAATCCGGAAGGGTCAAGACGTTATATTTATCCCGCTCTTCCATGAATTTTTTCGCAAGGAACAGCCAGGAAAAAATAATTCCGAGTGCAATCCCTGCTGCTACCCAGATACCGGATAATCCTGTGGCAAACACGAAGCCTGTGTACCCGAGTAACAGCCAGGCCGATTCGCCTGTGGCACGCTCGGAAAAGGCTAGCGCCCATCCAGGCAATTTTTTTCCGCCTAATAGAAAAGCAGAATGGTCCAGCTTCGTCCTGCTGAAATAATAACCGATTCCAAGTATGACAAGACAATACAGGATGAATTCAACAATAATGATATTGTTCATCTAATCTCCCCTTTAATAAGTATTGCACCTCATAACGTCAGTGAGGTGCCGAGATTTTTCTGTTGTGCCTTTTGGTAGATGTGGTAGGCTGCTACCGTATCAAATAAGCCCATCCCTGTTGATTTGAACAGAATGGTTTTCTCCCGGTCGATCGCTTGGACGCCAGTGACGACTTTTGAGAAAGAGATGACTTGAGAGGGGTGAAGCCACTTTTGTTCTAAAGGTTGGGCAATATCCCCAGACTCCTGGATGGCATCGGTGCTATCTACATATACATTGTCGATCAGCCGGTAGACGGCATGTGGAAATTCGCGCATGTCCGGTCGGAAAGAGCCGACACCCATCAGAAGTTTTCCTTTCAATAACGCTTCATCATCCGGAAGAACCGGATGACGGGATGTAGTGGCAGTTATAACGACTTCACTTTTTTCCACCGCGTCTGCGGCTGAGTGATGGATACTGATTTTGATATGCTCACCTAATTCCTTTTGCAATTGATCAACAAAGTCGATCATACGAGCCTTGGAGCGGTTGAACAGATGAATATGCTTGATATCCCGTTCAGCACAAGCTGCCAGTGCCTGGTAGAAACCTTGCGCTCCGGTTCCAATCAATGCCAGGTTGGCGACGTCCGGGCAGCTCAGGTGTCTGACTGCTGACCCGCCAATCGCACCCGTCCGCATGCCAGTTAAAACCGTTCCATTTAACATAGCGATGGGGGTGCCTGTTTTGGTATCATTCAAGGTGACAAGCCCCTGGATTACCGGAGTATTAATGTTTTTTGGATGTGCAGCCACGAGCTTAGTGCCAATTACGTCTCTCGTTACGCACGGCATCAACAAAAAATCATTTACACCGTGGGGCACCCGCATTCTTGTGGGCATATGATATTGCTTCGCTTCATATGTTTGATAGGCGAGATCGATACTGTCTGTCACTTCACTCATTGATACCGCCTGTTTTATCGCTTGTTCATTGAGATAGAGCATGAAACCAGAACCTCCCAGCTTTACTAAACTACTGCATTTTCAATAACAAGATCATTCTCCTCAAACCGTTCGAATCGAAGGGGACTCAAATCCAGTGTCTGGTAGCTGCCAGTCACCAATAGTTCCGCCAGGCATTTTCCTACCGCTGGCGCCTGCTGCATGCCATGTCCACTGAAACCACACGCCAGATAATAACCGGTCAGCTTAGGATGGGGGCCGATAATGGCGTTCTGATCCAGGGTGTTATGGCTATATAATCCTGCCCAGCCGCCAGTGATTTTTGCCCGCACGAAGTTTTTGATACGCTGGGCCAGAACCGGCCATAATTGCTCTTCAAAAAACGCCCTTGTCCAACGGAAATCGTAGCCAGGTTCCACTTTTTCAGAGAATCCGGAGATGATTTCTTTTCCTTCATGCCGGAAATAGACACCAGTCGGATCAATAGTCAGTGGGATTTCTTTTGAAAGGGGGTCTGCAATATCAAATTGTATGACTTGCCGTTTCAATGGCACAATCGGGAGCGGCAGGTTTAATTTTTCGCTGAGCACAGGAGCCCATGGACCGGCACAATTAATAACACGGGGAGCATAATATGTCTCACCATTGTCGAGCTGTACACCAGTGACTCCATCTCGATCTGTTAAAATCTGGTCCACTCCTTCATACACATAATCGGCCCCCAGCTGCTTCGCTTTTTTGATGTAGCCCTGCATGACGGAATAAGGATCGAGGTAGCCATCTTCCGCACAATACAACCCTCCTGCAAGGTCATCCGTCGTAAGTTCCGGAATGATATCCTTTAGTTCCTCTGGAGAGAGGAACTGTGAAGGAACGCCGTATTGCTGCTGCTTTTTCATCTGATACTCCAATTGTTTATGAGATTCCTGGTGTCCCAGGAAAAGGTAGCCTCTTTGCTTGAAGTCGATTTCCGCAGGTTCGCCATTTACTGCCATATCTTGTGGAAAGCTTAAATATTTTTTTAGACTGTAGCGGCTGATTTGGATATTGATGTCCGTGGTGAACAACTGCCTTATCCCGCCTGCGCTGCGCGGTGTTGAGGAAAATTCATAGAGTTTATCTTTCTCAAAAACAGTCACTTCACCAGTGAAGCCGTCCTGAAGCAAGTGATAGGCGATGCTCGAACCCATCACGCTGCCTCCGATAATGATGATGTCGCTTCGTTTTCCCATAAATTCACCTCTTTTCAGCTTGTACTATGAAAATATTCGAGAAGAGAGGATTTGATGAATAAAGGAGGGGGAGAGGAGCTAGTAAAGGCACTCCTAGAAATTAAATCAGGCGTATTTTTTTCCAGATAAAGAATGATAGCTTTTATAATTCCGGCTGTCCTTCCATTTCGCATTAAAAACTTTCGTCCATTCCTGCGCCGTTTTCCTATCCCGCAGGATGACGATTACTTCATCATTCCTGTTTTCGGCTGAAAAAGTGAAGTTGTAGGAACCACTTGAAATCACCTGCTGGTCAGCAATCATTGCTTTCAGGTGCATAATCCCTTCATGGTTATTTACTTTGATCGGAATGCCGCATTGCAAAAGTTTTTGGACATTTTCTTTCTGCTTATTGAGTGTCTTCAACTGACTGTCATCTGTCAGCACCCGAACGTGAACTCCTCGTTTTGAGGCCTTGCAAATATGAGTGACAAAGTCTTCCTCTGTCAAAATGAATACCGCAACGTCCAGCGTGTGATTGGTGGCATCGATGATTCGAAGTAATTCTTCCTTTGGTGATCGGCTGCTTTTCGAAAAAATATAATCGATGCTTTTATCTGATTTATTCTGATATTTAAGATAAGCTGCATAGCACGTGGCTCCGGCCACAAAAGTTAAACCTGCAGCAGTGATCACTTCCATTTACATCCCACCCTCTCGCCTTATATATATGGAGAAAATGGTTCGTCCCATACGCTATCTTTGCTCCTGGTTGAAATTTTTAAAAAATCAGCACTAGCCCACCCTTAATTGGGTATCTGTCATAGGCTAAAGCGTAGGCATTCGACTTGCTGTTATCAATCAAGGAGGCGAATAGTAAGTATGGATCACGAATTTTATCCGTATCCTGCTCCAGAAATGATGGCTTCATATCCACCAATGGAGATGGATTACGATATGCGGAATTATGATGATGGAAGGAACTATCCATTTGTAGGAAGTCTGGCGACTGGTCTGGCTGGAGGGTTGATTGGCGGTCTGCTCGTTCCAGGATTGTATGGTGGTTTTTATGGTGGTTATCCTTATGCGCCATATGGCGGCTATTACGGTTATCCTTATGGCGGGTATCCCCCATACGGCGGTCCGTGGTGGTAGGACACAGAAAAAACGCTTGTTACCGGGATTTTTCCGGCAGCAGGCGTTTTTTGTACTTTGAATGTTTACTTTTATTAAGGATGAGAAAATCTAAGGCTTTCGCCATAAGAACTTGGAGAGTAATCCAAGTTTTTCTAAATGTTCACTAGATATTTGAACTACTTATAAACTCGCAAATATCCGTTTGAGCAGCTGTATAGCGACTTCTCTTCGGCCAGGAATGAGATAAATAGAAATGGTAGCGTTTACATGGACTATCTCGCGTATATACATATAAATTGCCAAAAACCCCTTGAATAATCACATCAGCGTGTTACTATGAAAAACATTGAATTCACACACACGCCAATTGCGAAAAAAAGGAGAGATGTCATTGTTTAATAAAACAATCGCTTTTTTAGGAGCCGGATCAATGGCAGAAGCTATGATCAGTGGAATAGTCGAAGCCGAAACGATTCCGGTCAATCAGGTAATTGTAACTAACCGGAGCAATCAGGACCGGTTGAATCATATACAAACGAAATATGGAGTACGTACGACCCCACTTCAACAATTGAATTACGACGAAGTCGACATTTTCATTCTGGCTATGAAGCCGAAAGATATTGATCGTGTCCTTGATTCGTTAAAAGATAAACTTAACGCCGACCAGGTACTTCTATCTGTATTGGCTGGTATTTCTACTAGTCATATGGAAGAAAACATGAACGACGGCCAGCAGGTCATCCGTGCGATGCCGAACACATCGAGCATGGTAGGTGAATCAGCTACGGCAATATCACCAGGACAATATACAGGTATCGATAATGTCGTTGCAGCTAAAGAACTACTAAAATGTATTGGTAATGTATTCGTAATCGACGAAGAGCAGATGGATATTTTTACAGGAATTGCTGGAAGCGGACCGGCTTACTTCTATTATTTAATGGAACACATCGAGAAAGCAGGTCAGGAAGGCGGTCTTGACCGCGACACAGCAAGAGAAATCGGTGCCCAGACCATTCTTGGTGCAGCAAGAATGCTTCAGGAGCAGGACGATACTTCAGCAGAGCTGCGGGAAAAAGTTACTTCCCCGAATGGCACGACTGCTGCCGGACTTGATGCATTAAATAAACATGGCGGCGGAAATGCCATCGCTCAGGCAGTAAAAGGAGCGGCAGCTCGCTCCAATGAAATGAGTAAAGCGAGCCGCGTAAAAGAAAAAGAACTTGTTACAAAATAAATGTAGCATAAAAATGCACAAACATGTATAATAATTTAAAAATAATTCATTAAATTGTATAAATATAATGGTCAAACGAGAGGATAGGAGTGATAGATTGACACAACAATCACAGAAAAAACGCGTAGTCATTAAAATCGGAAGTAGTTCACTAACCAGCTTACATGGAGAAATCAGCCGCAGAAAACTAGAAAAGATAGTAGATGAAGTCGTTCGTTTGAAAGATGACGGACATGAAGTATTGCTCGTATCCTCAGGAGCAGTAGCTGCAGGCTACCGCAAGCTTGGCTGCCTTTCAAGACCAAGCACATTGCCGGAGAAGCAAGCAGCAGCATCCATCGGGCAAGGATTACTAATCGAATCTTATTCAGACCTCTTTTTATCCCACGGGTATGTTGCTTCACAAATCCTGATTACACGCAGCGATTTTTCAGACGAAAATCGTTACGAGAATGCTAGAAATACCATTAATGTCTTATTGGAGAGAGGAATTATCCCCATCATCAACGAGAATGATACGATTACCATCGACCGTTTGAAGTTCGGTGATAACGATACTCTTTCCGCTAAAGTAAGTGCCCTTGTCGATGCAGATAAACTCATTATTCTTTCTGATATTGACGGGTTGTACGATGCAGATCCTCGTAAAAACAAAGATGCTAAACTACTAGAAAAAGTCCATGAAATCACACCAGAAATTGAAGCTGCTGCAGGAGATCCCGGAAGTGCGGTCGGCACCGGTGGCATGAAATCAAAGATTGACGCATTTAAAATAACGATGGCTTCCGGAATTGCAGCGTTTCTAGGAAAAGCAAATGCTGCTGACATCATTTATGACGCCGTCTATCAAAAAGCGCGCGGTACCTATTTCGAATCGAAGCCGGAAACGTTGAACCTTGACCATAAGAAACAGTGGATTGCTTTCAATTCCGGTCCAGAAGGGGAAGTAGTCATTGATAAGGAAGGTAAGAGCCTGATTGTGGAAAGCAAAGAAGGACTTCTTCCCGGCAATATTCATCATGTCAAAGGACGCTTTAAAGAAGGAGCAGTTGTCCGGATCAAGGATGTCCATGGAGAGGATATCGGACTTGGCGTTGTCAATTATTCTTCCAAACAAATCAGCCAGATTGTCAGCATGACGGAAGAAGAGATAGCGGAATACAAGCAAGCTGCTGTAGAAAAGAAACATCTTGTCTGCCACCTGGAAGTTTCCGTTCCAGTCGGCGTGTAAATTATAAGGAGGTAAATGATGACAACCATCAAACCAACAGTGAATGTGGAAGCACAGGCGATTGAAGCGAAGAAGGCTGCCAAAAAGTTAGCGATGTTGACGACAGAAGAAAAGAATCAGACACTCAACCTTTTAGCGGATAAGCTGGAAGCAGAGTACAAAGCCATCCTGGAAGCCAACGAAAAGGACTTGGAAAACGGCCGCCAGCAAGGCTTTGAGGATGCATTTATGGATCGCCTCGCTCTTTCAAAGGAACGTATTTATGATTTTGCCAATGGACTGCGTGAAGTTGCAGAACTGGAAGATCCAACGGGACACGTTTTGTCTGACTGGACGCTGGAGAACGGTCTTGGAGTAGAAAAAGTAACGGTTCCTCTTGGGGTCATCGGTATGATTTATGAAGCTCGTCCAAACGTGACGGTTGACTCCACCGGTCTTGCATTGAAGTCCGGTAATGCGATTGTCTTGAAAGGTGGATCGTCAGCCATCAACTCCAATCGCGCGATTGTAGAAGTTCTGCATCGCGGACTTGAGGAGACGAAAGTACCGAAAGAAGCCGTACAATTCATTGACAGCACTGCACGTGAAGCGACACAGCAGTTGTTTACGATGAAAGAGCACGTCGATGTCTTAATTCCTCGCGGAGGCGGCTCCCTGATCAGTGCGGTTGTGAATAACGCGACCGTTCCAGTGCTGGAAACAGGCGTAGGTAACTGCCACGTATATATTGATAAGGAAGCGGAAGTTGAAAAAGCATTAAACATTCTTGTTAATGCAAAAACAGACCGTCCTGCCGTCTGTAATGCTGCGGAAACACTGATCGTCCACAAAGACTGGTTGAATGAAAATCTTGATGCTTTGACGAAAGCATTGAAAGATAATGACATCAACGTCCATGGGGATGAGGAAATTGTTAATGTCATGCCGGACGCTGTTGAAGCTGGCGAGTCCGATTGGGCGAATGAATACTTGAGCAAGGATATCGCTATTAAAACGGTCAACGATGCAGCTGAAGCAATCAATCATATTGAAACTTATGGCACAAAGCACTCAGAAGCTATCGTTACAGAAAATGCAGATACAGCCAAAATGTTTAAGAGTCTGGTAGATGCTGCTGCAATCTATCATAACGCATCCACGCGTTTTACCGATGGTGGAGCACTAGGTTTTGGCGCGGAAATCGGAATCTCTACTCAGAAATTGCATGCTCGCGGACCTATGGGCTTGCCTGCTCTTACAACGGTTAAATATATCATGTCCGGAAACGGGCAAGTACGCTAATTGTTTGTTATACCCCGGGGCCTCCAGTAAATGGAAAACCGGGGTATTTTCTATGCAATAAAAAAAGTCTATGAATTTTTCTGTCTTTTATGTTAATCTATTGTTAACCAAAAAATAATAGCGGTTAACGTTAACAGGAAAGACAGGAGGATGTTACATATGAAGAAGAAAAAGTTCACGGCACTTGATTTAACGATGGGGAGCTTGTTTGTAGCTTTGACAGCAGTCGGAGCTAACATTACGTCCATCGCTCCTTTCATGGTAATCGGAGGAGTTCCGATTACATTGCAGACATTTATTGCAATTCTCGCAGGTATTGTACTGGGGAGCCGTCTTGGTGCGTTTTCCATGTTTGTGTATATGGTTCTGGGTTTAGCCGGTGCGCCGATATTTGCTCAATTCAAAGGCGGAGCAGGGGTTATGTTATCGCCGACCTTCGGATTCATTGTTTCTTTTATTCTATTAGCTTATGTCGCAGGTAAAATGGTAGAGGCAAAAAGAAGTTTTCCCATGTACGTGAGCGCTGCGCTTGTCGGTATGGTGATCAATTATATCGTAGGTACCAATTGGATGTATGCCGCCTATCTTTTCTGGTTTGAAGCACCAGAAGGATTGACCTATCAAATGGTATGGGCCTGGATGGCTGTTCCACTTCCAAAAGATATCATTCTATCCGTACTTGCCGGGTATCTTGGCTATCGTTTAGAAACAGGGGCGCTGGCACATACCAAATTCCGTAAACAACAGCAGGCTGTTTAATAAGGGGGGCACTTGTATGAACTGGAATTTACTTGCTGAACATGTACTAGCCGGACATGAACTTTCAGATGAAGAGGGTCTTGCCATTTTAGAAAGTGAGGACGATCAGATTTTGGAATTGCTTCATAGTGCTTATCAAATCCGTAAACACTACTATGGCAATAAAGTAAAATTAAACATGATCGTTAACACGAAGTCCGGTTTCTGTCCGGAAAATTGTGGCTATTGTGCCCAGTCCATCGACTCGGAAGCTCCGATCCAAAAATACAGGATGATGGATAAAGATACGATTGTCCAAGGAGCTGAACAGGCCCACCGGCTTCAATCGGGAACCTACTGTATTGTAGCCAGCGGGCGCGGGCCGACGAACAGGGAACTGAATGAAGTGACAGCAGCTGTACAGGAAATAAAAGCCAAATACGACATGAAAGTCTGCGCATGCCTTGGTCTCCTCCGCCCAGAGCAGGCGGATAAGCTAAAAGAAGCAGGTGTTGATCGTTATAACCATAATATCAACACTTCCAAAAACCATCATGATGCTATTACCACTACACATACATACGATGATCGAGTGGAAACTGTCAATTATGCAAAGCAGGCTGGCATATCTCCTTGCTCTGGTGTCATCGTCGGGATGAAAGAGTCCAGGCTGGATGTGGTTCATATGGCTAAGGCATTAAAAGAACTCGATGCAGATTCGATTCCAGTCAACTTTCTTCATGCCATTGATGGCACTGCATTAGAAGGTACCAATGAGTTGACTCCGATGTATTGTTTAAAAGTACTCGCTCTGTTCCGGTTTATTAATCCTGCGAAAGAGATACGAGTTTCCGGTGGCAGGGAAGTCAATTTAAGAAGCTTGCAGCCTTTGGGTTTATATGCGGCCAACTCCATTTTTGTCGGGGATTACCTGACTACTGCCGGGCAGGAAGGTACGAAAGATCATCAGATGCTGAAAGACCTTGGTTTTGAAATTGAATACCCTACGCCTCAGCCTTTAGCTGAATAAAAGCATGGACCCCCGGGGGGGTTCATGCTTTTTATTCTAGTCTAGGAAATTAAAAAATGATTTCTTTGTTGATAACTTTAGTTGGTGGGTCACTTCCAGATCCAGCGCCTACCCCCTCGAGGTCTTAAGTCAATCCTCTCTGTGACAAAAAACGTCACTCCGAGGCTTGTCTTAAGCTTGTCGGGGGTGAGCAAGGCGCTTGCGCTTTTGTTCTGTCGGAGTTTAACATGCAGCGATAAGGTTAAAGATGAATAGAAAAGTACTGGAGATGGAGGAATGGGGTTATGACAAAACTATCAAATGTCTATATACAGGAAATCGTGAAGGAGTGCCGGCCATTTGCTTCTTCCGGAAGTGTTATCGATCATATACCTGGAAAGGATCAATCGCACCTTACCAAGCTGGGAATAACGGTCATCTCAGACGACGGAGACACCTATTCTGCAGGTGATGATGATTATATCTTTTCCTTGCAGAGTATTTCGAAAGTAATCAACCTTTTGATGGCTCTCGAAGACTTCGGCGAGGACACGGTTTTTCAAAAAGTAGATAAGGAACCAACCGATGATTTTTTTAATTCTATTTCTAATTTAGAAGACTACGAACATCAGAAACCATATAATCCGATGTTGAATTCAGGGGCTATTGCTATGGCAAGTCTTATCAAAGGCACAACAGTAGAAGAACGGTTCAACCGTGTATTGGAGTTTATCCGAACCATTACCGGTAATGAAAAAGTCGATATGGATGAAGATGTTTATAAAGCTGAAGTGAAAAATGGATCACGCAACCGCTCTTTAGCTTATTTTATGGAGAGTCTTGGAATCCTACCGCATCAAGAGCTGGAAGCTGCGCTCGACCTTTACTTCCGTGTTAATTCGATTATGGTCACCAGTCATGAGCTGGCCGAAATTGGATGTTTCCTCGCTCGCCAAGGGGAGAAGGAAGGGAAACAAATAATCGATCCTCGCCATGTTGGGACAACCCTGGCGATCATGATGACTTCCGGTATGTATAATGAATCAGGTTCTTATGCCGTAGATGTAGGATTTCCTATCAAAAGCGGCGTTTCCGGCGGGATCACTGGTGTTGTCACAGGAAGAATGGGCATTGGTATCATCGGCCCGGCAATCAATAAAAAAGGAAACAGTATCGCTGGTGGAAAAGCACTAAGGAAACTATCCCAGGATTTGAACCTGAATCTCTTCCATGCCTAATGACCTTAAGGGCTTAGGCGATAAGCCAAGTTTATCTACTACCTTCGATGTTTTGTAAAATATTTGTAATGAAAATGTAAGTTTAAGCAAGCAGGCTAAAAGGTAAAAGGAAAAGAATCTAACCTATGTGATTGTTGATTACCAGGAGGGCGATTTTATGAAGGGAATCATTTTGGCTGGAGGCAGTGGTACAAGGTTGTCCCCTAGTACGGATAGCATTAATAAACATTTGCTGCCTGTCTACGACAAGCCGATGATCTACTATCCTTTATCCATTTTGATGCTTGCTGGCATCAAAGAAATTTTGATTATAAGTACCGAAGAAGATACACCAAGATTTGAAAAAATGCTAGGCGACGGCACATCGTTAGGGATTGATATTTCTTATATAGCACAGGAGGAGCCTAACGGCATTCCGGAAGCATTCATTGTTGGAGAAGATTTTATTGGCGACGATGATGTGACCTTGATTCTCGGTGATAACATCTTCTACGGGCAAGGTTTGACCGATATGCTCCGAAAAGCGATCAAAAATCACCAAGGAGCGACTGTGTTTGGCTATCGTGTCGGAAATCCCCAGCGTTTTGGTGTTGTTGAGTTCGATAAAAATAAAAAAGTTATATCGATTGAAGAAAAGCCGGAGGAGCCAAAATCTGACTTTGCTGTGACCGGATTATATATTTACGACAACCGCGTTATCCAGATGTCCAAACAGCTGGATTATTCGGACCGGGGAGAATTGGAAATCACGGATATCAATAAGCTGTATTTGGAAGCAGGAGACCTGGATGTCCAGTTGTTAGGCAGAGGTTTCGCCTGGCTGGATGCAGGTACGCATGATTCTCTGTTTGAATCTTCCCAGTTCATCAAAAACATCGAACAGCGGCAAGGGTTCAAGGTTGCCTGTATTGAAGAGATCGCTTATTATATGGGCTACATTTCCCGTGAAGAATTATATGAGAAAGGGAAGCAGATGGAAAAGAATGATTATGGAAAATATCTGATGGATATTGCTAACCGAAAACACGTCCAGCAATATTGGGAGGACGTTGTCGATCAAAACCCTATGATAGGATCGGTGAACAATGAGTAGAGATAAAAAGACGTTATTAATTACAGGGGGAGCGGGATTCATCGGCTCCAATTTTATCACTTATTTTTTGAAGGCACATGATGACTACGAGATTGTCAACTTGGATAAGCTTACGTACGCAGGATCGCTGGAAAATCTACGCGAGGCAGAAACCTTTGTCAACTACCATTTCATAGAAGGCGACATTGCGGATGAGGAAGTCGTGGAGAAGGTGTTCGCTGATTACGACATCGATGGTATCATTCATTTTGCTGCCGAGTCCCATGTCGATAAATCCATCGCGGATACGAAGCCGTTCATTACGACAAATGTGGTAGGTACAGTCAACCTGCTGCAAACAGCTAAACGCGATTGGGAACAGAAGGGTGTCCTGTCGGAACGACGATTTCACCATATATCAACCGACGAAGTATATGGCTCATTGGAGGAAGATGGAGCATTCACGGAGGAGACACCGTATGACCCACGGAACCCATATAGCGCATCAAAAGCAAGTGCCAATATGCTGGTCAACAGTTACCACAATACGTATGGGATGAATGTTGTCATTTCCAGCAGTTCCAACAATTACGGGCCGAGACAGCACGATGAAAAACTGATTCCTACCATTATCAGGAAAGCACTGGACGGAGAAGCAATTCCGATCTATGGTGATGGTCAGAATATTCGGGACTGGCTCTTTGTAACGGATCATTGCAAGGCGCTGGATAAGGTATTCCACGAAGGGAAGGCAGGGGACACCTATAATATCGGCGGCAGAAATGAACGGACGAATATGGAAATGACGAACCGGATCTGCGAGCTTCTTGATGAACATCAACAAGAAAGAAAGCAGGAACTTTCTCTTTCCAGTTTTAAGGATTTGATTACATTTGTAGAGGATAGACCAGGCCATGACCGAAGATATGCCGTAGATGATACGAAAATTAGACAGACGCTAGGATGGAAGCCAGTGGTGGAACTGGAAAAAGGCCTTGCCGAAACCGTAGTATGGTACATGGATAAATGGAGGAAACAAACGCAGTGATCTCCGTTGTCGTACCCATCTACGGTTGTGAGGCATGCCTGGAAGAATTATATACGCGTATTAAAGACACGATGAGTTCGATACCGATGAACTTTGAACTGATTCTTGTCAATGACGCCAGCCCGGATGATGCCTGGCCGACTATCCAAAAACTCCACCACCAGGACCCGAGAGTAAAAGGTCTCAATTTATCGCGAAACTTCGGTCAGCACCATGCAATTACCGCAGGTCTCGACCACACCAACGGCGATTGGGTAGTAGTCATGGATTGTGATTTACAGGATCAGCCGGAAGATATCGCGAAACTATATGGAAAAGCTCAGGAAGGTTATGATGTCGTCTTCGGTTCCCGGGAGGAGCGTCAGGACCACGCCTTGAAGCGGATGTCTTCGAAACTTTTTTATAAAGTATATGACTACCTGACGGAGCGATCTTCCGACCATACAATCGCTAATTTCAGCATCAGCCATAAAAAAGTAATCAAAAGTTTCCGCCAAATGCGCGAGCAGAACCGATTGTTTCCGTTGTTCATTCAATGGATGGGATATAAGTCGACGAGGATAGTCGTCAACCATAATAAACGGGAGCATGGGAAGTCATCGTATAACCTGAAAAAATTAATCAGTTTGGCGACAGACGTTATCATTTCTCAGTCGAACAAACCGCTCCGGTTATCGATTCAGTTCGGTTTCTTCATATCACTCATCTCCTTCCTGTATGGGTTATATTTGATCTTTAAATACTTTGTCATGGAGTATCATGTGGCAGGCTGGACGAGTGTGATGGTTTCGATTTATTTTATCGGCGGTTTGGTATTCTTCAATTTCGGGGTGCTCGGACTATATATCGGAAAAGTATTCAACGAAACAAAAGGGCGACCATTATACATTATAAGTGAAACAACAGAAGACGAAGAAGGCATGAGGTGATTGAAATGACAAACTACTTACGAGAAGCGCCATGGGATCGACGGAATTTCGGGATGGATACCTATGAAGTGACGTCACCTGAAGAAGAAGCGTTAAAAGAAACAGATGAGACACCAGGGCATTTCACATTGAAGGTGGACCCGATGGTTAACAAGAAGCCGATTTTGGAGCATGGTTTCTTTTATGCAGACACTTTGATTACCCCGGTCTGTAAAAAAGATCAGCTGGTAACCTTCACTGAAAATCAGTTCGGCATTACCCGTGATGGAAGTTTTGATACGATCGTCTCGTTTTCCGAAGGTGCTTTCAAAATGGGGCGTTATCATCGCGACTTCCACGTGAAGACAGAAACAGCTGAACAGCGGTACATCAACTGGCTGCGGGATCTATATGAAGCGGACCAGGTGATGTTCCTTACGTATGAAGGGGAGATCGCTGCCTACTACGCCTATCAGGACAATTCGATTTTACTGATCGGGATGGATGAAAAATTACGCGGAAAAGGACTTGCCAAACCACTCGTAAGCAAAGCGTGTGAGGTATTATTTTCTTATGGCCATGAAGACCTGAAGACTTCGGTCTCAGCCATTAACTTCCCATCGATGCAAATGTTTTATTCCCTTGGGTTCAAAATGAAGCAGGCAGTGGATGTCTATCATAAGTGGAATGCGGATGTGTCTGACGGCGTATGATGATGGGCTATTTTTATATTTTTTCAACCATCCTATTTACGGTGTATGGCCAGCTGATTCTGAAATGGCGGATTGAAAAGTATGGCAGTTTGCCGGAAGAGCTTAAAGACAAAATCGTATTTTTGTTTCAGCTGCTGCTAGATCCATTGATTCTTTCCGGGTTTTTATCGGCGTTCGTTGCATCGATTTTCTGGATGGCGGCGATGACCAAATTTAACATCAGCTATGCGTACCCGTTCATGAGTCTTTCGTTTGTCCTGGTTTTCCTTTTATCCGTCGTGATGTTCGGGGAGCCAGTCACCCCGCAGAAAGTAATTGGGCTGGGCTTAATTGTGTTGGGTATTATCGTAACGAGTCAATCTATTTGAGGTGTTAGCAATGATTCCATTCAATAAACCATGTGTAACAGGAAAAGAAAATGACTATATTCAAGATGCCATCAACAACGTGAAACTATCCGGAAACGGTCCGTACGGGAAGAAATGTTCTGAATGGCTGGAGTCCTATTTGAAGGCAGAGAAGGTGTTATTGACACCTTCCTGTACCCATGCCCTGGAGATGACAGCCTTGCTTATCGACATTCAGGAAGGGGATGAAGTGATCATGCCTTCCTACACGTTCGTTTCGACAGCGAATGCGTTCGCCCTTCGAGGAGCTCATATCAAATTCGTCGACGTTGAACCGGAGACAATGAATATCGATGCTTCACGAGTAGAGGACGCAATCACTGACCGGACGAAGGCAATTGTGGTAGTCCATTACGCCGGAGTAGCCTGTGATATGGATACCATTATGGCAGTTGCTGAGAAGTATAACCTTTATGTCATCGAGGATGCTGCCCAGGGGCTGCTCAGTTCTTATAACGAAAGAGCGTTGGGTACCATTGGACATTTCGGGGCATTCAGTTTCCATGAAACGAAAAACTACACGTGTGGCGAAGGCGGGGCGTTGATCATCAATGAGCAACGTTTCATCGACCGTGCTGAAATCATTCAGGAAAAAGGGACGAACCGCTCCCAGTTC
Organism: Thalassobacillus devorans; assembly: GCF_900176565.1. Classification (GTDB taxonomy): domain Bacteria; phylum Bacillota; class Bacilli; order Bacillales; family Halobacillaceae; genus Thalassobacillus; species Thalassobacillus devorans_A. The sequence continues at coordinate 532,062 of NZ_FXEH01000004.1, forward strand.
ATCCAGGGCAGGGTGGATAAATACACATGGCGTGACATCGGTTCTTCCTACCTGTTAAGCGATTTGAATGCGGCATACCTATATGCCCAGCTCCAGGAAGCAGAAGCCATCAATGACGATCGGCTTGCTGTGTGGCAGGCATACTGGGAAGGGTTGAAGCCACTTACGGAGCAGGGAGTAATTGAACTTCCAACGGTTCTGGAAAACAGGGAACACAATGCCCATATGTTTTATATCAAGACGAAAGATGAGCCGGAACGAAAGCGGCTGATCGAGCACTTGAAGGAACACGACGTTATGGCTGTCCCTCACTATGTTCCGCTTCATTCCTCTCATGCGGGAGAAAAGTTTGGAGAAATGAGCGGCCCTGATGTCTATACGACTAAGGATAGCGAGCGTCTGCTCCGTCTACCACTGTATTACCAAATGGCGAAAGAGGATGTCGGTCATGTTGTCCAACAAATTCGAGCTTTTTACGAAGCATAAACTATTAGTGATCGCCTCTTTGATTTTGGCAGCATATTTGCTGCCTTATTATCTTTTAGGCGAAGATACCCACATTAGAGTCCATGATAATCTCGATTCTAATATCGTCTGGTTCAAGCTGGTAGTAGAAAATAATTTAATTTTTGCTTCACCGAATGAAATGCTGCCTAGTATCATCAATGGACTTCCGAGAAGTGCTCTGCCATCAGGGCTTGATGCAATGGTCTGGCTGTATGCTTTGTTTGAGCCTTTTACGGCTTACACACTCAATCAGACCATTATGCGCGTTGTAGCACTGTTTGGGATGTATTTTCTACTGGCTTATTATTTTGAAAAACAGACAGGTACATGGACAAATTACCAGTTGCCGATTACGGGAGCTGCCTTGACGTTTGCGCTGCTTCCATATTGGCCGTCCGGCGCTCTTTCTATGGCGGGGATGCCGCTTGCTTTGCTAGCATTCATGAAAATTCGTGAATTCGGCAGACATGCAAAGAAACGATACTGGCTCATGCTTGTACTTATCCCGTTCCATGCCAATTTCATTCTGGCATTTTCTTTTTTTATCTCAATCATTGGTGTCGTCTGGCTGATAGATTGGATTCGCTATAAACAGTTCAACTGGCCATTTTTCAATTCGATAGTATTGATGACCAGTATTTTTCTGATTAAAAATTATATGGTCATCTACTCGATGTTTCTGGACAGTGAGTATGTCCCTCACCGGGAAGAATTTGAATTGGGAGATAAAGATGCAGTTGGTGCTTTCCAGCTGGGGATTGAAAATTTTCTCTTTGCCCATACCCATGATGAAACTTTTCATTATCGATTCATCTTCCCGGCGGCAATGGCTGCGATTCTTCTTGCTGTATGGAAGAGGATGGTGCCAAAGCTGCTCATATCCCTGTTGGCAGCTAATTTAATTCTGTCCATTTGGTATGGCTATTGGTACTGGGAAGGCTGGCGTGTACCAAAAGATACGATTTCTCTGTTGAACAATTTCAACTTCAGCCGTTACCACTTTCTGCATCCATTACTCTGGTATGTTGTTTTTGGGCTTGCTATGGGAATCATCCAAAAAAGGGTGTTTTTAGGTAAATTTATTGTACTAATGCTCATTCTTAGCCAGATTGCTATATTATTCCCGCTTGGCGAAGAATCGAAGTACAGCGAGTTTGATTCTTTTACGTATAAGGAGTTTTACTCAGAAACACTCTTTGACGATATTAAAGAATATATCGGAGAGGATCCTTCTGATTATCGAGTCGTGTCAATTGGGATGCATCCGACGATTGCCCAATACAATGGCTTATGGACCTTGGATACCTACAACACGACCATCCCGCTATCTTACAAGCATTCCTGGCGGGAAGTAATAGCTCCGGAATTGGAAAAGAACGGATCGCTCGAGCATTATTTCGATACATGGGGAAGCAGGCTGTACTTGTATGTCGATGAGTTGGGAAAGAACTATGATTTTACAAAAGAAAGTGACAAGCAGATTGAACAGCTCGATATTAACACGGAGCATCTCGCAAGTATGGGCGGGAAGTATATTCTATCTGCAGTTCCGATTCAAAATTATGAAGAAAATAATCTCACATTTGAACGTGTATTTGAAAGTCCCTCCTCACCATGGAGAATTCATTTATATAAAATTGGATAACAAAAGAGCTGTATTCGGCCATCTTGATGGTCAAAATACGGCTCTTTTTCTGTTATGAATTTTCTTCAAGGACATTATAAATCGTGGGGAGGAGGTTATAGTAGCGGGGCTTTAAGAGGAAATGATCCACATTATATTCCATTGATAATTTGAGTGTATCTTCATCATGATGGTGCAATACAATGATCACGCTTGCATCTTTTGCGAGGCTATTCACCTCAGGCAATATGGAAAAGCATGATTCATCCAACAGGATGACATTGATGTTATGTTCATTCAGAAGGGATTTTAAATTGGAAATGTCCTGGCCCTCACAATGGCTGAATATACCTTCATCAGAAAAAACATGCTGAAGGTGTTCGAGGTCTGACGAATTTTTGGAAAGTATTAAAATGCGTGGTTCCATTGATGCTCCTCCTTTCAAGGGCCCGTAGTATATAACGGTTAAAGTAGGATGACTCAGAAAAATGGAGGAAAAAGCGCACTTAAGAGCAATTGCAACATTGACGTTGCCATTAGATTTCCTACGACCCTTCTTCCATGCTAACAGACATAAGGCGTCAATTAAACCGTCATTTGTACCAGCTATCTGTGGGACGGATGTGTCAGTGTACTAAGCACTTTCAATAAATTGATGTTGGACCCTGCAAGCAGCTTTCGTACCGGCTTGTAATGCAAATATTTTGTAATTAAATCCAGCTGATCATTACTTAAGGCTTCCAATTTTCTTCGTAGGGTCAGCGAATCGTGATAGTTCTGATATAGGACCTGGACATCTTCTTCATAATTGCTGAGGCCGCAAAGGTCATGAGCAGCATAAATGCCGGTCAGTATCGAAGTGAATTGGCCAAATCCAAGGAAAGGATTGATGGCCCCAAGACAGTTGCCCACAAAGAAAGTATTCCCTATTCGTGGGTATTTACTTTTTCCGATTACATAATTATCAAGATCGAATTGCTGGTTAACACTTAATTTCTGTTTAAGCGTTTGTTCTGCTTTTCCATGGATAACTTTCCAAAGCTTATTTTTGTCGATTGCCAGGTTTTCTTTATATTTCGGATAAACTAAAACGAGGTGCCCTTCGGTATTGGAAAACGGGAGGAAGTAAACCATTCCTTTCGGGACAAGCTCATTGTCATACCAGGTATGCACTTCATTATGGACAAAATCACCCTTGACTATTGCACCTGCAAACGTAGCTTTAAACGCTGTATCGAAGGATTGGATGCTTTGCGTGTCAAGAGGATCTCCAGTAGCCAGGACCACGTGGGTGTATTTTTTCGAGATCTCTTCATATTTGACTTGCTTTTCAAGTGGATCGGGCTTTTTACTTGTTCTGCCAGCTGCCTTTCATAAGAATTCTTATCTTTTCCACGTTTATTGGTATAACCCAAATGACCTTCCAGAAAGGAAGTTTCGTTCGGCGAATGGACAAATATCTTTTGAATATTGGTAGTGGGCTTTAAGTGGATATCGTGTGTTTCTGATAAGTATTTAATGGCGTCATCGATAGGCCTATGCAAAAGCGGGGACATCGCTTCCCCAATCAACGGGCGGTCGCCAACTTTTTTTCTCTTTTCAAAAATATCGGGGGAATACCCGTGCTTTTCCAACGTGAGGGCGCACGATAATCCTGCTAAGCCAGCACCTATAATTGCAATATTCATACACTCGTCCTCCTCCATTACATTTTCTGCTGTAAGGATTGGTTTTATACGTTAGTTATAATTGCTGGTCATGTGAAGAAACTAAGGGAGAAGGAGGTTTGACGTATGAAAAAACAACGTAAAAATAATAACTATCAAAATCAAAAAACGGAACAATTCACCGACGGGGCAGCCATCACCCATGAACAAGTCTCCGATACGCTGACAGAGGGTACAATTGATGGTCAAATCGATCAGGTTGACGAAGATGGAAAGCTTATCAGCCATGACGGTGAAGCATTGAAAAGGATGAACCCCGATGGGAAGAAGAAATAAGATCCTTGTTCCGGAAGCGCGGGAAGGTCTGGATCAGCTGAAAGAAAAGTTATTGAATGAACGTTACGGTACGAGTGACAAATACGAAATGGCAAAAGAACAGGGGCTACCGTTGTCAGAAGGATATAATGGGGAAATTAAAGCAAAGGACGCTGGGAGAATGGGGGGCGCCATCGGCGGCAGTATGGTAAGAGAACTGGTCAAAATGGCAGAACAGCAGCTGGGACAAAATAAAGAACAGCACAAGTAATTCCTGTGCTGTTCTTTTCTTTCCGCTATTAAGGCTGCATGGACTTGATTTTGGCTTCATTTCTGGCAATGGTCGCTTGCCAGTCCTGGGTATATACACTAAGAATGTCGTTGATCTTATCAATAAGCCCAAGGCGTACCAGACCATTACCTTCTGCTTGTTTCGAATAGCCAAGCGGCATCGTACGCTTGATGAGCTGAGCGTAGAGTTCTGGCTCGGTAAGCTTTCGCTGGAATTGTGATTCTGCTAAATTGATCAGCAGCGCAAGGGCTCCGGATACATGAGGAGTTGCCATCGACGTACCGCTTAGCCGGGCATATTCTCCATTGAGATAAGTAGAAAGAATATTTACTCCAGGGGCTACTAGATCAATCTCATTATTTGTATTCGTAAAGTCGGCCATTTTCCTGTCAAAGTCGATCGCGCCAACCTGTATCACTTCGTTATAGGCGCCAGGATAGCCGAACTCATCGGTATCTTCCCGTCCATCACCGGCATTGCCGGCTGCACAAACAACGGCAATATCCTGATTGACCGCATGCTTGATAGCCTCATGAAGTTCCGGAATATCGCGGGGACCGCCAAGGGACAGGGACATGACTCGTACACGTTCACCAGCAGGGCCTTCCCAGTTGGTGGCATACTCAATTGCATCAATGATCCAATCCATTCTTCCTCTGCCGCCACCCGATAATACTTTCAATATAAGAAGGTCTGACTGAGGAGCGACTCCGACAACTCCAGTTCCATTCTCTGTTGCAGCAATGGTCCCAGCTACATGTGTCCCATGTCCATTGTTATCTTCAAAGTTGTTTTCATCACCATCATAATCGGTCGTGAAGTTTTTTCCAGCAATGATTCTATCTTTTAATTCAGGATGATCGGTTTGACAACCCGTATCAATTACCGCAATGACATTTCCTTTACCCTGTTCGGTCTGATCCCACAATAGCGGCGCCTCGATCATTTCTACACCTTCCGGGACGTTAGATGATAAGGGCAGGACTTCTTCCACTTGAAAGGGAATCAGTTTAAGCTCGTCCATTTGTCATCCTCCTTTTGATTACAAGTTTAGAATATTCTAACAATTAAATTGTACCAAAACTGAGGAATGTTTTGTATGGGTCTAACCTCCCTCGTCGTAGGTATTAACACATGTAAAAAAATAAAAATACCGCGTTTGACTTTCGTTTAGAAGAGGAAGGATTTATACTAGAATAGGAGTCGGGAATAAAACGTCCTGACTTAAAAAAGGGATGAATGAAATGGATAAACAATCCGTACAAGCTGATATAGCCAGCTACACAGGTAAACTGCTGAGGGATAACTTTGGAAAAGGACCTTCCTCGGTATATGTTTCCATTGAAGAGCCGTATATCACCATCTATCTGCGTGAATTTTTAGCACCGATGGAGCGGGTGCTTGTCAAACAGAAGAATGATATGAAAGTAGAAGAAACAAGGGATTTACTGATGGAAGAGCTGCTCCCTGATATCCGCGCAACGCTTCGTATGATGACCGGATATGAAATCGACGATGTATTTTATGACTGGTCGCTGCCTAATCGTTCCGGAATGTTCCTGGGGGTTATAGCCAAAAAGGATAAGAATGAAGAAATTCATCTTTCTGATTACCCCGACAAGGAAAAAATTCATGAGGAAATCATCCGGGTCAGTGAGCAGGCTGAAAAAGCTCCCACAAAAGTTGATTCTTTCATGCTGAACGATCGGACGTTAATGGTCGTCCGTGATGGCATTTTAGTTCGAATCGAGAAAGAATTGATTCGTTCCGGGTTCGGTGAAACGTTGAAGCTTACAAAAAGACAGCTAGAAAAAGGGCTGCTAAGTAAATCCTATTGTGAAAATATACTTGAAACAGAAGTCATCGATGTGTTTGTAGATTGGGACTTCCAGGAAGACAAAAGTTATATTGTATTTATTTTAAAACCGAAGAAGCCAGGTGGAAATGGGCCGGACAATTAGAGTCGGACATAAGCCGGAAAAGGGATCATACCTTTTTCGGCTTTTTTAATTGGATTTTAATATGGTAAAGGAAGGGGAAGGTATGAAATATATTGTAATAGCAGAAGATTCAAACCAATTAAGAGTACAATTTGCCCAGCAGGAAGAAGAAGTATTATTTTCTACCTATGAGGAGGCTCAGGCGTTTATCGAACAAGTTCACGCAGAGAATGTGCTTCCGGATAAATATCAATTAAGTATTGAACGATATGATAGGGAAGAAAAGGTACAGGATAGAGAAGGTCAAAGTTGAATTGTAAGAGGATAAAATCCCGCAGTATGGCTGCGGGATCGGCCCCCATTTCTTACATAAAATGCTCCTGAGTTTATTCCGCAATGCATAGGGCAATAGTAGAAGTAAAGGAGATGATTCCATGAAACATACGGTCTTCTACGACGCTCAGTGTCCCCTTTGCTACAATGTGAAACGAGTGCTGCGCAAGCTCGACTGGTTCCAAAAAATCGATTGGATTGCCGTGCAGGATACGGAGAATAATAGCGATTATTCCTTTTTGCATGGGAAAGATATTTATGATCAAATCTATATGAGAACATCTGGCGGCAAACTGCTGGCAGGTTTTTTTACGATCCGAAAACTGTTGATTTCCCTGCCGCTTACCTTTTATGCTGGTTTACTGCTTTATCTGCCATTTGTAAGCCGTATCGGTTCTCCGCTATATAAGTGGGTGTCGAAAAACCGTTACGACTGGTTCGGCAGGTATGACCAGCCAAGAGAGTAACGACTACCTCGCTTTGGCTTCTTTTCTAACCTCGTAAAACTTCGCTATATTTGAAAATATTTTATAAAAATAAGTAAAGGCTGTCCCAGGGTGAAATCCCGGAACAGCCTTTTTTCTCTAGTAAGCTGACAGCATATTTATCAGGAAAGTTCTTTAGATGTTTTCTAGTTGGTACTGAATTTCGGTGCACCGTCACGGACGGCGATGAATTCAGGACGTTCTTTGCCTCCAGAGAATGGCTTGACTAATTGGTTTTCGACACTGTTGTAAACCATAAACAGATTGTTACGGCTGTAAGGAGTGATATTACCGTTAGAGCCGTGCATGGTGTTGCTTTCGAACAAGGTGATTGATCCGGCCTTGCCGGTCGGCACGGAAATGCCGCCGCCTTGTTCCGCCAGCCAGCTTAGGCTGTCATGGTCTGGAACCCCAAGCTTTTGCTTTTTCAATGACTCTTTGTAGTTGTCATCTGGTGTTTCACCTACACAACTGACATAGTAGTTTTGGGACCCTGGTATCAACATCAAAGGCCCGTTGAACGTATAGTTGTCGGACAATGCGATGGATAGGCTTACAGCACGCATTCGCGGCATACCATCTTCTACATGCCAGGTTTCAAAGTCGGAATGCCAGTCGAATTCCTTACCTGTAAACCCGGGTTTATAGTTGATTCTGGACTGGTGAATATAGACGTCGCTTCCAAGTAAGTGATTGACTATATCAAGTATACGCTGGTCATATGCTACTTTTTTGAAATATTCATCATCATTGTGAACGTGGAATATGGATCTGATTTCATCACTTTCTGGTTCGCGAATAACTTTGTCAGAAACAACATCTTTGCTGTCTGCTTGTAATTCGAAAATCCCCTTTTGCAGCTCAGATACTTCATCTTCCGAGAAGAAATTTTCAATTTGCAAGAAACCGTTTTGTTCATACGAATCAAGCTGCTCTTTAGATAGTGGTGCCTGATCATCTTTAGAACGATCCGTGTGGATGACAGGATCCTTTCGTTTCACTATTTCAGGCTGGTTATTTTTTCTAGAAGGATAAAGATCTTCCATTCTAAAACACTCCTTATGTCGAATTTTCCAAGCGACTCGTCTACAAATGTGTCTGCTTTTTTTTGGCTGGCTGCCAGCTTACATATAATAGAAAGAACTTTCCATCGTACGGGGATTTTACCCATCAAAATTTGCAATTAAACGCCTAAAATTCAAATTTTTTGTAAAAAAAAGAAAATAGAAGCTTAGACGCAATAAATCCAGATACAATAGGGTGTTTTCGATGAGCAGCTGCTCAAAACGATACAAGGTATCTCATGAAACTTAAAAAAATTAATAAGCTGGACATTAAAAGATTATGACAAAAATTTTACAAAGAAGTTTTTAAGGGGGGAGTGAACGGGTACATAAAAAATAAGAATAAAGAGCATGATGGGGGCACAAATATGAATTTAAAAGAGCAACTATTAGAAAAAGGATATAACAATATTGATATTATGGTCATCGACGAAGAGAACAATCAATCGACCATCCCGGATTTGTCTTTGCACAAAATCAACAATTTGGAATATAAGCTGTATCTGGACCCGAAATCAGTGGATGTCAATTTGGATAATGAGCATCCCTATTTCACAGCAAAACAGCGAAATGAAGAGGGAAGAGATGTTAATATCAAAGGCTTTATCCTGGAATGGTAAAGCAGAAGAAGGCGCGTGTTCTATAAAGGACCGCGTTTTTTTTGTTTTAAAAACATTAAGAGAAGCTAATTATTTCTAATGCGAAAATTAAGAAATTAGTTGACACCTTTTAAACAAACCTCGTATACTCTATATTAACGATTAATTCCGACTAAATTTATTGGAATAATTATATTGGGGTGTGCGTATATGTTTTTACAGGTGAACAACGTGGCAAAAACGTTTGCTGAACATGAAGTGTTTTCTGGTATCGACCTTTCCATACACGAGAATCAGTTTGTATCTTTACTTGGTCCCTCCGGGTGTGGGAAATCTACGTTGCTTTCTATGGTTGCCGGTCTTGAAGCAGCGACAGAAGGGTCGATCAGCCTGGGAGGTAAAACCATCCTGGAACCCGGAACTGACCGGGGGATGGTGTTTCAGCAGCCAGCGTTGTTTCCATGGTTGACAGTAAAGGACAATGTGACTTTTCCATTAAAAGATAAATTATCAAAAAAAGAACAGGATCAAATTGCTGCACACTACTTGAAAATGGTCCACCTTACAAGGTTCAAAGAAGCTTATCCTCATGAATTATCAGGAGGAATGCAGCAACGGGTAGCGATTGCGCGGGCACTGGCAATGGATCCGAAAGTGTTATTAATGGATGAACCTTTCGGAGCGCTGGATGAACAGACCCGCCATATACTCCATGATGAACTGATGAAAATCTTCCAAGAAACGAAAAAGACGATCTTATTCGTTACACACAGCATCCAGGAAGCAATCAAATTATCAGATCGGGTGATTGTGATGGGGACACGACCGGGTAGAATCATTGCAGATTTTCCAGTGGATGTGGAACGTCCCCGTCAACGTGATGATTCGCGGGTGATCGAACTGGAGCAGGAAATCATGGAACTATTGAAAGGCGAAATCAATAAAGTTTTGAAGGAAGAGTTGGATCATGAAACTAAGCATTTTACTTAAAAGAGTCCTATTCATTGGCGTTTTGTTGGCGATTTGGCAAGGTGTCTATATGTCTGGATATTTTCCAGCCATTCAGTTCCCGCCACCTACAAAAGTATTTCAGGCCATGGTGGAAGGGTTTGCTGATGGCAAGCTGGTAAGTGCGCTGCTGGCAAGTTTCAAGCACCTGTTGATTGGTCTTGGTCTTGCAATTGGAATCGGTACATTGATAGGTGTGTTACTCGGGAAATCAAGACAGGCGGATGAGACAGCGGGGATGTACTTGATTGCCATGCAAAGTATTCCAAGTATTGTATGGGTTCCGCTTGCAATCATGTTGATTGGGTTGAATGAAACTGCCGTCATATTTGTAGTCGTTCTGGGTGGAACCTTCGTGATGGCACTGAATACGAGAACAGCTATTCACAGCGTTCCTCCTGAATTCATCAAGGCAGCTAGAACGATGGGGACGAAAGGAATGCGGCTGTTTTTCAAAGTAGAAGTGCCGGCAAGTCTTCCTTATTTCATGAGTGGTATACGGCTGGCGTGGGCATTCAGCTGGCGAGCATTGATGGCTGGTGAGCTGTTAAGCAACGGCCCGGGATTAGGTTACTCACTCCGGTATGCGATGGATTTCGCACAAATGGAGGTTGTCATAGGAATTATTATTATTGTTGGTGTGATTGGATCTGTTGTCGATCAGCTTTTTTTCTCGAAAATGGAGAAGAAAGTGATGAGGCGATGGGGATTATTAAAATAATTTAAAGAGGTGAATAGATATGAAAAAGTGGTTGTCTTTATTATCTGTGGTTGTCTTAGGATTGATTTTAACAGCTTGTGGGACGAGTGAATCTGCATCTGGCAGTAAGGGAAAAAATGATAAAATTGTCATTGGGTATTTCCCGAATATTAACCATGTGGCAGGCATGGTGGCGGAAGAGAAGGAATTATATGAACAGACACTGCCTGATGGCACAGAAGTCGAATATAAGTACTTCCCGGATGGTTCGGCATTTATGACTGCAATAGAAACAGGTGAAATACAAGGTGGTCTTGTAGGGCCAGGACCTGCGATGAACCATTATATGAGTGGGGCAGAAATCAATATTGTAGCGGCTGGTTCGACAGGTGGAACGGTCATCATGGCCCGGGAAGGCTCGGGAATTGAGTCACCGGAACAGCTTAAGGATTCTACATTTGTTTCCCCGCGCGTAGGTTGCACGCATGACGTACAATTCGAGGCCTTGATGATGAGAGAGTATGACCTGAAATCGGATCGGTTAAAGGGTGAAATGAAACACGTTACCGGGAAACCGGCGACTTATTCCCAATTATTTGCCAGCAAGCGAATCGATGCAGCCGCTGTACCAGAGCCATGGGCATCAAAAATTGAGGAAGAAGGGCATGGAAAAGTATTAGTTGAAGGAGATGACGTGGCATTCAACGATACCCTGCCTGCAGCTGTGTTTGTAACAAGTTCAGAGTTAAAAGAGAATGACCCGGAACTAGTGCAACATATGGTGGATGCTCATAAAGAAGCGACTACATTTATTCAGGATAATCCGGAAGAAGCGAAAGAAATTGCTATCAAGAAGATCAAAGACATTACCGAACAGGAATTATCCGCAACTGTTATCGACAGTGCATGGGAACGTATTGATTTCACCTATGAAGTTAAACTGGAAGATTTGGAAGCATTTGCAGCAGCTTCCTTTGAATTAGAGTTCCTGAAAGAACATCCAGACCTAGACGGACTGGTTGATACCACATTTATTGAAGAATAAGAAGTTTAAGTGATCTCGATAATAACTATATAAATCAATCGAATAAAGCTTAGAGCGCCTTTAGCGCTCTAAGCTTTATTTATGCACATGATTTCTATATGAAATCTCCAATTATGCAATAAGATTCAGGAAAAAGGTGACACTAACGAGAAAGGAGGGTTTAGGATGAAAGTTCGTATAGTATGGAGTCTTTTGACTATTTTCATGCTTTGGGCCGGAGCGGCGGGAAATGTCCAGGCAAAAGAGGGCATGCTCTATGAAATGAAAAACTTGGATGAAGTCGACAATCAAAGGGAAATTCATATTCAATATCCGGAATTTACTGGTTTGAAGGATCTGTCATTTCAAGAGAAGTTGAATGGGTTGATTGAAAAGAGCGTGAACGGATATATAGCCGAAGTTAAAGAAGCAGCAGAAAGTCAGGACTTCCCCGTTCGTTTTTTTGGAGAGACGACGGTAATGCAGGATAAGAATTTCTTCTCTATCCTTATGTCGTCCAGTCTTTCCCGAGGAAATACGTTCAGCGGAGATGTTGAATCGTTCAATTTTTATAATCAGGAAAAAGCTCAACTAATTTCTTTGATGGACATCATGGACTTAGACAAAATTGATAAGGAAGTACAAGCACAGCTGAATGATAAACCTGAACAATTTTTTGTGGAAGATTTCCGGGGAGTAAGGCCGGAGACTGCTTTTTATATACAAGGTGGCGAGCTCGTATTGATTTTCAATAAATATGAAATTGCACCAGGAGTCTATGGAAATCCGGAAATCAAAATGCCCGTTAATCACACGTATTAAGACAAAAAAGTGCCGCTATCCCAATGGGAAAGCGGCCAATCTGATTGTCTAATTGATTCATTTCAGGGGAGGAATCAATACATTCAGTATTTTTAAGACAATCACTTATAAACAGTATTGTCCACATCCCTAACCTTTTATACATAAATCATCGCGTGATTTATCAACATTATTCACAACCCATGTGGACAAATCGGTCAACAATTTATTAACAATGGGGGAGGTCAATAAAATAGGCTTGTGAACGGTTTACCCACAAAAGGTCTTTTTGTGTGGATAAGTATTGTTAAAAGGTTAGGTATGCTGGTTTGTTAAGTATATACCCCATTTTAATAAATATAATCCTATGATTTTTTAGAACGTTGATAAATTTTATTTGCCTGTTTAAAATCTCTGCCATAGAGCACTTCCTGTGTTTTCGAAAGGGCGCCTTTTGCCGCTTTTGTCTGTCCTTGTTTTGCCTTCACAATTAAAACCTCCTTATTATCTACAGCCTCTCCAATTCTGGCGAATCTATACTAAATATAAAAAGCCTAAGCGGTGGTATCGGCTTAGGCTTCGAGAGCTTCTTCAGATTCTTCTCCACTGTAGTAATGGAAGAGGTATTGTTCTTTAGTAATGGCAAACAGGTCATAAACGTCTTCTTTTTCATTGATACGCCCATAAATTTCTGGATAATCTTCATTGGCATGGGTGACGTATGGGAGTTTCAAAGCAGCTTTCATGGACCGAGGGTTGTTCCGGCGGATTTTCATGAAGATTGCTTCGATATCAAGTTGAAAAAACAATTCTTCGAAAAAAGCTTCTTTTGCGGGCCGGTTGTAGCCTTTTCCGAAATACGGCTGGCCGATCCATGTGGCCAGAAAGCCTTTGTTATCCGTGATATCGAAAAGGTTGATTGTTCCAATTGGCTGGTTCCATTCATCCATAATTGTCCGGGATATGAGCTCACCGTTTTCTTCCGCTTCAATCGTCTGCCTGGTCAAAAAGTAAAATTCATCACTGGAGTAGGCTTTATGACGGACGTAGGGGAAGACTTCCGGATGGCTCATCAGCTCAAACAATACAGGTGCATCATGCAAATCACGCTTTTTCAACATTAAAAAACCCTCCTTATCTGCAAAAGGAGGGCAGTCGGGTCGTAGGGAAAGGAACCTGCTGTGGACGCGACCACCCTCGAATTTTTATCAATTGCTCACAAAAATCCGGGGTGGGAATCGAACCCACTAGAACCAGTCAAGCTGGTGGCGCACCATTTGCCTTCCCATACTCCGCTCTATGAAAAATCTTTGATTTTCTCAGATCGTTGGATTAATCATAATCGATTTCGAAAGAAAAATAAATAGGCATTTGACTAATTTTTTTATTTATTTTTTCAACAAATTATGGCAACAATTAATCAGTCATGAATCCTTGTATTGGCAGGGGGAGCCTCCGCCTTTATCCAATTATTTTCTATATATAATATCCCCGTTTACCATTGTCCATAATGGCTTGGACATGTATTCGAACGGGTGGCCATTCCAAAGAACGAGGTCAGCGTCTTTACCTCGCTCGATAGAACCGACGCGGTGGTCGACACCGAGGTTTCTGGCGGGTGTGATCGTAATTCCTTCTAGCGCTGTTTCGATATCTAACCCTTCTCTGGTAGCCAGGGCAGCACAAATATTCAAGTATTGGATGGGAGTATAGGGGTGATCGGTCGTTATAGACACCTTAATGCCGCTGCTTGCCAGCGTATGGTAGGTCGCCCATGTTTTATTTTTCAATTCGATTTTGGATCGTCTCGTAAAAGTCGGCCCTACCGATACTTGTAAATCACGCCCTTGCAGCTCTTCAGCAATCAAGTGACCTTCCGTACAATGTTCGATGCGAAGGTCAAGGTTAAATTCATCTGCAAAACGGATAGCACTTAGAATATCATCCGCACGATGGGCGTGGATCCGTACAGGGATTTCCCGCTCTAACACTCGGACAATTGGTTTTACTCGTAAATCATCAGGGTTATCAGCATGCTTGGCGTGGTAAAATGTTTCTCGCAGCATCCCCATGATGCCGAGCCTTGTAATGGAATCATTTCGGGAAGTGGAATGAACACGCTTTGGATTCTCTCCAAGTGCAAGCTTCAGTCCGGCTGTATCACGGAGCAGCATGCCAGCTATATTTTTTCCGTTATTTTTGATGACGGAGGTCATACCTCCAATGATATTGGCACTGCCAGGCATAATGTGAGCGGTTGTAACACCGGCACGGATGGCATCAGCGAACGCTGGATCAAGAGGGTGGGCTCCGTCCATGGCTCGTAAGTGTGGCGTCATTGCTTCGATCGTTTCATTGGCGTCACTTCCTGCCCAGCCTGTACCTTCGTCATATAACCCTAAATGGGTATGAACATCTATGAATCCGGGAAAAAGCATGTTTTGCTTTCCGTCTATGAGGTGTGCGTTCTCGGGAGCCTTTATACTCCTTCCGAAATCCACAATTTTATTTCCTTCAATTAAAACTTGCCCGTTATCAATCCGCGGGGAAGTCACTGGGAAAAGCGTCACATTGGTTATTAGAGTTTGCATGATTTTTCTTGCCTTTCTGCTGGTTGATTTTTTTTCTATTACAACTCTATTATATGCGAAGATTTACTGGAAGAGTATGTTAAAAAAATGCCTCGGGGGCATTTATGTGAATAATTGAAACCAAATAAAACGATCAGGAGAGTTTCTCCTAATCGTTAAAAATGTCTTGCAAGGCTGGTTTTAAATCAGGATATTTAAAATCATAACCATAGGCGATCGCTTTTTTAGGAATGACATGCTGGCCATCCAGGAGGAGGGTGCTCATGTCTCCAAGTGCTGTCTTGATAGCAAAAGAGGGGGCGAGGAGCCAATGGGGACGGTTCAGTACGTCACCAAGCGTTTTTCCGAAATCTTTATTACGTTTCGGGTGCGGGGCAGTCGCATTAACCGGACCGACAACCTCTTTGTTGGAAATAGCAAAGTCGATCAGCCCGACGACATCATCGATGTGAATCCATGATAGCCACTGCTCTCCTGTACCAACTTTTCCTCCAGCCATCACTTTGTAAGGGATAGCCATTTTAGGCAATGCTCCCTCTTCACCAAGAATGATACCGAATCGTAAGTAAACCGTACGTACACCCTCGTCTGCGGCCTGGGATGCACGTTTTTCCCATTCTGTGACGACATTTGCGAGGAATCCGCTCCCTGGAGTGGTCGTATCTTCGGTGAATGTTTCCGTCATAGAATTACCGTAAAAACCTACGGCTGAAGCATTAACGAGTACTTCCGGTTTTTTCTTCAACTTTTTGACAAGTTCTAAGATGCCCTCTGTTGCTTTAATCCGGCTTTCTAAAATGCTGCGTTTTCGTTCTTCGGTCCATCTTCCACTATTTAACGATTCTCCAGCCAAATTGACAATGGCATCCACCTCATCTAATTGAGAGTCTGGGGTGTATTCCGGTTTTAACCAGCCAATATATTTGATGTTCGTGGTATCTTTATGTTTTTCTGGGCTGCGGGTCAATACATAAACCTCATGACCTTCTAAAACCAGGTGGTTGGTCAACTGCTGACCAACAAATCCTGTACCGCCTGTTACTGCAATTTTCATCTAAGATTCCTCCCTTTATGAGGTTTGGTTAAATTTTACTTTAATTAGCCGGAAAATGCGATTCGTACAATTGTCCGTGGGATCGTTCATCATGATAAAATAAACAAGAGGTGAAAAGTTTTGGCAAAAATCACGCGGATAACAACACAAAAAAAGAAAAAAGATCGCTTTAATATATTTTTAGACTTCGGACAGGGAGAGTCCTATGGTTTCAGTGTTTCTGAAGATATCCTTGTTAAGGAGTCCCTTCACAAGGGGATGGAACTTGATGATGGTGAAATAAAAGCCCTTGTTGAAAAGGATGACTTACAAAAATCCTATACCCTTGCTATCCACTATTTAAGCTACCGAATGCGTTCGGAAAAAGAAATACGGGATTACCTGGATAAAAAAGAAACAGATCCCGAACAAATTGAAGTGATTGTTGACCGGCTGTATAAAGAAAAACTATTGGATGATCAGGAATTTGCAAATTCTTTGGTAAGAAGCAGAATCCACACATCAAGCAAGGGGCCGCTCATGATTAAAAAAGACCTGATTGAAAAAGGAGTTTCAGCTGCTAAAGCTGAGGAGGCACTTACGAATTATTCTTTTGAAGATCAATATGAGAAAGCAATGAAGTTTGCAGAGAAGAAACTGCGGTCAGGTGGCAAGAAATCCTTCCGGCAGCAGGTACAAAACCTCCAGCAGACATTAATGCAAAAGGGATTTACCAATAATGTGGTCCAGGAAGTCATTGCCAACCTGCCAGCACAGGAGGAAGAAGATGCCGAATGGCAAGCAGTTGTTTATCAAGGAGAAAAAGTCCTGCGTAAATACGAACGAAAAGCAGAAGGTTTTGAACTGAAGCAGAAAGTGAAAGGCGCTCTCTATCGTAAAGGTTTCCAAATCGACGAAATCCAACGGTTCATAGAAGAAAATATAGTTGAAGAATAAAGTTTCCATGATGGAGCCTTATTTTATTGGGGGTTAATCAGCGGAAAAAGCAAGACTGGCAAGCCCCTGGAGAGGCTTGCCATTCATTCACTCCGTATGCTAGTGGTTTAAGGCCATGGTTCAACCTTAGATGAGTTTTTTACTTTCAAGGTCATCGATTGCTTCATAAACATGGTCGACAACATGGGCGGCCTGCTTCTGAACTTCTGGATGAGCATTACTCATGGCATAGCTATGAGGAGCCAACTGAAACATCGGAATATCGTTGAAAGAATCTCCGATAACTGCAATTTGTTCAGACTTCAAGCCTGTTTGTTCAAACAGTGCCTGGAGACCACTGGCTTTGTTGATCCCTTTCGGCACGAGATCTACACACGTTTCGTGTGAAACGAAACAATCAAGTTTCTGACTGTACTTTTCATCAATCTTTCTTTGCAGGGCCATCACATCTGGTTCTTTCCCATGCACGGTGATTTTCGATGCATCTACTTCAACACCTAAAGCATCAGCCAATTCAGGATTAACCTGGATGTCATGAATCAATTGTTCTGAGATCAAATCAATCCACTCGTTATGCTGATGGGTGAAGGTTTCCTCAGCTGTAGAGACAGTCGTCACCATCGGCTCCTTGACAAGGTCGCGATAAACTTGACGCACCACCTCTGCGTCGAAGGTTTCAGCTAGGATATGTGAATTATCTGCTCCATAGACAAAAGCTCCATTTTGACTGATACGGTGACCTTTTTGGCCGATCCGTTCAAAAATGTCCCTGATTTCATGATCCATCCTGCCTGAGGCGACAGCCAAATCCACTCCACGTTTAACCAGCCTATCTATTGCACTTTTATCTTTTTCTTTTATAAAATGATTCATGCCAAGCAAAGTACCATCAAGGTCACTGACAAATAATTTAATCATTCGCTAATCTCCCTTCCATATGACACCATAGACAATAAACGTTATTCTCGATATATTGTATACATTGAAAACGCTTCAAGGCAAAGCAAAACGACCTGGGGGAAATTGAATGAAGGGGGAAGGGCATGGACCAGCAAGTCATTATAGAGAAAGTATTGAATAATAATGTTGTCATCGCGGAACATCCCACCTATAAAGAGGTGGTACTGATTGGAAAGGGAATCGGGTTCAATAGGAAAAAAGGTGCGTCTATTACATTTGATGAAGCCGATAAGACGTTTTTACTTCGTGATGAGGAGCAGAAGGAGCAGTACGTGAACTTACTGCCTTATGTAGAAGAAGACTTCATCGATTTTATGAATGACATTTTGCTGCACATTGAAAACAAGATGAATCAAAGCTTGAATGAGCATATCCATGTTGCGCTTACGGACCATATCGCTTTTGCTATCAACCGGGCCAAACAGGATATGCAGTTCAACAACCCTTTTTTATTCGAAATTGAAACACTTTATCCAAAAGAATACCAGGTGGCGATGGAAGTAGTAGAAATGATCAACAGTAAAGAAGGCATCGAATTTCCTGAAGGGGAAACAGGATTCATTGCTTTGCATATTCATAGCGCGGTGACAGACAAAACATTGAGTGATATTAATAAACATTACCAGCTTATTTCTCAAATGGTGGAAGTCATTGAAGAGTCACTGGAGGTTACTATTGATAAAAATAGTGTCGATTATCACCGGCTGGTTCAGCATTTAAGACGTGCCATCGATCGGATACATGTAGGGGAAGAAGTCGGGGAAGAAAATCGTCTCGCGGAAATGTTGAAAACAGAATATCCATTATGCTATAATCTATCTTGGAAGTTGATAAAAGTGATGCAGAAACAATTAAATAAGCCAGTGGATGAATCAGAAGCGATTTATTTAACGATTCATCTACAGCGATTAGTCAACCATAAAACGTAATTATACGTGTTACTGATACGATCAGGCATGAGTATAAAAAGTTTTAAAGGTTTTCAATGGGGTAACTGTACCCTTTGAGGCCAAATAAAACTTTTTTGCTCATGCTTTTTTTATTACTTACAACGTCGATTCTATTGGCGTTTAAAATTTCAGGGAAAATGGAAGCGGTTTATTTCATTTTTCTGAAAAATCATATCCCATGACTAACTTATGGCTTCTGTATCACACTAAAACAAAAGGAGGAACTTTCCATGTTCAAAAATGCTTTTGGTACATTGCAAAAAGTCGGTAAAGCATTGATGCTTCCGGTTGCGTTGCTGCCTGCTGCTGGTATTTTGCTGGCTTTCGGTACGACGTTCCAGCAGGAATCCTTCCTCGAACGTGTACCTGCGTTCGAAGCAAACTGGATTCAGGTTTTTTCACAAGTAATGGCATCCGCCGGTGACATCGTATTTGCCAACTTACCACTGTTATTTGCCGTTGGTGTAGCCATCGGACTGGCAGGCGGAGATGGGGTAGCGGGTCTGGCTGCTATCATCGGTTATTTGATTATGAATGTCACGATGGGGGTATTGGGCCAAGTCGATGCAGATATGGCAGCCAATTCACCAGCATATGCTGAAGTGCTTGGTACACCTACCCTGCAAACCGGTGTATTCGGAGGTATCATCGTCGGTATATTAGCAGCGTTTTTATACAATAAGTATTTTAATATCGAGCTGCCGCAATTCCTTGGTTTCTTTGCCGGTAAGCGGTTCGTCCCGATTGTAACAGCATTCTCAGCTGTATTCTTAGGTATTCTTATGCTATTCGTATGGCCGTTTGCACAGGATGGATTAAATGCTTTATCCCACGTAATGCTTAATACAAATATCCATATTGCTGCCCTTGTTTTCGGTATCATTGAACGGTCATTGATTCCGTTCGGGCTTCACCATATTTTCTATTCACCGTTCTGGTTCGAATTCGGATCCTATGTGACCGAAGCTGGAAACACGGTCCGTGGGGACCAGCAAATCTTCTTTGCTCAGCTTCGTGATGGAGTAGAGTTTACTGCCGGTACATTCATGGTTGGTAAATTCCCATTCATGATGTTCGGTCTTCCGGCTGCAGCACTTGCGATTTATCATACAGCGAGACCGGAACGTAAGAAGGTAGTCGGCGGTATTATGGCATCTGCTGCGTTGACTTCTTTCTTGACTGGTATCACGGAACCAATTGAGTTCTCATTCTTATTCGTAGCACCATTACTGTTCGGTATCCACGCAGTTTTTGCTGGTCTATCGTTCATGACGATGTCGCTGCTTGATGTTAAGATTGGACAAACGTTCTCTGGTGGGTTGATTGACTTCATCCTGTTTGGTATTTTACCTAACCGTACCGACTGGTGGTGGGTAATTATCGTAGGACTGATCTTCTCTGTCATTTACTACTTTGGATTCCGTTGGGCAATTCTTAAGTTCAACCTGGCAACTCCAGGTCGTGAAGACGATGAAGTAGATGCCGATGAAGACAGTGAAATAGGAGATCTTCCTTATGAAATCCTCGAGGCCATGGGCGGACAAGGAAATATCGCTCATTTGGATGCTTGTATCACACGTCTTCGCGTCTCTGTCAACGACAAAGGTGACGTTGATAAAAACCGACTGAAGAAACTTGGAGCATCCGGTGTTATGGAAGTCGGGAATAATATTCAGGCAATCTTCGGTCCAAGATCTGACAGTTTGCGGGGACAAATGCAAGACATCATCAACGGAAAAGCGCCTCGTGCTGTAGCAGAAGATCGCTCGGAAGTTGCAGAGGAAGCAAAAGATGCAGAAGTACCTGTCGGCGGGGAAGATTTCAATTTTGTAAGTCCGCTGCAAGGAGAAATCATGCCAATCACTGAAGTACCGGACCAAGTCTTCTCTGGAAAAATGATGGGTGATGGTTTCGCTATCAAACCTAGTGATGGTAAAGTCGTTTCTCCTGTAAACGGTAAGATATTGAATGTATTCCCGACTAAGCACGCGATAGGTATCCAGGCTGAAAACGGAATGGAAATTCTGGTTCACATTGGAATCGATACGGTTAAGCTAAAAGGGGAAGGCTTCGAAGCGATGATTGAGGAAGGCGACGAAGTCAAGCAAGGACAAGAGTTGATGAAAGTGGATTTGGATTATGTAAAAGACAATGCAACTTCAATCATCACTCCAGTCATCTTTACAAACTTGCAGGAAGGTCAGGAAGTAAAGATTGCAAAACCAGGCGAAGTGCGTCATAATGACCCTGGTATCATTGAAATTAACTAAAAAATTATATAAATGAGGAGAGATTCAAATGGTAGAACAAACAATGAAAATTACAGCAGCAGACGGGCTACACGCTCGCCCGGCGACAGCAATGGTTCAGGTAGCAGGTCAATATCAATCAGATGTGAACCTGGAGTATAAAGACAAGTCCGTTAACTTAAAGTCCATTATGGGTGTTATGTCCCTTGGCATCCCTAATGATGCAGAGATTAAATTGACTGCGGATGGAGAAGACGAAAAAGAAGCACTAGAAGCCGTAGTAAATAAAGTGAAAGAAGAAGGACTTGGAGAGTAATTTCCATAAAAAAATAAAAGCTGCTGGCCTCTTTAAAGGAGGTTCAGCAGCTTTTTTTTTATATTTGATAATATTAGGAATCGACTTTAATCTCTTTACGGCGATCGTCTTCCGTGAAAATTATATCAGCAACGCCTTCAGGGCCTTTCAGACGGGACGGATCAGCAACATGATCGCTTTCTGACCAGAATGGCGTATTCATACCGCCCATGTATACAGCTGTCGCTGATATCGGCTGGTCTTCCCATTCTTTCTGAAGGCTTTCTGTGAAGCCGCGAACTGCGAATTTGCTGGCACAATAAACCGACTCATTCACTTTACCACGGAGCCCCGCAGTGGAAATGATGTTCAGGACTCTGCCTACTGATTCTTTTAGTAGTGGAAGAGCTTCCTGAGTCATCAGTATCGTTCCTTTTACATTGGTATCCAGCATTTTATCGATATCTGCTTCTTTCAATGTTGATAATTCGCCAAATATTCCAATGCCGGCATTATTAATCAGTACATCAATCCGGTCCAATTGACGAATCGCTTCTCTAACGGATGCAGGCTCTGTGACATCACAAATATAGGATTCAGCCGCTCCGCCTTCCTTAAGTATTTCAGTTCGGACCAGGGATAATTTGCGTTCCGTTCTCCCCAGCAGGATAACTTCGTAACCTTCCTTGGCATAACGGTGCGCTAATGCTCTGCCTAATCCAGTACCGCCCCCGGTAATTACAGCTTTTCCCACATGAATTCCCCTTTCCTCAATGTTCCTCATTTCCATTGTGAAGAATGCTTGTTAAAATGTAAATGGATAACCATAGGAGGGAATATAATGGAACGCAGATATAGTGATATGTCCATCGAGGAATTACGCCGGGAAATCGGCGAGTTGACGGATAAAGCAAGAAAGGCAGAACAAATGGGGATGGTGAATGAGTACGCTGTTTATGAGCGAAAGATCATTATGGCAAAATCTTATATGCTGAACCCGGCTGATTTCAAGCCAGGAGAGGAATACCAGATCGAAGGAGATCCAGCACATAACTTCAGGATCGTATACATGAACGGCACATTTGCCTGGGGATACCGTTTGAACGATCAAGGGGAAAAGGTTAGTGAAGAGGAAGAAGAAGCACTGCCGATTTCCATGCTTGGCAAAAAAATGAATTAATTTAAAAAGCGCGCCTGTATGGAGGCGCGCTTTATTACTGGAAGTCAGGCACGTTTATTCATCTGTACTTCCGTGATGATTTCGGATTGCGTCTGCTGTGTTTCACCATTTACCTGGTGAGCAGCATGCTTCGGGTTGGCACGAGGAGAATCGAACGGGTCGCTATACAAATTATCAAAGAAATCTTTGTGAGGTTTCCGTCCTTTTTTTCTACCCATTATATTTCACCTTTCCCTTCGTCCAGCCTGTGTGAAGAGCGGGCCATACGCTCTTTCGGATGAGTGTTTATCGAACCATCGGCCCGTTTGGAAGCAAATTCCGCTTTAGCCCTTGGTTCTCCATTCATTTTCTTTTCTGGAAAGCCAACAGTTTTATTTCGCATTTTTTTTTAGCCTCCTATAGCATCAAATCATGATGCAAGTATAGTTTATGTAAATTCAAAACAGCTATGTGTTACAATGAGGAAGTAATGATTGGGAACATATGAGGTGACAAAAATGGAAGAAATTTTTCAGCGTCTTGCTGATCAGTTATATGAAAAAAACCCGTCGTTATCGATTGATGAAGCGCGCACTTGGGTTGAGCTTTTATGGGAAGATTTTGAAGCGACAAGAGCGAAGGCGGGGCATGAATACCAGGGAAAGCAATTGACCGAGCAGATTGTGACGCAGTGGATCAACCATTATGGAGCGAAACTGCATGAATTTGCTGCTAACAATCCTAAATATAAAGATATGCTTGCCAGGAAAAGGCCCTTAAATTGAATAAAAATAAGAGGCTGGTTCCTATCGGTGTCTCCCCTGATCAAAGGGAAGGCACCACTAGGAGTCAGCCTCTTCTTCATGAATCCAATGGAACAGGATCCAGTTTACTTTTCAGTTTTTCTTCTGTAAACACCCATCCTGTATAAGAATTCATAATTTCCAAAGTGGAATCATCGATTTGAGCTACCGCAACAAATGGATATCTTCCGCGTGAACGATAACGTAAATCAATAAATCGCACTTCGGTGTGTTCATTGTAATAAGTCATTTCCCAACGATATACCGGGGAGAATGACAGGAAAGCTTTGATATTATGATCTTCCATAGCTCTTTTCATAATCGGGTCATCTTCCGGGATGGTTTGCCGCGGAAATTCATCTAAAATGATGATATGCCCATTCTCTGCCTTTCCCACATAATAATGTTCATTTGTGGTAATGGCGATCCGCCAGTTATTTTGTTTCATGGTCGGTGAAGTAGCAATTTGCTCAACATTTTCAAAGTGATCATGGACCAGTCTGACCATCTCGCGTTTGTCAAAGTAACGTTTTACATAGTAGAGAGCGATGACAAAGTAGATGATCAGCCAGGTTAACCCAGGATTAGCTCCCAGGTTCCAGGCTACGATACCCGCGATATGCATTAAAAAGATGTAAAGGTCGAAGGTATTAATGAAGCCGTATGCAACCCATCGTTTTGTAAACGGCCGATAGGCTTGCGTTCCGTAGGCATTGAATACATCGACGAACACGTGCAAAATCACTGCTAAGAAAGTCCAGAGCCATAAATGAAGGAAACTGACCTCTGGAAGGAAAGCATATATGACTCCGGATAATGCAAGGCCCCAAAAGATGACCGCTGGTATCGAATGGGTAATGCCCCGATGGTTTCGAATATAAACGGCGTTATTTTTTAATTTTAGTATCGTATCGAAATCAGGCGCCTGGGAACCAACCATGGTACCGACAAGTACGGCATTGAACAAGACCGGGTCATTCTGAACCACTGGATCAAGCGTAGCCAGCCCTCCCAGGGCGACTCCCATGACAACATGAGTACCGGTATCCATCCAGATACCTCCTTTATGGACTTCTTGGTGGATTTCATTGGTATATACGAACTGGGAGTAATACTATTTTCCCTTACTACTATTAGCTTTTTGATTTAATTGTATCATGAAAGGTGAATCACAATGAAAAATAAACAAACACGAATTAATGGCATTTTATCCGGTTTTAACCGGACGGAATTTCAGCATGATTTGATCAATTGGTTTAAACAGGAACAGCGTGCCCTTCCATGGCGAGATAATCAGGACCCTTATCGAGTATGGGTATCTGAGATCATGCTCCAACAGACCAAAGTCGATACGGTCATCCCTTATTTTCATCGATTTATTGAAAAATTCCCCACACCTGAAATACTTGCTGAAGCGGACGAACAGGAAGTGTTGAAAGCGTGGGAAGGTCTAGGTTACTATTCCCGTGCTCGCAATCTGCAAAACGCCATTCGTGAAGTCGTCAGTGATTATGGTGGTAAAGTTCCGGAAGAAGCTGATGAATTAGGATCCCTCAAAGGTGTTGGTCCATATACAAAAGGAGCTATTTTAAGTATTGCTTATGATAAACCGGAACCTGCTGTTGATGGTAATGTCATGCGTGTCATGTCGCGTATTTTATATCTCGAAGATGACATTGCGAAGCAGGGTACCAAAAAACTGTTCGAGTCTCTCATCCGAGAGGTGATATCAACGGAAGATCCATCGTCTTTCAATCAGGGGTTAATGGAGCTTGGTGCGCTGGTCTGTACTCCGAAATCTCCAAGTTGTATGTTATGTCCGGTACAAGAGCATTGCCGTGCATTCCATGAGGGAGTCGAGCAAGAGCTTCCGATAAAAACAAAAACGAAAAAACAAAAACGAGTTCCCTATGCGGCCATGATAGTTACTAATGATGAAGGTAAAGTTTTAATCCAGCAAAGGCCTGCAGATGGTCTGCTTGCAAATTTATGGGAGTTTCCGATGGTTCCCCTTGCCGATATTGATCGTAACCATCTCGTACATTGGTTTTATGGGGAGTATGGAATCAAAATTAAACAAGAAGAATCCTTAGATAAGATAAAACATGTCTTTTCCCACCTTATTTGGGAGCTGGAAGTGATCCCTGGCGTAATCGAAGCGGGAGAATTGGACCACCCACGAGCCAGGTTTGTTTCTCTGAAGGAATTGGAATCTTATCCGTTTCCAGTTTCCCATCAGAAAATAGCGAAACATGTACAATAAAAAGTTCCAGCCCCATCAGGGTGCTGGAGCTTTTTTCACTTTAAGAAAGTTTCATGCAGCGAACACAAGGGAAGCCGCAATAAAACTATTTTAACGGATTACAAAGGAGCAATCGTTGTCGAACGGACGCTCCTGTGATATTCAGGAATATCTTCTATATGATAGGCGAGCCCGCCACGATTTACAATTTCTTCGTTGATCTCCCTTAGAATCGTTGTGCCTTCTTGATTCAAATAAGGGGCAATTTGAGACAAAGAATAGTGGAAGAAACGCAGTTCTTCATTTTTCCAATCCTGTTTGCTGGTCATGGTCAGCTCGCTCATATCCCGGCCTGTATACATCTTTTTCGCCTCCTCCTTTATTAGTGTGGAAAAAATCCTGCACCTTATTCAAAAATGGTTAAACATGGAATTTTATTTTTTTGGATAATGACATTTCAATTTGGGCATTCTAATTCTTGCGGAGGTGATAAAGATGGCTAAAAAACAACAAAACCAACAAAACCCAAGCAAAACTAATGCTGCAGAAGTAAGACAGCAAAACCAGCAAGCTGCTCAAAAAGGTCAGCAGCAACAACAATATGGTGCTGAATTTGCTGCAGAGACTGACGCACAAGAAGTTCGTCAACAAAACCAAAAGTCTCAAGCTAAAAAGAAATAACGAAGATCCCCCGAATCTTCTAAACGAATAGCAGACAAAAGCAGCTGCTGAAAAAGACAGACCGTGCTTCTTTTCCAATTGGAAGAAGCAACGGTCTGTTTTATTTATGCTGACTCCGAGGCTAAGACTGTAATATTTTCAATTACTGACAGTTATCGTTATAATGGTTAGAGTAGATAAAATCGGTGGTTATTATGACGTTAGGGAAGGGAGATCTTATGCCTGCACCAGAACCAGGACAATCGGTCCAAATACAGAGCTATAAACATAACGGTAAGCTGCACAGGATATGGGACAGCACGACGATATTAAAAGGAACAAGAAATGTTGTCATTGGAGCGAATGATCGGACGATCGTAACAGAAAGTGATGGGCGGACGTGGATGACAAGGGAGCCGGCAATCTGTTATTTCCATTCCAAACATTGGTTTAACATCATCGGTATGCTTCGCAATGATGGCGTATACTATTACTGTAATATCAGTTCTCCTTTTGTATATGATGAAGAAGGGTTGAAATACATTGACTATGATTTAGATGTCAAAGTATATCCGGATATGACGTTTACGCTGCTGGATGAAGACGAGTATGAGCAGCATAAACGGGAAATGAATTACCCGAAGGTACTTGATCGTATTTTGCATAACAACGTAGACACACTCATACGCTGGGTCAGACAGCGCAAGGGCCCGTTTTCCCCAGAATTCATTGATCAATGGTACGAACGCTATTTGACATATCGCTAAGTAAAATGAAACTGCCGCGCCGCTGCATGTGTGCGCGGCCTTCCTTTTTACCCAGGCAGGTGCTTTTGCATAAAGAAAGAGGTGACAGCTGTGGACAGCATCAAACGATATTTATCCTTTGTGAAACCTTATAAAGGCAAAATTATTTTAACTATATTAATTGGTATCATTAAATTTTCTATTCCTCTTTTAATGCCGTTGATTATTAAATATGTCATCGATGATATTATCGGAGGAGATATGACGCAGAGCGAACAGTTCAATCAGTTATTCTGGCTGATGGGCGGTGCCTTTTTAGTGTTTTTTGTGTTGCGGCCGCCGGTTGAGTATATCCGGCAGTATCTTGCCCAGTGGATTGGCAGCAAAATCCTCTATGATGTACGTGATAAGCTTTTTGATCATATTCAAAAGCTGAGCCTGCGGTTTTATTCCCGTACGAAAACAGGGGAGATTATTTCCCGTGTCATTCATGACGTCGAACAGACGAAAACCTTCGTCATTACCGGCCTTATGAATATCTGGCTGGATATGTTCACGATTGTGATCGCAATTATCATCATGCTGAACATGGACATTTGGCTGACACTCGTAGCTATATCGTTATTCCCACTATATGGACTTGCGGTGAAGTTCTTTTATGTTAAATTACGCCGCCTGACAAGAGAACGATCCCAGGCGCTGGCAGAAGTACAAGGCCACCTTCACGAGCGGGTGCAGGGCATGCCGGTGATCCGCAGTTTTGCGCTTGAAGATCATGAGCAGCAGCAATTCGATGTTCAGAACTCAAACTTTCTTGATAAAGCTCTTAAGCATACGAACTGGAATGCTTACACCTATTCGGTCACTAATACCATTACTGACCTGGCTCCATTGCTTGTCATTACGTTTGCCGGTTATCAGGTAATAACGGGTAACCTGACCGTAGGTACACTGGTAGCATTCACAGGCTATATGGACCGAGTCTATAACCCGCTTCGCCGGTTAGTGAACTCCTCGACAGTTCTGACCCAGTCGATTGCATCGATGGACCGTGTCTTTGAATTCATGGATGAAAAATATGATATCCAGGATAAAAAGGATGCTAAGGAACTGACCCATGTCGATGGGGATGTCACTTTTGATAATGTTTCTTTCCGGTATGAAGATGAAGAATCACTCGTACTCAAGAATTTATCCCTTGATGTCAAACA
The DNA here is from genome assembly GCF_900176565.1 of Thalassobacillus devorans. GTDB lineage: Bacteria > Bacillota > Bacilli > Bacillales > Halobacillaceae > Thalassobacillus > Thalassobacillus devorans_A. The sequence goes on from NZ_FXEH01000004.1 coordinate 560,277, forward strand.
CGGAGAAACGATAGCCTTTGTTGGAATGAGTGGCGGTGGTAAGTCTACACTGATCAGTTTGATTCCAAGGTTCTATGATGTGGAGGAAGGAAGAATTCTGATTGACGGACAGGATATCCGCGACGTCAAAGCCCGCACATTGAGAGATAAAATCGGTATGGTATTACAGGACAATATTTTATTCAGTGAATCGATTGCCATGAATATTAAAATGGGCAACCCGGATGCTACGGATGAAGAAATGATTGAGGCCGCTAAAGCTGCTAATGCTCATGACTTTATTACAGCGCTCCCGAACGGCTACCATACGATGGTCGGAGAGAGGGGAGTCAAGCTTTCCGGTGGCCAGAAACAGCGGGTGGCTATTGCCCGGGTATTTTTAAAGAACCCACCGCTGCTGATACTGGATGAGGCGACGTCCGCGCTTGATTTGGAGAGTGAGCATTTAATTCAGGAAGCATTAGAAAAACTGGCTTCCGACCGGACGACATTCATCGTAGCCCACAGGCTATCGACAATTACACACGCAGACCGTATTGTGCTGGTGGAAAATGGGCAGATCAAAGAAACCGGCACCCACGAAGAGTTGATGGGACTGCGCGGTGGATACTATGATTTATATCAAGTTCAGGAATTAGACGATAGTAAAACGGAATATATGGGAACGTAGAAGAGAGGGAGGACCCCTCTCTTTTTTATTGAACGTACCTATAAAAGGAGGATGAATGGTGAAGGTTGTAGTTACCGGAGATACCCATATGCCGAAAAAAGGAAAACAGTTACCGGATCGCCTGGTGACAGAACTTTCTTCGGCAGACCTGATTATCCATACGGGGGATTGGCAGTCACTTGATGTCTACGATGCACTCCGTGAATACGGAGAAGTGAAGGGTGTATACGGAAATGTTGACGGAGAAGAAATTAAAAGTCATTTTTCATGCAAAGAGATCCTACAATTAAACGAGTATAAGGTAGGTCTTGTGCATGGAGATGGGGAAGGAAAAACAACAGAAAAACGAGCGTTAGAAGCCTTCGAAGGAGAAGAACTTGATATACTTATTTTTGGTCATTCCCATATTCCTATGTTGCGCTATTTCAAGAAGCTTTTACTATTTAATCCTGGATCTCCGACAGATAAGCGAAGACTCCCGTACTACTCTTTTGGAATACTTACAATCGATGAAGGAATCAGGGCAGAGCATGTGTTTTTTAATTAAAACAGCTAAGCTGAGTGTTAATTTTATAGTTTAGCACCCATTTGCTGAAGACTCAATTTCAAGATAGTGTGTCCGTTGTGGTTGTGAGCGTTTGGAGGTCCGGAAAATCACTCGCTTTCCGTGGGCATGTGGTGAGCTTCCTCAGGCTTCGCCTTGCGGGATCTCACCGATCATGTTCATTCCACAGGAGTCTCGCAATTTCCCGGCCCTCCTTGCGTTTATGAGAGAAACGGAAACATCGGTAGATCGTTCTTCAAACAAAGAGTGAGCTACGCATGAAATTTGAAATTAAAACCGCGTAATTGTTCAATTATCCATTAAAAGTTGAAGACATCACCAATATGTCATGGGTTCTTTTCTTCCATTATTCGAATGGGTTGGTTGGGAAACTGCGAGACTCCCGCGGGAGGAGGAGCCAGGCGAGACCCCACAAGGAGTGAAACGACTGAGGAGGCTTGCCGGTTCCCCCGCAGGAAAGCGAGTAGTTTCCCAGCCAACCCTGAGGCTATTATGATAAAGAACCCTGATAGCTCGAAATCAAGTCTTGGACTTTTAGGTCCTTTTGTTGAATAAGCTTCTTATGAAATAAAAAATCGTTTATGCACCTTTAACATAGAGGTAACGCGGGTAAAAATAGTTGTGATGGATAACAATACCTATATTGTGAACTTTTTGTGTCAATTGTTCGAACAATTTGTTACAATACTAATAAGAAGAATACGCTTACATGAAAACCAGACATTATGAGGAGTTGATCTCTAAATGGGTATTATCCTAATGTTCATGCTGCTTGCATCGATAACGCCTTTCTTATTCTTACAATTAAAAAAGACGGTTTTAGCCCTTGTACAGACAATTTTGCTTGTTGGTATGTGGCTGTACTTTTTCGAAGTAGCCTTCCAAACTGCACCGGCGGCATTTTCTATCTCATGGCTCATGTTCTATGCAAGTTTGTTTGTAGCAGAAGTGGGCTGGGTAATGTTCATCATTCGTATGGTCAAGACTTCAGGCGTGGCACAAGAGAGTTATCAATAAACTTAAAAAAGCCCTCATACCTGGTGAATCAGGTATGAGGGCTTTTCGTTTACTTTAAATGTTCTTGTACGTGCAATAATTGAATAACAGCCTGAGAGAAGGCTAGTATGGTTATCAATCCTAAAAGAATTTTAGGGGAATAATCAGCGTAAAACATTCCCCACAGGGAGAAGGCCGTCAAAATAATACAAAGGATAAACCCGAAAACGGGTTTCCAAGGCAATGCCATGGGGGCTTCGTAGTTTTTTAGCTCTTTTTGGTTATTCATACCTTTTCACCACCTGTGGTTAATGTCCGCTGTGTTCTTCCTGTTGCTCTTCTTGTTGATGGCTTCCACCATCATCATGGTCATGGGTGAAGCCGAACGACATTGTGAATAGTGACCCGGCTACGATAATAGCTGCCAGCACGAAACCGTGGAACATCATATTCCATGGTACATGGCCGCCGCCGCTTTCTCGTTCTGTCATATGCATGAACATAAATAACTGGATTCCTGCCTGGATAACGGCGAGCGTCATAATGCCAGCGACGATCCATTTAACAGGCAGGTCAGACCCAAGTGCGGCCCAGGCAGCAAGCAATGTCAAAACAATGGACAATACAAATCCGATAATATGGTTGATGGGAAAACGTTTTGAATGCTCTGCCATATTAAACCACCATCCCAATCAAATAGACACTAGTGAAAATGAATATCCAGATGACATCAAGGAAATGCCAGTACAGACTGATAATAAAGACTTTCCTGCTTGTTACTGTAGTCAAACCGCGTTTGGCCAGTTGAATCAAGAGTAACACTGCCCAGCCGATACCTAATGTCACGTGGACTCCATGGGTGCCAGCTAGTGTATAGAAGGCTGACCAGAAAGCGCTGGACTGCAGCGTGGCACCTTCATGGGAGTAATGAACAAACTCATATATTTCAAACCCTAGAAAACCAAGTCCAAGTATCAGGGTAATAATCAGCCATGTCATCAGACCTTTCACAGATCCTCTGCGCATATGATGAATAGCTATCCCGCAAGTGAAACTACTTGTAAGCAAAAGGAAAGTCATAACAAGTACGATCCCTGGTTCAAACAACTCACCTGGTACTGGTGCATCTGCTGTCCGCCCGTATAGCACCGCATAAGTAGCGAATAATGTGGAGAATAACACTACTTCTGCAGCCAGGAATATCCAAAAGCCGAGAATGCTCATTCGTCCTTCCTGTGTGCGATATTCTAATGGACCGGATTTCAATTCATGTGCGCTCATGTTATAACCCCCTTGCTTCGCGTTCAATGCGCTTAATTTCATCTACTTCAACATGATAACCCTCGTCATAATCAAATGAGCGTATTCCCATCATGATCAGGACACCGACAAGCCCGATCACTGCCAGGGTAATCCATTCAAATATCAGAGCGAAACTGGCAAAAGCAGCGATGGCCATCATGATAATCGGCTGCCCTGTATTGCTTGGCATATGAATCGGCTCGAGTTTTTCTTCCTCGAAAGTTGTTTCGCCTTTTTCCTTCATGTCTAAGAAAGCATCGTACTTATCTGCATGAGGTACAGTAGCGAAATTATAGAACGGTACAGGTGTCGGTGTCGCCCATTCAAGGGTTCTTCCATCCCAGGAATCCCCAGTTTTTTCGCGTTCGCTGTTCCTGTAGCTGTAGTAGATATTGAATACGAATATAGCGAATCCAACTCCCATTCCAAATGCACCGACTGTTGAGATGACATTTAACGGCATCCACTCTGGAATGATATAGAAGACACGGCGCGGCATTCCGTCTAAACCAACGAAATATTGCGGGAAGAAGGTAACATGGAATCCGATGACGAAGAACCAGAATGCCAGTTTCCCGATCCGTTCATTTAGCTTGTGCCCAAACATTTTCGGATACCAGTATTCCAGCCCCGCAAAACAAGCAAAAACTGTTCCGGCAATCAATACATAATGGAAGTGGGCAATTAGGAAATACGAGTTGTGAAATTGATAGTCAGCTGCTGCCATACCGAGCATGACCCCGGTGACACCACCGAGAACAAAACTCGGAATGAATGCGAGCGACCACATCATTGGTGTGGTGAACTCTATTTTTGATTTATACAGCGTTGCCAGCCAGTTAAAGATCTTCACTCCAGTAGGTACAGCAATCAACATCGTTGATACTGAGAATACAGAGTTAACGAAAGCTCCGGCACCCATAGTAAAGAAATGGTGTACCCAGACAAGGAAACTTAATCCGGCAATCAAAATCATCGACCAGACCATGGCATGATACCCGAACAATCGCTTACGTGCAAAGGTCGCGATTACTTCAGAAAAGATACCAAATGCCGGTAATATGACGATGTAAACTTCCGGGTGGCCCCACATCCAGAATAAGTTGGCCCACATCATCGGCATCCCTTCACCGGTTACTGTAAAGAACTGGGAACCGAAAATACGGTCGATTGTTAGCAGTGCTAAAGCAACTGTCAAAATCGGAAAGGCAAAAATAATAATGAAACAAGTGACTAGTGTAGACCAGGTGAAAATTGGCATTTTGAACAATTTCATTCCTGGTGCACGCATTTTAAGAATCGTCACCATCAAATTAATCCCTGTCGCCAGCGTACCAATACCCGAAAGCTGTAGGCCCATCAAGTAAAAGTTTTGTCCTGGTCCAGGACTCATAGCTGCCCCTGATAATGGTGTGTAACTTGTCCAGCCGGCGTCAGGAGAACCACCAATAACAAATGATATATTGAACAACATGGCTCCAAAAAAGAACGACCAGAAGCTCAAGGCGTTGACAAAAGGAAACGCGAAATCACGAGCCCCGATTTGCAGCGGAACAATGATATTCATTAATCCAATCAAGAAAGGCATAGCCATAAAGATAATCATGATCGTTCCGTGAGTCGTAAAGATTTCATCATAGTGCTGGGCGTTCAGGAAGTTCATATTTGGAAACGCCAGCTGTATTCGCATCATAAGGGCATCCATGCCCCCACGGAATAACATCGCTAACGCACTTAAAATATACATAATACCGATTTTTTTATGATCAACGGTTGTCAGCCACTCACGCCATAGCCATCCCCACCTTTTAAAATAGGTGAGTAGAAAAATGACGGCACTGGTAACCAATACAATGGAAACCATTCCACCGTATACGAGTGGTTCACCGGTTACGAAAAATTCATCTAACTTCATAGATGTTCACCTGCTTTCTCTGATAACTATTCATGCTTGTCATCACCTTTAATTTCGTTTTCCAGATGTAATAGTTCCTGGTAGGCATCTCGATGACGTTTAATCGCATAGTCGCGCCCATCATTCGTACCATGGTCTACCCACTCCAGATGCGTATTGGAAAATACCATCTGCTCGTCCATGACACTAGGCGCAAGCAGTTTGTCATATTCTTCCTGGGTCAGTTCAGGTGCCTCGTCCTGGGTTTCTTGTACCCAATCATTAAACTCTTCTTCCTCTTGGGCGTGAACCTTAAATGTCTGTTCCGTAAAGCCTTCTCCATTGAAGTTTCCATTACGGCCGTCGTAGGTGCCAGGCTCATCTGCCTGCAGGTACAGGGTGTTTTCCATCCCGGCCATATTATATTTCTGGCCGCCCAGTTGCGGAATCCATAACGCTGCCATGGAATCTGCTGATGATAGTCGGAACTCAATCGCCCGATCCGTTGGGATATGAAGATAATTCACTGTCTCAATATCCTGTTCCGGATAACTGAAGAACCATTTCCAGTCTGCTGATGTAGCATAAATGACCAGTGGCTCTTTATCCGATGATGATTCCGGGGGTTTTTCTAAATCGAATAAGGTTGTAACTGTTGGTACAGATAAGATAATAACGATAATGAGAGGTATAACTGTCCAGACTATTTCAATTGCCGTATTACCATGCAGGTCAGGGTCATAATCTTTATCGTTTCGGCCAGGCCGATTACGGTACTTGATAACCATAAATGCGAACAGAGCAAAGACGACAACTACAATCCCGAGCATAAACCAAAGGGAAAATACGATCAGATCTTTTTGGCTTTGTCCGACAGGTCCTTTTGGGTCAAGGACTGTCAATTCACTGCAGCCGCTCAACAAAAAGACTAAACTCAGCGGAAGCAATGCCAGCCATTTTTGCAAATGGGGTCTTTTATGTCTCATGAAGCCAAACACTCCTATCAATCTATTATTTCTACTGTGTAAATAGTGAAAACTAATAATACGTGAAGTGAATTATAGCACCCTAATAACCTTTTTCGTGAGGATTAACTAATTTGTAATTGAATGTTCAATTTTTTGTGGAATTTTCGACACAAAATGTTCAAACCTTAAGGGAATATTAGAAATAGTGGGAGAAAAAGGAAGGATTTAAGGAAAAAGAGAGGACGGGACTGAATTGTCACTAATTACAAAAGACGAGCACATTCTTTTTAACCGGTACACGTTCATAAAGAAAAAAGCTGCCGAGATGTTCTCGCCAGCCTGTTCACATTTATTATCGGGCTCGTTTTTGTTCAAACATACTTCGGTGACTTTCATAATGAAATCGTTGATAGCTTTTAATAATGCGCTTCAAGTGTTCCAGGTGGTAATGGTACTCCATTAGCTGAGCAGCCAATGGGAGGAAAATCAGTTTATCATGGTCATGATCATCTTCATAGATATGGATCAGCTGTTCCACCAGCTTAGGAATATCAGGAGTTTCTGACTCTCTTAGAGATTCCTTATGGGTTTTACGGATACGCCCCATCAGGCTAAGCATCAGTTTTTCATGGGCGTGAATAACCTTATCCAGTTCGGAGACCAGCACTTCCTGAAAGTCTTTAGGGATATGGTCGATATCACCTTCAAGACGATGGAATGCTTTCAATACATCGTATGATTTCTTCGTTGTTGCAATCAGCTGCCGGAATAGTACCATTTTGCGTGCTTTTGTAAATCTGTTTTTTCTTAAGTAGGTACGTTCTTCTTTATACAGCAGATAAGTTTGGTCGATATAGCGCAATTCGTCCTGCAGTCTATTCATTTCTGTCTTTAAGGCTGGCTCGTCTGATAAATGATGGGTAGTAACCCGCAGCCATTGCAGAATATCGCTCGTGTTGCGATCGATTTGCCGGAACAGATTGGTTTCATATTTAGGAGGTACAAATGCCAGGTTTACAACAAATGCAGACAATATACCAATCATCAAGGAAACGATGCGTGCACCCGCATATGGCAGGAAGGCCATATCGGTCGGCTCCATTAACACCACCACTGCCACTAACGCAAAGATAATCGTATTCTCATTCATTTTCAATTTCATATTAAGAGCGATGACCACGATGATGGAAAAACCAACGATAAATGGGCTGTCCCCTAAGGTATAGACAGTAATTATAGCGACAGCGGCCGCAATGATATTCGCTTGTATTTGTTCAATAACAGTTTGAAACGAACGATAAATAGAGGGCTGGATTGAAAAAAGGGCAGCAATTGCTGCGATCACCTCATTAGTCAGCTCAAATAAAGAAGCGACATAAATCGCTACTGCCACAGCAAGCCCAGTCTTCATCATTCTGGCACCCAGCTTCATCGGCATCACCTTTCTAAACTACTGCTTCTTTATTACCACCTTAAGGTATTTAATGAAGAAAGTGAAACAAAAAGGTGAGCGTATGAGAGGCAAGGTAATTATAAAAAAGAAAGACTTTTGCATGGAATGCAAAAGTCAGGAGTGTTTCAGCACGGAGCTGAAACAATATGAAAAGGGAAGGAAATGAACAATTCTCGCGCAAATCGTGAGAATTTTCAGAAATATAATATTATATTATCATAATCATACTTTCTTAGCAATCACTCTTCTTTTAGTATTTAGCTAATGCCTCTTAGTGGAGAAAAATTTAAAATATCACATAACCATGCATATTACTGGCAGGAGATAATAGAAGAGCCCTCCGCTTTTTTATACAGAGGGCTTAAAAGATTAATCGTTTGCCATCGTTTTAAAAGTTTCTTCTACAGCCGTAAGTGTCTTATCAATATCTTCATCTGTATGAGCCGTAGTCAGGAACCATGCTTCATATTTGGATGGTGCAAGGTTGATACCTTGATTAAGCATCAATTTGAAAAAGCGCGCGAACATTTCGCCGTCTGTGTTTTCTGCCTGCTCATAGTTTTCCACTTGTCCGGTTGTGAAGTAAACAGTCAGTGCACCTTTGAGACGATTGATAGTTACAGGGATATTGTATTTTACAGCACTGCGTCCTATCCCTTCTTCCAGCTTGGCACCTAATCGATCCAGTTCTTCATACACACCTTCTTCCTGCAATACTTCCAGACAGGCGATCCCTGCTGACATAGAAGCAGGGTTTCCGGCCATAGTACCAGCCTGATAGGCAGGACCAAGAGGAGCGACTTGCTCCATGATATCCGCGCGGCCGCCATAAGCTCCAATTGGGAGGCCGCCGCCGATGATTTTCCCCATAGCGGTCATATCAGGCTCAACTCCTACCAGTTGCTGCGCACTTCCATAAGCAAAACGGAAAGCAGTGATTACCTCATCATAAATTACTAATGCTCCTGCTTGATGTGCCAGATCGTTCACTTGTTGCAGGAAGCCGGGCTTCGGTTCGACAATCCCAAAATTCCCGACAATCGGTTCAACTAAAACACCGGCAATTTCATCTCCCCAACGTTCCAGTGCTTGCTTGAATGGTTCGATATCATTGAAAGGAACGGTGATCACATCTGCTGCGATAGAAGCTGGCACCCCGGCTGAATCAGGAGTTCCCAACGTGGAAGGGCCTGAACCTGCAGCTACCAGTACCAAGTCGGAATGGCCATGATAACAGCCGGCGAATTTAATGATTTTATTACGGCCGGTGTATGCCCTTGCTACACGAATGGTCGTCATTACTGCTTCGGTACCCGAGTTCACAAACCTGACCTTATCCATAGAAGGGATCGCTTCTTTTAATTTACTTGCGAATTGATTCTCTAAAGAGGTTGGTGTGCCATATAGGACGCCATTTTGGGCAGCTGTGGTGATTGCCTTCGTAATATGGGGGTGTGCGTGCCCGGTGATGATGGGGCCATAAGCGCCAAGGTAATCGATATATTTATTGCCATCCACATCCCAGAAATAAGCGCCTTCTGCACGTTCCATGTAAATCGGTGTGCCGCCGCCGACACCTTTGAAAGAACGAGAAGGAGAATTTACTCCTCCGACAATATGGTGTAATGCTTCTTCATGTAACTGTTCTGATTTTAAAAAGTTCATCGTAAACCTCCCTGAAATAATTCGTTTATCATTGTAGCATGGGATGGCGAATGTCGATAGCAGTAACCAGAACGTATGTAAAAAGACTACCCGGTATGATGGAGCGAACGGGTAGTCTTCCTGAGAATTGAGTTAACTTATTTGATTTTAGTATACATATGCTGCGCCAACGATAATCAAAAGGATGAACAACACTACAATCAACGCAAAGCCATTGTTGTAACCTCTGTAACCCATTCCTTCCACCCCCTTTTGCGCGTTTACAATATATTATGAAAAGGGGGACGAATTGGGATGTGTGTTCATCCCTGGTATGGCGGGGAGAGCGGGTCATTTCGGGTTGAACTTATATCCTTTGCCACGGACGGTTTGGATGGCGTTTTCTAATCCGATCTGGGATAACTTCCTTCGCAGCCTCGTCATGTTGACGGATAATGTATTATCATCCAACTCTCCAATGTTGTTAGTCAGCAGCTGTAATAGATACTGACGTGTTAGTAGCTGAGAGGGACGTTCTATAAATGCTTTCATGAGGAAATATTCTTTTCTAGTCAGGGACTGCTTTACCCCCTGGTAGTCAATCTCCATGGGACGCAGTTTCAGCTCGCTCCCTTTGTCACTTGCATAAACTCTCTTTAAGGTCCGTTCTATTACAGCCTGCAAAGGAATGGCGTTCAAGGGTTTACTCAAATAACCATCTGCGCCATTTTCTAATGCAATTACTTGTGACATCTTATAAGAGGAATCCGGCATCAATAATATGGGGCACTTGCCTAGGGCTCGTATTTCTCTGGACCAAAAGAGGCCATCAAATGCAGGGGTCCCAACCGCTATTAAAACAAGGTGAGGTTCATAAGCGGTGAACTCAGCCAGAATTTTATCATAATCGTTGGCAAGAAATGGCTGATAGCCGCTTTCTTTTAACGTTTTGACAAGGAAAGAAGCGACTTGCTCATTATTTTCTATAATATATATACGTTTCACGTTCCGTCACCTCTTGTACCTCTGTTTAATTTAAGTATAATGCTACTGGTAATAAATAGCTATTCACGTGATTGGTATTGCCTATACCTTTTATCGGTCCTGAAGCTTCATTATTTAGAAGAATATGTAAATGTTTTCGTCGCGTTAAACTACGTATAGGGGAGCGGGGGAACCGCATAAAGTTTAAGAGGCAGTATTCCAAAGGGTGGGGAGTAGCTATATATGGTCGAAATAGTTATATTGCTGTTCATCGTATTACTCATCATAGTCAGTTTGACATCGTTTTTTCGTGAACTTATTTCAGACAACCATCATTTTTCATTGACTGTGTTTACCGGCCTGCTGGTTTTATATCTCATCGTCATGACTGGCTTCGGAATCATTTATTTTCTTCTATCTATGAACGGCATTCCTTTGTTAGCGGGAGGCGGCCTACAGCAGGAAGCTTTACTTGATCGCATTGGACAGGCGATCTATTTCAGCGGCGTAACGCTGTTGACAGTAGGTTATGGAGATATTATTCCGATAGGTTGGGGGAGACCAATCGCTTTACTGGAAGCATTGATTGGTTATACCATACCTGCAGCCATGTTTGTCCGTGTGTTTTATGATTCACAGCATAAAGTCGATTGAGATTGGAAATTGAGTATCCTTTCCTGTAATCTTAATGATAGAAATGAACATTATTTATAGGAGGGGATAAATTTTATGAGTGTGGAAGTTGGTAAAAAAGCACCTGATTTTGAATTAGAAGCAAGCAATGGTGAAAAGGTCAAGCTTTCAGATTACCGTGGTAAGAATGTCGTTTTATATTTTTACCCGAAAGATATGACACCAGGGTGTACCACAGAAGCTTGCGACTTTCGGGATCATCATGAAAGCTTTGGCGACCTGGATGCGGTCATCTTAGGTGTCAGCCCGGACCCGGTCGAGCGCCACGAAAAATTCATCGACAAACATGATTTACCTTTCCTGCTTCTTGCAGATGAAGACAAGCAGGCAGCAGAAGCGTATGACGTGTGGCAGCTAAAGAAAAATTTCGGTAAAGAATATTACGGAATTGTACGCTCCACTTTCATTATTGACAAAGAAGGAAATCTCGTTAAAGAATTTCGGAAAGTGCGAGTGAAGGGGCATGTGGAGGCAGCACTCGAATATATCCGGGAAAACTTATCCTAGTTTAAACGCTCTATTTTTTAGAGCGTTTTTTCATCGTTATGGGTATATGCGCTATACAAATAAATCGGGAGGACATAAAGTAAAGTATCAACCGAAAACCTCCCCTTTACTGGAGGCATCACTACAAGTGATGTCTCCATTTTTTATTTTCGTTACAGGAAAGTGATTTATTTTTGTAAATTGCGATAATTCAGCTAAAATAGAAACAGGATCAGTGAGGAGGATGTACATATATGCTAGTGCTTTCAGCTATAAAGAATGTAAAAGAAGATATCCGTAACAGGCTTGAAGCTGATTATCCAGAGTTGGACTTTTCCTTCTGTCATGGTATTGAAGAAGCAAAAACGAAATTGCCGGAAGCCGAAATATTCATTACTTATGGGGAGGACTTAAACGACGAACTGATCAAGCAGGCCAAAAAACTGAAATGGATCATGGTATTATCGGCAGGAATGGAAAAAATGCAATTCAAGCAGATTGATAAGCAAGGAATATTAGTGACGAATGCGAGAGGAATTCATGCGATTCCAATGGCAGAATATACATTTACTATGCTGCTTCAAGTAGCACGTCAAGGGAAAAAGGTAATCGCCCACGAACAAGCCCATGTTTGGGACCGTAAAGTCGTGATGAATGCGATTACAGGTAAGACACTGGTGGTACTCGGGACAGGAGCCATCGGTCAGGAAACAGCCAGATTGGCGCAAGCGTTTCGAATGAAGACTATCGGGGTATCAAAAACAGGAAAACTTAAACCTTACTTCGATGAAACCTACCCTTCTGATAATTGGACACATGTATTAAATAAAGCGGACTTCGTAGTTGCCGTTATGCCAAGTACACCAGAAACGATTGATTTCGTTAAACTAGAACACTTTGAGAAGATGCCTGCCCACGCAGTTTTTCTGAATATGGGCAGAGGGGATCTCGTTAAAACGGAGACAGTATTAGAGGCGGTTCGTAATGGAGAAATCGCTCATGCAGTACTTGATGTATTCGAGGAGGAACCACTTCCGGAAGACCATGTTTTGTGGGAGGAAGAAAATATTACAGTGACCCCCCACCTGTCTGGGGTTTCGCCGCAATATCAATATCGAGGTTTTGATATTTTTCGTGATAACTTGGAACGCTATCTACAAGGGCAAGAGAAATTTATTAATAAAATTGATCCAAAACGGGGGTATTAAGGGTGAGGATATATACACGTTCAGGAGATAAAGGAACCACATCATTGATTTACGGAGATCGAGTACCTAAAAATGACTTACGTGTTGAAGCATACGGGACATGTGATGAAGTCAATTCGATGATAGGACTCGCGATGAGCCATTTGAGGCGGGAAGAGTGGGACAGCAGTGATAAATTCAAAGCATTTATGAAAAAAGTCCAGACTATTCTTTTCCATGTTGGTGCGGAACTGGCGACACCAAAAGGAAAAGATGTAATGTGGCAGTTGAAGGAAGAACATATTAAAGAGCTGGAAACCTATATTGATGAGTGGGAAGAAGGGTTGACACCGCTGAAAAACTTCATTCTTCCATCGGGACACGAAGCTTCCTCCGCTTTTCATGCTGCACGCACGGTAGCACGGCGTGCGGAAAGGACAGCCGTGGCCTTGGGCGATGAATTGAACAATCCATTGGTTGTCTCCTATCTTAATCGTTTATCTGATTTGTTATTTGTTGCAGCGCGTTATGTCAATCATCAATTAGGTGGAGAGGAGACTCCGCTACAAGCAGACGTATAGTAACGGGAATCTACAATATACGTATATTGACAATAATAGTAACGACGAGGTACACTATTTATAAAGATTATTATTTAATAATATTCTAAAATTAAGTCAACGGAAAGCGAGGTGCATGGCGGTGTCTGATAAAAGACTGCAAGAAGCGATCGTAACATTGAAAGACTCTGGTGTGCGAATCACGCCTCAACGTCATGCGGTGCTTGAATATTTGCTTAACTCAATGACTCACCCGACAGCTGATGAAATCTATAAAGCGCTGGAAGGAAAATTCCCTAATATGAGTGTTGCCACTGTATATAACAACCTGCGGGTATTTAAAGATATCGGCCTGGTCAGGGAGTTAACATATGGAGATGCTTCCAGCAGATTCGATTGCAATACCACGGAGCATTATCACGTTATTTGCGAATCCTGTGGTAAAATCGTCGACTTCCATTATCCAAGCTTAGATGAAGTGGAGTCTTTAGCTGAACAGGTGACAGGATTTGATGTAAATAATCATCGCATGGAAGTGTATGGAATTTGCAGCGACTGCCAGTCGAAAAACGCACACTAATCTTATCATAAAAAAATAAGCCTCATCCCTTTTGTCGGGGATGAGGCTTATTTTGTGATTCTAATTCTATATAATATGATGTGTCCGTCACACCAAAGATGGCTAGTTCTGTTCTTCTTGTTTCTGAAATCGTTTGGAGTTGTATTTCTCGTCAAATTCTTTTCCTTCAAGGGATTTATCCAAAGTTAAAGGCTGCTTGCAATGCATACATGCATCGACCCTTCCGAGCATTTTTGTCGGCTTGTCGCAATTCGGGCAGATGATTTGGATTGTCTTCGTCGATAACATGCCAATCCAAAAGTAAACCACGGTACTGAGGCCGATTGCTGCCATTCCAAGAATCATGAATATGATCATCAGCCATTCCGTCTGTTTGAATAATAAACCTATATACATGATACCAAATCCGGCAAATACCAGCGCAAGTGCGAACGTGCGGATTTTATTTATCTTACTGCTATATTGTAACCCCACTGGTGACCCTCCTTCGTGCTTTCAAAAGGTAGTATAGCATAATTTTAGCAGGGAATTACATGAAGAAAAGAGGATTTTGAACAAATTTATCGAATAATTGTTTGTGACCTACTATAAAAAACCGCTGGGGGAAAGTACAATGGAAGATTTATTACGACCCATCTATCAAGAACGCGCAAGTCTGCCTAATACACTCGGCGTCTTGATCATGGAGAAGAAAAAACCGATCAGTCCGGTTACGGACAATTTTGATGTCATCCTCTTAATTATAGTAAGAGGTGCTGATGATCCCTGGTATGTGAAACATTATGAATTCGAAAATAAAACAGCGGCCATGCATATTGTAGATGAAGAACTATTGAAGGAATGGGTGGAGACAAGTGGATATCGAAGAGCAGTAGAATGGGTTATCAATGGCAAGGTGATTTTTGACCGCAATGAATATATGGAAGAATTGAAGGCTAAGCTCAATGACTTCCCACAGGAAACCCGTGATTTAAAAAAGGCGATTGAATTCGCTAAGTTGATCAGGAGCTACAGTGAATCCAAAGATCTATATGAATCCGGGCAGTATCTGGATGCATTCAGCCGTATGGTTCATTCCCTGCATTATTTGGCGAGGCTAGCTATTATTGAAAAAGGGTTTCATCCTGAAGTAACGGTGTGGAACCAGGTACGGAGAATCGATGCGGAAGTGTATAAATTATATGAAGAACTTATTCAAAGCGGTGAACCGACAGACAAACGTGTGCAGTTGATGCTGCTTGCAGTTGAACATTCCATTAGCATTCGTGCAAAGAACAGCGCAAAACATTTATTAGAGCTTATGCAAGAAAAAGAAGATGCATGGACTTTTGGTGAGTTGAAGGTCCATCCGGAGATTCAATTATATGCCCTTGATCTATCGGCGATGATTGAGTATTTAACAGAGAAAGAACTTTTGGAGGTAGAACTCCACGATACAAAAGGACCGGAGATTTACCATCGTAAGTATAAGGTGAAAAACTAAACTTCATCGCTCTGCAATCCGCTTTCTTTGCGCATTATAAAGAAAGCGGAATTTTTATTTGAAAAGCTATTGACGATAAAAAAATGCCATGGTATATTATTAAACGTCGCGTTAAGAGAGCGACACACCACAAGAAAGAAAAAATAAATCATGAAAAGTTGTTGACATAAAAACAACCACATGATATATTGATTAAGTCGCCAATTTGAGCGGCAAAACAATTTTGATCTTTGAAAACTGAACGAACCAACCAGTACGTCAATACAATTTCTTCATTATATGAGGAAATGAACAACGCACTTTAGCAGTGCAAGAGTCAAGGATCTTCGACTAAGTTCGCAACGTCTTGTTGCAACGTCGAAGTCACCCCATCCATGGGGAAGTCAAGACAAACTTCACTTTTATGGAGAGTTTGATCCTGGCTCAGGACGAACGCTGGCGGCG
>NZ_FXEH01000003.1 GCF_900176565.1 Thalassobacillus devorans
TAGATGAGATTTCCCATCACTTCGAGTGAGTAAGATCCCTCAGAGACGATGAGGTAGATAGGTCCGAGGTGGAAGCGTGGTGACACGTGGAGCTGACGGATACTAATCGATCGAGGACTTAACTAACCTAATTTCGTGAAAGATGTTTGTGGTTGAATGTTGCTTATCTAGTTTTGAGGGTTCACCTCAATTAAATAGTCAAGGTCTAGTGGCGATAGCGGAGAGGTCACACCTGTTCCCATGCCGAACACAGCAGTTAAGCTCTCCAGCGCCGATGGTAGTCGGGTTTATCCCCGTGAGAGTAGGACGCCGCTAGGCTTTTTCTTTATATCCAATGATAATAGTAAAAGTTGATTATTCCACCGTAGCGAAGCCGTAAACATCTTGGAAACACTACAATGTAGGCTTTGCGAGGAGCTCAACATTACTCATTCAGCCAGCAAGATGAACAATAGAGTTGAACGACGAGCATAAAACTTGGATTGAAGCTCCATGACATACATAATTATATTATTCCACCGTAGCGAAGCCAACCTCTTCGAATAAACTACGAAGCAAGCTTTGCGAGAAGTTCAACATTACTCATTCAGCCAGCAAGATGAACAATAGAGTTGAACGACGAGCATAAAACTTGGATTGAAGCTCCATGACATACATAATTATATTATTCCACCGTAGCTCAGTGGTAGAGCAATCGGCTGTTAACCGATTGGTCGTAGGTTCGAATCCTACCGGTGGAGCCATTTGCTTCCATAGCTCAGTGGTAGAGCACTTCCATGGTAAGGAAGGGGTCGCCGGTTCAAATCCGGCTGGAAGCTCTTAAATGAAAAGCGATTTCCTTTTATAGGAAATCGCTTTTTTGTGTCTATTTAACTATTTTTCCTATGTGTTTTTTACTGTTTTCGGGATAGAAGCTAGCAAATCATGTAAATTTTTAGTAAATTTATATCAACATCTTAAGAATATCGGAAGATTCAAAAAATAAAGGAAGGAGGATAGTGGGTAAAAAGTAAGTCTTTGTTGGAATAAAAAATAGAAAGGGGTTTTTGTATTGGGCACCCAAAGAAAGAAAAGGTTTTT
Source organism: Thalassobacillus devorans (assembly GCF_900176565.1). GTDB lineage: Bacteria > Bacillota > Bacilli > Bacillales > Halobacillaceae > Thalassobacillus > Thalassobacillus devorans_A. Next base: position 1,081 of record NZ_FXEH01000003.1, read on the forward strand.
AAAATGGCTCAGTCTAACATTAGTACTAGCCTTAATTGTACCTTTCTTCAATTACACCAGTGCCGCAGCTGAGAATTCCCCAAATGTATCCATCAAAGATAATAAACAACAAGTGAATAATAAGGTGAATCAAGACCTGATCGATTTGTTTGCTGATCAGAAGGAAGTTACTTACCTTGTGAAAATGAAAGAGCAGGGTGACACAAAAAAAGCTGCACAAGAAGCGTTATCCAAGGCAGAGGATAGTAAGGCTTCTCTTACAGCGCAGCAAATGAAACGAGTAAAGGCATCTGCAGTTGTGACAGAACTTCGTTCGACGGCCATCGAAACGCAGCAACAATTGAAGAAGCTGCTGACCGAAGCTGAAAAACAAGGCAGTGTCTCCTCGTTTCAATCTTATTATATCGTAAATGCGATGGCAGTTACTAGTAATGAAGAAGTCATGAAAAAGATAGCTGTTTTACCTGAAGTAGAAAAAATTCTTCCTAACCGTACACGACAGCTGAATCCTCAGGTAGAAGGAGCAGTGGAAGAAACGAAAGCGTCTCTTACTAAAGCGACTGACAAAGCAGAAACCAATAATACGGAATGGAACATCGACCGTGTTGGAGCCCCGCAAGTATGGTCTGAAACTGGAATCGATGGTTCAGGGGTTGTGGTGGCTAACATTGATACAGGGGTAGAGTGGGACCACCCTGCTCTAAAGGAGAAATACCGCGGATTTGACCCAGCAAACCCTGACACTGCTGATCATGAATTCAATTGGTTTGATGCTACTGCAGGGCAAGGCGCTCCGTACGATGACCATGGTCACGGTACCCACACCATGGGAACAATGGTAGGTGCTGAAGAAGATGGTTCTAACCAGGTAGGTGTGGCACCTGGATCAAAATGGATTGGTGTTAAAGCATTTACTGCAGCTGGCGGCACAGATGTCGATCTTTTAGAAGCTGGTGAATGGATATTAGCTCCAAAAGATGACGATGGTAACCCTCATCCCGAGCAGGCGCCTGATGTTGTTAACAACTCATGGGGCGGCGGTCCCGGGCTTGATGAGTGGTATCGCCCGATGGTTCAAAACTGGCGTGAGTCTGGTATTGTACCAGTATTCTCTGCTGGTAACGATGGACCTGGTGATGGAACAATTGCCGCACCATCCAACTATCCGGAATCTATTGCAGTAGGTGCAACTACTGCTACTGACGGCTTGGCCAGCTTTTCTTCCAGAGGTCCATCTCCATATGATGGAGAAATCAAGCCGGATATTTCAGCACCCGGGGCCAACGTTCGCTCTTCTGTTCCGGGCGGCGGCTATGAAGGCGGATGGAATGGAACATCAATGGCTGGCCCTCACGTAGCGGGTACAGCTGCATTGCTATTACAGGCAGATAACTCTTTGTCAGTAGATGACCTGGAAGAGTTGATGCTTGAAACAGCAGATACAACTACTAATGACCAATATCCTGAAGATCCAAATGAAGGTTATGGCCATGGTATTGTGAATGCTTATACTGCTGTATCAGCAGTTGTCAGCGGTATTGGCGAAATTAAAGGTTATGTATATGAAGAAGGAGAAGATGATGAAGCTCCTTCCATTGAACATGAATCTCCAAGTGAAACTTATGAAGGTGTTCCGTTAACGTTAGTTGCAGATGTAAGTGATAATGTCAGCGTAAGCACCGTTGAGCTTTCTTACCGAATCGACCAAAGAGGTACGTGGGAGACATTCCCGGCTGACCTGGTAGATGGAGATTATCTGCAGGGAACCTATCAAACAATCCTTAATGGTGAAGATATTAGCGGAAGCCAACTCCATTATAAATGGGTAGTAAGTGACTTTGGGGGTAATGAAGTAGAGTCAGATACTTATGAAGTTGCCATCAAAGATGCCATTACCATTGGCTATGAACAGGACTTTGAAACTATCCCAAGTGGCTGGTTATCATTTGGCGAGAATAACAGCTGGGAATGGGGTGTGCCTGAAGATGGGCCGGAAAGTGCTGGCTCAGGTGAAAAAGTTTATGGAACCAATTTGACAGGCGACTATGATAACAATAGTGATATGACATTAATCATGCCGCCAGTTGAAGTCCCTGAAGGTGAAACCTACCTACAATTCCAAACCTGGTATAACCTTGAAAACAATTATGACTATGGTCATGTGGTTGTTTCTACCGATATGGAAAACTGGGAGCAACTGGCCGAGTATAATGGAACTACGGATGGCTGGATAACCTCGGAAGTAAACCTTTCCAGTTATGCGGGTCAGAATGTTTTTGTCGGTTTCCATGTGGACACAGACTATAGTGTGACCAGAGAAGGCTTGTTTATCGACGATGTAGCTTTAACTGATCAATCATCTGGGTCTTCTGCTACAACTAATAAGCAATCGACTAAAAAGTCTGAATTAGGAGTAGTAGATAAGGGCTCAGCGAAAATGAAAAAACCGGTTAACGCTAAGAAGCTGCTTCCAGGAGAAGTTATTGAGGTACAAGTCCCTCAATATAAAGAAAAAGGAAAGAAAAAGAAGGAAGTACAGCCAAATGTATTACCGTTGGATGCAACTGTTACTGTGGTAGAATCTGATCGTTCGGTCAGTACTAATCCTGCCGATGGAAGTTACAGATTAATGCATGCTGCAGGTGACTTTACGGTGGTGGCTGATGCTTATGGTTTCCATCCAAGTGAGCAATCCGTATCTGTTCCAGAAGATGGATCAGTAAGTGCTAATTTCACGCTGAATCCTATTGCGACAGGTACACTGGAAGGCACCGTAACAAACGAACAGACTGGTGAACCAATCGAGGGCGCTACCTTGATGCTTATCGAAGATGCCGCAGTAGCCCCGGTTGAAACAGGAGAAAATGGTACATTCACTCTAGAAGCCTATGAAGGCGATTATACTTTAAGAGTGATGGCTCCGTCCTATCATGGTGAAGATGTCCCTGTTACCATCGAGGGTGGTGCTACCAATACAGTGGAAGTAGAATTGGCACCATTCATCGGTTATCCAGGTGAAATCGGATATGATGACGGTACTGCCGAAAACGCTCGTGCATTCTATGATGCTGGTAATGGCTGGGCTGTTAAAATGTCCCTGGAAGAAGGACAGGAATCCGCTATGGTTACTGGTGGACTGTTCCGCTTCTGGACAGAGGAATGGCCAGTACCGGGCGGCAATGAGTTCCAGGTAGAAGTTTATGATGCTACAGGAACAGATGGGGCGCCAGGTGAAAAAATCGGTGGTCCTTATGAAGCGGAAGCATTAAGAAATGGAGAATGGACACATGTAGACCTTTCCGATAAGGGAATTGTCGCGAATGGTGATTTCTATATGGTGTATATCCAGACACAACCTAACCCGTACTCTCCTGGTCTGGCTACGGATGAAGACGGAGATTATGCTGACCGCAGCTGGCAGCTTGTAGGCGGCAGCTGGAGCAAATCTCCAGAAGCGGAAGGCAATTACATGATTAGAGCACTAGTCGATTATGCGGCGGAGGCTCCTGTAATTGAATCTCCAGCTGATGGGTCCTATACCAATCAGGAATCCATTACAGTAGAAGGTAGTGCTGCACCAACGACAACAGTCACTGTCTACAACGATGGTGAGGAGGCAGGCACTACAGGAGCTACTGAAGATGGAAGCTTTGCTGTTGATATCACCCTGGAAACAGGAGAAAATGAGCTGACAGCGATATCTTCCATGGATAACGGTTCCACTGAACCATCTGCCCCTGTAGTAGTGACATTGGATCAAGACAACCCTGTCTTGACAATTGACACTCCAACTAATGGCGATAAAACAAATAAAGAAGTCATTACAGTTGCAGGTCAAGTAGAAGAAGAAAACCTTGATCGTGTCGAAGTTAATGGTCAAACTGCTGATGTGGATGAGGACGGTGCATACTCCAAACGCATCATGCTATCAGAAGGTGAAAACGAAATAGTAGTCACTGCAACAGATTTAGCGGGTAACAGTGCGGAAGAGTCAGTCACTGTGGATGCTAAATTTAATGCAACTGATATTGAAAATCTACAACCAACAGAAGATAAGTATATGCAGGCTGGTGAGTCTGTCAAGATCGAGTTCGATGCCGGTCCTGGACTTGACGCAACTTTCTATATCAGAATGCCACTTACTAACTTCTCTGATCAGGCTACAGAGCTGCCAATGATGGAGACGGAAGAAGGGCATTATGTTGGCTACTGGACAGCAACCTCTAACCTAGTAGCAGAAGGTGCCGAGATTGTTGTAAAAGCTGCCGATGATTATGGTAATGTGGCTGAAGAAGCTGCAGAAGGAAAACTTTATATTAACACAGAAGAATAAGGCCGGTTTAAGGAGCTGCCCCAGTTCGGGGCGGCTCTTTTTTAGGTTGTGCAGTCGATTAACTTTTTGCTTATTTTTAATCAATAAGTGAGACAAGCGCCCCGTATATAAGATAAATACATTAGAAGAGAGCAAATTTTTAACTATTGAGAGACAATTTCGAAATTATGAGAGACGGATTTAAAAATAAAAGAGAAAAAGTCCATGGTAAGAGAGAGTCCACAGTCATGTATGAGACAGTACCAGGGGCTAATATCAATGTAGATGATTGGAGATTCAAGGGCAGCTTTTTTCAATAGAAAGTGGAGAGAGAAAGCAATAAGAAAAAAATTTAAAATTTCTCTTTACAAAGTACTAAGCGGCTGTATATAATAATATTTGTCAGTTTGAGAGGACAACCTTTCAACAGGCTGTCAACTGCTTCAATGGCCCGTTGGTCAAGTGGTTAAGACACCGCCCTTTCACGGCGGTAACACGGGTTCGAATCCCGTACGGGTCACCACTTTGGAGGATTAGCTCAGCTGGGAGAGCACTTGCCTTACAAGCAAGGGGTCGCAGGTTCGAACCCTGCATCCTCCACCATTGAATTTTGCCGGTCTAGCTCAATTGGTAGAGAAGCCGTAAACTTCCTCGAATTACACCATTGTAGGCTTTGCGAGGAGCGTAGGCTTCACCGAATAAACTGACAACGAGACGAGCACAATTCTATAAAAATCCTGTTTACACTTAAACTATGCCGGTCTAGCTCAATTGGTAGAGCAACTGACTTGTAATCAGTAGGTTGGGGGTTCAAGTCCTCTGGCCGGCATCTTACTATGTTTTCCTACAACGTCGAATAGACTTCTTGCTGGAAAACAATAGTAGTGCTGCAAAGTGCACCATTAAATTGTTCCTTGACTACGTCGAATAATCTTCTATGATAAGGAACGATAGTAGTACTGAAAAGTGCATCTTACTATGTTTTCCTACAACGTCGAATAGACTTCCTGCTGGAAAACGATAGTAGTGCTGAAAAGTGCACCATTAAATTGTTCCTTGACTACGTCGAATAATCTTCTATGATAAGGAACGATAGTAGTACTGAAAAGTGCATCTTACTATGTTTTCCTACAACGTCGAATAACCTTCTTGCAGGAAAACGATCGTAGTACTGGACAGTGCATCCTTAAAGAAAACAGTAGTACCAATAATTTCTTGTAGAAAACTGTTGAATTATAGTAGGTATTTCTGTTATACTTTTCAAGTGACTTTCTTGGAGGGATAGCGAAGTTGGCCAAACGCGGCGGACTGTAAATCCGCTCCCATCGGGTTCGTAGGTTCGAGTCCTACTCCCTCCACCATTTATTTTATTTATCTATGAATTAACTTTATAAAAAAAGCAAATAGTACTTAATACTTGTACTATTTTTTTAATGGCCCATAGCCAAGCGGTAAGGCAGCGGATTTTGATTCCGTCATGCGCTGGTTCGAATCCAGCTGGGCCAGCCATTTTTATTAATGAGCATAAGCTAGCAACGAGACGAGCACATTGCTCAATCAGGTTGTAATACTTCATTAAATAATGAGCCATTAGCTCAGTTGGTAGAGCATCTGACTTTTAATCAGAGGGTCGAAGGTTCGAATCCTTCATGGCTCACTTGTATCACTGTTAAGCGGGAGTAGTTCAGTGGTAGAACACCACCTTGCCAAGGTGGGGGTCGCGGGTTCGAATCCCGTCTCCCGCTCCATAAAGATTTTTGACTACGTCGAGTGAACCTCTTTGTTAAAAATCAATCGTGTACTGGAAGTGCTCCATTTAATCTTTTACTACGTCGAGTAAACATCCTTGCTAAAGATTAGTCGTGTACTGAAAAGTGCTCCATTTAATCTTTTACTACGTCGAATAACCTTCTTATATCGGGGCCTTAGCTCAGCTGGGAGAGCGCCTGCTTTGCACGCAGGAGGTCAGCGGTTCGATCCCGCTAGGCTCCACCATTTCTTGTACCATTACTAGCGACTTCATAAATTCAGACGAGAAAAAAGCTGACATGCTACTACCATGTCAGCTTTTTTTCGTTTATTACAAACGTCATACATACCTCTGCACGAGGCGAGTAGCTGCGGGAGCTACCGTATATATATACACAATCATGTCCGGTTGAGTCATTTGTCTGAAAGCGTCTACAATAATGGAGAGTAGAAGAAGGAGGATGAAATGATGAAGAAGCTATCGATTTTGGGAGTACCGATGGATCTGGGACAAAACCGACGTGGCGTAGATATGGGACCGAGCGCGATTCGCTATGCAGGGGTTCTCGAGCGGTTAGAAAAGTTGGAGCTTGCGATCGAAGACCTGGGCAATGTTGAAATTGCGCAGCAGAAGGGTGAACAAAAGGAACTTGTTGATAACCTACGCAACTTGAATGAAGTGATGGAAGGTAACGAAAAGCTCGCACAACGAGTAGATGACATAATCGAAGAGGGAAGTTTTCCGCTTATTCTTGGCGGTGACCATAGTATTGCAATAGGAACCCTTGCAGGTGTGTCCAAGCATTATGAAAATCTCGGTGTCATTTGGTATGATGCTCATGGTGATTTGAATAACAATGAAACATCGCCGTCTGGCAACATTCATGGAATGCCGCTTGCCGTTAGTCTGGGTATCGGCCACCAGAGGCTGGTTAACATCCATGGTTACCAGCCGAAAGTGAAGCCAGAGAACATCGTCATTATTGGTGCACGTTCTTTGGATGCAGGGGAGCGAGAGCTGATTAAAGAAAAAGGAATCAAGGTCTTTACGATGCATGAAGTCGACCGGCTTGGCATGTCCGCTGTGATGCAGGAAACCATCGAATACTTGAAAGATCGTACCGATGGGCTTCATTTGAGTCTGGACCTGGATGGTTTAGATCCGGATACTGCTCCAGGAGTAGGAACGCCAGTCATGGGTGGATTGAGCTATCGGGAGAGTCACTTAGCTATGGAAATGCTGCATGAGTCTGGTCTGGTGACTTCGGCTGAATTTGTTGAAGTAAATCCGATTCTTGACGAAAAAAATAAGACAGCAAGTGTGGCTGTAGGTTTGATGGGGTCTTTATTCGGTGAGAAATTATTATAAAGCCATTAGAGAAACCTGGCTTATCGCTAAGTACTTATGGTGGAAGCCATAGATTTTAACAAAGTTAAATTTAAAGTAAAAAAATAACAGCAGCTTATCTTTAAGGATAGGTTGCTGTTATTATTATCTCGCTTTTTCAAATTGGTTAAGCAATTCATCTAATTGTCTGCTTATACTTACTACCTCTTCGGAAGATAAATCTAAATGTTTGCTCAAATCATTCATTTCTTTTCTGCATCTTTCAATTTCCACTAAAATCAACTTTTTTTGTTCCATGACGCCCTCCAATAATAAAATGTAATTATTTTTTTATTTGAATGTCCATACCCTGCTATGAAAAATGTTAAACTTTAAATGGGAAAATTTTCTTAGATATTTTTTGAAACCTTACGAGCTGCTCATTCGTACAGGTAATACCGCAAGTATAGCGGAGGTATAAAAGAATGGAAACCGTGATAAAAGAGAAAATCAAACAAATAAAAAAAGGAAATCAGGCTGCATTTGAAGATGTAGTTTCTTTTTATCAAAATAAAGTGTATCAAATTTGTTTCCGGATGATAGGAAACGCTCATGAAGCAGAGGATCTTGCACAGGAAGCCTTTATTCGGGCTTATACCAACATTGACCGCTTTGATGAACGGAGGAAGTTTTCAACCTGGCTCTATCGAATTGCCACCAACCTTACCATCGACCGCATACGTAAAAAGAAACCGGATTATTTTCTGGATGCGGAAGTAAAGGGGACGGAAGGATTGAGCATGTACTCCCAAATAGCGGCAGATCAAGCTTTGCCCGAAGAAGAAGTGGAAAGTCTGGAATTACAGACTTATATTCACAAAGAGATATTAGCATTACCTCCTAAATACCGTAGTGTAATTGTACTAAGGTTTTTAGATGAACTGTCCCTGCAGGAAATAGCAGAAGTGTTGGAAATTCCTGTAGGTACCGTGAAAACCCGGATTCACCGGGGGAGGGAAACGTTGCGAAAAAGGCTTCGCCACGTGTAAAGGAGTGAGAGGGAATGAATTGTAAAGAAGAAGCTATCGCTTTAATGCATAAATATTTAGACGACCATTTAACGCAAGCCGAAGAAAAGAAATTGCGCATGCATCTCCAGGCATGCCAGGAGTGCCAGACCCACTTTCATGAGCTGAAGCGGACGATCAGTCTGGTGAAGAGTTCAAGTCCCATATCGGCACCCCAGGACTTCACCTCAAACGTGATGGCTAATCTTCCAAAGCAGAAGAAACGTAATCATTATACGAAGTGGTTCAGAAACCATCCGTTCTTTACGGCTGCGGCGGTGTTTTTCCTGATGATGTTCGGCGGTATTTTTTCTGCATGGACAGAAGATCAGCAGGTGACAGTTTCTAAACAAGAAAACTTAGTAATAAAAAACCAGGTGGTCATCGTACCGGAAGATGTGACGGTTAACGGGGATCTGGTCGTTCGAAATGGGGATTTACGAATTGAGGGAGCAGTCAATGGAGATGTCACCATTATAAACGGAGATCTCTTAAACCAGGACAACAGGGAAGATTCCCCTCTCGATGGAGAGAAATATATGGCTTATGTCAGCGGGGAAGTCAATGAAGTGAATCAAGTGTTTGAGTGGATGTGGTATCATATCAAAAATACATGGGAGAGTGTATTTTCTTTAGCTAAAGAGTAATAATGAGAAAGACTGTCAGGCAGGGCAGTCTTTTTTTATAGCGTTAGTAGTTAAGATATAAGAGGCACTAAGAACTTTCAAGGACGCCGACGATTCTGTCTTTTTATAAGCTTGGCATGGGAGAGCATTATCACTGTGACTGGTAAGTATGCTATAATTATATGTACTTTGTTTTTATCTTGTAATTACTTATAAAAGGAAGTGTAGGCATGCTTGATGGGGGACTAGACTTATTGGATTACTTACTTATAGCTATTGATATCGCCCTCGTCTGGTTTGTTGTATATAAATTGATCATGTTGATCAGGGGAACGAAGGCAGTCCAGCTGTTAAAAGGGATATTCGTTGTCCTGGCGATATGGCTGTTTAGCAACTTATTCGGGCTGACTACCTTAAGGTGGCTGACTTCACAGGCAATCACCTGGGGTTTTCTTGCAATCATCATTCTTTTCCAGCCTGAGTTCAGACGTGCGTTAGAACAGTTAGGGCGCGGCAGCTTTTTCAGCAGAACGACTTCTGAGGATCAAGGGGTGGAAAAATCCATCCAAGCCATCATAAAATCTTGTAATTATATGGCTAAGCGCCGGATTGGTGCATTGATTACGATTGAAAGAGAAACAGGGATGGGAGATTATGTGGAAACCGGAATCAATATCGAAGGCCGGTTGACGAGCGAGTTGCTGACAAATATCTTCATTCCCAATACGCCTTTACACGATGGCGCAGTAATCATACGTGGCGATGAAATTGTCGCTGCTGCATGCTACCTGCCATTGTCGGAAAGTCCATTCATCTCCAAGGAATTGGGTACACGGCATCGCGCAGCTATGGGAATCAGTGAAGTAACTGATGCGCTGACGATCATTGTATCTGAAGAAACAGGAAACATATCATGCACCAAAAATGGTGAGTTACATCGAGAATTGAGTCAGGAAAAGCTGAGTGAAATCCTTCATAAAGAATTGAATGTACCGACCAAAGTTCCTGTGAAGACATGGAACTGGAGGGGGAAGAAAGATGGATAAATGGTTTAACAGCCCCTGGTTTATTCGTGTCATTTCGTTACTGCTTGCTATCTTGCTGTGGACGACTGTCAACCTGGATGATAACTCTCAAAGCGATGCATTATTGATTAATGATGGGTCGAGTGAATTTGAAGTGTTGAATAACATTCCATTGGACTTGATCTATGATGATGATAAGTATACAGTCAGTGGAGCGCCTCAAAATGTTTCGATGACATTGGAGGGCCCGAACAGCGTAATGACACCACTAGTTAGACAGAAAAATTTTGAAGTCTATGTAAACTTAGAAGGTTATGGTCCAGGAGTTCATACGGTGAATGTCCAGCATAGTGGTATTTCCAATCGACTTCACGTCAATATTGAGCCTAGAACCGTTCAGGTCACCATTGAGGAAAAAGTGGAGCGAGAGTTTGATGTTGGTGTGGATCTGATCAATGACCAGGAACTGGTGGAAAATTATGAAATCGGTGATGCCAAAATTACTCCTGGGAAAGTGACCATTACCGGCGGGAAAGAACTTGTGGATAGTGTAGCGCTTGTGAAGGCGATGGTCGATGTCCGGGACACTACGGAGACGATAGAAAACGTCCAGGCTCCTGTAAAAGTATATGATATGCAAGGAAACGAATTGGACGTGCTGGTAGAACCGAATGTGGTGGACGTTACTGTTCCTATAGATGTACCAAGTAAACAGGTACCGATAGAGGTTCAAACGGAAGGAGAGCCGGCAGAAGGCTATGCCATCCAATCCGTTACACCGGATGTAGAGGAGGTAACGATTTACGGGCCTTTGGAAGCAATCAGTCAAATAGGCCGAATCGCTAACATCAATGTAGACACCACGGATTTATCTGAATCGGAAACCCAGGAAGTGGTGGTACCAGTACCTGATGGTATCCGGAAAGTAGAGCCTGAAACAATAGAAGTGGACATTGAAGTGATGGAATCTAAAGATCAGGCAGAACAAGTAATCGACTCGATAGAAATTGGGGTAGCAAACCCTCCTGAAGAAGGTTCCGTAAGTTTTCTGGATCCGGAAGATCAACAAATATCATTGACTGTTCTTGGTAAAGAAGAAGACATTGAAAATCTGCAAGCGGAAGATTTTCAGGCAGAAATTGATGTGTCCGGTTTAGAGGCTGGGGAGCACGAAGTGCCTATTGAAATAACCGGGCCGGATAATGCAGCATATGAGCTGAACGACCCCAATGCAATGATACGAATCGGATAAAAATAGAATGTTTGTAACGAATGAAGGAGAGATTAGACATCATGGGTAAATATTTTGGTACAGATGGAGTCAGAGGAGTAGCAAATAAAGATTTGACTCCGGAACTTGCTTTTAAATTAGGACGATTCGGCGGTTATGCAGTAACAAAAGGAGTAGAAAGACCAAAAGTTCTGATAGGTCGGGATACGAGGATTTCCTGCCATATGCTGGAGGGAGCTTTAACAGCTGGTCTGCTCTCAATCGGAGCCGAGGTCATGAGGGTCGGTGTCATTTCTACACCAGGAGTAGCCTATTTGACAAAAGCGCTTGGTGCTGAAGCAGGTGTCATGATTTCTGCTTCCCACAACCCGGTGGAAGATAACGGGATTAAATTCTTTGGACCGGATGGTTTCAAACTTTCCGATGAGCAGGAAGAAGAAATTGAGGCATTACTCGATAAAGATAGCGATGACCTTCCTCGTCCTACGGGAGGAGACCTCGGTCAGGTAAACGATTATTTCGAAGGAGCTCAACGCTATATGCAATATCTGAAACAGACGGTCGATCATGACTTCGATGGTCTTCATCTTGCATTAGATTGTGCTCACGGCGCCACTTCCGCACTTGCATCCCATATGTTTGCTGATCTGGAAGCCGATATTTCTTCTATCGGTTCATCTCCGGATGGATTGAACATCAACGATGGTGTAGGATCCACGCATCCGGAGGCAGTCAGGAAGCTTGTTCTTGATAAAGGAGCCGATATCGGACTTGCGTTTGATGGTGATGGAGATCGACTGATTGCTGTGGACGAAAAAGGTAATATTGTTGACGGAGACCATATCATGTACATATGCGGGAAGCATATGAACAATTCCGGCATGTTGAATCATTCTACCGTCGTCTCTACGGTTATGAGCAACCTTGGTTTCTATAAAGCGATTGAAGCTAATGGGATGAAGAGCGATAAAACAGCGGTAGGCGACCGATATGTAATGGAAGAAATGAGACAGGGCGGTTACAATCTGGGCGGAGAGCAATCCGGTCATATCATCTTCTTAGATTACAATACGACAGGGGATGGAATGCTTAGTGCATTGCAGCTCATCAATGTCATGAAAGATACAGGCAAGCCGTTATCGGAACTTGCTGCTGAAATGAAGAAATTCCCACAGGTCTTGAAAAATGTGAAAGTAACCGATAAAGCTGCGGTTCAGACTCACCCGCGTATTCAGGATACAATTAAAGCGGTAGAAGAAGAGATGGGAACGCAAGGACGTGTTCTTGTACGGCCTTCCGGTACGGAACCACTTGTACGCATCATGGTAGAAGCACCAACAGAAGAAGATTGCGAGAAATATGTTGATCAAGTAGTGGAAGTTGTACAAGAAGAATTGGGTATGACGGAGTAATGTTTCAGAATGCGCAGCCGGCACATCACAGCTGGCTGCGCATATTTTGTTATAGTCGAGTTTATAAGATTGTTACAATGGGAAGTCATTTGTGTAAAGGTAAAAAAATAATGATTGACCTTTAAAATCTTTCTCGAGTAAAATGGTTAGTAGCCTTGCTTTTTTGCCTGCAGGTTTAAAGATGGCTTACTAAGGTAATGGAGTAGGGGTGCATTCAAGGAAGGTAAGGAGGATAGTTTTTCAAGAACAATCATTTAAAGCGCCAGGACTATTTTCGTTCGGCATGAAAATAGTTGACGAGGAGGAGGTTCATCGAGCTTTCGGCGGATGCCTCCCGGTTGTTGCACTTCAACCGTCTGTTCAGCTTTTAAAACAAAGAGGCGACTCTTTCGGACAACAAAGCTGAATAAAGTGCAGACCAATCATAGTAAACACGAGAAAGGGGCAGAACTTGCCCCTCACGGGTGCCGGTCTCTGCCCCTTCTGAGGAGATTTAAGGAGGAAATACCGACATGTGTGGAATTGTAGGATATATTGGATATGATGATTCGAAAGAGATTTTATTAAAAGGGCTGGAAAAGCTGGAATACCGTGGTTATGACTCCGCAGGTATCGCAACGTTGAATGATGAAGATGCGTACATTGCAAAAGTTAAGGGACGGATTGCACAGCTTCGTGAGGCTGTTGACGATAACGTAGAGGCAACGCTTGGAATTGGACATACGCGCTGGGCGACACATGGACCGCCAAGCCAGGAAAATGCTCATCCGCATCAAAGTACATCCGGGCGTTTTACCATCGTTCATAATGGTGTCATTGAAAACTATCTGGAAGTACGCAAGGAATACCTTGGGGATATGGAATTAAAGAGTCAGACCGATACAGAAATTATCGTACAGTTGATTGAAGTACTGTATAATGAAATGAAGGACGTAGCGGCTGCATTCCGTAAAGCTGTAGAACTGTTGAAAGGCTCTTATGCGATTGCTTTAATTGATGCAGAAGATAAGGATACGATTTATATCGCAAAAAACAAGAGTCCGCTTCTTGTAGGGTTGGGAGACGGCTTCAATGTCGTTGCCAGTGACTCCATGGCAATGCTTCAAGTGACAGATCAATTTCTTGAATTGATGGATAAAGAAACTGTCCTGTTGCGCCGTGACTCTGTAGAAATCCTGAAGCTTGATGGTTCTAAGGTAGAAGAGCGCGAGCCTTTTACAGCTGAACTGAATGAGTCAGATATTGAAAAGGGGACCTACCCTCACTTTATGCTGAAAGAAATTGACGAACAGCCGTTAGTGCTCCGTCGAATCATCCAGGAATATCAAAATGAAGACAATGAAATCAAACTGGACCCGGATGTACGCCAGGCGATGAAGGATTGTGACCGTATTTATATCATCGCTGCAGGTACCAGTTACCATGCAGGTTTGATCGGGAAGCAATTCATCGAAAAGTTTGCCAAAATCCCTGTAGAAGTACACGTAGCAAGTGAATTCTCCTACAACATGCCATTGTTGTCAGAGAAGCCGCTTTTCGTCTATATTTCTCAAAGTGGGGAAACGGCAGACAGCCGTGCCGTACTGGTCCAAACAAAGCAATTAGGACATCCGGCATTGACGATTACGAATGTGCCAGGGTCCACCCTTTCTCGTGAAGCAGATTACACCTTGCACTTGCATGCAGGACCAGAAATCGCAGTAGCTTCTACCAAAGCCTATACAGCTCAAATGGCTGTTCTGGCTATCTTAGCTGTAGATACAGCAAAAGCGAAAGGCATCGAGCTTGAATTCGATCCAATGCAGGAACTCGCCATCGTAGCGAATGCTATGGAAGCCTTAGCTGACCAGAAAGAAGTATTCGAGGACTTGGCTCGTGACTTCTTAGCAACAACACGCAACTGCTTCTTTATCGGCCGCAGCATCGATTACTATGTTGGTGTGGAAGGGGCCTTGAAGCTGAAAGAGATTTCTTACATCCAGGCAGAAGGTTTTGCCGGCGGTGAGTTGAAGCATGGTACTATTGCATTGATCGAAGAAGGAACACCAGTCATCGCCCTTGCTACACAGGAAGGCGTCAATGACTCGATCCGCGGCAATGTACAGGAAGTCATTGCTCGTGGAGCAAATGCTTGCGTAATCAGTATGAAAGGTCTGGAAAAAGACGGTGACAGCTTCGTACTGCCGAAAGTACATGAGCTGCTGACACCGATTGTTTCTGTCCTTCCATTACAGTTGATTTCCTATTACGCAGCGCTTCACCGTGATTGTGACGTAGATAAGCCACGTAACCTTGCCAAAAGTGTTACAGTGGAATAAATAACTCTCAAAAGGAGTGTACACATGCTAAAGGAATCGGATTTTCCGACAGAGGAACTAAGGGATCAATGGATCAAAGTCCGCAATAGGAAATTGGAAGAAATGGCGCAGTATATCCAGCGTTACTTCCACCTCACAAAAGTTAGAGAAAACGAAGGCAGCTATGAGGTTCAAGGCTATGTCTATCAGCCAGGATATGGTGAGATCAGGATGGCCTTTGAGTTCACATACGAACACGTAGCTAAAATGACAGATCTATTTGATGAGTCTATTGAAAAATAAAATGTGTGCATCACGATGCCCCCAGTTACAACTAGTAACTGGGGGCATTTTCATTGACGATTCGTAGGAACGATCAGTTCCCCTACTCTGCTTATATCTACATTGCCGCCTGAAACGACGGTCACTACTTTTTTGTTTTCCAAGGGCAGTCTGCTGTGGATCAGTGCGGCGATTGCAACAGCGCTCGAGGGTTCAATCAACTGCTTCATCCGTTCCATAACAAAACTGAAAGCGAAGCGGATTTCTGCTTCTGAAACTAAAACAAGGTCATCGAGGTACTTTTGCAGTACCGGAAAGGTTAAATCACCAGGCTGAGAAGTACGCAGCCCGTCAGCAATCGTGCTGGTGGCTGGAATGGCTGTAATTTTATTATTGTTTAGCGACAGGTACGTGTCATTAGCGATTTTCGGCTCTGCTCCGTAGACTTTGATGCTTGGGTTGGTTTCTTTGATAGCCGTTAAAATTCCGGAGATGAGGCCTCCACCGCCAACTGGTACCACTATGGCGTCTGCATCTTTTACTTGCTCTAAAATCTCCAGTCCGACAGTCCCCTGACCCGCCATGATATAAGGATCGTCGTAAGGAGGGATATAAACACCTGTCTGGTCTTCGGCGAGCTGTTTTGCTCTGGGAATCCGTTCGGCTGACGTGGTGCCGCATGTTTCAATTTTTCCTTTATAAGCCTGGATGGCTTCCACTTTGCATTGACTGGCATCTGTCGGCACGACGATGGTAGCAGGAACACCGAGTTGATTGGCGATGTAAGCAACTGCCTGTCCGTGGTTTCCGGAAGAAGCGGCTGTGATCGATTTTGCCCCTTCCTGCACGGCATGCTTTACTTTATTAGTAGCGCCCCGGATTTTAAAAGAACCTGTTTTTTGAAGGTGTTCGGACTTTAGAAAAATCTGGTTATTACACAGTCTGGATAGTTGTTCAGATTGCAGGATGGGAGTTGTATGGATGATCTTGGAAATAGCTGCCTTAGCTGCATGAATATCTTGAACAGTAATCATCAGGATGCTCCTTTCTGATTCAATTACTATCATTCTAGCAGAAAGGGGGGCATCTATTCAGACTTTTACCCTTGTGACATAGTGGCGGACGTCGATCACTTCCTTCAGGCAACCTCCCAAGGCTGTTACATCGTCAGCGGTGGTATGTTTACCAAATGAAATACGGATAAATGTTTTCGCCTCTTCCTCTGAATACCCCATGGCTAGTAAAGTTTTCGAAGGAGTTTGCTGATGAATGGAGCAGGCGCTTCCTGTGGAGATGGCACAGCCCCTGCGGTTGGCTTCAAGCATGGTCCATTGCCCCTCCAATCCCGGTACCAGCATTCCTATGATCGTCGATTCGACTGCCGTTTTCCCGACGATTTTTATTTGGTTCTCTACAGGCAATAGAGTGTGTCTGAATAGGTTTCTCAAATGTCGGAAGTGTTCCTGGTGTTTACATAACTGATGGATATTTTCCTGGGAAGCGGCTGTAAAGGCGGCAACTCCCGGGAGGTTTACGGTACCTGACCGTATCCCCTTTTCGTGTGACCCGTGCCTTACCTCAGATGGTAGTGGTACAGAAGGGGAAAGGTAAACAGCTCCGACACCCTTAGGACCATAAATTTTATGGCTTGATAGGGAAAAACTATCGAGGAGGGGGGTGTAGGCTTTCATATCGACTTTTCCTAATGCCTGGACACAATCGCTATGAAAATAAATCCTATTTTTCCGGCAAATAGAAGAGATTTCTTCTATTGGCTGAAATGTACCGATTTCCCCGTTCATCATTTGGACAGTTACGAGGACCGTATCTTTTCGGATAGCTTTTTCTAAGTTATCCATATCGACAAAACCCTCTTTGGTAAATGGGATTTTCGTAACCTCAAAACCCTCTTTCTCCATCATTTCCAACGCGTGGTGAACGGAGGAGTGTTCGGCTTGCGACGAAATAATATGCTTTCCACTCCCAGCTTTTGCTAACGAGTGTATTCCCAAATGGTTACTTTCTGTTCCACCGCTTGTAAAATATAACCCTTCACTTTCAACCCCTATGGCATCTGCCAGAATTTCCCGACAGTGCTCCAGCAGTGTGCCAGCTTTTGTTCCTTCATCATGGAGGCTTTCTGTATTACCAAAGTAGTCCCTGGAAACATCGTGGTATATGTTCAAGGCTGTATCGTCTATGGGACAAGTTGCTGCATAATCAAAGTATCTCATAGGTATCACTCCCTCTTATTCGTACCAGAAAAAAGCACTTGCCATAAGTTTAATTCTATGTAAATATAAGTGTCAAGACACATGTAAAATCAAAGGAGTGCCCAGCATGATGGAACAGTCAGAAGTAATTATTGTGGGAAGTGGCATTGCGGCCTTACAACTGCTGGCAAACTTACGCTGGGATATGAATGTGATTGTACTCACAAAGTCAGAAGTAAAGACGAGTAATTCTTTTCATGCCCAAGGAGGTGTGGCAGCAGCATTAGCGCCCGAAGATGATCCGTATGCGCATTACATAGATACGATAGAAGCAGGCAGAGGACTCAATGATCCGGAAGCAGTCAGCCAATTGACCCGACAGGCTCCTTCTGTTATCCGCGAATTGTTAGAAGCAGGCTGTGCGTTTGATCGAGATGAGCGAGGAGAAATAGTTTTGGGGAGAGAAGGGTCCCATCGTTGGAATCGAATTGTCCATGGGGGCGGGGATCAGACCGGAAAACGTCTTGTCAACTGCCTTTTGGGGAAGATTGGAGCCAATGTGTCCGTTAAAGAGCATGAATTTGTCTTTCAATTGCTCACTGATGAACAAGGTAAATGCTATGGGGTGAAAAGCAAGGGACGAGATGGAACCATCAGTACTTATATGGCTCCCCATGTCGTATTAGCGACTGGAGGATGCGGACAGCTTTACGCTGCCACTTCCAATGCCGAAACCGTGACTGGAGATGGGCTTGCACTTGCCTACCTTGCGGGCGCAGAGCTTGTCGATATGGAATTTGTGCAATTCCACCCTACGATGCTTTCTATCAACGGAGATATCAAAGGTTTGGTTACGGAAGCGGTAAGGGGAGAAGGGGCAGTACTCGTCGATGAAAGCGGGAGAAGGATCATGAAAGGGGTGCACCCGCAGGAGGACTTAGCTGCACGTCATATTGTAGCCCAGGCGATCTTTGACTGCATCAGCCAGGGAAGAAGTGTTTTTTTAAATATGACAAACATCACTCATTTCTCAAAGAAATTCCCTACGGTCGCACAGCTTTGTAAAGCAAACGGGGTGGATTTGGAAAAAGGAAAAATACCTGTTGCACCAGGAGCTCATTTTCTAATGGGGGGAGTCAAAACAGATGAAGCAGGCAGAACAACTGTAGATGGACTTTATGCGATTGGTGAAGTAGCTTGTACGGGGGTTCATGGAGCAAACCGTCTGGCTAGTAATTCGCTATTAGAAGGGCTGGTCTATGGAAAACGACTGGCAGCCCATCTCAACCAACAGGCTTGGGAGGTTCCCCGATACCATGCGTTATCAGGAAACCTGGAACAGCGAGAAATAATGCTTCCTGCCGTTATGGAAATTCAGCAATCGATGATAGAGCGTGTCGGTATCATGCGGACAGGGAACGAACTGCGGAAGCAAAAAGAATGGATAGAATCCTTTTTCATACCTGAAAACCTGGACGCACTATCTACCAGCCAGATAAGCCGTGTGTTTATGCTCATCACTTCCTGGCTGGTCACTACATCCGCGCTTGTCAGGACAGAAAGCAGGGGCGGTCACTTCCGAGAAGATTTTCCGAACGAAAACAGTGAATGGCAGCAAAGACATATCCAGTTACAAAAAAATAGAAAGAAGGGTGAAATCTATGAATCTACTGAAGCTCCGGCGTTCACTTGAGGAATTCTTTATAGAGGATATCGGCGATCAGGACCTTACCAGTGATGTGTTATTTGACCGGGATACGAAAGGGGAAATTCGCTTCCAGGCCAAACAGGTAGGAATATTATGTGGCACGGATGTTATTACCACTGGCTACGGCATAATCGATCCTGAGGTGGAAATAGAGGTATGGCAACAGGATGGACATCAACTGCAGGCAGGTGATGAGATTGCAAGAGTCTATGGAAATATGGCCAGCCTGCTGAAAGGAGAGCGTGTTATTCTCAACCTTCTCCAGCGGATGAGCGGTATTGCGACGCTGACCAGGCAGGCTGTGCAGAATCTTGCCAGTGACCATACAAGAATTTGTGATACACGAAAAACAACTCCCGGACTCCGAATGTTAGAAAAATATGCGGTCCGTACTGGCGGCGGGTACAACCACCGGAATGGTCTCTATGATGCCGTCATGCTTAAAGATAATCATATCGCTTTTGCCGGGTCATTAGATGAGGCGGTGCGTAAACTGCGGGACAGACTGGGACATATGGTGAAAATTGAAGTAGAAACAGAAAATGAAGAACAAGTTGCAGCAGCTGTGAAAGCAGAAGTAGATTGCATTATGTTTGATAACCGGAGTCCGGAAGAAATCAAAGGACTCGTCCAGCTGGTCCCTGGTTCGATAAAGACAGAGGCGTCAGGAGGAATAGCGATGGATCAGCTGGCAAGTTTTCGTGATTGCGGTGTCGATTATATATCTCTTGGCTGCCTGACTCATTCAGCGCCTGCTCTTGATATCAGTGCGAAAGTTCCCATCATGGAAAGGAGTCTTTCATCATGAATCTATTAGAAGCTTTAGAGAAGAAAAGTCCGATGCTGCCTGACAATTATAGGCAAATGAGCAAAAGTGAACTAGAAGCGCGAGTACAGGGTGTAAAAGAGCGGATGGGGAAGCGGCTTTTCCTTCCCGGTCATCATTATCAGAAGGATGAAGTCATCCAGTTCGCTGATGCACGAGGTGACTCTTTAAAACTTGCCCAATTATCAGCGGAAAACCAGGAGGCTGAAGCCATCGTTTTTTGTGGAGTACATTTTATGGCAGAAACCGCTGATATTTTAACGAAGCAGGATCAAACCGTTTATCTGCCGGATATGCGTGCGGGGTGTTCCATGGCGGACATGGCAGACTTGCAGCAGACAGAAAGGGCATGGGAAGCTTTAATGGATAGGTTCGATGATACGATATTACCGCTTACGTATGTCAATTCGACGGCGGCTATTAAAGCATTCGTTGGGAAACATTCCGGTGCTACCGTCACTTCCTCTAATGCGGAGAAGATGGTACGCTGGGCTTTTACACAAAAAGAACGGATATTATTTTTGCCTGATCAGCATTTAGGCAGAAATACTGCATTTAATTTAGGAATACCCTTGGAATACATGGCGGTGTGGGATCCGCTGATGGAGGAATTAATCCATGAATGTCCGCTGGAAGAAGTCAAAGTGATCCTATGGAAAGGGCATTGTTCCGTACATGAAAACTTTACGATAGCCAATGTGAGACAGGTTCGTGACCAATATCCGGACATGAAGGTCATCGTCCACCCTGAGTGCCGGAGGGAAGTGGTAGCACTTGCTGATGAGGCTGGGTCGACCAATTATATTATCCAGAAGATCCAGGCAGCTCCTGCGGGTAGTGCCTGGGCCATCGGTACAGAAATGAACCTTGTCAACCGCATCATTGCAGACCATCCCGATAAGCATATCATTTCCTTAAACCCGAATATGTGTCCTTGCCTGACGATGAACCGGATAGACCTTCCTCACCTGGCCTGGTGTCTCGAAACAATAGAAAAAGGTGAACCCCATAATAACATTGAAGTGCCGGAAGCTATTGCTGGTAACGCAAAGAAAGCTTTAGCACGTATGCTGGAAAGAGCATAAGGAAAGTTCAAATTCTATTCAACAGAGCAAATAAAAAAGGTTGCCCAAGTAAGTCGGTTGCAGACTTATGGGCAGCCTTTTTGAGTTGGTTAATGCCGTTTGTTCAACCATAACACACCGGATTTAGCAAGACGTGGAAGCAATCCGGTCACTGGTTTTTGGAGCATGTTTCCAAAACCATCGGATTTTCCAAGCGAGCCTAGTGCACCTTTCAATTTGATTTCTCCTGGTTTTTCCGGTTCTTTTTCTCTCAATACAGCGGATAAGACCTCGGCAATTTGTTCGCCTTGCTGCCCAGCCAACTGAGCACTTGGAGAATATTCAGAAGCGGCACAGTCACCGACTACGTATACATTCGGTTTCTCCGGTACCTGATAGAAATCGTTCAGGATGATTTTTTCCTGCGAATCTTTTTCGAATGGCAGTTCCCGGACCAGGAAGTTTGGTCGTACACCAGCAGTCCAAATGGTTACATCATTGACGTAACAGATGCCGTTATTGCATACGCCGTCTTTTTCTACGTATTCAACATTAGCATTATGGATCACTTCTACATCATTTTTTTCGAACCATTCTTCTACATAGTCCTGAATTTTTTTATCGAAAGCTCTTAAAACAGTTTCGCCACGATCTAACAAACGGATATTCAAGTCTGGTCTGCTTTCCCTTATTTCAGAAGCGACCTCGATTCCGCTCAAGCCGGCTCCGACAACGGAAACCATGCCATAAGCTTTAAGATTATTGATAACATAGCCGGTATGTCTCGCTTTTGAAAATGTTTGGACACTTTCGGTGAATTCTTTGGCACCTGTTATGCCATGGTAGTTATCTTCACACCCAAGACCGATGACCAAATAATCATACTCCACCGGTTCTCGATTATCACGGACGATAATGTGCTCTTGATCCGTATCGATTTTTTCTATTTCCCCGTATACATAATCGACTCGATCATGTTCAGGAAACTCAATACGGACATTTTTATCTGATTCCGTTCCGGCGGCAATTGCATAAAATTCTGTTTTCAAGGAGTGGTACGGGTTTCTGTCTATCATAGTGATATGGGTGTCTTTCGGCAGCCCTTTATCAAGCAGGTTCAATAGTATTTTGACACCGCCATAGCCGCCTCCTAAAATGACTAATCTCTTCATATTTATACCCCTTTTAAGATTGTACTGATTATTAGATGGAAGAACATGACCTTCTATGTTAAAACGCTTTCTTACTGTCCATCCTAAAGATTATCAAAAAACATGTCGAAAGACTAGAAAAATCCCATAAAAATAATACAAATAGTGTTAAATCATTTTCCCTGGGAGATATGTTTTGAAACTTTCAGCGCAGGAATCAGTAAAAACCCGGTAAGCAACCCTTAAGAGTTCCCTCGCAGTGGGGGAGGAGTGGAAATTTTCTTATTCGACAGAAGCTTTTATCTGCAAAGGTTGTAATCGACAAAAAAGCTTCCCTTGTTCAAACGTTTGATTGAGAAAAACTTGGTCTCTTTTATATTAAGTTTTACCTATAAACCTTTAGTTGATGCTTACAAATAAATAAATGACCGGCTCATAGTGAGCCGGTCAATAAAGGGAAGTGTCTATTATTTCGGTGGGTGTGGAGCTACGTAATCTGGATAGTCTGTAATGATGCCGTCAGCGCCAGCTTCTAATAAAAAATTAGCAGATTCACGGTCTCTTACTGTCCAAGGGTGCGTTTTCATATTGTAGTCATGGATTCGTTCTACAAGCGAGGCATCAACCATGCTTTTACTAGGGTTAACATAGTCTGCGTATGCTTTATACCTATCCAACTGCTCATCTGAAATTCCTTCTGGACTGTAACCAAGCAGAACACCTACTGGAACTTGTGGAAGAAGCTCATGGAATTTTTGCATGGATTCATGGTTGAATGATTGGACAATGATTTTTTCGTTTTCCGGCTTGTCTAAATTACGGGCTGTTAGCTCCTCGGCAACTTTTTGTTCGATGCCCGGGTAGAGGGAAGGAGATTTCAGCTCGATCAAAATCCCAGTCCTTCCTCTGTATTCATCAAGGACTTCGCTAAGGGTGGGAATGGTTTCACCGGTAAAGGATTCACCGAACCAGCTTCCGGCATCCAGGCTTTTTAACTCTTCCAGGGTTAAATCTTTTACACTTCCTGTACCGTCTGTTGTACGGTCAACCGTCGTGTCATGGATAACTACCAATTCTCCATCTTTACTCATTTGTACGTCCAATTCAAACATGTCTGCTTTCATTTCTACACTTTTTTCAAAAGCAGCCATCGTGTTTTCCGGCGCATAGCCAGAAGCCCCGCGGTGAGCGATGTTAAGTACTTGTTTTTGATCTTTCGTCGCTATGCCCTCGTTTGCAAAAGCACTTCCTCCCGGAGCAAAGAACACCATAATAGCTAATGCTCCTGCAGATAAAGCAGATACCCATTGTTTCATTTTTTCTTCTCTCCCTTCGCAATGTTCAAGTTTAACTGTAGCGAAGAAATATTTAGCATGGATAAACCTGGTGTTTTGGTTTTGTTTAGCTAATGTTACAAAAATAAGGCCGAAATTCCTTAAATTGTTTACTTATATATGATAAAAGGACTAGGAAGGAAAAGGCATAAAAAAGCCAGGCAGCTTGTCTGCCTGGCTGTATGATCATTCTGTAATTTTCACATTCAATTCGCTATCTTTAATGTGGGCGTGTGGAAGTAGTGTATTCTCAAAATCGAAGTCTGTTAGTTCTATACCTTGTTTGACTCGATTAGGAAAGTCAGGATTAGCGAGAGCACTGGTACCAAGGGAAATGATGTCCGCTTCTTCTTTCTTAATCATTTTGGCAGCTTTCTCGGGATTCCCGAGATTACCATTAGCTATTACTGGGAGGCTCCCAAAATCCCTGGCAGCTTTTGCTAATGTTCTAGACCCCTCGCCAAAGGCTGGGGCAGTCGCATCGGAATCTGTCACATGAATATAATCAAGGGAAGTTTTGCTTAACTCCGAGAAAATAAACGAGGCATCGTCTTCACCGCCAGCCCACTTATGGTCGGGATCGGCTACTTTAATTTGGGAAATTCGGATTCCGATAATGAATTCCTCCCCAACTTCTTTACGAACTTCTTCAATGATCTCTAGCATGATCCGAAGCCGATTTTTGAGAGAACCGCCATATTGATCTTCTCGCTGATTCAAATAATCTGTTAAAAATTGATCGAGCAGATAACCATTAGCCCCGTGAATTTCAACCCCATCAAAGCCGGATTGCTTTGCGTTGAGAGCCCCATCTACAAAAGCTTGTTTGGCAGATGTGATATCCTGCTCTGTCATCTTTCTAGGTTTTGGAAAAGGACCTGACCCTCCATAAAACTCGAGCTGCTCGCCCTTTGGCGGCACCTCAGATGGAGCGATGGACTCCGTTACATATGCATTCCCTTGTCCCTGTCCGCCTGCATGCATTAATTGGGCAATGAAAACAGCATCATAATTGTGAACGGCGTCAACAACGGGCTTCCAGCTTTGGACATGCTTGTCATTGGCAAGCCCCGGCTGATTATTATATCCCTGGCTATAGCTTTCATCCAGATAGATCCCCTCAGATATTACTGTCCCAAAGCCGCCTTTTGCAAAGCGAGAGTAATAATACTTCATCCGGTTGGAAGCCCTGCCGTCATCTTCTGCGCTGACACGTGTCATTGGAGCGACCGCCAATCGGTTTTTCAGTGATTGATTTTTGATGTTTATTGGATTAAAGAGTTCTTTATTCATAGATGACTTCTCCTTTTCGTGGAAGTTTTGAAAACAATCTTAAATCCAGGGTTCTTAAATGGCAAATGAAGTGCTCATTCTCTCTATTAAAATGTAAGAAAAAGGGTTGAATCTAACGAACGAAGGGTAAAAATAAATCATTGAGGAGTCGGTGTAATCAATTACCATTGGTGTAATCGCTTCATCTGTGGCCTCATTTTTGTTATTATGAATATTGTGTGAAATTTTCTCAAAATTTTTAAAGGAGCGATTTTATGGAAAAATGGCTGACAATGGATACGTGGCTCGGTGATCTTGTCAATGCCGGAAACAACCTGCTGTGGACTTATATTCTTATTGGTTTATTGCTCGCATTAGGTGTCTGGTTCACTGTTCGGTCACGTTTTGTCCAGTTTCGGATGCTAAAAGAAATGGTCCTCCTCTTAATCAAGGGAACAGACCATACAGGTTTCAAAGAGAGAAAAGGTACGACACCATTTCAGGCGTTTGCGATTAGTACTGCTGCCCGTGTCGGAACAGGAAACCTTGCAGGTGTCGCCATCGCAATCTCTGTCGGAGGTCCGGGAGCAGTATTCTGGATGTGGATGATTGCCTTAGTCGGAGCTGCGACAGGGTTTGTTGAGAGTACACTTGCCCAAATGTATAAAGTGAAAGATAAAGACGGTTTCCGCGGCGGTCCCGCCTATTATATGGAAAGGGCGCTTGGAAAACGGTGGATGGGTGTTTTATTCGCTATCCTGATTACTCTTTGTTTTGGGCTGATTTTTAACGCGGTGCAAGCCAATACGATTTCTCAGGCATTTACAGGCGCTTATAATATTCACCCGCTTATTATCGGCTTTATTATAGCGGCAATGATCGGAATTGTTGTGTATGGAGGGATCAGACGTATTGCCGTAGTTGCCGAGGTAATCGTCCCTGTATTTGCGGTAGCTTATATTATCGTAGCCTTCATTATTATGATGCTCAATATTGATCAGTTGCCAGGTATCATTTCTCTTATCGTAAGTAATGCATTAGGTATCAGGGAAATTGCCGGCGGTGGTATCGGGGCAGCTCTGATGAATGGGATTCAGCGTGGGTTATTCTCGAACGAAGCAGGTATGGGTAGTGCGCCGAACGCGGCTGCTACTTCCTATGTAAAACACCCGGTCGAACAAGGGCTTGTCCAGACGCTTGGAGTATTTACAGATACATTGATTATCTGTAGTTCTACGGCATTTATCATTCTATTAGCAGATGTTCATACCGTTGGTGAGATGGATGGTATCCAATTGACACAGCTGGCCTTGAACACTCACCTTGGCAGCTGGGCGGATGCCCTTGTAGCTATCACTATTTTCTTTTTCGCCTTCAGTTCTCTGTTGGGCAACTACTATTATGGTGAGACTAATCTCCAGTTCATCTCAGAAAATAAAATGTATATTCATGTTTTCCGGATTGCATTTTTGATCATGGTACTGGTCGGGTCTATGAGTGAAATTGAAATCATCTGGGGACTGGCAGACCTATTCATGGGCTCCATGGCGCTCGTCAACTTGATCGCTATTGCTCTATTGACTAAGATAGCAGTCGCTGCCCTTGATGATTATCAAAGACAACGGAAGCTCGGCCAAACACCTGTCTTCTATAAAAATAGCATTCCAGGGATCAAGAATTTAGAAGCCTGGGAGAGAAAACCGAACACGTATAAAGAAAAATAAGTAGTGAAGAGAGAAGTTCCGTTGTCGGGACTTCTCTTTTTTTGCAGAAAAATCAGTTGTACTGGAGAAAATTGTGTCTTTAGCACTAACAAAATAGGTCTTAACGTAGTAGTATTTAGTTCAGAATTTTCAGTAAAATTAAAGGTAGACTAGAAAGGAGGAAAGTAAAGTGAATCAGAAGATTACTCGCTTTTTATCCATTTTTGTCCTATTAGCATTAGTGTTCTCGATGTCTTTTCCTGCTGATTTGTTTGCCAAGGCTCCGGACCGAACCGGTGACAAGGTGGCCTATGGATCAGAAGGTATGGTGGCCACTGCACATCCTGATGCGTCAAAAATTGGGGCAGATGTGCTGAAAAAAGGTGGAACAGCAATGGATGCAGCCATAGCCATCCAGTTTGCACTTAATGTAACCGAGCCGATGATGTCAGGAATTGGCGGTGGCGGGTTTATGATGGTCTACGATGCAGAAGCAGATGATGTATCGATCATTGACAGCCGTGAACGAGCTCCTGCTGGTGCAACGCCTGATATGTTTCTAGACGAAGACGGCAATGTCATCCCTTTCTCTGAACGTCACATCAGCGGTGACGCTGTGGGTGTCCCTGGTACATTGAAAGGTTTGATGGAAGCCCATGAACGATGGGGCATAAAGCCGTTCAATCAATTGATTAACCCTGCGATTAAGCTTGCTCACAGTGGTGTAGAAGTGAATGGCGTACTTGCCGATGCGATTGCCGACAACCAGGATAAACTGGCCAGGAGTGCCGCTGCGGAAGTGTTCATGCCAGATGGAGAACCGCTTCAGGAAGGTGATATTTTAGTACAAAGGGATTTAGCTGATACATTTAAGAAGATACGTAAAGATGGGGTAGATGCATTCTACGGCGGAGAAATCGGCCAGGCCCTTGCAGATACGGTCCAGGATTTTGACGGCAGTATGACAAGCCAGGACCTTGAAAATTATGAACTTACTATCGATGAGCCTGTTACAGGAACTTATCGTGGCTATGAAATAGCTTCTATGTCGCCGCCAAGCTCAGGTGGATTAACTATCCTGCAGATGTTGAAAATATTAGAGGGATTCGATCTTTCCGACTATGACGTGAAATCCCCGGAAAAGTACCACCTGCTTGCGGAAGCTATGCACCTTGCTTATGCTGACCGCAACACGTATATAGGCGATACACAGTTTGTTGATGTGCCGATGGAAGGCATGTTGAACGAAGACTACCTGGCTGAAAGAAGGTCACTGATTGAACTTTGGGAAGCGAATGACAATGTCGAGCCAGGGGATCCATGGGCTTATCAGGATGGCGAGCCAGCTGAGGCAGCAGCTCAGCCGGATGATCGTGAAATTGGAGAAACGACTCATTTTACTGTAGCGGATAAATGGGGAAATCTTGTTTCTTACACGACTACGATTGAACAGGTATTCGGAACGGGTATCATGGTGCCAGGCTATGGTTTTATGTTGAACAATGAACTGACTGACTTTGATGCGGTTCCTGGTGGACCTAATCAGGTAGAGCCAAATAAGCGTCCGATGAGCAGTATGAGCCCGACGATTGTGTTTAAAGATGGCGAACCGTTCATGACGGTGGGATCACCGGGCGGCCCGACAATCATCACCTCGGTATTGCAGACAATTATCAATGTCATCGACTACGACATGGGATTGCAGGATGCTATTGAAGAACCGAGAATTTACAGCTCCTCCTACCCACAAATCAGGTGGGAAGAAGGGATACCAGCGAGCACAAGAGAAACCATGGAAGCATGGGGTCATGAATGGCAGCGCTCGCCTGTGAACATTGGGAACGTCCAGGCTATAAAAATACTGGAGGACGGCAGCTTTATCGGAGCCGCGGATTCTACCCGGGAAGGGACCGCCATTGGACTGGATAAAACTGCTGGAAAGAAATAATGATAGGGGGGCAGCCATGGGGCTGTCCTCTTTTGCATACGAAAAGCTGGCTCTTACTAGCAATAAAGTTTCCATACTAGACTCCACCATGTGGTTACTAGACAATTATGGAGACTAACTAGACACTTTGAAGTTTTTATTCGACATAATGGGAATATTACTAGACATTATTTGGTTTTTACTCGACGGATTCGTCATTTACTAGACAGCCCTTTATTGGATAACCATGGGAAACAGCGTTAGAATGGTAGTATCAAAAGTGAGGGGTGTTAACGTGAAGATTGGAATGATAGGAATTGGGGATATTGCGCAAAAGGCGTACCTGCCAGTGTTGAGCCAGGTCCCAGGTATTGAACTCCATGTGTGTACAAGAAATGAGAAAGTACTGGAGGAAGTCGCGGCTAAATATCATCTCAACCATACATATCATAGCATGGATGACTGGCTGGCTAGTGGCATGGAAGCAGCTTTTGTCCATTCTTCCACGGACTCCCATGAAATGATAGTAGACCAATTGCTTGATCATGGCATTCATGTATATATCGATAAGCCTATCAGTTATCATGGAGAAGTTTCTTCGCGATTAGTGGAAAAGGCGAAGAATAAAGGTTTGATATTGATGACAGGCTTTAACAGAAGATTTGCACCGCCATATCAAAAGCTGAAAGAGTTGGCGGACCCGAATATGATTGTCATGCAGAAAAATCGTGGCCGCCAGGCGACTGATGTCCGCACATTTGTCTTTGATGATTTCATTCATGTGATCGATACGCTGCTTTACCTTTTTCCATACGCAATCCAGGATATTAACATACAAGGAAAAAAGAAGGATGGAAAGCTTCATCATGTCGTCATTCAGCTGTTAGCGAAAGAGGGCATAGCCATCGGAATTATGAACCGGGAAGCAGGGACCACGGAGGAAAAAGTGGAGGTTATGAGTGTGAGTGAGACACGTACCGTCATGAATGTAAGTGATATTACCACCCATAAGGATAAAAGTATTTTAAACCATGGAAGCGATGACTGGGAGCCGACCCTGTTAAAGCGAGGGTTCCACAGTGTGACCGCTGCATTTTTAGAAGCTGTTGAGAAGGGGTCAACAGCTCCTGAAAACTATGACCGCGATTTGCAGCCTCACTTGATTGCGGAAAAGATTGTCCGGACAATCGGGGAGTAATTATGGCTTTTGCATTTTCTTTCAAAAACAAGCCTCCTTGTACGCAAGGAGGCTTGTGATTTTTCAAATTATCTTAAAACAGCGCCGTAAGAATCGATACGACCATGCTCAAAGTAGTAGCCGGTTCCGCTGATGGCATCTGCGGATTGTTCAATGTCCTGGCGGATTTGCCAGTTGCTCTTGCCTTGTGCGGCCAACAGTCCAGCCAGGCCGGCTACATGAGGAGAAGCCATGGATGTACCGGACATATAGGCGTAACCGCCACCAGGAACTGTGGAGGCAATATCAACACCAGGGGCTGTGACATCTACCCACGTGCCATAATTGGAGAAAGAAGCCTTACGATCATAACGATCGACTGCACCAACAGCAATGACATTAGCGTAGGAAGCCGGTTCAAATGTTGTGGATACCCCATCATTACCAGCGGCAGCGATAATAACGGAACCTTTATTCCAGGCATAGTTCACCGCATTTTCTAATGTAGTGGTATCACAGTTACAGCCAAGGGACAGGTTGATGACTTCTGCTCCCTGGTCAGCAGAATAAGTAATGGCATCAGCTATGTTAGCGAGGGATCCGCCACCATTGGCATCGAGTGCACGTACCGCCAGGATTCTGGTGTTTGGTGCCATCCCGGCAACACCCTGGGAGTTATTTGTTTCAGCAGCAGCAGTACCGGCGACATGTGTGCCGTGGTCGTTTTCATCCATCGGGTAATAATCGTTATCAACAAAATCATAGCCACGAATAGTTTTTCCGTCTAAATCAGGATGGTTATAATCGACGCCTGAATCGATAATGGCAATTTCCTGGCTGCTGCTTCCCCGGGTGACGTTCCAGGCTTGTTCCGTATTTGTATTTTGCGGACCATACTGATAGCCGCTATAGTAAGTATCATTAGGCGTCCAAGTGACGTTGAATTTATAATTTGGTTCTGCATATTCCACGTTAGGATTATTGTTCAATGCTTTCACAACAGCTTCGACATTCCCTACTTCCAAAACATCGAATTCCGATTCCACCGCATCCACATCAGGCTTCACCTTGGCATTCGCCTGAGCGATCGCTTCTTTTTTGGCTGACTGCTTCACATTATCCTTAAATTTTACGACCACTTCCCCTTTTACATAATCTACTGTGCCTTTTTCAACCTGTTTCATTGGAGAGGCGTTGGATTCTGTAAGGTCCACCTTAGGTGATGCTTCTCCTACGGCAGGTAATACAGCAAGTGACAGTGCAAGTGACAGGGACAAACCAGCAACTTTCTTTAATTTCATACTACTTCCTCCTTTGTTTGGGTTACTATACAACTTCACGCAGAACGAGGGAGAATCCTGCTGATTCTTGTTGAGAAAAACCGGCAGAATCGTGGGCCTCAAAAGGGGGAATGAAGCCGATTTTCGAAAGTGATTTAATCCATTAATAGTCCTATATACCTACATACATAAGTCTACCTTCTGATTTTTTATCTGTGGGGTTCCGGTACAATGATAGTAAGGAAAAATCGACATTTTTCTACCAATTGAATAATCGGAGGGGTATCGTGGAGTTAACAGATAAATACCAAAAAGTAGATTATGGAAAGCTTATTTATCTGGAGCGTGTGAAACAACGATTGACCCAAAACGAGCTTTCTCGCGGCGTATGTTCCGTACCATATTTGAGCAAGCTGGAGAATCAGCGGATTTCTGATCCCAATCCTGAGACAGTTTCCCTTCTCCTTGAAAAACTGAAAGTTGATTATCGGTCTCAGGTATCACGGGTCCAGGAAGTTTTGGAAGATATGGAACATTGGTACAGTTGTATAACAAGTAAAAATGACAGCCAAATGGAAAGTTATTATCAGAAACTGGAATCTCTTCCTTTGCACTATTATCCTGATTTGACAATCTGGTTCCAATTGATTGCTATTCGTTATTTCATACGTAAACACGACACGTTACAGGCTGAAATGTCCCTCCAAAAGCTTGTTGCAAAAGAAAATAAGCTGGATCGTTACCAGACTTTCTACTATCTTTACTTTTCAGGATTAATAGATTGCTTGAAGCAGCATTACAAGGATGGACTGCTGAAACTTCATGAGGCTGAAGAATTCGCTAAAGAACAAGGTATCCATGAATCGGAGCTACTCTATCACCTTGCGCTTACCTATAGTCACATCAGCCATTCCTCGCTTGCTATCTACTACAGTCAATCTGCCAAACGATATTTTGATCAGACGATGAACATCCACCGGGGAGTAGACTGTCAGGTTATCCTGGGAATCAACTTTTTGAGAATAAAAAGGTATGACAGTGCGGAGAAAGTTTTCAAAGATATTCTCCGTATCAGTCAATCGATCAACGATACACAGCTGGTCGGAAAGACATATCATAATCTCGGTTTTCTCTATGCTGAAAAGGGGGAACTGGAGGCAGCGCTAAGTTACTATTACAAAGCGCTGGAAATTAAGAAGGAATACAGCAAAGGGTACTATAGCACCGTGCTACGCGTCATCCATGCCCATCAACAGCGCGGAGAAACCGGACAGGCCATGGCATGGGTCGACGAAGTGCTTGAAAATGATGATCATGAGCCGGATACGACCATCCAATTTAAGCTCAAGAAACTGGAGTTGGCGGGAGAAAGCGATGATTACTATCAATATATCAACGACATCGCACTTCCTTACTTTTTGAAAGTAAATGATAAAAAAAGTATTAGTCGCTATGGCCAAAAAGCTGCACTATATTATGAAGAAAATTTTCATTATAAAAAAGCGAATGAGTTTTACAAATTGATATTAAATCAAGGAGGTGAAATCAGTTGAAAAAAGGACTATTGAAAGTGTTATTACTCCTAATCGTCAGCACAGCAGCGGTTTATGGTACTCCAATGAATGACAGCGCAGCCTATACCCCTGAGACTCCTAACTTCTCCGATGAAGATCATCCAGAGTATTGATACTTAGCGGCAAAAGGACTCCATTCCTATTCAAAAGGGAGGAGTCCTTTTGTGTATTTAAAGATAAATAAACCTGTATTTTCTAAGTCAGTTAATGTCGAATCGACGCAAAAAATAGGTCGAAAGTATTGGTTTATTTGAAGCGAAAGGACCGATTTATAGGAAAAGAGAAGGGTAAAGTTTTAATAGTGAGGAAGAGAGAGGGATGAGGATGGCAGTCAGAACAAAATGTTGTCTTCTTACATAAAAATCTGCTCCTAGATATAACAAATAAGAATGGTAGGGGATATGTATCTTAACGGGGGTCAGTTAAGATGAGGTTGACACCTTTCCATATAATCCAAAGAGCAGAAATATAAAGATAGATGGAGTAGGTGAACGGATGCAAAAACAGATCACTACAGGTATTCATGGACTGGATACTATATTATCCGGGGGAATTCCCGCACAATCTACCGTCATTATTGATGGAGCACCAGGAACAGGAAAAACGACTTTGGGCGTACAATTCCTATATGAAGGAATTGCGCAAAAGGATGAAGCGGGGATATTGATTACATTTGAAGAATTTCCAGATCAAATCTATGATGATATGAAATCATCGTTCGGATGGGATTTAATGAAGCAGGAGAAAGCAGGGAAGTTGAGAGTCATAGGGATGTCGCCCGATATTTTTATGGAGCAGTTGTTGGAACCTGATGGGTTGATGGAACAAATGATCAGGGAAATAGAGTGCAAGCGAATCGTAATTGACAGCATCAGCTTATTCCGATATTTAGCTAAGGAAGATAGTTTTGATGAACGACGTTTATTGTATCAGCTTCGTAATATTTTACGGAAATTCGGTTTGGTTTCCTTGTTGATTCAGGAAAGATCTGACTTGAATATCAGTCATGTTCCGGATTCTTATTTCATTGTGGATGGTGTGATACGCTTAAACGTCCGTGCTCATTTAGATGTATTTCGGAAGCGGACACTTGAAGTGGTCAAAATGCGAGGAACACGAGTGATTGAAGGAGAACACACCTACAAGATTACAGATCGTGGGCTCTATCCAATGATTGCTGCTCAAACTGTAATGGATTATCAGGGCGCTGAATCAGAAAAGGTTTCTACAGGGATCCAGGGACTTGACCGCCAGCTTTATGGTGGAATGGACCGGGGAGCCGTTTACATGCTTGATACCAACAGCCGTGCCAATTATATGCCTGTCATTGGCTCCATTCTTTCTGAGCGGTTAAGAATCGGCGACAATGTGTTGACGGTACTTTCAAGCACTCAGACGATAGACGACTTAAATAAGCTGCTTTCTCACCACCATATTGATGTAGAAGAAGTGGTCAGAAAGCAACGGATTCACTTTATCGAGCATTATCGTCGTTCTGTACCTGATGGCTGGGAGAACTCCGTATTCTATGTGGATCAATTGTCTAACGATGATTACAATCAATTTTTAAAGAATCAGTGTTATCCCTTGCTCCATAATGGAGAAAAGGAATGGTTTGTTTATTATGATTTGAACACGATTATCACGGAGCGGGGTACTGATTATGTACTAAGTTCATTTGCGAAAGAAGCGGCTTTTGCGAGGTCGCTTGGAATGACGGTACTGGTATTATGTAATTTCAAAGAAGTAGGAGAACAAGTGGCTTCGTTCCTGGAACGTACCACAAATGGTGTATTTAAGACATGGGTTGATGGGTCGAATCAATACCTGCAGGTTACCAAGGCATCTAATGGGCAGCTGTCCGAACCTTATCTACTTGAGAGTATGAAAGAGCACCCGTTTATCCGCTTGATTTAGGGGGGAAAACGATGGAGAAAAAAGAGGCTTTGCCGCTTCAGATGGAATGTACGATGTTCTTCCAGTCTAATCCATACATGATTGAATCATTAGCTGGATTGGAAAACAAATTAGGAAGAAGAAAAGAAGACCTTCAACCAATCCTGGAGATTTTAGTCCAACAAGGGATCATCCGCCAAATAGGGAAGGATTCAAAATACTTATACCGTTATAAAGAGCCCGATATCATTACCGAAATGACTATTCCTGATAAGTTGGAGAGTCCATGATGAAAAACGCCGAGCTTTTAGAAGAGTTGCAGCACGTTTATGCGGAGCGATTCGGACTTACCATTTTGATCACAGATGAAAATGGCGAACGGGTTTCTACTATTACTGGTGACAATGCATTGTGCGGCCACCTCCTGGAGCATGGGGATTTATGGTGCCATATCCAGGAGGCAGCTGTATGGGATTGGGAAATAACAAAACCAGCATTTTATGATATTCTTCCTGGGATTTATTTTTTAATCATTCCTATAAACGATAGGAATGGCAGCGATTATTTAATTTGGGCAGGAGTAATGGTTGAGGAAGGAACGCATGCGCTTACGAAAGAACAATTAAAAAAGCGTTATGGTCCTGATGCTGACTGGGAAAAGCTGCTAACAGCCATTCCTGTCATCCAACCAGAGAATAAAGACTGGTGGATACATAGAAGTGCCAAGCTTTCCAGACTTGGCCAGGCTTTACTTCAAGGGGCAAGTGAGGAAGACAGCTTAGCCTGGCAGTACCCTTTATTGCAACAAGGAATAGGAACTGGGGTCACTGACATGGAGGAACTTTTTCATCTTTTTCTTGAAAAACGGGATGATTACGAATTTATTGGATTAGCAGAAGCGCAGGAAGAAGAGCAATACAGCATCACACACGTAGCGGGAAGAGAAATGGAGGGTTTGCGTGGGGCCTTATTCGCACCAGGGGAAGGATTCCTTGGCAGAATCGCCATAACGAAAGAGGCTGCCTATTGGGAAGACATTGAAAAAAATCCCCGGGCTTTTTTCTTTCACCGGAGACACTCCTATCCAAAAACAATGAGCTGTTTTCCAATTCAGCGTTATGATGGGACAACGGCTGTCCTGTTTGGAGGGAGCCTGTCTGATACAAAAGTGTCTAAGCAGATGATGGAAACAGGACAATTCATGGCATCCATGCTGGAAGCCGGTTTATATACGGATGACTTGCAACAAGAAAATATGCATCAGGTAAATCGTCTTTCCTCCTTGATTGAAATATGCAAACTGATGGCTGCCACTCCCGATGTGAAGCGAATTCTATATATTCTAGTTGACATCAGTTTGAATCTTGTCGAGGGACCATTTACAACGGTCATTTTAAAAGATCCGGATAATGACCGGGTCCAGCTGGTCTCCCGTGGAGAAATTCCTGCGAGCATGGAAGACTATGTCCAGGAGGTCATCAAACGGCATTATAAATCCAGGACTGTTACAGCAGCTCAATTGTATGATGCGAAATGGCGGACGACTGTGATAGAATGTCCCCTTTACTATAAAGAAGAACTGCTTGGTGTCTTATGTGTCGGAGCGGGAGACACGACGGAGCAGCAATTAAAAGAGCACCAGACTTTCTTAGATACATTGGCGATAATAGGGGCTACTTCCCTGCAACTGGCAAAACAAGAACAGGCCTCAGAAACAGCTGCAGGGCAGGCGGAGGCGTTATATCGAGCGATTGGTCAGTTTGATGCAGAAGCGTTTGCGAAGGCAGAAACAACCGCCGCACTGGCCGGAGACTTTTCTCATAAAATTGGGCTGCCAGCCCCGCTGGTGAAAGATATTATTGCCGCCTGCCAGCTCTCCTGCTACTCTCCGGGCTTTTTGAAGGACATGCTTCCGGATAGCAAAGTACCGGATATAGTGGAAGAAGGGAAAAACTTATTGCAATCCGGTGGAAATATCGCATGGGATGACGCAAGTATCGGCAGCCAGGTAGTCGCATTGGCAATTGCACAGGAAACAAATGAGGGTGCATGGCATGCTGACTTGACGAGCGAACAAGGGATCGTGGAAGAATTTCATTCCTTTGTAAAAGAAAGACAAGTATCGGAGCAGGAATTCACTCTCCAGGAAGAGGGTAGTAGCACACCGGAATTGATGGTCGCGGACCATGCGGTGAAAGAACAAATGAGCCTGTCGCCCCGGGAGCAGGAAGTGTTGGAATTAGTCATCCAGGGGTTGAATAACAAAGAGATTGCAGAAGAATTGTATATCAGCGGCCATACGGTAAAAAATCACGTGACAAAAATCTTCCAGAAACTCGACGTGCCTGACCGTGCACATGCCATATCGAAGGTCTACCAATTGAAATACCAGCACAGTAATCGATGAACCTCCCATTTCGGGAGGTTTTTTCTATTACTAGGACTTCCTATAGGAAGGAGGGCGGAAACAGGATAGGAATAGGAATGGATTCTTATTAGGCAGGAATCTTGATAACAGGAATGGCGGGGGATAGGTTTTCCTGTCGAAACATTGCATAATAAAACTCGTAAGTTGTCGCTTACAAGCTCAACGCCGGATACAAGCTGGAGGTGAACTGGCATGGCAGTTATCAATCTCGATACGAACCAGATAATCGTTGAAGAAGTAACAAGAGCGGATAAGTTTTGGACGAGATTCAAGGGGTTGATGGGAAGGAAAAGCATCCCGGATGATTTCGCTCTTCATATCGTCCCTTGTCCATCGATCCATACCTTCTTCATGAAGTTTCCAATCGATGTCCTGTACCTGGACCAGAACAATCAGGTCATTGGCATCGAAGAAAACCTTCAGCCGGGAAAATTGGGAAAGCGATTCTCTGGTGGACACTCAGTTATCGAGCTGCCAGCAGGGAAAGTGGCCCAGACGGAGGTCGCTGTGGGCCAAACAGTAGTATTTGTTGAAGGAAAGTTGAGCAGGCGTGCTGTAAAGTAGGTTAGTCATTATACATTTATATAAAAAGGAGAGGTTTACATGTTAGAAATGTTCAAAGGGTTGCTAGTTGAAGAAGAAGGTCAAGGGATGACAGAATACGGTTTGATTTTGGGTCTTATCGCTGTTGGCGTAATTGGTGCTTTAGCGATTTTGGGTGATAAGATTAGTGAATTCTTTACTAAAATAAACACTGAACTTGAATAAATTAAATGGGTTAGACCTTCTGTAGGGGGTCTAACCTATTTAAAAAAATTTATCAAAAAACGAATGAAAGGATGGCCGTTATGCTGGATGTTTTCCTGCTTATCATTCTATTAATCTGTGTCATCACAGATTTTAAAAACAGAAAAATCTACAACAAGGTGATTTACCCTGCCTTACTGTTTACATTCATCTTTCATTTCGCAGTCAGCGGATGGACAGGACTCAGCCATTCTTTCCTTGGTTTTTTGATTGGCTTCAGCATTTTACTGATCCCATATTTCCTGGGAGGAATGGGGGCGGGGGATGTGAAACTGCTTGGATTGATCGGAGCGATCAAAGGTGGCGCTTTTGTGTTCCAGTCGTTCCTCTATATCGCTTTAATTGGCGCTTTGATGGCAGTGTTGATACTCGTCTTTCGGCGGGGAATATTTAAATCGATTCTTTACTATGTTGCCAGTTTACGAGGCGGTGTCAAGCTTCCTGGCGGTATAGCCAGAGGGTCGCTGACGGCAACGTATCCATATGGCGTGGCAATTGCTCTCGGAGCGGTAGTGGGAATGGCTTTAGAAGGGAAGCTGCTGCCATGGTAAGGAAAGAGGACGGGCAGTCGCTCGTAGAATTTGCGCTTGTCCTCCCGTTACTTCTCTTATTGGTGGTGGGAATCTTTGATTTTGGGCGGGTGCTGTATACCCACCTGCAAATGGAGCTTGTCGCTCAGGAAGCAGTCCGTCTGGGCGGGCTTGGTCTGGGAGATGAAGCAATCAAA
This sequence comes from Thalassobacillus devorans, assembly GCF_900176565.1. Lineage (GTDB taxonomy): Bacteria > Bacillota > Bacilli > Bacillales > Halobacillaceae > Thalassobacillus > Thalassobacillus devorans_A. The sequence goes on from NZ_FXEH01000003.1 coordinate 39,496, forward strand.
TCTTATGCAGCCGAGCGCTTTCACGCTGGAGATGTGGAGAAATTGAATGTCACGGTGACACCTTCAGCTGCCGAGCGCAGTTCCGGTGACTATGTGAAGGTGACGTTAACCTATCCGGAAACACTTTTACAGCCGCTTGGCAATGCATCAATTCCTTATACCGTTACCACCAGTTCAACGATACGAGTCGAATGAGGGAAAAGACTATGAAAAGATTTTGGAACCGCATGATAAAAAAGGAAAATGGCAATGCGATCGTTCTTGTTGCTCTGGCAATGGGAGGGATGATTGCACTAACAGGGCTGGTCATCGATGGCGGCCATTTATTCATGAATAAAAGCCACTTGCAAAAGACAGCTAATGCAGCAGCATTGTCCGGTGCCCAGGAACTTGTGAATGAGGAGACAGCAGTCACTACAGTTGTTGATGAGGTGCTCGATGCCCATGGGGAAGCAGAAAGTTTACTGCATGCAACCATTGATAGTGACCGTTTGTTACTGGTGGAATTAAAACGGGATGTACCATTATTTTTTTCGTCATTGTTCGGAGTCGAGCACTTACCTGTATCTGCAGAAGCGAAAGCAGGCATAAACCCAATGGGAGAAACGAAGGGTGCTGTCCCGCTTGGAATCGATGAGTCTGTTGAGCTTATTTATGGCAACACTTATGAATTGAAAGTAGATGCCGGCGATTCGGAAGCCGGTAATTTTGGCGTACTTGCTCTCGAAGGTCCGGGTGCGAAATCGTATGAAGACAGTTTGACGCACGGGTTTGACGAAAACTTGAAAGTCGGGGATGTGATTAACACCCAGACAGGTAATATCGCAGGAGCTACAAGAAGAGGGATTGATTTTCGAATCAACGAATGTCCGAATCCAGAAGGGAACCTGCAAATGCGGGATTGTGAGCGAATCATGAAAGTCATCGTGTACAAGCCCGAAGAACAGGCGACCAATCAGCTGAAAAGTGTTCGGATAACCGGTTTTGCTTATTTTTATGTAACGGAGCGGATGGGGCAAAATGTTGATTCCATCCAAGGGGTCTTCATCCGGCGCGCAGGAGATGGCACGGCAGGCGGAGAAGGTACGCCTGATCGCGGGGCGTATGCGATACGATTAATGGAGTAGGTGAACAGACATGAAACCGAAAAGAATATTAATGCTCGCGCTGTTATCAGGTCTTATTACAACAGGCATCTTTTATCTATTTATGAACCAGGCTAGTTCTAGTTCAGTCGAAAAGGAAGCAGCAATGGTAGAGATTGTTGTCGCTGGTGAGGACATAGAGAAGAATCAGACAATCACAGAGGAACAGCTTGTTACCAGAGAAGTAGAAGAAAGCGAAGTTCACCCTGAGGCAATCAAAGATACAGCTGAAATAACCGGTAAACTTGCTATTACGGAAATCAAGGCAGGGGAGCCGTTGATGAAGCATCGGGTGCAAAGCGGGAAAGATGAGGAAGAAGTCATCGCCAGAAAAGTGACGGAAGGAAACAGGGGTTTTTCTATCGAGGTTGACTACGTGAAATCCGTCTCCAATATGATAGAGCCAGAGGATTATGTTGATATCGTAGTTAGCGTTGGAAAAGAAGAAGCAACTACCTCGGAACTTATTCAGGAAAAAGTCAGGGTGCTAGCGGTCGGAAAGCGGATGGTGGAAAAGAAACCAGATGCACCAGATGAAGAGTATCACGCCGTTACGCTGGAGCTGACTCAGGAAGATACGGTGAAAGTAATCAATGCCAGCGAGCGAGGCAGGCTGCATTTAGCGCTTCACAGTAAAGTGACAGGACAGGAAAAGGAAGCAGCAGAGGAAAAAGAGCAGGAAGAAACAAGTGCGGAATTGGATCCGCTGCCTTCCAGGTCAGTCATTCGTTCGGGCCCAGGGCTTGATCAAGGAGTCATCACAGTCGTCGATCAAGGTACCGTCTTGCTTGATTTAGAGAAGGAAGAAACCGATGGAGATGGGCGGATTTGGTTGAAGGTAGAAACACCTGATCAGCAGGAAGGCTGGATCAGCTCAAGAATCATCAAGTATAAGGGTGAATAAATGGAGAAGGGGCTGACAGGTACGATGGAGCATCAACAAGCTATCGATTCCGGTTTTGAAAATAAGGTAGTTGCCGTTTGCAGTGCTACCGGCGGCATGGGAAGAACAACCATCGCAGTCAATCTGGCAGCCCTGGCTGCCAAAAACAAAAAGAAGGTCACTATTCTCGATGGTGACCTGCAATTTGGAGATGCGGCGATGGCATTGGATTTGAAAGGTGAAAATACCATCCAGCACATCGTAGAGAGGAATGATTTTGCCAATAGTCAGGACTATTGCCTGAAGCATGAGAGTGGAGTTCAGTTACTGGCTGCGCCAACACGTCCAGAGTATGCGGATTTAATTACACCGGCCAGCCTTGTCAGAGTACTGGAAGCGACGGCTTTACATGCGCAATTGTTACTGGTGGATGTTCAGGCTGGTCTGACAGAACATAATATCCAGCTTTTAGAACAAGTGGACCGTATTCTGGTTGTGACGACGCCAGGTATGGCTGCATTGAAAAATACAAAATTAATGATAGAAACGCTGGATGCTCTCGGATGGAAAGATAAGGCGAGCGTAATTGTCAATAAATCAACCGGTATGACGTTAATGGATGTCCATGACATTACTGAGCTGTTACAAGTGGAAGAAGCCTTTTATTTACCGGATGAAGATAAGCATGTTCCGCTTGCTATGGAACGAGGAATACCAGTGGTGATCAGCCACCCCAAGCTTCCGTTTTCTAAAGAATTAGCTAAAATCAATGGGCACTTGTTTCCACCTGCATTATCGGATACGCCTGGACATAAAACACTGGCCAGGCGACTTACCAAAAAGCTTAGGTTTGAGGGGGAAAGATGATGAGTTTATTAGCAAAACTGCAATCAAAACATCAAGGGGAAGCTGAAACGACGGAACGTACAACGGTGATTGCAGAAGTACCTGAAGAAAAAGGTCATCAGCCTGTGGCAACAACAGAAGCTGCGCCTGCCCTTGATCCCATCAAGCCGAAGAAGAAAGAAAGAAAACAAGTGAAAGCAGAAAAAGTAGCAGATGAGCATAAAGAGCTGAAAGACCTGATTTTTAAGTACATTTTGAAGGAACGTCAGAATGAAGATGTGGAAGAAATCATTTCTGATTTGGATGATATTATAGAAGAAATTTTTAATGAAAATGAAGACTTGAATGTAGTCAACGACCTTGACCAATTAAAAGCAGAAATCACCAATGATTTGACCGGGTACGGCCCGATCAACCCACTGCTCCTTGATGAGGAAGTAACAGAGGTGATGGTGAACGGCCCCCAACAAGTATATGCCGAGCGGGGCGGGAGGTTAGAGCTGACAGATATTACTTTCCGTGATAACGACCATGTCATGGCTGTACTGGAAAAAATCGTGGCACCGCTTGGACGAAGAGTGGATGAAAGCAGCCCGATGGTAGACGCACGGCTTAAAGACGGATCGCGGGTAAACGCGATTATACCACCGCTGGCGTTGGGCGGTCCGACGATTACGATTCGAAAATTCTCTAAAGATCCTTTCACCATCCATGATTTAATCAGGTTTGGTACGTTGACGGAAGAAATGGCAGCCTTCACCAAAGCCTGTGTCGAAGCGAAGCTGAATATATTTGTCAGTGGGGGAACAGGTTCCGGAAAAACGACAACCCTTAATGTATTATCCTCGTTCATCTCCAACAAAGACCGGATTGTGACAATTGAGGATGCCGCCGAGCTTCAGCTGGGACAGGAGCATGTCGTATCGCTGGAAACACGGCCCCCTAATATTGAAGGAAGAGGCGCCATTACGATACGTGACCTTGTCCGGAATTCGCTTCGGATGCGACCGGACAGAATTGTCATCGGTGAGGTGCGAAGCGGGGAAGCGCTTGATATGCTGCAGGCGATGAACACCGGACATGATGGATCACTGGCGACAGGCCATTCGAACAGCCCTCGTGACATGGTCGCCCGACTGGAAACGATGGTATTGATGGCCGGTATGGAACTCCCTGTTAAAGCAATCCGGGAACAAATTGCCGGGGCTCTGGATGTTATCATTCAGCAATCCCGCCTGAAGGATGGCTCGCGAAGAATCACCAATATTACAGAGGTGCAGGGGTTAGAAGGAGATATTATCGTATTACAGGACATTTTTACGTTCAAACAGTTTGGCGTCGATGATAATGGAAAGATTATTGGAAAGCTGGTGCCAACAGGAGTCCGTCCTAAATTTTATGAACGCATGGAACATGAAGGCATCCATCTCCCTGCCTCTATTTTTATGGAAAAAGGAGAATGACAGATGCAGTGGATTTTACTTATCTCCCTATTCTTTACGATCTTTCTCATCATGCTGGCAATTACGATGCGGAATCCATCAGACACGGATACTCATGCAGAAAATAACCCACTGACATTCAAGGATACGTTGAAAAAAGCGAACCAGCAGCTGAAGCTCCTGCTGCTCAGGAAAAAGAAAACAACCAGGAAAAAAGGGCGCCTGGAACTGCAGATCAGTGCAGCCGGTCTTTCGATGAAAGTGGAGGAATTCCTTATATTCAAATGGTTCGCCGTCATTATCACCGGGGGCATTTTCCATTTGATTTTTAACGATTTATTCCTGGTATTGGTAGGCGCAATTATCGGACTGCTACTGCCGGGACTTTGGCTTAAGAGAAAGCAGACAAAGCGGCTGAAGGAATTCAATGCTGGTCTGCCAGGAATGCTGACCTCGATTATCGGTTCGCTTCGTGCCGGATTCAGCTTTCCTCAGTCTCTGCAAATGGTGGGAGAAGAGTCTTATTCGCCGATAAAAGAAGAAGTTCAGCATGTATTGAAGGCGATGCAATACGGGACAAGTATCGAGGACGCTCTGGTTGACTGGAAAAAGCGAATGCCGAGCGATGATTTATCCTTATTAGTCGAAGCCATCCTCATTCAGCGGCAGGTCGGCGGAAACCTTGCTTATCTGCTTGATAAAATTGTAGAAACGACCCGGGAACGGACAAAAATTGAAAACCAGATTAAAACACTGACTGCCCAGGGAAGGCTGTCGGGCATCATCATAAGCCTGCTCCCGGTAGTGCTTGGTATTATCATTTATATGATGAATCCTGATTATATCGGTACACTCTTCACCAATCCAATCGGTCAGGGGATGCTCGTCGCTGCAGGCATTGGGGGGATCATCGGTTTTATGTTGATTCGGAAAATAACGACCATCGAGGTGTAAATTATGCTGTTTATCTATATAAGCTTTTTCCTATTTTCGTTCCTGCTTACCTATGCACTGGCAGCATTACGCGCAGAAAAGAAATGGTTGGTGAAAAGGCGAATCGATGATTTTATAACAGCCCCTGCAGGTGTGGGTGGGGAGATGGAAACAGAAGATCCTTCCTTTTATAAACGGATAGTAGCACCGGAGTGGAAAAAGCTGAAGCGGCGTTACCAGAGACGGCTAGGGAGAGAAAAAGCCTCCAAATTAGAACTTAAACTTTTACAGGCAGGGGAGCCATTTGGGTTTACTCCTGTAGAATTTAAAATATTCCAGCTCGTACTTGTCAGCTTTTTCTTCCTGATTGGGGCAGCAGCAGGTATGCTGGCTGGTACAAGTTTGGCATTCATCATTTTATTCGCTGTACTTGGTGCGGGGATTATCACTGTGCTACTCAACCATTTTTTAAAAGCGAGAGCCTTGAAGCGAAGTAAAACAGCTGTGAAAGAATTACCAGATACCCTCGATTTATTGACCATCAGTTTAGAGGGAGGGCTTGGTTTTGATGCCGCACTAAGTAAAGTGGTAGCAAGAAAGCGTGGGGTGTTATCGGATGAATTCAAAGTGTGTCTGGAAGAAATCCGGTTAGGAAAGACAAGAAAAGAAGCTTTAAACGGCATTAATCAACGGCTTGATGCAGAAGAGCTGAAGTCATTGATTTATAATATTGTCCAGGCGGAGAAGCTCGGAATAGGAATGGTTTCTGTACTAAGAGTCCAGACCGAAGACATCCGGGAACAGCGGAAGCAAAGAGCGGAAGAGGCTGCCATGAAAGCCCCGATCAAAATGATGTTTCCCTTGGTGTTGTTCATTTTTCCTACGCTGTTTATTATTCTGCTGGGGCCAGCCATTCTCCAGTTTCTGGATGCGTTTAAATAAAGGTAGGCTCGTTATTGAGAGAAAGAACACAACGATACGACATTACTAAAAAGCCCCTGGCAATACTGCCAGGGGCTTTGCAATTAATCTTTCGGTACCACGTTTTCAATTTCTGACCAGTCAAATGTGCCGGCACGGATTTGCTCACGGCGTTCCTGAGTAATGATGTCCGGTGGACCATCACCATTTGGCCAGTCATTTTCGTGATCATCCCAGACTGGGCGGTCATGGGACAGGACATAGGCAGCTAAGTCTGCTGCTTCCTGTTTCGTCAGTGTATTTTCGTCTCCTTTAGGCATGTTGGCCTGGATATAGCCGGCTGCTTTGCTGAGGCGGCCCATACCGGCGCCATCATTAAAGGAACCATCTCCCCATAACGCAGGTCCTGAGTTAGGGCTTCTTCCAGCTCCATCAGCCCCATGACAGGTGATACAGCCTTTCGTTTCATATAACTCTTCTCCACGGGCTACATCAGGCTCTGGTGTTTTATCGAAAGTCGGTGTTTGAAGGCCTTCCATATCGTCTCCATGCTGTTCTGCCCCTTCGGATAAGTATGTCATATAGGCGACCATAGCACGCATTTCCCTGCTGTCATGATCCAGTTTTTTACCATTCATGCTTCGTTGCATACATCCGTTCACACGATCTTCCAGGGTGAAAATGGTGTCTGAGCGTGGACGGTAAACTGGGAATTGTCCTGCAACTCCCATAAATGAATTCGTATTAGAGATACCGCCATTTGCGTGACAACTTGTACAGGAAAGTTCGTTGCCAACCTCGTCAGCAAGCATCGTGTTCGTATTATACATTAACTTCTCGCCATAACGGATTTCTTCTGTCATTGGATCATCTGGATCCAGTTCGCCTAGTGTACTTTCATAATGGTTTGGTGTGTCAAACTCGGACTCAGAATTATTAGAGCAAGCTGCAAATGCTGCAATAATTAAAAGTAATAGAGCGATCAGCCATTTGTTTTTCCACATGCAACTGCCTCCTTTTCTTGTTAACTTCGTACATTAGTCTGCCGGGACAACATTTTCAATTTCTGTCCAGTCAAATTCTCCATTTTGAATTTGTTCGCGACGTTCCTGGTCGATGATATCAGACGGGCGACCGCCATTTGGCCAATCATCCTCATGTCCTTCCCATTCGGGGCGATCCTGTGAAAGGATATAGGCAGCCAGGTCGGCAGCTTCCTGGTCAGTCAATTCCTCATCATCACCAGGTGGCATATTTCGTTTGAGGAAACCTGCCATTTTCGATAATCGAGACATACCGGCTCCGTCGTTAAAAGAATCTTCTCCCCATAGTGCCGGTCCAGAGTTTGCTCCTGTACCTGAACCATCCTGGGCGTGGCAGGACATGCAGTTCTTGGTTTCGTACAACTCCTCACCACTGGCAACATCTGGTTCCGGTACTTCTTCCATTGTGTTTTGCATACGCCAAGGAATATCTGCGCCATGATCGATACCTTCGGATATGTAGGTTAAGTAAGCGACCATTCCTCGCAATTCGTCACTTTCACGATCGAGTTTTTCCCCATTCATGCTTCGGACCATGCAGCCATTGATCCGGTCAGATAAGGTGAAAACGGCTCCTTCCCTTGGACGGTATTGTGGGAATTGGGTAGAAACACCGACCATGGATGAACCTTGGCCAACACCACCATCAGCATGGCAGCTTTGACAGGAAAGCTCATTACCGACCTCATCAGATAAGACAGTATTTGTCTCATTAAAGGCTTTTTCTCCTAATTTGATGTATTCGGTCATTGGGTCATCCGGATCCAAATCATCGGTAGAAGGAGGATCATATTCTGGTTCTTCTGGTGTCTGGTCAAAAGGTGCGGATGGAGTAGATGTATCATTGTTTGAACAAGCTGCAATGCTGACAATGATCAAAAGCAGCATCCAAAATAACCATTTGTTTTTGAACATTATTACCAACCTCCTGATATGAACGAAACTGTCAAGGCTCCCACTCTCCAAGGTTTTTTAAATTATTTTTGGGCAATTTTAAGAAGAGAAGCTGTTTTGGCTTCTTTCTTTGGTTACTCTTATTAGCCATTCTGGCTAAATTATCTCTTACCTTTAGCTTACCAATTACCTCTCACCTCGCAGAAGGGCTGTCAAGTGTATTCCTTGACTGGTCTTCTGCGAGGTGAGACCCTACTTTAAAGCTAAAGATAACGTCGGTTCGTCCCTCCTTTTATTCCTTTTAAACAGTTGAATAGAGGGTAAGAACACGGCACGAAGGCAAAAATCTCTACTGCGGTTTGCATTCTGATATCCGTGGGTTTTCACAATTTATCTTTCCGTATAAAGGACTAATCCACTAACTCGAGACGTGCGTTATTCTTATAGAAATAGCACAGAGGAGGCACGTGGGTTTTCCTTTCCGGTATTACCTCTTTGCCTTCGAGCCCTATTCTCATCCATCTATCTAATTTAAATGAAGCTTATAATGAATTCAGTTAAACCTCTACATTTCAAATGTTTGAAACATCTTCTAACTCTTGAGTGATCGCCCAAACAAAACCAGCTAATTCTCTAGCCACTGCAGTAATAGCTTTACCGCTTTCTTTACCTCTGGATAATAATCGATAATACTTCTTGTGAAGCCTGTTTTGTGCCTTCCAGGATATTGATTGGATATTGGGGGCTTGACCATGTTGTCTCTTTTTTAATTCTCCTTTTACTGCAGGTCGATAACGATAACTCCAGGCCGCTTCTACTAATAAACGTCGTGCGTGGCGATTTCCTGTTTTCGTAATATCACCTTGTCGCCTACTCTCCCCACTTGAAGATTCACTTGGAATCAATCCAAGATAAGACATAAACTGTCTAGGAGAAGGAAAACGCTTGAAAGAACCAATTTCAGCTACAAGACTTGCTGCTGTAATCAGCGCCACCCCTCTTAATGATTGAAGAGCTTGAATGGTTGGCGCGTGCACACCTTCGGTTGCCTGAACTCTTATTTCTTCTTCCAGTCTTAAAATTCGTTGTTCTAACTCTTGTATTTGATGATAATACTCCTGAAAAACTACTTGTAAGGAAGAGCGTTCAAACTTTAGTGCATCCAGCCAATCTCGATACTTTCTGGTCCACCTATTAACTCCTGGGGGTGCTTGAATATTATTGCGCAGGAGAAATTTAGTTAAACGATGCTTCGCCCTTAGCTCATCTTCTTTAGCGTCTTCACGTGCCCTGACTAGATCGCGAAGTGCTTCATCCTCAGGGGTGGGAACATAAATAGACGTTAATTCCCCAGCTCGATATAATTGAGCGAGACGAATAGAATCCCTGCGATCTGTTTTGATACGCTCACCAGGTCTTTGGGGAATTAAGGACGGCGCGATAACCTCACAATGAACATCCAGGGTAAGGAAAAGCCTATATAATGCATATCCTGTGGGGCCAGCCTCGTAACAAAACCGTAAGGCTTTTGGATCCCCAAGTTTTTTCACCAATTTCTTAATTGCTTCTGGTGTATGAGGTATCATCCCCCAGTACCTGGGCGCTTCGCGCCCTTCTTCAGCGATAGCGACTGCAATTTTTTCCTTTGATACGTCTAAACCAACGTATTTAATGGTATCCTTCATAATAACTAGCTCCTTCCGTAATGTAGCTCTGGTTTGGTTTTTGTTTAGCAGTAATCATTCTAACCAGATTAACCTACGATTTTACGAGTAAGGAGCTAGTTTTCGTTCATGATAACTCGTCTAGTTGTTACAACTACTATTACCCCCATTTTAAAAGCTATTTAGCTTGGAAATGGAGCAAATGGGAATTCTACATATAATCTTCATAAAATTACAACTTATCTGTAAAAGGGGAGAACTGGACTTGGCCGGTCACATTATTAATACCTTTACCCCATCGGCTATATTTGAAACATATTGGAAAAAGAAAAAACAGGAGACCCAATAATAAGAAAGGTCACCTGTTTAAGGGGTTATCTATATTGCTCCGGAAAACTTGTAATATCAATGCCCCAGACTAATGGCATCAGTAAATAGATGAATATCGCAATGATGAATATCGCCAGTATGTTTAATAAGAAACCGGCTTTTGCCATGTCAGGAATCCTTAGATACCCGGACCCGAAGACAACAGCGTTCGGTGGGGTGGCAACCGGAAGCATAAAAGCACACGAAGCAGCCAGTCCAGCACCTATCATCAGACTATATGGATGAACATTGATTGCTGCTGCGAGAGAAGCCATAATCGGAAACATCATCGTTCCGGTAGCTGTGTTGGAGGTGATCTCAGTCAGGAAAATGACGAGACCGATAACAGCGATCAGAATAATAAAGAAATTTACATTGGCAAGTACAGTCAATTGTTCCCCAAACCATTCGGCTAGACCGGACTGACTAAACCCGGCAGCGATTGCGAGCCCTCCACCGAATAGCAAAAGGATCCCCCATGGCAATTGTTTGGCAGTATCCCAATCTATTAACGCTTCCCCTCGGTAGCGTTTGGAAGGAATAACAAAAAGAATTAAGGAAGCAGAAATAGCAATAATGGCGTCATCGATGCCCGGAATAAATTCGGCCAATAGGAATGATCGGGTGATCCACGCTAGTGCTGCAAATGTAAAGACAGTCATTACTGCCTTTTCTTCTGGCACCATCTTACCTAAGGCTGACTGTTCATCACGAATGACTTTTTGTCCTCCAGGCAGCTGGTCGAACTTCATTTTATAAGCGACCTTCACCAGGTAGATCCAGGCGATAATTAAGAATACCGCGGAGATTGGCACTCCAAATAACAACCAGCGGGCAAAGGAAATTTCAACCCCATATAATTCCGATACTACCCCGGCGAATATTGTGTTCGGTGGGGTCCCAATTAATGTTCCCAGCCCCCCGATGGAAGCGGAGTAGGCGATACCCAGCATCAGCGCTTTACCGAAATTGAAATTTTCAGGGCTTGTATCAATGGAGTCGTCATCCTTTAATAAATCGGAAACTTGATAAATGATTGCAAGACCGATCGGAACCATCATCATGGCTGTGGCTGTGTTTGAAATCCACATGGATAACCCGCCAGTTGCGACCATGAATCCGAGTATGATTTTTTCTGTACTGGTTCCGATCAAAGAAATGATCCACAGCGCTATTCGTTTATGTAAATTCCAGCGCTGCATTGCCAATGCGATGATGAAACCACCCATGAACAGGAATATAGTATCTGATCCATAGGAAGAAGCTGTTGCATCCATGTCGAGTCCGCCAGTCAATGGAAACAAGACAATGGGAAGCAGGGATGTGGCGGGAATAGGTATTGCTTCTGTGATCCACCAGGTGGCAATCCAAAGGGTAGAGGCTAAAATAGCCACCCCTTCTGCAGAGAGGGATTCTGGTTTCACGAATAGTAAAGTTAATAAAAATAAGAGTGGTCCCAGCCATAGACCAATTTTTTGTCTGGGATCGAATCCGGAAGGGGGTTCATCCCCTTCCTGCTTATGGCGTGTGCTTTCAGCGGATTCTGTATCCCACTGGGAGTTGTTTCCGCTTACAGAAAACTTCATCAGGTTTTTTGCTTCATGATGCAAAACCCACATCCGCTTCCACACAGCAGTTGCGCTATTCATCAGATTCATTTCTTTACCTCCTTGGTCAGTATAATTGGTATTTACCACAATAACATAAATCATCAGCTGATTATTTAAATACATATAAAATTTCGACAATTTACCTAGAGACCAGTCTTTAATTAAGGAAAAAAAGACCACCGGGGATAGGTCGATGGTCTTTACTGAGATTTTAAAACAGCTTTCCTTGTCGGTATAGAATAGTCGATAGTTTAGTTACAGCATGGATATAGCAATTCTGCCGTAATGGGAATGGATCTTTAAAAAATTGCGGAAAGATCGTGTCTAACGTATGCTGCATTTTATCGTATAACAACTCAAAAATCTGATCTTCTGTATAGAATTGTGTTTCCCTTCCTTGCATCCATTCAAAGTAAGAAACGATGACACCACCGGCATTAGCGAGTATATCAGGAACGATAAGCACTCCATCTTCACTTAAATACTCATCTGCATCTTCTGTAACCGGGGCATTGGCGCCTTCCACAATCAAACGGGCTTTTATATTTTTCATATTACCCGGGTGAATCTGATCTTCTAAGGCTGCCAGAAACAGAGCATCTACCTCCTGTTCGAGTAAATCATCACGATCGTGGACAGTAGCTTTAATAGCATGTTCGGCCAACGCTTCTTCATCGGCAGGGAGGTCCCCTTCATGGTCCATCGTATACTCAATCAAAGCTGGAATATCTAAGCCATCTGAATTATAGAGCATGACGTTGTGGTCGCTGACGGCCACAACTTTATTTTGCAGGTAGTCACATTGATAAGCTTGAAGAGCAGCCACAGAGCCCACATTTCCAAATCCCTGGATGGCTATTGTCAGCGGACGGCCATAATGGGCCATGGCTGTTCTGGCAAACCGGTTGTCACTGTCTTCCATCCAGGTTTCGTTATTTTTGATAAAGTTGTGCATCATATATCGGAAAGTAAAATATACCCCTTTACCAGTAGCTTCCCGTCTGCCTAAAGAACCTCCGTTGATGACACTTTTTCCCGTAAAGCTGCCGCGGTAAGTCTGGCCTGGGTGGATGGTTTTGTATTCGGCCATCATCCAATCCATTTCCCGTTCGCTTGTCCCGACGTCGGGGGCTGGTATATCCTTTTCCGTACCTAAAATATCACTGAAATATTGCACATACTTTTTACAAATCAAATTTAGTTCTTTAGGCGAATATTCCCGCGGGTTGATAATAACTCCGCCTTTTCCTCCACCGAAAGGTACTTCATGAAGCGCGTTCTTTAAAGTCATCAGTTTAGCAAGGTTGGAAACCTCATCTTCATTTACAGATTCGTGAAAACGGATGCCTCCTTTGTAAGGTCCTAATGTATTGTTATGTTGAACCCGGAAAGCGGGGATGCGGACGACGGTCCCATTTTCCAGGGCGATCCTCAGAAACGATTTATTGATATGGTTTGGAGTCGAAAGTATGGATACCAAGGATTTGAATGCCTGGCGTCTAGAGTCGCCTTGTAAGTCCGGTAAAAACGTTTCGTCTTCCAGTAGTGCGTTCAATGATCTGCCAATAATGTCTTCCGTCTTCTTTTCCATAAAAAAACATACCCTCCTGTAAAAAGAATAACTGCTACTATTTGTATCTTCCCCTTTATTACAAAATAGTAATCGTAAAGTTACATAGAGGTAACAAATCATGACCTGCGTAAGGAATATGTGATAAACTAGAAAGCTAGCAAGCCTATTTATTGGAGGTTTCAGTAGACGTGATGAAGAGAAATTCAGGATCAGGTGTCCGCTCAAAACTATATGGCTTAGTTCACCATCCTTACTTTACTAACACCGTACTATTCTTAATTTTTATCAATTCAATCACCATCGGTTTGGAAACTTATCCGGGGATTTTTAAGGAATATCAAAACTGGTTTGTTGTAATAGAAGGTTTTTTTCTTTGGTTTTTCACTATAGAAATCATTTTAAGAATAATTGCCCACCGGCCTGTGCTGCATTTCTTTAAAAATGGCTGGAATATCTTCGATTTCATTATTATCGGCGGGGTACTGATTTTCAGTGGTACTCATTATATTTCTGCTTTACGGATTCTTCGTGTTTTGCGAGTCATGCGCACTGTTTCCGTCAGCCCGTCACTGCAGCGTCTGACCACTGCATTGTTACGAACTGTGCCTGCTATGGCCAACATCCTTTTGCTATTAGCAATTGTGTTTTATGTGTTTGCTGTGATTGGTGTCATTTTATATCGTGATCTGGCACCTGAGTACTTCGGTTCTCTTCATTTATCCATGGTGACATTGTTCCAGGTAGTTACACTGGAATCCTGGGCGAGTGGTGTGTTCCGGCCAATATTTGAAGAGGATCCATGGTCGTGGATTTATTTTATTTCTTTCATCTTGATCGGCACCTTCATCGTTCTTAATTTGTTTGTCGGAGAAATTGTCAATAATGTCCAGAAGGTTAATGAGATGTATGAAGCGAAGGAGAAAGAAAAAGAAGGAAAAAAAGAAGTGGATCACGAGATGCTATTAAAAGAAATTGCCGAACTGAAAGCGATGATAAAGGAAAATCAGGACAACAAATAAAGGCGGCCCAAACGGCCGCCTTTTTACATTATTCACTTTCAGTCGGAGCGTCATTATCAGGTGTCTTTTGTAATACTTTCAAACCTTGGCCCATATCAGAAGCGAGGACGTAGTTACGGTCTACATAAACACCCCAGATATTAGAACGACTAGGTATATAAGCTCCCGTTTCAACTGGATTTGCCGGATCGGTGATATCCACTGCCCGTACACCCCCGGAATAGTGGGACAAGTAAAGCGTATTGCCTCTTACTTTCGGGTCGTGGACGGTAGCGCCGCCTGGTATTGTTTCAGTAAAATCCGTTTTAAAAGAACTTAGCAAGGTAGGTTTTGTCTTATCTTTTATGTCATAAATCATTGTGTAACCATAGGCTGACTCAAAGCCTTCACGAACAGGACCGAATACTTCTCTCGTCTCAATCAGAACATTTCCGCCTTTAGCAAGTGTGGAAGAGTGCGCTGCTCCCTGAACAGTCGGAGCGAAGTCTGTTCTTCCCATATATACAGGGTTTTCAGGATCTTTGATATCGAGAATAATCGTTCCTAAATCCCAATAAGAGAGGTAAGCGGTGTCGCCATTATTATCTGTCATAACACTATGGGCGAAAGCGGCACGGCTTAAACCGTCTTCATCCGTCCAATTATAGCCATCATAGTTGTCATCACTGACTTCATCGATGTGATCCCTTGGATCGAATTGATATATAGACTCAGGGTTCGCCGGGTCACTGACATCGACTAAATGAACGTCCATCTGTTCGCCATGGGAATAGTAGTCAGCATAGTTATTGGCTGTCATCACATATGGCTTTCCATTCTGGACGAATAAGTATAGTTCGTGTGTGCCGCGGGCTCCGGATGTATCTTCCCAAAATCCTAGTTTTTCAGGATTTTCAGGATCGGTTACATCATATAAAAGGAAACCACCGGTGGCATCAGAATCACGGTCGAGCTTTTGCACACTGACAGCAGCCAGATCGCCTTTAAAGTTTGGTGTGTTTACGGATTTTACGATCACTTTTTCCTGCCAGGTACCTTCATGATGGCCAAAAGAAGTGACTTCTTTCGGATTGGCAGGATCCTTCATATCAAAGACCCGCACACCGCCTTCTCCGCCATTGCGAGTGTGGGTTCCAAGATAAGCATAGCCTTTGTAGCTGTAAACGTCAGCTGTAGAATTTTTCACTCCATCCTTCACTTCCTGCAGCTCTACAGCAGCAACTTCTTTCCAGTGGCCGACATTTTTAGTTCCTTCTAAGAGTGGAACCGAAAGTTCCTCACCTTCCAGGTTTTCACCTTTTTCTCCTCCACCGCCCAGTTCATCATGGGCGAACGCTGTGGCGGGAACCAGGGAAAATGTCAACGCTCCAGCTAAGGTCAAGTTCAATATCCGTTTCTTTTTCAAAATGGAAACCTCCTGAATGATCTGTATTATTCTCCATTCCCGGGTTGGAGGGTTTTTCCAAATTCAGTATATCCTAGCTGGGTGTTATTAACAATAAATTATGAATTTTCAGTAAAATAAGCCTGCATAAATAAGTATTTGTTCCTAACATATTTATTATTTTCTCTGTTGGTTTTACAGAAAAGCTCCCAGTTGCTGAAGACTCAATTTCGAGACTTTTGATTGCGGTTATGGTGGCCGGGAAAACGGATCGCTTTCCGTGGGCATGTTGTGAACTTTCTAGGATTAGCCTTGCGGATCTCACCGCTCATTTTCATCCCACAGGATTTTGAAATACTTCTTTGAAACGACACCGCACGAAGGAAATGCGTAGCATTTTCGAGGAGTCTCACCGAACTCCCGTGGAAAGCGACTCGTTCCCCCACGCCCCGCTCCTCCAACCAATATCTCGAAATCAAGTCTTCGACTTTTCAGTCCTTTAATTGAATAATGAAAAACCAGCCCAGAACTGCCCTTTGAGGAGAACTGTAAGAGGAGATGTTTTGGTTTAGAAAGGATTCATAGTGGAAAACTTACATGGAGCAAGTACTATCCTATAGAGAAGGTGAATGTGTTGATCATTCGGTTCGGTTATGTCGCTCATGCTTTGAACCTGTGGGATGCTTCTCCGCAGAAAACCATGACATTTTCCCGCTGGAAGCAGTTAGGGGAAGAGGAAAGAACTAACAAATTACATGAAATCACGAGGAAAAACCTCCATCATACGTTACGGGCACTCCATTATAATATTGCTCATGAAATCAAGCTGTATCGATTATCATCCTCCATTGTGCCATTAGCCACACACGAGGATGTGAACTGGGATTACATATCACCATTCCGGGAGCTTTATGAGGAAATTGGAGCGTTGGTGAAAAAACATGAAATCCGAACGAGTTTCCATCCTAATCAATTTACGTTATTTACAAGTGACAAACCGCATGTGACGCGTAATGCCGTGCGGGATATGGAATATCATTATAGTGTAGCTGAAGCAATGGGGCTGGCAAAAGAATTATCCATTAATATTCATGTAGGCGGTGCCTATGGAAATAAAAAAGAAGCCGTCGGCAGGTTTCATGACAACCTGCTTCAGCTTCCAGGCCACATAAAAAAACAGATGACTTTAGAAAACGATGATAAAACCTATACTGCTGGCGAAACTTTGGGTATCTGTGAACAAGAATCGATTCCGCTAATGTTTGATTACCATCATTATATAGCTAATCATGAGGAGGGGGAGAGCCTGGAGACTATTCTTCCACGCTTTATGAAGACATGGGATCATTCTCCCCATCGCCCGAAAATTCATGTTTCCTCTCCTAAGTCTGAACAGGCGTTTCGAAGCCATGCGGATTATGTGAGTCTCGATTTTTTGCAGCCGTTGATCACAGACTTGAAACGTAACGGCCGATCTGTTGACGTTATGGTCGAAGCAAAAGCAAAGGATCGGGCACTGCTTCAGCTGGTCGAGGAAATGGCAGCTATGAGAGGCGTGAAGCGAACCGGAGGAGCTACTTTAGAATTATGAGCAGCTTAGTCACGATTATGTATTTCAAAAGCCGCACGAATTCCAGATTCAATCGCTCCTTCGATCCATCCATGAAAAGAGGAAGTGTGTTCACCCGCGAAGTGCAGTCGCTGTTCAGGTAGAGGGATGATATCCGCATAGTTAACTTCCTGGTTAGGGGTAAACAGGGTAAAGCATCCAGACGAAAAGGGATTTTGACTCCAATTAAAAGTGACTCCCTGAATAAATTCGTTGTACACTTGCGGACCGTAAACTTCCGCAAGTCCATCTAATGCCAGCCGGATATGCTCTTCTTTGGGACGGCTGTTCCATAAGAGAGCATTATGTCCCCAGTTATAGCTGGCCAGCAGGACGGCGGGGCCTGGTTTTCCAATATTCTGACTGGGTACATAAGCAAATCGCAGCGGAGTATCGGATATGATATTCCCGAGTTTTTGTTGCTCCCAAAAACGGCTCTTGAACTCAAGGGCTATTTTTACAGAAGGGATATTGGGCAATTCTTTAATGACTGACCATTTTTCAAAAGAAATGGAATCATAGGGCTCTACCTTGATGAACTGGAAAGCTGTAAATGGAATGGTAGTGATTCCGAAATCGCCGTGAAAACAATGGGACTCTCCTGTCATCCTGTCTTTGGTTTGAAACAGTATCTCCTTATCTTTCTGAATAATTTTAGTTATTTCCTGGTTCAGGTAGATACGATCACCGAGTTCAGGCAAAAAAGCCCTTGGAAGCTGGTCGTTTCCACCTGGGATTTGATAAAATTCAGTAGCCTCACTGAAAATAGGGTAGATGATATCTGTCAGAATATCGACGAATGAGAATTCCGGAAAGCCCTCTATGCCTAATAGAACGCTTATTTTTCTAATAGCGTTTACCGACATGGATTGACCGAGCGGGTTATTCTTTAGAAAGTCTCCCATAGAGTAACGGGCAAATTTTTTACGCAGCTCTTCTTGTTGTTCTTCATTGCTTGCATTGTATAATTCGAGGAATGGCTGGACAGCAGATAGAAGCAGCTCTGTAGCTGTCTTTCCTTTTTCCCAATCTTCCACAGGGAAATATAACGAATCCGGATTCTCTTCATATTGTTTACGTGTCACGATACGACCATTAGCAAAAAACAGGTCGTGGGGAGAGGTATTGACAAATTTAGCTACAGGCAGTCTGAACCGGCGTATGTACTCGAAAACGAGGGCATGGTTATCGGGAATACGCATGGCTCCTAATTCTATATAGTTGCCTTGGTGAAAGGGTTGCCTAAGTGTAAAAACCCTTCCTCCGATACGGTCATTTCCCTCCAGTATAGTAACCTCATGTCCAGCCTGTCTTAATAGAAGAGCGGCGGTTAAACCAGCCATTCCCGCACCGGCTATCACTACTTTTTTTGGCCGTGATTTTGGCTGCAGCCCTTCTCTTAATAGTTTAATCATATCTTCTGGATAGTTAAGTTCCTGATATGCTCTTTTTTTCATTCGTCCACCTCCCATTTTACATAATATGTTAAGGGGAGGTCTTGTATGAGGAGAAAAAGGGAGAGGTATTATAGAAAAAGACGAGCACTTCGCGCGCCCGTCTTTACATTCTAGTTCAATAGTTTTTGTATATCCTTCTCTATATCTTCTGGTTTTGTTTGGGGTGCGTAGCGATCGACGACATTGCCGTTTTGGTCGACGAGGAATTTTGTGAAGTTCCACTTGACCTGATCGGAAATCATTCCGGGGGCTTCTTGTACCAGATGCTGAAAAAGTGGATGGGCATCTTTTCCTTTTACATCAACTTTGCTGAACATCGGAAAGCTGACACCGTAATTGACCTTACAAAACTCCTGAATATCTTGTTCCGTTCCAGGTTCCTGATTCATGAACTGATTGCTCGGAAATCCTAGCACTTCAAATCCTTGCTCGTTATACTTGTCGTATAGCTCTTGCAGGCCTTCGTACTGGGGTGTGAACCCGCACTTGCTGGCTGTGTTGACTACTAGCAGCACTTTTCCTTTGAAATCGGCCAGGGACTTTTCTTCTCCCGTAATCATTATTGCTGAAAAATCATGCACATTGCTCATGATAACGCCTCCCTTTTAATTCAAAACCTATCAGCATTCAACAGGCAAGTCAAAAGATAAAGCAGCTTACATAAAAAATACAGCCAGCGAAGGATCATTCTCCTGAACGCTGGCTGTATGTTATTTTGCTGCCGAGCATTTATAGCTATCGACGGTGACTCCTGATTCAGCGGGAAGTAATAGCTCCACCACTGCTTCTCCTGGAAAGGAGGAAGCGAGTGTGCGTTTCACTGTTTCTCCTTTTCCAGGTGGGGTGAAGCAGAGAAGAATCGGACCGGCACCGCTGATAGCTACTCCGTAGATTGGTAATGATTCTTTTAATGTCATGACTGTGTCCCATTCCGGAATCGACTGGACTCGATAGGGTTGATGGAATAAGTCTTCGGTCATCATTTTTCCAGCAAGCTCCCAGTCATGCTGCAGAAGGGCAGCGACCAGTACATTGCTGATGCTGCTGGCTTCCACAGCTTTAGCGTAAGGAAAGCTTTCTGGCAAAAGTCCTCGTGAAGCATCTGTTTTCATTTCATAGGACGGGATGACAGCGACGATATCAACTTCCGGACGTCCGCCTAAAACAATATGTGTGTCTTTTTCCTGGTGACATCCAATCACCAGCCCGCCGTAAAGGGAAGCGGCGACATTGTCAGGGTGGCCCTCATAAAGACTTGCATATCGTGCTTTCTCTTTCAATGAAAGGTTGAGGTCCAGCAGATAGTCAGCAAGTTCGATGCCGGCTACGATGGCAGCAGCACTGCTTCCGAACCCCTTAGACATGGGGAAGTCGCTGCTTAATTTAACGGAGACAGGAGGGAGTGAGCCTTTTTTATGGTTCTCTGCCACAAATGCTGCGACCTGATAAATCAGGTTATCCTTCCCTGCGGGCAGTCCTTTTAAGTTCCCGGTTTCAGGTTCGAAAGACCATTGGCTGTCCGGCGCCACATCCAGTGTCA
Source organism: Thalassobacillus devorans (assembly GCF_900176565.1). Taxonomy (GTDB): domain Bacteria; phylum Bacillota; class Bacilli; order Bacillales; family Halobacillaceae; genus Thalassobacillus; species Thalassobacillus devorans_A. The sequence continues at coordinate 59,828 of NZ_FXEH01000003.1, forward strand.
AATATCGGTTGACGGCTAGACCGACAGAGTCGAATCCCGGGCCTAAATTAGCAGTGCTGGCCGGGACTTTGATCGTGAACATCCCGCTGGCACTCATGGTTTGACACGTCCTAAAATATGATCGAACACCACTTCTTCTTCGTTTGGAAGAACTACCGGTTTCAAAGTGGAGTTCTCAATGGCGCAGTCTGGATCCTTTAGTCCATTCCCGGTCAATACAGCGACAACTTTAGAACCTTTTTTGATATGACCGTTTTCGATGTCTTTCTTTAAACCTGCTATGGACGCACAGGAAGCCGGTTCCGCAAAAACTCCCTCAGACTGTGCGAGAAGGTGATAAGCTTCCAGAATTTCTTCATCCGTGACCGAATCGATTTTCCCTTTAGACTCATCCGTAGCAACCAGTGCCTTATCCCAGCTGGCCGGGTTTCCTATCCGGATGGCGGTAGCCAGTGTTTCCGGGTTTTCGACGACTTCGTTTCGTACGATAGCAGCTGAACCTTCTGCTTCAAATCCGTGCATGCTTGGCAGGCCGGTGTTATTTTGCTGATGATATTCCTTGAACCCTTTCCAGTACGCCGTAATATTACCGGCATTTCCGACTGGTATGGAAAGGTAGTCAGGAGCGGTGCCCAGTTGTTCACATACTTCAAAGGCCGCTGTCTTCTGTCCTTCGATCCGGTATGGATTGACAGAGTTGACGAGGGTGATCGGCGCTTCCTCGCTCAGGTTGCGCACCATTTGCATGGCATTATCAAAATTTCCTTTAATGGCGTAAATTTCTGCGCCATACATGACGGCTTGTGCCATCTTACCCATCGCAATTTTGCCATCTGGTATGACGACGATACAGCGCATGTTGGCTCTGGCGGCATAGGCGGCAGCAGCGGCTGAGGTATTCCCTGTCGATGCACACATGACCGCTTCACTGCCTTCTTCCTTCGCTTTGGCAACTGCCATCACCATTCCGCGGTCTTTAAACGATCCGGTGGGGTTAAGACCTTCATATTTCACGTGCAGCTCCACGCCAAGTTTTTCTGATAAATCATCGAGAGCAATCAATGGCGTATTGCCTTCCCACAAGGATAGTTTCGGTGTTTTTTCATTGATTGGTAAATATTCTTCGTATTGATGAAGCAGGCCTTTCCAGTTCATCAGCGTTCATCTCCTTCGACACGGTAACTGCTTTTGATTTCAGAAACGACATCCAGATCATGCAGCTGCTGTAGAATAGATTGATAGTTCTTCTTTGATACGGTATGAGTCGTCATGACAATATCTGCTATGTCTTCTTCTTTGGCAGGCAGCTGCAGAATTTTTTCTAAACTTACACCATAGCTGGAAAATAGGTTTGTTAAAGCAGAAAATGTTCCAGGCTGATCTTTGGCATGCAAGCGTATGAAATACTTCGCCTGGATTTCATCCTCATCCTTCAGGTTCTTTTCAAACTGCGGCAAGACAGCACTGTTACCTGTGACACCGAGCCGGATATTTTTCATGACATCAACTAAATCGGAGACTACGGCCGTTGCGGTTGGGAGCTTTCCCGCCCCCGGACCATAGAACATGGTTTCACCAACTGCTTCCCCGTGCACATATACAGCGTTGAATTCATCATTTACGGCTGCTAGTGGATGGTTTTCGGGGAACAAAGCAGGCTGTACACTTACTTCTACTTTATCACCGGAACGATCAGCGATACCGATCAGTTTCATTGTATAACCGAGCTGTTTGCTGTATTCAAGGTCTTCCTGGGAAACATTGGATATTCCTTCGATCGATACGTCATCCAATTCCAGGTGCATCGAGAAACCCAGGGTGCCGAGGATAGCTATTTTTCTGGCTGCGTCGATTCCTTCCACGTCTGCAGTGGGGTCTGCTTCGGCATATCCCAGTGCTTGCGCTTCTTTCAAGACGTCGTCGTAGGCAGCACCCTCCTGAGTCATTTTTGTCAGAATATAGTTAGTCGTACCATTTAAAATTCCCATCATTTTTGTGATGCGGTCTGACGATAACCCTTCCACAAGGCTGCGGAGGATTGGTATGCCGCCAGCAACGGAAGCTTCATAAAATAAATCGCAGCTGTTCTCTGATGCTGTTGCCAGTAATTCGCTCCCGTATACAGCCATGAGGTCTTTATTGGCTGTCACCACGTGTTTTTTATTTTGGAGGGCTTGGACAATATAGTCTTTCGTCGTCTCGACTCCGCCCATTACTTCAATGATGACATCAAGCTCTGGATCATTTAGCACGTCATCAGGATTGGTGGTCAATCTCGCACCGTTTAAAACGACATCGCGCTTTTTGTCCGGGTTGTTGACCAGGATGTGTTTGACTTCTACATTACATCCGACCTGGTGTTTTAGTTTATCCTGATGCTGGTCAATAATATGCACGACCCCGCTTCCTACAGTGCCTAATCCGAGCAGGCCTATCGAGATTGTTTGTGTCATGTCCTTTGTCCTCCTTTTGTATTTTTAGAAAGTACATTCGTTTACGTATAAAGGACATTATAGTAATGAACAGGCCGTTTTACAACCCTTTTTCAGAAAGTTTTTTAAAAAGATCTTCCTATATAAATTGGTTTATTTTCCCATTGATATAAAAAGGTTTAACTTATCCATAAATAAGGGAAGCTATTAGTAGAAAGTGATCAGAAGAAAGGATGAATATGAATGATCCGTACAATTTTAATGATTATCGGTGCAATTGTGGTAATCGGTGCAATTTTATCTATGATTTAATAAGAGTAATTAATGAAAGCAGGAGCCAGGCGAACAGCCCGGCTCCTGCTTTTTTTATACTTTAAGAAATTTTAAATATGTTAAAAAGGACTAAAGTATAACACTTTTCGGGCTGAAGCCCTGCGGGATCTCACCATGCACTATCCTCCCATCGGAGTCTCGCAATTTCCCGAACCTCCTTGCGTTTATGGGAAAAACGGAAACATCGATATTTAGGATTCAACAAAAGGGAGAGCTACTTATAAAAGTTTTCTTGTCACCTGCATCATACTTCCAATTATAGGTGGAAGACGTCTTCATCTATGGCAGGGGTTCATTTCTCTCATCTTTCGGATGGGTTGGTTGGGAAACTGCGAGACTCCCGCGGGAGAAGGAGCCAGGCGAGACCCCACAGGGAGTGAAATGACTGAGGAGGCTTGCCGGTTCCCCGCAGGAAAGCGAGTAGTTTCCCAGCCAACCCTGGCTCTATTATGGTAAAGAACCCTTGGTATCTTGAAATCAAGTCTTCGACTTTTTGGGTTTTTAATTGAATAAACCTTCTCCAAAACTAAACAACGATTATCTGTGCAGTTTTCTCAAATAAAAAATAAATAGGGGGATTTCCCCGAGAGGATGGGGGGTTTCCCCGATTACGAAAAACTCCTTCGCTTTCTATAATTAAATTAACAAGTTACAGGGATCACACAAACACATAAAAAAGTTAAGCGAAGGGGAATTAAAAATGGCTGAAACAGTGTTAAGAAAACCAATGAAAGCAACTCATTCCATTAATGATGCATTTGCTTCGAAATTTGCAAAGTCCATGTTCCTTACTGTCAGTGCAATCCTGGTGCTGATGTTCATCGGAACGAGGATGTTCACACATGTCGACTTGAACTTGTACGGATATATGGTAGGTACTTTCGTATTCATCGCAGGCTTCTTCTACCGCTTCATTGCCTGGGGAGAAAGACCGCCAACAAAGATTATCATCAAAAAAGGGATCAAGCTTTTGTTCCGTAAATCTACACCGAAAACTTCCGTCAACCATCTTGGTACGTACGAATTCATCTGGAATAGGGGAATTTACCGATGGACCCAGCACTTGCTGATTGGCTGGGGTGTTATTTTATCCTGCCTGGTTACATTTCCTCTCGTTTTTGGGTGGATGTATTTCACGATGGAGGAAAGCGGCTATTATACTATCGTTGCCATGGGAGTGGATCTCATTACTGTGCCGGCTGATGGCGTTATCGCTTTTCTTTCTTATAATGCTCTTAATATCACAGCCATCATGGTAATTATCGGGGTATGCATGGCGCTGTACCGCCGCTTAAAGAATATGCAGGCGAGAGCAGAACAGAAATTTCTGTATGACTTTCTACCATTATACTTATTGCTTTTCATCAGTATCACCGGTTTGATTTTGACTTTCATGAACGTGTTTTTACATGGAGCAGGGCATTACGCTATGTCGCTCATCCACCAGTATTCCGTCATTGTGACATTGATTTATCTGCCTTTCGGGAAGCTTGCTCATATTCCATTCCGTCCGCTTAGTGTTTTTGCAAGAAATTACCGTGAACATTATGGCGAACAATCGATGAAAGAGTGTAAGGTTTGCGGAGATGAATTTGTATCAACGGAACAGTCACAGGATGTCGTCAATGTCCTGGGTACGAACGAGATAGATTTTACGATGGAGAAGGACGGATTCAATTTAGCAGAATTGTGTCTCCCATGCCGCCGTAAGTACCGCATCTCCAGATTCGCAGGATTTCCGACCCATGAGGTGAAAACCAAGGAGGCCAACCAAAATGCAAAGGGATAAATTTTTTAAAGAGATAGAGAATGTGGAACACCCGAATGAGAAACTGATCAAGACACACTGCAGCTATTGCGGGATGCAATGTGGCATGAACCTTCGGGTGAATACAGCCACCAATAAAATCATCGGCGTGGAACCTCGTTACGATTGGCCGGTAACGGTCGGGAAAATGTGTCCGAAAGGGGTTACGGCTTACCAGCAGACGAACCATAAGGACCGCATCCTTCGTCCACTGATTCGTGATGATGCTTCCTTGAAAGGAACAAAAGAAGGGTTCCGGGAAGCGAGCTGGGAAGAAGCTTACGACTTGATTGCTGAGAAGTTTGGTGAACTGCAGCAAAATTACGGAAAAGACAGCTTGTCTGTATTCAGCGGGGTGTCCATGACCAATGAAAAGTGTTATCTGACTGGTAAATTTGCACGTGTCGCCTTGGGTACCCGCTACATCGACTACAATGGCCGGTTCTGTATGTCCAGTGCAGCCGGCGGGTTTCTTCGCTCTTTCGGTGTGGACCGCGGCTCCACACTTCCTTGGACAGATATTCATGAAACAGACTGCCTGTTCATTGCGGGAAGCAACACAGCAGAGTGCCATCCGACTTCCATGTTCCGCATCTGGAATGTACAAGAACGCGGAGGCTACATCATCGTCGTTGACCCTCGGGAAACCCCGATTGCCAGAAGAGCTGACCTTCACCTGGATTTGAAGCCAGGGACAGACCTTGCTTTAGCAAATGGAATTGTTCATTTATTAGTTGAAAAAGGTTATGCAGATGAAGAGTTCGTCAACCAGCATACCAACGGTTTTGAAGAAACGAAAGAACTGGTTAAACAATTCACTCCGGAATATACGAGTCACTTGACTGGTGTTGCTCCAGAGAAGATAGAAAGAGCTGCAGAGATCTATGGGAAAGCACCAAATGCAGTCGTCATGTTTGCACGAGGGATCGAACAGCAGCATAAAGGCGTCGACAACGTATCTGGCTACACCAACATGGCGCTTGTCACTGGCAAGATCGGTCGTCCGAAATCAGGGGTCGCGACTTTCACAGGTCAGGGCAATGGTCAGGGTGGACGGGAACATGGTCAGAAATCCGATTTGCTGCCAGGTTACCGGAAAATTACCAACCCGCAGCATGTCCAGGAAGTCTGTAACGTATGGGGGATTACACCGGAAGAAATGCCAAAAGCAGGTGTATCTGCTTATGAAATGTTCGAACTGATGGATCAGAAACAAATACGGGGGTTGTACCTTCTGTGTTCCAACCCGGCTGTATCAGCGCCGAACTTAAACTTTGTTCGTAATGCCATGAAGAATCTTGATTTTATGGTCTGTGCTGACTTTTACTTATCAGAAAGCGCCGAATTCGCTGATGTCATCCTTCCTTCCGTTACCTGGTCAGAAGACGAAGGCACGGTAACCAACATTGAAGGACGGATTATCAAAATTAATAAAGCACAGGAGCCATTAGGTGAATCAAAGCCTGACTGGCAGATGCAAGTAGAACTGGCAGAACGGCTTGGCAAGGGCGAAAACTTCGCTCACTTGAAGACAGCAAAAGATGTGGCGGAAGAATTCCGATTAGCTTCCAAGGGAGGAAGCGCAGATTACTACGGTGCTACCTGGGATAAGATCGAAAAGCAGGATGGCGTGTTCTGGCCGTGTAAAGATGAGGGAGATGAAGGAACACCACACATGTTCCTGGATAAGAAATTCTATCATCCGGACGGAAAAGCACAAATTTGTGCGTTACCTTATCGTCCTCCGGCAGAAGAACCTTGCGAGGAATACCCGCTTCGCTTGACGACGGGCCGTGTCGTATACCATTACTTGTCCGGCAACCAGACAAGAAGGATTCAATTCCTGAAAGATATGTGCCCGGAACCGTATGTAGAGGTGCACCCAGAGACAGCTGGTAAATACAATATGGAGCACGACGAAAGAATACGGCTGTATACCCGGAGAGGGGAAGCCATCTACAAAGTGAAAGTGACAGAAGCCATCCGGAAAGATACCGTATTTGTTCCCTATCATTTTGGACATGAAGAGTCTATCAACTTATTGACGATACCGGCACTCGATCCAAAATCAAGAATGCCAGAGTTCAAGGCATGTGCAGCTCAAATGGAAAAACTCGAACCTAAGAAGGTGCTATAAATGAAGAAACGGTTATATATCGAATTAGAAAACTGTATCGGATGCCGTTCCTGCCTTGCCGCCTGTACTCAGTGCGGCGGGCATGAAGAACGGAACAGGAATTATGTCTATGATGTCAATCCTCACGTGAACCGACAGACGATGCCGCTGATGTGCCTGCATTGCGAAAATCCTGCCTGCGCCAGGAGCTGTCCGGCCCAGGCCATCCAAATTCATGAAACAGGAGCAGTCCTATCCGCACTTGTTGAAAAATGTATCGGCTGTCAAAACTGTACGATCGCATGCCCCTATGGCATACCGAAGTTTGATGAAGAACAAAACCTGATGTACAAATGTGACCTTTGCATCGACCGGACGAAAGATGGTATCCCGCCAATGTGCGCCAGTGTCTGTCCTTCCAATACATTGCAATGGCTGACAGAAGAAGAGATCGAACAGAAGCAGCGCCGTCATGACCTGGATAATGACAAATGGGTGACCAGCATGCCATATCTGGAAGGTGCGACCAATGTCAAAGTGAATCTCCCAGGAATTTTGCAAGGGACAGAAAAACTCTTTTAAGGAGGAAGTATCATGAGTGATCGCAATAACAAGATACCATATGACGAAGATAACTATACGCATAATATCAATCGGAATAATGAACGGATGCTCGACCGCAGAGGGTTCATGAAAACATTAGCAGGTGCTGCCGGTGTCTTCGCTGTCTCTACCTTGCCATGGGGAGCCGTCGCTGCCAAGGAATTGATGGGACTTGGGGATAAAGAATATCCGCATCAGAAAATCGCGGATGTTAAAGACGTAAAGGTAGGGGATTCTGTTAAATTCCATTTTCCGAGTGAACATGATAGTGCCATTCTAATCCGACTTAGTGAAAATAAATACGTTGCTTACCAGAATGCCTGTACCCATCTCAGATGCCCGGTGTACTGGGTCAAGGACGAACAGGAAATGATCTGTCCATGTCACCATGGGAAATTTGATGCATCTACAGGTGCACCAACAGCAGGTCCGCCGCGCCGACCGCTTCCAGGGATCGAAGTGGAAGTGAAGGATGAGGCTATTTACGCAGTGAGGGTGAAGCGTTATGAAGCGTAGTTACGTCGGAGTTATCCTGTTGGCAGCCATTTTAATGATGAATATTGTGTTTACGCAGTTAGTGGTCCATCAATATTATTACGAAAACTATGGGGTTACATTACTGTATGCCGGATTGAATGTTCTGTTGTTTCCGGTAGCGTTGTTTATATATAAAAAGGAGAAAAACAAAGGGGGCAGCAAGGGATATGAAGAGCGAAACCTATCTTGATTTCTGTTTTATCAGAGAAAATTCCGGGACACTTGCTGCCGAAGTAGAGACCAGTTTTGAACAAATTTTTAAAGGACAGCGGCTCCACTGGTACTTGGATGATAAAACAGTTTTAGATGCTGAAGTTGTGGTTGCTGAAGTAAAAGGAATGAGCAGCTGGGAATCCGAACAGGAAGTCATCGATCATCTGGAAGAATCAGCGGGAGATACATTCTGGACAGCTCTCCAAGGCTACCAGTTCTTTATCTATCCACCGGAGAAAAAGGGGTGTGGCAGTTGTGGCGTCAGTTGAAAATAGTGATATAAAGAGATTTATAGGCGCTCCTGTGAAAGTTTGTATTCATGGAGAAGCTGGTGAAGATATGGCGCCGTGGCTGGATAAAAAGGTAAAAAAGCTGGCCAATTGTCCCGATAACACTCATCTCAGAATTTATTTTGATGATCACTACTTTTTTGCCGTTCCATTAACCAGCGAGGTAGCGCAGACAGAAACCGAATGGTCTGCTTATGATCAGGAAGCCGGCCTTCATTATGTCATTAAAAGCGAGGGGAAACCGCTATGAAAACGAAAATTCAACTTCCACTACAAACGATGAACCTTGTGACAGGTTTTATGGTTTGGGTATTGATATCATCCTTACTTCCTTTTATTACCGAAGACATTGCTATTGCACCGGAGCATATTGCCTGGGTAACTGCTATCCCGGTCATTTTAGGGTCCGTCTTAAGAATTCCACTTGGATACTTAGCTAATTTACTAGGTGCACGGTTGATTTTCATGGTAAGTTTCATCCTGTTATTATTCCCGGTCTATTACATCAGTGTGGCTGACTCTTTGGTCGACCTTTTGATTGGCGGACTGTTCCTGGGAATTGGTGGAGCCATCTTTTCCGTCGGGGTTACTTCCTTGCCGAAATATTATGATAAAAGTCGTCATGGCTTCGTCAACGGTATCTACGGAGCGGGTAACATCGGTACTGCCATCACAGCATTTGCCGCACCGGTAGTTGCTGCAAACTTCGGATGGTCGTTCACGGTCCAGCTTTACCTTGTACTTTTAGGGATCTTCATCTTGTTGAACTTCTTTTTAGGAGATAAAAAGGAAACGAGAGTGAAAGTTCCATTAATGAAGCAGATCAAAGGTGTCTATAAAAATGAAAAGCTATGGCTATTCTGTTTATTCTATTTCATTACCTTTGGTTCTTTTGTGGCGTTCACTGTTTATCTTCCGAACTTTCTAGTCGCAAACTTTGGATTGGATAAAGTAGATGCCGGGATGAGAACGGCCGGATTCATCGCTGTCGCCACTTTTCTGCGTCCACTTGGAGGCTGGCTCGCAGACCGCTTCCATTCCCTTATTTTATTGATGTATGTGTTTGGCGGATTCACCGTAGCCGCCTTGCTGTTATCCTTCGCTCCATCGATCGGCCTATATACAGTTGGCAGTTTGACCATTGCCGTTGCTGCCGGAGTTGGGAATGGAGTCATCTTCAAGCTGGTACCAATGTATTTCAACAAACAGGCTGGAATTGCTAACGGTATTGTATCTGCGATGGGAGGTTTGGGAGGTTTCTTCCCGCCGTTGATGCTGTCCCTTCTTTACAGCTTGACAGGACACTATGCCATCGGCTTCATGGCACTTTCTCAAATCGCTTTAGCAAGTTTGATTCTGGTCATATGGATGTACTATCATGATAAGCTTGCTGTATCTCATCAGATTATGGAAACGACGCCGCTCGGCATGATGGTCACAGACAAAAATGGTAAAATCGTTACGGTTAACCCTGCCTTCACAAAGGTTACTGGTTTTGAATCGGACGAAGCAGCAGGGGAAAATCCAAGTATCCTGAAGTCTGGCAGACAGTCTGCGGCATTTTATAAGCGGATGTGGGAATCATTAGAAAAGCACGGCTACTGGCAGGGAGAAATCTGGAATAAACGGAAAGACGGAGAACACTATTTAGAATGGCTGACCATCAATGCCATCAAGGATGACTCGGGGGAAATCATCCAATATGCCGGTGTGTTCAGTGATATTACCGAAAATCAATCCAGAAAAAGTATGTAAATCATAGAGGAGGATGGAGATGGAGCTTAAATCTGGCAACCAGGCGTGCAGTTATATCATTCAGTCTCAGGAAGAAGAAATTAAACGGGTAGCCCTTGAGCTCCATGAAAGCATCAATCAGAATCTGTATACCTTGCAGACGGGCTTGAATTTCATCGAATCCGGCATTGAACAGCCGGAGTTGAAAAACTATGCGAAGGAAATGTCTGGCCTGATGGAGCGTACGATCCGTGAAGTCAGACTGCTGTCAGTCGAGTTATATCCAAATACATTATCAACTCTAGGATTGACGGCAGCCGTGAAAAGCTACGCTAAGTTATTCACGAATACATTCGGTATATTGATTGATGTGGATTCCCAGGGGGAAGAAAAACTGGTCTCCGATCCAGAAAGTCTGGCCGCTTTTCGGGTCTGCCAGGAAGCTTTAATCAACATCGCTAAGTATGCAGATACAGATAAAGCAAAAATAGCGTTTACATGGGGAGAGTTTTCCGTGAAAATAGAAATTAAAGATACTGGAAAAGGGTTCGATACAAACAAAGTGATGGAAAGCGGTCGTTCCATGGGAATCGCTGCCATGGGGGAAAGGATGCGTCTTGTCGGGGGGCAATGCAACCTTACCTCTGAGTTGGATAAAGGGACAACGGTTTCCATCGTTTTGCCAATCCAGTCATAGGAGGGGTTATGGGATGATTAAGGTCCTGTTGGTGGACGACCACGCAGTGGTAAGGATGGGGTTGAAGATGTTACTGAATTCCTTACCGGATATGGAAGTGGTAGGGGAAGCCTCTGAAGGAAACGAAGGAATTGAGAAAGCTCTGGAAGAAAAGCCGGATGCTATTTTGATGGATTTGAGTATGCCTCATGGAAAAGATGGTTTATCTGCAACAGCGGAATTAAAAAAACAGCTTCCTGACACCGCTATCCTTATTCTTACGATGCATGACGATGAAGAATATTTATTCCGTGCCATTCAGGCAGGAGCATCCGGTTGTGTGTTGAAAAGCGCGCCCCACGATGAGTTAGTTAATGCGATTCGTTCCGTATGTCAAGGGGATGCCTATCTTCATCCTTCCGCTCAGAAACGCTTGATGGAAGAATATCTGGGGAATTTGAAAGAAGATGGTGCCGATACGTATCAGCTTCTATCGGAGCGGGAAAAAGAAGTCCTGACATTGATAGCTAAAGGCTATTCAAATAAAGAGATTGCAGAAAAGCTGGTCATCAGTGTCAAAACCGTCGAGACCCACAAAGGGAATCTGATGGAGAAGCTGCAAATGAAAACTCGGCCGGAACTGGTGTCCTTTGCCTTGAAAAAAGGATTACTTGGTTATGGGATCCAGTGAGGACGTGATGGCATGGAATCTTTAAAAGAGTTGATACTCACCGAATGTGACCGGCTGAAACAAGGCGTACCCTGTGATTTTGTCGGTGTTGCCTTGCAGAATCGAAACGATCCGGATATTACCTGGCCTTATGCAATGGGAAATCGAAATGAGAAATATAAATACATTACCGTCCGATATGGAAAGGGGATTGCCGGAAAAGTGATTTCCAGTGGAACACCCATGGGAATCACGAATTTTCCCGAAACTATTTTAGGGAAAATAACCGATTACCCGATTATGTTAGCCGAAAAGCTGGTTGCCGCTTATTCGGTTCCTTTAGTTTGGAATGGTCTCCCGAAAGGCGCCCTTTTGATTGGTTACCGGAACGCCCGCCAGTTTGATGAACACGAAGAACAGAAGCTCAGGGAAGTTGCAAAGCATTTGGAATCATTTTTATCTTCCCATTTTACCGATGAATAGGGGGGAAGCTTGGTGACCACAAGAACACAACACAGTAAACAACAGGATACTGCAGAAGATGCCACAATTGTCATAGATCAAGCAGGTTATATTGAGTCGATGAATGATAAAGCGCTGAAACTTTTTGATGCAGACACGGAAAGTGGCACTGGCAGCCATATTAAAAAATGGATACCTGAGACGAATATCGACGCATTAGAGCCGGGGACGTTTACGCAACAATTTGGTGTGACGACAGAAGGACAACGCTTTCCATTATTCATACGTAAAAACACTTTTTCTATGGGGGGAAACAACTACTCTCTGCTTGTTTTGCATCCTGATAATGACAGTTCTATCTCCAACCTGGAACCGCAAAAGGTACTGAATGAACTGCTTGATATGAAGTTTGCGCTTGATGAATCAACGATTGTAGCAATCACCGACCAAAAAGGGACAATCAAATATGTGAATGACAAGTTTTGTGAGATATCCAAGTATTCAGAGGAAGAGTTGATCGGACAAGATCACCGGATTATTAATTCCGGCTATCACTCTAAGGAGTTTATGCGTGATTTATGGCGTACAATCGCCAATGGTCAAGTGTGGCGCGGGGAAATCAAAAACAGGGCGAAGGATGGGACCCATTATTGGGTGGATACGACGATTGTGCCTTTTTTGAATAATAAGGGTAAGCCATACCAATACCTGGCGATCCGAAAAGAAATCACAGAATTTAAGCGCGTCGTTGATGAATTAGAAAAGTCGATGCAAGAGCTGGTCGATTTGAAGTTTGCTCTTGATGAGTCATCCATTGTTGCCATTACTAATGAAAAGGGAATCATTACGTACGTCAATGATCAATTCTGCTATATTTCAAAATATAAGCGGGAAGAATTGATTGGACGTACCCATTCGATCATCAATTCGGACTATCATTCGAAAGAATTTTTTAAAGAGTTGTGGCGAACGATCGGTAGCGGAGAGGTATGGAAAGGTGAAATAAGGAATCAGGCTAAAGACGGCAGCTATTACTGGGTGGATACAACGATTGTGCCGTTTCTGAATGAGAAAGGAAAACCTTATCAGTACTTGGCGATCCGCTCCGAGATTACGGAAAGAAAGCGTGTAGAAGCAGAGTTGCAGCGAGCCATGACACGTATCATAGAGGTGCAGGAAGAAGAGCGGCTGCGGCTATCAAGGGACCTCCACGACGGGCTTGGACAAAATCTTTACAGTCATTTGATTACGATAAGCAGGCTGAGCGCAGAAATGGAACATCCTTTGATTGACCAGATGCGGGATGAAGCGACGGAACTGATTGAAGAAGTACGTGACATTTCCTGGGAGCTCCGACCATCCGTCCTGGATGACCTCGGGCTGGTGCCGGCGATTCGATCCTTTCTGAACCGCTACTCTGATCACTATGATATCGATGTCATGTTTGAATGCGTGCTTGATCAAAGGCTGGGCCCTCATGAGGAAATAACCATCTACCGCATCATTCAGGAAGCCCTGACGAATATATGGAAGTACGCAAAGGTCGATCGAGCCTGGGTGACCATTCGTGAACTGGACGATGTCGTCCGTGTAATGATAGAAGATCAAGGGAGAGGTTTTGATAAGAGCCAGTTATCCTCCGGTGTCGGCCTGTTCAGTATGGAAGAGCGCACGCGTTCGGTTGGAGGCGAGCTGGAGATTATCTCGTCTCCTGAAAAAGGAACAAAAATCATAGCAGAAATCCCTAATAAGAGCGATGAGTCGGACTAATTATAGTCCGGCTTTGTTTTTTTGCTAGTCGCAGATAAAGCCTTCCCTAAAAATCATAGCTCGTCTATGTTTCACATAAAATGGTGGTATCTGGAGAAGAGGGGGATGATCTTTATTCGTTTGTTCCATGAATTCCGTCAGTTTGCTATGAGAGGCAGTGCAGCAGAACTGGGGGTGGCACTGGTATTGGGCGCTGCTTTCAGTGGGTTCATCGATTCTCTTGTTACGGATATCCTGCTTCCTCCAATTGGTCTGATTTTAGCTAAAATGAACTTTTCGGATTTATTCATCAGCTTGAGCGGCGGTTCTTATCCGTCGCTTGCAGCAGCTAAAGAAGCTGGTGCCGCTACCATCAATTATGGATTGTTTTTATCATCTTTTATCCGTTTTGTTATCATTCTTTTTGCTGTTTTTCTGGTAGTCAGGCAGCTGAATCGCTGGAAGAAACCGAATCAGGATATTGTCGCTGCTATGACGAAAAAGGAGTGTCTTTATTGCTGTACATCGATTCCGGCAAAAGCAAGTATCTGCCCTAACTGTGGAACAACATTAAAACAAAACACAGATTCCAGCACCAGCCAGGAAGTACAAAGGCGTTTCCGGCTGGGCATTAAATGAAAAGCATATCAAGGGGTATGCTTTTTACTTTTTTTGGATATTGGAGCGGAGTATGAAAAATAACGAACAGCGAATCATAAGTACACATACGTAGTTGTTTCCATACAAACATTTTAAAATAGAACATCAGTCAGATAAACGACCCCCATATATACATTTCGATTGAGTGCACATCGGTCGTGTGCACTTTTTTAATATTCAAAAACAGATAGATGGAGGAGCAGAAATGGAACAGAAAAAGTGGGATCTTATTGCCTTAGCATCCATCCCCCTCGTGATGACGTTAGGTAATTCCATGTTAATACCTGTGTTGCCAATCATTGAGAAGGAAATTAATATCTCACCTTTTCAGTCGAGTCTGATCATAACCGTTTATTCCGTAGTTGCTATCGTACTGATTCCTATTGCAGGTTATTTATCGGATAAATTAGGAAGAAAAAAAGTAATCATTCCAAGCTTGATTATTGTTGGGGTGGGAGGCATCATTTCGGCATTCGCTGCCTGGAAGATGGCAGAACCTTACCTGCTGATCCTCGCCGGGAGATTTCTGCAGGGGATTGGGGCAGCGGGTGCTTTTCCTGTAGTCATCCCTACAGTTGGAGATATGTATAAAGAAGAGGAACAAGTAAGCGCTGGACTGGGTCTCATTGAAACTTCCAATACATTTGGTAAGGTATTGAGCCCTGTATTAGGTGCATTGCTTGCCGTAATTCTTTGGTTTATTCCATTTGCTGCAATACCGTTGCTTTCCTTGATAGCCATTGTTCTGGTATGGAAGTTCGTGAAAGTTCCTAAAGAAAAACAAGGGGATGAAGAAAAAAACTTTTCTCAATTCGAAGCGTCCATTAAAGAGGTATTTAACCATAATGGCAAGTGGCTGATGGCGATATTTTTCATTGGATGTATCAATATGTTTGTATTATTTGGTTTTCTTTTTCATTTATCTGCTTTATTAGAGTCTAAATATGCAATTGAAGGAGCTTATAAAGGTTTGGTGCTGGCCATTCCTCTGTTATTCTTATGTGCTGCTTCCTATTTTAGCGGGAAGAAAATTGGAGAAAATAAAACACTGATGAAATGGGCAGTGATCATCGGGAATGGAGCGGCAGCCTCTACACTGATTTTTATTAAGAATGAGACAGGTTTGATCATGCTCCTTCTATTATTGTCGGTTGCCGGACTTGGAATCGGGTTGTCATTGCCGAGTCTGGATGCATTAATTACCGAAGGAATTGAGAAGGATGTACGAGGAACCGTTACCTCTCTGTATAGCAGTATGCGTTTTGTAGGCGTTGCGGCAGGGCCACCTATTATCGCTATTTTAATGGAACGTTATCCTTCAGGGTTATATTTGAGTCTCGCGCTATTAAGTGGGATGGCTGTGATTGTTACCTTATTTATGATCAAGCCTTCCAACGAAAATCCCGAAGTTCAGCTGGAGCATTAAAATGTTAGGGGCAATGGTATTTTATCAAAAAGGGCTGTCCGGTTAAGTCTATTAAAAGACTATGGGACAGTCCTTTTTTATCTAATTAATCAGTTTTTTAGACAGCGGAGATACTCCCATGCTCTGGACGATAAGGGAAATCAGTACAGCGGCGAAAGATAGAGATACAATCATATCCACATCTCCAGAACTTTTTGATTGAAGGCTTAATATTAAAAAGACAGACATCGTTCCTTTTAATCCGGACCAGGAAATAAGGGTCGCTTCTCGCCACGTAATCCGTTTCCTCCAGTGTGGAAAGGCTTGGGTAGTTCCGGTAATGATGACGAAGCGGATGAGTAATGATAAAACAAAAATGATAATGGCGAACATCCACGAATTAAAGAGCAAAGACTTGGCGGCCTGGATACCAATTAACAAAAAGATCAATGATAAAATGGTCAATTCCGCAATTCCCCAAAAGCCGTCCAATGTATCTTTAAAATGATCTTCCCGTATGGTTCTTCCGTATTCAAACGATAGCATAATGCCGGCAAATACAGTTGCCAGAACACCAGAAACACCAACATGTTCTGCAATATTAAAAATGCCATAAGCTAATATGATGCTCAGCATCACCTGGTATTGCCGGTTATGAGTGAAGTGAACAGCTTTACTCATCAGCCAGCCGAAGAGTATTCCCAGAGAGGCTCCCCCCAGGGAAACGAGCAGAAATTCGCCCAGAAATGATGAAATACTGAAAGATTTGCTCTGCGTGAGCATGCCGGAAAGGACAGTGAATATGACGATGCTTGTCCCATCGTTGATTAACGATTCTCCTTCGACCACATCAGCAATTTTCTCGTCCCCTGCCGATTTTTTCAAAATCGACACAACAGAAACAGGGTCCGTGGGTGTAAGTATAGACGCTATGATTAAAGCTCCTAAAAACGACAGGGAAACGAAAGGACCGCTTAATGCATAAATCGCAGCACCAAGCAGCGCTACCGTCACCATAATACCGATGGTAGCTAAAAAACTGATTATACCTGCATTCTTCTTGAGTTCGTCAGGAGGAAACCGGTAAGCGGAAGTGAACAGCAAGGCTGGCAGGAAAACATGATAAATCATATCCTTCGTCACCTCGATGGATGAGAAATAAGGAATGAATGAAAGCCCGATACCGATGAGGACAAGGACGGTAGGCACGGGGAAGTTTTCCTGTTTTTGATCGATTGTAAATATAATATAGCCAATTAATAATAGCAAAATAATTTGTGAGATAGACATGTGGCTCACTCCCTGAAATACATGCTAATACCCGATTCCCGTCATCAGCCGCCATAAACGTGTGAAGCGCGACTCTGACAATGGCAGGCATATTTCCTGACCGATCAATAAGGCATTCGGGTTGATGTCAGGGTTAGCGGTCATTAAGTCTTTGACACTCAAATTGTTGGCCATGGCTATGTTATAGAAGGTATCGCCAGGTTTAATGGTATAAATGTGTGGACAGTCTTCGGCCGGTGGTTTAAGTGGTATGGATAACACCTGTCCTGGCATTAGGAAAAATGGGTGAATCCCGGGATTGTCAGTAATCAATTTTTCTATGGGGACATTAAAAAAGTGAGCAAGGTTATAGATGTGGTCGCCAGGCTGGATAATATAAAAATTCTTTTTGCGATGAGAAGAGCAGGGTGCTGGTGGTAGTTCATGCTGATTCATATGACAAGCTACAGGATGAGGTGGAAAAGCCGGGCAATAGTAATGATTCATAGGCAATTTTTCTCCTTTCAATCCTATATCATACAGATATTCAAAAACAGACTCCTCGTGATAAAAAATTGGAAAGGATCAGAAGGTTACAGCTGAAAGGGAGGGGGTATAAAAGGAAGAAGGATGGAGGGATATTTTGTGAGTCATAGAAAACAAGATCGAAAAAATCTCGATAAACAAATGAAAGAGGCTGAAAAGCAGCCAAATGACGATGCGGAAAGTCCGAATAGACAATTTTATATTCCCTCACAAATAGTAAATGAATTTGGTGAAAAAGGCCGGGACCACCTCGCAAAACCGTTTCGTGCCCAGATGCTGCTGGCGTTCACTGCCGGATCATTTATGAGTTTTGGAGCTGCTTTTTCCATACTTTTAGGAATCGGCATCGAAGCAGAAGGACTCTATTATTTATTAACTGGGATTGGCTTTGCCGCTGGTTATGCCATGGTGTTTATATCAGGTGCTGTATTGTTCACAGAAATCAATGTCATGCTGCCGACATATAAATTTCATATCGCAGGATTAATGCACAAGGATATGGTGAAGTTTTGGCTTTCCTCCTATTTAGGCAACATTGTAGGCGCACTATTTGTAGCCGTGCTCATCCAATCTTCCGGTTCGTTATCCCAGCCGTTTTATACGGAGTTGCAATTTATGCTTGATAAGAAGATGAAGTTTATGGACTTGGGAGCAGCCGGATGGTTTGAAATCATCGTATCAGGTATTTTGGCAAACTGGCTGATTGGAATGGCTGCATTCTTAACAACAGCTGCTCGGGATATTACAGGAAAGCTGCTTGGCACTACACTGCCTGTCATTTTATTCGTAGCAGGAAACTTCCAGCATAGTGCAGCTAACATGGGGTATTTCAGTCTCGGTGTGTTGTCTGAATCATCTTATACGTGGTACGAATTTGTATTCTTTAATTTAATTCCTGCAAGTATTGGTAATATTATTGGGGGAGCTTTGCTCGTAGCACTTCTTTTCAGTTATGCATACAAAGAGGATTTGGATAAACAGAAAGAAAATGGAAAATAATGTACCCTTAACCTGGCTTCTATACTAAAAGGAAAAAAATAAAAAATCACCAATCCCAAACGAGGATTGGTGATTTTTTATTTTTCCTGAAGGATCAGCTTCAAGTAGTATTCGAAAATCAGATCGGCCAGCATCACAAGTGTCGAACGTGCTGAGACATCATAGCCTTCGTAAGATGCTTTTTTCACTGGAGCGCTGATGTTCTCAGTTGTTAATAAAGGAAGGGGACTATCCGGATTATTTGTAACCGCAACAGAAGGGATATTCAAGTGGGATAACTTCTCTGCTGCTTTTAATAGCGTTTCTGTCTCTCCGCTGGAAGAGATGAAAATCACCAGGTCGTCACGTCCAATCCAGTTACTGATCAGATCGATCATATGGGATTCATAGATATAAGTGGACGACTGATTCATCTGCATCAGTCGTTTACTTAAGTATTCACCGATCGTTTTGGTTAATCCTACAGATAAAATCACAATCCGTTCTGCCTGCTGCATGGAAGCAGCTATACTTACCATGGTCTCAGGTGTCAGTTTTTTTAATGTTTCTGGTATATCCCGGATGTAGCGTTGTATAGGGTCTTCTTCATCATTAGGCAGGTTGTTGGCTTCGATTCCTTTCAAATGGTACTTCAACTCTGCATAACCTTCTAACCCTAGCTTATGACAGAGACGGATAATGGTAGTGGTGCTTACATTGTTAGCATCAGCCATTTTCGTCAAAGGCATCGTTTTGGACTGTTCCAGGTTATCCTCGATGTAATAAAGGACATGCTTCTCCGAATGTGTCAGCTCTGGTAAATAGTTAGAGTAAGTCTCCAGCAGTTTGCCCATCATCAGTACTCCTTCGCGAACCTCTTATCGCCGTCATCCTTAGTTTCCTTAAGTATATCATACCGAGTGCGGCTTCTAATATGTACAAATGTACATCACCTGTATAACCATTTGCACTTTCCCCATGTTATAAATGAATTACAGAGATAATGAAAACACTTACAAAAAACGAGGCGGGTGAGCAAAAATGGAATTAAATCACATGACGGAAAAATCACTAATTCGTTATGACGTGAAAGAGACGACAAAGGAAAAAGTAATTTGGACTTTAGTAGAATCCCTGTATGAACAAGGGTATATCACCTCTAAAGATGAATATTTTGAAACCGTTTTAGCACGGGAGAAGGTGTCAGCCACCGGGATGGAGGCAGGGCTTGCAATTCCGCACGGGAAGTCATCAGCTGTCAAAAAAGCAGGCTTTGCAGTCGCAAGGCTTTCCAATCCTATAGATGATTGGGAAAGCATTGACCCGAACAACAAGGTTGAACTGGTGTTCCTTTTGGCTATCCCAGAGGGTGAGGCGGGTTCCACGCACTTGAACCTCTTGGCCGAACTTAGCACGCGTTTAATGGATAAGGAATATTATAGTCGTTTGATGGCTGCCGAGAATTCCGAGCAATTTATAGCTGCTCTGGATCAGGTTTCCGTAAAAGAGAAGGAAGATAAAGACACTTATGAAAAGACAATCCTTGCGGTAACTGCCTGTGCGGCAGGCATCGCTCATACGTATATGGCGGCTGAAGCATTAGAGCAGGCTGGAAAAGAGAAAGGCATCCGTGTTCTTACAGAGAAACAGGGAGCGAACGGGTTGGAGGATGAGCACACTGCTACTATGATCCAGGAAGCTGATGCAGTCATCTTTGCAACAGACATCTCCCCAAAAGGGAAAGAGCGATTCCAAGGACTTCCATACATCCAGGTTCGAGTTGCTGAACCATTAGGCAAGGGCGATGAGTTGATCGATCGTGTTCTGAATAACCCTGATGGTATCGTTTCAGCTGAAAATGATACAGAAAGTGCTCGTGGAAGCGAGAACCAGCCAGCCAACAAAAAGACAGGTGTGCTCGCTGAAATGGGTCAGGCCATCCTGACTGGGATTTCCTACATGATCCCGGTTATTGTGGCCGCAGGTCTGATGATGGGTATCGCCAAGCTTGGCGCTGTACCATTCGGATTAGTCAATGAAATCAATGATATTTCCTATGCAACCCATGACAATGAGCTGTTTGTGATCCTTCATCATCTCGATAAATTTGGGTTTATGATTTTCCAATTTATGTACCCGATTTTTGCTGCCTTTACGGCGTATGCACTTGCTGACCGAGTTGGTATTGTATCTGGTTTTATCGGTGGTCTATTCGCAGCAGGTATTCACTATCGTTTCTGGGGTATTGAGGAAGGTATCCCTTCCGGTTTCTTCGGTGCATTGATTCTAGGTCTGTCTGCAGGTTATATTGCACGATTCTTGAATCAGAAGATCAAGCTTAATAAAAACTTCCAGGCGATGAAGCCGATGCTTATCATCCCTGCCATCAGTGTATTATCGATCTTTTTACTGAATTTCTACATTGTCGACCCAGTATTTGGCGGTTTAAATGTACTTTTACGTAATACTATCGAAGCTTCACAGGAATCAGGAGAAATTGTTCTATCAACTATTATCGCGGCAGCTACTGCCTTTGACTTGGGCGGGCCGATTAACAAAGCGGCTGGTGCTATTGCTATCGGCTTAGCAGCGGATGAAATCTTCCCGCTTACTGCCCGTGTGCTGGCAATCGTCATTCCGCCGATTGGCCTTGGACTTGCTACGGTGCTTGATAAGTATGTAGTAGGACGTCGTGTCTTTGATGCGAACTTGCGTGTTACCGGGAACACTTCTATACTGCTTGGCTTTATTGCCATCAGTGAGGGGGCTATTCCGTTCATGCTCCGTAATCCGATTATCACCATTCCAATCAATATTATCGGTGCGATTCTTGGTGCAGTCACAGCTGTCCTGTTAGGCGCCGTCCAGTGGCTCCCGCTTCCGGCCTTCTGGGGTTGGCCGCTCGTCGAAAATATTTGGGCCTACCTGATCGGACTGCTTGTCGGTACGTTGTTTATTGCTCTTGCCAACATTTTTATTCGTCATATGCTGATTAAACGAGGACGAATGACAATAACATCATAAAAAAAGACATGTTCGCGGAATCTTTGTTACGAAGATCCGCGAACATACTGTTATATTGGAGGATTCGTTATGTCTAAGAAACGTGTCTATGTCGTTCCTCATTCCCACTGGGACAGGGAATGGTATTTCACCATAGAAGATTCAAATATCCTATTAGCAGAAAACCTTGATCATCTGCTTGAATTACTCGAGCAACATGAAGAATACCACGGCTATGTCTTTGACGCGCAAATGTCTATTGTTGATGAGTACTTGAAAGTAAGACCGGATAACAAAGAACGTCTCACGCGCCTGATCGAACAAAAGCGAATTTTTGTCGGCCCATGGTATACCCAGGCGGATTCCCTGCTCGTCCATAAGGAATCACTGGTGAGGAACCTGCTTTATGGCGTGAAGGGGACAGAAACGATGGGCCATAGTATGAATGTCGGCTACCTGCCTGATATCTTTGGTCAAAATACCTATCTCCCAGCGCTGTTTCATGATTTCGACATCGATTATGCTATTTTGCAGCGAGGCATCTATTCCGACCAATTAGACGGAAATACTAATTTTCTTTGGAAATCTCCAGATGGAAAATCGGTGAAAGCAAACCTTATCCCGCTTGGCTATGGACCTGGTAAGTTTTTGAATGCGGAGAAAGAATTCCATCAGGAACGGCTGCAGCCGATGCTCGAAAAGTTAGCGAAAATGAACAAGGATACAGATAACCTGCTTCTTCCTGCTGGCGGGGACCAGGTTCTGGTACGCGAGCATTTCCCGGAGACGATTCAACAGTTGAATGCACAGGATGAGCAGTATGACTACGTGCTGTCCGATTATGAAACCTTCATGGAAGATACCTGGGAGGAAGGCGATTTCGACCATACCATTACCGGTGAACTGATTGGCACGGAGAATTCCCGTATTCATAATACGATCCGGTCTCAACGTTATGATATCAAGCAATGGAACAGTTTCGTCGAGCATAAAATGATCAACCAATTAGAACCATTAGCCGTTATCGGAAAACACTTAGGGCTTCGTTACCCTCAGGAATGGCTGGATATCATGTGGAAAAACCTCTTCGATGTTCATGCTCACGATAGTATCGGCGGGTGCAACTCGGATGATACGAATAAGGACATCATGCACCGTTTGGAAAAAATAAACCGTCAGGCAGACGGACTGTTGAACTTGATTAAGAAGCAGCTGACCCATGCAATCGCCAGTAAACTGAAAGAAGACGATATTGTGGTGGTGTTTAATACGAACCTGAAACCTTATCATGGAGCTGTAGAAACCACTGTTTTTACAAAAGAAAAAGATTTCACATTACAGACAATGGATGGACAAGAACTGCCAGTGACGGTCACGGAGCAAGAGTATCTGAGTGGTGGAAAGAAAATCGTTGTAACAGCTGAAGGTGATAAGGAAGTGGAAATCCCGGGCTACTACCGTTCTCAATTACTTGTTGACCAGGCTGAAATCCCTGGACTAGGCTATACCACCTTGCGAGTGAAACAGGGGACTGGGATCGCACGGCTGCAGCCAGATAATGGGACAACAATCGAGAACGATAACTGCCAGGTGACTTGCAACAACCAAGGAAAATTGATTCTAAAAGATAAGCGATCCGACTTGACCATGGAAAACTTCCTGCAATTTGAAAATGTCGCGGATGCTGGTGACTCTTATGACTTTTCTCCGCTTCCAAAAGATGAGCCCATCCTCTTAGACGAAGCAGAATTGATTCATATTGAAAAGTCATCATTAGTTCAGCAAATGATTGTCATGCACCAGGCCGCCGTACCTGCTGATCTTCAGGAACGAAAGGATAACCAGGAAAAACGTCCATTGACAGTGTATTCCACTATTGAACTTCGTAAAGGGGAAGACCTTATCCGCATCCATCACGAGATGGATAACCAGGCCAGGGATCATCGCCTTCGTGCTTTGATTCAAACACCGGTGAAGGATGCAGAAACATCATTCGGAGACCAGGGTTATAGTATCATCGAACGGCCGGTAACTAACCCTCGGATGGAAACGTGGAGGGAGCAAGGATATAAAGAGGCGCCAGTCCCGATTTATACCGTAGAGCAATTTGCTGGTGTAGAGAGTGCCGAAGGTCATTTGACTGCCTTTACAAAAGGAATCAAGGAATATGAAGTAATAGCTGAGTCCGGTCAGCTGGCATTGACCTTATTCCGTAGTGTCGGTTTATTAGGAAGAGATGATCTGCTCTGGAGACCGGGCCGGGCATCAGGCATCAATAACAAAGTAGTCACTACCCCGGACGCACAGATGACCGGAAGAATGACGTTTGATTATGCCCTCTATATGGAAAACGAAAATGTAGAGGAAGCAGCACTATTCCGGTTAGCCGATCACTATAATGACAGATATGTATCCTATCAGAAACAAAATCTTAATACGTTTGAAGAACGATTGGACAGGTTTGAAATACCTTATCCGATCAGCGAACTTCCAGACAGCCATGAGCTTGCTGCTATTGACAATCCAAATGTATTTATCAGTGCTGTCAAAAAGGCACATGACGATGATGCCATCATAGTCCGGTTATTCAATCCATCGGATAAAGAGGAAACGGTCACATTGGCCAGTGACTACCTGCTCGATCAGCAGTTGACGAACCTGGCCGAAGAAAAAGACGAAAAAATAACTGCTTCGACGGTTGCCATCGCACCAAAATCTTTTCAAACCGTCAAACTTTCCTGAAAAGGAGTATGCCAGCTATGCATAAAGAACAATTAATCCAACTGATTGAGGATCATTTAAAGAAGATTTATCAAAACGAATACCATCCGGAATACACCAATGAATTCCGTACCTTCATCGAAAATTGGGAAGGAAAGGAGTGGGGAACTCCCACTCCTTTAACCGAAGAGAACATTTATTTGATTGCGTATGGGGACAGCATCTACGATAATGATCGACCGACCCTTCCTGTGCTTCATCAGTTCCTGAAAGAAGAAGCGGGCGAAGCCATTACCGATGTACACCTGCTTCCTATGTTCCCTTACACTTCAGATGATGGATTTTCCGTTACAGACTATCGGAAGATTAATCCGGAACTTGGCAGCTGGGAAAACATAAGAAGTTTCTCACGTGACTACCGGATGATGTTTGATTTTGTAGCCAATCACATCTCCCAATCCAGTGAATGGTTTCAAAAATATTTGGCTGGTAATCCTGACTTTGAAGGATTTTTCATTCCAGAGGACGAAACTTTTGATATGAGTAATGTAGTCCGTCCACGTACGTCCCCATTGTTCCATGAATATGAAGGGGAAACAGGAGTGAAGACGGCCTGGACTACCTTCAGTAAAGACCAGGTGGATGTCAATTTCAAACATTTCCCTGCCCTGATGGAAATGACGGATGTCCTGTTAGATTTCTTGAATGAGGGTGCGACAAGTATTCGACTCGACGCGATCGGCTTTATTTGGAAGGAGTCGGGCACGACGTGTATTCATTTACCGCAGGCTCATGAAATCATCAAGCTTTGGAATACGATTGTCAGCTATTTTAAACCGAATGTACAGATCATCACGGAGACGAATGTCCCTCACCAGGAAAATATCAGTTATTTTGGTAATGGGACAGATGAAGCCAATATGGTGTATCAGTTCTCTTTGCCGCCATTAGTGCTGTATAGTTTTACGACTCACAATACCCGCCACCTGACCGAATGGGCGAAAACCATAACGAAAGTCTCTGATCAGGCTACGTACTTTAACTTCCTTGCCAGTCATGACGGTATTGGGATGAGGCCGACAGAGGGCATCCTTACCGAAGAGGAAAAACAGATGCTGGTGGACAAAGTACTGGAAAATGGAGGAGAGGTTTCTTATAAAAGCAACCCGGATGGCAGTCAATCTGTTTACGAGTTGAACATCAACTATACGGATGCACTTATCAATCAGGGGGAAGATGATGAACTGGAGAAGGTTATCCGTAAGACGCTGGCTGCACACGCCATTTTATTATCATTCATTGGTGTGCCGGCGATTTATTATCATTCTCTACTTGGCTCGTCTAACGATACGGCAGGGATGGAAGAATCAGGCATACCACGCCGAATCAACCGTGAAAAGTTAGCCTATCAGGATATTAAGCAGGAACTGCATGAAGACCCTAGAAGACGCGGGATTTTTAACGGTCTGAAGCAAATGATTGGTATCCGCAAGCAGCAAAGTGCCTTCTCGCCTTATGCTTCACAGGAAGTGGTCGACCTGTCTGATCAGGCTTTTGGATTGGTCCGTTATAATGAAGATACTGGAGAAAAAATATTCTTCGCAGTGAATACTGGGAAAGAACCGGAAATAGTCCATCTTCCATTCTCTGGACACGAATTACTCACGAATAAGGCTGTTACGGATAGAGTTACGTTGGGTGAATATGAGTTTGTATGGATACTTGCGGATTAAGAAAGTAGGGATGGTATGAAAGTATTGATCGCTCCCGATTCTTTTAAGGGATCACTGTCAGCTTATGAGGTAGGTCAGGCCGCTGGATCAGGGGTAAAAAGGGTATTCCCGGATGCGGAAATGATTTCCGTTCCTATGGCTGACGGAGGAGAAGGTTCGATTGAGGCATTATCCTCCCTGGGTGTTCAGGAAATTCCTGTTACGGTTACCGGACCGTCTGGAGAAACCGTCCATACGAGTTATATCACATTGCAACAAGACGGTGAGGAGACCGCTTTTATTGAGTGCGCACGCAGTACAGGTCTGCCGTTAATTCATAAGGAAACTGCAGACCCCTATGAATTGAATTCGTATGGATTGGGTGAGCAAATAAAAGATGCGGTCGAACGGGGATATAAAACCATCATGATATCCTTGGGAGGCAGTGCCACGACGGACGGCGGAACGGGTATGCTCCAGGCCTTAGGTTTTCAGTTTTTGAATGCCACTGGTGACATTCTTGGAGTCAATCGCAATGTGCTGACGGAAGCCGTTCATATTACGGATGAAAATAAGCTTGCCGGACTGGCTGCCTGTCAATTCATAGCAGCTACTGATGTTACTAATCCCTTTTATGGTACTCAAGGGGCTGCCTATATTTATGGCCCTCAAAAGGGTGCTACAGCAGAGCAGGTGCCTGAACTTGACCATGGACTTCAGCAGCTGGCGAAATCAATACAAGAAAAGTATGGACGTGATGTACAGCATATCCCTGGTGCGGGTGCTGCGGGAGGACTTGGAGGTGCGCTTGCCGGTGTATTAGGTGCAGAGTTGAAGTCAGGCTTTGATATTATTGCGGCACTTACCGATCTGGAAGAAAAAATTAGCTCGAGTGACTTGGTTATCACGGGAGAAGGCAGTCTTGATGCGCAATCGTTATATGGAAAAGTTCCGGTAAATGTAGCCAGGATGGCGAAAAAACACGGGAAGTCAGTGGTTGCCATCGCAGGAACCGTGGGAGAAGATATATTTGAACTTCATGATATGATTGATGCTGTCTTCTCCATTCAGACTGGCCCGAGAAGTCTGGAAGATGCTATGAATCCTGAGATCGCCGCACAACAAATCACCCAGACAACCGAACAGATCATGCGCCTTTGGAAAGCAAGTCTCTTTTGTTAATAACTAGATAAGCGATAAGTGCTATTTGATTTCGAGATGTTTGTAAGAGTTAGGGGCAAAGGGGAAGGATTCGCTTTCCTGCGGGGACCTGGCAAGCTTCCTCGGGCTGCGCCCTGTGGGATCTCGCCTAGCCCCTTCTCCCGCGGGAGTCTCACCCTTCCCCGTCGCCCCTCCTCATATAAGATTTTCGAAATCGCCATTTTCCCAGCCGGTCATAACGCGCATGAAATTCTCGAAACTTGTCATACAGTATAGTGGATTAATTTTATAGGAAATGTAAAAACACTTGGCTATCAAACCAAGTGTTTTTTGCGTGTGAAGTTCACATCACGTTTCCTTCTGCGGGGATTGGATTCTGTTTCAATATCCTGGCTAAATGGATCAGGTTATAAGCTTCCATCGTAATATTACTGCGGGTAAAGTCATTTTCGATGCCGTTGGCTTCGATATAGGAGGGGCCTGGACCTGCTTCTCCAACCCAGTATGCATCGGCATTCGGTGGAATATTGAAACCAAAGTGAGCTAGAGAGAAGAGGATGGAACCGGCTGCTTTTTTGGCACCATCTTCGTTACCCGTCACCACTGTTCCGGCTACTTTATTATAGTAAATTGATTGCCCTTTTTCATTTGTGACGGAGGCCCCTCCATTAATTCGTTCAATTGCCAGTTTGGCAAGACTGCTTTTTTCTCCAGCCCACACCGGGGTAGCAAGAACAAGAATATCGGCTTCCTTGATTTTTTCAAAAATCTTCGGCCATTCATCGCCTTCCCCGAGGTCGTCACTGACTCCAAATTTGATGGCGTAGTCAGCGAGCCGTACGGTTTCGTGGGCGACTTCTTTTTTATCGAATATCTCTGTCAATTCATTGGAGAGTGCTTCCGTATTGGAAGGCTCTTCGTCACTAGTTTTAAAGGATGCATTCAAGATTAAAGCTTTCAGTTCAGTCATTGTATCCACTCCTTTATGTACTTGTCTTTTTCCCGAATTATAATAGATAAATCCTTTGTTTTTTTCTCTGTCGTAATCTGTCATCAATCTGGTAATAAATACCTATAAGTTTGGGATTGCGTTATATTCCTCTGCCGTGGTAAATTTGCATTAAATAAAGATAAAGCACTTGGAATTGATTGAACCCTCAATCTTCTGAAAATTAAGAAAGTGCTTCAGTCTTTATGAGCCTGGTTAGGTAATTGCCCATTGACTTGAAACGAAGTCCAAAAAGGGAATCTCCTAATACATTTTTAAAAGGAGGGTGAGCTGCTGTGACGATCCTGTTTACCAAAGGCCGGGAACTGTTTGAAGAAGATGCAAAGAACCAGGCGTTCAAGGAAAAACCAGAAAAAAACAGTCCAGCGAAAACTCGTAGTGGTAAGTTTTTGTCTTTTGCGAAAAAGCGTAAGTAAGCCGTAAATTGAAGGCTTGGTCTTTGGAAAAGTGAATAAAGGCAGGATCAACGAAACATGGGATAAGACGCAGCAGGTCATCAATTACAGTCAGAAAAAGTCTGATGATGGTGGCAAGACTGATAGAGAATACGCATGAACGTAGATCAATCCTATGTTTGCGGTTGACATTGCATTATAAAGACCTTTGCAGGAAACCTTTCTGTAAAGGTCTTTTTCGTATTTTAAATCCGACTAAAAAATGGAATATAATTTTAAGTTTTAACATGTGCACACGGGGAATCGCCTAGTACACTCAATAGTAAAGGAGGGTTGAAAAGTGACGATCCTGTTTACCAAAGGCCGTGAGCTGCTAGAGCAAGATATGAAAAATCAAGCTTTCAAAGAGCAGCCAGAACAAAAACAACAAGCTCAGAAAAAGAACGGAAAAGTAACGATGTTTTCTAAAAAGAAGTAAGTCTTTGGCGCTGAAAATTTAATAAAACAGGATCAACTATTTCATGGGGATGACTTAGAGGCAGTCATCAGCCAAGCATCATAGCTTGCTGTGATGCAATCAAATCGGAATTGAGGATGATAAACATTTCACTACGTTATGGAGTATATGCCCATTTAATTCCTATGTTTTTAGTTGTATCAAACAGTTGAGCAGAATCCTTCTCACTCTAAGTGGAAAGAGGGATTCTTTTTTTAATGTCCAAAAATTATGTTGGATAGTGCTTCTACATATGGTAAGCAATAAAGTCAGTGTAATTCAGGCCAAACTACAGAAACTAACCAGACACATATCCATTTAGGAAGGGGAGGTCAGGTAGTGCGATGCCATTTCTATAAAAACCGTGCTGCTTGTTTGCTTATTCTGTTGTTTTGCCTGGGTTTTTCGACACCTGAGCCATTAACAATAGGGGCCGCTGCATACCATGATGGTTTTCTTGAGGCTGAAGCAGAGGAGCAGCATCTGGAAGTGCACTTTATTGATGTAGAGCAAGGAGATAGCATCTATATTAAATTTCCTAACGGCAAAACGATGCTCGTGGATGCAGGTGATCGAAACGCCGGAAAGAAGGTCGTTCAGTATCTTAAAAAGCAAGGGGTCACCGTCATCGACCAGGTTGTTTCCACACATCCTGATATCGATCATATCGGTGGTTTTTTAGAAGTGTTTACGAAAATGCACGTAACAAGTCTGTTAGACAGCGGGAAAACGCATACGACGAATACGTATGCGGAGTATTTGAAGCTGATTGCTGTACAGCAGATTCCTTTTAAAGTAGCGGAAAAGGGGCAAAAACTCCAACTGGATCCGGATGTCGAGGTAAAAGTTCTTCATGTAGATCGGGAAGCCGAGGAAAACAACCCGGCATCTATCGTATTAAAGGTAAGTTATGGAGAGATCGATATTCTTTTGACGAGCGACACAGATGAAAAAAATGAGAAAAAACTGATTAAACGCTATGATCTTCGTTCTGAAATATTAAAGGTCGCACACCATGGTTCAGCTACAAGCAACTCGCAGGCGTTTGTGGATGCGGTCAATCCGGAAGCTGCCGTTTTCTCGTACGACCAAGCCAATGATTACGGACACCCGGTAAATAAGGTTGTTGCCAGGCTATATCACTTAGGGACTGCCTTGTATTCTACAGCTGAGTCAGGAGATATCGTCGTTTCCATCGATACAGAGGGTTATGAAATAAAAGCAGATCCCTATGACCCTGGTTTTGCCCCAGGACCTAAACAGGAATAAAGCCCGGATGAGCATCCGGGCTTTTGATTATTCTAGAATTCGATTCATTTCATCCACATCCATATGCTCGTCAGGTTCGGGGCTTTTACTAAGTGTCATGACGCCGCTTCCCCCACAGACACTGCAAGTATACTTCCATTCCTCATCATCCATCAATAATCCTTCTCCATCACATGCTTTACATATTCTGCTTCGATCCATTGAAATGACCTCCTTGTCAGCTATTTGAGTGCCCTTAAGGCCGGAGAACTACTTTGATACAATCATCTTTTTTACCATTGAAAATTTTATATCCATGGGAAGCATCATCCAGTGGAAGGCGATGGGTGATGATATCCGTCGGGTCGATTTCACCTGCCACGATCTGGTCGTATAGTCTTCCCATAAAAGACCTTGCATGAGCCTGACCCGTTTTAAGGGTAATATTACGTGAGAAAAAAGCACCCAGCGGAAACATATTATAAAGTCCGCCGTAGACCCCTGTTATTTGGACAGTTCCGCATTTCTTTACTGCTTTCGTGGCGATTTGAATAGGTCCGAGTGTGCCACCCTGCAGCTTTAACTTTTGTGCAGTAAATTCCAGAGGCGACTTTTTCCCATCCATACCGACACAATCGATCACCACATCGGCTCCGCCTTTCGTAACTTCCTTCAAAACCTCTCCCATGTCTTTATGGGCGGTAAAATCAAAGGTTTCTGTTTTATTGACAAGTTTGGAATGGTTTAACCGGTAAGGCAGGTAATCTACCGCTATTACCCGTGCCGCTCCTTTTTGCCAGGCGAATTTCTGAGCCATCAGTCCGACTGGCCCACAGCCTAGTACAATAACAGTATCTCCCTGCTTTACTCCGGCATTTTCTACACTCCAGTAGGCGGTAGGGAGAACATCTGATAAAAATAACAGAGAATCATCATCCAGTTCACAATCGTCTGGCACGAGAAAAGGAGTGTAATTCCCGAACGGTACCCGTAAATATTCTGCCTGTCCGCCTGGGTAGTTGCCGAACTTCTCGGAATACCCCAAGTACCCACCTGAATCGTAATGAGGATTGGCGTTATCACATTGGCTTTCCTGGTGGTTGTTGCAATAAGGGCATGAACCACATGCAACTGTAAACGGAATGATGACACGGTCCCCTTTTTTCACTTTCGTCACTTCTTTGCCAACCTCTTCTACAATTCCCATCGGCTCGTGCCCGATGATATACCCGATTGGCAGCGGGAAGTTCCCCTGGTATAGATGTAAATCTGACCCGCATATGGCCGTAGAGGTAATTTTAATTATCACATCCTGGGGATCCTGAATCGTAGGAAAGTCTACTTTTTTCACATTAACGGAATGTTTGCCTTGATAGGTGACTGCTTTCATAATTCCTCCTTGAATTGCTTTTCTACATGTTAAGATAGCCTATTTTACTGTTTGTTATGTATGGGAGACAGTTGGAATGTTTTTGACCAGAGGGGTTAAAACTAAGGCGGATGAAAGGAGCTCTTGACATGGATAAAAATCAAGGGGATTCACATAAAAAGATACCATGGTGGCAGCTGACTCTGATTGGAGTAGGGTGCACGATTGGGACGGGATTTTTTCTTGGTTCCGCTTTAGCAATCAAGCAAGGAGGTCCTGCAGCTATTTTTACTTTTCTACTGGCTGCTGCAGGGACATATATTGTATATGATGCCCTGGCAAGGATGACGGCAGAGCATCCAGAAAAGGGTTCTTTTCGTACCTATGCCAAGAAAGCTTATGGCAGGTGGGCGGGCTTCAGTACTGGCTGGGTATACTGGACCTCTGAACTACTGATTATGGGGAGTCAGCTGACGGCGCTGGCTATCTTTTCTAAGTATTGGTTTCCAGGTATGCCGTTATGGCTATTATCAGCTATCTTCGGCGTTCTTGGCATTGGGGTTATCATTACCGGGGTTTCCGGGTTTGAACGGTTTGAGAATATTTTTGCAGTCGTCAAGACAGCGGCAATTGTCATGTTCATTATCATAGCGGTGTTAGCGGTGACTGGGACACTGGATGGAGGAAGGCCAGAGCGTACTTTTGAATGGAGTGGAGAAGGTTTGTTTCCAGCGGGTGTGACGGGTTTATGGGCAGCGTTGATTTATGCCTTTTATGCTTTCGGCGGAATCGAAGTCATGGGTATTATGGCAAACGAATTGAAAGAGCCCAAGGAAGCTCCGAAATCGGGAAAGGTGATGCTTGTACTGCTTGCCGTTATTTATGTGGCGTCTTTGGGGTTAGCGGTTTTCCTCGTTTCCTGGGACAAATTCAATCCCGATGAGAGCCCGTTCATTACCGCTTTAGCTAAGTATGATTTGGCTTTTGTTCCGCATGTGTTCAATGGTGCCTTAATTATAGGGGGATTTTCAACGATGGTTGCATCGTTATACGCCATTACCACTATTCTTTCCACACTTGCCGAGGATAAAGATGCCCCTGCTTTTTTTGCCAAAACCGGAAAACGAGGCGTTCCATACCATGCCTTGGTCTTAACTATTACTGGCCTCATCGCTTCCATTGTGGTCGCTTTGCTGCTGCCTGAAAAAGTATATGAATATTTGACAACAGCTGCCGGTTTGATGCTGCTTTATACTTGGATATTCATTTTGTTTTCTTATAATAAATTAATGGACTTGCCTGGTCCCGCAAAAATTAAGCGATGGATGGGGTTTCTATTGATTGCGGCAGCCGTCAGTGGGACATTAATAGATGGATCAAGCAGGATCGGTTTTTTCATCAGTCTGTTATTTTTAGTCGTAATCGCGCTCGTTGATGAGAAAAAAATGGAAGGAAGAGCCTTCCTGATCTATTTTGGTTCCCATACTACTTTAGTCACTTATTCGCAATAGCCTTTGAAGATAAAGAAGGCGAGGTGTTTCGCTTAAATGTGAAATAACATTTTAACGGCCTTCATAGCAAAATAAAAAGCAAATCCAACCAAGCTTAACCCGGAGAGGACGGAAATGCGTTTTAGTGTGCGGGGGGTGAGTGCTCGTCTGAATCCACTCGAAATGATTGCCATGGTAACATCCCATAGCATCAATCCTAATAAAATGGCACCACCATATAAAACCAAGTGAATCTGGTCGTATCGGTTAATGGTGTTTGCTAATATGGATCCGTAAATTCCAAGCCAGAATAGAATCGATAATGGATTTGTAATAGCGATCAAAAAACCGGTGGAGAATGTTTTAGCTAAGGAATCTTTCTGGCGGCTATTATCCATTTCAATCGTTTGGGAGCTGGCGATGCTTTCAAATCCTGTATACAGGAGGACAAAGGCACCGAATGACCATAAGAATGTTTTCATGAAGGGAATTTCTAAAAAATGGACCACACCAAAAAAGACAGCGGTGATAAAGCAAATTTCAGCAACAATTGCTCCCAGCCCGATGAGCCAGGAATGCACAAAACCATTTTTGATTCCTTGATTAATTTGAGCAGCATTGAGCGGGCCAAGCGGTGCTGCTAGTGATAAACCAAGAAAAATATAACTGAAAAAAACACCCAACATTTTCACTCCTCTTCCGTAGGTCATAGCTTGTACCATGTGTATGCATGTGCATCGAGGAGTAGGACAAAAATAAAAAGCACATCGTCCTTGTACGATGTGCTGATAGAGTTATCGGTTATTCGCCTGATTGGTTTCTTCGATTAAACGCAATAAATCAGAAGCCCGCTGCATTTCATGATTGCCAATCCCTCTGAATGCGGAAGGGTTCTGCGTTGCTTCATGCAGCATTTCCTCTGCCTGTTTCACCTGCTGCTGTGCTTCTGTAAAGCCGCTTTGATCTTCCTGAGCTCTTTCTACTGCTCGCTTTGCCTGGTTAAGCTGATTCATGACAGAATGAAAATCTCGTTGATCGTTCATGTCTTATCCTCCTTTTTGATATTAATTTGTCTGATCGTTATTGTTTTATCCCCGGTATATGTATCCTATAAAAGCCAAAAGCCCACACGGATTTACCGCATGGACTTTCCTTTCAACAGGGGGAGGGGATTAATAACCCCAGCCTCTGCCTCCTCCTACGTAGGATGCTCCAATAATGATCAATAGAATGAATAGTACGACTAATAACGCGAAACCGCCGCCGTAGCCTTTACTCATAAAAGCACCTCCTTTCTATTTGTATATGTTGAAATACGATGAATGTACTGGGTATATGCCTGTTTTTGGTGATTTTTTGTCAAAAGTAACTAGTTTGGTCAAACGTTTGAATAACTGCAGGGATCAATCGAAAGTTAAGAAATTTGTGGAATCTAGCCAATAGGGAATCATTTGAGTGAAAAAAAAGGTATGATAGAGGCAGTATAAAAGAAGCAGACACCATCTAGAAAAACGAAGGGGGATGCAGTTTGGAAAAAAAGCCTAATATCAACGTCGGCGGTCTGGGTTTTTCCTGGGAGCTGGAAGAAGGACGCTTTCTATTTGAAAACGAGGATGCCGTTCTTTTTTGGATTTCCTCCGCGATGAAGTCTTTTTTTGATACGATTGAAGAAGTATCAGGGGAAGAAGCTGCAAATTTAGTTATGGAGAGTACAGGCTTCCGTCAGGGCTCTGTAGTAGGTGACTACTTTAACAGGAAAGAGGTAGGAATTGACCAAGTGGCAGAAATATTGCCGAATACATATGCATCAGCTGGCTGGGGGAAGGCCCTTATAGAAAATGTTGATAAAGAAAACCTAACATTGGAAGTCAGACTGACCAATGATTGGGAGCATAAAATCAATAAAGCACAAGGGAAAGAAAAGCGAGGTTCTTTTCTTCCCGCTCATTATGCGGGGATATTCAGTGGACTTTTTGGAAGGACCATGTGGTATGAAGTACAGTATTCTCAATTAGAAGGGCACGATTGTACACTTATCGAGTACTTCCCGGCAGAAGTGGACATCGAGCATAATATCCATGATTTAGCCCGCCGGAAAGAAGCGGAGCAAATTGTGTACCTGGAAGGACTGGTCGAAGATAAGACACGGGATTTGAAAGAGCTGGTCAAAACCTTATCTTCTCCTATCATTCCAGTATTGGAAGGTATCGTAGTTGTTCCTTTGCTGGGCCGTTATGACGAGGAGCGGGCGGACGAGCTGATTACAAAGACACTCACAAACCTGCCGGAGCATAAAGCATCCTATTTGGTCCTGGACTTGACCGGACTGGATAACGACCTTACCAAATACACGGCAAGTTTGATTGAGAAGATGGGTACCGCAGCGAGTTTAATTGGTACGAAAGTAATTATTGTCGGCATCTCTGCAGAATTAGGGAGGATCATCTCTCAAACAGAAATTGATTTATCCAAATTCGAATGTTTTCAGAACTTACAGCACGGCATCCATTATGCTCTTGCCCAGAATGGACGGCGAATCGTTTAAGTGAGCTAAAATCACCTTTTGTTTGATTTCCGCTTTGGCCGGGTAAGCAAAGAACAAGCACGAAATCAATCAAAATGAGGTGAAAATAATGGGTAGACTTATCAGAAGATTTATCAAATATGCACCAATCATCTATCCAATGATTCGAAAGTTCATGAACAAACGTAGAAGCAAAAGAACGACGATGTAATAAAACAATCGCTCCTCGGATGAGGGGCGATTTTTATATTTGACTCTTTTAAATGCTGGTGATTTATTGTTTCAGCTTTTCAAGGTTAGTTTTATGAAACTTAGAACCTTCCACTTCGTTGACCACACTGAAAGGGTTACCGTCAGGGTCTAAGAATTCAAAAGCCGTCATCCCGCCAAAGTCTTCAATTTTGCTGACAACGACCCCTTTTTGATATAGCATTTGGTGAGCCTGGTGGATATCATCTGCAAGAAAGTTATAGTAGCTGTTCTTTTTTCCTTTTACTACTTCGAATTCCGTGGGCTGGGGGGTTTCCACTTCAACGAGTCCCATCTGGGCATCTCCTTTTTCAAAAATGAATCCGGCCCCGCGACCTCCAAAATCCCAGCTATCCACGAATATGGCTCCTAAGTTTTCTTGATACCATCTCATTGATTCCTTAAGGTTCGATACAGGAATGAAGATACTACTGATTTTAAACAAATGAACATCTCCTTTGGAAGGATTGGATTATAAATTAATTTCGCTGAAAAGACAGGATTTCCTGCTTTTTAAAGTGAGTTATAAAGTTGAATTTTCTTTAAGAACAAAATAAGACGCCTGAAAGCCAGGCGTCTGTGTGGTTTTATTTGTTTTGGTGGAATGGACATTTACCGGTGATAGGTTTTACATCATCCCCGATGAAGTATTGTTTCCATTCGTGGTGGGTGGGGTCGCCATAGTGGCTGATATCCGGATGTTTCGGTAATTGATCCCAATTTTCTACTCGTTCCCGCACTTTTTCACGGGACATGATTCCTCCTTTGCTGGTTCCTTCCAGGCCTTCGAAGATTTTTCGTGGCTGGAAGCCGAGTACGAGAGAGTTTCCTAAATTCCGTGTTTTTCTTTGTTTGTAGGCAGGTGAATTTCCAAAAACGAAGAATGGTTCTCTTGAAAATGAGAAGGCCCATAAGTGATGATCCGGGTCAGTAGGATAA
Source organism: Thalassobacillus devorans (assembly GCF_900176565.1). GTDB lineage: Bacteria > Bacillota > Bacilli > Bacillales > Halobacillaceae > Thalassobacillus > Thalassobacillus devorans_A. The sequence continues at coordinate 96,624 of NZ_FXEH01000003.1, forward strand.
TCGACCGGCCAAGGTTCTTTGTCGTTGTCATTTAAATAATTCAATATGTCCCAGAAATATTCACGATAATATTCAATCGACTTTCCTTCTTGCTCCGGTTCTACAAATAAGAAGAAACCATGTCGGATAAATGGAGGTTCTTCGAATAATTTCAGGAAATCCTCTACTGTATTGGGGAGATGGGACCAATCATCATGGTTCAGAAATGAGTAGCGAAGCTCTCCTTTTTTTTCTGCTCCCATTCCGAAGTAGCAAGGGAATGTCTTGTCAGTAACAATTTTATGGAATGTTTCATATTCTTTTGGAAGCCAATCCGGTACAATCGTACGATCATTCATCTCTTCTTTCTTTAACAGGTAGCTGTTGTTGTTCATACTCGTGACTCCTTTCCAGTACATTGACTAACATTTTCCCTATCTGACTAAAACGAAAACAAATAATGCCCTGGTACTTTTTGGACCAGATGAATTATGAGAAGGATGGAATGGTAAAGAAAGAATGAGTTTAGTAAATCATTCGCATAATTCCGACTGTTCTAGTAAGCTTTTAATTAATATTGGATTGTTAGGGTGAGTGGATGAAAAAATTATATCAACCTCTGATTAAAAATAATCGTCAGCATCGATTATACACAAAGGCAGATACTTTAGCTGAAAAAGTAAAGAAACGTAGCACAGTGTCTGATCAGGAAGCATCGTTTTCTAAACAAAACTTAGCTGACCTGAAGAAGGAAAACTATTTTTCTTTGTCGCTTCCAGATCGACTTGGTGGAGAAAACCTGTCGCTATACGAATTTGTACTAATGCAGGAGAGGCTGGCAGCAGGTGATGGATCGGTCGCTTTGTCGGTGGGATGGCATCTCGGAATCCTGATGGAACTAAGAGATGAACAGTTGTGGGATTCAAAGATGTTTGAAGAGGTAGCGGCTGAAATCGCTGCAGAGCAGAAAGTGTTGAACCGGGCTGCCTCAGAGCCGGCAACAGGAAGCCCGACACGAGGCGGGATGCCGGAAACACGTGCGGTACGTAATGGGGACCGTTATATCATTAATGGGAGAAAGACGTTTACGACAATGGCGGATTCTTTAGATTATTATATTGTCTCGGCGTATGTGGAAGAACTGAACGAGGTCGGCTGGTTTTTGATTGAGCAAGGAAGGAAAGGGGTCAGCGTGGACCACACATGGGATACACTTGGCATGAGAGGTACCGGAAGTGACGACCTTGTCCTGGATAACGTATCGGTGAAGGAGGATCGGCTCGTGGAACGTGCCAGCCAAAAGTCCACTGTCCCTAAAGGCTGGTTATTGCACATTCCTGCCTGTTATTTAGGGATTGCAATTGCTGCCCGCAATGATGCAATCAAGTTTGCCAAAGAATTTCAACCGAACAGTCTTGATCACCCGATTGCTGAGGTTCCCCATATCAAGCAAAAAATCGGAGAGATAGAATGGAAACTGATGCACGCACGCTATTTTATGTACGCCATCGCCGAGAAGTGGGACCAGGAACCGGAAAATAGGAAACAGCTCCAGGCAGAACTGGCGGCAGTGAAAGTGACAGCAACTAACACAGCAAACGAAGTTGTTGACCTTGCTATGAGAATTGCCGGCGGCCGGGGGCTTTCCAAACACTATTCATTTGAAAAGTATTACCGGGATGTCCGTGCCGGACTGCATAACCCTCCGATGGATGATGCTGTTTTCAACATGCTTGCTGATCAAGCGTTCGATTAATAATTAAGGTGATCAGTTAAAAAGGGATATTGTAAGGATGAGGGCTAAATACTAACAGGAGGAAGCTGAATTTACAGCTCCCTCCTGTAGCCTTTCTATCCTTTGGCAAGGTGGTCTGCAAATGCTTTCGCATACGGAGGCAAGTCTGGAGGGCGGCGTGCGGAAATGATATGGCCGTCCTCTACAACTGCTTCATCTGACCAATTAGCTCCGGCATTCATCATATCGTCCTTAATGCCAGGCGTACTCGTTACATTTCGTCCTTCCAGGATACCTGCAGAAATCAATACCCAGCCGGCGTGGCAAATCTGCCCGATTGTTTTTTCATGCTCGTCCATATGGCGGACAAATTGCAGAACTTCCTCATATCTCCGCAGCTTATCCGGCGACCAGCCGCCAGGTACAAGGATGCCGTCATAGTCCTCTGGTGATATATCGCTGAACGCATAGTCTGACTCAACAGGTACCCCATATTTTCCGGTGTACTGTTTGTTTGCCTCTTTTCCGACAATGTGTACAGTCGCTCCTTCTTCTCTCAGGCGAAGGACCGGGTACCACAGTTCCAGGTCCTCAAACTCATCACTGACAAGTGCAATCACTTTTTTATTCTCTAAGCGCATGTAGGTGCCTCCTCTTCTTTTGAAACCTATTGTCAGTGTAACAGACAGCTGTACTATTTTTCGAAAGATACCCATAAAAAAGCTGTTTCCCTCCTGGTGGGAGAAACAGCTTTTGTGGATTAGGAAGTTTCCAGTTTGTTATTGAATTCTTCCAGTTTATCCTGGGTTTCCTGGGCCAGTTCCTTTATTTTATCGGTATCTGGCTCATCAGCCTGGGCTTCGTCAATTAATGGGTAAAGACTTTCCTCGATGTTCTTATAGTCTTCTTCATAATTTTCTTCCACTTGTTTCTCGATTCTATCCCAATCCTCTTCCAATGTTTTTCCTGTTTCATTGATTTTAGCTGTATCGTCAGGGGACTCTTCTACTGTGGTGCTTAATTCCTCTACTGTACCAATCACGAGATCAACGCCATCCTTTAAGTCTATAGCATCGCTGGTATCCCCTGAAGATTCTTTAGCTTCTTCTTCAGCTTGGTCTGATTCCTCTTGAGAAGAACCGGGATCGTTCGTATCTTCTGGTTCAATCGTATCATCATTTCCTGATGTGCCACAGCCTGCCAAAAGGATACCGGCTGCTACCATAAAACTTAATAAGTGAAATTCTTTCAAGAGTAACTCCTCCTTTGTTTTGTTAGCAAGTATTCCCAACAAGGAGGAGATACAAACAGTGTATTTTTGCTTAATCTGCATAGGCCGGATGTATTGCCATTATAATATCAGCAGAGTTATTCCGGATAGAAGCAGCGAGGTAATGGTCATAGCCAGCATTGGCTTAAGTGCTTTCGAACGGAGGGCAGCCAGGCTGACATTCAGTCCTAATCCAACCATCGCCATGGTAAGAATGAATGTGGTAGCTGTAGAGATGAAGGTGAGTACGGCTTCGTTTATTGGTATATATACGCCAAGGACATAACTGCCTAACAGACTGGTAGCGATGAATCCGAGCAAGAACCAAGGAAAAGCCACCTTTTCATCGGAATTCTGGTTTCCTTTTTTTCGCATGATATAAATAAACAGAAAGCTGAGCGGTACCAGCAGGAGGACACGCCCTAATTTTCCAATCAGAGCCATCGCAAGGCCATCTTCCCCTGCTGGTGCAGCCGCGAGTGCCACATGGGCAACTTCATGCAGGCTGATTCCTGCCCAAGAGCCATATGTGGCCGCATCAATCGGGAGAATTGGCCCGATCAGGGTATAACCGATAGCGAAAATCGTTCCAATCAAAGAAATGATTCCTGCACTGATCGCAGTGTCTTCAGCTTTGGCTTTCAGTATCGGTGAAACGGCTGCAATGGCAGAAGCACCACACACACCCGTACCGACACCGAGCAGTAAGGAGAGGGAATAATCGGCACGGAACAGTTTTGCAAATAGTAATGTCACCCCGATGGCGAAAATGATAACCGCCACATCTCTGATCAAGAGAGGCAGGCCATCCTGGAAGATGACATTCATATTCAACTTTAATCCAAATAGAATGATAGCCAGCCTTAGCAGTTTTTTAGCAGAAAACTGGATGCCGTGACGTATCTTTTCCGGGTAGCCAAAAAACTGACGGTAAAAGACGGCGACAATGATGGCGGCAGCCAGTGGGCCGATTATGGACAGCCCAGGTATCATCGCAAGCAAGAAACCAACCCCAGCAATCAATGCCGTAAACAAAACCCCCATAAGCCAATATAGATTACCACCTTGTGTGGACATAACCGCACGCTCCTGATTATTATTAGTGTTAAAATCACTATACGTCACGGCTTATTATTAGTAAAATATAATTTAATAATGTTAATCATTAAAAATATTTATAGTAGGTGAAGAGCATGGATTTAGAGGCGTTAAGGACTTTTATTGCTGTTGTAGAAGGTAAAAGCTTCACAAAGGCCGCTAAAACAAGGATGATTTCGCAGCCAAGTGTCAGCCTGCATATCAAGAATCTTGAAGAACTGTTCCAGACAAAATTAATTGATCGTTCCCCTAAGCACTTTCATGTGACGCCTACTGGAGAGCTTGTATACCAGCGGGCAAAGCAAATAGCTGGTATCGTAGAAAAAACAAAAGAAGAGGTATTTGCCTACCATAACCAATTGACAGGCTCTCTCACCATTGGAGCCAGTTATACGGTTGGTGAATATATTCTTCCTGCCTTATTGAAAGAATTTGATCAAGTACATCCTAATATTGAGTTGAACGTATATATCGATAATACAGAGACAATCAATCGCTCGGTATTATTGCATGAATTTGATATAGGCCTTGTTGAAGGGCAAGTGAAGCACAAGGAATTACGCGCATTCCCTTTCTTAGAAGACGAAATGGTATTGATTGCTCCCCCTGATCATCCCATCCGCGAAAAAGATACCCTTCAATTCAGTGACTTGCAAGGGCTTACCTGGGTTGGACGGGAAGAGGGGTCCGGTACTCGTGACATTATGGATGCCGTTATCCGTGCTTATAGCATCGATGTCAGGAAATTAATAACGATCGGCAGCAATCATGGCGTCGTGCAAGCAGTTCAGCATGGACTCGGACTATCGTTCATCTCACGTTCCATTATTGATAATAAATTCGGAGAAGATTTAATGATCCGCCTTCCGTTCATACAAATGCCAAACCGTTATTTCTCCTGTGTCACATCGGATGAAGAAGAGTTATCAAAAAATGTCGAAGTATTTATGAAAGCATTAAAAGAAAAGTATTCCACCAGCATTTGAGTCATTTTCTTCATATAGATAGTGAATCTTTTTGCTCTTATATCCGTAAGAAATGGAAGCAGTTCAAATATAAAGAAAGGATCATAAGTCTCAAGGCTGATTCTATTATCTATAAAAATCAGTACAATATAGGATGGGTGTGGAAGATCACCTCTGATCAATTTTAAAAAATAAGGAGAAGAAATGATGATAAAACGAATAGCGATATTATTGTTGGCATTGATGGTTTGGACAGGTACAGGTCTGGCATCAGTTACCTCTGCTTCTACCAATGGTAATAATGATGAAGGAATCAACGAGAAACTTGGCGTTCCGATTGTAGTATATGGAGAAACCTTGACAGATGAACAGGAAGACGAAGTTAGAGAGCTATTACAAGTAGAAAACCGAGAGAATGTGGATGAGTTTTATGTAGACGGCCAGGACATAGCTAATTATATTAATGGCAATCCAAATTCCCGGATGTTTTCTTCTGTGAAGATTACCCCGCAGGAACAAGGAGAAGGACTTGAGGTCAATATTGTTACTCCTGACAATATTACTGAAGTAACAAAAGAGATGTATGCCAATGCCTTGTTGACGGCCGGCGTGGAGGATGCGATTGTTGATGTTGCTTCCCCGGTAAAAGTTAGCGGCCATTCGGCTCTCACTGGAATTTATAAAGCCTATGATTCTAAGGGTGTCAAGCTTGATGAAGACCGGATGGAGGTTGCAAGTGAAGAGTTGGATGTAGCGACAGAGCTGGCTGAAAAATCAGGTGTCGATAAAGAAAAGGTCAGTCAATTGTTAACCGAGATCAAACAGGAAATGGCAGATAGGAATCCTGCTACTAAAGAAGAAATCGAGCAGATTGTCAATGACAAGCTAAGCTCTTTGAATATCGAGTTAAGCGAAGAAGACCGTCAGCTGTTGATTAACTTGTTCGAGAAAATGCGGGCATTAAATATTAACTTTGATCAAGTCCAGAAACAGCTGGAGGATATCACTTCCAGTGTAAAAGATTTACTCGGAGATAAAGGTTTCTGGGATAAAGTATCCACATTCCTGCAAAGTATCATCCAGGCTTTAGCTAAATTCTTCAATAGTCTATTTGGATAAGGTTATAAGAAAAGCTTAGGGAAATCCCCCTAAGCTTTTCTTAATGCATTAAGTTTTCTAAATTAATAGCTCTGTAAAATTACACTGTGATTTTCGCATAAAGCTCCCTTTTGTTGAAGACTCAGTTTCAAGATATATTGTTTCCGTTACGGTAGTAACGGTGTGGAGGTCCGGGAAATCACTCGCTTTCCATGGGCATGTGGTGAGCTTCCTCAGGCTTCGCCTTGCGGGATCTCACCGCTCATTTTCATCCCATAGGAGTCTCGCAATTTCCCGGACCTCCTTGCGTTTTTATGTGTAACGGAAACAGGTCAGCACTGAAGACTATAAAATGAGTAAAAAGTGAGCTTTATGCCTCATCACACTTAAAGGGACCTTGGGGGTATGGAACACTGTTCCGGGTAATACATGGGTTCGTTAACCTTCTTGATAGCTGGGTGGCGGGGAAACGGTGAGACTCCCGTGGGAGAAGGATCCAGACGAGACCCCGCAGGGAGTGAAACGACCGAGGAGGCTCGGCGGCTCCCCCACAGGAAAGCGAACTGTTTCCCAGCCGCCCTTACTCCTGATTCGGCAACGGACCCAAATTATCTCGAAATCAAGTCTTCGACTTTTCGGCCGTTTTGTTGAGTAAACATAGTGTGCAACTGAATCAAATTAATAATAAGGGGAGATCATCAAATAGACGATGACTCCTGTGAGGCTGACATACAACCAGAGCGGCATGGTCCATCTGGCGATTTTCCGGTGTTTGTCCACTTTCATGGCAAGCCCCCGGAACAAAGTAAGCAAGGCTAACGGTACAATTACGGCAGCCAGTACGATATGAGTGATCAGGATAAAGTAATAAATCATCTGCAGTACTCCTTCACCACCATAAGAAGTGGAAGAGGCCATGGAATGATAAGTCAAATAGGATACCAGGAATAAAGCGGTAGTAGTAAATGCGGCGAAAATGAACCGCTTATGCCAGGTAACATTTTTTCGTAAAATCATGAACAAGGCTGCTAATAAAAATACGAACGTAAACGAATTCAGAAGGGCATTAAGCAGAGGAAGCAATGTTATATCAAAACTTGTACCACCATCTATTTTCGGTAAAAACAACAGAGCTACGACAATTAAGTTGATAGCGATTGACAAACCTATAACCCATGGCACGTAGTTGAATTCTTTATTAATATTCACTTTATATTCCCCATCTCTAAAATGTAATCCAACCCTTAGTATATCGAAGTGTATCTCAACAATCATCATTTAAAATCTTACTATTTTATGAATTTTCACTGTGTTAATAGTAGCTTTAGAAAGGGTAAGCATTATCATAGAATCAAAATGGAGGGGTAATCATGTTTGTTTTCAAAGAAGATGCTTTGCAGGGAAGACATATTTTAGTGACTGGAGCGACTGGCGGTATTGGTTACGAAACAGCCAAGGCAGCGGTAAGCTCTGGCGCTGCTGTTACTATAACCGGTCGTAAGGAAGAAAAACTGGAGGAGCTGAGACAAGCCTGCCAGGAGATTTCAAGCGATGCGAAAGTGTTTGTCCAACAAGCTGACCTGACGAGTGAAGAAGATCGTTCGAAGTTAGTAGAAGCGGCAGTTGGGGCAAACGGAACAATTGATGGGCTCGTAAACTCTGCCGGAATCGGTGGGGGAGGGCCGGTGAAAGACCTTTCTGAGGAAGACTTAAGAAAGATTATGGAGCTTAATTACACGGCAACCGTACTTTTGACACAACGCGTATTTGAAAATATGCGAGAAGCGGAATCAGGAGCCGTCGTTAATTTATCTTCTTTGTCAGGGCTGAGAGGTACCAAGGGCAATTCAGCTTATAGTGCTTCAAAGTTTGCGATAACAGGATTCACCCAGGCATTTGCTCATGAAGCAATCGAAGACAACATTCGCGTCAATGCGGTTTGCCCAGGCTTTGTTGATACTTCCATGGGTCTCAATGCTATCAGGAAAAAAGGGGAGCGTGAAGGCCGAAGCTTTGAAGAGCAAATGAAAGTAGTAGAAGAAGGAATTCCATCAGGAAGAATTACGAAAGCGGAAGAGGTCGCCAATATTATCGTCTTTTTACTCAGTGATGCAGCCGAAAATATCGTCGGTGAATCGGTGAAAATATCCGGTGGCAGTGTCATGAGATAATAGCTAAAGCGCAAGATTTAAGTTTATCGCGCCTGTTAGACAAGTTTTCGCGCTCTTTTCTAATAATTCGCGCACAAAACAGGAATTTCACTCCATAAAGGAATAAAGCCTGGAGCTGCCAGGCTATTCCTTTATGGCTTGATCAAACGTTTGTTCAGTCTTTCTTTCCATACCATTGAGCGGCATTGGAATATAATACTTTCTCGGCAATTTCATCTCCAACGGTTTCCTGGATTAGTTCGATATCCGTGTCTAGGAAGGGCCGTGGGGCGCGTGTGGATGGCAGATCGGTGCCAAACATGAGCGCATCAGGGTTTACACGGACGATCGCTTGGATGGCTTCAGCCACATTCATATCTACTCTGCCAAATCCAGAAGCTTTGATTCTTACACCATGCTCCACAAGCTTCAGCAAGGTGTCAAATCCCGCTGTTGTAAGTCCTAAATGGTCAATGGAGACGGCAGGGAGTCGTTTGATGGTATCTTCCATCTCCATAAGTAATTTGGCTTCTATATACATCTCCACATGCCATCCTGCCAACTCATATATTCGTTTTGCAAAAGTATCCAAATGAGTCAGAGTGTCGATGCCACCGCGTTTAACATTGAAACGAACAGCTTTAATTCCTGCAGCATCTAAGTTCAGTATTTCTACATCCGTAACATTTTCAGGCAGCTGAGTTACGCCGACGAACCCTTTTCCAAGTTTGGAAAGGGCATCTTTTAAATAGCTTTGACCATAACCCTGAAAGGAACCTGAGACAATTGCGCCTCCTGCTATATTCCATTGTTTTGTTCGTTCCAGATAGTCTTCGCAAGTAAATGGGTCCGGGGCATATCCTTGGTTTTCTGTTAAAGGGAAGCGAGGGTCGATAATATGCATGTGTGCATCAAAAATACGAATAAGAGCACCATCCTCTCTTAAGTGTAAGCCCCTCTTATTTTACCACAGTCAATTTTTCAGGGTCATACGCGTGGTAAAGAGCATCGTAGTCATGGCCACCACAAGAATGGTAATGGCAGAAAGCAGCAGCGTCTGCGAAGAGAAAAGCAATCCCCCTGATAAAATAACCCCAAGATCAATCGCAAAAATAGCAATCCCCACATTGATTTTTAGAAAATCAGCCAGCATCTGGGCCAGCAGGTCAGTACCTCCCGTGCTCGTCTGATAACGAAGCATCAGGCCGATACCGCCCCCGACAAAAGCTCCCCCGATCATAGAGCTGATGGCAGGGTCCAAGGATAAATGAAAATGCCGAAGCCAATAAAACAGATCGATAAAGAAAGAAGATATCAGCAAACCATGCAGACTGTTATAGAAGTAATTGCGATATTTGAACCAGGCAATCAAAAAGATGGGGATACTTATGAACAAAATGGTCAAGCCGGTTTCCAGCCCCCATAAATAATGAAAGATCAGTCCGATTCCAATGACACCACCATCAAGCACATGATCCGGGACAAGAAAAAAGTTGATGCCGAATGCCAGGCAGGCACTACCAATAATTATTACGATCCCTTTCTTGATCAGTTCTTTCATGATGGTGCCTCCTTCATTGTGGACAGGTTTATTATATATATATGCGTCCGTCTGCTACTTACGATAAAAGAATGACAGGCAGTGGTTCTGCACAAACTAACTAGTAATGAAATGATCAGATATGGGGGAATGATAGATGGACTTTAACTTAATATGGAAGGCAATTATTGTGGTTGTCGGTGGTACCCTGCTTTTGAGAGTAGCCGGACGAAAATCTATTTCACAGATGACACTTGCCCAAGTTGTCATCATGATTGGGATTGGTTCATTGCTCGTACAGCCGATTGTTGGAAAGAACATTTGGACGACGTTGGTTGTCGGTCTCATACTGGTATTGACGTTATTAGTGATGGAGTATGTACAAGTGAAAGCGAACCCATTAGAAAAGTTCATAACGGGGAGCTCGAAAGTGGTGATCGAGAATGGAGAGCTGCAAGTCGACCGGCTGAAAAAGCTCCGATTGACTGTTGATCAATTGGAAATGAAGCTGCGTCAGAACAGTGTCACCAATATTAATGATGTTGCCTATGCAACGATTGAGCCGAATGGTCAACTGGGCTTTGAATTGAAACAGCAGAAACAGCCAGCGACAAAAGAGGACATGAATAATCTTAGGCTTGAATTGATGGCACTGAAACAGCAGCTGTCCCAGCTAGGAACTCAGAGCCCCCACATCGCAAACAACTCGGCACCTGCCATGCAGCAAGAAGATATTTTTTCCGAGGTATCCCAGCAAGGGCATACCGATGAACCGCCACAACAGCTTCAATAAACATAAGAAAAGCGCAAGCGCCCTGAAAGACACGACACGCATAAGCAAAACGGCTGGAGGAAGGTGTCCTTTCCTTTCGCAAGACGGGTTGCTTATGTCGCGAGTGTCTGGGCGCTGAAGCTAGCCAACTAAAATTTATACTTCTTATCTCAAAATAAAATCTCCCCTGCCTGAATAGATATGAATAGGACTATCTCTCAGGAGGGGTTTTTTTGAGGACATACTTAGAAGCTGCTCGATTTGAACATTCATTCTGGCTGCAGATATTAGGAGATCATGCCCGATTCATTCGTGATTCGCTTTATCCTTCAGAAAAGGAAGATATAGAAAGAGCGAAAGCGTTTATTCAAATATTCGATGGTATGGCAGTCAAATTAAGGAATTTGTCAAAGAGTCAAGCACAGGAATTTACCCGGCAGGCGGGAGAGCATGTTCGGAGTTTCAGGCAATATAAGCTGTCAATCATCCGAAGATTACTTGAAGGAGAAATAGGAATTCATTTACCGCCTACGTTTATTAATCACATGGTAAATGAACTAGAGGAATACTTACTTGTTATTGGATATTTGGGAAAAGGTGAGGTACCGCCTATTTTTCATGAACTTCATCACCACATGTTATGGCTTTTGGACGCATCTGGTCATGCTGGGGCGATTAATGACAGTATGGATGCCACGGAACAGCACATTAAAAAACAAAGCGATACCTTTCGTCAAACGTTCAATGATTTATATCTGAAGTCGGTGGAAATGACTGGCTATCTTAGAGCTAACTTGGAATCATTCCCGGCATTATCTCGGTTTAACAACGAAACAAAAATCGAAATGAAATTGTTTCAGACCTTTTTAAAAGAACTCGAAGAAATGGAATTATCAGAGCAGGCATTGGGTACATTCACAGCTCTGATGGCTGATCACATGTTCCGGGAAGAGTGCTATTATCTCTTTAAGGTAGCGGAATCGACAGCTGAAGAGTATCCTTCCTGTGACCCGGCAAAACCTCGTGTCGTTACCTGAGTAAATATCAGGATAAACGGATAAGCTAAGGCATGTGTTGATAACCATGAAGAAAAGTAGGAATGTATATGCCACAATTCACATATGACTCCTGTACGATTTATTACGAAGATATAGGGAAAGGTATTCCGCTCGTATTGATCCATCCACCAGGTATGGGGCGAATGGTTTTTACCTACCAGCATACGTTGAGCAGCCAATACAGGCTTTTAATCCCTGATTTAAGCGGGCATGGGGATTCTTCCATAGCTAAAGAACCAGTTACCATGGAACGTTATGCAGCGGAAATCAAAGCCCTTCTCGATCATACCGGAACTCGTCAAGCTGTCATTTGCGGGTATTCCGCGGGCGGTGGGGTGGCTCAGGAGTTTGCCTTAGCCTACCCGGAACGGACACGGGCACTGGTGTTATCCGGGGGATATCCAAAAGTAGCTGCGAGCCTATTAAAGATGGAATACCGGATTGGGATGAAATGGCTCACCACAAGTCCTGATTCTTTGATACGGATTTTGGCCAGGTCTCACTTTTTAGATACAAACGTCCAGCAGACGATAAGTGGACAGATGACAAAAGCTGATTTGAAGAGCTGGTATGATTTTTATGAGGAATCTTTTCATTACGATTGCTCGGAGCGCTTAAGCAATATAGACTGCCCGATATTGCTGATGTATGGATCCCGTGTCAAATGGATCCGCCAGCATAGTCACTACTATCATCAATGCAAGGATGTTCTTCTGGTCCATATCGAAAAAGCTACCCATCAATTGCCGACCAAACATTGGCACACATTCAATCATCATTTGCACTCCTTCATACAGGACACCTTAGCTAAAAATTCTTATCATCAAGCTGGGAATATCAATTGATTATTACTAAAAGAGGAATGGAGACTGTCGAAATTATTTCGCCAGTCTTTTTTGTGTTTTAACAAAGTTAATTTTATTTCTCATAAATGGAGGACTTTGGTAGTGATTTCTGTCGATTTTTCCTGCAAACTTCTTATCCAATATCAGTAAATTCTGTGCTAAAATGAAAGAAGTGATAATATTCGGAAAATTCGGAGGGGTACGAGATGCGCAACGTGGAGGAAGTGAAAGAAGGAGTATTTCGAATTAGAGTCCCGCAGCCTGTTCCAGGCGACGTGTTTGTATATGTGATAAAGAAAGAAAAAGTCACGTTAATTGATGCAGGACACCCATCATCAGATTCTCAAGCCAGTCTTATAACGGCGTTAAAGGAAATTGGAATAAAACTGACAGATATCGATCAAATTATTCTAACTCACCGGGATATGGATCACATAGGGGCTTTACTGAGCCATGCCAATGAACTTAATTGCCAGGTATTTGCCGGATATCCAGCTAAAAAAGAGCCCACATTGTACGAACAGCTGGAAGGAATTCGTCCTCAGCTTCCAGATCAATTTACCGAAGAGCTGCTAACGAAAGCGTCGATGGATGAGATTGACTTTGCCCATGCGGAACATCTTTCCATTACCCAACATGTGAAGCACGGGGATGTGATAGAGGTGGGGGGAGAGTATTTAGAAGTGCTTGAAACACCTGGTCACAGCTTTGATCATATTTCTTTGTATGATCCTGGTTCTCAGGTTTTATACGGTGGGGACGTGCTGATTGAAAATGGCCCCCCAACAAAAATCATTGATTTGCAGCAGTATTTGTTTACGCTCGATGCATTGAGACAAAAAGATATTAAAGAAGTTTTCCCCAGCCATGGTCCGATTATGGATCATCATCTTGAAGCTATTGAACAAGCGATTGCTACCATCGTTGATATTGATCAAAAAATCATTACTTGCTTAAAAGATGGTTCGAAATCCTGCTATGACCTTGCACTGCAATTTAATAATGGGAATGTGGATGAAAATTTATTATTTTATATTCAGCTAATTTCTAACCACCTTAACAGACTGAAGGATAAGGATATTATCATCGATACAGACAAAGGAGTATCACTGCAATAAAACAAAGCGCACAGCTATAGTTGTGCGCTACTTTTTTTCTTCATTTTCTACTTCATGGTTGCCGGTCATCATTTCTCCCTCTGTCGGATGCTCTTCCCGTTCCTTCTTTGGGGGAAGAAATGCTTTAGAGAAGGATACGCCTTTAGTGAAAACCTCAGCCTGCTCATTGGAGGTGTGCACTTTAGCTCTCTTTTGTTGTCGGTCTGCCATAAGGACCACCTCCTTTTTAAAATGTGGTATCATTAATTATTATTCCATCGGAATGAACAAACTAAACATCTGGCATAGTTGCTGAAAGCGGGGTTGTGATGGCGGAACAGTTGACAGTATTCGACGGAGAAGGCAATGAGATCGGGGTCGAAGAGAGGGAGAAGGTACACACGAAAGGACTTTGGCATCATACCTTCCAGTGCTGGTTTGTAGAAGTGGACGCAGGTGAGCCTTATATCTATTTCCAACATCGATCAAAAGATAAGAAAGATTTTCCTGATAAGCTGGATATAACCGCAGCGGGCCATATTTAATCGAATGAATCCATCTTGGAAGCAGGCCTCAGGGAAATTGACGAAGAGTTGGGTATAGAGCTGGCAGCGAGTGACTTACAATATCAAGGCTGCTTTCAGGAAGAAATACATACGGGAACAATGACCGATCGGGAGTTTTGCCATGTATACTTCTATCCACTGGAAAGGCTCCCGGACTTTCAGGTGACAGAAGAAGTATCTGACATCATGCGGCTTAGCCTGGAGAGCTTTGAAGAGATTTTGCAAGGGGAAAGTAAGAAGGGGCGCTACTTACTAAGCGATCTGGAAAAAACAATCAGTTTGGATGATTTCTGTCCGCACTCGCAAGGTTATTTTTCTTTTATTATAAAAACCACCCGGAATTTATTTGCTTTTTGACAGGTTTTCGAGTTGAGGATATAATCGAACTATTCAAAAAAGTGCGTGCTTATGGAGGGGGAGACCCTCAACGAAAGAATCGATAAGCCTCTTCTTAGGAAGGGGTTTTTTACACTTTAGAAAGTTTAACCTTGTTAAAGGATCAAAGTATAAGGAACGCTTAGGCTTTCGCCATAAGGCCATGGGGCTAAGTTTTTCTAACACTTCAAGAAGACGCTAATGGTCTGGCGCTAAGCCAGGCTTTTCTAATATCGAAGGGAGCAGAGATTCTATGAGTAAATCATTTGAAACAAAGGTTGTACATAGCAGCCTTAAGCAGGATGCAGACAAAATAAATAGTAAGGCAACACCTATCTATCAAACTTCGGCCTATACTTTTGAAAACCTGGAAGATTTGGAGGGTTATTTTGAAGGGAAGGCTCCGTATCTTTATACAAGAAACGGGAACCCGAACACAGACGAGCTGGGCCATGCCGTCGCCCAGTTAGAAGGTGCACCAACAGGCATGGCTTCATCCTCTGGAATGTCTGCCATACTATGCGGCATTCTGGCGGCAGTCGGGCATGGAGAGCATATTGTCGCTGCCGAAGACACTTATGGAGGCACCTACCAGTTACTTACTCAGGAATTGAAAACATTCGGCATTGAAGTAACGCTCGCCTCATTTGATAACCTGGAAGAAGTGAAAGGAGCTATTCAGGATAATACGAAGCTCCTTTACAGTGAATCGGTTACGAATCCATTTTTGCGCGTCGAAAACATCAAGGCCCTGGTAGATATTGCAGAACGGTATCAGTTGAAAACGATGATCGATAACACTTTCGCAACACCATACTTGCTCCACCCATACGAAGAAGGAGTAGATTTAGTCGTTCATAGCGCGACTAAATATATTGGCGGACACAGTGATGTATCAGCTGGTGTGCTTGTCGGAACAGAAGAACTGATTGAAAAAGCGAGAGGAAAGATGGTAGCACTCGGTGCCAACCTGAGTCCATTCGAAGCATGGCTTGGTCAGCGCGGCTTGAAAACATTGGCTCTTCGCATGAAGCAGCAATCGGAGAACGCGGATTATGTAGCGGAAAGCCTGCGCAATCATGCAGATATCAAACATGTATATTATCCTGCTTACGTTTCTGAAAAAGGAAATGGAGCTATTATTACGATTGAATTGAATGAGCGATGCGATATGGATCGTTTTTATAAATCCTTGGGCTGGATTAAAATTGTACCTTCCTTAGCAGGTGTGGAAACAACGGTGTCCTATCCAAAAGGAACATCTCATCGGGCATTGACGGAGGAGCAACGGGAGAAAATCGGTATTAATGAGCGCGTCGTCCGGATTTCGATTGGAATCGAAGGAGCTAAGGATATTCTGACACAGCTGGGTGAAGCAATTGAGGAATCGTTGAATGAGGCATAAGTCCTGATTAAAGTTGGTGAAAATTTCTCATCAGGACTCGTGATATAATTTGAAGTGGAGCACGTCCTTTTAGGGAGGATCGGCTGCCCCCATCTGTCAGGAAGGGGGGTGATGCCTACGAGCATATACGAAGTGTTGACCGTCATCTGGTCTTTCGGCACGTTTTTGATCGCTTTGCTCGCATTGATCATGCAAATGATCAATAAAAAATAGACCTCCCTATTCACTCGGCCAAAGTAGAAGGGGAGAGGCCTATTCCTGTAGTGGATAGCTGATCCCCCGGAGGGGGCGTGTATCCATGGCCGCAGCAAATGCTGCGGCTATTTTTTATTGTATGATTATCTATATACATCATACCACAACTGAGAGTTTTTTAAATCAATAATGTCCGAGAAGTCCTTTCTTCATCGCATACCTTTCGCAGGCAAGGTAGACGGATACGCCGATTACTCCGTAAATAATGGCATTTGCAATCAGCCAAGTATAATCGGATGCTGAAAAATCAGCCAGTGTATAGTTCAGTATCATAATCTGTCTCGTCATATCAACACCTTTTACAAAAGGAGCAGCAATGAGGTATGGAGCGACAGATAATGGTACGAAGGTCAATCCCATGATGATGAATTGAAGGATTTGCAAAAATGCACTAATCTGCTTGAAAATAATCGACATTCCAGCGATCATGAAACCCACTCCGATCATACTGGCAATCGTTAACAACAGGATAGGGATAGTTGCTGCTGGATTCAAGTTCAGCCACTCCCCAGTGGTGAGCATGGATAAAAACAACAATAAAATGACAATCAGGAAATGGATGAATATCATCCCCGATAACCGGGAGAGTAAAATTCGCCATGCCCCCATAGGCGACATATATAACTGTTCCAGCGTCCCTCGCATCGCTTCATCCGAGACGGTCCAGCCAATCGATTGCAGTGTCATCATCGCGAAGTACCAGAAAATATAATTAACGATGATGAATTGGGTGTTCGTACCTGCTTCTGCCGGGTCACCGATGACCTGGATGCCGAAGAACATCGCAAGAAAGATAATGTAGAAGGTCAGCAGCAGGCTCAGCGTATTAGCGAAATATCGCTTCATCTCAATATATTCTTTTTTGGTATTAACGCGAATGACATTCCAAAGTGTTGTCATGAGGCAGCCTCCTCTTTGACCAGCTGCATAAATACTTTTTCAAAATTTACTTCTGTCCGGCTGATGGTATCGATCGGTGTATGGTTTCGTTTCAGGATGTCCATAAAAGCGTAGATTTCCTGTTCTTCTTCCAGGCTGACCTGTAAGTCCAGCCCCTTCCAGGAGTGCATTGGGAACTCAAACTTAAGCATCTCCTGCTGCTCTTCTGTTAGCGGTTCTTTCAAGTTGATTTGGTAAGCGCTTGTTTTGAATAATTGTAGGAGATGATCTACATGTTCATCTGCAATTACCCTTCCGTTGTTAATGATAACCGTACGCTCACATAAATCCTGCACCACAGGCATATCGTGGGTGCTGATAATAATGGTTTTGCCTTCTTGTTTAGCGATTGACCGCAGGATTTCCCGGACTTCGTAGCCGGTTTCGACATCCAGTCCTAAAGTCGGCTCATCCAGCAGAATGACATCGGTATCTGCCAGCATAGCTACTGCGATTGCCAGCTTCTGCTGCATACCGCGGGACAGCTTGTTGACTAATTCTTGCCTCTTCTCTTTCAAACGGAATTGCTCTAGCAATTTATCGATGTGCGGCTTCATCGCTTTTTTTGACATGCCGCGGTTGCCTGCAAAGTATTCAAGATTTTCCTCGACAGTCATTCGCCAGTAGAGGTTCCGATTACCTTCCAGAACAGCGCTGATATGACGGAGAGCTTTATTGCGCTTTTTCACACTGTCAAATCCATTAATAGTGACGGTTCCTTCATCCGGGACAAGCAGTCCGCAGATCGTCTTGATCGTCGTGGTCTTCCCAGCACCGTTAGGTCCGAGCAGACCCAGGATTTCTCCTTTTTTCACCTCAAAAGAAACTTCATCTACCGCAACAAAGGTTTCTTTCGTTTTCCGCATTTCATAGATTTTTCGTATGCCATCTACCTTGATGATACTATCCATTTATCCAGCTCCTTCCAAATCCTCTAATGTAAATTATATAGAATTGTAAGGAAATCACATCAATCATTTAAGGTAAATGGCATCGGTCTCTAGACGGAGGGGGCAATGATCGTATTTTTGATCCTGATACTTGGTCATGAAAAAAACCCGCTTCCTCAAAAGGAAGCGGGTTGTAAGATATGTTCTGCCTGTTCCATTTCTTGCTCGGAAGGGGGACGATAGCCTTCGAGGGGATACTCTAACCCGAGGTGTTCCCATTTGTAGACCCCCATGGTGTGATAAGGAAGTACTTCTAATTTTTCCACGTTACCTAATCCATCGACAAATTCTTTTAGTTGTTGTAGTTCCTCCGCTTCATTAGTAAGCCCGGGAATAAGCACGCGTCTGATCCAGACTGGAATGTCTTTTTCAGCTAATAAGCGGGCGAAGTCATGGATTTGCTTATTAGTCATGCCGGTCAGTGACTTGTGTTTATCAGCGTCCATCTGCTTCAGGTCGAGCAACACTAAATCCGTGAACTTCAAGAGTACCTCCATCTTAGCTGAAAACGCAGGAGAACTGCTGAAGCAACCGCCCGAGGAATCGATGGCTGTATGGATGCCGAGCTCCTTGCACCTTTGGAAGAGTTCCGTCAAAAAATCAATTTGCAGCAACGGCTCACCGCCACTGACGGTTATGCCACCTTTTGCTTTGATATAAGGGAGGTATTCCTTGATATCTTCTATAATTTCATCGACTGATTTCTCCGTCCCTCCGTTTCGGTTCCAGGTGTCAGGATTATGGCAAAACTGGCATCTCAGCAGGCATCCCTGGGTAAAGATAACGTATCGGAGTCCGGGCCCGTCAACTGTTCCGCAAGTTTCGATTGAGTGTATACGACCGTTCATAAAAATACCTCCCTGATTCTACTAAACGATAAAGAACTATATTTTTTCATGGAATGTACGATTGATAACGTCTAACTGTTGTTCCCGGGTCAGTTTGATGAAGTTGACGGCATAGCCGGAAACACGTATCGTCAGCTGTGGATATTTTTCTGGATGTTCCATCGCGTCCATCAACGTTTCCCGCTCGAAAACATTGATGTTCAAATGGTGTCCTTCCTTTATGGCATAGCCGTCCAGGATGGAAACCAGGTTGTCGACACGGTCATTCAAGGTGCGTCCGAGTGCTTTTGGTACAAAACTGAACGTGTTAGAAATACCGTCCAGCGCATATTCATAAGGGATTTTTGCGACACTGTTCAAAGATGCGAGCGCTCCTGATTCATCTCGTCCATGAAGTGGGTTTGCTCCCGGTGCAAAAGGTGTACCAGCTTTACGGCCGTCCGGTGTGCTGCCTGTTTTCTTTCCGTAAACCACATTGGATGTAATGGTTAAAATGGAGATAGTCGGTGTTGCACCGCGATAGGCTTTGTGTTGTTTGAACTTGTTCATAAAGGTTTTGACGATATCTACGGCAATATCATCGACGCGTTTGTCGTTATTGCCATACTTTGGATAATCACCGGCGACTTCATAGTCGACGGCCAGGCCATTTTGATCGCGGATGACATGGACTTTTGCGTGCTTAATTGCACTTAGGCTATCAGCAACGACACTTAATCCAGCTATTCCTCCAGCCATAGTCCTTAATATCTTTGGATCATGGAGAGCCATTTCAATTCGTTCATAGGCATATTTATCATGCATGTAGTGGATGGCATTCAGCGTATTCATATATAATTTAGCAAGCCAATCGAGGACTTGATCGTATTTCTCCCGCACTTCCTCGTACTCCAGAATATCAGCTGTGACCGGACGGAAAGGAGGGGTCATCTGAACATGCATGACTTCGTCTACTCCGCCGTTTATGGCGTAAAGCAGCGCTTTTGCCAAATTGACACGGGCACCGAAGAATTGCATCTGCTTCCCGATTTCCATCGCGCTGACACAGCAGGCAATTCCATAATCATCACCATAGTGCTTCCGCATGATGTCGTCATTTTCATATTGAATGGAGCTGGATTTAATCGAAACCTTCGCGCAGTATTGCTTAAAGCTTTCCGGGAGCTTTTCAGACCAGAGAACTGTCAAGTTAGGTTCAGGTGCAGGTCCCAGGTTTGTCAACGTATGCAAAAATCGGAAGGAACTCCTGGTGACCATTGGATCTCCATGGACAGTCAGACCGCCGATAGATTCTGTTACCCAGGTAGGATCTCCGCTGAAGAGTTCGTTGTATTCTGGTGTACGTGCGAATTTGACTAACCGCAGCTTCATGACAAAATGATCGATTAATTCTTGCGCCTCTTGCTCTGTCAACGCACCTTCCTTTATATCCCGTTCGATATAAATATCCAGGAAAGTAGATACACGGCCAAGACTCATCGCAGCACCGTTCTGTTCTTTGATTGCCGCTAAGTAAGCGAAGTACAGCCATTGAAATGCTTCGCGGGCATTGATGGCAGGGCGGGAAATATCAAAACCATAGCTTGCTGCCATTTCTTTTAATTCATGAAGGGCGCGGATTTGTTCGGCATGCTCTTCCCGATCGCGCAAGACTTCTTCAGACATAGCTCCATCTGCCCCAAGCTGATGATAGTCCTGCTGTTTCTTTTCAATAAGGAAATCCACTCCATAAAGGGGGACCCTCCGGTAGTCACCGATAATACGGCCGCGGCCATAAGCATCAGGAAGTCCTGTGATAATTCCTACTTTTCTCGCCAATTTCATTTCAGGTGTATAAACATCAAAGACACCCCGGTTATGTGTTTTCCGGTAATCGGTAAAAATTTTTTCGGTATCTTCATCGAGTGTATAACCGTAAGACTCGCAGGATTGCTTTGCCATTCGGATACCGCCGTATGGCTGCATCGACCTTTTGAAAGGGGAGTCTGTCTGAACGCCCACCACCTTCTCAAGGTTCTTATTCAGATATCCCGGGCGGTGCGAGGTAATGGAAGATGGGATTTTTGTATCCATATCCCACACGCCGCCACGCTCGCGTTCTTCCTCAGTCAGTTCCATTACTTGCTTCCATAATCTTGTGGTATCATCGGTGGGTCCGGCGAGGAATGCTTCATCTCCTGTGTAAAGGGAATAGTTATGAATAATAAAATCCCGGACATCAATTTCGTCTCGCCATTTTCCATCTATAAAAGTTCTCCATGCTTGTGGAAGACCTGTTAAAGTCGTCATCCTAATCGCTTCCTTTCCTTTTTTGCTATAGCTTTATGTAATTATTGTAAATGAAAAGTATGTTTGTGAATTGTTTCACATTTGGATATTGTGTGAACTTTTTCCAATAGGTCGAGCTGGCCAATAAAATGTTGGTATAACCAATAAAATTAAAAAAGCCTATATATCCTGGGTTTAGCTAACAAATCTGGATTTTGGCTAATATCATTAAATTTTGGTCAATAAATTCATAATTCTAGGGAAGATGCAAAACCTTCTTATAATGAGGAAGGTCTAAGTGTTAAACCCCCGTTTGAAAGGGTATGGAAAAGTAGAAGTAGAATCGTAGACAGAGAAGGAGAGATTGGATGTACTCGGTGACTTTTCAAAAAATATTACTCTATGTGGGAATTGGCGTATTTGTCGGATTGATGATTGGGCTATTGATTGGAGATGTACAGTTCGGCATTTATTCATCTTTCCTAAGTATCATTACTGTTTTACTAACGGCGATATTCGCTGAACTATATCATGTCCGTGAAGCAATTAATAAACAGCGGGCGGAACAAAAAGATCCAATCATTAAATAATGAAAAAGAGTAAAGCGACCAGGTAGAAGTCGTTTTACTCTTTTTTTATCCAAGCAAACAGGTGAACAGCTGTTGGAATTTCATATAGTTATAAATCGTGCGTGCTTGCCTTCCTTCTAGAGTGTAAGGGTTGATTCTGGTTCGAAGGCACTCCATGAAAGCACGATCGCAGTAGCACGAAGGACCATACTGCTGGTAACAAATATCATGATACATACAGCACATATCCACCCCATTCACTGGCGCGCCAGGTCCGCTGCAACCCGGTCCGCACCATTTATAGCCAGGAAAGATGCAGAGGCCTCTTTCCATCAGATGATTTTCCGGGTGTTCATACATTTCTTTTCCTCCTATCGTCATTTTAATTAGGATATGTGCAAGTGCGGAAAAAGGGGAGAGCATCAGGCTAGAAAAAAGTGGTGCAGGGCGAATGTTTCATTTTCATAGGGAATAAGAATGATTTTACATTAGCTGGAAGGAATTGTGGTCTCTGTCTAGAACTTCTCTAAAAAAGGAGGAGATTCGACATGGGCGGAAAAATAAAGACATTGACAGAGCCGAAAATAGTCAAATTGGAAAGTTTCAAAGTGATGGGAGCAGCTTGTGAAACGACGATGGTCGAGAAGGACGTGAGGATTCCAAGGCTTATGGAAGAATTCCATACGAAACAAATGATCACCATTGAAAATCGCCTGAATGCGCCGGTATCTTATGGTGTATTTATCGATCCTGAAGACTGGAATCCGGACACCGAGCCATTCACATGGATCGCTGCAGTCGAAGTGGACGGGCATGATAACCTGCCTTCAGGCATGGTGTCCCGAACGTTTGATGAACAAGACTACGCTGCCTTGGATTATGATCCTGACGAACACAATTTTGACCCTTATCCTTTTTTGCACAAATGGATTAATGATAATGGATATGAACAAATAAGCGGATATGGCTTTGAACGCTATGAGCCTTATACAGGAGCCAACACGAAATTCACGCTTTATCTGCCGGTAAAGAGAATGACTGCTCAAGATTGAGTCTCTAAGCCATGTCTTGTAGAATAGCTAGATGATAAGACACAACAAAGAAAAGGTGTTTCACATGCAATCCTATATTGTCGTCGGGGCAGGGATCCTTGGTGCGTCTACTGCCTATCATCTAGCTAAAACAGGAGCGGAGGTTACTTTAATTGATCGTAACGAACCGGGACAGGCGACAGATGCAGCTGCCGGTATCGTATGCCCATGGCTTACACAACGCCGTAATAAGAAATGGTACCGTCTTGCAAAAGGAGGGGCCAGGTACTACCCTGAGCTAATCGATCGATTGAAAGAGGACGGGGAAACAGAAACAGGTTATGAAAAAGTCGGGGCGATCAGCCTCCATACGGATGAGGAAAAATTGGATAAAATGGAACAACGGGCTTATCAGCGGAGGGAGGACGCTCCGGAAATCGGGACGATCACTCGCTTATCACCGAAAGAGACAAAAGCGCTGTTTCCCCCGTTGTCGGAAGATTATGGAGCGGTCCATGTCAGCGGTGGAGCCAGAGTCAACGGAAAAGCACTTCGTCATGCCCTGATCAGCGCTGCAGTGAAAAATGGTGCTGATTTTCGTCCTGCCAATGCTTCCTTGGTTCAAGAAGGTAATTATGTAATTGGAGTAGATACGGGCGACGAACGGCTCATGGCCGATAAAACGATCGTCACTGCTGGAGCCTGGGGTGCGGAATTATTCCGGCCGCTGGGAGTGAATCTTAAGATCACGGGCCAGCGTGCGCAAATTGTACATTTAGAAATCCCGGAAGCAGACACAAGCGCATGGCCCGTAGTTATGCCGCCGACGGCTCAATACATGCTTGCCTTTGAAAAGGGGCGTATCGTTGTTGGTGCGACGCATGAGGATGAAGCAGGCTTTGATTGTCGTGTAACTGCCGGCGGGCTGCATGAGATATTTGATAAAGCCCTGAAGATAGCACCTGGCTTAACAGATAGTTCCATGCTGGAAGCAAGGGTAGGGTTCCGGCCGTTCACGCCTGGATTTCTACCTGTATTCGGTGCTGTGCCGGGATTGGAAGGTGTCCTCATGGCAAATGGTTTAGGTGCATCAGGCCTTACCGTAGGCCCATATCTGGGAGCCGAACTTGCCAGGCTGGCATCAGGGGAAGAGACGGAACTGTCTCCTGATGACTACGACGTTGCAGAAGCTCTTGATCAATAAGGTTAAGATTTTTATAGAGAGGTACACTTCTAAGTAGAAGGGTACCTCCTTTTTACGTGAATCTTCACGATACTTTTACATATATTCTCCCTTTTACTGAGGACTCGGTTTCGAGATAGTAGGTCCGTTACCATGATTGGAAAGGGAGTCGTTCCCCAACGGACCGTTATCCAGGCATACATCTCGAGAACAAGTCTTCGACTTTTGGGGCTTGTTGTTGAAGAAGGCTCTTTTGGTAAAATTCTGATTTGGGAAAGTTTAGCTGGTTTTACAAAGGTATAGCGGTGGTAATGGTATAGGGTTAACGACAATAACGAGGGGTTAGTTTATGGATATATTAATGTTTGTATTATTTCTACTTTCCGCTATAGCTGCTTATTACCTGGCAGTTCAGCTGGCAAGCTATGGTGATGGAGTGAAAGAGAAGACGAAAGCATCCTCTGCTTTTGTCGGTATATTGATTGGGGTAGCTATCTCGTTGCCAGAGCTAACGGCGAGTGCTACCGCCATCATTATTGATAGTCCGGATCTGGCTATTGGTAATTTACTTGGAAGTAATTTATTCAATCTATTTGCATTGGCTTTATTGGATATTCATTATCGAAGACAACAGATCATGTGGCATACAAACAAGGAAAGTAAATTATACAGTTATCTATTGATTGTCATGACAATGGTGGTCATGATTGCGTTGTCCCTGACCTTGCCTGAGGGTATTTATCATGTTGGTTATACTTCTGTAGTTCTCGTCTTACTATATTTCGGAGGAATCAAATGGATTAACAGCCGTTCTGAGGAAAAGGTGAAGCGCAGGTCGAGGGAAAATCGCCGTTTTGATGACCATACTAAAAATCAGGTGGTTTCCCGGTTTCTTTTGTACGGAGTGTTGATTATGATTGCCGGCTCCGTGTTGACGGTAACGGCTGACCAGATTGCCCAAATCACCGGTCTGGGCACAACATTTATAGGATCGATCCTGGTCGGAGCAAGTACTTCTTTGCCTGATGCGGTAAGTGTGGCAACGGTGTTAAAGTTAAGAAATTACAACATGGCGGTAAGTTCTATGCTTGGAAGCAGTGCTTTCAACGTGATGCTGCTTTCCTTCACGGATGCCGTTTACTTTGGAAACAACCTATTTCAGCATGCTGCGCCCACTCACCTTGTCACCAGTGGCAGTACCATCGTGATCGTTTTGTTAATTTTATATAATATTACCAGAAAGCAGCGTCGTACTACCTTCGGTTACATCTATCCATCCTTACTGATTTCAGGAGTATATTTAGCTGCTATCATACTGATGTTTTTAATGAAATAAAACGAATGCGTAAGGGGCATGGTCTCTCTTGCGCTTTTTTGTGCTACCTTAAGAAAAATAGGGGGATAGCGTACGGTTTTGGATGGTGTCAGGAAGGGTAAAAACCGCTTAAAGAGGCCATTA
The DNA here is from genome assembly GCF_900176565.1 of Thalassobacillus devorans. Classification (GTDB taxonomy): domain Bacteria; phylum Bacillota; class Bacilli; order Bacillales; family Halobacillaceae; genus Thalassobacillus; species Thalassobacillus devorans_A. The sequence continues at coordinate 122,079 of NZ_FXEH01000003.1, forward strand.
ACTTGAAGTTGTGAAGGTGATAGAGATGGAATTACCAGAAGAATTAGTGAAACTTGCGGAAGAACGAATTGCCCCCTATGATACCGAAGGGCTGGTCATCGGTGCCGGGAATGAAAGTGGAGATATCATGATTGTCGGTGAAGCACCTGGTGAAAAAGAAGCCGTGGAAGGAAAACCGTTCATCGGACGCGCCGGCAAAGAGTTGGACAAACAATTGGAGTATTTGGGATTGACCCGGGAGGATGTCTATATTACCAGTGCGGTTCGCAGCAGGCCATATAAATGGGTCAAGACGAACAAGAAAGGGACAGGAGGGAAGCGTAAGGCCAACCGGAAGCCGAATCAAAAGGAAATTCTGGCTCATGCCCCCATCCTCGATTACCAAATCGCTAAGATGAATCCACGTTTAATCATTGCGCTTGGCAGTGTCGCTTATGAACGGTTGACGGGCCGAAAAGATAAAATGACCGAAATTGTCGGTAGCACAATAGAAACGCCGGTGAAGAAGTTAAAAGAAGCCAATGGGAAAGACTATACCTATACGGAAAAATCCTACACAATTATTCCGTTGTACCATCCCGCGGCGGTTTTTTATAACCCGGTGATCAAAGATGAAATTTATCAGGCACTCGACCGGGTAAAAGATCACTTAATGAAATAATCTTGGAAATCCTCGATGCTGTGCGGTTCAGCCGAGGTTGGATTTTTTACGACAACATGTGCTCCGGCAAGTACTACGAGACACATCATAAGCAAGACAAGTATGCCGACCATGTTTTCCACCTCCTTTGTTGGTTATACTTTAAGTTATGAAACGCGTTTCAGAGCAAGGGTTATTTTTAAATGGATTAGTGAAGATGAAGTTTTTCCCATGAGGCGCTGGGGAGGCTTTGGAAAAAGGAGGGGAAGGGATGAGCAATATCCGTGATATCGCAAAAGTTGCCAATGTATCAGTCACTACCGTTTCCCGTGTGCTTAACAACCACCCCTATGTGAAAGAAGACAAAAGAAAAGCGGTATGGGAAGCTGTGGAGCAGCTTGATTACCAGCAGAACATTAATGCGGTCCATCTTTCCAAAGGGAAGACATCTGTGATTGGTGTGGTCCTCCCTTATATCAATCATCCTTATTTCAGCAGACTGCTGGAAGGGATTGCAGATGCGGCGGAAGGTGACGGTTACAAGCTGATGGTCATCCAGACGAATTATGAAGCGGAAAAAGAAATCGAAGCGCTGGACATGCTGCGTCTCAAACAGGTCGATGGCGTAATTTTCACTTCGAGGAATTCACCGTGGTACGTCCTGAAAGAATATCGTACCTATGGACCGGTAGTAGCTTGTGAAAATAAACTGGACGAAGAGATATCGACTATCTTTATTGACCATTACCAGGCTTTTCAACTGGGAATGAACGTGTTAATGGAAAAGGGACACAGGAAAATCGGCTATTGTATAAGCAGGAGAAAAGGCAGCAATAGTCAAAAAAGACATGAAGCCTATTGCGATCAGCTGGAAAAGATTGGAGAACCTGTGAGAGATAAATGGATTTTTGAGAAATGTTTACATATGGAAGATGGTGCCCGCGTGCTTCAGGAATGGACGAAACTCGAGGACGCACCAACAGCTCTTGTCGTAACCAATGATCTGGTAGCTTCAGGTCTTCTGTTAGAAGCTGAAAAAATGGGGATAACCGTTCCTGAAAGGCTTGCTATTGTTGGATTTGACGACCAGCCTTTAGCAGAGGCATTACAAATCACTACCATCCGGCTACCGCTTCATGAAATCGGAGCTGAGGCATTCAGGCAAGCAAAAAGTGACCAGGTTGTTCACAAGGCATTGCCTTTCCGGCTTATTGAACGAAAAACCGTATAAGAAACTAGTAAAGCAGCTGCTCAAATCGAATGAGCGGCTGCTTTTATATTTATTTCCTAAATCTCTCGTTACATCGTTCTCCACAGACGGTTCAGCTCTTCCTAGTTTTGTATTCTTTATAATTTTCTGAAAACGTATTGACTTTTTACTATTGTCACGGTATCGTTATGTTAAACAATATGACACATATTTATCGTTACGATTTTTTAACGTTATATAAATGAGATTGTTGCACTTCGTACATAATCCAATAACCTTTTCTTATTCAAACTACTTGTACTTGCTTGAAGGAAGGTTAAACGACATGGAAACATTCAGCAATCAACAATTACAGTTTTAACTGAAACGTTTGTGAATCGTAATGATTATAAAGGAGGTAAAGATATGTCGACGACTTTATCCTATGATCGTCTATCTGAAGAAGAAAAACACGCTCATTTTATGGAGCGGATTGAGAAAGGAGATAAGATTGAAGCGGATGACTGGATGCCCGACGACTACCGGATGACATTGATTAAATTGATATCTATGCATGGAATCAGTGAAATCATGGGGGCACTTCCTGAGAAAGAATGGGTGCCAAAAGCTCCATCATTGCGAAGGAAATTGGGGATCATGGCTAAAGTGCAGGATGAAATGGGCCATGGGCAGCTGCTGTTGAGGGTAGCGGAAGACTTGATGAAACCACTGGGAAAAACAAGGGAAGAAATTATGCAAGATTTATTTCGCGGCGATTTAAAGTTTCATAATGTCTTTCATATGCCGGCTCCCACCTGGGGAGACGCTGGGTTGATCGGCTGGCTGGTTGATGGCGCGGCGATTATTACCCAAACCAATATGCTGAAAGCGTCTTACGGACCGTATGCCAGGGCGTTGAAACGTATTTGTGCAGAGGAAGTTTTTCATGCCCAGCATGGAGAGGCAATCATCATGGCACTGGCAGAAGGAACAGAAGAACAGCGCCCGTTGATTCAGGATGCCATTGACCGCTGGTGGGAATCATTACTGATGTTCTTTGGTCCGGCAAGCGCCAGTACGACGGGGGCTTCGAAGCAGGATACGACAATCAAGTATCGTATCCGGACAAAGACAAATGAAGAGCTGCGTCAGGATTTCCTGGATAAATATATCCCTAGAGTGCTTTCCCTTGGTTTGACAATTCCGGATGAAACGCTCCATTACGATAAGGAGAAGGGACAGTGGGTGTACCGTCAGCCGGATTGGAAAAAATTTAAAGAGATTGTACGAAATAACGGTCCTAAATCAAAAGATCGTCTGGATTTGAGAATTACTGCTTATGAAAATAATGCGTGGGTACGTGAAGCATTAAGTCCAGACGGCGCAGTCGTGTAAAAAAGACGGGGGGATGGAAATGACGACGAATAATGGACGTGATTTTTATCAGGAATTTGAAGTTTTCAGCAGTAAGTCGAATGGAGACCAGGTCCAGCATCAGTTCAGCCTATTGGCGCCAAATGAAGAGATCGCGCTTGTTATGGCGCAGGAGAATTTCATGCGGAGACAGCCTGTCGCGGATATCTGGGTTGTGAAAAGGTCCAATGTCAGGAAAATGACACAGGAAGAAAAAGAGTCATTGCAACGATTGGACAACAAGGAATACCGAACAACCAAAGGATATGGTTACCTGAAGAAAAAATGGCGTCATTACGAACAGAACATTTTAGATGAAAAGGAAATTTTGTCATGGGGAGGGGACGAGAAACAATGAAGTCTGCCCAGGAAGCAAAAGCTGACCAAAATTATCGAGCAACTCTGATGGAATTGTTGTACCAGCTGGCCGATGACGATTTCATCATCGCTTTTCGCGGCTCGGAATGGTTGGGGCTAGCTCCCCATATCGAAGAAGATGTCGCTTTTTCATCGATCAACCAGGATACGATGGGGCATGCGGCCATCTATTATCAGTTGTTAGAAGACTTAGGGGAAGGGAATGCTGATGCCTTAGCTCATGGCCGGGAAGCATCACAGCGGAAGAATGCCGTCCTGCTGGAGGAAGTGAATGGGCCAGGTCATTATTTGAAGAAGCCGCTATATGATTGGGCTTTCACTGTGGTACGTCATTATTTTTACGCTCAGGCAAAGAAAATCCGAATGGAGTCGTTGAAAAATTCTTCTTACCAGCCATTGGCAGATGCTGCTGTGAAAATCAATATGGAATTATATTATCATTTGCTTCATTGGAAAACATGGTTCACTCAGCTTGCCACTGCTAAAGGAGAAGCTCCGGAGCGGATGAAGAATGCCATTGAAAAAGTATCTGCAGATATGGGCGGCGTCCTGACGTTAGGTCCTAAGGGAGAGGAAATGGCCGCGCTTGGTCTGATTGAGTCAGAAGAAGTGCTGACTCAGCGCTGGAATAGTGAGATGGAGAAAGTATTTGCCCCGCTGCCAATGTCTTTGCCAGCGGTGAAGATGAAACGGGGCGATGGAAGAAGTGGCGTTCATACATCAGACTTAGACAGCGCGCTTACTACATTAAGTGAAGTGTATAAACAAGATCCAGTCGCCAGCTGGTAACTGACATCCAGAAAGGAGGGGAGATCGTATGCCTGTCATAACAACGTTAGAAAAGGCCGTCCGCGAAAAGCTTGCCTTGGTGAAAGACCCGGAAATTGATTCCGTCAGTGTGCTTGATTTAGGGATGGTAGAACAAATTACTGTTGATGGTTCATCGGTTCAAGTGAAAATGCTGCCAACCTTTATGGGGTGTCCTGCCCTTGAGATTATTAAAGCTAACGTGGAAAACAAATTGCTCGAATTGGATTGGGTGGAGAACGCCACTGCGGTGTTTGTATATGATCCGCCGTGGACGTCAGAGAGAGTGACTGCTGAAGGACGTGAGCGGCTGAAAGAGTTCGGCATCGCCCCTCCGCCAGAAAAAATCGGACCAGACGGAGCCTGGCATGTGGACTGTCCCTATTGTCAATCAACTTACACGACCATGGACAATATATTCGGACCGACAGCATGCCGCAGTATTTTGTATTGCAAACAATGCAAGAACCCTTTTGAAGCCATGAAACCTGTATCGACGATGATGTGATTTTTAATAGGGAAGGATGATTAAAAAATGGTAAAAATGATTGCGCTTTACAAACATCCGGAGGATAAAGAAAAGTTCGATGAGCATTATTTCAACACGCATGCTCCGATTACCGCGAAAATTCCTGGATTAAGAGAAATGAAGGTTACGAGAGTGACTGGATCTCCGATGGGAGGAGAAGGTAAGTACTACCTGATGTGCGAAATGTATTACGACAGTTATGACGCGTTGCAGGAAGCGATGAAAACCGATGAAGGAAAGGCATCCGGGAAAGATTTGATGGGGTTTGCTGGTGATTATGTCACGTTAATGGTAGGAGAAGAAGTAAATGAGTGACTTTACATTCATCCGAACAAGCGTAAAGGAACAGGTGGCATCGATTGAATTGAACCGACCTGAAGTCCTGAATGCGCTGAACCGGGGGATGGTGAGAGAGGTCATTTCAGCTCTGGAAATGTTCGACCGGGATGAAGACGTAAAAGTGATTCTGCTAAGCGGAAGAGGGCGTGCGTTCGCAGCTGGTGCTGACATTGATGAAATGGCTGACGATGGCCCGGTCGATTTTGAAATGAACAACCCGTTTGCCGATTGGGACCGAATAGCAAGAGTGAAGAAACCGATTATCTGTGCCGTTCATGGATTTGCTCTGGGGGGAGGATTTGAACTGGCACTGGCCTGTGACATGATTTTTGCTGCAGATACGGCAAGCTTCGGTTTTCCGGAAGTGAATATCGGGGTGATGCCGGGAGCAGGCGGAACACAGCGATTGACGAAACTATTAGGGAAAACCCACGCGCTGCGCTGGTTATGGACAGGGGATAAAATGACGGCACGGCAAGCGTATGATTATGGTCTCGCAGCCCGACTCGTCGCACCGGAATTGCTGTTGGAAGAAACGGAAACATTCGCACGGCGTCTCGTAAACCAGCCGCCTTTGTCACTGCGTCTAATCAAAGAAGCTGTCGACACAGCTGTCGATCAGCCACTGGACGAAGGGATGCAGCTGGAGAGAAAGAATTTTTACCTGTTATTCGCTTCTGAGGATCAAAAGGAAGGGATGAAGGCATTTATTGAAAAGCGGCGGCCGAACTTCAAAGGGAAGTAAGGAGGGATGGATGAGATGTTCGAAACAATCAACTACCAGATACATAACAACATAGCCTGGATAACAATGAACCGGCCGGATAAGCTCAATGCTTTCATTGGCCAGATGAACAAGGAAGTGCAGCAGGCTGTCAAGCAGGCTGACAAGGATGACACTGTCCGCTGCCTGGTCATTACGGGGGAGGGCCGTGCATTCTGTTCCGGTCAGGACTTATCAGAGGTCAATGAAGAAACCAATTTAGGGGATATCATCCGCGCCTACTACGGACCGATGATTAAAGAAATTGCACGTTGTGACAAGCCGATCGTGGCAGCGCTGAATGGAGTAGCGGCAGGTGCTGGCATGAGTCTCGCCCTTGCCTGTGATTTCCGGATCGCTTCTGAAAAAGCGAGCATGGTCGAGGCGTTTATCCATGTCGGATTGATACCTGATGCCGGGAATTTGTATTATCTGCCGCGTTTGGTTGGACACGCTAAGGCCCTGGAATTAGCAATTCTTGGTGAGAAGGTAACGGCAGAAGAAGCGAAAGAATTCGGGCTGGTTACAAAAGTCGTGCCGGAAGGGTCGTTGGGTAAAGAAGTAGAACAGTTTGCCGGCCGGCTGGCCGCAATGCCGACAAAAGCGATTCAGCTGATCAAGCGTAACTTGAAAGAGAGCTGGACGATGGATCTTGATGAGTATTTGGAAAAAGAGGCCCAGGGACAGCGAATTGCCGGGCTGACCGCCGATTATAAGGAAGGCGTCGAAGCATTTTTGCAAAAGCGGAAACCGGAATTCAGCGGAAAGTAGGAAACACGGATTAAGGTGGAAAATTAAGCGTTCAAACTGGAAAACTAATTTTAAAGGAGTGGAGAAAATATGGCACAAGTAAAAGAGCAAAAGTTGGAGCAGCTGGACATGAAGCGTGACCGTTACCATATGATTATTAACGGAGAACGAGTAGAAAGTTCTACAGGAGAAACGTTGAAGATCCGCAACCCGGCGACAGGAGAACCGATCGCCCAGGTAGACAAAGCATCCGTGGAAGATGTTGATCGCGCCGTAGCAGCGGCTCGTAATGCTTTTGATAATGGAAAATGGAAGCGCTATCCTGTCAATAAACGCTCACGTACGTTGAATAAAATCGCAGGAATCATGCGTTCCCGATTCAATGAATTGGTAGAGTTGGAGATTCTTGATTCAGGTAAGACGCTATCAGCAGCACAGGGGCAGGTCATGCAGGCAATTGAAGATTTTGAGTTTTACGCGGGGGCAATAGTCGGCCATCGCGGAACGGTCAACAATATGCCAGGTGCCTTCCATAACTATACAGAAAAAGAGCCAGTCGGCGTATGTGCACAAATCATTCCTTGGAACTATCCGATGATGATGGCGGCATGGAAAGTGGCTCCGGCGATTGCGACAGGATGTTCTGTCGTCGTAAAACCGGCATCGCTTACACCGTTGACTGCCATCGTAATGGGTGAAATCTGCATCGAAGCAGGCGTTCCAGAAGGTGTTGTCAATATCTTGCCTGGCTCAGGTTCTGAAGCGGGCAATCATTTAGTTGAGCATCCAGATGTCGACAAGGTGGCCTTCACCGGTTCTACTCCTATCGGAAAAGATATCATGGCAAAAGCCTCTGAAACATTGAAACGTGTCACGCTAGAGCTAGGCGGTAAATCTCCTAGCATCGTTTTCGATGACACCGATATCGATGCCGCAGTAGATGGTTCCTTGTTCGGTATCTTCTACAACACCGGACAGTCCTGTGAAGCGCGCTCCAGATTATATGTCCATGAAGATATCTACGATGAATTCATGGAAAAATTCGTCGAGAAGACGAAGAAGCTGAAGCTTGGTAATCCGTTTGAAAAAGAAACCCATATCGGCGCAATCATCAGTAAGCAGCAGCTGGAAGTCATCGATGGATATGTGAAATCAGCAGTGGAAGATGGTGCAACAGTATTGGCAGGCGGTAAGCCGGGAGTAGTAGAAGGATATGAAGACGGACATTGGTATGAGCCGACGATCATCACTGATGTGACTCATGATATGAAAGCAGTTCAGGAAGAAATCTTCGGACCAGTTGTTGTCGTCATGAAGTTCAGTGATGAAAAAGAAGTGATCAAGTTAGCTAACGACAGTGATTATGGGCTTGGGTCGGCAGTCTGGACGAAAGACCATGGCCGCGCAACGCGAGTAGCCAATCAGATTGAGGCAGGTATCGTAATGGTCAATTGCCCATTCTCTGCATTCCCTGGTACACCATTCGGAGGCTATAAGCAGTCTGGATTCGGCCGCGAGCTATGCGTCGAAACACTAGATTTATATACCGAGACAAAGAGTATCATCTCGTATTACGGCAGCAAGCCGATCAATCCGCTCGGCGTATGATAAAGCAGTAATTACAAAGGCTGTCTCCTTGAGGCAGCCTTCTCCTTTCGATCGCGTTGGGTAAGAATACGGGGGAGACAGGGAGGAATGCTGCTGCGTTAGGGCAGAATAGGAGTGAGTTAAGGCAGAATAGCTGCCTGTTAAGTGAGAATAATAGATTACTGGGGGTTAGGTCGTGATCAAAAAAATAGTAGTCGTCGGGTCAGGCGTGATGGGAAGAGGAATCGCATATGTCAGTGCCGTGGGCGGTTATGAGACGGTACTTGTAGATATCAGCGAAGAACAGCTTGCCAGTGCAGAAGTCGAACTGGAGAAAGTATTCCATAAAGGGATTGAAAAAGGAAAGATTACACCGGAACAGCGTAATCAGGCTCATGGATTATTAAGCTATGCTACTGATTTAGCGCAGATAGTTGCGGATGCCGATTTGGTGATCGAAGCGGTGCCGGAGAAACAGGAAATCAAGCGTAAGGTTTTTGAAACAGTAGATCAGCACGCCAAAGATACCTGTTACTTTGCTACCAATACGTCAACGATGAGTCCAACGGAAATCGGCTCTTATACAAAGCGGCCGGAGAAATTGATTGCGATGCACTTTTTCAATCCAGTCTATAAAATGCCACTGGTTGAAATTGTACGAGGACTGGAGACAAGTGATGAAACCGCAGAAGTGATTCGGACTGTTGCTGAAGAGATGGGGAAAGAAACGGTAGTAGTGAATGAATTTCCGGGGTTTGTGACAAGCAGGATCAGTACTTTGGTCGGTAATGAAGCCTTTTATATGCTTCAGGAAGGCGTCGGTACACCGGAGGAAATTGATAAAGCGATCAAGCTGGGGCTCAATTACCCGATGGGTCCTTTTGAACTGGGAGATCTAGTCGGTCTTGATGCCAGGTTGAACAACTTGAAGTACCTTCATGAAAAACTGGGCGAAAAATACCGACCGGCTCCGTTGCTGGAGCAATATGTAAAGGCGGGCAGATTAGGACGGAAAACGGGCCGTGGTGTCTATGACTATCGCGAAAAGGAAGTGCTGAAATGAGAGAGGTAGTCATCGTTGATGCTGTCAGGACGCCTATCGGCCGATATCGTGGTGCTTTGAAGCATGTCCGCCCGGATGATTTGGGAGCTATTGTCATCCGTTCCCTTTTGGAACGGAATTCTGGCGTGCCGGTGGAAGAACTGGAAGAGGTTGTGCTTGGAAATGCCAATCAGGCTGGTGAAGATAATCGTAATGTTGCCCGGATGTCGGCGCTGCTTGCCGGCTTGCCGGTCGATGTTGCAGGAGTAACGGTCAATCGTTTATGTGGGTCAGGCCTTGACGCGGTTAATTATGCAGCTCGTGCAATTATGACGGGCGAAGGTGATATGTTTATAGCTGGTGGTACCGAAAGTATGACCAGGGCTCCTTTTGTTATGGGGAAACCGGAGAATGATTTTCCAAGGGGAAATCAGGAAATGTTTGATACTACGATCGGCTGGCGCTTTGTCAATGATAAGCTGGCTAGAGAATATGGAACAGACAGCATGCCGCAAACAGCGGAAAATGTCGCTGAGCGCTATCAGATTCCCCGGGAGGAGCAGGATGAATTCGCTTATGGCAGCCAGCAGAAAGCGAAACAGGCAATGGAATCCGGGCGCTTCCAGGAAGAAATTGTTCCGGTCACTTATCATGACCGAAAAGGCAATGAAATTACTATCGATACGGATGAACATCCCCGCCCGCAGACCAGCTTGGAAAAGCTCGGCAAACTCAAACCGTTATTTGACGGTGGCACGATTACAGCTGGGAATGCATCCGGCGTCAACGACGGAGCCTCAGCTTTATTATTAATGTCAAAAGAAAAAGCAGAGGAGTTAGGGCTGAAGCCGCTTGCTAAATATGTGGTATCTGCAGCAGCAGGTCTGGAACCTAAAGTGATGGGGCTTGGACCTATCCATGCGACCAGAAAAGCGTTGAAGCGTTCGAGTCTATCAATCTCTGATTTAGGTCTGATTGAATTGAACGAAGCTTTTGCTTCCCAGTCTTTGGAATGCATCCGCCAGCTCGAGCTGGACGAAAAGAAAGTGAACGTCAATGGCGGGGCGATTGCATTCGGCCATCCCCTGGGTGCCAGTGGTGCCAGGATATTGACCACTCTCGTCCATGAAATGAAGAAGCGGGATATCCAATATGGGCTGGCGACAATGTGTGTAGGAGTCGGCCAGGGAATCGCTACTATAGTGGAAAATGTCCGTACATAGCTAGTGTTCCCCATATTGCAAAATAGGATGGAAGAAAAGAAGACTTGGTGACGAGCCAAGTCTTTTATATGTGACAAAAAAAGTAAATATAACAGCTGGTTAAGCAGGGGTTATTGATATATAACAGGTAAAACATTACAATAGTATATGTAAACGCTTTAATAATAAAAAGGGGAGAGCTGATGCCATGCATGTACCATTAATATTGACTGATTTCTTAGATCGGGCAGTTAAACTTTACGGAGAAAAACCAGCAGTCATCGATGATGAACGTGTACTGACATACCGGCAGATGAATGAGCGTGTCAATCAACTTTCCCGGGGGCTGCAGGCGCTTGGGGTGGAAAAAGGGGATAAAGTTGCTTATCTGGCACCTAATACAACTGAAATGCTGGAAGGTTTCTATGGAGTATTTCAGGTTGGAGCAATCATGACGCCATTGAATACCAGATTGAAGCCGGCTGATTATCAATTTATTTTAGAACATAGTGAAAGCAAAGTATTATTCGTAGATGAGGACCTTTATCCGTTAGTGGAAGAAGTCCTGCCAAAGCTTCCGGACCTGGAGCAGGTTATTGTACATGGGGAGGCAAAAGATGGCTGCCTGCCTTATGAAGCATGGCTGGAGACTTTTTCGAATGATAGCTTTGACCGGGTAGAACTGGAAGAGTCTGATATCGCATCTTTATTATATACGAGTGGCACAACCGGTAATCCAAAGGGAGTGTTGTTAAGTCATCGCGCAAATTATTTGCATGCGCTTTCTACGATGCATCATTTGCGTGTCTCTGATCAGGATACACTGCTGCATGTACTGCCGATGTTCCATGTCAACGGCTGGGGCTCTCCTTTTTACTATACAGCTAATGGGGCAACTCAGGTGATGCTCCGTAGGACGGATCCGAAGCTGATTTTGGAAAAAGTAGAGAAACATAAAGTATCCATTCTGCATATGGCACCAACCGTGCTGAATATGGTGATCGAAGCTTATGAAGCAGAGCGTCCGGCTATTGAGCAGAACGTCCGGGTCGTCATTGCAGGTTCGGCTCCGCCTCCGGCTTTTGTCAGAAGAGTGGAAGAAGATTTGAAATGGAAATTCGTCCAGGTGTATGGCATGACAGAAATCTCACCATTGATTACAACCTCTGAACTACGCTCCATGGATCTTGACCTTTCACCAGAAGACAGGTATCGCCTGAAAGCAAAGGCAGGCTATGAAATGATTGGCAGCAGGGTAAAAGTCGTGGATGAACTTGGTGATGAAGTCCCGCATGATGGCAAGGCGATCGGAGAAATCATCACTCGCACCAACGGGATGATGGAAGGGTACTACAAAAACACGGAAGCAACCAACGAGACGATCCGTAACGGCTGGCTGCATACCGGGGACATGGCTGTCGTGGATGAAGGCGGCAATATTGAAATCGTTGACCGGAAGAAGGATGTCATCATTAGCGGCGGCGAAAATATTTCCTCTATTGAGGTCGAAGGTGCTCTCTATGAACATCCATCTGTACTGGAAGCAGCTGTTGTGGCTGTTCCGAATGAAAAATGGGGAGAGGTGCCCCACGCGGTTGTTGTCCTGAGGGACGGAGAAACATTGACGGAAGAAGAAATCATCGCATTCTGCCGTGAAAAGCTGGCCCATTTTAAGGCGCCGAAAAGTATTACCTTTACGGACGAACTGCCCAAAACCGCGTCCGGAAAGATTCAAAAAGTCGTCATTCGGAAAGCGTTCTGGGAAGATAAAGGCCGAATGGTCAATTAAATTGATACTTGCCCAGCCCCCTGATAACATCCTTATCAGGGGCTGTTTTATTAAATTTTTTGAAGGCTCAGTTTATAGATCTGTTGTTTCCGTTATGGTTTTGAGATCTTGGAGGTCCGGGAAATCACTCGCTTTCCATGGGCGTACGGTGAGCTTCCTCGGGCAAAAGCCCTGCGGGATCTCACCATGTACTATCCTCCCATCGGAGTCTCGCAATTCCCCGGCCCTCCTTGCGCTTATGGGAAAACGGAAACATCGATATGCAGTCTTTACACAATGGGAACTTATAAAAAATGCTCTCATCACCTGCATCATAGTTCCAAATTTACGTGGAAGACATCTTAGTTTATGGCAGGGATTCGTTGCTCTCATTCTTCGGATGGGGGGGTGGGAAACTGCGAGACTCCCGCGGGAGAAGGGTCTAGGCAAGACCCCGCAAAGGCGAAGTAAAGTGCCCCCCAATCGTTGGACACTTATCCAACCTAAGGGGGTACTTATCTTGAAAACATTTACGAAAGAAGAAAAACACCAGGCTGTTCATCGCTATCTAAACGAGATGATAAGCTATAACGAACTAGCGAAAGAGATCGGTGTGGATTCCTCCGCCTTACGTTATTGGGTCAAGTTAGTGAAATACCACGGGGACCTGGCGTTTACCACCCCCTATACAAACTATTCTCCGGCCTTTAAACTGAAAGTAATTCAGTATATTGAGGAGAAAGGGTATTCCATTCGCGAGGCTTCTGCCATCTTTCATATTCCCGATTATTCGATGGTGCGGAGATGGAAAAGAAAGTGGGAGAATGGCGGTGTGGAAGCCCTTGAGTCTAAACGGAAGGGGGATTTCCTCATGCCAGCTCGTAAGAATAAAAAGAACGAACAGCCAACCTCATTTAAATCTGTGGAGGAAGAAATGGAATACTTACGCATGGAGGTCGCCTATTTAAGATCGTTGAACCGCATACTTGAAGAAGAAAAAAAAAGTCCATCGAAAGGCAAAAAGTCCAAGCGGTCTTCGAATTGAGCCATGCTTTCCCCGTCAAAAAATTGGTTGAAATGGCGGGGATCTCCCGCAGCACGTATTACGATTAGATCAGGCGAATGAACCAGAGTGATCCTGACGAAGAGTTGAAGAAGAAAATCACGGCGATTTATCATGAACAGGATGGGAAGTATGGCTATCGCCGGATTCAAAATGCCCTTCAAAACCAGGGGATTCACGTGAATCATAAAAAAGTATATCGCCTTATGAAAGAGTTAGGGCTTCAATGCCGGGTACGAATGAAGAAATATAAATCTTATAAGGGCCGGGTCGGAAAAGTGGCTGATAACCTGTTGAACCGGGAATTTCAGGCGGAGAAACCCAATCAAAAATGGGTCACAGACATCACGGAATTCAAGCTATTCGGTGAGAAGCTCTACTTCTCTCCTATTCTTGATCTTTTTAATGGCGAAATCATCTCTTATACGCTTGGTACGCGCCCGACTTATTCCCTTGTCGAAGAGATGTTAGAAAAGGGCTTAGAACGCTTGAGTGATGATGATGAATTATTAATGCATTCCGACCAGGGCTGGCATTACCAAATGCCACAATATCGCCAAACCCTGCAAGAAGCAGGGATTACACAAAGCATGTCGAGAAAAGGCAACTGTCACGACAATGCGGTTATAGAAAACTTTTTTGGAATCATGAAGTCAGAGCTTCTTTATTATAAAGAATTTGAAAGTGTCGAACACTTCAAGGAGGAACTGACAGCATTTGTGGATGACTATAATCACCAACGAATCAAATCAAAGCTTAGAATGAGTCCTGTCCAATACCGTGAAAAATTTGAAGAAGCTGTTTAATTACATAGTGTCCAATTTTAGGGGGTCATTTCAGAAGCCTGAGGAGGCTTGCCAGGTCCCCCGCAGGAAAGCGAGTAGTTTCCCAGCCACCCCTGATTCTTTTATGGTAAAGAATCCCCTTCTATCTCGAAATCAAGTCTTCGACTTTACGGTCTTATAATTGGATAAATTCACAACAGAGCCTGCCTTGGGATTTTGGCGAACAAGTCATTGTTTTTATAATAGAGAGCAGGGGAAAGGAACGATAAGGAGGAATGAAGATGCTGGGAAATGTAGAGCTGGTTTTTGACGCTAAAGCTCAATTAGGAGAAGGGCCGAGCTGGGATAGGGAGCAGCAGGTTCTTTACTGGGTCGACATTGAAGGAAAGAAAGTTAATATTTTCGACCCTTCATCCGGGAAAAACAGGGAGATTCCAGTTGATCAGCGACTAGGTGCGGTGGTTCCAAGGAATTCCGGCGGAGCCATAGCAGCAATGGAAAATGGCTATTATACATTGGACTTAGAAACGGGAGAAACCCGCCCGATCATTGATCCAGAGGAAGGCATGACCGAAAATCGCTTCAATGATGGAAAGTGTGATCCTGAGGGACGCTTTTGGGCCGGAACAATGAGTTATAGCGGCATTCCGGAAAACGGGGCTTTGTATTGCCTTGATACACACATGAAAGTTGAAAAAAAGGTTGATCATGTCAGCACTTCTAACGGTTTGGCCTGGTCACCGGATCACCACTTTATGTACTTCATTGATACACCGACAAAGCAGGTGGTACGTTATGAATATGATCAAGGGTCAGGAACAATCCAGAACCCCGCTATTGTCGTGGAAATTCCGGACGGGGAAGGAAAGCCTGACGGGATGACGATCGACATGGAAGGCAATCTGTGGATCGCGCATTGGGGAGGTTCCAAAGTATCGGTCTGGAACCCCGATAAAGGGGAACAATTAAGAACAATCCCTGTTCCGGCATTGAATGTCACTTCGTGTGCCTTTGGCGGAAAGGAAATGAATGAGTTGTATATTACGACAGCAAGTGTCGGGATGGAAGAAGAGGATCTGCGTAAGTACCCTTCCGCAGGCGGGTTGTTTAAAGTGAAAACCGAAGTTACAGGTGCCCCGAGTTACCCTTTTAAAGGGTAACTGTTGTGGTAACGCCAAATCATTTCATCAATATAAAAGGCTGCCGTCTGGCAGCCTTTTTCTGTATTAGTTAATTTAAAGGTTGCTGAGGAGCAGGTGCATAGCTTTGCAGCATTTGGGTCATATCCTGCTGGGCAAGCTGTGGAACTTGGTAATAGCCGTGCTTATTCTGATATAAGAATAGCTCGTAGCTCATTTCGATCATATTCGGTACGCTGTCCGCAACCACTCTTCTTAAGACAGGGTTAGTCATTTCAAGAGCGGTCATGGCCATCGTCGACGCCAGTCCTTTTACCTGGCCAAGCATGAAGGAAGAATACTCGGCATCCGTCAATTCTGACGGGTTTTGAGCGGGCTTTTTCGGCTGGCCTGGCTGCATTCCATAGACGACGTCATTATCTTGCGTCATGTTATAGACGTGAGTAGATTGTGACGGCTTCTGTCCTGTTTTAAAGGTTTCTGTCATGATGTTATATAGTTCAGTAGTGAAATTTGCCTGCCGGGTTAAAATATCCTTCAGCTCCGGATCCTGAACATTTTGCTCATACATTTTATACTGGTTGAGCATACCGATGACGCCGCCAATCACTTCATGCGCGTCGAAAAGCTCATGCCCGCCATGACTCATATTAGGAGCCATATTGGCTGATACTTGTTGTGTCCCGTTCGTTTGAGGCTGGTTCATTGGATTTTGATTTTGCATGCTTTTCCCTCCATATCAAGAATTCCATCTTATTTTTAGCCAATAAAGGAAAAACATGTATGAGATCTCAGAGGTTCCTGGCTTTCCGCTCCAATACTTTTTTATCTTTCAGCCACTCTGGGTGAATAGCTATCCGGCTGGGAGGAAGGTTTCTTAAATTTACACCCGCCCCGTAATAATAGGATTGCCAAACAATTTTTGTGCAGTATTGTTCATGATCTGTGCTGCCGAGAGGTGTGCGGATACGGTAATTTGCTTTTGGGTACTTCTCATAAAGGTTTTCCAGATAATCGGCGGCTTTCCTGCCTACGTCAGGGTCTTTCGGCGAATAGATAGTGATGGAGCGGAATTTATGGAAATAGCTGTGCATCGTGTCTTTCATGAGACCGGACGGTATCGAGTGGATAACTTCCCGGTTATGGTTCACAATCCCAACATGGCCGACATACTTGGATTCGCTCTGACCGATCGGTGAAAACAACAAGTCACCAGGCAGGATAGCTACATTCGTCCCGGGGTATGTTTCCGGATTGTCGTGTACAATTGGAGCCCTTGCCTTGCGCGGGCGGGCTAAGAAGACAATGGTGCCTGCAATTATGCTAAACAGAAAGGTGATTAATCTAGGAAGCTTTCCCATCAATGACGACCTTCTTTCTAATAAGTGGTGGTGAATTAATCGTATGGGAAGACGAGATAAAACTCAACTGAGCTGTATGGAAAGTACTTATTAGAAAAGCTTCCAAAAAAACCACCCTCAAGCGGGTGGTTTCGTTGTTAATCAAAAATAGCGTTAGATAGCAAACGGTAAAGATAAGACGTATGGTCACGGAAACCAGCTTCTAAGCCGATTAGTGTTACATCTGCATCATTTTCCTGGATGATCACCGCTCCACCGGCTGCCTGTTCACTGTTCTTCCAAAATCCTGACTGGAAAAAGTCCTCCTCAGCAAATGAGGCGGCGACAGTCTGGTCTGTCAGGCTGGTGTACCATACAGGGCTATAAACGAAGCCGATATCATTGCTGTCATAGCCTGCCGTCAACGAAGAATCCTGGTAGTCGACAGTCACAATTCCATTGCTGTTTCGTGCGCCTGTTTGGATTTCCACATCAGTCAAACCGAGTGACTTGGTCGCTTTGGATGCTCCTGCACCAACAGCGAGGTACTGGCCGCCATCAGATACAAAGTCTGTTACCTGTTGCTGGAAAGCTTTAAATTGCTGTTCATCTTCGAGGCCGAATGGCTGATTGGCTTCCCGCAAATCATAAGAAATGAGACTTTCGGTGCCGCTGTATACAAATACATCGTAATCATTCAGTCCCTGTTCGGCAACCTCAGCAGGAGTGAATTCCTCGACATCAAAGCCGAGCTTTTCTAAGGCAATTCTTGTTCCTGCGTGGGACTGTTGTTTGTTCATCCCGCCATCTTCCAAGATGGCAACTGTTACATTTTCTAATTCTTCCGTATTATCCGGGATTTCTTCTGTAGTAAGTTTCAAGCCTGATTCTTTGGCAAGCTTATTCAAAGTATTTCCAGATTGCTTTTCGACATAGAAGTCGCCATTTTCACCTTTGTAAACAGTAATGCCTTGTTCGATTAATGCATTGACAAGATCAACAGCTTCTGTAGAACTGTTTGGAATAAGGTATGGCCCTTTTCCTGATAATTCGCCACTTGTTGTTACTTGATTGACAGGAGCCGACTGAACCTCAAGCTCCTCTTCTGCCGGAATTGCTTCAAATCCCCACAATTCAGGGAAACTCCATGCAGAAATATCATACATCGCTGACGTATCATCACTGATATCCTCGCCGCTCCATAGGATGGTGTTAGCAAGGCCTGCTTTAGGCTGATCCATAGGAACGATGAAGGTTCCTGCTTCGTATTGTTCGCCGTTAACTGTAAATGCTTGTTTCGCTTCTTCTACTTTAATGTCATTCTGTTGTAAATGTTCTACTGCTTTGTGCGTAGCATTCGGATCACTTTCATCAACAGGCAGCACGTAGGCATGTGGGAAGTGTCCTTCCTCATGGTCCGGGTGCTGGAAGTTGATGCCACGTTCGAAAATTTCAATTTGATCTTTGATCATTTCATCCTTGTTTTCTGTAGCAAATTTCAATGCGCCCATAACGGAATTGATTTGCCATTCCACCCCGTCCCACGTGTTGTCAGGCGCCTCAATGGTAGCTCCGTATGCCCCATGATACATGGCATACATCGGTGCGAAAATTGGTGGGTAGTCGTCCCATCCTGCTTCAGCATCACGAGCCGGGATATGGACGCCTTCTAGGTTCTGATAGAGGTCAGATTGATAGTTTTCTTTATTCTCAACGATCTCTTTTTCCATTGCTTCTGCTTGATTTAGTGCCCACTTGGAATATAAATCATATTCATAGTTCGGGTTATGAGGTGGAGTAGTCGGCTCGATCAAGCCTGGCTTCTCATCTGAATAATTGACATAGCCATGCAGGTCAAGGAATACCATCGGGTTCCACTCGGTCATCAATTTAACAGAAGCTTCTGTTTCCGGCTGCGATTGGGTGATGTAGTCACGGTTCAAGTCAATTCCCTCTGCATTGAACCTTGTCGCATCAACACGTCCATCAGGATTGACGACTACGTTGAAGATCAGGATGTTATTTTCAAGAATTTCGGTCGTTTCCTGATCATCTTCGAAGGCAAAACGTTCAATCAGTTTCAAGACAGCGTCAGATCCTACGAATTCCGTACCATGGATAGATCCATCAATCAATACAGGTACTTTGAAGTCCGGGTGCTTGTCTACCCAATCCTGGGCGTCGCCGGGATTCTTGAACATTTTATTCCTTAGTGCCTGGATTTTTCCGTATTTTCCTTTGGAAGCAGGGTCGCTGATAGTTACAGCATAGATATTCCGCCCTTCTGTGGACTTTCCTGTCACTTCCATCGATACACGATTGCTTTCTTTCTCGATATGTTGCAGCTGTTCTACAATTTCTTCATAGGTTACGTAATCGTAATACTTTGCATTAAACGGACTTTGTTTTTTCTCTTCTTCTGCCGATACTGCTTCTGTCGCAGCGGTTAATGGCAGTAAAATGATGAATGTTAAGATTAGCAGTCTAGTAATTATTATTTTCTGCATATGTAAACCTCCCCTTTCATAAATATTCAACTACATTCATCTGGTAGATTTCAAATACATTTCTGCTATTTTACTAAAAACAATTATTTTTACCTATAAAATAAAGGGATGGTAGGGAATTCTTAACCCTCATGAAAAGGACTAATGCATTAGAAGAATATTCCTTTTCATGAATAATAGAGGTATATTTATTGAATAGAAGAAAACAGATATATCAATAGATTATGTTAAAATTTAGGTGACCTGCCAAGGCAGGTTCGGAAAAGATTGCTATTGGAGGGGAGAATAAATGTTAACTTATGAAATTAAAGAATCCCAGTTAGATCGAATAAAGCCCCTGGCTGAAGACATGGTAAGTGAAGAGATTGAGGGGATTATTTCAGAATTTGAACTATCAATCTCCGAGAAGACCACACTCAGTACGAAAAAAGGTTCGGTACATTGGCATGTAAAGAAACCTGATGAAAAAGGCGTGTTGGAAATTACCTATTGGCCGAAGAAAGCCAGGCTATGGATTGACATACATAATAACAGACAGAGGGATTGGAACCTCACTTTAATAAAGCCAATGGCGGACCGCTTCACAAAGGAGTTTGGGGGAAGGGTAGAACACGTAAGCTAGTAAACGCCACGGCAATCGGTCTTCTGTAATATATTTCCATAAAGAAAAGGAGTGCAGGAAATATGCCTGGACTCCTTTTCTGCGCAATCAAGCCCCTGAGAAAGCCGTTTGTTTTGGACAAAATAGGGTAAGTATATTAAACTGTAATCCTTTGCCAAACATCTCAACGTACATAAAAGGAGGAGCTATGAAAAACGTAACGTTAGTCTTTTGGTATTCGATTGCCATATGTACTGCTTTTGTGGTTTGGGGAGTATTCGCTCCGGGTCACCTGGAAACAGTATCCGGCAATGTCACCGGGTATATCTCGGATATGTTCGGCTGGTATTATTTATTGATTGTTATGATTATGTTGATTTTTTGTGTCTACTTGATTTTTTCACGCTTCGGAAAAATCCGGCTTGGAAAAGAAAACGACCGTCCTGACTTTAAGCTGCCCACCTGGTTTGCGATGTTATTCAGTGCCGGGATGGGGATGGGAATGGTGTTCTGGACCACTGCGGAACCAATTTCTCATGCATTCCTAAGCGCTCCCGTGGCTGAAGTAGGGACAGATCAAGCGATCAAAGACTCCCTGCAGTATTCTTTCTTCCATTGGGGTGTCCATGCATGGGCCGTTTATGGTGTAGTTGCCCTGGTACTTGCCTACTTTAAGTTTCATAAAGGTTACCCCGGTCTGGTCAGCGCCACACTTGTTCCTCTATTCGGAGAAAAGAGTATGGGTGGTACTCCAGGTAAATTGATTGATACGTTAGCAGTTTTTGCTACTGTCGTAGGGGTCGCCGCTACCTTAGGGTTTGGCTCGGCCCAAATTAATGAAGGACTCTCTTTCTTATTCGGTACTCCTAATAATTATGGATTCCAACTATTGATATTAGCCGTCGCAACGGCGTTATTTATCATCTCTGCATGGTCGGGGATCCATAAAGGCATCAAATATTTGAGCAATATTAACATGGGGCTTGGTTTCCTGTTGTTGGTCCTGCTGTTCATTGTAGGACCGAGCCTATATATTTTGAATATGTTTACCGATACGCTTGGCAGATACATTACTAACTTCTTCGATATGAGCTTCCGCATCGCTCCGTTGAATGAAGATAACCGTTCCTGGATCAATGGCTGGACGATATTTTATTGGGCATGGTGGATCTCATGGTCGCCATTTGTCGGTATTTTCATTGCCCGGATTTCCAAGGGGCGTACCATTAAAGAATTTATGCTTGGTGTGCTGGTAGTACCGTCACTTGTCTGTTTTATTTTCTTTGCGGTATTTGGTGTTTCTGCACTTAATCTTGAACAAAATGGCATCGCTGTTATCTCTGATTATGCGATGGAAACAGCAACCTTTGGTGTGTTACAGCATTACCCATTAGGTACACTGATGTCCCTCATCACGATTTTTGTTATCGCCATCTTTTTTATCACCTCAGCTGACTCAGCCACATTTGTACTGGGCATGTTAAGCGGGGGAGGTTCACTGAATCCTTCCAGTGCTGTGAAAATCATTTGGGGATTAACATTGTCTGCGATGGCGGCTATAATTGTCTACTTTGGCGGGACACAAGGATTGCAAAATGTCCTGATTATCGCTGCACTTCCATTCTCGTTTGTCGTTCTTCTTATGGGAGCTTCCTTTTTCAAAGCTGCTCGCCAGGAAGTGAAGCCGGGAAGAAGGAGAACGAAAAACAAAAAAGCGAAGTCACCGGCTGTAAACGAGTCATAAAAGGTTAGAAATAACCAAGAGGACTGGCGAAATATTTTCGCCAGTCCTCTTTTTCATCTTTTAAACATGGTCAGGTTAGCTATTTTCTTCATAAATTCATCAATGGTATCAAAATCTTTCGGGGAATGGTTGTACCATTTACGAATGGTTTCCATAAGCCAATAGGGAACAGGTTTGCCATCGATGAAGTGGTAATAGCATTCATACGCTTTTTTTAAATGCTCCCAGCGAAAATCATTGCCAGGCATGACATACTCAGATACATCTAAGACTTTTGCCCGGCCATCCTGCAAGAGGATATTCTTCAAATGAATATCCCTGGGATTTAAGCCGCATTCTCGTATATAACTCCTTGTATTCTCGACATCAAGTATGACCTGCCCGGGAATATGGATGCCCTGCACCAGGCAGTCATATAAGGTAGGACCTGCTTCGTAGCCTAATTTAAGGTAGCGGTCTCCGGTCTCGTAAAGCTTTGGCAAGGTTTCTGTCTCTCCTAATACTTGATAAACATAGTGTTCGATATCTTTTTTATATACCTTATCTTTGGCATATACCTTATACGCAAACGAAGGTGTGTTGATATGGCGGAAGACAGCTGCATCTGTACCAATACCTATACATTGTAAGCCTTCTGTATTTCCTGAAATTTGGACTGGTCCATTATTTCGAGAGGACGTAATTTCAATACCTGCTAATGCGTTTTGTGCACCGTCCGATACTTTGGACATCTAGTCAACACGCCCTTCTTTAATAGAGATACACATTATTTCTATTGAATAATATAGTATTCGGGTACGTGCCGTATTATTAGTAGGTTGTTAGTATTAAGTTTTTCCGGATACAGGTCACTCTGCTGTATTGACCGTAAGCTTTTCGCTGATTTCTCTGGTATGCAGTAAGTCCTCGACAGTTATGTTCAATTGCTCGGATTCTTCAAAAAAAGATGATGGTAAGATAAGCGTGAAACTGTTTTGTTCCATTCTATGAATATTAGCCTGGGAGAGCGGTGATTCGTCATTTTCATTTTCGATGGTTATATTGGTATCCAGCCAAGGCTCACTCCCTTTATGAAGAAAACTTGGAGCTTCTAAACTCAAATAACTTCCGGAATCTTCTTCGGCAGAGTGATCGTAACGGATCGTCAATTCTGCACCTTTATGATTGTACTCCAGCCTGTCTATCAGTACCTTTGTATCAAATATTTCTGTGATGACCTTTTCATCAGCCCTTTCGATCTTCGTCAATTGATAAGAAGTGTCTTCATCATTTCTCCACTCTTCATAATCACTTACATCCAGTTCAAAGCTGTAGGATTGGTCACTAATGGTACTGCTTTTTAAAAAGGAAAGCTCGATATCATTCGGTATATCAGAAAAAGGACTGGTATAAGCCGAGTAGATGGCTGGCTCCTTATTTTGCTGTTCTGCCCTCGGTTGATCGAAATAAATATGAAAAGGGTGTGCCTGATCTTCTGTTTTCAATTGCCCTTCTACCTGTACCGGGTGATTTTGTTCCTCTTCCACTTGAATTTGCAGCTCGGTCGACATGACGTCGAGATTAACTTCCTTCATATAGATATCCCCGTCCTCTAATTCAAGGGTTTGTTCAATCGGGAAAGAAGCGAGCAGGTTATCCTTTAAATCATATTCCAAACCTAATGTGGTTTCTTCCGTCCGATAACTGCCATCAGGGAGTGTAACATTAAAATAGGCGGATACGGTTTCATTCATCTTTTCCACAGGTCTGCCTTCTTCATCAAGAATAGGGCTGCCTGATGCAAGCAGGTAGACATCACCTTCATAGACCGCTTTTTCCGGAATTGTAGAGTGCATGGTTGGCGAATGAGGGAAAAGTTCTCCGTCCATGGTTTCAATGGAAATCCCATTCATTCCAACATTATGGTGATTGCTCGGCAGGTTGGCTATGTCCTCCAGCCCTAAACTGTAGATCAGAAAAATACCCTGACTCGAGAACCAGATTTTGTCCAGGTAAACTTCTCCTCCATGCTCCTGTATGGTTACTGTTTGATTAATATCCTGGAATAACCCTCTTTCAGCAGCTGTTTTTAAACCGGGGATAAATGACTCGAAGTGTTCATAAATCTCCTCTTTCGTTTCAACTTCTTTCCATTGTACTGGAATGTCCATCTCTTCTTTTTCTTTATCCTCCGCTTCTGTTTCCGGAAGGGTAGCATCCATGACAGGATCTCCCATGAAAAATTGCGTACCGATGAACAGGCCGAGGATAACGAGAACACCAATGGTTAACTGGACCTTCTTCTGGTGGTTTTTTATTTTTGCCATAACGTTGCCCCCATTTATATATCCTACCAACTATTTCTGTAAAAAATTGTAGATTCCTGCAATTGTTTACATCCACTTAAGCTTAGAGTTTGAAATCATGACTTCAGTCGTGTTAGATATAACTAATACATGGAAATTCACAAAAAATGAGGGGATCGATTGATAGATAAAATCCTTAGCTTCATCGGGGGATTGATTATATTTACAGCCATTGTGCTATTCTTCTTCTTTTATATGAAGGATGAAAACATGCAATTTGAATTTCCTCAAAGAAAAGGGGACGACCCGATGCCGACAGAACTTCATCCCACTGTAGCTGAGAAACGGGATGAGCTCATCGAAAGAGCGGCAGATAAGGGGATCGATGTAGTGATTACGGAGGGGTTCCGTACCATTGAAGAACAGGAAGAAATATACGAGCGCGGCAGGTCCGAAGATGGTGACATCGTTACCTACGCAGAAGGCGGTGAATCCTATCATAATTATGGTTTGGCCATCGACTTTGCGTTGAGGAATAAAAATGGGGATATTATTTGGGATACCGAATACGATGGCAATGACAACGGGGACTCTGATTGGATGGAAGTCGTGGATATAGCTAAGGAGCTTGGTTTTGACTGGGGTGGGGACTGGCGGCGTTTTAAAGATTATCCGCACTTACAGATGGACTTGGGGTATAGTATCCGGGAATTGAAAAATGGTTTCCGTCCTGACTGGCCAGAAGAAAAAGACTCGCAAGAAAACGAATAATCTATGCGCCTGGCCATCAGCTGGGCGCTTTTTTAGTGACGTTCAAGTGCTGGTTCGTTGCAGAACCGTCACGTATGTGGTATCATTATTTTCTGACAATTCCAGAACTTCATCAT
The DNA here is from genome assembly GCF_900176565.1 of Thalassobacillus devorans. GTDB lineage: Bacteria > Bacillota > Bacilli > Bacillales > Halobacillaceae > Thalassobacillus > Thalassobacillus devorans_A. Next base: position 146,837 of record NZ_FXEH01000003.1, read on the forward strand.
AGATGATAAAGAAAGAGGTTATAGGGCATGGGCATGAATACACGTTCGATGATATTCACATTATACGGTGATTATATTAGACATTATGGCAATGAAATATGGATTGGCAGCTTGATTACGCTCTTAAAAGAATTCGGCCATAATGAGCAGGCAGTACGTGCTGCGATTTCCCGTATGTATAAGCAAGGCTGGGTGGAGTCGACAAAGAAAGGGAATAAAAGCTATTATTATCTGACAGAGCGTGGCATAGACCGTATGGAAGAAGCGGCAGACCGTATTTTTAAATTCAAACCTGCGGAATGGGATGGAAAGTGGCGCATGTTGATGTACACGATTCCTGAAACGAAAAGAAATGCCCGCGATGAGTTTAGAAAAGAATTAGTATGGAGCGGCTTCGGTGCCATGTCGACAAGTACATGGATATCCCCGAATGATTTAGAGAAACAGGTGAAGAACCTTATTGAAAAATATGAGATTGAACCTTACGTCGATTTCTTTGAATCGGAATATAAAGGCCCGAACAATGATGCCACCCTCGTGGAAAAATGCTGGAACCTCGATGAAATCAATGAGAAATACAATGAGTTTATCTCATATTATAGCCAGAAATACATTATCGATCGTAACAAGATTCAAAAAGGGGAAATGTCCGACGCGGAATGTTTCGTTGAAAGAACCAGTCTTGTTCATGAATATCGGAAATTCTTATTCGTCGATCCGGGTCTTCCGGAAGAATTGCTGCCGACGAAATGGCTTGGAAATCATGCGGCTACTTTGTTCAGTGACTATTACCGTACATTGGCAGAGCCAGCTTCCCGTTTCTTTGAGCAAGTCTTCAAAGAAGGAAATGAAATCAAGCATAAAGATGAATCGTATAATGCTATGGACCATCCACTGATGATCGAACCTTAAAGCCGTCTCTCAAGAGACGGCTTTTATCATTAAAGGTCCTTTGCCATGGTGGTAACAACAGGGCAGTAGAATCAATTGTATAAGATTATTTAATTTGTTGTTGGTATTCCTTTCCTTTTTGGACGTATGTATCGATGGATAGCTGGATGAGTTCGAAGTCTTTTTCATTCAGTTCCCGGACTACTTTTCCGGGAGATCCGACTACAAGCGAACGAGGCGGGATTTTCTTACCTGGGGGAATCAATGTGTTCGCTCCAATGATAGATTCTTCTCCAATTACTGCTCCATCCAAAATTGTCGAACCCATCCCGATGATGCAGCGACTCTCCACCGTACACCCATGAAGGATCACATTATGTCCGACAGTCACTTCATCCTTGACGATCAGCGGAGATTCCTCATAAAGGTGACAGGTCGCATTATCCTGAATGCTGCAGCGTTCTCCGATTTTGATTGGAGCTTCATCTCCTCGCAAGACCGCATTAAACCAGATGCTTGATTCTTTTCCTATGGAGACATCCCCAATTATATGAGCACCTGGGGCCATGAATACCGTATCATCTACTTCAGGCTGCTTTCCTCCGTAAGTATGTAACATTGTCTTTTCCTCCTTATCGTTGTGTAAAGATTAAAAACATTATAACATTATTTATACGAAGGGGGAAAATTATGAAGCATGTTTGTAATTTATTAAATATTCACTATCCGATTATTCAAGGTGGTATGGGAAATATCAGTAATGCTCCGCTTGCTGCTGCTGTTTCTGAAGCTGGCGGTTTGGGGACCATCGGGGCAGGGACTATGCCTCCTCATGAACTGGAGTCCATCATCGTGGAAACAAAAGAAAGGACGGACCGCCCATTTGCCGTCAATGTTGCGATTAAAGTGACACCATTCTTACAGGAAACCATTGATCTTATCATAAAGCATGAGGTACCAGTTGTATCTTTGTCAGCAGGAAACCCTGCACCGCTGATCCCTGTGTTGAAAGAACATGGAAAGAAAATCATTACCGTCACTGCTTCCGTCAAACAGGCGGTCAAAGCTGAACAGGCAGGAGCAGATGTCATTGTGGCGGAGGGTTATGAAGCAGCCGGCATCAACTCTAACCTTGAATTGACAACCATGACGTTGATTCCTCAAATCGTCGATGCTGTCCAAGTTCCGGTACTGGCAGCAGGGGGCATCGGAGATGGAAGAGGACTGGCTTCTGTACTCGCGCTTGGAGCAAGCGGTGTACAAATGGGAACAAGGTTGATCGCTACACAAGAAGCGCCGTTCCATGAAGCCTACAAACGGACGCTGGTGAAAGCTAAAGAAAACGATACGGTGATTGTCGGCAGGTCGGTTGGCCGAGTGAGAAGAGTGATGAGTACACCTTATAGCAAGAAGTTACTTGATTATGAAAAAACAGGAGTGCCATTAGAAAAATTCAATGAAATGACTTCTGAAGATTATCATAAAATTGGCGCAATCGAAGGGCGGCTGGATGAAGGCTTCATTAACGGAGGGCAAGTGTCGGGGCTCGTTTCTGATATCCCTTCTGTTGCTGAACTTATCGATATGATGATGAATGATGCGGCGTCCCGAATCCAGCAGTTACACGAGAACTTCAATTCTAACTATGTAAAATAACCTGCAGCTGAAATAGCTGCAGTATTTTTTTGCCCTAATTTCACAGGTAAGCTCCCTTTTAGTGAAGACTCAGTTTCAAGTTATATTGTTTCCGTTACGGTAGTAACGGTGTGGAGGTCCGGGAAATCACTCGCTTTCCATGGCGTACGCTGAGCTTCCTCGGGCTAAGACACCGCACAAAGGAAATGCATAGCATTTTCGAGGAGTCTCGCAATTTCCCGATCCTCCTTGCGCTTATGAGAGAAACGGAAACATCAATATGCAGTCCTTCAACCAAAGGAGAATCTGCTTGTAAAAGCGTGCTTTTAACCAGTAATTGTAGAAGAAAGTCTTATCTATAACATGGGTTCTTTATTCCAATTCTTGGAATGGGGTGGTTGGGAAACTGCGAGACTCCCGCGGGAGAAGGAGCCAGGCAAGACCCCACAGGGAGTGAAACGACTGAGGAGGCTTGCCAGTTCCCCCGCAGGAAAGCGAGTAGTTTCCCAGGCGCCCCTGACACAATTATAGTAAAGAACCCTTGATATCTTGAAATCAAGTCTTCGACTTTTCGGTTATATCATTGAATATCCGTAAAAACATAAAAAGCGAAAGGGGGTGGCAGATATCTCCTAATCATGCAGGAGATTGAGGTTTTCAGTCGAATTAATAATAACAAAACAATGGTAAATATTCTGAAAACAAATTGACGTAATCTGATGTCAGTGATAATATAACGGTAATAACACGTTATGCATGTTGTTTATCATATTAACTTAAATTGGTGATGATGGAAGTGCTTATGAGGCGGTTGCCGGGGAGGCATTTCTATTATGATAAAAATTTTTAAGGGGGACCAAGATGAAAAAAGGATTAATGGGAGTTATGATGCTGTTGTTTGCGAGCATGGCTTTACTCGCCGGATGTGCCAGTGATGCTTCCGGTGATGAAAAAGTAACAATCGGTGTCACACAGATTGTGGAACACCCGTCCTTAGACGCAGCTTTTGAAGGATTCAAAGAAGCCCTTGCAGAGAATGGGTATGTCGAAGGGGAAAATGTTACATACGACGTACAAATTGCACAGGGTGATATGAATAATGCCCAATCGATTGCCAACAACTTTGTCGGTGACAAAGTAGACTTGATTTTTGCTAATGCTACTCCAAGCGCTCAAAGTGCGCTGAATGCAACCAAAGATATCCCGATCATTTTCACTTCGGTTACAGATCCGGTCGGCGCAAATCTAGTTGCGTCATTTGACGAACCAGGTGATAACATTACGGGAACCTCTGATACACATCCAGATGCTATTCCTCAAACTATCAATTTTATCGTAGATGAATTACAGCCTGAAAAAATAGGTGTCATTTATAACTCAGGAGAACAAAACTCCACGGTACAAGTAGATGTCATTAAAGAAGTATTAGGAGACACAAATGTTGAGCTGGTACCTGTTTCCGTTTCTACTTCTGCAGAAGTGAAACAAGCTGCTGAATCATTAGTAGGGCGTGTAGATGCCATGTATATCCCAACGGATAACACGGTGGTTTCTGCTTTGGAATCTGTTATTGATGTTGCTCAGAAAGAAGATATTCCAATGTTCGCAGGTGAATTGGATTCTGTGGAAGCTGGCGCGGTAGCTGGCAGCGGATTCAGCTATAAAGACCTCGGCTATGAAACTGGTGAAATGGCGGCCCAGGTATTGAATGGCGATAAAGAACCTTCTGACATTCCAGTTTCCTACCCTCAAAACTTGAAGCTTGTTATCAATAAGGATGCAGCGGAAGCACAAGGTCTGGAAATCAAGGATGAGTGGAGCGACATCGCAGAATTCTACGAGGGTGAATAAGCAGAAAGGATGATTCAACTTGTTTACAGCAATCTTTGGTTCACTAGAATCAGGTATCATCTACGCCATCATGGCCTTAGGGGTCTACTTATCCTTCCGCATCCTGGATTTTCCCGATTTGACCGTTGATGGAAGCTTTGTCACAGGGGCTGCTGTTGCGGCAATAATGATTGTCAATGGCGGCAATCCTTTTGTTGCTACCCTCATTGCGCTGGTCATCGGTTTCCTGGCGGGCTGTATTACCGGGATGCTTCACACCATCGGAAAAATCAATGCTTTATTATCCGGGATACTGATGATGATCGCACTCTATTCGATCAATTTAAGAATAATGGGCAGGTCGAATATTCCTTTGCTCAATGAAGAGACAGCCTTTACAACTGTCTCTTCGTTCTGGGAAAAGCTTGGAATCGATCCGATTCTGAACAAAGGGTTGGAGTTGATCGGGCTGGGAGGAAGCCTGCCTTCCACCTGGGCAATTCTATTTTTCATGATCCTGGTTACCTTAATGATCAAGTTCGCAACCGATATGTTCTTGAAAACCGAGATCGGCCTTGCTGTACGGGCTACCGGGGACAATAAACGAATGATCCGAAGCTTTTCTGCCAATACCAACCTGCTAGTCATCCTCGGGCTTGGCTTATCGAATGCGATGGTCGCTTTTTCCGGGGCTCTGATTGCACAGTATGGATCTTTCGCAGATGTTGGTATGGGAATCGGGATGATCATTATCGGTCTTGCATCCGTCATTATTGGTGAAGCGCTATTCGGTACGAAGACAATTGCGAGAACTACGCTTGCGGTAGTTGGCGGCGCCATCATTTACCGGATTGTCGTCAGTCTGGCACTTCGGGTGGAATTTCTGGAAACCGGAGATATGAAACTGATTACAGCTACGATCGTCATTCTGGCATTGACTGTTCCGAAAATGATTGACAGCCATCGTGAAAAGAGACGGAAGAAACAAAAGCATAAGGAAATCATGGTAGACCTGCCAATGGAAAGTGGGGGAGAGCAACGTGCTGCAGCTAAATAGAATCCATAAAGTATTCAATGAAAATACACCGGACGAAAAAATAGCGCTGGACGATGTCGACCTTTCCATGAAAGGTGGAGATTTCGTAACGGTAATTGGAAGTAATGGTGCCGGGAAATCTACGTTGATGAATATCATCTCCGGGGTACTTCTCCCGGATACAGGGATGGTCCGGATAAATGAAAAAGATGTCAGCCTGGTTCCGGAATATAAGAGGTCTAAATTGATCGGAAGAGTGTTCCAGGATCCAATGGCGGGGACGGCTCCGACAATGACGATCGAAGAAAATTTGGCGATGGCCTATTCCCGTAATAAAAACCGTACCTTTCGAAAAGGGGTAACGAGAAGCCGCCGGGCCTATTTTAAAGAAGTATTGGAAACGCTCCATCTTGGGCTGGAAGACAGATTGAATGTGAAAGTGGGGTTGCTTTCCGGCGGAGAGAGGCAGGCGTTATCGTTATTGATGGCCACTTTCACGGAACCTGCCATCCTTTTACTGGATGAACACACAGCCGCGCTCGATCCTTCACGTGCGGAGTTGATTACAAACCTGACGAAAGAAATTGTAGCGAAATATAATCTGACCACTCTAATGGTCACCCATAATATGCAGCAGGCACTGGATTTAGGTAATCGGTTAATCATGATGGATAAAGGTCAAATTATTCTAAAGGTGGATGAACAAGAGAAGAAACATTTGACTGTAGATAAACTGATGGCTGAGTTCCAGCGGATACGGGGTGAACAAATGGCCAGTGACCGAGCCCTGCTAAGCTGATTTCACAAACTTTCCTGTCAAAAGTGGGGGCGATACCGCTTCTGTGTTGGCAGGATACATAGGAATAGCTGCTAGAACAGTAGGATAAGGGGGGATCTGATGAAGCCTGGTATGCATGAAGGACAATCAGCAACAGTGAGGACGAAGGTGACAAGTGATATGTTCGCCCAGTTCGAAGGGGAAGTTGTCCACGAGACATTTTCCACTGTATCCCTTGTTTATTATATGGAATGGGCGTCAAGGCAAATCATTCTTCCTTATTTAGAAGATGAGGAGGAAGGGATGGGCGGGGCTGTCGCAGTCAAACATGTTAATCCTGCTCCTGAGGGTACGCAAGTACAAATAACAGCGACAGTGACAGCATTAAAACGTAATGTAGTCGTTACAGAGGTGAAGGCGGAAAGTGATGGAAAAATCATTGGAACTGGTGAAGTGAAGCAGATTATTCTGCCAAAAGTAAAGATAAAAGAAATGCTGCAAATAGAGAATAAAGTATAAATCTATTTTTTTTCGGGAAATGTGAAAGCGCTTACTAGAAAAGTATGACAAAAGGGGGAGTCATCATGAACATGGATATGTTCGAACGCATCAGTGAACATCAGCAGGTGCTATTTTGTAACGATCAGGCGACAGGGTTGAAGGCGATCATCGCCATTCATAACACGACCCTTGGTCCGGCTCTGGGGGGATGTCGCATGCAGCCTTATGAGAGTGTGGATGCAGCCTTGGAAGATGTTCTGCGTCTTTCGAAAGGAATGACTTACAAATGCGCGGCCGCCGATGTCGATTTCGGGGGAGGTAAAGCGGTCATCATCGGCGACCCGGCAAAAGATAAAAATCCTGAGTTATTCCGGGCTTTTGGGCAGTTCGTTGAATCATTGAATGGACGCTTTTATACCGGTACAGACATGGGAACAACGCCGGGGGATTTTGTCCATGCGCTGAAAGAAACCAACTGTATCGTAGGAGTAGAAGAAGAATACGGCGGCAGCGGGGATTCCTCCGTACCGACTGCATTAGGTGTCATTTATGGGTTGAAGGCAACCAACCAGGCGGTATGGGGAAGTCCGGATCTTGGTGACAAGACCTATGCCATTCAAGGCTTAGGAAAAGTAGGGGCCAAAGTAGCAGAGCACCTGCTCCAGGAAGGAGCCAACCTGTATGTCACTGACATTAACCAATCGGCCATTGATGATGTGTTATCCAAAGCGAAACAGTATAACGGTTTTGTGAAAGTCGTCCATGATAAAGAGATTTATAGTGTGGACGCTGATGTCTTTGTACCATGTGCCTTCGGAGGAGTCATCAACGACGAGACGATCGAGCAGTTGAAGGTAAGAGCTGTTGCAGGTTCAGCAAATAACCAATTGCTGGATATACATCACGGAAAAATACTGCAGGAAAAGGGAATTCTTTATGCACCGGATTATATCGTCAACGCAGGCGGCCTTATACAGGTAGCGGATGAATTGTACGAACCGAATAAAGCAAGAGTGCTTAGGAAGACAAAAGCGATTTATACATCGTTGCTGGATGTTTTCCAGGAATCGATGAACAGCGGTATCTGCACAGTGGAAGCATCCAATCTGTTATGTGAAAGAAGAATTGAATCCCGTGCCCAGCGCAACAGCTTCTTCAGCCATATGAAACGACCGAAATGGGCGGTAAGAAATTAAGTAAACATCCATGAAAAAAAGGGTGGTTTGATGGAAAATCAGTTTCCTATAACGAAGTGGGTAGATGAAAACGGCAATGTTACTGGCGAAGATTACAAAGAAATGGTGACAGAAGAGCTGGCGAGGACGTTTTACCAGCACATGATCCGCATCCGTACTTTCGACAAGAAGGGGATCAGCTTGCAGCGTCAGGGTAGAATCGGCACCTATGCACCATACGAAGGGCAGGAAGCAAGCCAGGTGGGAAGTGCACTGGCATTGGAAACGGAGGATTGGATGTTTCCTTCCTACCGGGATCATGGAGCAGCGATGACGTTCGGTCACTCGTTGAAAAATATCCTTTTATTCTGGAATGGAAGAAATGAAGGCTGTATCCCACCGGAGGGGAAAAATATCTTCCCTCCTGGAATCCCAATCGCGACTCAGCTTCCCCATGCGGTAGGGGCTGCTTTTGCGGAAAAGTGGAAAGGAACGAAAAATGCTGCCATCGTCTATTTTGGAGATGGAGCCACTTCAGAAGGCGATTTTCATGAAGGGTTGAACATGTCCAGTGTTTTTGAAGCTCCGGTAGTGTTTTTCAATCAAAATAATCGTTATGCCATTTCTGTACCGATGGAAAAACAAATGAAAACAAAAACGATTGCCCAGAAAGCGCTGGCTTATGATATTCCCGGCATTCGCATTGATGGGAATGATGTGTTCGCTGTCTATTTTGAAACGTTGAAAGCGATGGACCGGGCAAGAGCCGGTGAAGGACCGACACTAATCGAAGCGGTGACCTGGCGCTATGGGGCCCATACGACTGCCGATGATCCGACGAAATATCGTGATCAGATGGAGAGTGAACGAAAAAGGGAAGAGACGGACCCGGTCCTGCGTGTAGAACGGCTATTAAAAAATAATGGCTGGTTCGATGAAGCGTGGGCAGAGCGTATGCAAAAGCAGGCGGCTGAGGAAGTGGATGCTGCGGTGGCGGAAATGGAAAGCTTTCCGCCAGCAGACCCCGCTGATATTTTTGATCATGTATTCGCGGAACCCAACTGGCAGCTGCAGCAGCAAAAGCAGGAATACTTCCAAGCGAAGAAGGGGGTTCCCGTATGGAATCAACAACAGCAGTAAAAAAGAAGACGATGACGCTTGTCCAGGCTATAACCGACGGGATGCGGACAATGCTTGCCGAAGATGAAAACGTCCTCGTGCTTGGGGAGGATGTTGGAAAGAATGGTGGGGTCTTTCGTGCCACCGATCATCTGCAGGAGGAATTCGGTGAAGACAGGGTGATGGATACGCCGCTTAGCGAAGCCGGGTTTATCGGAGCGGCGATCGGGATGGCGGTCAATGGGCTGCGTCCTGTAGCTGAAATCCAATTCCTTGGTTTCATCTATCCGGCTTATGAACAGATCATGACGCATGCCTCCCGCCTGCGTTCCCGTACGATGGGACATTTTACGGTGCCGATGGTAATCCGCGCTCCTTATGGGGCAGGAGTACGGGCTCCTGAAATCCATTCCGACAGTACGGAAGCGATTTTTACCCACATGCCCGGGTTGAAAGTCGTCTGTCCATCGTCACCTGTGGATGCGAAAGGGCTGCTTATAGCGGCAATCGAGGACCCGGATCCTGTTTTATATTTAGAGCCGATGCGGTGCTATCGCTCGTCCCGGGAAGAAGTGCCGGAAGGAAAATATACCGTCGAAATCGGGAAAGCGAACAAGCTGCAGGAAGGAAATGATGTTTCTGTCATTACCTGGGGAGCGATGGTTCCTGTCGCATCGCAGGCTGTGAAAGAAATGGAAGCAAAAGGGGTTTCCTGTGAACTGATTGATCTCCGTACCCTTTATCCAATCGATCGGGATACGATAGCCGCATCTGTTCAAAAAACAGGACGGACAGTCATAGTTCATGAAGCACATGGAACCGGGGGAGTGGGAAATGATGTACTGGCAATCGTCAACGACACCTCTTTTCTTTATCAGAAAGCCCCGGTTGAGCGTGTGACCGGTTTTGACTCACCGGTACCTTTTTTCGGATTTGAAGATGAATACCTGCCGACTCCGGCAAGGGTAAAGCATGCGATCGAAAAGGTGATCAAGTTTTGACGGGGGAGGATGACAATGGTTGAAATAAAGCTTCATGATATCGGGGAGGGAATGACCGAAGCAGAGGTGACACATTTTCTTGTGAAGCCTGGTGATAAGGTGGCTGTCGATCAACCGGTAGTAGAGGTTTCTACAGATAAAATGACAGCCGAAATCCCGGCTCCACAACAAGGGGTAGTCAAGGAACTGTTAGTGGAAGAGGGAAAGACCATTTCCATCGGGACAACGGTGGTCGTACTTGAAACCTCCGGCGAAGCGGAACGGGAAACCGCCGCTACAGTGGAATTAGAGAAAGAACCAGTGAAAGCGGAAGCCCCTCTGGTTCAAAGGTTCGAAGTTACGGCTCCGGACCGGCGTGTCAAGGCTGCGCCTTACACAAGGAAGGTAGCCCGCGAGCTTGACGTTGATATAGAACAGGTAGAAGGGAGCGGTATCAGAGGCAGGATTACAGTGGACGATGTTAAACGCTATGCTGCTGAGCCAGTTCCTGAAGCCCCTGCTAAAGTGGAAGAACAAACGGAAGTCACATCAGAAAATTCGGAGACGATTCCTTTTCGTGGCAGAAGAAAGCAGATTGCTAATAAGATGACGCAATCCCTATTTACCATTCCTCATTGTACGCACTTTGAGGAAATAGATGTCACGGAATTGCTTAGTATCAGACAGGAACTGAAGCAGGAGGAACTTTCTATTTCGGCGACTGCTTTTTTTGTCAAAGCCGTATCCGTGGCACTTCAGGAATTTCCGGTTTTCAACGCCAGACTCGATGAAGAAAACGAAGCCATCCGGATCATAAAGGAACATCACATCGGAATTGCTACGGATACAGCAGAAGGTCTGATTGTTCCTGTACTTAAAAATGTAGAGAAAAAGTCGTTACAGACAATCCATGAAGAACTGAAAGCATTGACACAAAAAGCTGTTGAGAATCGCTTAAAGCGTGAAGAGATGACAGGAAGTACATTTACCATCAGTAATGTCGGCCCGCTTGGTGGCAGCATTGGGGCTACCCCGATCATCAACTATCCGGAAGTCGGGTTGATGGCTTTTCATAAAACAAAAAGAAGACCGATGGTGGTCAATGAGGACGAAATAGCAATTCGTTCGATGATGAATATCTCGATGGTGTTCGATCATCGTGTGGCAGATGGCGGTACGGCAGTTTCATTCACCAACCGGGTGCAGACCTTGATAGAACGACCATATTTACTATTCGTTGACTTGAAATAATAAGAATTATTAATGTTGGAGGGATTACGTATGAAAGAACAAGTTACACAAAAACAGGCGCCGGAAGCGGTTGAGGATTTTTTCCCGGTCAAAGAAGTGGATTACCTGGAATATTATACTGGAAATGCTAAGCAGGCAGCCCACTTTTTCTGTACGGCATTCGGGTTTGAACCGGTGGCGTATTCCGGATTGGAAACAGGAAATCGTGAAACAGTATCTTATGTGCTGCAGCAACGCAAGGTCAGGATTGTCGTAACGGGCACATTGACAGAAAGCAGCAGAGTTGCTGAATTCACGAAAAAGCACGGAGACGGAGTGAAAGACGTTGCCCTTACGGTAGATGATGTCGATAAAGCTTACAAAGAAGCGGTATCTCGTGGTGCGATTGAAATTACGCCGCCATTCACGATCGATGATGAGTATGGGCCAGTGAAAAAAGCGGTAATTGGAACGTATGGCGATACGATCCATACTTTGGTGGAGCGTAAAGATTATAAAGGCGTGTTCATGCCTGGGTTCCTTCCAGCCGATTTCGAAATTCCTCATGAATCGGCCGGCATTGCCGCCATCGATCATGTGGTCGGAAATGTAGAGCGGATGGAAGAATGGGTGTCCTATTATGAAAAAGTCATGGGCTTCAAGGAAATGCGCCACTTCTCGGATGAAGATATTACAACCGAATATTCCGCGTTGATGTCAAAAGTGATGCACAACGGCGGGCGGATCAAATTCCCGATCAACGAACCAGCAGAAGGAAAGAGAAAATCTCAAATCGAAGAATATCTTGATTTCTATAATGGCCCTGGGGTGCAGCACATTGCCTTAATTACCGGAGATATCGTCGATACTGTAACCAAGCTTCGTGCAAACGGTGTGGAATTCCTTAATACACCAGATGCCTATTACGATGAACTGTCCGACCGAGTCGGGGAAATAGATGAAGAAATCGACAAATTAAGAGAGTTGAAGATTCTCGTAGACCGGGATGATGAAGGCTATCTATTACAGATTTTCACAAAGCCGATCGTTGACCGTCCTACAATGTTCATTGAAATCATCCAGCGTAAAGGGGCCCGCGGGTTCGGGGAAGGAAACTTCAAGGCACTCTTCGAATCTATCGAACGGGAACAGGAACGAAGAGGAAATCTTTAAAAGAAGCTATAACTGCAGAATAAAATCAAGGGAGACTACGGTTCTCCCTTTTTCTACTAAGAAAGCGTGGTGGATCAATCATGGAAATTAAACCCGATAGCCTGGCCTGGAAAGACGCATATAAACTATTGATCGGTTCCGTGCTGCCCAGACCGATTGCTTTCGTTTCTACTGTGGATGCAGAAGGAAATGCGAATCTCGCCCCATTCAGTTTTTTTACCGGCATCTGTGCCGATCCGATGTTGATATGCTTTGCTCCTATGCTTCGTGGGACAGATGGTGAGAAGAAGGATACATTGCGGAGCATTGAAGCGACGAAGGAATTTGTCATCAACGTTGTCAGCGAAGATTTTGCCGAACAAATGAATAATACCGCCATCGAGTATCAGTATGGTGTCGATGAATTCGAAGCTGCCGGATTAACGAAAGCAGCTAGTACTTCGGTTAAGCCCCCGCGTGTAAAAGAGAGCAGGGTGCACCTGGAGTGCGAGCTCCATGAATTGCTTCATTTTGGCAATGAGCCAGGAGCAGGAAGCCTGGTGATTGGAAAGGTGAAGGTGGTTCAGGTAAATGACGATTTATATGAAAGTGGCCGTATCGATACAGAAAAATTGAACCCAATCGGGCGGATGGCAGGCCAGAATTATACAAAAGCGATTGCCGAAATGTTCACGTTAGAACGGAAGAAAAGCCCTGAGGGATTAAAATGAAATATATCACGTTTATTAATAAACAAGGAAAGATAGCTGCAGGCTGGATAGACAAAGATGTAGTCGTAGATATGCATGAGGCTTCAAACGGTGAATTGCCGGCAGACTTAGTGACGTTCCTTGAAAAAGAAGAAGCGTCTCGCGGTCTGGTTGATAAACTCGCAGATTCTTTGAATATAGATGATGCAGGAGTCTATCGAAAAGAAGAGGTGGATTTGTTAGCACCTTTGCCCCGGCCTGTCAGTGTCCGTGATTTCTATGCTTTTGAAGAACACGTAAAGACAGCGCGGGGCAAGCGCGGCCTCGACGTGGTGCCCGAATGGTATGAGATTCCTGTTTTTTATTTTTCGAATCACCTGGCGATCAAAGGTCCGGAGGAAGAAGTGGCCAGGCCGGAAAACTGTAGATGGCTGGATTATGAATTGGAAATCGCCTGTGTCATCGGGAAACAAGGCCGGAATATACCTGCTGCAGAGGCAGGTGATTATATATTCGGCTACTGCATCATGAACGATTGGAGTGCCCGCGATCTGCAACGGCAGGAAATGAAGGTCGGCCTTGGACCTGCGAAGGGGAAAGATTTCGCTACTTCGATTGGTCCGTGGCTGGTCACGAAAGATGAGCTGGTTCCTTTTCAAAAAGACGGGCGTTATGACCTGGAAATGAAAGCGGCAGTAAATGGAAAGGTTCTCTCGGCAGGAAATTTTGAGACGATACATTATTCGTTTGCTGAAATGATCGAGCGTGCTTCCGCAGATGTCACACTTTACCCTGGCGAAGTGATCGGTTCAGGTACAGTTGGTACGGGTTGCATTCTGGAGTTAGGAACAGATGTACACCGGTGGCTGGAGCCGGGGGATGAAGTGTCTCTTGAAATTTCAGGGTTAGGAAAACTGACCAATAAAATTATATAAGCAGTTGAAGGAGGGAGACGGGTGTTTTATCGAAGTTTAGGGGAGATTCCCCATAAGCGACATACCATGTTTAAGAAAGAAGACGGAACATTATTTCGTGAACAAGTGATGGGAACGAAAGGCTTTTCAGGAACACAGTCGATCCTTTATCATCACCACATGCCGACCGAGGTGACAAAAGCGGAGCAGTTGTATAGCTACCTGCCTGAATTTGAAGAGCAGGATGCACTGAGGCACCGTCATTTCCAGACGCCGGAAGCCGATAGGGGTGGAAATGCGTTAGATGCCCGGAATTATACGCTCGGGAATGAAGACTTATTGATGGGAACCATGAAAGTGACTGAACCGATGGAAGCTTTTTATCGCAATGGCGACGGAGATGAAATGTTATTCATTCATACTGGTGCAGGGAAGATTGAAAGTATGTTCGGTACGATTACTTACCGGAAAGGGGATTATATTGTTATCCCGATTGGAACCATTTATCGCCTGGTACCGGAGAGTGAAAGTCTCATCTTTTTTGTAGAGTCGTTCAGTCAGATTACGACGCCCAGGAGGTATCGCAATGAGTATGGCCAGTTGCTGGAACACAGCCCATTTTGTGAACGGGACATCCGCGGGCCGGAAAAGTTGGAAACCTACGATGACAAAGGTGAATTTGAAGTACTGACTAAATCCCGGGGCCATGTTCATAAGCATATCTTTAACCACCATCCTCTGGATGTCGTCGGGTGGGATGGCTATCTTTATCCATGGGTGTTCAATGTCGAAGACTTCGAACCGATTACGGGACGAATCCATCAGCCGCCTCCGGTCCATCAAACCTTTGAGGGGCATAATTTTGTCGTTTGTTCGTTTGTGCCACGTCTGTTCGACTACCACCCAGAGTCGATTCCAGCTCCGTACTATCACAGCAACGTGAATAGTGACGAAGTGCTTTATTATGTCGAAGGGAATTTCATGAGCAGGAAAGGGATTAATGAGCGTTCGATAACGCTGCATCCGAGCGGAATTCCTCATGGGCCGCATCCTGGAACGACAGAAGCAAGTATTGGCAAAAAGGAAACACTGGAACTGGCGGTCATGGTCGACACGTTCCGGCCGCTCAAAGTGGTAAAGCAGGCGAAGGATTATGAGGACTCAAACTATATGTATACATGGGTGGAATAAAAGGCTTATGAACGAAGCTGCTTACAGGCAGCTTCGTTTTTTAAAAAATATCCGTACTTGAAGACTCATTTTTGAGAAAATTGTTTCCATTGTGGTTATGATCCATTGGTGTTCCTGGAAATCATTTGCTTTCAGACGTAAGTAATCGAGGTTTGTTAAAATTTTCACTAATAAAATGGGATTCATTATACTATTTTTGAGATTTTGTGGTATCATTAAAGTGATAAAGACATAAGGTAAGAAGACCGCAGTTGGCGCTGCGGTCTCTAGGATATCGATTCCCCCAGGGGATCGGCCGTCAGGAATAGACCTCTCCCAATCAACTTGTCCAGGGTTAATAGGGAGGTCTATTTTTTATTGGTCAGTTTGATGACCAGGGCGAGCAACGTAAGAATAAAGGTGCCGAACGCAAGCATCACCATCAGGACTTCATACGTACCCATCATAGGCATCACCCCCTTCTTCCTCGGACATGGGGCTAGCCGACCTCTCCCTACAAGATCGATATCTATTTACAAGGATACCATATTTTTCACAAAAGGGGAACAAACGTTCTGCAAATAGGGAGAACGTTGTGAGAGATAGGATAAAAGTATGCTTTTTTTAATGCCGGGATGAAGCGAAATCAGCTTAGATAAGCCTATTAAATGAGACAATAGAGCTGTATATGAGATAGCATCCTAAGTATATGAGACAAAAAAGAAAATAAGAGAGACACTATCGGAATTATAATAGACAAATTTCAAAATAAATGAGACACCCCAACGCTTTATGAGAAATAAATTGCGTATATGAGACATCTGCACATTTGTGAAAAAAAGCCTCCGCTACTGCAATATTAGCGGAGGCATCTTCATAATTTAATATGTCTAGAGTTCATCAAACCCATTATCCTCGGACACTTTCGTATACTGCCTGGATTTCTGTTCGAAAAAATCAGATTTCCCTTCATCGACTTCCTGGTAGGCACGAATCCATTTCAACGGATTCTTATCATAGCCTTCGAAAGGTTTGCCGGCCCCCATTTGGCGACTCCGTTTATTAGCGATGAATTTAATATAGTCTTCTAACTCCGGCATCGTGATGCCAGGGAAGTTGTCGCCAATAATATAACGTCCCCATTTAATTTCAAGCTCCGCCGCTTCACGGAATGTCTTCTCCACAAATCCACGATAATGAGAAGCATCAAGCTCTGGGTTTTCTTTCAATGTTTCCTTAAAAATATTTGCGAACAGCGTGACATGAAGCTGTTCGTCCCGGTTGATATAGTTAATCATCGTACTGGTCGAAACCATTTTGCCGTTTCGGGCCAGGTTATAAAAGAAGGAGAACCCTGCGTAAAAGAACAGGCCTTCCAGGACGACATCATAAACGATGGACTCTAAGAAAGTTTCTGGTGACGGATTTTCTGCGAATGACTCGTATCCTCTTGTAATAAATTCATTCCGTTCTTTCAATACTTCATCATGCTTCCAGTACTCGAATATCGTTTCCTGTTCGCGCTGATCGACGAGGGAAGACAGGACATAAGAGTAAGACTGATTATGGACCACTTCCTGGAACGAAAGCACCTGCATCAAGGCAGCGAGGCTCGAATCAGTTAAATAATCTGCTATTTTACTGGAGTAGTCCGTTTGAATGGAATCAAGGAAAGCGAGCAGACCGATAATTTTCTTGAAAGTGTCCTGTTCCTGGTCTGACAGTGTGTACCATTGTTTGATGTCGTTGCTCATGTTGATTTCATTGGGTATCCAGAAGTTCGCCAGCATATTCTTATACATCGGGTACGCCCAGGGAAAACGTACATCATCCCAGTTCAGCACATTGGAGCTATTCCCGTTAATAATCCCGGTAGATGCATTAGGCGCTTCGTGGTCCACCAATTTTCTTTCCTGTAACTTCATGAATATTCCTCCTTAAGATGAACAGCTGTCACATTCAAAATTATCCTGGCTCGAAGTGGAACGGGTGTAATAAGTGGTTTTCAAGCCGCTTTTCCACGCATGTACATGTAAATCGAGCAGTTCTTTCGCTTTGATAGTATTTTTCACATAAAAATTGAACGAGATTGATTGATCGATATACCTTTGTCTGGCGCTGTTCTGCTCGATACTGGTGTGCTGGTCGATTTCATGCCCAGCCTTGTAATACCAGTAGGTTTCTGGTGATAAATCCGGAGCTGTGACCGGGATTTTGAAGTCCTTTTTCTCTTCCGAATAAAACTTTTTGAATATCGGATCGATACTAGCAGTACTTCCGGCAATCAAGGATGTACTGGAATTCGGTGCTACCGCCATCATATAGCCGTTTCGTACCCCGTTTTCTGAAACTTCACCTGCAAGGTTGTCCCAGCTATCGTTTCGGTTTAAATTACGTTTCGCGAAAAATTCGCCGGTTTCCCAATCCGATCCCTGGAATGAGGGGTAGGCGCCTTTTTCCTTAGCCAATTCCATACTGGCCTGAATCGTATGGTAGGCGATTTCTTCATAAACTTTATGCGTATACTGGACAGCTTCTTCTGATTCCCATTTGATATGCTTACGAGCAAGCAGGTGAGCCCAGCCAAAGGTGCCTAACCCGATACCGCGATACTTTTGGTTCGTCAATTGCGCCTGCATGACCGGGATTGTATTTTGATCGATCACATTATCAAGCATCCGGACCTGGATAGATATTAACCGCTCCAATACATTGGCTGGCACTGCTTTTCCAAGGTTGATGCTTGATAGATTACAAACAACAAAATCCCCAGGCTCCCGAACGATATGCAGCTTCCCATCCTTCACATAATGCTCTTCTTCTATCGTAGGAGACTGATTTTGGGTTATTTCCGTACAGAGGTTGCTGCAGTAGACCATGCCTTCATGACGATTCGGGTTCATCCGGTTGACTTCATCACGGTAAAACATATAGGGTGTACCAGTCTCTAATTGGCTGACCATAATTTTTTTCATGATTTCGATTGCCGGGATGGACTGCTTGGATAAGTCTGGGTGGTCGATGCATGCCTGGTATTTTTCCCTGAAGGAGCCGGCTCCCTTTTCTTCATCATAAAGATCCTCCAGGGAAAAGCCCATGACCCGTCTGACCTCGTGTGGGTCGAATAAATACCAGTCATCCCTTGCTTCAACCGCTTCCATAAAAACATCCGGTATACAAACGCCGGAAAATAAATCGTGGGTGCGCTGCCGTTCGTCACCGTTATTCAGGCGTGCGTCTAAAAAGGAAAGGATGTCTTTGTGCCATACGTCGAGATAGACAGCTATTGCTCCCTGGCGCTGACCGAGCTGATCGACGCTCACTGCCGTATTATTCAATTGTTTCATCCAGGGAAGGACGCCGGATGAGACTCCTTTAAAGCCTTTAATATCACTTCCACGGCTTCTGATTTTCCCAAGGTAGACGCCGATGCCGCCACCATGTTTACTTAAGTTGGCAATATCTGTGTTACTATCAAAGATAGATTGTAAGCTGTCATCAATCGTATCGATAAAGCACGAGCTCAGCTGACCATAACTTTTTCCCGCATTAGCCAGGGTTGGAGTCGCGACGGTCATATACAAGTTGCTGAGGGCCCAATAGGCTTCTTTGATCAGGCTGATGCGTTTCGTTTTTGGTTCCTTTTCCATCAAGGTCATGGCAATGATCATGAATCGTTCCTGAGGCAGTTCGTATAATCTGCCTTGTTTGTCTTTAGCCAGGTAGCGGTCATGGAGGGTTTTTAATCCAATATAGGTAAACAGCTTATCCCGATCAGGGCATATGGCAGCCTCCAGTTCTTCCATTTCTGCTACGGTATAAGCGGTTAATAAGTCAGAATGATAGATTCCTTCGTCTATCAGATGACTGATCATGTGACGAAATCCCTGGTAAGGGCGAGAATGAGTGCGATTGGTACAACTTTCTTCGTACATTTGTTCCAGCTGTAATTCTGCAGCAACATAAGTCCAATCCGGTGCTTCTTCGTCAATCAAAGCCAGGCATGCTAAAATCAGCTGTTGGGTTTGTTCCTGACCATTTGATGTATTGGGTTGGGTGTCTTTCAGTTGATTCAGGTCTAAATGGGGAAAGCGGTGACTGACTTTATTCAGCCAGTCCGTCCAGTTGGTTTCTTTATGGGTAAAAGTTGCTTCCATGGTTCCACTCCTTTAAAAAGAATAAAAAAACCCGCTCGATTTGAGCGGATGAAACCATGGAATAATGAGGCCGTACAGAGAAGAAGGCTGTCTTATTCCATCGTTTCATCTTCTCAATCCCCGAAGAAGTAGAAACTTCCTGCGAATAGTGACAGGTCTCCTGACTTGTGCTTCGTTCTATTCCGGTCCTTCCCATGCTCATCATGCACAGTGGAAATCCGTTTCGTCAGCACTTACAGTTGCGGGGGCAGTTCTGGATTTGCACCAGATTCCCTATTAAGCCTTGTGGCATCCGCTATTCGCTAATACAATATATTGTGTTTTGTTGTAGTTTTGTTGGCTTATCTTGTGTTTCAATGATAACGAAGGAAAAAGGATGTTGCAACAACTTTTCTAAAAAAGGAATTTTGGATAGACAGTCGAAAACTATGAAGAGGCGTGTAGACAGGAGGATAATTGTGATGAAAAATAATAATTTTGAATGGCATAAAGAAGTCGAGCGGCAGTGGGACGTCCGGGCAGACTTTTGGAATGAAAACAGTAAAACGATGTGGGAAGAAGGAAGCCGTAAGACAATCATTCCTTTTCTGCAGAAGCATATCAAACCCGAATCCTCCATTGCGGATATCGGCTGCGGGGATGGCTATGGGTCCTGCAAATTGCATGAAGCAGGCTACAAGGTGACTGGCATTGATATCTCACCGGAAATGATTGAGCGGGCGAAACGCCAGTTGGAGGGGGAAGAATTAACGTTCAGACAGGGAGATTTGGCTGGACTGGATGTGGAAGATGAAAGCTATGATGCCATCATGGCCATCAATTGTCTGGAATGGACAGAAGTGCCGGCAGATGCCCTGAAAGAAATGAAGCGTATCTTGCGGCCTGGTGGGAAAATGTGTATTGGGGTACTAGGACCTACCGCTGCCCCTCGTAAAAATAGTTATCGCCGTTTATACGGGGAAGATGTCATATGTAACACGATGATGCCGTGGGAATTCGAGGCGATGGCCCAGGAAATGGGGTTAAAGGTACTGGACGGCCACGGCGTCTATAAGCGTGGAGTCACAGATATACAACTGAAAAATCTCTCGGAAGATCTACAGCAGGCGCTTACTTTCATGTGGGTATTCATGCTGGAAAAATAATTCTGTGTTTAACTTTCTTTTCCTTAAGGAAAGCTATGTAAAAAAAGGAAGGTGTTATTTCACAGATGAATAAACAAGAACTGAAAGATAAAGTATTGCAGGTACTTGAGAATAATAAAGTCGGTACCCTTGCTTCGGTCAAAAATAATCGGCCGCACTCCCGCTATATGACTTTTTTTAATGAAGAGCTGATATTGTATACACCAACAAGTAAGGATACGCACAAGGCAGAAGAAATCGACGAGAATCCTTACGTCCATATTCTGATTGGTTATGAAGGAGAAGGCTTTGGTGATGCCTACCTTGAAATAGAAGGGAAGGCAGAAATCAAAGAGGATGAAAGTCTGAAAAAACAGCATTGGAACGAATATATGGAAAACTGGTTCCAAGGGCCGGATGACCCGAATTATATCATTCTTAAAATAACTCCAGAGCAGATCAGACTGATGAATAAAGGAGATACTACTCCTCAAACGTTAGAGCTGTAAAACAAAACCGCGCCGAGGCATATTGCCAAGGCGCGGTTTTCTAATGCTTTATAAGAGGGTTAAATGAAACGGAGGCGTTCGACATAAATACTTGCCGATAATCCAAATTTTTCTAATGGTGCAAGGCGTGCTGGATGGTTTCGTGGAGCACATTCAATACATGCTCATCATCATGGGAATAATAGATGGAAGTTCCTTCACGTCTGAATTTCACAAGCCGCAGGTTTTTCAAGAAACGCAGCTGATGGGAAACAGTCGATTGACGCAAGTGAAGCTGTTCCGCTATTTCATTGACACTGTATTCCCGGTTGAATAATAAGTTTAAAATTCTGATTCTGGTAGGATCGGCAAGCGCCTTGAATGT
Source organism: Thalassobacillus devorans (assembly GCF_900176565.1). GTDB lineage: Bacteria > Bacillota > Bacilli > Bacillales > Halobacillaceae > Thalassobacillus > Thalassobacillus devorans_A. Next base: position 168,112 of record NZ_FXEH01000003.1, read on the forward strand.
TTGCGAAACAAGAAATAATGTTTCTTCATCAAGGTCCGTATAACGGGAATCATCCATGCTGCAGTCCCCCTTCCTCTTCGTCATGCCCCATTACGGAGCAATGCTCATCTTCATATTCAATTTCTACCGTAATATGATCAAGGTGGATAGGTTCTAGTATTTCCTTTACTTGTTCTTTTATGGTGCAAACTTGATCCTTGGTAGCATGTTCAGATACTACAATATGGGTCGAGAACGCGTGATGTTCCCCATCCAGAGACCACAAATGGGTGTGGTGAGTCGACTGGACGTTCGGCAACCGGTTCATTCTATTTATGATATCCTCATAATCAATATTTTCTGGGACCCCTTCTAAAAATAGTTTCATGGTTTTGAACAAGTTTTTGACTACGTTATAAAGTATGAACACAGTGATACCAATGGAGGCAATAGGATCAAGAATCGGCGCATCAAGAAAGTACATGACGATACTGACGGCTAAAACAGCTGCCCAGCCTAATACATCTTCAAGCAAGTGCCAGGTCATTACTTTGGAATTCATCGATTCTCCGCCCCGAAGACGAAAAACTGCAGCGCCATTGACGATGATCCCTAATATAGCCAGGATGATCATCCCGCCGGCATCGGGCTGTTCCGGATTCAACAACCGAGGCACAGCTTCCGTTAAAATGAAGACCGACCCGACGATCAACACGATACTATTGATCAATGCAGCCAGCAGGGAAAAGCGTTTATACCCGAAAGAAAAGTCTTTTGTTTTTCCTTTCTTGGAGTATTTCTGCAAAAACCAGGCAAGACCCAGGGATAATGAATCTCCTAAATCATGTAAAGCATCAGATAAAATAGCCATACTATTTGTCAAAATTCCGCCAATGATTTCAATGATAGTAAAAGTGAAATTTAAAAAGAAAGCAATTTTAATATTTCCTGTTGTGTGGTCGTGATGATGATGGTGATGGGACATTTTTCTCCCTCATTTCTTTCCTTATGTGTTTATATGATTATATGTTCATATATATTATGCTATGTAACATGATGAAGAATGTCAACCAGGTTATCACTGTTTTTTAAGTTGAAAACAGTAAGCCTGATAATAATCGAAAAATGCGCTACAATATACAAAACTGTGAATATTTTTGGAGGTGGACCATTGATAGCTGTGCAGCCCTATATTGATACCGTGCGGAAAGTTGATCTCGATGGACAGCGTTATGTAGATACACATCACCAGCTGATTTTGACCGATACAGAAATCAAATCCCGGGATTACCGATTTGCTTTGGAAAATGTATTTGATATCTCTTACCGTCCTGTAAGGGAAGAGGTGGGGTTGTTATATTTACACACCAATCAGGGAGTGTTTACTTATAGAATAGCCACTCCCCCTGATCAGTTTATCGTTGCCTGTAAAAAAGTTATTGGGTGTTAAGAGTCTGTTGGATTTATATTTAGCAGCCGGCGCTCCACGCCATAATAATCCATCTCGTGGTTAGTCATCAAAGCAAGATCATATAATTTATCCAATAAATATTTCCGGTCCATATCATAAATGAATTGGGAACTGATATGGTCAACCGTGTTACTGGCGAAATGCCATAACTGGTCATGCTTAGAGGCGTCTATCGATTGCGAAACCAAAGTCAACGCTACAATGATTTCAGTTATGATCGGATAGTTTTTATCGGCATAATGCCGAATATAACCAAACCCGCGGTAAAGATAATAATTGAAATCTTCCGAATCCATGATGATCCTTACTTGTTTAACTTCATCCGCCAAATAAGGAGAAAAAGTGATGTAGCCTTCTACCGATACTAGCAGGTCTGCCATTTGATGAATCGTGTTGATGGCTGTTTTGGGGTCATTATTCCCGAGGCCTTTCACACCAACTTCAGCAAGTTTGGTCATACCCATCTTGATATCCTGAATTTCTGTTTCTTTATGACCGATTTCGATTAAACTTCTGTACACTTCTTCATCGATTTTGTCTTTGCCTGGTCCCCAATAAGAAAAAAGGCGATTATGCCGGATAGTAAAATCACCGACTTTCACATGTAATTTCACAATAATGTTATCTCTTTTCGCCTGTTCGATAATTTCTTTGAAATGAATCAGCTGGATATACCCCGGTTTAGGAGACGTCACAATGACTTCCTGACTTCTATAATCTTCATATATATTCCCGGGTTCATTTGTCCGGTATTCCTCCAGTTCATTACGGAGAGAGTCTTTAATGATTTCTTTTGATTCATTATTCATTGTCCAGGTAATATTATGCACCTGCATCCAGGTGGTGGCATGGTTGATAAAGAATATGAAGACCATCACAGTGATAAATGCAAGCACTACAGTGGTGCTTGGAATAGCTACATAAAATTCATTTTGCTGGCCGGTGACGAACAGGAATACAACTAGCACGTAGACAAAGCTGCCGTGGAATATACCCAGCACATGCTGTGTTTTTTTATCAGCGACAAAGTTCAACAGCATACGGGGAGAAAACTGGCCGCTGAAAGTGGTTAGCACAACCAGCACAGAGTTCAACGTGAAGGCACTTAAAGTAAGAATACCCCCGATAAGAGCTCCCAACAGGGTTTGGGTTGCCTGTGCTCTGGCATGGAAAACGGGGTGGACGTAGTGTGCCAGATTTAATTGATGCTCCAATATGAGCGTCACTGCTACGAGCAGGAGTGAAGAAACAACGTAAATAATTGGCATGAACCATAATGTTTTCTGCAATTCATGCCGCCGCTGCTGCGGGGACATTTGTAAGTACTTCTGTAAATCTAATGGTAATAGCTTACTAAACAAAGGTTTACCCTCCCTTTGGCATTATAAAAATTTAACAATAAAGAAATTCCCTTCCAATAAAACGCTGAAACTAATAAATGGCATTGTTTTCTAGTTTCTGATAACCGCATTCTTATTATTCAGTAATACGTTAGGAGTGAGCACTATGGAGTGGAATCAGCAATCGTTTCAACAATTATCTAATCAGAAGTTATACCAGATCCTTCAATTGCGAGTAGAGGTTTTTGTAGTAGAGCAGGAATGTGCTTATCCGGAATTAGATGGCCATGATGAATCTTCCACACATCTATGGCTGGAAAGTAATAACGATATCGTTGCTTATTGCCGTCTTGTTCCCGCTGGTGATAAATATCCGTATATCTCCATTGGCCGGGTGGTTGTTAACCCGTCATACCGCAGTCAAGGATATGCTCGCCAGCTGATGGATAAAGCAATTGAGGTAATCCAGACACAAGGAAACGCAACAGAAATATTTCTGCAGGGACAAGAGCATCTTCGTCATTTCTACGGCTCCTTTGGTTTTGAAGAAATAGCCGAGGTCTATATGGATGATGGTATTCCTCATGTTGACATGCTTTTGAAGCTTGATTGACCCTGCAGATATCTTCTTTGAGCATTCCATTTGTTTGAAAACTGTTTCAAGGTGGAAAATAGGAATGTATTATAAAAACTGGAGGTATCCAATCATGAGCCAAGAAAACTTTACAAAGCAATATATCAACGGAGAATGGATTGAAGGCTCAAGTGAGAAAAAGGTAGAAAATATAAACCCTTATACAGAAGAAGTGATCGGTGTCATTCCTTCTGCCAATGCTGCGGATTTAGATAAAGCCTATAAAGGTGCAAAGCAGGCACAAAAAGAATGGGAGAAACTGCTCCCCGCAGAAAAGCAAGCTTATTTTGAAAAACTCGTCCAGGTGATGGACAACCGAAAAGAAGAAATTATCGACTGGCTGATCAAGGAATCAGGCAGTACGAGAATCAAGTCTGAAATTGAATTTCAGGCAGCCAGAGGAATCGTGAAGGAGTCTGTGTCCTTCCCGACACGGATGACAGGGACCATCTTACCTTCCAATACACCTGGCAAGGAAAACCGTGTCTACCGTAAACCGAAAGGAGTGGTCGGAGTCATCGGACCATGGAACTTCCCATTCCATTTGGCCCTGCGCTCGATAGCTCCTGCGATAGCCACCGGTAATTCTGTGGTGGTCAAGCCGGCATCGGATGCACCTGTGACAGCCGGCCTTCTGATCGCTGATTTATTTGAAGAAGCAGGATTTCCGGCTGGCGTATTAAATGTGGTTGTAGGCCGAGGATCTGAGATCGGTGATGATTTCTTGACGCATCCGATTCCAAAAGTGTTCTCGTTTACCGGGTCTACCGAGGTAGGAAGCCATATCGGGGAACTGGCAGGAAAGCATATAAAAGAAACGACGCTCGAACTTGGCGGTAACAACGTCATGATTGTACTGGAAGATGCTGATATCGATAAAGCTGTAGAAGCAGCGGCATTCGGTAAGTACTTGCATCAAGGACAAATCTGCATGGCCATCAACCGCGTCATCGTCCATGAACAAGTCCATGATAAATTCGTCAAAGCATTCAAGGAGAAAGTAGAAAGCTTGAAGGCTGGTGATCCTTCTGAGGAGGATACTGTTATCGGCCCATTAATCAACAGGGACCAGGTAGAACGCATCCAAAAGGATATGGAAGAAAGTGTCCAGCAAGGAGCCAGGAAATTGGTCGATGGAGATGTTAAAGGTAACCTGATGGATCCGATTGTCTTAACAGATGTTACGAATGATATGCCGATTGCAAGCAATGAAATCTTCGGGCCAGTCATGCCAATCATTCAGGTGAAGGATGAAGAGCAGGCAGTCCGGATGGCCAATGGAACACCTTATGGTCTTAGTGGATCGGTATTTACAGAGGACCGCCATCGCGGCGTACAGATCGCTGATCAGATTGAAACAGGCATGATTCATGTTAATGATCAATCCGTAAATGATGAGGCTCACGTGGCGTTCGGTGGCGAAAAAAATTCCGGTGTCGGACGCTTCAATGGCCAATGGGCAATCGATAAGTTCACCACGGAAAAATGGATCAGTGTTCAAAATGAATACCGGCAATTTCCATTTTAATTAGTAAAGGAGGGGACAACCCCTCCTTTTTTAATGGCTATGTAAAATCACCATGTTGATTTTACAGAAAAGTTCTCTTTACTTGAAGGCTCAGTTTCGAGACGTTAGGTAGTAATTATGGTGGCTGGGAAAACGGATCGCTTTCCGTGGGCATGTGGTGAGCTTCCTCAGGCTTCGCCTTGCGGGATCTCACCGCTCATGTTCATCCCACTGGAGTCTCACCGTCTTCCCCGCGGAAAGCGAATCCTTCCCCAACGCCCCTAAACTCTCACAATCATCTCGAAATCAAGTCTTCGACTTTTCGGGCCTTTAATTGAATGAAACTTTTCTTTCTCTGAATCGTATGACATAACAGTATGATTTTCGAGGAGGAATTCATAATGAAAACAGGTGAAGGCTGTATCAAATGCGGAAGTACGGACGCGGCTACGAAAGATGTAGCAATGACAGGGTCAGGGTTATCGAAAATGATGGATCTTCAGCACAATAAATTCACAGTTGTTTACTGCAAAAACTGTGGCTACTCTGAGTTTTATAATAAGAAAGCATCTGCTGCGGGAAATATTATAGATTTCTTTTTTGGTGGATAGGTAATCGTTCAGGCCGGCTCATATGCCGGTTTTTTTATGCTCGGAGTTTTCCTTTTGCATGAGAAACCCCTGGGCATGCTACACTAACAGATAGTTGAAAACAGAGAGGAACAGACAGCATGTTTGAACTTTTATTACCGATGCTGGAGCGGTTAGGGATTATTGTTACCGTCGCTTTCATCATAACGCGTTTCCGTTTTTTCCGTGAATTAATGGATAAAAAGGCGATCACCCTTCGTCAGCAAGCTGCCGCTATTTTGTTTTTTGGATTATTCGGTATAATCGGCACCTATACAGGCATCACCTTTGATGCAGAATCTACTGAATTCGGCAGGTGGGCAACGGATTTAGCGGAGACAGAAGCGATTGCCAACTCCCGCGTGATCGGAATTATTACAGCCGGGTTGCTGGGCGGGTATAAAATCGGAATAGGTGCCGGGCTGATTGCCGGGCTCCACCGCTATTCTCTCGGTGGGTTTACTGCCCTTGCCTGTGGCATTTCCGCTATCATAGCGGGAATATTAAGTGGCTTTTTTCATAAAAAGAAAAAGCCGCTAAAATTAAAAACTGCTTTGATCGTAGGGTCGCTTGCAGAGACGGTACAGATGGGTGTCATCCTGGCTATTTCCAAACCGGCACCCAGAGCTTTTGCGCTTGTAGAAGAAATCGGAGTTCCAATGATTGTGGCCAATGGTGTAGGGTCTGCTCTATTTTTACTGATCATCCGAAATGTTTTGAATGAAGAGCAGCGCGCCGGAGCTGTCCAGGCACAAAAAGCTTTGCAGTTGGCGGAATCCACGATCTCCTATTTAAGAAAAGGATTGAATCAGCATTCCGCAGAGCAAGTGTGCCGTATTATATACAGGGAAGTCGATGTCAGCGCGATCGCCATCACGAATAAGGAAAAGATTTTAGCTCATGTTGGTCTGGCGGATGACCATCATCAGGCTTATCACAGTATCCAGACAGAAGCGACAAGGAAAGTGATTGAACGAGGAGAAATGATTGTGGCTGAACAGGAGGCGATCCATTGTAATGTTAAAGGTTGTCCGCTTCGAACGGCAGTGATTGCCCCGTTGAAAAAACGCAAGGAAGTGGTTGGTACGCTGAAATTTTATGTGCAATCCGAAAAACAAGTGACCAACGTTATGCTTGAACTCGTTCAGGGATTAAGCGCTTTACTTAGTCAACAGCTGGAAATTGCCGATGCTGAAAAAGCACGTCAACTGGCTAAGGAAGCTGAAGTAAAGGCGCTCCAAGCACAAATCAATCCTCACTTTCTGTTCAACTCATTAAACGTGATCGTATCCTTAATTCGTTCAGAACCTGATCGGGCCAGATCCTTATTGATTGCGTTGTCTAAATTTTTTCGCCAAAACCTTGGAGCTACGACAAAAAGCTGGACGACCCTCGAAGAGGAATTAAAACATGTAAAAGCTTATTTATTAATAGAAGAAACCAGGTTCGTCGATAAACTCCATGTAACTTATAATGTGGATCCAAATGCTTTAACCGTTTCAATTGCACCATTGACGCTACAGCCTTTAGTGGAAAATTGTGTGAAGCATGGACTAAGTGATAAGGATAATGATTGTGAAATTATGATGACCATCTCGAAGTCAGGGAAAGGAACACAAATTACCATTCAGGATAATGGCAAAGGAATCGCTCCTGCACTGATTGGAACTTTAGGAGTGCAAAAAATTGATTCCGATAAAGGTACAGGAATCGGACTTTATAATGTGAACCGTCGCTTGATTCAAATGTATGGAGATTCATCACGATTGAACATTTCGAGCGAACCGGGAAGTGGAACCAGGATTTCATTTTGGCTTCCAGAGACAGGAAAGGAAGAAACATCATGAGCAAAAAAATCACAGCATTAGTGGTAGATGATGAACGTTTCAGCCGTGAAGAGTTGAAATATTTATTGAAAAAGCAGGAAAATGTAGAAGTGGCCGGAGAAGCGGAGTCGGGGGAAAGTGCTGTAATGAAAGCTGTCCAGCTCCAGCCGGATGTCGTATTTTTAGATGTAGAGATGCCCCGTACGAACGGGATGGAGGTGGCTGCATCCCTAAAAGAATTGAAGCATCCGCCTCGCATCGTTTTCGCTACCGCTTATCCGGATTTTGCGGTCGAGGCATTTCGTTATGAAGCATTAGATTACCTGTTAAAACCGTTTGAGGAAGAGCAAGTGGCTGAATCGGTCAAACGCCTGGTGAAATCCTTAGGCAGGGAACCTTCTTTGGCTGCTCCTTCTAAGTCTCCATCAAAGCTGGCAGTAGAAGGAGAGGATGAGATCTTTTATTTAGATCCTGCCAGGATATGCTATGTTTACCGGGATGAGCGTACCACCAAAATCGTTGAAAAAGAAAAAGTGTATGAAACAAAACTTCCATTAAAAGAAATCGAACAGCGGTTGAAGCTGTATTCTTTTTACCGGATTCATAAGAGCTACTTAGTCAATCTACAGTTTGTGGAGCGTCTCGTGCCATGGTTCAACGGGGCTTATCAATTAGTGCTTCAGGGCAGGGAGGAGCAATTATCTGTCAGCCGCAACTATGTAAAAGGGTTGCGGGAGCTGCTGGAGCTGTAAAACTGGTGCATGTTGACACCGCTTACATGCATGTTAACCGATAGATACGACATCTTAGACACAAAATCGTCACATTTCGACATTCCCTTGGTATTCTATATGTAAACGATTACAAACATGACTGAGGGAGGAAATAGACGTGATTACTTTCATAGCTAGTATCGCACTTCTAATCATTGGTTATTTCACATATGGCAAGTATGTCGAGAAAGTATTCGGGGTCAATGAAAAACGTATGACACCTGCTTATTCTCACGGCGATGGTGTCGACTATTTGCCGATGGGCGAAAAACGTAATTCTTTGATCCAGCTCTTGAACATTGCTGGTGTAGGACCGATTTTCGGTCCGATTATGGGGGCATTATATGGTCCTGTAGCATTTCTTTGGATCGTATTCGGTGCTATTTTTGCAGGTGCCGTACATGATTACTTAACAGGTATGATTTCTATTCGTAACCGCGGGGCTCACCTTCCGGAACTGGCAGGCAAGTTCCTTGGCAAAGCGATGAAGCATGTCGTCAATGCTTTTGCCATCCTGCTTTTAGTTTTGGTTGGAACCGTATTCGTTTCTGCGCCTGCGGACCTGCTGCATAATATGACAAGCAGCTGGCTGGCACTGCCGGTTATTATCGCAGCTATCTTTGCTTACTATCTCTTAGCAACATTGCTGCCGATCGATAAAATCATTGGACGCTTTTATCCATATTTCGGAGCATTACTGGTAATCAGTGCTGTTGGGGTAGGGATTTCTCTAATTGTCACAGGAGCCCCTATTCCTGAGCTGACATTGAAAAACATGCATCCGGAAAGCGCGCCGATTTTCCCGCTGTTATTCTTGACGATTTCCTGTGGGGCGCTGTCAGGATTCCATGCGACACAAACGCCAATCATCTCCCGGACAACTCAGAAAGAGAAACAGGGACGCCGCATTTTTTACGGTATGATGATTGCGGAAGGTGTTATCGCTATGATTTGGGCGGCTGCTGCCATGAGCCTATTCAACGGTTCGACTGGTTTAAGTGAAGTTTTGGCTGCCGGCGGGCCTGCTGCGGTTGTCAGTGAAGTATCGATCGCTATGCTTGGTGCCGTCGGTGGAACATTGGCTGTATTAGGTGTCATCGTATTGCCGATTACATCTGGCGACACAGCATTTCGTAGTGCCCGGATGATCATCGCTGATTACTTGAATGTATCTCAGAAAAAGGTCGTCAGTCGTTTGTGGATTGCTGTCCCAATGTTTGCGATTTCCTTCGTGCTGACTCGTATTGACTTCACCCTGTTATGGAGATACTTCTCCTGGGCAAACCAATCGACAGCTATGATTGCCTTATGGGTCGCTGCCATGTATTTGTTCTTATCCAAACGGAATTACTGGATTGCTGCCGTGCCGGCAACATTCATTACGATGGCTACCTTCACCTATATCGTCAATGCACCGATCGGGTTCGGTTTGCCGCTTGAAATTTCCTATGTAATAGCTGGTATCATTACGGTCGCTATAGTTACTGCCTTCTTCCTTTCTGCCCGTAAGCGTTTGACGCAGAATATCCCATTAGAAGAAGAACTGAAGAGTGCCTGATGGGCTGCTGTAGTCCTGATTATCAGAAAATGGTGGAGGAAGAAGAGAAGAGAATCAATGAAAATAACACCAAGCCGGTACCTTTGTGGGTGAAACTGGCAAGCGTAACGATCATAGTCGCAGCTATTCTGATTTATGTTCTAGTATGATAGAAAAATCTGTCCTGGCTCCGTTGCCGGGACAGGTTTTTTTGGTTTTCTGTCGAATGTATAGGTAAAGGAGTGTGATAAGTCATGGAAGAAATTAAACAGGGGAAAGGTCTATTTTTTATCGGAGAAGAAGCAAATCCAGATGCAGAAATCACTTATGAAGAGTCGGGGAACGATACATATACCATCACACATACAGGCGTATCGGATAAGCTCAAAAACCAGGGAGTAGGGTCCCAGTTAGTAAAGCGGGTGGTCGATCATGCCCGGCAGAATGATAAGCAAATAAACCCGGTCTGCAGTTTCGCACGAAAAAAGTTTGAAGAAAACCCTTCCTACCACGATGTTTGGAAAGTGAAATAATGGAATTAAATTTGCGGTTTAACTTGTCTTCAAGAGAGGTAGTGTATGGATAGATAGGAGCTTGAAAAAAATCAAAGGTTTTCCATATAGTTATGGCGAAGCCGGGCTTTATATTTATACATTTAAGGAGTGATTAGATGGAACAGCAAACGCAATCTCAGGTACAACCGAACAAAGAAGACCAGAAGAATAGTAAGTTACTAATGGCGATCACGATCGGTGCATTAGCTGGAGGAGCTATTGCTATGATCGACTCAACTACCCGCAAGAAAGTAATGGATAATACTAATCAGGCTAAAGATACGATTTCACAATTTGCAAGTGATGTAAAAGAAGATCCTTCTGGCAAAAAAAATGACCTGATGGAACGTATTCAGGATACTTCCGCAGTATTAAGAGAAGCGGTTGCAAGCCTTCGTAGCATCTATGAAAAAGCAAATGAGGACATCCTGCCAAAAGTAACCGATGTTCAGCAAGATGCCAAAGAGGCAGTCGCAGCTACTAAAGAAGCTGGTGAAGAACTGCAAGAAGCAGGGGAAAAGGTAAAAGAAGCAAAAGGCGAATTCACTGATGATACGGCTTCCTCCACCTCCGATAACACGCAGACTTCAACTGCTAATAATTCAACACAAAGCTAATACCATGGATGAATAAAAGCCTCACGCAAATTGCGTGAGGCTTTTTGAGTAATTGACAATAATTAACGGAATTCTCTCGTTTCCTCCAATGTACGGCTGGTAACAGCATACCCAATGAGTGTGACTAAGAAAACCAGGAAAAAATAGAATGCTTTATTCATGAAACTACCTCCTATTCATCGTTTCCATTTAGAAAGGACGGAATTTACCTTTTTTAAGAATCAGCTTTGGACCGCCAAGCAGTAAAAGCCAGCGATTGTCGATCACTTTTTTCATGGAAGCGGCCGTTTTTCCATACAATTTTTTATCTTCAAAAACAGTTCCCATCGCATCTGACTTACCGAGGGAAGCGACTGTACCTTTATTATCAAAGACGAATTCCTCTAATGGCTCATTTCGGAGCAGGGCTTTAATATTGCTGGAACAAGTGCCGGCATGCTGCATGGCAGATTGGGCGGTAGGAGGATAAGGACGGCGTGCTTCTTTATCCATCACCCAAGCACAATCTCCGAGAATGAAAATGTTGTCTTCGCCTGGAGCGAGAAGGGTATCTTCCACGGTTACTTTCCCTTTCGTCAGTTCGAACCCTGATTTTTTCAAAATGGAGTTTCCGGTGACGCCGCCTGTCCAGACGATTGTACCAGCCTTGATCTCTTCCCCTTCATTAACCACAAAGGCGTCTTCTTTACATTCTGCAATTTTAGCACCTTCCCGGAATTCAACACCACGGTCTTCCAGCGATTTTTTCGCATAAGCGACCAATTCTTCATCGAAGCCAGGCAGGATAGAAGGAGCGGCTTCTACATTGATGATCTTTGGAAGGTTCGGGTCGATGTCATATTTTCTGCAAAGTTTCGGAACCTTTTCAGCAAGTTCGCCGGCAAATTCGATTCCGGTAAACCCGCCTCCACCCACAAGAATGGAGAGGCTGTCCTCGTTTGGGCTCTCTTCATTATTATATTTAGCGAATTGATACTCGATATGTTCAAATATTTGCCGTGAACTATCAATATCCTGGATGAAAAAGGCATTTTCTTTCATCCCTTTGATACCGAATGTGTTGGTTTCAAATCCAAGTGCAATAACAAGGTAGTCGTACGTAAGTTCACTATTTTCTAATTTAACTTTCTGTTCATCCTTGTTTACTTTGACGACGGAATCATAGACTAAACGTACCCGATTTGGGTCGATGACATCGCTGATCATGACACGTGCCTGATTGGTGTTGATGGTACCAGCGGCTACTTCATGAAGCCAGGTTGTCTGGTAGTGATAGTTATGCTTGTTGACGAGAACGATTTCTGCTTCATCTGGGCTGAGTTTTTTCGTCAGTTGCTTTGTTGTCATCATACCAGCATAGCCAGCACCAAGAACAACAATTCTTGGTTTGTTCGTACTCATTTAACATACCCCTTCCATATTGGGAATTTCAAAGTCAGTTTCCATTAGTTCTATGTTACCCACTTTTTCATCGTAGCAAAGTTTTAATATAAATTGTAGCAATAACCGATTCACTGCAAGTACATACCCAACGCCTATTGTTGTTTGATGATCAAAGTCTTGTGGTATCAGGTTATGGATAGGAGAACAACAAATACCAAGCTGAAAAGCTTAAGGGCAGGAGTGAGACACACCCGTGAAAGCAATGATTATCGCTAATCCTTCTTCCGGGAAGGAAAACGCCTTGGAATATATTGAACAGATTAAAGCAATATTAAAAGGAAAAGGATACGATTCTACTGTCAAAAAGACAGAAAAAGAATTGGATGCGACAAATTTTTGTCAGGATGCCTGTACAAGTGACTATGAGCTGGTAGTTTCTTTAGGTGGAGATGGAACGTTGCATGAAACAATCAATGGGCTAGTGGATCAAGTCCATCGGCCGAAGCTCGGTATTATTCCATTAGGAACGGTAAATGACTTTGCTCGGGCCTTGAACATTCCGCTTGACCCCGACGAAGCGATCAGCCTTTTGGCATCTGACAACACGAAAGACGTAGACATCGGGAAATTCAATGATCGTTATTTTGTTAATATTGTAGCGGTTGGAGCGATCGCGGAAGCCACTTATGACGTAACACCGGAACAAAAGACGAAGCTGGGGCCTCTGGCCTACGTGTTAGAAGGGTTAAAGGAATTAACCTCTAACCGTACGTATCCGCTTACTATTGAGTACGATGAAAAAAAGTGGGAAGGAGATTCCTTGCTGTTTTTAGCGGCATTGACCCGTTCGACTGGCGGTTTTGAAAAGTTGACCCCGGAAGCTAAGGTGGATGATGGCATGCTTCATTGCTACGTTATCAAACAGGTTAACATGATCCGGCTTGCTTCGATTGCAACGGCCATATTACGTGGAGAGTTAAAAGAAGAGGAAGACGTAGAGTACTTCACAGCTAAGCGATTAAAAGTCTCTTCACAGGATCCGCTTGTTACAAATGTGGATGGAGAACAGGGTGACCAGCTGCCGGTGGAAATGGAAGTAAAACCGAGCCATATCCAAGTGATTGTACCGGAGAATTGAAACTGTGACCAATTGCTGAGAAAATATTAGCGTGGAAAGTTTTCATTAGGAGAGTCAGCGATGAAAAAAGATGTAGACGACTATTTACAAGAAGGAATCTATGGGGCGAAGGAGACAAAGCCGGCAGAGAGAAAACGTTTTTTAGGTTCGCTTCGGGAAAGAATTGTATTTGCCCTTACGAAGGGGCAAGTAATGAGAAAAAAGGGATTGGCTGAATTAGAGGCAGAGTTAAAAAAACATCCGGATGCAAAGTTGCTTTTAAATGGCAATATCAGTTACCGATTTTTGAAGGACTATCGATTGTTAGCTGATAAATACGGCGTTCATTCCACCTCGATTTCCAACCGGGAGGCGGAAACGGATATTGGTGCGGTATTAACTTACGATCATGCCATCGATAAAGAGCAGATATTTTTAGAAGAAAAGGAAGAAACAAACGAAGAGAATAAATCAGAAGCAATTAGTGTCACTCGTCTTTTGAAAAAAATCTTCACTGGCAAATAAAACAATCCCCAAGTCATGATAACGCGACTTGGGGATTGTTCTGTAATCAAGCGTTTGATTCTGCTTGTTCTTGTCTTTTTTTCATTCGTTTAGTCAAGAAGCCGCCTTTGAATGTGCGTGGTTCGTAGGAGACGACGAAAGCTTTAGGATCCATATGGTCAATGATCTCCATAAACTCTCTTTCCCGGTTCCTTTTTGCTAATACATCCAGTCGGTAACGGTGATCTTCAATTCCTTCCCCTACATAAGTGGTCACGCCGAAGCCGGAAGAACGAAGGGTTTTTACTAAGTCCTCGTTCCGCTGCATTAAGTTGACCTGAAAGGTGACATATCCAATTTGGAGTTTTGCTTCCAACAGGCTTCCTAAAAAGAGCCCGAGCCCGAACCCGAATGCATAGGCGACCATATTCCATATATTTGAGAGGTCACTGAAAACCAGTCCTAAGGAAATGACATAAATAAAACCTTCAAAAATGCCAATGAAGGCAGCTACATTACGAATCCCTTTTACAACAAGAATTGTCCTGATTGTAACGATCGGCACCAAGACTAATTGGGCCACAAAGATAATTAATGCTTCCATTCCATACAACACTCCAAGCTAAGTCGTTTTAATTTCAATTATAATACTTCATTACCTCTAAAACTATTAAGGAAACTTTAAATTTATACTTTAAGAAAGTGAATTATGAGAAAACCTTTGTTACTTATAATGAGTAGTAGTTTTTTCTGAGCGTTTGATGTTTTGGCAGTCTGGTTGGATGGGTATATTTCTAGAAGATTTTTAAAGTAAAGGAGAAATTATTATGTCCCCGGACCAGATTGGTTTTGCGTTAATTTATATATCCATCTTTCTACTATTGGGCAAGTTGATTCGTATTAAGGTCCCTCTTTTTCAGAATTTATTTTTACCTTCTTCCATTATCGGTGGGTTTTTAGCATTGATTTTGGGCCCGCAGGTGCTTGGGAAGATTGCTTCTTCCTTTGTTTCTGAAAACCATTTTTTGACTAATGGGGTAATGACAGAAGGAATCACCCAGGTATGGGAAGCACTGCCAGGATTAATGATCAATATTGTATTCGCAGCGTTATTCCTCGGTGCTACTACACCAACCTTAAAGAAGATTTGGAATTATGGCGGGCCGCAGCTGGCCTTTGGGTGGGCCATCGGCTGGGGGCAGTATGTTATTGGTCTGCTGGTCGTATTATTGATACTGGTGCCATTTTACGATATACCTCCAATGGCCGGTGCTCTTATTGAAGTAGCTTTCGAGGGCGGCCATGGTACAGCAGCTGGTATGGCCGGTACTTTCGAAGAACTTGGATTCCCGGAAGCCTTTGATCTCGCTATCGGACTAGCAACGGTCGGTATATTATCCGGTGTCATTTTTGGTATTATCTTAATCAACTGGGGAATTCGCAGAGGGAAAACCAAACTGGTTAAAGATGTAAAAGACTTTTCGCGCTTGAAAAAGCAGGGTATTATGGAATTCCAAAACCGTGAGCCGGCAGCGAGCATGACGCTTCGACCGGAATCAATCGAACCATTATCGTTCCATTTCGCCATTGTTTCTTTGGCTGTTTTAATCGGTTATGTTTTATTACAAGGATTAATTTGGCTTGAAAGTGTAACTTGGGGAGCGTGGACAGGCAGTGAAGTACTCACTTATGTACCATTGTTCCCAATCGCTATGATTGGCGGAATTCTGTTGCAATTGATTTTTGATAAAACGGATCATCATGAAGTGCTCGACCGAAGAATGATCGCGCGTATTCAAGGCTTTGCACTGGATGTACTTATTCTAACAGCCATTGCCTCTGTCTCAATTGACGTTATTGGTGAATACTTTGTTCCTTTCATTGTACTGGCAGTAGCTGGTGTGACATGGAATATTGTCGGTTTCCTGATTTTAGCACCACGAATTATCCCGAACTACTGGTTTGAACGAGGGATCGGTGACTTCGGGCAATCGATGGGTGTCACAGCAACCGGACTCTTGCTTATGAGGATTACAGATCCGGATAATGAATCCCCTGCGTTTGAAGCATTCGGGTATAAGCAGCTGATCTATGAACCTGTACTGGGGGGCGGACTCGTTACGGCATTATCCGTTCCAATTGTTGCCCAATTCGGGGCAATACCTATGCTGGTAGTCTCCGCGATTATGTCTATTATTGGAATTCTAACCGGACTATTCTATTTCGGCAAAAATAGGGCCTGACACCTAAAAGGCAGGAAACAAAAATTGTTTCCTGCTCTTTTTCAGGTTAAGTCAGTAATAATTATTTCCTGGGGAATATTGTTGAATGGTGAAAATAAATGTAAAATGGTAGTATCTAACAGGGGAAAAGAGTGGATGGAGAAATGGATATAAAAAATATGCAGCAAATGATACAGGTGCAGGCGATGTCAGCCATCCATGGAGGAAAAAACGCAATGGCAGACAGTTTGATGGATATGGCTTTTCAAAGCCTGTTAAAGGCTGCTATCGGTACAGAAACGAAGCAGCGATCACCAGCTTCCCAACCTGTAAATACGCTGCCTGCTTTTCAGCCCCAACCTAACCCTGCCACATTTTCTTTACGTTCATCCAGCGATCTGGTGCAAAAAGGAAACGATCCAATCCAACAGCTGATTGATAAAGCATCCCAAACATTTGACGTGAAAAAGAGCTTGATTCGCTCTGTTATCCAACATGAATCGAACTTTAATGCGGAAGCAGTCAGCCAGGCTGGGGCGCAGGGACTGATGCAACTGATGCCCGCTACCGCAAAAGGACTTGGTGTCACTAATGCTTTTGATCCTGAACAAAATGTCATGGCAGGGACAAAATATTTAAAGCAAATGCTGGATCGCTATGATGGAAATGATGCCTTAGCATTGGCCGCCTATAATGCAGGTCCTGGAAATGTAGATAAGTTTGGCGGGATACCTCCATTCAAAGAAACAGAGAATTATGTACGAAATGTATTGGCCAAAGTATAAAACAAGACCGCATGGCAGGAGTTATTCTCCTTCATGCGGTCTTGTTCGTTAGATTAATCTTCTGTCGGCAGGTTTTTGCTCATTTCTATATATTCGACAAAAACGTTGGCAAGCACTTTCAAGCGGTTGATGACATCTTCATCAATTAATTCTCCTTGTGTGGAGAAATGGTTCGTATGGCTGTAGACATAGTTTGGTGTAACAAGACATCGGAAATAGTTCAGTATTGGCTTCAGCTGATTCTCAATGACAAGGTGATGCTGTTGTGTACCTCCATTTGCCACGATGGATACAGGTTTATATCGCATGGCACGCGGAGATAGACCATCAAAAAGGTTTTTAAGAGTGCCTGGGATCGAACCTTGGAAGATCGGTGTGGCAATGATATAGGCATCAGCTTCTTCTACTTGTTTAATCAGCTTTTGCATATCGTCATTATATTGGTCATTCGGCCGACCATCAATGAATTGCATGTCATAGTCTTCCAGATTGATGATTTCCGTATCATATTTATCAGATACATCATTGATGAATTTTTCTGTTTCCTGCAGTAGGGTTTTTGTTTTATTCCCAACAATGGTGCCGTTGATTAAGGCGATTTTCATCCCTTTTCATCTCCTTTATCAGAAAGTGATACGTTGTTTTGTGTTTCTTAGTCCATTGATAATGTTAAATCATTCGCTATAAATTAGCAATTATCGGCTTTTAAGGTTACATTTTATGAAAAAATTGTGTGAGAAAATAGGAGTATACCTAATCATATGGTTGGGAGGTAGAGATGTGATGATTCGAATTTGGCGAAGAATCAAATTTATATTTCAGGTGCGTCGATCGATTCCATTCTTAAAAGACTTTTTTACGTCGAAGGAAGTAAAAGGTTCACATAAAGGGTTGTCGGTGATTTTATTTCTGGCATATCTGATCTTTCCATTTGATCTAATTCCTGATTGGCTGGCGGTAATCGGGCTTGTCGATGACCTGGCGGTGCTGGCCTTCATTCTTCAGCGTATAGTAAAAATGGCGCCAGATTCCTTGAAAGAAAAGCATGGTCTTTAAAAAACTCAGTTAATTTCCCTTTTACTCAAGTTCAGCTTCAAGATAGTGGGTCCGTTGCCATGAAAGGAATAGGATGGTCTGGGAAACGACTCGCTTTCCTGCGGGGGAACTGGCAAGCCTCCTCGGTCATTACACTCCCTGTGGGGTCTTGCCTAGTCCCTTCTCCCGCGGAAAGCGAATCCTTCCCCAACGCCCCTATACTCTCACAATCATCTCGAAATCAAGTCTTCGACTTTTCGGTCATTTTATGCAAGAAGCCTCTTTTGTTAAATCAACAATTTTTACAGAGTTTTATAAAGTTTAAATTATTGCCGTTAAAGGAATAGAAGGTAATGAATGCAGATATTGGAAGGAGTGTTCTGAATGAGTGAAGTACTTTTCACCGCACACGCAACAGCTGAAGGCGGTCGTGATGGACATGTTAAATCAGATGATGGGGTTATTGACTTAAATGTCGTAATGCCTAACGAAAAGAAAGATGAAACAGGTACAAATCCTGAACAGCTTTTTGCTGCTGCTTATGCCGCTTGTTATGATGGAGCATTGAATCTTGTAGCAAGTAAAGAGAAAAAGGATATTGAATCAACGTTAAAAGCTGATGTTAGTCTAATGAAAGATCCGGAAGATGGCGGCTTTAAAATTGGGGTCGTCTTAAACATCGAAATTAAAGGAGTAACTCAAGAAGAGGCTGAATCATTAGCTCAGTCAGCCCATCAGGTATGCCCTTATTCTAAAGCAACTCGTGGGAATGTCGATGTGCAGTTAAATCCTAAAGCCGTATAATAGATGTACAATAAGGTCTTGGGCTAGTGTAGTTCAAGGCCTTTCCTTATATTAATTTGAGGTGATCACGATGAAAAGGCTCGTATTATTAAGCGAGTGGAAAGATGACATATCAAGTAAATTAGAACAAAGGATCAAGGATTTAATAGGGAAGGATCGACCGCAATTAGGTTATATTCCTTCTCAAACAGACCCTGATGGTACATATTATTTTCCAATGAAAAATCGACTGGACCGGCTTGGTATTTCTGATTATGTCTATTGTGATATCGACGAGGCATTTGAAACTAGGGTCTTGGGGAATTTAGGTAACTGTGATGCTATATTTTTATCGGGAGGAAATACCTTTCATTTTTTAGCCAGACTAAGAGAGCGAGGAATGTTAAACTGGCTACGAGGCTATGTGAATAGAGGAGGGGTAGTCATCGGCGTCAGTGCAGGCGCCATGATAATGACCGATAAAATCAATGTTGCTGAATATGTCGATACCAAATATCTAGCAAGTTCGCAGTTATCTTCTTCTCAATATGGAGCCTTGGGGCTGGTAGACTTTTATTTTTACCCACACTGGACGGAGGAACCTTCCCAACAAAGAGCGACCAAAGAGTTGAAAAGAAGCGATAATACAACCATATTTGCCTGTCCGGACGGAGGAGCTATCGTCATTGATGGCGATAAGCGAGAGTATTTTGACCATGTCATTGAATATTAGAGGAGGGAATGACAGATGAGTAGTATCATCATCGTGATTGTTGTAGCGGTATTACTGGTAGCGAGTATCAGTTGGATGGTAAGGACAAAAAGAAAAAATATGGCATACGAAGCTGAAGCAGAAAAAAATATGGAGAAGGACCGTAGCCACGAACGTCCACCAATGCCTTAGCCACACGGAAAGAGACCAGCTGAAACGCCGGTCTCTTTCGCTGCCTTCAGATCAGCAAAACCAGTATCTGCTTTGCGATAAAGAGAGCGATGAGTAAACAGATGATGGTAAGAATCATCAGGAAGTGGTGGATATATTTTTTTAGAAATCTGGCCGTATGATCCGTCTGTTCCCCTGACTCAGTCATTTGTGGCTGGTGGTTATACCGTATCATATAGCCAATGATGATTACTAAGACAATCGTCAAGGAATTGAGTTGTCCATCTTTAAATAATTGATTAAGCGCCTTATCGTATAACAGGTAGATGGGATCTTTCACCACTGGATAATAAGTACCTGGATTGACAGCAGGGACATTTTGGAAGTAAGGGGGAGAGGAGGGAGCTTGCACGGAATAAGCAGATTGGTTAGGTGAAGTGTAGGTGGGATAATTGACCCTATCTGTTGTGCTTTCGTTTTCTCTCTCTGAATCTTTTTTATGTGGTGTGCTGGTTGTCTTTGCTGCCAAACTGTGAGCTGTTTCATCCTCTGGATTTGCTGGCGGGTCTTCGCCATTGGAAAGGGGGACGGGAGACTGGTCGGACGCTTGGACATCGGCGTTCGCGTATTGCGACGTCTGGTCTGCATGGCTGACCATACCGCTGACAAAAAGGCCTGTACCTAAAGCGACAACAACAAGAAATGTTTTCATTGTCATTTCTAGACCTCCCTTAAAGTTGTTATACTATAAATATATCACAAAATTCTGACAATATTATTGGGAAAGAGAGTAGCTGATAGTGTTGAAAAATAGGCGAATTTTGGACAGGGTTGGGAAAATAACTAGAGAAAGAGAGGAAGAATAGACAAGAGAAAACCGTCTTATGAAAGACGGTGATAATAAATCCGTTTAAACTTTCTCCACTGATCCTAAACGAGGGTAGTCTGAATCGTTTCCTGCGATATCCTGGGAGGCATATCCAGCTCCGGTGGCGATAAACAAAATACCGACCACAAGCAATAGTTTCTTCATACTAAAACCTCCTTCCCCTGAAAATCAGATTGTGTTGCTATTTTAAAGTATTGGGCGGAAAGTTTATATCTCTTACCTTCATAATAGATCTCCCCCAATAACTTTAAAGCATCTTTATACTCTTCTAATTCATTGGCTTTCTCAAAGTAAGGGATGATTTCCTCTTTCAATGTATCAATAAATATGTCCTGCAGCATGGTACCTTCTATTCGGTGAAGCAAAATGAAATGTTTGTAGAGATACTTCAGATCTTCAAATTCAGCAGCAATCTTATGGCCTTTTTCCACATGTAATTTAGCTTTTGGAAAATCCTTTATCGAATAGTGTGTCAAGGCAAGCAAATAGAGTGTGTTGGCAGGGTTCATCTGTTCACTTTCTTTTAAGGCAAGTGCCGCCTCTAAATAGTCCAGGGCTTCATCGTATTGGTTATTATTTATGCATATATAGCCAAGGTTATGATACACTTTCGCTCTTACTTCATAAGTTAAGTAGCTATTGGCTGACCGGAGGATTTTTTGAAAGTATTCTTCCGCAACATCATAGACACTCAATAAGTTATAGTTGATCGCTATCAGCATGCAGCATTCGATCACTTTCGTATAATGGAGTGTCTTCTGGTACATCTCCAAAGCTTTCTCCGCATACAATATGGATTCTGCGAAGTTCCCCAATCTGCTATACAAATAACCCATATGATAATACAGTTCGCTGTCATCTATCGGAAGTTCGGCAATAGTAGCTTTGGCTTGCTTCAACTCCTTTAAGGAACAATGCCATTCATTTTCCATCAGATAATAATAACCAAGTATTTTATGGAAATAGTATTGGAATTCCAGGTTCGACGTTTCTGCAATACTTTTTAGAAGGGCGATTTTTTCGGAGGGGGCGTCTAGTTGGTTTAGGGTGAAGGCGTATCTGAATTCAAAAATCATAAATAGGTTGTTGAGCTCAACGTGGTAGTTATGCTGGAGTGATTCGCGCAATGATTGGTGTATATCGATCATCGTTGTATAATCATTATGTTTGATCGCTTCATGCCAGCTATGAAGCCTGTCATAGATAATACTGTCAAACGAGTCGTTAAGCGACCGGAGGTCGAGTCCGAGACGGTCTCCCAACAGCTCATAAATTTCTTCGCTGGGTTTGATCAATTCATGTTCAATCTTGCTCAAGTACGATACAGAACAAATCCCCAATGCCAGTTCTTCCTGAGTCATCTGCTGTTTTATTCTTTGCTGCTTGATTAACAGCCCCTTCATCATAACCCCCTCTTTTCTTATGTTGGCGACAGGCCAGGTTTTTTCGATTTTCAATATTATACCAAATGTACTGCACCCTGTGTTTTTTTCGACAAAAATAGAAAGTAACCTATAAAATATACTTTATTCTGATAAAAAATTTTGAAAAATTAATTATTTCTGGAATAATAAGGACATGGCGCAGATTAGATAGAATAGGAGGAGAACAGGATGAAGTTTGATACATTATATAACCCGCACCCCTCACAACGGATGACTACATATGGGAAAAATGGAATGGTGGCGACTTCCCAGCCATTAGCAGCTCAGGCAGGCTTGGATATTATGAAAAAAGGAGGAAATGCAGTGGATGCTGCGATTGCTACCGCAGCATG
Organism: Thalassobacillus devorans; assembly: GCF_900176565.1. Classification (GTDB taxonomy): domain Bacteria; phylum Bacillota; class Bacilli; order Bacillales; family Halobacillaceae; genus Thalassobacillus; species Thalassobacillus devorans_A. The sequence continues at coordinate 190,357 of NZ_FXEH01000003.1, forward strand.
TCTGACAGTGGTCGAGCCTACCTCTAACGGAATCGGTGGAGATGCTTTTGCACTTGTATGGATGAAAGATGAATTATATGGGTTAAATGCGAGCGGTCCATCACCAAAGGATATTTCGATCGATAAGTTGAAAGAGTCGGGGTATAAGGAAATTCCTCCCTACGGCTGGATGCCGGTCACTGTTCCAGGCGCGCCTGCTGCCTGGGTGGAACTTTCAAAGCGGTTTGGAAATCTGACCTTGAAAGAAACACTTGCACCCGCCATTACTCATGCAGAAGAAGGCTATGCTTTAACTCCGATTCTCGGGAAGTTTTGGCAGGCGGGATATATGGCTTTCAAACAAAAGCTGACAGATGAAATGTTTGAGGATTGGTTCAAAACTTTTGCTCCAAAAGGGAGAGCCCCAGAAATCGGTGAAGTATGGTCTTCTCCGGATCATGCAAACACATTGCGTGCGATTGCGGAAACCAATGGGGAAACTTTCTATCGTGGAGAGATAGCAGAGAAGATAGATGCATTCTCCCGGCGCTATGGGGGTTTTTTAAGAAAAGAAGATCTGGAAGAATACCAGCCTGAATGGGTAGACCCTGTTTCGGTTAATTATCGGGGTTATGACGTATGGGAAATACCTCCAAATGGTCAGGGGCTGGTAGCGCTAATGGCTTTGAACATTGCGAAAGAGTTTAAATTCTCTAGTCAGCATTCAGTTGCCGACTACCATAAACAAATGGAAGCCTTGAAACTGGCGTTTGTTGATGGGTTGGAGCATATTACAGAGTACGGCAGTATGAAGCATTCAGTGGACAGCCTGCTTTCAGAATCTTACGGAAAAGCAAGAAGCGCACGGATCGGAGAGGAAGCAGCTTCCCCTTCTCCTGATGAACCACCGAAAGGCGGAACGGTTTACTTAGCTGCCGCTGATAAAGAAGGGAACATGGTATCATTCATTCAAAGCAACTATATGGGATTCGGCTCCGGGCTGGTTGTACCGGGAACAGGAATTGCCCTGCAGAATAGGGGGCATAACTTTTCCTTTGAACCGAATCATGTCAACGCACTGGAAGGCGGGAAAAGAACATACCACACCATCATTCCGGGATTTCTGACCAAAGGCGGTAAAGCAGTCGGTCCCTTCGGGGTTATGGGAGGGTTCATGCAGCCTCAGGGTCATATGCAGGTGGTCCATAATTTAGTGGATTATCAGTTGAATCCCCAGGCAGCACTGGATGCACCTCGTTGGCAGTGGATAAAAGAAAAACAAGTAATGGTTGAGCCGACTTTTCCAAAAGACGTGGCCCAAGCATTAGCGAGAAAAGGACACCACATCAACATAGCTCTTGATTCTGGAAGCTTTGGCAGAGGCCAAGTCATCATTAGGGATCAGGAAAGTGGCACACTGGCTGGTGGAACGGAGTCACGGACAGATGGAGCAATCGCTGTCTGGTAGTGCAGGAGAAGGGTGATACGACATGACGCAATGGCATTTATTCTTGGCATTTTTCAGGATAGGCATGCTGGGGTATGGAGGAGGTCCAGCCTCCATACCCTTAGTACATAAAGAAGTAGTAGAGAAATACAAGTGGATGAACGACGATGAATTCGGGGACTTACTGGCACTGGCCAATACACTTCCAGGTCCGATTGCGACCAAAATGGCTGGGTATATCGGCTACCGAGTCAGTGGCTGGGCAGGACTGGTCAATGCTGTCCTTGCGACAATCATACCAACGATATTTTTGATGATTGTGTTGTTGTCTTCGTTGTCTTCCGTGAAGGATGCAGACTGGGTCCAAGGGATGACAAGTGCAGTCATGCCGGTAGTAGCTGTGATGCTGGCAGTACTGACCTGGCAATTCTTCCATAAGGCAAAACAAGGAATGGGCTGGGGGATGGCAGTTGGAATGTCTGCTGCCATTTTTGTTTTGCTCTCCTACATGAATATTCATCCCGGGATAATCATCGCAATCTTACTGGCAGCTGCTCTCCTGAGAAAAGAGAATCCCAGGGCAGGAGAAACGGTAGAAAAGGGGGAAGAAGCATGATTTACTGGCAGATATTTTTAGCTTTCTTCATCCCTGGCATACTTGGTTATGGCGGGGGTCCTGCTTCCATACCCCTTGTTGAAAATGAAGTCGTTAAACGTTATGACTGGATGAGCGTCCAGGAGTTCAGTGAAGTGCTTGCTCTCGGCAATGCACTTCCAGGACCGATTGCGACCAAGATGGCAGGCTATATCGGGTATGAGCAGGGCGGAATACTTGGGGCTTTTATCGGCGTCTTCGGAGCAGTTGCTCCTTCTTTAATCGTTATGATTTTCCTGCTCGGCTTACTTTATAAATATAAAGATTCTCCTAAAGTGAAGCGGATGACATTATATGTGCGGCCTGTGATAGCTATTTTACTTGGTATCATGGCCTGGCAATTCTTCGCTGAGGCGCAGATTCAAATTGGATGGCTGCAGCTGATATTGATTGCGGTCTCCAGTTTTCTTTTAATTGAGCGCATGAAAGTCCATCCGGCTTTTGTCATCTTGATATCGCTTGTTTACGGCGCTGTATTTTTAGGATAATATTGAAAAAGCCCCTTTGTTTGGGGCTTTTCTCATTACATAATAAAGAGGTTAGACATCATGTTAGCAACTGGACACCAAGTCTTAGGCTTCACTTTCGGAGTGATTGCTATTACTATTTTACAGCAGTTCGGTATCGCTCCAATCCATACGATGGATGTCGTGCTGTTTTTTGTATTTGTCCTCTTCGGGGCACTGCTGCCTGATATCGACACACCAACATCCCGGCTCGGCAGTAAATTCTGGCGGCTGTTGATGCTGCTTTTCCTTGTGACGTTATTGGTCTATTTATTTTTTCCTCAAACGCTGAATACCTACCGGGAAGATTTGAAAATATTCGTCATGATGATGATCCCGGTATTAGTTATGCTGCGTGGGCATCGGAAAATGACCCACTCACTTTTGTTTTTGTATGTGTTGTGGGTTTATTGCCAGGTGATTGTTGAATGGATGCATGTCCCATGGTTTTATTTATATGGCTTGCTTGCGGGAGTTTTGTCACATCTGCTTGGCGATTATGTCACGAAAAAAGGGATCCCTCTTTTTTATCCTTTATCGCGCAGGTACTTCCGGTTCATTTTCACATTTCGTACTGGATCCGTAACAGAAAAGACACTGGTTACCGCGTTGGTCATTTATAATGTATGGGTTTTGATCATGAGCGCCACCTGAAATAAAATCAGCAGGAGCCTATTGACTTTACTGACGGAATTAAGCGGGAGCGGAAAAGGTACGCCCGATTGCCAGGGAAAAGTTACGCGAAGTTAATCAAAGGATAGGTTTGATTTAAATTTTCCTTCCATTCTTGTGGTAAAAGTAAAGCCAATGGTAAAACTAAGCACAACACAAACATGGAAGGAAGCATGATGATGAAATATGATCATTTAAGAAAACAATTGGAAGAGCGCAAACGGGAAATTGAACAGGAACTGGAGCAGAATGATCATTTCGGTTTCAATCGCGGATTTGCCAGCGATACATCTTCAGGCGAGCTTTCCCAATATGATAATCATCCGGCAGATTCTGGGACTGAGCTTTATGAAAGGGAAAAAGATATTGCACTGAGTGCGCATATGAAAGAAGAACTCTCCGATATTGAGTACTCCTTAAAGCAGATGAAAGAAGGTACGTATGGGACATGTGAAGTGACGGGGAAAGAAATCCCGATGGAGCGGCTGGAGGCACTTCCGACAGCACGTACGGTTGTGGAAGCTTCACCAAACCAAAGCGCGTCAGACGATCGTCCAGCGGAAGAAGATGTCCTGGAGACCACGGAGGAAGAATATTATACAGGGAGTGAGGAGACGGAATACAACGAGCAGAATGCTTATGAGCAGGTAGCTTCGTTTAATGAAACGAGTATGACCTATGAAGACTCTTCATTAATGGACAATAAAGATGGATCAGGTTACGTCGAGACTTATGAGAACTTTGCCTCCACAGGAATAGAGGGATATACGGGGGACGAAAAAGTGGATTTCCAACGTAATGTCCAATATGATCAATATATGCACGAACAGGAAAATATTGAGGACGAGGAAAATTCAGGAAAATGATTTTTGCTAGTAACTTTTACTTTTTTGACAAGAAAGTTACGTACACTAAAAGCAAGAAAGAAGCACTTGTGGCTTCTTTCTTTATTTTGCCTTAATCTTTTGGCTGGTTTTTCTAATTTTAGTATGAGGAATAGAAGAGAAAAAGAATCAATGAATGGAGGAATCAGCTTGTTTGAGAAATGTCAGGAAGTAATGAAATGGATGGCAGCGTTCGAAGGGAAGTGGTTTATTGCTGGAGGATGGGCGATTGATTTACATATCGGAGAAGAAACACGGCAGCACGAGGATATCGAAGTAGCTGTTTTTCGTGACGATCAATCCCTGCTGCAAGAAGCAATGGCCGGATGGGAAGTGCAAATTGTTGAGAATGAGCAAATGAGAGAGTGGAACCAAATGGAGCGGCTGGAGCTTCCTATCCATGAGATACATGCAAAAAGAGATGTCCAAGAGTTGGAAATATTATTGAATGAAAGAAATGGTGACCAGTGGACCTATCGTCGGGACCCTGACATCACTTTCCCAATTTCTCATATGCATCTGCATTCCGAGCAGGGACTTCCTTATTTGAATCCGGAAATCGTGCTGCTATATAAGGCGAAGCACACGAAGGAGAAGGATGAGCAAGATTTTGAAGCTGTGTTCCCTAGGTTGAATGAGAGACAAAAAGAATGGTTGAAACAGGGACTGATCCAATGCCAGCCGGATCATCATTGGCTGGAAAAGCTGCTTCGTTGATGGCTGTTATTTTTGTCCAGTTTACTTTGAGTGTGTAAAGGATATGGTAAGCTTGTAATCTAACTCAAAGAATCGAGCTGAAAATATATGAATACAACTACCCATTCCAAAAGAGCACAGGTGAATCTCCGGGACAGCTTCTGGTTTCTTCCAACAATTTATGGCCTGTTTTCATTAGTGGCTGTCGCGTTAGTTACCTGGGCGGACAATGCGCTACTGCCTTTAATTTCTAAAACGATACCGAATATATTTCTTACCAACCAGGATATTGCCAAGTCGCTGTATAGTGCCTTAATAACGGCAATTCTTACGATGACCACCATCAGTTTTTCGACGATTATGGTGGTATTGACTACTTACACGACGCAATTTTCTCCACGTACGTTACAAAATTTCATGAAGAGCAGAGTGACCCAGCATGTGTTAGGTGTCTATTCATTCGGATTTATCTTTACACTGCTCAACTTGATCTTACTGACAGAAGATAAAAAACAGGCATTGGCAAGCCCGTTTTTTACAGTCGTAGTTTCTATCGTTGTTTTAGCTTTTTTCATTCTGTTTATCCATCACTCTGCCAGGTTTGTGCAAGTAAATAACTTGATAGGGGAGATTAGAAAAAGTACCTCAACGATTATTGATAAAACTTTCACTAAGAAAAGCCACCTGGATGCCGGTAACTGGGATGAGGCAGAAATGGAACATATGAAAAAAGCTAAACCCGGATATATGTTCGCGACGAAGTCAGGTTATATTCAGCACATACAAGTGAAAGAACTGGTAAACTGGGCCAAGCGAAATAATCTATTGTTAGACACACATTTTTATATCGGGGATTATGTACAAAAAGGGATGCCGATGTTCACGTACTGGACTCAGGAAGATGATATAGAATGTGATGAACAGGAGTGCCAGGAATTTTTGCTGATTGGAAATGAACGGACAGATTTACAGGATATTGAATTTTCGATACAAAAGTTAGTGGAAATAGCAGTTAAAGCAATTTCACCTGGTATCAATGATCCTCATACAGCCGTCAATTGTATCAACCGGATAGGATCAATTTTAGCTGAATTAGGAGATAAATATGATGATATCCGCTATTATGCGGATGATGATGAGCAGCTAAGGTTGATTATGGAGCCGAACCAATTCCGGGATTATCTCTATGCAAGTTTTTATCAGATAAGGATTTATGGCAAGCATGATATTTCCGTCATGAATGCTGTTCTGGATGCATTATATAGAATAGCTGTTGTCAATAAAGAGCCTGTAAAGAGAGATGTTTGGTATTTCAGCAAATATATGAGATCTGCCATTGATGAAGAAGGAATGGCGGAACTTGATTATAAATACTATAACAAGTTATTGGAGAAACTGGCGGCAGCCTGCAATCAATATATGGAGTCGGAACGCCCTTGATCAAGGGCGTTTCTTCAATGGGAAGCGTACAGATATTTTCAATTCTATCCGAATATTATCGTAGAAAGAAAAATGTACGCTGCGATTGCAATTTTTTGGTAGAATAGAAAGCATGATTGTAGTTTTTGGGCAGAGAAGAGGGGAAAGCCATGCAGAACTTTGAATGGAAGAATATCTACCGTGGCATGCTTATGGGAGCAAGTGATGTGGTTCCTGGGGTAAGCGGCGGAACAATTGCGGTAGTCTTAGGTATATATGATCGTTGGATAGAAGCGATCAATGGAATTTTCAGCAAGCGATGGAAAGAACATCTCGGTTTCTTGATTCCTTTGCTGCTAGGGGTTGGTACAGCATTCCTTTTGCTAAGTCGAGTAATAGAATGGCTGTTTGAACATTACCCGGAGCCAACACAATTTTTCTTCCTGGGATTAATCATTGGGGTATTGCCTTATTTATACCATAAGGCTGACATGAAACATACATTCCAATTAAAACACTACCTATTGTTATTAATAGGAGCAGTAATTGTCGCCTCTATGGTTTTTTTCCAGGCAGGGGAAACAGAAGCAATGCAGAATTTAACGATGGAAAACTACATTTTATTGTTTTTCTCAGGCTGGATTGCCAGCAGTGCTATGGTGCTTCCTGGAATCAGCGGTTCTTTCCTGCTATTGATCATCGGCGTTTATACGACTGTTATTAGTGGAATCTCAGATTTTCGCCTGGATATCATAGCAGTAGTTGGACTGGGGCTTGTGATTGGAGTAGTAGCCATGAGTAAAATAGTTAAGTTTTTTCTGGAAAACTATACGGCAGGAACGTTTGCCGTCATAATAGGACTGGTAGTGGGATCGGTCGTAGTTATTTTTCCAGGAATACCGGAGAGTGGGGGATTGATAGCAGCGAGCATCATAGCATTTATTGGAGGCTTGCTGGCTGCATATCTCTTAGGCCGGATCGAATATACACAATAAGAAGATTCATAGAGGAGGCGACAGCATGGAAACCATTCAAACAACAGAAGTCTTCCATCAAATCATTGATAGCGAGGAACCTGTGATTATTAAATTTGAAGCAGACTGGTGTCCAGATTGTAAGCGGATGGATATGTTTATCGGAGACATTGTAGAGGAATATAATCAATACCAGTGGTATGTAATCAATCGTGATGAATTACCCGAGATTGGAAACCGCTATGAAGTTATGGGAATTCCCAGCATTCTCTTATTCCAGAATGGGGAAAAACAGGCACATTTACATAGTGCTGATGCAAAAACACCTGAAGAAGTACAGGAATTTTTGCATGCTAATTTGTAAAAGATAATGCAAGGGCGGTCTCATTCCAGTGTGTTGAGACGGTCCTTTTTCTACTTTAAATAAAACAGTTATAAAGAGGAGGGAGATTTCTAGTGGCAACCAAAGTTATTTTAGTCGGAGGCGGTCACGCTCATTTGCATCTCATTCGATCACTTGTGGATGAACATGACGATCACGTTGAAGTTCTCTTGATTTCTCGCTCCTCCCATCAGGTTTATTCACCGATGCTCCCTGGTTTTGCTGAGGGAATTTACTCAAGAGATCAGGTTCAGATTAATTTAAGAACGCTTTGCGCCAAAGCAGGAGTTCCTTTCATACAGCGGGAGGCTGCCTATATTAATACCAGCCAGCGAAAGCTGGTATGTAAAGATGGAGCTGTGTATCCCTTTGATATACTCAGTCTGGATATGGGCGTTGATAACAGCTCCTCCTGCACAAGAGAGAAACGAAATGAAAAAGCAGGTATGCTGGACACAATTGAAAGCTTAAGAGACAGCTATTATCCATTAATTGTTGGGGATGGCCCCATAGAAGTAGAATTAGCGCTGGCAATTCAATCGTATAAACAGCATAACTCTAAAAAAGGGCACGTACGCTTATTGGGAGAATCGCGTTTACTCCCAGCTGAATCCAACTGGACCTATCAGAAGGTGGTTCGTATTTTGAACAGCCGGGGTGTGCAAGTATGGGAGAACGAAACAATCCAGGAGATCCAGGAGGATTATATCAGGACCAACAAGAAAAATAAGGTAAGATTCACTGATTTATTTTGGCAGGGCCACACTGTTCCAAGTAAACTTTTCCAGGCATCTAATCTTCCCATTGATGACAATGGTTTTGCAGAAACAATTGCTACGCTTCAAGTGAAAGAACACCCTTACTTATTTGCCGTGGGAGACAGCACGGTAATGGGGAAAGAGGTCAAACGTTCGGAAAGTGAAGCGAATGCTGCCCGGCAAGGGGAGTTATTATGGGAAAACATTTGCCATTACCTTCATGGTACAGAGCTCGAGAGCTTTCATCCTCAAAAACGCTCGTATTCTCTTTTGTCGACAGGAAATGGCGAGGGCCTGCTCATTTATGGGGCCGTTAGTGTTCATAATAAAAAAGCCTGGAAAGTAAGGGACAAGCAAGACCAAAGCTATATGCATCACTTGCTATCTTGATAAAATGAGGCTGGTCCGTATTCAATCGTGAGCAGCCTCATTTTTCATTTGAAACTATTTTATATAAGCATAAACCAGCCATCTATGTTATTGGAAATATCGATAGGTGACGAGTACACTGGCTTCAATGTTAAGTTGACCTGGCTGGATAGGCGTCGATTCAGCCTGCAGGGCTGCAGTTTTAAAAAGGGGAGAAGGGCGGCTTGTGCCTGCATTTTCAACAACCGATTGAGGAACAGGGTATAACGTAGCCTGAAAAGACTTGGCGATCGTTTGTGCTTTTAGTTTGGCTTGCCGTAATGCTTCTTGCAATGCTTGATTATATATCAAGTCTGCATGCTGAAGAGAAAATTCGACTCCGCGGACGATGTTGGCACCGCTCGCTGTAGCCGCATCGATGATCGGCCCGATCATTTCCATATCATAGAGCGTAATATTCAATACGTTCGTCACTTTATAACCGCGAAAAACCTGCTGTCCGTCTTTGAAATCATAGACTGGGTTAATCCGGAACTCTTCTGTTTGAATTTGTTCCTCTGGAATTCCTGCCTGGGTAATGCTGTTGATAATTTGTTTAGTTATGGTGTTGTTTTCTGATTGTGCTTGTTGCAGACTCATATTTTCTGTCTCTACTCCTGTAACAATGACTGCCTGGTCGGGAGCGGCCGTCACCGTCCCAGTACCGGTAACTTTTATGGTCCACGGCTTTTCTTTTGTATTCCTCAGCATAGAGTGATTATACATAAGGAAACACCTCCTATCTAGCCTATGTCTAGACAGGAGCGTTCATGTTTTCATCACGTTTCAAACAATCTGGATCCCAAACGTTTCTTTCTCTTTTAAAGAAATAGCAGGAATAAGCCGAAGGCGGGTCAAATATAGGATAGGGGGAATGAAAGGGGGAGAATTTGGTGGGAATTCATTGGTATGATTGGGTGACGCCAAGCAGCCCTGGAGCTGCGCTGTTTTTTGGTCTTATTTTTACACTTGCTGCAGCTGTTATGATGCGGTGGCATATGAAAAGCTGGAAGTTATTCTTTGTTGCAATAGGGGTAGGTACTTTTATTTCTTTAGTGATGGTAGGCGGTCTGTACTGGATTGTCGGGTTCTATAGTTAGGAGAGGAATTATGAATATGGTAAAAAAGATTACAAAGGATGAGCGTGAACAAATTGTTACTTCCATTCAGGAATACTTTGAAGTGGAACGAGGGGAGCAGATTGGCAGCATTGCGGCAGAGCAGCTACTAGACTTTTTCATGAAAGAGCTGGGACCCTTTATATATAATCAAGGGATCCGTGATGCGAAAGGAATGGTAGAAGAAAAAGTAATGAACTTAGAAGAAGATATTCTGTCACTCGAACGACCTGTTGGACGGAAACTCTATTGACAAAAAGGCCTGCCCCATCAAAGTCTTTCAAAGACTTTGATGGGGCAGGCCCTTCGTTATTAGGTCCTATTCACAGAATAATATCCTCAAGCTTTACCCGAAGGTCGCTTTCTGCTTTTGCTATCAGGGAACCATTTTCTAATGACCACGTACAATGCGTCGAGTTTTCATGTTCGGGAGATTCCATGTGGTAGATTTTCTCAAAAAGCCGCCTGGTGTTAGGAAAGTTTCCCAGCCCCACTTCTATGGAAGTGAAGGAGGTATTGGAAATCAAGTGACTATCATCGGGGCGATTATTCCCCTCCCATTCGATTAAGAAAGGCAGCGAATGACTTTGAATGTCCGGAAAAAGCATCCGCCATTGTAACAAGGTACCATCCGTCTTCTTTCTGCTTCCTGGGAAGGGCCCTTTGTATGGGATACCTTCTTTATCCCAGTAATCGAGGAACTGGTCCATGTCGTTCGTGCGTAAAGCAAACTGGATTGGTCCTTTCTGATTGACGGATAACGAGTGAACAAGCTGTTTGATGAGCGGATTATCCGATTTGCGGGCTGTCTCTTTGTCTTCAATCCCGATCCATTCAAGGTAACTATGATTCTTCAGATGTGCTAAGTAATTATAAGTACCCCACGTTTCGTGACGGCCGCCCCGGAACCCCCGTATGCCATATTTCTCTTCAAAATGATTTTGTTCTTCCTCTGGCTGGTCAGCTGCAATGACAAGATGATCAAAAGCAAGCATCGAATACCTCCTTTAATCCGAAAGTTGAAAGGCTTCCGCTATTAATTGATAAGAACGCAGACGTTCTTCAAAAGGATAAACAATTGTATTAATAATAATTTCATTCACCCCGTATCCTTCTGCTAATACCTCTAACTCGTTTTTCACCTGCGAAGGATCGCCGACTACCATACGCTTTCGGTTTTCTTGAATACGTTCTTTTTCAAATAAAGTATATGGATATTTTCTTGCTTCTTCAGGGCTGGGAAAATGATCCCTTTGTCCGCCTTGCTCTATTTTCAATATTGCCAAGTCCAGACTGGAAGCGAGGTATTCCGCCTTTTCTTTTGATTCAGCGCAAATAGCAAAGACGGATACATTGCCATTTGGAACGGTTTGTTGGCGGGAAGGTGCAAAATGGTCATAGTAACGTTTCATTGCTCTGGTGCCACCATAACCATTGATAAAATGAGCGAAAGAATAGGAAGTACCCAATTCAGATGACAGACGGGCACTAGTGCCGCTGGAGCCCAGCATCCATATGTCGGGTGCCGTTTCACCGACAGGGGTAGCATAGACGTCCATTTCATACGGATCACTCCCCTGGAGGTAAGCCATCAACTCCCGTACTTGTCGTGGATAGTGGTCAATGGAGGGATGTTTCCCATTATTCAAAGCAAGGTTTACGTTGGGCAAGCCACCGGGAGCTCGTCCCACACCTAAATCGATGCGGTTGGGGTGAAGGGTCTCCAGAACCCGGAAACTTTCCGCTACTTTATAGGCGCTGTAGTGTGGAAGAAGGATACCACCTGTTCCGACTTTGATATGTTCCGTATTGGCGGCCAGATGTGCGACAAGGATCTCGGGGGCGGAGCCTGCAAGACTTTTTGTGCTATGATGTTCAGAAACCCAGAAACGGTGATAGCCAAGTCTGTCTGTTGATTGTGCTAATTCGGTGGTTTGTTTCAAAGCTTGAGAGGGAGTATGGTTTATTAAAATGGGTGATTGATCTAACACGCTCAGTTTCATGGCTTTCTCCTTTCTGCTACACGTTTATCCTGCCATTACTTCTGAACGGTTGCAACTTATCCGCATAGGGAAAGCAGGCATAGATGCAGGTGGATTGTGGAAAATAGTATATATTAAATTGAAAATGGGAAAGGAGTGAGACGTTGGAACGCTTTTATGAAATAGAGGGACTTAAAGAACAAATTGCAGAAAGTCAGCTGGCATTATTATATATTTCCGGTGCGAACTGCTCTGTTTGTCATTCATTATTGCCTCAGGTTGAGGATGTCGTAAAGGAATATCCCGAACTGGATGCTTACCAGATTGAAGTGGAAGATGCTCCTGCTGTAGCTGGAGAATACACGGTATTTACGGTGCCAGTCGTCATTATTTTTGTCGACGGAAAAGAATATGACCGCAAGGCCAGGTTCGTACCAATAGAAGAGTTGAAGCAACAATTATCGAAGTTAAAATCCTTAATCTTTGAATGAAAGAGCTGTAAGCATAAAATAAGCCGGCGAATGCTGTCATAAGCAATGCCGGCTTGTGATTATCTTGCCATCAGGCCCATAAGGCCATAACTCAACATTGTATCCTTATTAATAGTAAAAGTGTCTTTCAGCCTTAATTCATTGGTTTGAATAGGGGTGAAAAAAGTGGCCCCCCTGCGGAATTGAGCGTGTGGGGTGTGAGCCAGCATTTCACCGGACTCTAAACCTTTCACGACTTCTACCAGACCATCGACCTCAAGAGCAGTTTCAACAGGGCGGTGTTCTAATTTCCCGCTCTCATCCATTACCCAGGCAAACAAGTTTTCTTCCGTAGATAAAAGAGGAGCAAAGGCTGTTACCGCTCCATCTGCCCGGTCGGTAATGATCGATACGGCTGCATGGTATCCAGGCAGGATATCAGCAAGGTCTTCTTCGATTGAAACTTCAAAAGGGTATTCGCTGGTTTCTTTGACAGAGATTTTATCAGGGAATGTTTGTACAGATGAGACAGTTCCTGTAATCGATAACTCCTCCTGGTCAGGAATTGTAATTTTCACTTCCATTCCTTCTTCCACACGTTTACGTTCGGCTTCATCCAATTCCCCTTCCGCCTGGAGGGTGGTGGCTTGCAAGGTGATGATAGGGGAATCCAGTCCTTCATTGATATCCGTCACCACGCCATTGAATGGACTTTCGACTGTGATGGTTTGTCCCTCAGTTTCCAGCTCATTCAATTGATTCTCTACCATTTGAAGCATCGCTTCTTTTTGTGCTAACTCCATTTCTTTTTCGGCAATGGTTTGTTCCTTAAGGAATTCTGCTTCAGCATTGGGGTCGCTGTCTTCTTCCTCATCTTCTTGAGTGTCAGGAGCGAAAAAGCCATTCGTGCTATTATCACTGTTGGAGTCAGGAATTACATAGCTTTCTATTTCTGCTATATAAGCTTCGATCGCCGTAATTTCCCCTTGTAATGTGGATACCTCAGCTTCCAGAGAGGATTGTTGTGTTTCATAATCGGTAATTTCATATTCGTAGAGCTCATCACCTTCCCGTACTTCTTCGCCCTCTTCAATCAGGAACTCCTGAAAAGCGCCGCGGGTGTCATCAAAATAAACAGGATTTGTTTCTGTAGCGGTAAAGACACCGTCGGTCGGAAGCGTTTCAAGCAAGTCGTATGTAAAAGCTTCTGACCAGTCATTGATATAAGATTTTTGTACCACCCTGTCCTCTCTATCAAAGTAGATCAATAAAACATTGGTAAGGATGAAGAGAAGGGCCAGGAAAAAGCTTAAGCGTCGTTTCTTTTTTTTGCGCACGATATTTACACTCCCATCCTATCCATTCAAAATATAGAGCAGCAATAAATCATAATTGGCTAGTGCAGCCGTTCCGGCCCACAAAAGGATATGCCAGCTAATGACTCCAAGCCAAATCCAATGTTTTTTTGTGCTCGAAAGGTACTTCAGTGATTTGACCTGATACCATATAATCCAGATTTGGAAAAGTGATATCGCTCCAAAAAAATAAATGATCCATTCGATATCAGTAATGTAGGCGGCGGCCACTCCAAAGGAGAATGGAGAAACATACCAGTCGATTCCTGCATATACCATTAACGGAATCCAGGTGATTCTTTCCAACAGCATTACCAGTAACACATTCATTTGAATGATAATCAGTTTGCGATACCGCACATCATTGAATAACCACCAGAAGAGAGAGGATACGAAAAGAATGAATGCCGTAAATAAAATAGCATAGGCAACTCTTCCGATAAGGAACCATAATTTACGCATTTCGTATTCTGTATGGGTGAATTCTGTAGCATTAACGGATATCGGATCAGTACCGAGCCCAATCCAGCTGGTCCATATGTACGTAAGGATCGACACAACAAACAGTAAAAATAATAACTTCCAAAAGTTGAATAACTTCTCAGCGCGGTGCAGCTTAAATAGATGATCTTCCTGCCGAAAAAGCAGTTTCAATAGATTGATAGCATACATGATGGAATTCCTTCCCTTTAAGTCAGTAGGTCTGAATATTTTTTGTAAATATTAGTACCGCTCATTAATTGCTCTAAAATTGTGTTATCTTTTATTCTAGCTGAATTTCGACATACTTTCTATAAATATCCAAAATTTGTGGAAATCTGTTAGATTATATATATCACTTAAAAAAAACCACGTATTTTTTAAAAAATACGTGGTTTTTAGTTTAATGCTCCCATGATAAGGGTATCGCATTTATAACTTTATATTATTAGTAAGATTTAGCTCCTAGATAACGTGTCTTCCAGTAGGAAATATTCATATCAGAGATGGTTACACCGCTGCTTCCAGCATGGATGAATTGTCCATTTCCAAGGTAGATCCCTGCATGGGAAGGTCCGGCTTTATAAGTTTCAAAGAATACTAGGTCACCTACAGAAGGACTGCTTACAGATTTACCAACACTATGGATTTGAGCTACTGTTCTTGGCAGGTTAGTACCATTTTTAGCAAATACATAGTTCAAATACCCACTGCAGTCGAAACCGCTTGGAGAAGTACCACCCCATACATATGGTGTGCCCATATATTGCTTAGCAGTAGAAATCAAACCGGAAGTGTTTGAGCTAGTGCTTGTTTGTGTTGCGCTGCTGCTGCTTGAACTGCTTGTAGATGTTTGGGTCGGTGTTGAACTGGATCCATTGATGCTCAATTTTTGACCGACATGGATGACTGTGCTGTTCAAGTTGTTCCACTTCATGATGTCACGGTAGCTGACGCCATATTGAGAAGCGATCTTAGATAGATAGTCACCAGATTTAACTGTGTAAGTTGAACTGCTGCTGGATGTGTTTGAAGATGAAGAAGCCGTGCTGGTAGTCTGGCTGGATGATGTTCCTTCAAGCTTCAATGTTTGCCCAACATAGATAATGTGGCTTGAGATGTTGTTCCACTTCATAATATCCCTGTAATTAACCCCGAACTTTGCCCCAATTTTAGAAAGCGTATCTCCAGACTTGACCGTATATGTAGTCGCATTGGAAGAAGAGCTGCTTGAACTGCTAGAGCTGGAACTCTCAGAAACTTTCAATGTTTGTCCAGGATGAATAATGTCGGAAGAAAGTCCGTTCAGTTGTTTGATTTTATATATAGAAACACCATATTGTTGTGAAAACTTCCATAATGAATCTCCAGATTGAACTGTCACACTTTCTGCACCAGCGACTCCTGCGCCAATTGTAAGTGCACCCACAAAGCTAGTAGTAACGATTGCCTTCTTAATCAAGTTGTTTTTCATTTGTACCTCCAAAGGTTAGTTAGTTTCTAGCAAATTTTGCTAAACTCATAGTACCATAAACTTCCTCTATTAGAACATTACAGTATAATTACAATATGATTACAAAGGTCATAAATGAAATGTGAAGTGGGTATATTATAATTTGAGACTCTAGTTTATTACATAATAAGCAAGGCGTCACAAGCTGTCATAGCTCGTGGCGCCTTGTATTTGTTTTTGACAAAGTTCTTTATTATAAGTCATTCCCTGCATCTCTACTATAACTACCTGTTCGTAAACGGCTGTTGATGTTGGATAGTTTCGAATTAGGAGCAGAAGGTAATCATATAATCAAAGCCAGTATAATGAGACTAGAGAAACGAGGGTGACCGATGCCTGGATATAAGAGAGCACTATTTTTATATAATGGTAATGCCGGAAATGACAATATGGAACAGAAACTATCTCAGACGCTGCCTGTACTTGCTAAGGACATAAAAGAATTGATTGTATTAGGAACCTACCCAATCGAAGAAGCGCAGGAAGCCTGCCTTGAGTATGGGGAAGGGATTGATCTCCTGGTTATTTTAGGGGGAGACGGTACGGTGCACGCCTGTATCAATACCATCTCCAAATTAAATAGACGCCCGGTGATTGGAATTCTTCCTGGAGGCACAAGCAATGATTTCAGCAGAACATTAGAGATGCCCCAAAATTTAAATCAGGCAGCGGAGGCTTTAATGAACGGAAGGGAAAAACCTGTGGATGTAGGAAAGCTGGAAGAATGCTATTTCCTCAACTTCTGGGGGATAGGACTGGTAACAGAAACATCTTTTAATATTGATAAAGACCAAAAAAGCCGGCTGGGTGTGTTAAGTTACTTTATTAGTGCTTTAAAGACAATCAACCAGGCGGACCCGTTTACTTTCCAAATGACAATTGACGGGAAAGTTGTAGAAGAGGAAGCTATCATGGTTTTAGTGATGAACGGAAAGTTTTTAGGTACGAGACAGATACCAATCGAATCGATAGACCCGGGTGATGGTTTACTTGATGTTCTGGTTATCAAAAATTCAAACCTGACCTTGTTTAAAGAGTTGATGAATCTAGATCAGCCTTGGGCTGAGACGGAAAGCTTCCAGGAGTTATCGTATACAAGAGGAGAAAAGATAGAAGTAACCACCTCCCCGCCACAGCAAGTGGATATGGATGGAGAAATCAATTACGAGACCCCGTCTACGATTGAAGTGATTCCTAACCATCTCACATTTTTACATGCATAAATGATGAGGCTGGGACAAAACTCAACCTCTAAAACAAAGAAGAGCCCTGTGAACCAATTTGGTTCGCAGGGCTCTTCGATTTATGTTGGATTTTTTCATTTGAGTTAAAAATAAGAGCACCCTCTGATAAAATTAAAGTTCCTACACAATAACTCTCGGAGGTGCTCTTATGTTTAAGCAGTATAACATGAATCAAGTGGTTTTGCCTATGGACGTTGAAATGAAACTTCAGGAAAATGACATTGCCTATGCCGTCCACGAATTAGTAGAAAGTATTCCAGATGAAGCCTTTTCTGAGTTCTTGCGCGATACCGGATGCCCGGCTTATCACCCACGAATGATGATGAAGGCTATCTTATGTGCCTACACGCAATCGGTGTTTTCTGGCCGAAAGATTGAAGCTCTACTTAAGGATAGTGTGCGCATGATGTGGTTAGCGCAAGGGTATGAGCCCAGCTATCGGACTATCAACCGATTCCGCGTCCATCCATCTGTAAAAAAACTTCTTCGCCAGGGCTTTGTCCAATTTCGTTCCCGACTCGTTCAAGAGGATATCATTGATGAAGAAGCGATCTTTATTGATGGAACAAAGATCGAAGCCAACGCCAATAAGTTCACCTTTGTATGGCGAAAAGCTGTTGAAAAATATAGTGCGAGCCTCATCGAGAAGTCCAACCGCATGTATGATGAATTAGTTGAAAAGGAAGTCATTCCAGAAATCAAGAGGGAAAACCCAGAAGAATTGACCGTGGATGAGCTCTCCACCATTGCGGAAACACTGGAAGAAAAGGTGGAGGAATTCACTCAGAAAATCGAGGAGAGTGAAGACGTAAGCGAACGAAAACAAATGCGATCCGAACGCAAAGAGCCGAAGCAAGCCCACAAACAGTTTAAGGATTTTGTGGCACGCAAGCAAAAATATGAACGGGATATGGAAATCTTCGGGGAACGGAACAGTTATTCGAAGACCGATCATGATGCGACGTTTATGCGGATGAAAGATGATTATATGAAGAATGGGCAATTGAAAGCTGGCTATAACATTCAAATTGCGACGGAAGGTCAATACGCTCTCGCTTATGATATCTTTCCGAACCCGACAGACATGCGCACGTTCCGCCCTTTCCTTGACCGTATAGAAGAAGATTTCTTTGAACTTCCCAAATACATCGTCGCTGATGGCGGCTATGGAAGCGAAGAAAATTATGAAGATGTCCTGGAGAACCGGGAACGGGAACCTCTTATTACATACAATTCTTATCGCAAAGAAAAAAAGAAGAGCTTTCAAAAAAATGAATTCCACTCCGCCAACTGGGCTTACAACGAGAAAGAGGACGCATACACCTGCCCGAACGGGAAACGACTGCCATTCCGTTACCGATCTCAGAAAACGGACCGAAATGGTTATCAACGAGAGTTCAAGGTGTACGAGTGCGAAGACTGTACCGGTTGTCCCCTTCGTTCCCAGTGCACAAAGGCAAAAGAGGGGCACAATCGGAAAATCTATTATAACGAAAAGTGGGAACATCAAAAGAAAATGGTTAAAGAGAAGCTTTCGGACGAGAAAACGGGTGAAATCTACGGAAAACGAAAGGTAGACGTAGAACCAGTTTTTGGATATCTAAAGGCTAATTTGTGTTTCACTCGCATGTCCGTGAGGGGCAAAGAGTGTGTGGAAAATGAATTAGGATTTGCCTTCCTGGCCGTGATCTTGAGAAAGTACACGGCCAGGAACGTAAACCGTTTAACCAATGAGGAGATTCGTTCAGCAAAAAAGGGTTCCGGGCATCAAAATTCGATGCCCGGAACCCTTTTTTTACTATCTTCGGCTAGTTATGTCCCAGCCTCTTTTTAGCTGGAAAGTGGGTCTCATCCAGTTCCGACGCACAGGACGTGCCGTTTTTAGTCGAACGTCATTACTAGCAAGGCGCTTGCGCTTTTGTTATTTAGAAAAAGGTGTTTACAGGTCGATCTTCCTCATCTTCCTCATCATCGTCTGCAGCTTTGTTGATGGCGTCGGCAGTCTTATCTACGGTGTTCATAGCGGCACTTTCGACAGCTTCTGTCGCTCCCTGAACTGCATCAAATGCGGCATCAGCGCCATCCTTGATCGTTTTGGCTGCTCTTGTGACATTCTGTTGGACCTGATTTCTCTTCTTGACCATTTTTATCCACCTCCTGACATAAGATTAGTTTGTATTTCATCAGAATGGTTATGCGTATATGGAAAAATAAAAAACGTAATGGGAAGGATTTTCTTAACTTATGAGGAAACAGAAGTAGAAAGATAAAGGAGGTAATATTCATGAGTGAAAGTGGCTTCGGAGCGAAAGTCCATGCGGTTTTCGTACATACACAGGATTTGAAGAAATCAGCAGCGTGGTATAGTGACCTGTTGGGACTTCCGTTCTATGAAGAAAAGGTAGAGTCTCCAGTTTACAATATGCCGGTTACTGGGGAAACTTATATGACGCTGGATGATCATGCATTTGATCCGGATTATCAGTTTGAACCAGTACGCACCCCTGTATTCAACTTTTGTTCAGCAGACCTTGCAAAAAGCTATCAGTGGGTGAAA
Source organism: Thalassobacillus devorans (assembly GCF_900176565.1). GTDB lineage: Bacteria > Bacillota > Bacilli > Bacillales > Halobacillaceae > Thalassobacillus > Thalassobacillus devorans_A. Next base: position 209,856 of record NZ_FXEH01000003.1, read on the forward strand.
GAAAAAGGTATAATGATTGTGCGTGACATAGAGGAGCACGGGGACTTCGGCTGGTTCCATATCGAAGATCCTGATAAAAATGTGGTCATGATCTGTGGCACCGTTCAAACATGATAAAGAGGAGACAGCTATGAAAAAACTTGGTGTTTTATCTTTTATTCTGTTGACTTTCCTGCTTGCAGCCTGCCAGCAGGAAACGCAGGGGAGTTCAGAGATTTCAGCTAAGGAACTGGAGAGCCGGTTAGGAGATGCTAAAATACTTGATGTCCGTACAATGGCTGAATATGATTCTGGCCATGTACCAGGTGCTGAGTTGCTGCCGCTGCAGGGAATTGAGGCGAACCCATCTTCCTATGAATCATTGGCTCGTACGGAGACTTATTATATTATCTGCCAAAGCGGGAACCGTTCCTCGCAGGCAGTTGCGTTATTAGAGGAACAAGGTTTTGAAAATCTTGTGAATGTTACAGGCGGTATGAATGAGTGGCAAGGGGAAATGGAAAAATAAGAGGAGCTCTCTTGCTGAGAACTCCTCTTATTTATGTGAGACGGCAATTCCAAGGGGGTAGTGAACTGTATCCCGTGGAGGCTCAATTAAAACCCCTTTTTGGTAAAAGAATTCTTTCGACCTATAATCAGTAAATAAGTCCTTGAATTCTTCTGGGGTCAATTGATGGATATGGAAGGGAGAACTGCTTGGCTTGCCTCTTCCCTGGCCGAAAGGGGTGGAAACCACCAAAGTTCCGCCTTCCTTCAGCAAGTTATAGTAATTGGCTAACAGTTGTTCCTCATTCTCGATATGTTCATATGTTTCAAAGCTTAAGATTGTATCAAATGTTCCTAGTTTTTCGGGAAGTTCCGGATCGACAGCATCCATAACCTGATAAGTCGTCTTAGGGTGATAATAAGTTGCTTTGGCATAATCGATGATATCCGGATCAATATCCACGCCGATTACTTCATCGACTTCCTTTTTTCGTTCTTTTGCTACCATATGTGTGCCGTAACCTGCTCCGCAAGATATATCCAATACCCTTCCTTTTGCGTATGGCATGGCAAACTGATAACGTGCCATATGTTCGAGCAGCATACGGTTAGATGGTTTCATATACTCTGGAATCACTCGTTCGCCGGTATCTTCAACCACTTTCTTTTCACCGCTTTCTAGAATTGTAAGAATGAGAGGTTGCTCTCTTAGAATTATGCCATAAAAGGCTTTTATTAACCACTACACTATCGATTTGACAGGCATTCGCACGCGATTTATAATTATTTTAAATTCGAGATATTAACGAGAGGAAGAAACTTTATGGACGAAAAAGCGCAATACCGACAGAAAAAAGAGGATCCTTCCTTAAAACTATTCGTCGTATTATCAAAAGCAGAACGATCGGTTGAAGATCTTGTAAAAAAAGATATCCAGCGTTATGGGCTTAACGCTACGGAATTCGGTGTATTAGAACTATTATATCATCAAGGTGAACAGCCGCTGCAAAAGATCGGAGAAAAGATATTATTGGCCAGTGGAAGTATCACTTATGTCGTGGATAAGTTAGAAAAGAAGGCGTATTTAGAAAGAATTCCGTGTCCTAACGATCGCCGCATCACTTACGCTGCAATTACTCCGAAAGGGGAAAAAATGTTAAATGACATCTTTCCCGATCATTGGAAACAAATTGAGCAAATCACGGACGGATTGACAGAAGAAGAGAAACTGCAGGCAATTGAGCTGCTGAAAAAACTTGGGAAGCACGCCGATCAATTGAAGGGCTAGATTCTTTCAGAAAATTAAGATATAATATTAGTAATTTAAAATCCTGAAGGCGAAGGAGGTATGACGATGCTATACACTCAGAAGTGTGTGATTGATCGTGAATTGCTTTACATCAATCGTGCGCTTTTTCATGATTCAGCTGTCTACGGGACAAGTGTGCCCTTTTTTAGACAGTTGAATATTGAACATGTATAGCGTCTCATATCTGACAGATGAATAAAGAAACCTTATCTGGAAAAGTCAGAGGTCTGGGGACCTTTGGCTTTTTTTGTCTTTAGGAGGAAAAAAATGATTATTACACTAAAAGATATCAAGAAAATTGTCGGTGGCAGCATCTTGTTTGAGGAGCTTTCTTTCGAGTTAAATGAATATGAAAAAGTAGGGTTGGTCGGCCGCAATGGCAGTGGAAAATCAACTTTGTTCAAACTTATTACAGCCGAAGAACCAATAGATAGCGGGAATTTATTTATCCGTAAAGGTACGACCATGGGTTATTTACAACAAATACCTGAGGAATGGCAAGGTTCGGGTAGACAATTTTTAGAATCAAGCTTTGATTCTTTATTAGACATTGCCGACGAAATGAATGCGTTAGAAGCGCAAATGCAAAAAGCGGAGGATATGAATCGTGCCTTGGAAAGGTATGGGCAGCTTCAAGAGGAATTCGCCCGAAGAGGCGGTTATGAAATGGAAGCGACGATAAATAAAGTGGCGACTGGATTAGGTATAGAAATGTTATTGGACCAGAGTTTTGCCCAGTTAAGCGGAGGAGAACAGACTAAGTTAGGACTGGCAAAATTATTGATAACAGCACCTGATGTACTGCTTCTGGATGAACCGACCAATCATCTTGACCTTCTGGCGATTGAATGGCTGGAAAGTTATTTGAAGCAATATGATGGAGCTGTCTGTATCATTTCCCATGACCGTGAGTTTTTAGATCAAACTGTACAGGCAATTGCTAATCTCGAAGCGGGTGAGATTACCAGATATTCAGGAAACTACTCTGCATTTGAGCGGCAAAAAGAAGAGAAACTGCTGGCGGAGTTTCATCAGTACCAGGAGCAGCAGAAAAAAATCAAAAAAATGAAAGAAGCCATCAGGAGGCTGAGACAGTGGGCAAATGAAGCCACCCCCCCGAATCCAAAGCTTTTTAAAAAGGCGAAGAGCATGGAAAAAGCTTTGGAACGAATGGAAAAAAAGAAGAAGCCGCTGATTGATCCAAAAAAGATGAACCTTTCCTTAACAGCAGACGGGCGGAGCGGTACGGATGTCTTTCGAATAGAAAATGTACGTAAAAGCTTTGAAGGACGTGAAATTTTGAATGGGGTAGATCTTCATCTTCGGTATCAGGACCGACTGGCTATTGTCGGCGCGAATGGCAGTGGCAAATCGACGTTGATTAAACTGCTGTTAGGTCTGGAGGAAGCTGATAGCGGACTGATTCAAGGTGGAAGTTCACTGAAGATTGGATATTTGCAGCAACATCCTCTTAAGGACGTGCCGCCAGATATGCGAGTGATTGATTATTTCCGAAACGAAGTTATTGTAACCGAAGGGGAGGCTAGACAAATCCTTGCGAAGTTCATGTTTTATGGGTGTAACGTCTTTAACAAAGTGAAACAGTTAAGTGGCGGAGAGCGGATGCGTCTGAAACTTGCTGTTTTTATGTACCAGGGTATTAACCTTTTATTGCTGGATGAGCCGACAAACCACTTGGATGTCGATTCTCAAGAAGTGCTGGAAGAAGCCTTGATTGAGTTCTCTGGCACGGTACTCGGTGTCTCTCATGACAGATACTTCCTTAACCAATGCTTCTCTGAGACTGCCTACTTACTGGATGGACGCCTATACCGGTATCCTGGTAACTATCAAGAAACACAACAAAAGTGGAAAGAGCTGCAGGCGGCCGAGGAGGAAGTCTGCGAAAAGTCTCCTAGTATCAGAAAGGTGCAAAAGAAAAAAGCAAAAGATTATGAGCAGCTGATTCTGCTGGAAGAAGCAAATCTGCAGAAGCTGGAACAGCGGATATTGGAAAATCACGAACAGCAGGAAGGGGATCGTCTGAATAAACAAAAAGAGCGCCTGGAAGCAAAGATCACTGCACTTTATGATCAATGGATGGTTTAAAAAGTGACAGACCTGTGACAAACATCATAGTTAGACTTTCAAAAAGAATTTACTATATAAATAGTGAAATCTTTTGAAAGGGAGAGGATAGCATGGTCGATATGAATTTAACACCTCTTGTATTATGGATGATCTTTCCTTATGTTTCTGTTGCGGTATTTCTGATGGGGATGATATGGAAATATGAAGAAGGTGCCAAAAAGAAGCAGGTACATTTGATGTATCATGCCGCTATGATATCCCTGTTGATCATGAACGCCATTCTCCTGGCCGGCCTTTTTTTCAGCGAAGGCATTCAGTGGATCGGATGGTATCGAGATTTTCTATTGTTTCAGCCTGACACCAATGCGATTATGCCAGGCACTGTGATTTTACGGCTTCAGGTAGCGATGTTTTTCCTATCCCTGGTAATGCTCCCTTTTTCCATCTATATGCCTTCGTTGGCTTCCCCCTTCAAGCAACTTCGAAAGGTAAGGAGAAGGTTCGGAGAGGTTGTAACAGACTAGCACGTTTGGAGAAAGATAACAGAAGTCCTCTTCCATAAACATATAATAAATCCCTAAGAGCAGGTTAGGCACCCTGTCGCTCTTGGGGATTTTTTTATTTTTTATGAAAGAAAACAATATGGGCAGTGCAGCTTTAACTCAATGAATCGTTACTTGTTTATCAGGATTTTTACGGTTGGCTTTGTAATATTGGACTAGCTGTTCTTTAATACTGGCAAAGTCAGGGCATACATAAGGTGTGTCTGCCAGATCCTTTTCAGCTTGTGAAGCATCATAGTGACTGTCACAGGTGAAATAGTCTAAGGCTTCCCTTGGCATACCCAGCCATTTACGAATCAGTGGGAGCTTCAAAGAATTCCCGGCCCAGCCAAGAGGTACAGTAAAGCTTGGTTCCTTGGAAAGGTAAGATTGGGCAAGCAGCTTATATATATCTTTGGCAGTCAGTGGAGCGGGGTCGGTAAGATGGTATGTTTTCCCCCTGCCGACTTGGTGATGGCTGAGATGAATAGTGGCTTGGACGACATAGTCCCATGGGACAAGATTGACTTCCACCTTACCTTCGCCAAAATAAGGGAGAAGGGGAGCGTAGCTCATATGCGCCAGCATATTAAGAATAAAATAAGGACCGTCGAATTTGGAGGTGGTGCCATGTTTGGAATCGCCAACTACGATGCCAGGACGAATGATGGTCGTCGGTACCTCATCTTTGATCTCATGCACCAATTTTTCTGCTTCATATTTCGTATATTCATAATGGTTTTTAAACCCGGCATTATGTTCCAGTTCGTTTTCAAAAATCGTGCCAAAACGCTTACCTGAAACATAGGCTGTGCTGAAGTAAACGTATCGCTCCAGACTTTTCAACTGCTTTACCCATTCATTGACATGCCTTGTCCCATTGACATTCACCTGCCAGGCAGGGGTTAAAGGAACGGATAAATCATAGATGGCAGCCAGGTGAAAGAAATGGGTAATATCATCCATCCATGTATTTGATAGGGGATGGTCGATGCCGAGCCCAGGTTTAGTAATATCCCCTTCCATTACCTTCACTTGGTCTTCAGACAGATAGCTCCCTTTTATGATTTCTTTAATTGAAGTTTCTGCCTGGTTTTTCGTTTGTTTCAACGTTAACAAATAAATTTTGTCTACGGCGTACCCTTGACGAAGGATTTCTTCAATTAAATGTGAAGCGAGGAAACCCGGAAAGCCTGTAAAAAAGTATGTATTTGCCATTCCAAACGCCACCTTCCTTTTTACTTATTCGTTATAATTCGATGGTTTCCCTGAAATTTCCTGTAATTGTTTATAAAAAAATCATCACGGGAATGATGAATAGAGAGCAATTTTAAGGAGGATGATATGGTGCGCGTATTAGTGATTGGAGCCAACGGTAAAGTTGGTAAACTATTGATAAAAAAACTGAAAGACTCAGAGCATGTGCCTGTAGCAATGGTGAGAGATACGAACCAGGTGCCGCAATTTGAAGAAATGGGTGTAGAAACAGTGTTGGGCGACCTGGAGGGTGACTTCTCTCGTGCCTATTATACAATAGATGCAGTGGTGTTCGCTGCAGGGTCTGGACCAAATACCGGACCGGAAAAAACAGTAGTGATCGACCAGGAGGGAGCTATCAAGTCCGTTGAGCTTGCAAAGCGTTTCGGTGTTCAACGTTATGTCATGTTAAGTTCTATGGGAGCAGATACTCCAGGAGAAGGCCCGGATGCGATGAAGCACTACTTATATGCTAAACATCGCGCAGACGAATATTTGAAACAGTCAGGGTTAAATTACACGATCGTACGCCCGGGTGGATTAACGAACCACCCCGGTACAGGGAAAATTAAGTTTGCAGAAAAATTAAATGAGTTTGGCAGTATTTCCCGGGAAGATGTAGCCGAAACATTAGCATACCTGTTAAGTGTTCCACGAGCGGAACATGGGTCTTTTGAAATTTTAGAAGGAGATACCGAGCTGGAGGAAGTACTGGCATACTAATAAAAAAGCTGTCCTTGTAAAGGGGCAGCTTTTGTCACGGTATGATGACATTCATTATTTTTTTATTAAAATTTCAAGAAAGAGGTTTAGCCCTTTGGAGATCGGGGTAGACATCTTTATATACTACGCACTGAAAGAGATAGTGAGAAGTATTACTCGGATTTATTAGGGGGCACATCGATGACGGAACACGAAGTTGTTGTCTATGTCAGCAATAATTGTGCACATTGTAAAAAAGTAATCGCTAAGTTAAAAGAATGGAATGTAGATTTTAAAGAAAAAAATGTATCAGAAAATAAAAATCATTTTAAAGAATTGCAGCAACAAAAAATATATGGAACTCCCGCCACTTTCATTGACGGCACCAAAGTATTAGGCTTTCAACAAGGGAAGCTGCGAAGGTTGCTTGGAATCTATAATGATTTTTCTTTTAATTCTTAATAGGCGATAATGGAGAATAACTCTTATGAACAAGTGATGCGCTCACTTGTCTTTTTTTTACCTCCTGCCCTATTGATGTTGCATTTAAGCTCGTACTCACGTTCTGGATAAGTTGTTTCCGTTATGGTTGTGAGCGTTAGGAGGTCCGGGAAATCACTCGCTTTCCATGGGCGTACGGTGAGCTTCCTCGGGCTAAAGCCCTGCGGGATCTCACCTAGTCCCTCTCCCGCGGGAGTCTCGCCGTTTCCCTGCCCATCCTTGCCACCTATGTAATAAACGGCCCCTTCGATAGAAAAAGAGTGTAAAACTGAACCCTTCATTCTCACACATTTATAAAGGATGTAAAGGATAACAATGTTTTCTTTCAATTATCAGGGAGCGAATTCTACAATGTAAGATTTCAAAATCTTCCTATGGTAAGATCCGGTGGGGAACGGCGAGACTCCTGCGGGATGAGCATGACAGGTGAGACCCCGCAGAGCGTAAGCTCGAGTTATCATGAACGAAAACTAGCTCCTTACTCGTAAAATCGTAGGTTAATCTGGTTAGAATGATTACTGCTAAACAAAAACCAAACCAGAGCTACATTACGGAAGGAGCTAGTTATTATGAAGGATACCATTAAATACGTTGGTTTAGACGTATCAAAGGAAAAAATTGCAGTCGCTATCGCTGAAGAAGGGCGCGAAGCGCCCAGGTACTGGGGGATGATACCTCATACACCAGAAGCAATTAAGAAATTGGTGAAAAAACTTGGGGATCCAAAAGCCTTACGGTTTTGTTACGAGGCTGGCCCCACAGGATATGCATTATATAGGCTTTTCCTTACCCTGGATGTTCATTGTGAGGTTATCGCGCCGTCCTTAATTCCCCAAAGACCTGGTGAGCGTATCAAAACAGATCGCAGGGATTCTATTCGTCTCGCTCAATTATATCGAGCTGGGGAATTAACGTCTATTTATGTTCCCACCCCTGAGGATGAAGCACTTCGCGATCTAGTCAGGGCACGTGAAGACGCTAAAGAAGATGAGCTAAGGGCGAAGCATCGTTTAACTAAATTTCTCCTGCGCAATAATATTCAAGCACCCCCAGGAGTTAATAGGTGGACCAGAAAGTATCGAGATTGGCTGGATGCACTAAAGTTTGAACGCTCTTCCTTACAAGTAGTTTTTCAGGAGTATTATCATCAAATACAAGAGTTAGAACAACGAATTTTAAGACTGGAAGAAGAAATAAGAGTTCAGGCAACCGAAGGTGTGCACGCGCCAACCATTCAAGCTCTTCAATCATTAAGAGGGGTGGCGCTGATTACAGCAGCAAGTCTTGTAGCTGAAATTGGTTCTTTCAAGCGTTTTCCTTCTCCTAGACAGTTTATGTCTTATCTTGGATTGATTCCAAGTGAATCTTCAAGTGGGGAGAGTAGGCGACAAGGTGATATTACGAAAACAGGAAATCGCCACGCACGACGTTTATTAGTAGAAGCGGCCTGGAGTTATCGTTATCGACCTGCAGTAAAAGGAGAATTAAAAAAGAGACAACATGGTCAAGCCCCCAATATCCAATCAATATCCTGGAAGGCACAAAACAGGCTTCACAAGAAGTATTATCGATTATTATCCAGAGGTAAAGAAAGCGGTAAAGCTATTACTGCAGTGGCTAGAGAATTAGCTGGTTTTGTTTGGGCGATCACTCAAGAGTTAGAAGATGTTTCAAACATTTGAAATGTAGAGGTTTAACTGAATTCATTATAAGCTTCATTTAAATTAGATAGATGGATGAGAATAGGGCTCGAAGGCAAAGAGGTAATACCGGAAAGGAAAACCCACGTGCCTCCTCTGTGCTATTTCTATAAGAATAACGCACGTCTCGAGTTAGTGGATTAGTCCTTTATACGGAAAGATAAATTGTGAAAACCCACGGATATCAGAATGCAAACCGCAGTAGAGATTTTTGCCTTCGTGCCGTGTTCTTACCCTCTATTCAACTGTTTAAAAGGAATAAAAGGAGGGACGAACCGACGTTATCTTTAGCTTTAAAGTAGGGTCTCACCTCGCAGAAGACCAGTCAAGGAATACACTTGACAGCCCTTCTGCGAGGTGAGAGGTAATTGGTAAGCTAAAGGTAAGAGATAATTTAGCCAGAATGGCTAATAAGAGTAACCAAAGAAAGAAGCCAAAACAGCTTCTCTTCTTAAAATTGCCCAAAAATAATTTAAAAAACCTTGGAGAGTGGGAGCCTTGACAGTTTCGTTCATATCAGGAGGCTCAGCGCATGTCCGCGGAAAGGGAGTCGTTCCCCACCGGATCGTTGCTCAGACAATATTTTGAAATCAAGTCTTCGACTTTGTGGTTTGATAGTGGCTATTATAAGGAGCTTTCCATGTAATCACCTTTTTGTTTCAGGAACATAGGCTGTTTGTAGAAAGGAAGAGGGTGAGCAACATGTTTTCCTATCAAAACAGAAATTTTTACCCGGATGATCCATTTTTTCAGGATCCGCAATATCCCTACCATTACCAGCCAATGATGGAAGAAAATTTTTATAATCAACCGCAGAACTGGGAAATGGCTCCGACGCCTGGGAATCCATTTGAACTTTATACGAAACCTATGTTTCCTCAACAGAATAATATGTATAATAGTTATGGTCAGCAACCTTTTTACGCAAATAGTGGCATGAACCCTAAGAATATGGCGGGGTATTTCCAGGATCAAAACGGCCAGCTGGATATGGATAAAATGATGAAAACGGTTGGGCAATTAGCTCAGACGGCCAACCAGTTATCCCCAATTATGAAGGGGATTGGCGGGTTCATCAAAGGAATGCGTTAAAAGCGTGCAGGGCAAGGCCTTGGACGCTTGCTTGTTTTTTACTTTAAGAAAAGACTAAGGCTTTCGCCATAGAAACTCCAGGTTTTTTTAATTTACATAGGAGGAACGAACATGATCGGTTGTTTATGCATTCACGGTTATACAGGCGGTCCCTATGAGGTTCAGCCGCTAGTGGACTACTTAGAACAAAGAACGAATTGGATGTTTGAAGTCCCGACCCTTCCTGGTCATGGGAGGAAGCTTGACTTAAAAGGGCGTTACTATCAAGAGTGGATAGCGACAGCCGAACTTGCTTTCCTTAAATTGGCGAAGACTTGTGATGTTGTGTATGTGATCGGCTTTTCTATGGGCGGGATGATTGCCGCTTACCTTGCTTCAAAATACAAAGTGGATCGTCTTGTGTTATTATCGGCTGCAGGAAAATATATCAGCGTGCCTCAAATGTACAAGGATATTACAGATTTCGTGGCAGAGGCCTTGAAAGGTACACTGGCAGATAACGACCTTTTCCTTCATTACCAGGATAAATTGAAACAGACGCCATTTCCGTCTTCCATTGAGTTTGTAAAATTGATCCGATTTACGCGGCCTTTTTTGAAGGAAGTTCAGGCACCGGTGTTAATTATACAGGGGCAACAGGACGAGATGGTCCCGGATAAAGCAGCAATTTATCTGGAACAGGAAATTCCTTCAACAGATAAGCAGCTGGTTTTTATGAAGGAATCGAAGCATTTGATATGCCATGGGAAAGATAGAGAAGAATTATTTGAAACAGTCATGTCTTTCTTAACCAGATAATCAACGGGCAGGCAGGAAGAAGCCGGCAGATTATAGATAATCATGCCGGATTCTTTTTGGATTTAATCCCTGAAGAAAGCGATGACGAGACCGCCTTCTCCTGCGTAAGTAGAAATCAAAGGCCCTGTTTCCATAAACAGACTGTCTTTGAACTTATATTTCGATTTGATATCATTTAAAACCGTACGTCCCAGCTCTTCACTATTGCAATGGGATAGTGAAATGACACGATCTTCAAAGTTATTGGCATAGTCACCGATTTGTTCCACAAATCGGCGGAATGCTTTCTTATTTCCGCGGACTTTTTCAATTACTTCGATATCGCCTTTATCATCACTTGCTTTCATCAACAATTTAATGTTCAAAGTTTTGGCAATAGCTCCTCTGACTTTGTCTAATCGTCCACCTTTGATTACATTCTCCAGTGTCTGCAAAATGAACAATGTCGTAGTTTTCTCTATCCGTTCTTCCATATGGGAGGAAAGCTGCTCCAAGTTGTAACCTTCTTCCATTTTCTTTCCTGCTTCCTGGACGAGCAGTGCCACTCCGCATGATGCCGTCTTTGTATTCAAAACAACAACTTGTCTCTCCGGTTCTTCTTCTAATAACATATCTTTTCCCATTACCGCACTTTCGTAAGTGCTGCTTAGCCCTTTTGTCAAAGCGAGAACAAGAATTGGTTTATCCGGGTCAATATCTTTGCAAGCCTGATAAAAATCATAAGGACTGGGTGCCGAGGAGCGCGGAAGCTCATCGGCCTGTTTCAATTTTTCATAAAACAATGGCAGATCAAGCGTTTCCCCGGTTTTATATTGTTCATCCCCGAAATGCAGATTCAAAGGCACGATTTTTAAGTTATATTTATTCACTAACTCTTGGGGTACATCTGCTCCTCCGTCTATCATCAGTTGGATAGTCATCATTAACACCTGCTCTCAAAAGTTTTTATTTTTCCGTTTCCTGGTTTGTTTTACTTAAACGTGTCAATTTAGGTGCCACTTTTTTAGTCGTGCTGAAAATGAACATCATCAATCCGAATATGACGATAGTACCGCCAAGCCACTGCTCCCATGTAATCATTTCTCCAAGAATGATATAAGCGAGAATGGAAGCGCCAAGTGGTTCAAACAGGATACTCATCGAAATGGTAGAGGTGCTGAGCCACCTCAATGCCCAGTTGAACATGGTATGACCAAAGAAGGTCGGGATAATTGCCAACGCAATGAAAATCCACCAATGATCAGATGGATAACCGGTAAACGGATGTTGCAGAATCAGGTTATAGATGATTAAAACTGCGGATGCCATTGCGTAAACGACAAACGTATAGGTCATCAAGGATAACCGCTTTCGCAGGTTTTGACCCAGCAAAAAATATCCCGTCACCATAGCTCCGCCCAGTAATGCAAGAATATCACCAAGCAATGCCATACCGCTGATTTGAAAGTCCCCCCAGCCGATGATGACACTTCCGGTAAGGGTAATTACCATACTTAGAAGAGCTCCCGCTGTGAACCGCTCCTGGAAAAAGAGGTAGGTACCAAGGAATGCGAAGATGGGCTGCATGGTGACTAGAACGACTGAACTCGCTACCGATGTATAGTTTAATGACTCAAACCATAAAATGAAATGGAGGGCGAGAAAGATACCGGCAAAACACGCCAGGATCCAGTCCATCCATGATATTTTGCTGAATTCATGACGATATTTCCACAAGATGTATGGTGCCATGATTAAAACCGCAATTAGTAGTCGATAATTAGCAATAATAGAAGCTGGAGCTTCTGCTGCCAACTTTACGAAGATTGCTGCTGTTGAAACGGAGATTACCCCGATGAAGACAGCAATATATGGATTAAATGGAGGCTTATCCATCGGATCCCTCCTTGTTTCATCAATTTTTCTCCATTTTATCATTCATCTGTTTGAAAAGCATCTGAAAAATAGGTAGAATAAAAAATGGTCGTATGTTATGATGGATGAATCTATCGGACAAGTGGAGCGGCAGCCTCTTCCGTAAGTTGGGGGAAAGGCTTTTTTTACGTGACTTACTATAGAAATTGTATAAAAGATTTTACATCAAAGGAGTATGAAAAGAACGTGACTACATTTTATTCATTAGGTTTAACTAAACCGGTGTTGAAGTCGTTAGATCAAATGGGATTTGAAGAGACAACACCGATACAAGCACAAACAATCCCATTGGCGCTTCAAGGGCGTGACGTTATTGGCCAGGCGCAGACAGGTACAGGGAAGACAGCAGCTTTCGGTATCCCGATGATCGAAAAAATCGATCAGGATCGCAACGATATCCAGGGCCTTGTTGTTGCACCTACTCGTGAACTTGCTATCCAGGTAGCTGAAGAAATCAATCGTCTTGGTAAATTTAAAGGTGTCCGTGCCCTGCCTATTTATGGCGGACAGCATATGGATCGTCAAATCCGTGCGTTGAAAGATCAAAATCAGATCGTGGTAGCGACTCCAGGACGCCTGTTGGATCACATCCGTCGCAGAACCATCAAATTGGCTAATGTACACACTGCTGTACTTGACGAAGCCGATGAAATGCTCAATATGGGATTCATTGATGATATCAAAGATATCCTGAAAGCTATCCCGGAACAAAGGCAGACACTGCTGTTCTCAGCTACTATGCCAAAGGCGATTCGTGACATCGCTTCTACCTTGATGAAGAAGCCGGAAGAGGTTAAGGTGAAAGCGAAAGAAATGACTGTGGAAAACATTGAGCAGTACTTTGTTGAGTTGCAAGAGCGTCAAAAATTTGACGCGCTTACCCGTTTGTTAGACATCCAGGCGCCCGCACTCGCTATTGTGTTCGGTCGTACAAAACGCCGTGTTGATGAGTTGACTGATGGGTTGCAAACCCGTGGTTTCCGTGCGGAAGGAATCCATGGTGATTTGACTCAAGGAAAGCGTATGTCTGTATTGAATAAGTTCAAGCAGGGAAGAGTCGAAATTTTAGTTGCAACAGATGTAGCAGCTCGTGGACTGGATATTTCTGAAGTATCCCACGTATATAACTTCGATATCCCACAGGATCCGGAAAGTTATGTCCACCGGATTGGACGTACAGGACGTGCTGGTCGTCAAGGTAAAGCAGTTTCTTTTGTCACACCTCGTGAAAAAGCGCAATTGCATTTAATCGAGAAGCTGACAAAGAAAAAAGTAGAACGACTGGATGTACCATCAAACGATGAAGCCCAGCGCGGCCAACAGCAAGTAGCTGTGGATAAGCTGCTTAAAACAATGGAAAGCAGCGACCTTAAGGGTTACCATCAGGCAGCAAATGAGTTGTTGCAGCAGCATGATTCTATGGAGCTTGTAGCAGCAGCGCTGAAATTGATGACGAAAGAGCGTCGGGAAACTCCGGTCCGCCTTTCTGGCGTACAGCCGATCAGTGTGAAAAAGGCTCAATATGATAAAGGCAAGAAAAAGCCTTATAAGCGCAATGATAAAAAACGCGATTTCAACCGGAAGAATTCTCGTAACCGTAAATTCAACCAAAAGCGTGGCGGCCGCAGCTAACGTCACAAATATTGCAATAATTAAACCACCAGTCCCCGTACTGGTGGTTTTTTTGTACGTTAAAAAGTTTCACAGATGTCTTTATTACTATATTTACCATTAATATACATAAATACGGTGACCCCTACATGAAATGGTATAAGGGCTTCCTTAATTAACCAAATAAGGGGTGGGCTGGGATGGCGGTGAAAGTGTTATTTTTTGGTGACATTGGAATTGATGATGCGATAGCACTTATATATTCCCATTTAAACGAAGAGGTAGAACTGGCAGGGGTAGTTGGAGACTATGGCAATGTACCGAGAGAAGCGGCGATATCCAGCGTTCATTACTTATTGGACTTGTTGGGTCTGACGGGAAAGTTGAAAGTGATCGGTGGAGCAGAAACACCCATGACCGGTGAGGAGCCTGCATTTTACCCGGATATCCATGGAGAATATGGGCTGGGACCGATAATTCCTGGTGTTTACGAAGGTGTAATAGAAAATTTCTTTGAGATCGTCCGCTTAATCGAGAAGTATCAGGATGAACTTGTTATCGTTAATGTGGGAAGGCTGACATCTTTAGCTACCATGTTCATCTTATACCGGTCTTTGATGAGCAAAGTCAAACACTACTATATCATGGGCGGTGCTTTCTGGGTTCCTGGAAATGTCACCGCTGTTTCTGAGGCTAATATTCATGCGGATCCGATTGCGGCTGATATCGTGTTTACATATGCCGATGGTGTAACTGTATTCCCTTTGAATGTTACCGATCATGCCATTGTCACACCGAAAATGGCAGATGAGATCGCTAATAAAGGAGAAATGAAGATAGTTAAAACCTTAATTGATTATTATTACGAGTTCTACAAAAAAAGAAATCCAAATCTCATCGGGAGCCCGATTCATGATTTATTACCAGTCATGGCAGCGGTTGATGATTCTATGTTCAGCTATCAAATGCTGCCGGTGCATGTGGTAACCAGTCGGGAAGATCCGCATCGCGGGCACACCATAGCAGATATCCGCTCATACTCTACCCCTAAGGCAAAGCGGCATCGCGTGGCATTGCAGTTTGATTATTTCTCTTTTTATAGAAGATTTATGAGCACGATGACAGGGGGAGCGTTCAATGGGTAGACCAGGATAAGTCGTTCAACAACAAACCGAGCATGTAAGCGGAAAGCTTTCATGCTCGGTTTGTCTTGTTATTATTTCCTTATTTTTATGTCATTCTTCCGAACAGGCCTAGAATCACCAGGAGGATGATGATTCCCCACAATACTTTTTTCCATGGGAAGCCTCGTTTCTTCCAACGGTTAGGGTTAAAGGAAATCTCCCCGTCATCCCGGGGACTTCGAGTTCTCCATATAGAAAATGGCCTGGCGTTTTTCAAAACGAGCGGGGCAATGAAAAAACCTCCGGCAAGACCGCCTATGTGTCCGAGGATATTGATATTCGGTCGTACAAATGTCATGACAACACCAATGACCAAAATCACCATTACAATTTGAGAGTTAGCCTGGTCTATCAAATGTTTATGATTGGCTACCATGTACAGGTAGACGCCAAAAATGCCGAAAATCGCTCCGGATGCGCCGAGGTGGGGAATATAGGAATCCGGGTTGAACAGGTATGTAGCTATGTTCCCGATGATGCCGGCAAATAAATACATGACCACGAATTTCACTTTACCAAGCATTTGTTCAAGCGCTGGTCCGAATAGTACAAGAGAAAAAGAATTAAAGAGGGCATGACCCAGCCCTGCATGTAAAAAAATAGGAGTGACTAATCTCCAATATTCTCCGGCAGTAATAGCGGTATTGAGTCCAATCCCCGCCCGGAGCCAGTCATGGGCGAAGCCAAATTGGAACAAGTCGATCAACATCCAGAGAACAAGGTGGATAGCTACCAGGGTGGAAACGATCGGGTAAAAACGCAGGAATTCTTTAAAGCTTTCGGTACGAACAAACATATTTTATCCCCTTTTGTTTTTGGAAATTTTACAACGAAAGCTCCCTTTACTTGAAGATCGGTTTCGTTACTTTTGCTTGGAGAAAATGGGGACTTGGAAATAACTCGCTTTCCGCGGGGAAGACGGCAAGCCTCCTCGAGCTTAAGCTCTGCGGGGTCTTGCCAGTCTATCCTTTCCCGCAGGAGTCTCGCCATTTCCAAGTCCCCATTGTTATGAATAGAGTAACGAAACCATCCTCGTGATTATAATATGAGCATTCTGTAAAAGCCGCTGTTATGGTTATTTATCCCACACTGTGCAAAATTAAGGCAAGTTTATTCATGTCTTTCTAGTCTATGCATGCCGAGGAACAGTTATATTTTTTCACTTTTGCTATTTCGGTTATACTGAAATTAATAAACCTTAAAGGAAGATTACAATGATCAAGGGCATTGGGATAGATCTTATAGAATTGGGTCGGATTAATCAAATTATAAAGCGTAATGACCGCTTTGTACAAAGGATTTTAACCGAAAAGGAACGGGGGCAGCTCGCTGCCTATAAAAATGAATCCAGGCAAATAGAATTTGTCGCTGGCCGCTTCGCTGCCAAGGAAGCCTTGGGGAAGGCGATGGGCACTGGCATCGGAAAAGTAAGTTTTCAAGATATAGAAATTTCCCGCAGTGAGCACGGGGCGCCTGAAATGAAGTTGCGCGGCTATGAACACATGAAAATATGGGTTTCTATTTCTCATAGTGAACAGCATGCCATCGCTCAGGTTATCATTGAAGAGTAGAAGCGTCTTGCATAATTGAAATGGTTGTCTCATATAGTTTAATGCGGGTAGGAGGGAACGATAGTGTATATTGTCACCGCACATGAAATGTACGATTGGGATCGCAAATCAATAGAAGAAGCCGGAATGGACGGAAAAATTTTAATGGAAAATGCCGGACGGGCAGTCGCTGAACAAGTAGAAAAGCGTGTTCGAAACGATCAGCACATCGTTGTACTGATTGGAGCGGGCAATAATGGTGGAGATGGTTTTGTCATCGCGCGGACTTTATTGAACAGGGGGTACTCCGTGAAGGCATGGCAGCTAGTACCTGATGAAAAGATCAAAGGAGATGCACTTGTTCATAAGCAGTTGTATCTCGGAGCGGGCTTTGAGCTGGAACACCTCACAAAGGTGAATGTCTTGTTCCGTGAACTCGACCAGGCAGATGTCATCATTGATGCCATGCTCGGAATCGGTGTCAACGGCAAACTCAAGCCACCGTTTGATCAAGTTACAGCCTATGCTAACCAGTCACAAGCGTTAAAAATTGCCGTCGATATCCCGACAGGCGTTCCTGCAGATGAGGGCATTACTGATTTTGACGGTTTGCAGGCTGACTATACGTGTATCATAGCCGCGCCGAAGTTGAGTGCCTTCCTTCCTCACACTGCACCTTATTATGGGGAGTGGGAGGTGGTGGAAATCGGCTTACCTGCTAAGATGTTGAAAAAGTCGTCGGTCTCACTATGGAACAGTGAGCATGCACGGTCCACCTTGCCGGAGCGTCACCCATTTTCCCATAAAGGGACGCATGGGAAGGCTTTAGTGATCGGTGGTTCCTACCTGATGCCAGGTTCGATAGCTCTTTCTGCGCGGGCCGCGCTTCGGTCTGGAGCTGGACTGGCTGCAGTTGCAACCCCGGAAAGTGCCTGGCCTTCTGTGTCCATGCATATTCCTGAGGCGACAGCTGTATCAACGTCGGAGGAAAATGGCGTGCTTGCTGAGAAAGTAGAGGTTGACTTCACTGGTTATGATGCTGTTGCGATCGGTATGGGGATGGGCAGATCGGATGCCTCGCGAACCATCGTTCAGCAAGTGGTAGAAGAAGCGGACGTTCCTGTATTGATTGATGCGGATGGCCTCTACCTTCTGAAGCAGCTGCTTGAGGTCTTAAAAAACAGGACCGGCCCTGCCGTGTTGACTCCTCATCCTGGTGAGATGGCACACCTGTTAGGAATAACAATTCCGGAACTGTTGGCAAGGCCATTTGAGTGGTCGCAGCGGTTCGCCTACAATCACGGGGTCTACATTGTCTTAAAGGGACCGTCTACAATTATTACAGCGCCCGACGGAACCCAAGTAGTAGATACCTCTGGAAATGCAGGTTTAGCCAAGGGAGGCAGCGGTGATGTGTTATCGGGTATCCTGCTTGCCTTTATGATGCAATCACAGTCCATTACCGAAGCTTTATGCAATGGCTGCTTTCTTCATGGGAAAGCTGCTGAACTTCTCACAACGGAGGGCCATTCCAAAGCAGACTTGTTAGCGACTGACCTAATTGAGGGTCTATCCCGAGCTTTTCGTACATTTTCTAGTTAATCAGGTGAGTGCGTTCCCTTTGTCCTCGAAATGAGACAAAGGAGTTGAATTCATGAAGAAACGAATAGCATTGCTCTTATTCGCCTCACTGTTCTTCGTCCTGCTCACAGCATGTGGAGAAAAATCAAAAGAAGATGTCGTCAAGAACCTGGAAGAACAGGTCGAAAAGATGAGCGGGTATAAAACAAATGCAACAATGACGATGAATACTGGGAAAGAGGAACAGAAATACCATATAGAAGTATGGCATAAGAAAAAGGACTTCTACCGTGTGAAGCTCCAGCACGATCAGGATGAAGAGGGCAGTCAAGTGATATTGAAAAATAAAGATGGCGTGTACGTATTGACCCCGGCATTGAACAAGAGCTTTAAATTCCAAAGTGATTGGCCGCAAAACAGCAGCCAGCCCTATTTATATGAATCTTTAGTGCAGGACATTCTGAAAGATCCGGAATCCACATTCACAGCTATGGAAGACTATTATATGTTCAAGACCAAGACAAACTATCAAAATAGCAAATCGCTCCCTTATCAGGAAGTCTACTTCGATAAGAAGACATACCAGCCGGTATTGGTAAAGGTCTATGATCAGGATATGCAGGCGCTGGTGGAAGTCCAGTTCTCCAACTTCACGAAGGATCCGTCGTTCAAGGATGAAGACTTTGAAGTCCAAAAGAATATGGCGGCTGTACAGAGTGAAGTTCCTGTCATGAACATGGAAGGGGAAAAAACATTCTCGGTTCTTTACCCGTCTGAGCAGCTCGGTGCCGAAATGACAGAAAAGCAAGAGATTGATTTAGAAAACGGTAAGCGGATTATTATGAAGTTTGAAGGAGAAAAGAACTTTACGCTAATCGAGGAGCAAGCAGAAGTCCAAACTGTAAGCACTTCCGATGTCGTTCCTGTACAAGGGGAGCCGGTCAACTTGGGCTTCACCGTCGGTGCGCAAAGTGAAACGATACTGGAATGGAACCACAAAGGGGTGAACTTCCGCCTCGCCAGTGAATCATTAACAAAAGAAGAAATGATCGCTGTTGCAAGCTCTGTCTATGAGCAGTCAGAAAAATAATTCCAATCAGGCAGGCTCAGAGGGTCTGCTTTTATTTTTTGCGCTATCCTTGAACCGGGGGTTTGACAGGGAAGTCTCCTCATTCAATAATAGACGGAAAGGAATGGTGAGAGGAGAAGACAGCTTTTGGCAATAGAAACTTTTTATCGTGATTCCTGGGTAGAAATCAACCTGGATGCGATAGCGCATAATATCAAACAAATTAGAAATCATATTCCTGATAACAAGAAGATATATGCTGTGGTTAAAGCGAATGCTTATGGCCATGGGGATGTTCAAGTGGCAAAGAAGGCGTTGGAAGCGGGAGCCAATGCCCTGGCAGTTTCCTTGTTGGATGAAGCTCTCAGGCTTCGGGATCAGGGCATAACTGCTCCTATTCTTGTGATGGGTTGGATACGCAGTCAAGACGCTCCTATTGCCGCCGCTAATGATATATCGGTCACGTTTTTCCAGAAAGAGTGGCTGCAGGAGGTAAAACACCAGGATCTGCCGCGCCCATTGAAGCTCCACTTGAAATGGGATTCTGGTATGGGTCGGGTCGGTATCCGACATCACGAAGAATTAACAGAATTGCTAACAGAACTGGACGATGAAAGGTTTTCACTGGAAGGGGTGTTCACTCATTTTGCTACCGCGGACGAAGCGGATTTTGCTTATTTTGAACAACAACGCAGCTCATATAATGATATGAGAACCCTTTTAAAAGAAAAATGGCAGCAGCCAGTTGTATTCCACTCCAGTAATAGCGCGACAAGTTTACGGTTTCCTGAGCAGGAAGAAGATATGCTCCGGTTTGGAATCAGTCTATATGGGTTGTACCCCTCTCCTGTCGTAAAAGAAGAGCGCCCGATTGAGTTGGAGCCAGCCTTTTCCCTCCACAGCAGGCTCGTCCATGTAAAAGAAGTGAAAAAAGGGGACTGTATCAGCTATGGAGCTACGTATTGTGCGGAAGAAGATGAATGGATAGGTACAGTCCCGCTTGGATATGCCGATGGCTGGATCAGACAGCTGCAAGGAATGGATGTACTGATTGATGGAAAACGTATGCCCATTGTAGGAAGAATCTGTATGGATCAGTTCATGGTGAAGCTCGACCGCCCTTATGAAGTAGGAGAAAAGGTTACTTTGATAGGAAGACAAAAGAATGAAGAAATTTCCATGGATGAAATAGCAGCCTATTTGCATACCATCAATTATGAGATCCCATGCATCATCAGTGCACGCGTTCCTAGAATATATTACGAAAATGGGCAATTGATCGAAGTGAAAAATTCGGTCACGAGTTAATAAAGGGGGATGGTGACAATATATTCCTGTACCCTGGGTAATAATAAAGAAAACACAATTTCAGGAAAAAATGCCGACAGCCCTTTGCAATACGCCCGAGAGAGTGGTAATATGAGAATGGAATTATAGACTGGTTTTTATACTTTAGAAGAAGCAAAGTATAAGTTTTTCTAACAAAAGTGGATGGTGGAGGTGGATGGTCTTGTCCGACAATCTACGGGAAATCACAATCAAACTTCCTCAAAGCATGTTGAAAGAAGTGGACGGGGTAGTGCAACATGAGAATGGAGATTGGAGCGATTTCATGTATCAGGCGACCAAAATGTATTTGCGGGAGAAGAAAAAGCGGCACATTAGAGAGTCCATGAGAAACGGTTACATGGAGATGGCTAAAATCAATCTTAATATAGCTTCTGAAGCTTTTCAGGCGGAAGAGGAGGCGGAGAACACCCTAGAACGCCTAGTGAGCGGGGTGTGAAGATTTGATAGTCAAACGCGGCGATGTTTATTTCGCTGATCTATCCCCTGTGGTGGGGTCAGAACAAGGCGGTGTCCGCCCTGTATTAGTTCTCCAAAACGATATCGGAAATCGTTTCAGCCCCACAGTCATCGTGGCTGCCATCACAGCGCAAATACAAAAAGCCAAACTCCCGACACACGTTGAAATCAATGCTGAGAAATATGGTTTTGAACGTGATTCCGTTATATTATTAGAACAAATCCGTACCATTGATAAACAAAGGCTGACAGATAAAATAACGCAGCTGGATGAAAAGATGATGAAACGTGTCGACGAGGCGTTACAGATCAGCCTCGGCTTAATAGCGTTTTAACCTGAACCGCTCCTGTACCGGGCGGTTTTTTATATACATAAAATCACTACCCATTTTTCTCAACAGAAAAACCCCAGTTTTTGGGTTATTGTAGCGGACGTGGAAATAATATAATGTAGAATACAAGCGAAATATGTCGGAAGGTATGTCAAAAAAGGACAAAAAGAAGTTATTATTTGATTAAGGTGACGTTTCATGGGAAAATGTTTAATAAACTAAAATAATGGTCAATTTTTGCGGGGGTTAAACATGGATGCCAATTTAAAGAGCCTTGTGCTTGAAAACAGTAACGATATTGTTAAGATGTGGCTGGAGGAAGTGCAAAGCAGCAAGAATCAGGAGTACACTTCCACCATATCAGATGAACTATTTGAAAGTACAAATAGAGAATTTGTCAATGTAATATTTGCAAGTATAGAAAAGCAAGGACTTAGTTCAGAGTTGGATGATTTTTCAGAGCGGCTCATCAACCTGGGCTGGCCATTGAGTTATTTGACGGATGGGATGCAGGTATTTCGTCGAGTAACCATCGATTTCATCTTAAGTCAATCAGATAAAGTCGATTCCGAATACTTATCCAGAGTCATGCAGAAAGTAGATGCATGGGTCGGACCAATCATCAATCGTCTGGTGAATGAGTACTCCGGGAGCTGGGAGCATATCGTGTCATTACAGCGAGTGGCCCTACAGGAGTTATCTGCACCATTGATTCCGGTCATGGAAAATATTACGGTCATGCCGTTAATAGGAACTATTGATACAGAACGTGCGAAATTGATTATGGAAAACTTACTTGATGGAGTCATCAAACACCACGCGGATGTGGTTTTAATTGATATTACAGGAGTGCCAGTCGTCGACACGATGGTTGCCCACCATATCATCCAGGCCGCCGAAGCGGTAAGGCTGATTGGGTCCACGTGTATCCTGGTAGGGATCCGGCCTGAAATCGCCCAGACAATCGTAAACCTGGGTATTGATTTGACCAAATTCCCGACAAAGAGCTCTCTGCGCAAAGGCTTCCAGTCAGCACTTGAGCTTACCAACCGCAAGATTGTAACAACAGAAGAAAAAGATGAAAGTATTGAAAAACTAATTGATTCATTGGATGGGGAGTGAAGGCTGTGAGAATTCCAATTTTAAAGTTGCATAATTACCTGTTGATTTCGATTCAGATCGACTTAGATGATCAGACAGCCATTCAATTTCAGGAAGATCTGCTGAACAAGATACACGCAAGCGGGGCTACAGGGGTAGTCATCGATTTGACTTCAGTGGACATCATCGACTCCTTCATCGCTAAGGTGTTGGGAGACGTTGTGACCATGTCTGATTTAATGGGTGCTAAAGTTGTCTTGACTGGTATTCAGCCAGCTGTTGCGATGACGTTGATCGACCTTGGAATACATTTGCAAGATGTACCGACGGCATTAGACTTAGAACAAGGGCTGATCAAACTTCGTCAGGAATTGGAGGAATAAGCGAATGGACTTCCAATCCTGTGTGAATATTAAAAAGGAATGGGATATTGTCGGGGCTCGTCAATTGGGACGGGACATCGCAAAAAAAATCGGCTTCGGTACGGTCGACCAAGCGCGTATCGCGACTGCCATTTCAGAATTAGCAAGAAACATTTATTTATATGCAGGGAGTGGAAAGGTTTGTTTTGAGGCCATTGATGATATGAACCACAAAGGTTTAAGTATCATCGCCATAGATGAGGGGCCTGGTATCGAGGAATTGAGTCAGGTAATGGAAGATGGTTTCTCTACCTCTGGGGGACTCGGAGCAGGACTTCCTGGTGTTAAACGATTGATGGACGAATTCGATATTGTGTCCGAGCAAGGGAAAGGTACAGAAATTAAAGTTGTCAAATGGCTCCGTTAAAGGAGGTTGTAAACGATGAGCACCTTGAAGCTTGACCTTGAAAACTATAAAGAACTATTGAAAGAATACATCAGAACTAAAGACGAACAAGCTTTATATCAAGCAGAGCAATTCAGTAAACATTCAATGCAGCACAATATTTCACCAGAAGAAATCATTAATATTCATGTACAGTCATTAGAAGAAATTTATCCTGAGATGCCTGCTGATATCCAGGCTTCGATGAACTTTCTATTAGAAACAATGATTTCTTATGGGCTAGCTTATCAAGAACATCAAGCTTTAAGAGAGAAGCAGCTTGAGCTTAAGTCTGAGCTTTCAGTGGCTGCCAACATGCAGAAGACTCTTCTTTCTACAAAAAAACCCGATTTTGATGGCATCGAAATTGGAGCAATCAGTGTTCCTGCCAAGCAAATGAATGGAGATTACCATCATTTTGTACAAGACCAGGAGGGTTCGCTTGGAATTGGGATCGCTGACGTGATTGGTAAAGGGGTTCCAGCAGCTTTATGTATGTCTATGATCAAATATTCCATGGACAGTTTTCCGCATAAACGCATGGAACCTAGTGTTATTTTGGAAAGCTTAAATCGTGTGGTGGAACGAAATGTCGATTCCAGCATGTTTATCACGATGTTTTATGGCCTGTATAACCCGCAGAGCCATAAGTTCTATTACTCATCCGCCGGTCATGAACCAGGTTATTATTATCATCATGAACGCGGCGAGTTTTGTGAAATGGATGCTCCTGGCCTGGTGCTTGGGGTTACGAAAGATGCAGAATATCCTCAAAAAGAACAACAAGTTGATCCTGGCGATATGATTATCATGCTGACAGACGGCGTGACAGAATGTCGACAGGGCGACAGGTTCATTGAGCCCGAAGAAGTATTGGAAATCATAAAAAAATATATGGATCTGCCTGCACAGGAAATGGTGGAACAGGTCTACAAGCATTTTGAAAAGTTACAGGACTTCCAGTTAAGGGACGACTTTACTCTCGTTGTGCTAAGAAGGAATGTTTAAGCCTTCTTAATTGTGGGTACATGTCATCTGATGCACCATTTTAGCTAAAATAGGAGGATGAGTTAATTGAACTTAACTATAGATGTAACGAATAAAGAGCATAAATCAGTGGTTACGCTTTCAGGTGAAATCGACGCGTTTACAGCTCCAAAGCTGAAAGAAGAGCTGCTGCCTTTGACGAAAGATGAGGGCAAAACTGTGGAAGTTGACCTGAATAATGTTAACTATATGGACAGTACGGGTCTAGGTGTTTTTATCAGTGCTTTGAAGTCTACCAAAGAACATAATTCTGAATTGAAACTGGTTCATATGCAAGAACGTGTGCACCGTCTCTTCAAAATCACCGGGCTTACCGAGATCATGAATATCGACTCTACAGTACAAGGTGGAATTTAAAATGGAACCATTTGATTTTATTGAAATAAAGGTGCCTGCTAAGCCGGAATATGTAGGCGTGGTCAGGTTGAGCACTTCTGGTGTTGCAAACCGTATGGGCTTCTCTTATGAAGACATCGAAGACCTGAAGGTTGCTATTTCCGAAGCGATTACCAATGCTGTCAAACATGCCTATAAAGAGTCAGATGAAGGAGACATCACTATCGGTTTCGGAGTCTATCAAGACCGTTTAGAGATAATGGTGGCTGATCACGGCGGCAGTTTCGACCTTTCCAATGTAAAAGAAGATATTGGTCCTTACCAGCAGAACGATGCTATCGAAGACTTGCGTGAAGGAGGCTTCGGGCTGTTTTTGATTGACGCCTTGATGGATAAGGTGGAAATCAGCAGCAGATATGGAGTCATAGTACTTATGACGAAGTATCTTCATGAAAATGAGGTGGGTCAAGATGGCGACCAGATCTCAACAACACAATAAAGGTGAAGACGAAGTATACCAATGGATAGCTTATCTCCAGGAGAACCCTAGAGATGAAGAGGTCCAGGAAAAGATAGTATTAGCCTACAAAGACCTAGTCGAATCGATAGCACGAAAATATTCAAAAAACAGTTCGATACACGAAGATTTAGCCCAGGTAGGGATGTTAGGTCTGTTGGCCGCTATCCGTAGATATGATCCATCTTTCGGCAAATCATTCGAATCCTTTGCCATTCCTACGATCATTGGAGAAATCAAACGTTTCATCCGTGACAAAACATGGAGTGTGCATGTACCGAGACGTATTAAAGAATTAGGACCGAAAATTAAAAAAGCAGCAGAAGAACTGACTACGCAATTGCAGCGTTCTCCTTCCGTAATGGAAATTGCCGACTACCTTGAAGTATCTGAAGAAGATGTGCTGGAAACGATGGAAATGGGCAAAAGTTACAAAGCGCTGTCTGTCGATCGTAAAATTGAAGCTGATTCTGATGGAAGCACGGTGACGATCCTGGATTTAATCGGTAACCAGGAAGCCGGTTTCGAACATGTCGACCAGCAGATGCTTTTGGAAAAAGTGCTGCCTATTCTCTCTGAACGTGAACAGGAAATTCTCCAGTGCACTTATTTTGAGAATATGAGTCAAAAGGATACCGGTGAGCAGCTGGGCATCTCCCAGATGCATGTGTCCCGATTACAACGGCGCGCGTTAAGAAAACTCCGTGAAGCCCTGCAATCAGAATCATCAGAGGCCTTCTATTGAGTATGGAAGTAAGTCGCATGAAGATTGCAACTTATCAAAAGCCTAAAAAGGGAAACTATTATTGTGGGGATAGTTATTATTATAAAGAAACGGATAAATCTTTTGTTTGCGCGATAGCCGATGGGCTTGGCAGTGGTGAATTGGCCAAAGAATCTTCGCAGGCTGTCATGGATGTGATTGAAGATTATCCAGATTTGCCCATTGAAGGTTTAATCAAAAAATGCAACGAAGCACTTATGAGCAAACGAGGGGTAGTTTTAGGGATTTTGAAAATCGATTACCCGAGTGAAACCTACTCCTATTCCTCAATCGGTAACATTGGGATTATGACAGTGACTAGTGAAGGGCAAAAGAAACGTAATATACCACTTGCCGGATATCTCACTGGTTATCCGAAAAAGATGCGGGTTGTGCATGGTAAGCTGGAACGTGGATTAGTTTTCATCATGTTCTCGGATGGCGTGAATGAACGTCAGCTTTCCTCGAAGCTATTCCATGATTTCGATGTAAACCGTATTATCAAGCAATATGAAATTGAAAATGGCGATACTCGTGATGATGATACGACGTTAATCGCCATGAAATACGAATAGAGGACCTTATCTCATTGGAATTGGGATAAGGTTCTTTTTAGTTTATCGCGAGGTAAAGGAGAGGGAAATTTGTTAGAATGAAGAAGATATGTATGTTTGAGGAGGTTCCAACTTGAGTGAACAAGGTCTAAAAGCGTCACCGATCTCATGGGTGGCTAAAGAAGCGAATATTTCTGAAAAGGCAATACAACAAGTTATCGACATGCTTGCGGATGGTAACACCGTTCCTTTCATAGCTCGTTATCGAAAAGAAATGACGGGCGGACTTGATGAGGTGCAAATCAAAACCATCGAAGATAAATGGAACTATGTCCAGAATTTGAATCAACGGAAAGAAGAGGTCATCCGTTTAATCGATGAACAAGGAAAGCTTACAGACGAACTTCGGGAAAGTATTGAACAGGCACCACAGCTTCAAAAGGTGGAAGATCTTTATCGCCCGTATAAACAAAAAAGAAGGACACGTGCGACGATTGCGAAAGAAAAAGGCCTCGAACCATTAGCGGAAATGGTCTGGTCTCAACAGAAGTTCGACTTTGCAGAAGAAGCTGCTGTTTATGTTTCAGAAGAACAGGAGTTACATACGGTGGAGGATGTATTAGCCGGTGTCAATGATATTATTGCCGAATGGATATCAGATGAGCCCGAATACCGGGAAGCAATCAGACAGCGGACATTCAAATCCGGTACGATCCAGTCGACCGCTAAAGATTCGGAAGCGGACGAAAAAGGCGTATTTGAAATGTATTATGATTACCAGGAACCTGTACGAGCGGTTGTATCCCACCGGGTTTTAGCGTTGAATCGCGGAGAAAAAGAGGGGATCATCAAAGTTTCCATCCAGCCTCCTGAAGAAAGTATCATTTCTTATCTGGAACGGAAGGTGATACGCAATGAGGCGAATCAGAAGATGCGTGACTTTTTAGCAACTGCAATCCAGGACGGGTACAAGCGGCTGATTGAACCATCGATAGAAAGAGAAATACGTAACAGTCTTTCTGAAAAAGCCGAGGAGCAGGCGATCGAAGTTTTTTCTCAAAATTTGAGAAGCCTGTTACTGCAGCCCCCATTGAAAGGGAAAACAGTACTTGGTGTTGATCCAGCATACAGAACGGGCTGTAAACTGGGAGTTATCGATGAAACCGGAAAAATGCACAGTGTCTCCGTGATGTATCCGACTCCCCCAAGGAATGATATCAAAGGTGCAGAAAAGATATTACTTTCCTTCTTAGACAAATATCCAGTTGAATTGATTGCGATTGGAAACGGGACAGCTTCCCGGGAAACAGAGCAATTCATTGCTGATATGATTCAAAAACATAGTCTTGACATTGCTTACATGATAGTCAACGAAGCTGGGGCGAGTGTCTATTCCGCTTCAACATTGGCACGGGAAGAGTTTCCTGACCTGCAAGTGGAAGAGAGGAGTGCCATATCGATTGCCCGTCGTGTCCAGGATCCTTTAGCTGAACTGGTGAAGATAGACCCGCAATCAATCGGCGTCGGTCAGTATCAGCACGATGTAACCCAGAAGAAGCTGAAAGAATCACTGACCTTTGTAGTCGAAACTGCCGTTAACCAGGTAGGTGTTAATGTCAATACAGCCTCCAGTTCCTTGCTGCAATATGTATCCGGCTTAAGCAAGACGGTGGCTAATAATGTCGTGAAGCAGCGGGAAGAGCTAGGGAAATTCACGAATCGTAAAGAACTGAAAAAGATCCCGCGACTAGGAGCAAAAACGTACGAGCAAAGTATTGGGTTCTTGCGGATCATAGACGGGAAGGAGCCATTAGATCGTACCCCGATCCACCCCGAAAGCTATCAGGCAGCAAGAGATTTATTAAAAATGGTCGACAGTAGTGAAGAAGACCTTGGTACGCAGCAGCTTGCCGACAGCCTGAAAGGGATGGAGTCAGAAGAAACAGCAGAGAAGCTGGGAATCGGGTTACCTACTTTGCAGGATATTATTAAATCACTGGTACAGCCAGGCAGGGATCCTCGTGATGAATTGCCTAAGCCGTTGCTGAAAAAGAATGTACTTGCGATGGAAGATTTAGAAGAAGGAATGGAATTGGAAGGTACAGTCCGTAATGTCGTCGACTTCGGTGCGTTTGTTGATATCGGTGTCAAGCAGGATGGGCTTGTCCATATTTCCAAGTTAGCCGACAAGTTTGTTAAACATCCCATGGATGTCGTCGCTGTCGGCGATGTTGTTACCGTATGGGTGGAAAAAGTGGATATGGATAAGCAGCGGATTGCATTGACGATGGTAAATAAATAACACAAATAAAAGATACCAGGATAGCACTATTTCTGGTATCTTTTATTTGTATTCCTTTTTGTAAAAGAACCAGCATTGGTTCAACATTTTTATTTGATACTTATCTTTGTGGTAAAAAGCATTTGCCATCTGTTTTTTTAACCAGCCAGGCATTTGGTTTGTAACCTCCTTGATGAGAAAATGAAAGTGCTATGATAAGATATGCAAGTAACGTAGGTGGTGTGACTATATGAGGGAAATAGACCAGGCTCAATTGAAAAATCTTACCCATCAAATTTCAGAGAAATATTTCGATAAGCCGTTCCTTGATCACGTATGTTTCAATTCCCGACTTCGTACTACTGGGGGAAGATACATACCAGCCAAGCGTACCATTGAATTGAACCCTAAATTTTTAAAAGAGATAGGAAAAGAAGAATTCATCGGCATCATCAAGCATGAGCTTTGTCATTATCATTTGCATATTGAAGGGAAAGGATACAAGCACCGTGACCCGGAATTCCGAGAGTTGTTAAAACGGACAGGCTCACCAAGATTCTGTTCTGAACTGCCGTCCCAGAAGCAGAAAAAGAAGCATCATTATTGTTGCGAGAAATGTGGTCAGACCTATGCCAGAGCGAGGAGAGTCGACACAAGACGATACCGTTGTGGAAAATGTCGGGGAAAATTAAAAAAACATAGCTAGATATATTGACGAATCTTAGTACCCATGTTAAATTAAATAAGCCTTAAAAAAACAAGCAAAAAACACAGAAACATTTTTTGAAAAGTGTTTGACAAGCTTGGCTAAATATTATAATATATTTAACGTCGCTGTTGTTCGTTTCAGCAGCCAACCTTAAATACTAATGACATTATTCCACCGTAGCTCAGTGGTAGAGCAATCGGCTGTTAACCGATTGGTCGTAGGTTCGAATCCTACCGGTGGAGCCAGTGGAGAAGTACTCAAGTGGCTGAAGAGGCGCCCCTGCTAAGGGTGTAGGTCGCGTAAGCGGCGCGAGGGTTCAAATCCCTCCTTCTCCGCCATTTTATTTTGTCAAAATGGCCCGTTGGTCAAGTGGTTAAGACACCGCCCTTTCACGGCGGTAACACGGGTTCGAATCCCGTACGGGTCACTTTCCTTTTGAAAAATACATAGGTCCGGTAGTTCAGTTGGTTAGAATGCCTGCCTGTCACGCAGGAGGTCGCGGGTTCGAGTCCCGTCCGGACCGCCATTTTGTGTTTGGGCCATAGCCAAGCGGTAAGGCAGCGGATTTTGATTCCGTCATGCGCTGGTTCGAATCCAGCTGGCCCAGCCATTTTTTATTTCAAAATTTACCATTGACTTTGGGGTATACGGATCATATAATAGTCAATGTCGCTTTTTGAGCCATATGCTCAAAAAAGTAATACTATAAGAGCCATTAGCTCAGTTGGTAGAGCATCTGACTTTTAATCAGAGGGTCGAAGGTTCGAATCCTTCATGGCTCACCATTTATGCGGGTGTGGTGGAACTGGCAGACACGCTAGACTTAGGATCTAGTG